>NZ_KB908018.1 GCF_000382305.1 Vitreoscilla stercoraria DSM 513
TGCACCAATGCAAAGCCATCACCGCCCAAACCGTCCATATGGCTACAAATGAATGTGCCTTTTCCTTGCTTATCATCGAAGCGAAAACGGTCTTTGCCGCCGCAAGCTGGGCAAGGCTGGTGCTTGTTGGTCAATGATTGGGCTGGTACGCCCAAAGCGGTTAAAACGTAATGCCATTGCCCTATGGCATGGTGCGCTATGTCTTTAAAATCAATCATCTTGATTCCAATCAGTGAATAAAGCCGCACAAAGGCGGCTCGTGCTGCTTATTTGTTCGGATTTGTCATGTTTTTAGTGGCTTGTTGGCAATAACGGGCGTGTCCTGTATCGGTAAAGTCCATTACTGCCACGCCATTGGCATCAAAAACACCGACTAAGCCCAATTCCAAAGCCTCTACAATCACATCCTTGACATGGCGCAATTGACTGCATGGTTTACCGTGTATGGCATCTGTTTGTACCGCATCAAGAAACGGCATTAAGCGGCTTGGAATGACCTTGTTATCATGTTCGTTTTGCATCTGTAACGCTCCTTTGCCCTAAAAAAAGGCTGCAACAATCCAGCCTATGCCGTTTAAGGGCATGGGCTAGCTGATTTCACATAGGGAAAATTTAAGCTGTTAAGCAGACTTCACTGTGGTGGCGTTGGCTCTTGCTGTGTGCTTTTTACCATTGTTGATTGCACAATTTGCCGTTGCCATGATGCTGCCTAATTCACGCATCACACGGGCAGTCATCAGCAGTGTAGAGGCACAATGCTGACTACTTTCATTGGCCATCTGATCTCGTGCTGCAAACTCAGCCATCGTACCTAATGTGTGTATGGCCAATTCCGCTTGGGCTTGCAAAGAAACCGCCTCAGCACTTGGCAAGTCATTATCATAAAGACGCTTTTCAAGAGTTTGAGCCGCCATATTCAAGAATGTACTCAAGCCATCACAGTGCAATTCATAGGCGTGTTGTTGTGGTGTGGTGGTATTCATAAGGCAGCCTCTTTTTCTAATTCCACACGAAGCTCGCCAATACCTTGTATATCGTAGACCTTTGAGGCTCGAATGATGGTTACCATTGTGCGTAGAGCCGTTCGTAATTCATCATCTTCTAAATTGGCACTTAAAAAACTCATGCCTGCCAATTCAGCTTGCCACAGTGTTTCAGCCGCCATGTCATGCAATTCAATGTATTGTTGTGGGGTAGGAAGTAATGCTAGATTCACGCCACCACCTCCACACGTTTAACTGTCCAGGTGTTGCGGTATTGCTGAATTTGAAAACATGCGCTTTCGTTGGTGCGTAGCATGTTGTCAATAAATAGGCTGGCTGCCTGTGGTGAAGTAAAGCGAAGTGCTTTGCCCATGTGGGCTTGAGTGTGTAGAATTGGCATCTAGACATTTTTCCTAATTCGATTGGTGAATGTTGTGGCTGTTACTTGCGCTCCGTCCAAAGTTTGCAAGTGATAGCCTTTTTCTTTTGGTGGCGTTGATTGATTCAGGTATTGCCCGCCACACAGGACAATTCCCCATAGCATTGAGTGCATTAATAAAAATTTAAGCATAATGCCTTTGTCTTTCATCCTTGCAAGCTTGAGGCTTTGGCATCAATAAATGCCAACACATCAGACTTGCGCCACAAAGAACGTCTGCCAATTTTTAATGGTTTAGATAATTCTCCTTCTTTGATTAACTGATATAGCTTTGTATCAGCAATACCCAATACTTCTTTTACCTTTGGTTTTGCCCAAAGAGTATGAATATCGTCTAGGTGTTGATTATTTGGTAGTGATTGATTTTGTGTAGGTAGCATAGTTTTTTTCGTTTATTTAGTTAATGTATCAAAAACATATACGGTGTTGTAAGTATAATGACAGTCATGTACGATTTCAATAGTTAATTTTGTTTTTGAGACATAAACTATGAACGAGAAAAATAAAGGTGGTCGTCCGCCGCGATATGAAGGTGAAGTACCTATTAGAGTTGGTGGGACTGTGCGTCCTAGATACAAGCAAATGTTAGATATGCTTCGTAGACATAGGGATACATCTATTAATGAAGTGCTTGAGTTTGCAATTGCTAGAGCATCACACACAATAGAAATTGAAGGTAAATCTATCTATGATTGGTGTGTAAGTGATTTCGAGATTTATTGGGGAATATATAAAAATATAAGTGTTCCATATTGCTCTATATCAATATTTAAGCTTATGACTGAACTTGATACAAAGATGGTCAATATAATTAATGATTATCCAGAACTTGAAAAAGTAATGAATGAGTTGTATGAGAGTAGATTTGACAAGAATTTTGATTTTTTTGAGTTTGATGAAAAATTGACATTTCAAATAGATAAATGCAGTCGTAATATACAAACAAGTTTGGACAAAAAATCTTTTACTTCAAAAATAAAAAGTTTTTTCGATACTCTTGTTAAATTAGGACCATGTATGTCTAATTATGACTATGTTTATAATTCATTTAGAGGTGGGTTAAAAAATGTAGATCAATTCATAATTGAGATTGAGTCAAAGCCATTAAAGATGCAACATATTTCAGAGTTGTATAAATTGTCATATTTCCAAGATGTTAAGAAGATGTCAGTAGTGGATAGAAACATTTCCCAAATAATGTTTGATAGCTCAATTGAAAATATATTGTATGAGTTTTGGAAATCAGACATATCAGTTGAAAAGCTAGTATTTTGCACTAAAAAATTATTTGAGATAGTCGCATATGATAATTTTAGTGGGATAGGTGAGTCTCTGCAGCAAATAGATATATTTGAGAAATTTACGCAAACGCTTATCCATTTAGGGGTTAGAGAAATACCACCTGAGACTAGTAAAAAGGATTTGGAACTTTATTTATTGAAGAAAAATTTGATAGGTAAAACGTAGGATTGCCACCGACGTTGGTGGCTTCGTTCATTCTGCTTATGCTTCTTGCTGTGCTAGGTAGTCATGCCACCATTGAAGCATCTCTAAGCGTTCCTGTAGGTAGTCGCTGCGATTGTATGCGCTTCTCACTTTGTTGGTGTCAGCATGGCTTAATTGAACCTCGATGACATCCTCACGAAACAATCTTGATTCATTCAGTATGGTGGACGCTGTAGAGCGTAGGCCATGCGCTGTGGTATTAAACTTTGCCTTGCGAAGTGCCAAGCGTGGGCTTTCCCTGTGTAAATGACTGTCACCGTCCAAGCTTTCAAACAGGTACACGCCACCTTGATTCACATATTGGATTAAATCCAACAATTCTATGAGCGCATCGGTTAAAGGTATTGTGTGAGTTTTGCCTCGCTTCATTCGATTGGCAGGAATCACCCAAAGCTTATTGGCCAAGTCCATTTCGTCAAACCTTGCGCCCACTGCTTCAATGGGGCGGCATAGTGTCATCAATTGCCACTTGATCGCTAACTTGGCAATGGTAATCGGTTCACCTAACCACTTCATGAGCATGGGCAAGTCAGATTGTGGCAAAGCGTCAAATTGACCCTTTACAGGCTTTTTGAAAGCATTGTTTTGGACGCTTGCCACAGGATTGGCATCAATCAGTCCACCGCTTACCGCATAGCCAAACAAGAGATTCAAAGCGTTCTTGGTGCGCCTCAGTCGTTCCAATGCGCCACGCTCTTCAAACACTCGCAAAGCGTCCACGATATTGACGGGCTTAATCTCTCGAACATCCATGCTGCTGAGAGTCGGGAAAATATCCTTTTCAATGACGCTCTGAACCTGTAAGGCATGGCGTGGTGTCACTGTTGGCTGCCATCGCTCAAACCATGATTGATAAACTGTCTGAAAAACATATTTGTCGGTGTCGGGCTTTTCTTCAATGACTGCCAAGCCTTTGAGGTGGCGTTGCTTCAATTCGTCTGCCCACTTGGTAGCCTCAGCCAATGAGTAGGCAGGATAGCTACCCAAGTACACAGTGCAATCCTTTTGGGTTACTTTATCAATAAACCTGAAAGCCCATAGCTTTGAGCCGTTCGGTTTGATGAACAAAGACAAGCCATTACCGCCAGCCACTTTGTAGGTCTTTTCCTTTGGCTTTAAGGCTTTCACGGCTGTGTCGGTCAAGCGTTTGGCAATCTTTGGCATGATGGGTTACTCACTGTAAAAAGTGGACTGATAGTGCTATTGGGTTACTGATTTACATATATACCAATGCTGTAACCCAAAGAGTAACCCATAAAAAAATGGCTGTAAACGAATGTGAGCGAATGGTAAAGCACAAAGAAACTACAAAGAACCTTGTTTTGTAAGGATTTTTAGGTCAATAAAAAACCCGCACGAATGCGGGTAATTTGAATATTGGCAGAGAGGAAGGGATTCGAACCCTCGATACGCTATAAACGTATACACGCTTTCCAGGCGTGCGACTTCAACCACTCATCCACCTCTCTAGATAAGAAGCGCATTATACCGTTAATTTAGAATTATGCAAAATTTGGGTAAATATGGTTAATACATAATTTTTAAGCTCTTGTAATGGTTTTATGAAATTAATTATGAGGATTTATTTTCTAAACATAGCTATTGTGAAATATGGTTATTAGTGCCAATATATTAAAAGCATACGATAATTCAAGGAGTCTAGAATGAAAGCATGGAAAAAATTCAGTTTGATGGCGACGGTTGCAGCAGTGGCTTTGAGTGCTTGTGCAACCGATCCTATGACAGGTCAAGTGGATCGCAACAATACGGTTTTGGGTGCTTTGGGTGGTGCGGCGACTTGCGGTATTGTGGGTGCATTGACTCATGGTAGTAAAGGTGCGCGTAATTCGGCTTTGGCATGTGGCGCCATTGGCGCAGGTGTAGGCGCTTATATGGATCATCAAGAGCGTCAATTGCGTCAAAGTTTGGCGAATACCCAAGTGGAAGTAAACCGTGTGGGTGATGAAATTCGTTTGGTGATGCCAGAAAGTATCACTTTTGCGACAGGTAGTTATCAACTAAACAGTTCAGCTTCTTCTAGCTTGAACTCAGTCAGCAGCGTGTTGGCTCAATATACTGATACTACTATCAATATTGTAGGTCATACCGATAGTACTGGTAGCGATGCGATTAATGAACCTTTGTCACGCAATCGTGCTTCTGCTGTTGCCAATTATTTGGTGAGCCGCAATGTTGCATCTAATCGCATTACGACTGCTGGTGCAGGCTCTCGCCAACCTGTTGCAAGTAACAATACTGTGGCAGGTCGTGCAGAAAATCGCCGTGTAGAAATCACTGTGAATCCTATTCAACGTTGATTGTGTTTTGATTTTGACAAATGCCCAGAAATCTCTGGGCATTTTTTTTATACTATCGTGGTTGGGACTTTGGAGTGCTTCATAAAGTCAGCCAATGACATATTCAATGTTTCCATACTCGGTTGCATGAAATTTTGTACCATTTGCCCGATTTGGTCTTGTTGGTTGTCATGCGGCCTGTAAACAAACAATTCAAAAATAGCCCGTAAATCGATGTTTTGTGGATTGGTTTTGAGTAACCAACCATCATTGTCGCGAGCAACATAATCATAGTGTTGCAATTGTTCTAACATGTCGGTTAATTCGTCATAACCCATATTGATATGGTTTCGAAATGAACGCGTGGGTAAAATTTTGCCTTCATCATGGGCTTGGGCAAGTAAAATCAATATTTTTAAAATATCATCAAAGCGCCCATGTTGCCCTGTATGTCTGTGGAAAGCGTCGCCTTTCCAATAGGATAAAGCATTGGTTAAGATGGCGCCTGACAACAAAATCGCCCACAAAACATTGATCCAAACTAAAAACAAAGGTACGGCCGCAAATGCGCCATAAATGACTTGATAATTGCCGACGTGTCCGAAATAAGAACTGAATATGCGCTTGGCAATTTCTAAAATCACCGCACTCCACAAAGAACCTACCAATGCATGTTTGGCCGGAACATAGCGTGAGGGTACGACACGATACATCAGCCATAACAAAATCATATTGACTAAAATAGAGATGCTAACTTGTAGTAACAATGCCCAAGTTGGGTAATGTAAAGCAAAAATAGATTGTTTGGTTAAGCGTCCTAGTTGAGAAATGGTTAAACCTAGAATGACTGGTCCTAGGGTTAACAATGCCCAATAGACCAATAAACGTGTATGCCAAGGACGCAGTTTGGTGGTGCCCCAGATTTGATTGAAGGCCGTTTCAATGGTGTTAATCAATAAAATGGCTGAAGCCACCAACATGATGATACCGATGGTGGTGAGTTTTGAAGCGTTGTCTAAGAAGCCGAACACATATTCATTGATAATGGTATAACTGGCTTGCGGGACCAAATTGTCGGTGATGAAATCTTGAAATTGACGGGTAATGCCTTCGAACATGGGAAAGGCGGAAATCACCGTCAATGCAATGGTGAAAAATGGCACCAAAGCGAGCAAAGTGGTGAAAGTGAGGCTGGATGAAACTTGAAATAAATGCAGTTGTTGGCAGCGCTTCAAGATGAATATCGCAAACTGCCACAAGCGTTGCTCAGTCAGACATTGCCAAGATTGGGCGATGAAGGATTTCAACATAAAGCGTCCTGAAATACACATAAGTCTGCATTGTAGCGTATTATCTGTATCGCATTGAAATAGATGAAGAAGGTAGACTCATGTTGAAAATATTGGTTTTGTATTACAGCCAAAATGGCAGTGTTTTGAATTTGGCACGAGAAATGGCCAAAGGTATTGAAAGTGTAGAAGGCTGTGAAGCGGTATTGCGCACTGTGCCGAAAATTTCTACGGTATGTGAGCAAGTGCAAGCCGATATTCCTAGCAGTGGTGCACCGTATGCCACGATGGATGATTTGCGTGAATGTGCGGCATTGGCTTTGGGTAGCCCGACCCGTTTTGGTAATATGGCTGCGGCGATGAAGTATTTTTTGGATGGTAGCAGTGGTGTGTGGTTATCAGGGGATTTGATTGGTAAGCCGGCTGTGGTTTTTACCAGTACTTCTACCATGCATGGCGGTCAAGAGTCGACTTTGTTGACGATGATGTTGCCTTTATTACATCAAGGCATGATGGTTTTGGGTGTGCCATTTAGCCAATCGGATATGAGTCACACTCAAACAGGCGGCACACCATATGGTGCATCGCATGTGGCAGGTGCTAATGGCAATCCTGTTTTGAGTGTTGAAGAGAAAAAAGTGGCGTTTTCTCAAGGCGTGCGTTTGGCGCAAACTGCCCGTCAATTGGAAATGGGCAAACAGCATTAATTCACCTATTAATATGGTATGAGTATATGAATTTGAACAGTCAGGCAACTTTAACCACCCAATTGCATCATCGTTCCATTAGAGCATTTACCGAACAAGCTGTGACAGCAGAAATTTGTGATGCATTGTTAGCGGCAGCGTCTTCTGGAGCGACTTCTAATTTTTTACAATCCACTCACATTATTCGCATTACTGATAAACATAAGCGGCAGCAACTGCGTGAGGTGTGTGCCAATCAAGCTTATGTCGAATCAGCACCTGAATTTTGGGTATTTGTGTTGGATGTAGCAAGACATAGCATGTTGGTTGAAAACACACAAACCGATTGGGCAGAAGTGGGCATTATGGGTGCGATTGATGCAGGCATCATGGCGCAAAATGTGTTATTAGCGGCAGAGTCTTTGGGTTTGGGTGGTGTGTATATTGGTGCTTTGCGCAATGATATGGTGAAGGCGGCTGAAATTTTGGCTTTGCCTGAAAAAACCGTTCCTTTGTTTGGTATGTGTTTGGGCTATCCTGCACAAAATCCCAACATGAAGCCAAAACTGCCAACGGCATTGTTTGTCAGTGAAAATACTTATCAAGCACAAGATTTAAATGCTGTTGCTGCTTATGAAGCACAGGTAAAAGCATATTATGTGGAGCGAGGCGCAGAGCCCGCCACATGGCAAGATGCGATTGCCAAGACTTTGTGTAAACCTGTGCGCCCGCATATGTTGCCATTTTTACAGCAGCAAGGCTTGTTTAAGCGTTAAAGTGAAAATAAAGAATCACATCATGGAGCCGTGACTTAAGTCACGGTTTTTTTATGCGATGCGTGAATGATGAATTAATAGACTTACGGTTATTTTTATTGTTTTGGCATGTTTTTTGCATCCATATCTCAAAAGATTGAAGTCATTGCATTTGTTTATGATTTTTTGTGAAATTCCATTCATCTCATGAAGGTATTGAATGTTAAATAAATTTCTCATGCTGAGCATGTTGCTGATGGCTGTTTTTGCCATAGGTTTGGGTGTGCGGCAGGGCTGGGTAGCCCATGGTGTGAGTTTGAATGGAAGATTGGGTTCATCCCAACCCTCGGAATCTGCTTCAGTGGCCCATCAATGGCAATGGTGTTTGGCAGTGGTTGTGCCATTGGTCGTTTTTTTATTTTTAATTTGATGGTTGTTTAATATATCCAATAGCAATTTCGATAGCATGATTCAATCCTTTTAATGGGGCTCATCCCTGTTATCATCAAGCGGTATTTTGTTTTGAAAGCTGCTTTTATGAAATCCCGTTTGTTTATTGTTCATGGTTATCAAGCCCATCCACAAAATCATTGGTTTGAATGGTTGTGTCAGCAATTTCCTGCCATTAACAGCCATATTGTTGCTTTGCCAAGCTCACATATGCCCAGTTTGCTTGAGTGGCAACAGGCTTTGCAGCAAGCCATTGGTGATGTGGATGAACAGACTTATATTGTGGCGCACAGCTTGGGCTGTGTGGCGACTTTGCATTTTTTGTCACAACAAGCTTCCAGCGCACGCTTGGGTGGTTTGTTGTTGGTTGCAGGATTTGCAGAAAAATTAGCTTTATTGCCTGAGTTGGATGAATTCAATCAATATGATTTGCCTTGGGCATTTTTACAGAATATTTCGTTACAAACAACGGTATTGCTTTCAGAAGATGATACCGATGTTTTGCCCGCAGCTACTGCACGTTTGAGCCAACATTTACAGGCCGCTTTAATCCGTTTGCAAGGCTATGGGCATTTTACGCAGCAAGATGGGTGTGTGGTGTTGCCTGAAGCCAAACAGTGGTTGGCGCAAACTTTACAAGCAAACACATAGTCAATACATGACGATGATGGACACATTGGTTATGATGTAGTGGCATTGGAAATCAAGGGTTGAACAATGAAAACATGGATGTTAGTAGTGGCGGTGGCAATGGGCTTGGCTGCGTGTAGCAGCACAAGCAGTATGCACAATGATGCGTATCGACAAATTGCAGTGAAACAAGAGGAAGTGGTGGCACATTTTAATTTGGATGGCAGTGTTACCAATCAAAAAGTAGCCAATGGTTATTATCGCAAATTATTGGGTACGACCACTGATAATCATTTTATCGTGCAAGACTTTTACAGTCGCAATGATCAAAAACAAAGTGATCCTTTGAAAGTGACCAATAAAGAGGCTTTGCAGGTCTTTGACAACCAGCATACAGACAGTGAAGTGACTTTGTATTATGCCAATGGTGCACGTTTGGAAAACAGTTTGTATGACAAAGGAAAATTGGTTGGTAGCAGTACTGCTTATTATCCAAACGGTACGGTATTTCATGTCAATCAATTTGACCAAGGCATGTTGCATGGTCGCAGCCAATATTTTTATTCAGATGGCAAACTTGCTGCGAATTTAGAATATGTCAGCAATCGTTTGGTCAATGTGGAAGGTTGGAGTGAGGCTCAGCAGCCTATTGTAGTGGCTGATATGCCAAAATTTTTGCAAGTATTGCAAAAATTAGACCAACAAAATCAATTGGAAATCATGCGTTTGGCACAATGATGGCATATTTTTATCAAGCGTCCTGTAAAGTTACAGGACGTTTGATGGATTTATAGCAAAGGCTCAATCGGTAAAATGGACAGAAATCTGATCCAAAATCGTTTCATCCATGTGGTTTGAGGCTCTTTTTGATACACCATCGCAGCATAATCGCCATGTTCTAACCACACCAAACGTCCGTTGCTGTCTAATTGTACTTCATAGGCATTGCTAGGCACGTTATTGAGTAAGGTTTCTTTGAAATGGCTGGTCAGTTGTGGATTGTGAATGACAACACCATTTTCAGTATTCACATTGGCAGAGCGTGGGTCCATATTGAAAGAACCAATGAACATTGAACGGTTGTCGATGGCAATGGTTTTGGCATGTAAGCTGGAACCAGAACTGCCAGTCAAACCACGGTCTTTGAAAATCATGGGTTTGATGATGCTGGGCTTGAGTTCATAAAGATTAATGCCTGCTTTGAGCAAAGGTTTGCGGTATTTGGCATAGCCTGCATGCACAGGTGCCACATCGGTTGCGGCTAAGGAGTTGGTCAAAATGGTGATGTGAACGCCATTTTGTGCCAGTTGAACCAGCTCTTTGGTCCCATTTTTAGTTGGCACAAAATAAGGCGATACGATTAATAATTGTTCTTTGGGGTCACCTAGTTCGCGTGACAAATCATTGACGATATTGTGTGTTGGCGTGGCGCCTAAACTTTGTAAGGCTTTGGCTGGGTCATCAGAGACCAATGCAACATCTGACCATTGCAATGGCAAGCGTTGCTCACGCAAGGCATTGGCATAATCAGATTGTGCGACTTGGTTTAAATAATTGCGTTTTTGATTTTGTTGTTCTTGTTGTTGGTGTGGGCTTAATGCCACTGGTGGCGGTGCAACAGAACGGTGTTGTAATACTTGCTCTAAAGAGTAACTGGATTCACTGCGCCAATAGCGTTCAAAATCTTGATTGATGTCATCAACGACTTTGCCTACTGCCAAAACATCCAAATCCATGAACATCGTGCCATCGCCCGCACCAAAATATTCATCTCCAATATTGCGTCCGCCTAAAATAGCCGCTTGTTGGTCAACAATAAACGCTTTGTTGTGCATGCGATGATTCAAGCGTTCAAATTGCGTGATATAGCCCATCCAGCGCATCTTGCGATGGTGAAAAGGGTTGAATAAGCGCACTTGTATGTTCGGATGTGCATCCAAATCACTTAAAAAATAATCCAAACCATCGGTATTGTTGTCGTCCAATAACAAACGCACTTTCACGCCTCGATTGGCGGCACGTTGTAAAGCCTGCGCTAATAAGCGGCCTGAAGTGTCGTTATGCCAAATATAATATTGTAAATCTAAAGTGAATTCTGCCGAATGAATCAAATTGGCTCGTGCCGCAAACGAATCATGGCTGTCTGATAACGGATAAATCCCTGTGAGATTTTGGCGGTCTTGGCGCAATGAGTGAATGACTTGTGCCAGTTGACTGTTGGTAGTGGTGATGTGTTGAACCGGTTCGGTAACCGCAATGGCTGGCGGTAAGCTTGCACAAGCACTTAATAAATGCAGCGTTAAAATCAGCCACAATGAACGAACAATACTCAGACAATGGCGTGGGTGGGTATTTAGAAAATGAAATCGTGCGGGCATATAGGAATCAATCCATTCTTTACATTAAAGTGTAAATTGAATGGGTTGTTCAAAATCAGCGCTGTCTTGACCTTGTGGTAAGGGCTTAAAACGGGTTTTTTGGACTTGTTTTAAAGCTGCTTGGTCTAAATCGGCATGACCTGAGCTGGTTTTGATGTGTGCTTGAGTGACTTTGCCTTGCGCATTCACTTGTCCCAAAATCACCACCAAGCCTTCTTGTTTGGCCAATCTTGCGGCATTGGGATAAAACAATTTGGGTGTGTAAACCACGCTTAAATCGCTGTTATTGGCGCTATGAGCCATAGGTGACCATAATAATGGTAAAGCTAGGGCGGTTGCTAAAATACGATATTTAATGTTCATATTGGTGTTCCGTACAATGAATAAATACAGCGTCCTGTAAACTTACAGGACGCTGCTATCATAAAGTCAATTCCTGACTTACACGACAATATTTACCAAGCGACCTGGTACGACAATCACTTTTTTAGGTGTTTTGCCTTCCATGAATTTCACTGCGCCTTCGTTTGCCAAAGCGGCAGCTTCCAAAGCCTCTTTGCTGGCATCGGCCGCAACGGTGATTTTGCCACGCAATTTGCCATTGACTTGAACCATCACTTCAATTTCCGATTTGACCAAAGCCGCCTCGTCTACTGTCGGCCAAGCGGCATCCCATAAGTTGGTTTCAGGACGCAAAATTTGCCACAAAGCTTGGCAAGCGTGCGGCACAATCGGCCACAACAAACGCATGATGTTTTCCAACACTTCTTGCGCCACTGCGCGACCTTGTTCGCTTGATGTATCGGTTTTGTCCAATGTGTTCATCAATTCCATCACTGCGGCAATGGCAGTATTGAATTGTTGGCGGCGACCATAATCATCGCTGACTTTGGCAATGGTGGTGTGCAATTTGTAGCGCAAATCTTTCAGACCTGCATCCAAAGCGTCTTGGTTACCAGCAAAAGCCGTGACCAAACCACCTTTTTGGAATTCAAACACTGTGCGCCACAAACGACGCAAGAAGTTGTAAGCGCCTTTTACACCGTTATCTGACCATTCCAAAGATTGTTCAGGAGGCGCTGCAAACATCATGAACAAACGTGCTGTATCTGCACCATATTCATCAATCAACGCTTGCGGGTCAACGCCATTATTTTTAGATTTGGACATTTTTTCAATGCCGCCAATTTCAACTGGCAAACCATCGGCAATCAGCGTGGCTGAAATCGGTTGACCTTTGTCATTGCGCACCAATTCAACGTCTTGTGGCGCAATCCATTCTTTGGAGTCATTGGCGCCTGTGCGGTAGTAAGTTTCGCACACCACCATGCCTTGGGTTAACAAGCGGGTGAACGGCTCATCCACATTCAACAAACCTTCGTCACGCATGAGTTTGGTGAAGAAACGTGCATACAATAAATGCAAAATCGCATGCTCAATACCACCAACATATTGATCTACCGCCATCCAATATTTGCCAGCCGCAGGATCGACCATGGCAGTATCGCATTTAGGCGAAGCGTAGCGCGCGAAATACCAGCTTGATTCCATGAAGGTGTCCATGGTGTCGGTTTCACGACGGGCATCACCACCACATTTAGGACAAGTGGTTTCGTAGAATTCAGGCATTTTGTTCAATGGCGAACCCGCGCCATCAGGCACCACATCTTCAGGCAAAATCACTGGCAATTGGTCTTCAGGCACAGGCACATCGCCACAGCAAGGGCAATGAATGATAGGAATTGGGCAACCCCAATAGCGTTGACGGCTGATACCCCAATCACGCAAGCGGAATTGGGTTTTCGGTGCGCCAGCGTTCAAGCTTTCGAGTTTGGCTGCCATCGCATCAAACGCGGCAGCAAAATCCAAACCATCGAATTCACCGCTGTTAATCAACACGCCATGCTCGGTATAAGCGGCCTGTAAAGGTTCTGCCAACGCTTCCTCTTCGCTTGGGCGAATTACGGTTTTAATCGGCAAATCGTATTTTTTGGCAAACTCAAAATCACGTTCGTCGTGTGCAGGTACTGCCATCACCGCACCGTCGCCGTAGCTGAACAATACATAATTGGCTACAAATACAGGTAACACGTCGCCATTCAATGGGTTCACGACAAAGCGGCCTGTAGGCAAGCCTTTTTTCTCCATGGTTGCCATGTCTGCTTCGGCAACTGAACCTGCTTTGCATTCAGCGATGAACGCTTGCAGTTCTGTATTGCCTTCGGCAGCAGCCGTTGCCAATGGGTGCTCTGCGGCTACTGCGACATAAGTTGCGCCCATCAACGTGTCAGGACGGGTGGTGTACACTTGCAAATATTCGTTCCAACCTTCAGGCAAACCAGTTTTGCTGTCGTTTGCAATGCCAAAACGCACTTGCATGCCGCGAGATTTGCCAATCCAATTGCGTTGCATGGTTTTGACTTGTTCAGGCCAGTGTTCTAACTTGTCCAAGTCTTGCAACAGCTCTTCTGCGTAATCGGTAATTTTGAAGTAATACATCGGGATTTCGCGTTTTTCAATCAGCGCGCCCGAACGCCAACCACGACCGTTTTCCACTTGTTCATTGGCCAACACAGTTTGGTCAACAGGATCCCAATTCACCACGCCGTTTTTTTTGTACACAATGCCTTTTTCAAACAATTTGGTGAACAACCATTGTTCCCATTTGTAATAGTCAGGTGTGCACGTGGCCACTTCACGTTCCCAATCCAAGGCAAAGCCCAAAGACTGCAATTGTTTTTTCATGTAATCAATATTGGAATACGTCCACGCAGCAGGAGCTACTTGGTTTTTCATCGCTGCGTTTTCAGCAGGCAAACCAAAAGCATCCCAGCCCATAGGTTGCATCACATTGAAGCCGTTTAACAATTTGTAACGCGACAACACATCGGTAATGGTGTAATTGCGCACATGACCCATGTGTAACTTGCCAGATGGGTAAGGGAACATCGACAAGCTGTAATATTTGGGCTTAGATTCATCGATTTCCACATTGAACAAGCGGGCATCATCCCACAATTTTTGTGCAGCCGGTTCGATGGCTGAAGGTTGGTAATTTTCTTGCATGGTGATTGGGTTCACTAAGTAGTCAGACTAAAGCAAGAAGTATAACAGTTTCAGCAAGCTAGGTGGATTGCAAAACAAAAACACAAAAAAAACCACCTAAAGCCAAGGGAGAAAGCCATTAGGTGGTCAATTCATTGCGGGGAAAACGTCTTACTCACTTCAATCGCCAACCTCGGAGCAGAGAGGCGATGGAATTTATAATACGCTTATGAGTATTAATTGCTGTTAAGGATAGTAAGATTTTTTTATTTTCAATGATTTGCGATGATTTTGTTCGTTATTTTTATGCTGTAGGCTTTATATTTAATTTGAAAAATGGGCATAAAAAAGAAGCCATTTAATCCAAGGGGGGAGGATTAAATGGCAAAGGCATTACAGGAAAACGTCTGATTACAATCCACATTACCTAGACCAAGATTAATGTGTATAGCATAGACGTAACAGATTGAAGTCGGTTCAAAAAATAATTGTTAATTTTTGTAATCTGATTTTTTTTGCAAAGTTGGCAAATGCATTTTGGCTACAATTGCCCACAAGCGTAAAATCAAGCCTAAGCTGGCAATGAAATACAAGGTCCAAGCATTCAAATAGGCCACGGTGTCGAGCATAAACATAAACAAGCCAATCAATACTGCTACGGTGCCATAAATGCCTTCGGTTAAGATTTCAGGTACTTCGTTGACCAAAGTATCTCGTACCATGCCACCGCCAACGGCAGTCACAAAAGCCAAACTCACTACGCCAAACAAATTTAATTCATATAACAAGCCAATTTGTGCACCTGTAATACTGAAGGCGACCAAGCCAATGGCGTCAGCGATGTAAAACGACCACGATAAAATGCGTTGCTCGCGCTTGGCTAGGTGAAAGACCATTGCCAAAATCAAAGTGATGGCAATCATGATTAAAGAGGTATTGCTGGTGAAAACCGCAGGCAGGCGACCAATCAACATGTCACGAATGATACCGCCACCAATAGCGGTTAACAGCGAGACAATGATCACGCCCAATAAATCAAGGCCTTTGCGGTAGCCAACGAGGTAGCCTGAGATGGTAAAGGCGGCTGTGCCCATCAAACCAATTAAATCTGTTGCATTCATGAAAAGACTTACTGCGAAAATGTGCTAAAACTTAGTATAATAAACGTTTTTTCGAAAAATAGATGCAGATGACAACGAAAAAACTGCCACCGCGCACTTTGTCTGTGGCGCCCATGCTGGATTGGACCGATCGCCATTACCGTCACATGGCCAGACAAATTACCCACCATGCGTGGTTGTATACGGAAATGGTGACCACCGGTGCGTTGATTCATGGTAACCGTGAGCGTTTTTTAGCGTTCAATGAATGCGAACATCCCGTGGCTTTGCAATTGGGTGGCTCAGATGCGGCGGATTTGGCGCAATGTGCCAAAATTGCTGAAGAATATGGCTATGATGAAGTGAACCTTAATTGCGGTTGCCCAAGCGAGCGCGTGCAGAAAGGCGCATTTGGCGCGTGTTTGATGAATGAAGTGGGTTTGGTTGCTGATGGTGTCAAAGCGATGCAAGATGTGGTCGACATTGATGTCACGGTCAAGCACCGTATCGGTGTGGATCAGCAAGAAGATTACAGTGTGGTGCGTGATTTTGTTGGGCATTTGGCAGAGCAAGCGTCCTGTAAAACATTCATTGTCCATGCGCGCAATGCATGGCTTAAGGGTTTGTCCCCTAAAGAAAATCGCGAAATCCCGCCATTAAAATACGATTATGTTTACCAATTGAAGCGTGATTTTCCTGATTTGGAAATTTTGATTAATGGTGGCGTGACCGATAATGAACAAATTGCCGAGCATTTAAAACATGTTGATGGCGTGATGGTTGGGCGAGCGGCTTACCATCAACCTTTGACAATGATGGCACAATGGGATGCGCTATTTTATGATGATCATCATGAAATCATGAGCTTGGAAAATCTGATTCCTGTGTTACATGATTATGCCAATATGCATATTCAAGCCAATAAAGGTACCTTATTGCGCCATATGGCACGTCATTATTTGGGTTTGAGTCATGGTATGAATGGCGCGCGACAATGGCGTCGAATGTTATCAGATGCATCTTTATTGGGACAAAACAACGCAGATTTATTGCAACAAGCTGGTATGGCTGTGGGTGTTCTCCAAGCTTAAATTTTTGACAATATTGGGTTTTGAATCATTTCAATATATTGAAAATAAAAAAGATATTTAAAAAAGCGTCCTGTAATTTTACAGGACGCTTTTTGGGTTTTTATGAGCATGAAAGTTTAATACAGATAATAATTTAGTATATTTCATCAATATTTTTTAAAAAAATAATCACAAATTAAATTGATATTCATAATTACTATCATTTATAATTCGTAATGTTTGGTTAATCCATTATTTTTGATCCATATTTTTTTTATCCAAAATTGAGAATGTCTGTCATGCACCAACGTTTTTTACACACTACTTTGTATACGACCTTACTGGCCGCTTTTGCAACCAGTGCTTTTGCCAACGAACCTGCAGTAGCAACCAAAGAAGCCGATACTGAATTGGGCGAAATTGTGGTGACTGCCAGCGGTTCTGGCGTGAACATTAAAAATGCGCCTGCGAGCATTTCGGTGATTTCAGAAACCGAAATCAAACGCCAGCCTGTGACGTCTATTGGTGAATTGATTGGTAAAGAGCCGGGTGTCAGCGGTGGTACAGGTTTGAATGCTGAAGGCAGCAAAATCAAATTGCGTGGTTTGCCATCTGAATATTCTTTGATTTTGATTGATGGTCGCCGCATTGGCAATTCTTCGCGAGTGTCTTATCGTCCTGACTTGGCACGCCAAGATTTGGATTGGATTAGCCCTGAAGCGATTCAACGCATTGAAGTAGTGAAAGGCCCAATGTCGTCTTTGTATGGTTCGGATGCGATGGGTGGCGTGGTGAATATCATCACTAAAAAAATTCCACAAGAATGGTCAGGCTCTGCAACAGTCAATTACAAAGCACCATCTGACAGCACCGCAGGCGATACAGTGCAAACCGCTGTGACAGTAGCTGGTCCGATTTTGGAAAACTTGGGTGCACGTTTGACTGTGGCACAAACCCAGCGTGATGCGGACAGTGGTTTACAGGGCGATGATTTCGCTGATTCAACCACAGGCATTAAAAACCAAAACATCGATGGTAAATTGTCTTGGGAAATCGTAGAAGGTCACACTTTGGATGTGTTTGGTACTTATGGTAAACAAATCAGCACCAATCCAACATATGCAGAAGGCGCCGATACCAGTGAATTTTGGTTGGGTGGCGAAGGTGAAAAAGACACCACTGTGACACGTCGTTATGGTGCTGCTTGGGAAGGCGAATACGCATGGGGCAGCAGTGCTTTGAGTGTGTACCGCAATGAGTTTGAAAAGCCTAATGAAATGGTTGAAATCGGTGGCGTGTTGTCACCAACTGACCAAGAAAACTCACAAACAGTAATTGACGGTAAAATCAATACCCAATTTCAATTCGGCGTTGAGCACAATTTGACTGTGGGTGGTCAATGGAAAAAAGAACAACTGACCAACACGCGTACTTTGGGCATCAATTCTAATGGTGCGCCATCTGTTGATGGTCAAGACCACACAGGCAATACCAATGTTGAAGGCAAATCTTGGGCATTGTTTGTAGAAGACACGATGAAATTGACTGACAAATTCAATTTGACTTTGGGTGGTCGTTTGGATGATGACAGCCGTTTCGGTACACAATTCTCACCTCGTGGTTATGCAGTTTATAATTTGACCGACAATTGGACGTTAAAAGGCGGTATTTCACGCGGCTTCCGTGCGCCTGATTTGGTGCAAACGGCAGCAGGTTTTGCAACAGGCTCTCGCGGCAATGGTTGTAACACCCAATTTGGTCGCTACGATGCACAAACCAATCCTAATGGCTTCCGCAGCTCTAACAGTTTGACTGGTTTTGTAAACTGTTACTCAACGGGTAACCCGAGTGCCAAAGCAGAAGAATCAACCAACTATGAGTTTGGTTTCAATTTCCAAAATGAAAAATTGAATGCAGGCTTGACGTATTTCCATACTGATTTTGAAAATAAATTAATTACCAAACCTGTGAAACACACACCAAGCAGCGATATCAATCCTGCATTCCAAAGCCGTTATCCATATGGTATTTGGTATACCGCAGTGGACAATGCTGATGAAGCGGTGATTCGTGGTTTGGAAGGTTCTTTGACTTGGTATATTAACGATCAATGGTCTTGGAAACACAATGCTACTTACTTCATTGAAACCAAAAATGAAGAAACCGATCAGCCTTTGATTGATACGCCTAAGTTTGCTTATAACACCGATTTGTTGTGGTCGCCGAATGACAAATTGAATTTGGGTGCGAACGCGCGTTACACAGGTTCTCAATACAAAACCGAAGTGTCTACGCCTGATGTTTTGGAAGCGTATTGGACGTTTGGTTTGAATGCCAATTACAACGTATCAGACAATTTCACTGTGCGCGGTGGTGTGAGCAATATGTTTAATAAGCAGCCTGAAAAAGACGAATCGGCTTCAGCAGACTACCATTCTATCGAAGGTCGTACGTTCTTCGTGGGTGTGACTGCTCGTTTCTAACGATACATTTCAATCAACATATCAAGCGTCCTGTAAACCTTACAGGACGCTTTTTTTAATGAAATTAGAGTAATAACTGTTGGTAAAAGGGGATCATTATTAGAATAAATAGCAGTTAAGTTTGATATTAATAATGACTATCATTTATACTTCACAACGAAATTTAACGTGTTGGGTCTAATATTTAACCTTTAGGGGGAAAGTCTGTCATGCGTCAGCATTTTTTACATTCAAAATTATCTGTGTTGGTTTTAGCGGCATTGTCAGTGCCTGCTTTTGCCAATGATGCAGTGGGCAATGAAGCCGATACCGATTTGGGCGAAGTGGTGGTGACTGCTACGGGTACGGCTCAACGCATCAAAGAAGCCCCTGCTAGCATCACTGTGGTGACTGCACAAGAATTACAAGAAAAAAGCCATAGCAATTTGGCTGAAGCTTTGGCTGGTATTCCGGGTGTAGACATTCGCAATGGTGTGAATAAAACAGGTGGTTTGAATGTGCAATTGCGTGGCATGCCTGCGGATTACACTTTGGTATTGATTGATGGTCGCCGTCAAAATACTTCTGGTTCTATCACACCTAATGGTGTGGGTGATACTGCCATTGGTTCTATGCCGCCTGTATCACAAATTCAGCGCATTGAAGTGATTCGTGGCCCTATGTCTACTTTGTACGGTTCGGATGCGATGGGGGGCGTGATTAATATCATTACCAAACCAATATCTTCAGGCGAATGGGGCGGCAATATTGCTGCTGAAACCATTTTGCACCAACATGAAGGTGGCAATACCCGCCAAATTGGTTTTTCTACCAGCGGTCCGATTGTGCAAGACAAAATCGGCATTCAATTGCGTGGTAAATATTTTGACCGTGGTGATGCTGAGCGCATGATGACAGAAGGTACAGGTCGTGACCCGCGTCCGGGTGAGTCTGAAAACTACGATATTGGTACCAAATTAAGTTTCAATTTGAATGAAAACCATGAATTGTGGTTGGATTTGAATCGTTCGCGCCAACGTTATAGCAATGAAGACAATCGCATGGGCACGTTGGACAAACCAAATTTGCCTCCAGCTCGTCCAGGTTTGCCATCTGGTTTGCGTGCCAGTGGCTATAAAGATGCGATTATTTCGATTAAAGAGCAATACGCTTTGGGTCATACCTCTGAGTTTGAAGCAGGCACTTGGAAGAGCTACGTGATGCAATCGGAAGCCGAAACGCGTGGTCGTACCATGCCTTACGGTTGGACGACCAAAGACGATTCTTACCGTTTTAATGGCGAAGACCGTACTTTGACCAACAAAGATTTGACCATCAATACGCAATTCCAAACCGAATTGGGCAATCACAATTTGGTGGTGGGTGCTGAATATTCAGACAATGAAACGGTGGATTTGGCGGCAGGTAAAGATGTGAAATTCACCCAAGATTCTTGGGCGATGTTCGTTGAAGACCAATGGAAAATCTTGCCAACTTTGGGTTTAACTGTTGGTGGGCGTTATCAAGATCACAGCAGTTTTGGTGGTCATTTTACGCCACGCGCGTATTTGGTTTGGAACACAACTGACAATTTGACTTTAAAAGGCGGTGTGAGTACAGGTTACAAAGTGCCAACCAGCAATTCTTTGCATGCAGGCATCAATGGTTGGAGTGGTCAAGGTCGAACTGTGACTGTGGGTTCACCACATTTGAAACCTGAAAAATCCACCAATTTTGAATTGAGCGCCAATTATGCAACCGAGCGTTTCGATGTGACGGGTACGGCATTTTTGAACAAATTCAAAGACAAAATTGAAAGCACCACGGTTGATAATTGTGCTGTTAACAATACGTCAAACTGTTATCCATTGGCTGATTTCCCAGCTCAAGCAACCATTGGTCAAAGCTACAATGTGGGCGAGGCAGAAACCAAAGGTTTTGAATTGTCTAGTCGTGTGAATTTGACCCAAGATTGGTATGTGAAAGGTGCTTATACTTGGATGAAAACCGAAATTACTTCAGGCGAAAATAGAGGTCAAGAATTGGTGAGCGCGCCACGTCATGCCTTGAATTTGCATACTGCTTACAATGTGAACGAGCGTTGGAAAATTTGGTTTGAAGGTGAATACAAAGCCGACCGCAATCGTTTCCAAGGCGATAAAAAAGACCAATCTGCTGCCAACCAAGCGATGTGGGATGCTACGGGTAACAAATTAAAAGGCTATACAGTATTCAATTTGGGTAGTAGCTATCGCTTTACTGACAATTTGAAAGTGTCAGCTTCGATTAATAACTTGTTTGACCGCAAGTTTGATGAAACTGCCAAATACACTTTCAACGGTCAGCCTGAAGAAGTTTATATGTATTCTAATACGGCACAAAGCATTGCGGGCACATTCATTGAGCGTCGCAATTTGTGGTTGTCGGTGTCTTACGATTTTTAATGGTTTGAATACAAATAGGTTGGAATCAAGCGTCCTGTAAATGTTTACAGGACGCTTTTTTATGGGTTTTAAAACACGTTGAATAGATTGATTTTTCATATTGAAACAAATATTTAGATTTAATCTATATGAAACAGATGTTTTGCTTAGTTTATTTGCATATAATTAAATGACATTAAATTTTAATAATGACAGGTGCGAGGCTTGACGATCGATTTTAAGCAAATCAATTTCTATATTCTATTGGGAATTCCTGCACAAACCCATTCTGAGCAAGTTGCCAATGTGATTGGGCAACATGCTCAAGCGAAATTATTGCCTGCGCCTATTTTAGAAGCCGCCAAGCATTATTTGCTCAGCGATATGGCAAGACGACAATATGATTTTTTCTTACATCATCATCCTTTAGCGCCTGAAAAAATCAACATTGCTCGATGGGATGCTTATGCTAAATTGAATTTATCGGCTGCAGCTTCGCGCCAAGACATTGCCCAAGCATTGCAAGCCAAATGGGGCGAATTGTCTTTGCAAGAATGGTTGCTGGTGCGCAAATGGTTGCTCAATCCAAGATTGCGTGGACATTATGATGTGCATTGGCAGCAACATTTTTCACCAGAGTCAAAAATTGTAGTGCTGTCTGATACAGGACGTTTACCAATTCAAAATGCCGTCATTAACGATGTTTGGCAAGACAAACCATTTTTTCCAAATCGGTGGCTGTGGTTTGGCTTGTCGACTGCGGTGATTGCAGCGACTTTGTATATGCAACCTTGGCAGCCGCAAATACCGCCTATTGTCCTCAAACATGATTTTCTACCGCCATTTTCTTCTAGCAGCTTCCATGTTGTGGAGAAAACCCAGATTACGATTACGGCTGTGGGCGATATGACTTTGGGCAGTCATTTGGGGCAAGACAATACTGCTTTGTTGCCACATTATTGGCAGCAATATGGCTCTAGTTATTTCCTAGAAAATGTGGCTGATGTGTTGGCGCACGATGACTTGAGCATTGCTAATTTAGAAGGGCCGTTAACCGAAGCGAATGTGCCGACGCCAAAGCAATTTGCTTTCAAAGGCAAACCTGCATTGGTTCAAATTTTGGAACACGGTTCAATTGAAGCGGTGAATGTGGCGAACAATCACAGCCATGATTATGGGCAACAAGGTTTGGATGATACTTTAGCGACCTTAAAACACAGCGGCATTCAAGCATTTGGTTATGAGCATTACCAAATATATGAAATTAAAGGCAAGCGCATTGCAATGGCTGGGGCGAAAGGTTGGGATGTGCAGGAAGGTAAAAAATCGGTAGACAGAGCTTTGGCTTTCTTTAAGCAAGAAAAAATTGATTATTACATCATGTCGTTTCATTGGGGCAATGAGCGAGAATACCAACAAAATGCCACGCAGCAAGCCTTAGGGCGTTATGCCATAGACCAAGGCTTTCATGCCGTTTTGGGGCATCATCCGCACGTCGTACAAGGTGTAGAGCAGTATAAGCAAGGCGTGATTGTGTATTCGTTGGCCAATTTTGTGTTTGGCGGCAACCGCAATCCATCTGATAAAGACAGCTTAATGGTGCAATTGCAATTGGAGTTTAATGGCAATCAATTGGTCGCCACGGAAGTATTGCCTTTGCCATTGGCAGTGTCTGATACGAACAAGACGCACAATTACCAACCGGTTTGGGCCGATGATGTCACGCAAAAACGCATCGTGGCGAAAATGCAGCCTTATAGCAATATCGATATTGATTTAGGTCAGCGTTTGGAACATGTACACCAGTCTAAAGCAGAAATCCCACAAATGGCACAAGGGCAATATTGGTGTGATGACAGTTTATCGGTTCGGGCGGCGCTGTTCGGACACAGCCATGAACGCTTTGCCAAATGTCAGCCAAGGCAAACACCAGCGCATTGGGGATGATGGAGGTTGATGGACATCGTCATGATGAGCGTCTGATGTCATGTTATGAGAATGGTTTTGAGTGGTAGATGAATGAGAAAAACGGTTTTTTAAGGTACTCATATAAAAACAAATGTTGTGAAAGATGATGCTATTTTATTCAAAAAAATCTATTAAATCAAGGTTGTGAATTTTAGGCTATATGTATTCATTATAAAATGGCAAAAATGCTTAGTGATTGAGTAGATTGCTTGTTGGGTTTGAGTATGAATTTGAAAATGTATCAATATGAATCATGACGGTTTGTGAGGCGGTATGTCACAGTAACTATTCGGTGTGTTTGGCTGCGGTATGCAGAAAATCTAAATGTGAATCTGAAGCGGCTATTCACATCTTGTTATAATGCGGTGTTTAGTTTTTTTGTAGGAATAACGATGTCAGTTGCTGAAATATTGGCCAAAAAGAAAGCGGCTCAAGCTTTGAAAAACTTAGAAGAAGGTCAAGATTTTTTGGCTGAAAATGCCCAAAAAGAAGGCGTGAACGTCTTACCTTCGGGTCTGCAATACCTTGTCTTGATTGAGGGTACTGGTTCAAAACCGACTCTGGCAGATAAAGTAGTGTGTCATTATCATGGTCAAAATTTAAAAGGTGAAGTATTTGACAGCTCGGTGAATCGTGGTCAGCCAGCAACTTTTGCAGTGAATAAGTTGATTCAAGGTTATCAAGAAGCATTGCCATTAATGCCTGTTGGCAGCAAGTGGGTCTTGTATATTCCATCGGAATTAGCGTATAAAGATGAACATAAATCGAAAGAAATCAGTGCTAATTCAACGTTAATCTTTGAATTAGAGTTACTTGAGATTGTATCGTCATAATGACAAACTTATAATAGCGATCTATTTACGGGTCGCTTTTTTTGATGCATGCCGTTTGATTTAAATCGATATTAAGAGAATGATATTCCGTTAAGATAGCCGCCATACAACACCCGTCTCATGAAAAAGGACGCTTATGACTACCACACACACACAGCCAGCTCCAAGCAACAATTACAACCCACAGCAATTGTTGGCATTTAGAGATGAGTTGACCCGCGTATTGAGCCACCAAATCAGTCTATTGCACGAAATGACTGCCTTGGGTTTGGTGCCGTTTCACAAAGAAAACCATGACTTGATGATTGACGACAAGCATTTGCCTGAGATGGTGAAGCTGTTGGAAGGTGAAAAACACAAGTTACAAAATTTTGATGTGATTTTGGCGATTGTTGGTACGATGAAGGCAGGTAAGTCGACCACCATCAATGCCATTGTTGGCAAAGAAATCATGCCCAATCGCAATCGTCCGATGACGGCGATTCCGACTTTGATTTGTCATAAAAAAGGTCAAACCGAGCCTAGAATTACCTTCAATAACCATCCTATTAACGATTTTCTTGAACAAGTTCACAAATATTTAAAACTCAATACCAAGTCGATTGATAACTTGCAGCCTGAGTTACAAAAATTGTGTATGGGTGTTTTAAAAGGCGTGCGTTTTGAGAACAACAGCACTGGTGCTAAGCGTGTTTTCAATGTGTTGTCGCATTTCAATGATTTGGTGCGTTTGTCTGAAGCTTTGGAAATGGGCGTCGAGTTTCCGTTTTCTAGTTACCGTGACATTCACCAATTGCCGATTATTGAAGTTGAATTTGATTATCTGAAAAATGCAGGACCGAGTTCAGGCCGCTTGATGTTGCTTGATACGCCAGGGCCGAATGAAGCGAAACAGCCGCAATTGAAAGTGATGCTCGAAGAGCAATTGCGTCGCAGCTCGGCAGTGGTTTTGGTTTTGGATTACACGCAATTGAAGTCTGAAGCTGAGGCTGAAGTTCGTGATCAATTAAGCAAGATTCCAAAAATTGACCAAAGTCGTTTGTACACATTTGTGAACAAATTTGACCAAAAAAATGCCAATGCTGACGATGCGCGCATGACCAAAGTATTGGTGGCATCGGATTTGTTGGCAGGGCGTATTCAAATTGATCGTGTGTATCCGATTTCTGCGCAAGACGCGTATTTGGCCAATCGTTTGTCCAATTACATGCGTGTGTATCGTGAAAAACCTGTTTATGTAGAATCCAGTTGGGTTGCCGACTTTGCCAAAAAAGCGTTTGGTGAGATTGACGAAGAAGAATGGGCAGAATACAGCGAGAAGACCATTTACCGCCGTATTGAGCGTTTGCTTGAGCGTTCGAATATCAAAGAGCCTGTGGAGCAAGTGATCGTCAGCGCCAACGACAATGCGCCTTATTTGGCAATTTGTTCGGCTTTGGTTGATGTGGACAAAGTGTTTAACGACATTAAAAACGTGTTCAGTATCAATGGTTATTTCAGCCGCCAAGTTGAGCTCAATGAGCAGGATTTGGAGCGCATTAAAGCCGCCATCGTGCAAATGCAGCAAGATCAGAAGAAAGTGAATGAATTGTCTAAGAAGCTCACCCACGAGTTCAAAGACAGCTTGGCGAAACTGAAAAAAGATTTGAACCGCAGCGCGCAACGGATTATTTTTGACGTAGAAAGCCAAACCCAACGTGCGATTGCCAAATTGAGTTCAGAGATGGACAAAAATTTGTTGGATGCACAGCAAAAATACCGTGAAGCTTCGGGTTTGCCTAAGATTTTGCGCATGTTCAAAGGCAATAAAGGCGAGGGCGAAGAGGGCGAAGTGTCTTCTAAAGACAAGCGCCGTGAAGCTGCTGCGCAATTGGCAGCCAGCGAGGACAGCCGCGAGAATCAATTGACCTCTAAAATCTTGACCGTGTCGGCACAAGACAAAGATGCGTTCTTTGAAATGATGAACGATGTGACATTGAGCTTATCGGTGATGGCAAACGACCATGCAACTCAAGCGGTGCAAACGCATTTGGGCATCATGCAGCAAGGCTTGGAAGAGATTCAAGAAGAATATCGCCAATCGTTTGACAGCATTAAACGCAAATTCTCGAATGAAGGCATTGATCTAAAAGTGACGTTGCCTAGCCATTTTGCGATGACACCGCGTTCGGTGAATAAAATTGAATTCAAGCAAACGTCTGTGAAAAGCGAAATGCGTACCAAAGTCATCGAGCAATCGGGCGCTTGGGGTTGGGTCAAACGTGCTGCGGCAACGCCTTTTTCTGCTGATTGGGGTACGGATGATGTGGAATATGAATTGTATCAAGTTGATTTGGTGAAGATTTCAGGTCAAATTGCCGAAGCCATTTATACTCGCGTCATTAAGCCTATTATCAGTGAAGCAGAGTTTGACGTGGGTGTGAAATCGGGCAGCATTGATGAATACGCAGTGAGCATTCAAGCGCAAGTAGACAGCTTGCTCAATGAGTTGCAACAAGCGATTGAAAACGAAAAATTGCCGTACGAAGAAAAAGCCCGTCGCAAAGACAAGCTCAATCAAATTGCCAAGCAGAACTTCAAGGTCGAAGGTCGCATTCAATTTATTAAAGAAGCTTTTAATATTTAAGCTTGGTATCGTGCTGCAAGCGTCCTGTAAAAAGATTACAGGACGCTTTTTTATAGGTAATATCATCTGTATTGGATGAATGCGAAAGGATGAAACATGAGTTTGTTTAGTGGCTTGATGGGCAATGCCAGTGAGGCGAAAAGCGAAAAATGGCAAGAGGCTTTGGCGCAAATTTTGGCAGATGGCGAAATGGTCGATAGTGCGTATCAAGTGTTGCGTGATACTTTGGTGTTGACCAACAAACGTGTCATCTTCATCGACAAACAAGGTGTGACGGGCAAAAAAACCGAATATTTGAGCATTCCTTATAAAAACATTGTCACGTTTTCGATTGAATCGGCAGGCACGTTTGATTTGGAATCGGAATTGAAATTGTGGGTTTCAGGACGCACAGAGCCGATTGAAACCACATTTGGACGCGGCGGCGACATTCTTAAAGCCCAAAAAGCTTTGGCGAAGTTTGTGTTGGGTTGATTTGATATTGGTTTGAAATTTAGAAACATTGAAATGAGAAGCGTCCTGTAAGGTTTTACAGGACGCTTATTTATTGATATGTAATAATCAAATAATATTTAAAATGGGTATTGAAGAATGGGCAATCAAAAGCTTAAAGATAAAGACAAAGGAAAAGAAGAACGTACAGTTGAGAACTTAGGCTGGACGGTTTTTTGTATTGCTGTGCTTGCAGGTGTGGCTTATTTTCTTCATTTTGGAGGGTATGAAATTCAAAAAGAAGCTGCTAGTTGGGGCGCAATGGGAGATTATTTTGGTGGGATTTTAAACCCTTTGATTGCAGGATGCGCTTTGTATGTGCTGATTAAGTCTTTTAAAGTACAAAAGCAAGAGTTAAAAGAAGCCCGTGATGAGTTAGCCAAAGCAAGTGAGGCGCAACAATTACAGGCTCAATTAACACAAAAGCAAATTGAGCAAGTTGACAGGCAAAATTTCGAAAGCTTATTTTTGCGATTGTTAGAAAATACTGAGAAACCGCTTAAATTGTTTGAATTTAAGAGGCATGGTCCATCTTCTAAAGGGGGAGTTTCTGTAAGAACGACTTATGGAAAGAATGGATTAGAGGAAGGAATATATTTTTTCTTATTGACATTGTTTCAAAGTAAATTTGGAGATAGACCTAAAATATTCGTGGGTTTGGAAAATTACATTTTTGCATTGGTTAGTATTTTGAAAAAAATAGACCAAGCTCCTGACTTCTTAGATACAAGAGATAAAGAGGAGTATATTAATATATTAGTCAATAATTTATCTCCGTATGAATTAAGGGGTATCTTTTATTTCTTTATTGAAACTACTGATAGAATTGAGAAAAATCCTACTCAGTATAGTCAAAAAGATATTTTGTTAATTTCGCAGCAATTAAGGTTAATTCAAAAATATGATGTATTAAGAGATTTGAGTTTCAAGAATACTGATATATTGAATAAAATTTTATATGAATATCAAGGGGAAATTGATGTGAGTAGTGTTTTACAAAGTGAAACTAGAATGTATGAAAAATTATTACAATTTATAAAAGATAATTAAAAAAGCGTCCTGTAAACCTTACAGGACGCTGATGGTATTTTCAAATCATTAAATGGTATTCAAACCTTAAGCTTCAACCGCTTCTTCTTGCGTTACCAAAACCAATTTGGCATTCACATCACGCAAAGCGGTGCGCACGCCTTCTTCAATCACAGGATGGTAGAACGGCATATCCAGCATGGCAGGCACGGTCATTTGTTGTTGGTGTGCCCAAGCCAATAAATGCGCAATGTGTTCGGCAGCAGGACCAACCATCTCAGCGCCCAAGAATAAGCCAGTGCCTTGCTCAGCATAAACACGCATCATGCCGCGGTTTACGCCCATCACACGAGAGCGACCTTGGTTGTGGAATGACACTTCGCCCACCACAAAATCTTCTTCAGCATATTGCGCTGTCACTTGGGCGTATTTCAAACCGATGCTCATGATTTGCGGGTCAGAGAACACCACGCCAATGGCGCTGCGGCGCAAGCCTTCGCTAATCACAGGGAATGCGCCTGCGTTGGTACCTGCAATCACGCCTTGGTCAGAGGCTTCGTGTAACAATGGCAATTGGTTAGATGCATCGCCCGCGATGAAGATGTGCGGCACGTTCGTTTGCATGGTCAAACGGTTGGCAACAGGCACGCCGCGCGCGTCCAATTCTAAACCAGCGACGTTTTCCAAACCGATGTTGTCGGTGTTGGGTTTGCGACCAATCGATGCCAACAAGTATTCCGCTTCAAATTCGCCTTTGTCATCGCCTTGCTCGTAAG
Organism: Vitreoscilla stercoraria DSM 513; assembly: GCF_000382305.1. Classification (GTDB taxonomy): domain Bacteria; phylum Pseudomonadota; class Gammaproteobacteria; order Burkholderiales; family Neisseriaceae; genus Vitreoscilla; species Vitreoscilla stercoraria. The sequence goes on from NZ_KB908018.1 coordinate 29,238, forward strand.
ACACCACCACGTTGCCTGCTTCGTTCAAAGCGACAGTGGTTTTTGCGTCCAAATGCATGGTCAATTCTTGGTGGAAAATTTCCAAAGTTTTGTCAGCGACTTTCGGGTCAGAAACGCCACCGATCAAATTGCCCAAACCAAACACATGAACGTCTACGCCCAAACGTGCCAATGCTTGACCCAATTCCAAACCAATCACGCCAGAACCGAATACCGCTACTGATTTTGGCAAGGTTTCCCAAGAGAATACGTCGTCATTGATGATCAAACGCTCGCCCAACGCTTGCCATTGTGGCAATACAATTGGACGAGAACCTGTGGCAATCACCACGCGCTTGGCGGTGATTTGGGTTTCTTCGCCTTCGTTGTTGGTCACAACAATGGTGTTGGCATCGGTAAAACGTGCTTTGCCCAAGATGCGTTTGTCTTCAGGCCACTCGTTCACGTCTTCTACTACAAAGCCTACGAAACGGTCACGCTCAGAGCGTACACGATCCATCACCGCTTTGCCATCGACACGAATGTCACCTTCCACATGAACACCAAATTGAGCAGTGTGTTTCGGATGGTGGGCAGCTTCGGCAGCCGCAATCAACAATTTAGATGGCATGCAGCCAACGCGGGCGCAAGTGGTACCAAATTTGTAATCTTCAACGATGTAAACGTTGTCGGTTGATTTGCGAGCTGAGCGGAACGCACCCATGCCAGCCGAACCGCCGCCGAGGATGACGACATCTGCTTGAATTTGTTTCATGTGAGTTGTCCTTATTAAAGTTCAATCAATGGCTTGATAAAGCCGTCGAGTTGATGATTCTGCTGTCAAAACCATCAACTGAACAGCCTTGAAAAGGTGTTCAGAAAAGCCATCTTGCGATGGCTTTTTTTATGCATTCAATTTTAGAAACAATCTAAAATTAAGCTTCAGCAGTCGCGAAGTAAGCTTCCAACTCTTCAGAGCCACCGATGTATTGACCACCGATGAATACTTGAGGTGCAGAAGTTTTACCAGTAATCGCACGTACAGATACGGTAGAAGCATCAGTACCCAAAACGATTTCTTCGTAAGCCAAGCCTTGTTCGTTCAACAATTCTTTTGCTTTCGCGCAGTATTGGCAACCAGGTTTAGTGAAGATGCTGATAGAAGCTTGTTCAGTGAAATCTGGGTTGATGTAACGGATCATGGTGTCAGCATCAGATACTTCAAATGGGTCGCCGTCTTTTTCAGGTTCGATGAACATTTTTGCAACCACGCCATCTTTAACCAACATAGAATAGCGCCATGAACGGTCACCGAAGCCCAAGGCAGTTTTAGCAACCAACATGCCCATACCGCGAGTGAATTCGCAGTTGCCATCAGGAATCACAGAAACGTTTTCAGCTTCTTGTTGTTTTTTCCATTCGTTCATTACGAACGTGTCGTTCACAGATACACAAACGATTTCGTCAACGCCGTATTCTTTGAACTTAGCTGCCAATTCGTTGTAACGTGGCAAGTGAGTAGAAGAACAAGTTGGTGTGAAAGCACCTGGCAAAGAGAATACAACAACGGTTTTGCCGTTGAAAATCTCGTCAGTGGTCAAAGTAGCCCAAGAGTCGCCTACGCGAACTGGGAAAGAACAATTAGGTACGCGTTGACCTTCTTTGTTTTCAAATGCCATGGTAAAACTCCTAATAGAGGTTTTTTGGGGTTAGTAAGGTAAAAACTACAACAGGTTTGTTTCAATTTGATTGAAACCATTATGCTGCAATGTAAATATAAAATGTATTTATCATTATTTATTGAGTGATAGATATTATAAATAATTCCATTCAGATAAACGCGTTAGGTCGCGGTCATCTAAAACCAAGTCAGCCACTTGTTGTTGTGCTTGTTGCTTGAGTTTAAAACGGGTGACAGGCTCTTGCACGTCTGAAGTGCTGCTGGACAAGGTGTGTGTGAAGTCGATGCGGATAACGGTTTCTTCTTCGCTTAAAACCATCCACAAAGATTTGGGTAAGCTCACACCATCTATAAAAGCGGCGTGGCTGGAGCGTTTGCCATCGGCATTGAAATAACGCAAGGCAATGGGTAACACGGTGCTGTTGCTATCGATAGCGGCCTGAAACAATGCACCTTTGAATGAGCGCAAACCTTTACCATCGGAGGTGCGTGATTCTGGGAAAAAGGCAACGGTTTGACCTTGTTTTAATTGTTCGCTGACCACGCTATTGATTTTAGCGGTGTCTTTGCGTTGGGAGCGATTGATGAACACCGTTCCCACGCCAGCAACCACTTTGCCCAATAAAGGCCATGATTGAATTTCTTGTTTGGCAATGAATTGCATCGGTTGTACCGACACCATGGCTAAAATATCCAACCATGAAACGTGATTGGCGACGATCAATAAGCCGTTTAAATCCTCAGGAATTTTGCCATGTAACTCGACCCGAACATTCAAAATATTCAGCAAGTCGCGAGATGCTTTTTGCATGAATTGTTCGGTTTTGAGCGAGTGTGGCATCAAATTGGCTTTGCGTGAAGCTTTGAGCAAGTTGATTAACCAACACAATGAACGCCAAAGGCGTTTATAGCGTTGTAACAAGGCAATCGGGCGAGCAGGAGGATTAACAATCATGTTTTGGCATTGTTCATTGTTGGCAAAGAGGACAGTAAAAACTAGAGCGCTGACCGATGACTATTTTGTGTATCAGTCCTGCGCAGCGATGACATGTTTCATTGTCACGCCCATAGACGAAGTATTGTTGCTGAAAATAGCCACTTTTGCCATCACTGTTTACAAAGTCGCGCAAAGTGCTACCGCCAGCGGCAATGGCTTGGGTAAGCACTTGTTTGATTTCAATCACCAATTTTTCGATTTCGTCTATATTGACTTGGTTTGCAGGACGTGTGGGTAAGATGCCGCAACGAAATAATGCTTCATTGGCATAAATATTGCCCACACCAACGACCACATGATTGTCCATCAACGCCAATTTGATTGCTCGCTTTTGTGTTTTTAAAGCGTCCTGTAAATAAATGCGGTTAAATTCAGGCAATAAAGGTTCAGGACCCAGTTTGTTTAACAATGGGTGGTGTTCCAAAGCACCGCTATACCACAGCCATGCACCAAAACGACGCGGATCGTGGTAACGCAGCACGGTACCATTGCGCAAGACCATGTCTACATGGTCGTGTTTGCCGACTTCGGGTATTTGTCCCGCTTCAAACACACGCAAGCTGCCAGACATGCCTAAATGCACCAACACCACACCATGAGCAAAATGAATCAACAAATATTTGGCGCGGCGTTCCACTTTTTCAATTTGACAGCCACCAATGTGTTCATTCAAATCCGTTGGAATAGGCCAGCGTAATTTAGATTGGCGAATGATGACATGGTCTACGATTTGAGCATTCAAAAATGGCGCCACGCCTCGGCGGGTGGTTTCAACTTCTGGTAATTCAGGCATGGTATGGCTTTCATCAAGTATAGGTGGAAGTAGATAAGGTTAAAAAGCTTTGATTCAAGAGCCAAGTTTGCCATACCCAAACTAACATTGTGCTGTGTTAAAGTATGAATACTGAAATCTGAAATGACATAAGGATGGGCGTTTATGGCAAGTTGGCAACAACGGTTATTACCGATGGCACTTGGTTTAACCTTACTCTCGACAGGCACGACATGGGCGCAAACAGTGGTTGAAGCCAGTCAGGCAGATACCAATACTGTGCAATTGGATGAGACTATCTCACCAAAGACGTTGTCACCTGAGGCTAAAAAAGCACGTGCTGCGGCAGAAGAAAAATTGCGTTTGCAGCAAGTCACACAAGATGCCAATGCGTTTTCGGGCATGATTGCCAGTGAATTGGCTTTATTAGAAGGCAATACTCGTGGGGCATTGGGTGCTTATGCGGTATTGTTTGAGCGTACAGGCCGCCCTGAAATGGCAGAGCGCGCCATTCAGATTTCAATTGGACAAGGCGCTTATGCTGAAGCGCAGATATTGTTAGACCGTTGGCGTAAAATTGAACCTGTGCCAACCGTATTACAGCGTCAAGTGGCGTGGGAATTGAGTGCCGCTCGTGGTGATGCGAAGACGGCTTTGGCAAACTTGAATGATGTATTGCCATATGTGGATGACATCAAAATCAAACGCATGTTTTTATTGTTGGCACAATTGAGTTTGAGTGGTGGCGAAGTGGCCCATCAAGGCTATGACACGGTGCGCAATGCGGTGAAAAATCATGCCAATTTGCCCGAAGCAGCAGTGGCAGAGGCGATGTTTGCAGCTTTGTCTAACCATGATAAAGAAGCGATTGCGGCGTTGAATCGTTTGGCCAAATTAGATGCAGATATTAGCCCAGCAACGCAAGTGGTTATTGGGATTTTGGCGCAGCGCAAACCTGAATTAGTCAGCCAATTTTTTGCTCAAGCTGATTCTCGATATTTATCGGATGTGTGGCGAGAATTGCAAATTGATGCTTTGGTCAAAAGTGAGCAATTTGAGCAAGCATATCAATTGATACAACAAGAATTAAGTCAAAATCCACGTACTGAGTTACAGATTCAGGCCGGTATTTTGGCGATGAAGAAAAATGATTATGCCGCTGCGGAAGCTTGGTTACAGCGCGCTTATCAAAATGGTAATGTAGAAGAACGCAATCGTGTTGCGACTTTGTTGGCGGTGTTGTCGTTTGGACAAAAGAAAAACGAAGCGGCGATGCAATGGACCGATAAAATTGATGCGCCTGCTTTCCAATTTGATAAAAGTGTGATTTTGGCAACGGCAGCAGCAGAGCGCAAAGATTGGGATGCGATGCGCAAGGCTTTGGATCTTGCCAAAGACCATAAACCCACAGGCAATCATTTGTATGATGAACAGCAATGGCGTCATTTGGAATTGATGTGGATTAGCAAGCAAGCGCCCAATGAAGCGTATGCGCAATACACTCAATTGATTGAGGCGCAATTGAAAAGCGCGTCGCCAAATCGAGAGGTTTTGGCAGATTTGTATGCGGAGCGGGGTATTTTGTTGGCGGACAAATTCAACCGTCCTGAAGAGGCGATGCAAGACTTGGGCAAGCAATTGCAATTGCGTCCTGACAGTGCCGATGCCATGAATGCTTTGGGCTATACGATGCTCAGCAATGCAGCTTCGCGTGAGCAAGGTTTTGTGTTGCTAGAACGTGCGTTTAAATTGTCACCACAAGCACCACACATCAATGACAGTTTGGGTTGGGCGTATTTTTTAAAAGGGCAGCCTGAAAAAGCGTTGGCATATTTGAAATTTGCGTATGAAAAATACCCTGATGCAGAAGTAGCCGCGCACTTGGTTGAGACTTACCATGCTTTGGGCGATGAAAAAAATGCGCGGGCTTTGGCCAAGCAAGGTTGGAAACTCAATCCCGAACATCCTGTATTGCTCGACACTTTAAAACGGTTGAATTTGTTGCCAAATAAAGAGGTACAGCCATGAATTGGCGCTTCGGTGGCGTGGTTTTAGCCAGTGTTTTGTTGGCAGCGTGTCAAACAGTGCCTGTGGCCAAAGATTGGCATGAGCGTCCTGAAAACAAAACATCATTCGATGCTTCAGGACGCTTGGCGGTCAAACAAAATGACAAAGGCTCTTATGCCAATTTCGATTGGAGCAGCAGCGGTAAGATGCAACAATTGGATGTGAACACGCCTTTGGGCAATACTGTGGGGCAGTTGTGCCAAGATGCACAAGGCGTGGTTGCAGTTGCCAGCGATGGCTCACGTTTTGAAGCGGCAACAGCGAGTGAATTGAGCGAGCGTTTGATGGGCTTTGCCATTCCTGTGGAGGCTTTGGATGTGTGGGCGCATGGGCATTGGCATGAGCGCAGCCCACATACAGTGCTTGAAGATGGGCGCTTGTTGCAAGACGGTTGGGTGATTGAACGACAAGTGAATGAAGAGGGTCAACCGCGTTTGTTATTGCTAGAAAGTGAACAATTGAGCATTCGATTGTTGTTCAGCCAATACCAAAGTCCTAGCACTTTACCAGACACAGAGGTGTGCGAGCGCAGCGCTTGAGTATGAAGAATATGGAAAATATGAAATGGCTTTGATGAATGTGCCTGCCGATGCGCAGGCTTTTTTGGCACCTGCCAAATTGAATTTGATGTTACACATTGTCGGTCGCCGTGAGGATGGTTACCACTTGTTGGAAACGGTATTTCGTTTTATTGGTTTGTATGACACTGTGCATGTGCGAGTGCGTGATGATGGCGAAATTGTTTTGCATACCTTGATAGACGGCGTGGCACCTGAGCAAGATTTGAGTGTACGTGCTGCGGTTGCACTTAAAACACACACGGGCAGTGTGTTGGGTGCAGATTTGTGGGTAGAAAAAAACATTCCTATGGGTGGTGGCTTGGGCGGTGGCTCGTCTGATGCTGCAACCGTTTTGTTGGCTTTAAATCAGTTATGGCAAACGGGTTTGTCACGCCAAGAGTTGATGGATTTAGGCGTGCGTTTGGGTGCAGATGTACCTGTTTTTATTTTTGGGCGCAATGCTTTTGCTTCGGGTATTGGTGAAATTTTGAGCGAAGTTGTGCTAAAAAATCAATGGTATGTGGTGATTAAGCCCAATGTGCATGTTCAAACCGCAAAAATATTTAATCACGAACGCTTGACACGCGATTCTAAGCCTAGCATAATGCGAATCCTCGAATCGACGCAGCAGCATAGAAATGATATGCAGCAAGTCGTTCTGGAAGAGTATGCAGAAGTCAAAGAAGCTTTGGATGTATTAAAACAATACGGCGATGCTTTAATGACGGGTTCTGGGGCATGTGTATTTTTACCGATGCCGAATGAATCAGCTGCTAAAAAAGTGTATACAGCGGTTGCATCACATTTCGAAGCATATTGTGTTGTAGGGCTAGATAAACATCCTCTTGCAGAAATAGATTGAGTTTTTTGGGGTGTCGCCAAGTGGTAAGGCACTGGATTTTGATTCCAGCATTCGTAGGTTCGATCCCTACCACCCCAGCCAAAAATCTTTCTATATCGCCCAGTTTATTGGGGTGTCGCCAAGTGGTAAGGCACTGGATTTTGATTCCAGCATTCGTAGGTTCGATCCCTACCACCCCAGCCAAATAGAAAAAGCGCATTGGTTAAGCCGATGCGCTTTTTTGCATTTTGAATTTGTTGGTTAATAGTTGATTTTTATTGATAATTTGGTATTGGCAGTGGAAATTATCCTATGGGATGGTGTATCATTACGCGCTTGACCGTGCGGCGGTCACCGTTACATTGGGAACGCAGCATTATGAACACACAATTTCATCATTTGAAACAAGGCGCAGAAGACGACATGGCAGCATACGACAGCTTGATGGTATTTACGGGTAATGCCAACCCGAAATTGGCAGAAAACGTAGTGAAACACTTGGATATTTCGTTAGGCCGTGCGTCTGTAACCCAGTTTTCTGATGGTGAAGTAGCCATTGAATTATTGGAAAACGTGCGTGGTCGCGATGTGTTTATCGTACAACCTACTTGTGCACCGACCAACGACAATTTGATGGAAGTTTTGGCGATGGCAGACGCTTTGAAGCGCGCTTCTGCAGGTCGTATTACGGCAGCGATTCCTTATTTTGGTTACGCTCGTCAAGACCGTCGTCCTCGTTCTGCACGTGTGCCGATTTCTGCGAAATTGGTTGCCAACATGTTGTATTCAGCAGGTATCGACCGTGTATTGACGGTGGATTTGCATGCTGACCAAATTCAAGGTTTCTTTGATATTCCTGTAGACAATATTTATGCTACTCCGATTTTGATTCACGACATTTTACAACGTCGTTTTGAAGACTTAATCGTGGTGAGTCCTGACATTGGTGGTGTGGTGCGTGCGCGTGCTGCTGCGAAAATGTTGAATGTTGATTTGGCTATTATTGACAAGCGTCGTCCTAAAGCCAACGTCGCTGAAGTGATGAACATCATTGGTGATATCAACGGCAAAACTTGTTTGATTATCGACGACATGATCGATACTGCCAATACTTTGTGCAAAGCAGCGACTGCGTTGAAAGAACGTGGTGCTAAGCGTGTGGTGGCTTATGCTTCTCATGCGGTATTCTCAGGCGAAGCAGTGGCGCGCATTGAGTCTTCAGACATCGACTTGGTCGTTGTAACCGACACCATTCCATTGAGCGCACAAGCGGAAGCATCTGAACGCATTCACCAAGTGACCATTTCTGGTTTGTTGGCTGAAACTGTTCGTCGTATCAGCAATGAAGAATCTGTATCGTACCTCTTCAATGAGGACGTTACCGCGCCGGGAGCGCGTTTTCTCCCATAACCTATGATAGAGCCGTCTTAAGTTGGTCGCGACCGATGGCGGCGTTATTATCTAATCTGGAGTTTTATTATGTCTCAATCTATTCAAGCTATCGTTCGTGACGTACAGGGCACTGGTGCGAGCCGCCGCCTGCGTCGCGCTGGTCAAGTTCCTGCAGTTGTTTACGGTGAAAACCAAGAAGCAACTATGGTTGCTATTGACGGTACTGCGATTTTTTACGCATTGCAAAAAGAATCTTTCCATTCTTCTTTGTTGAAATTGTCTTTGGATGGTAAAGAAGTTGACGTGATCGTGCGTGATTTCCAAATGCACCCATTCAAACCAGCCGTTTTGCACGTAGATTTCCAAGCTGTTGATGCTGCTAAAGTCATCAAAGTTAAAGTACCTGTACATTACATCAACGCTGAACAATCTCCTGCAGTTAAATTGCAAGGTGGCCGTGTAAGCCGTTTGATCCAAGCGATCGAAGTTTACGCACCTGCTGCTAACATCCCTGCACAATTGACTGTTGATTTGAAAGCGGCAACTGCTGGCCAAATCGTTCACATTTCTGACATCGTATTCCCAGAAGGCGTTGAAAGCGTATCTTTGAAACGTGATGAAAACTTGGCGATTGCTGCAATCACTGGTAAAAAACGTTAATTTGAAGATTTTAATATCTTTGAGTTGAATCAAAAGCGTCCTGTAAATTTTACAGGACGCTTTTTTTATGTTTAAGATACATTATGCTGATTGCAAATTTTGATGATTAGGATGCGCCGGCATATGGTATTCAATCAATTTTCTCGTGCTTTAACCACGCCTATTTGGCTGTTGGTGCTGGTGAGTATGGTGCCTTGGTATATCAGTTTTTTAGCCCAGTACAGCGATATGCTTGCTAGGTATTGGTATGCTTTGGGCAATCGCTTTGCGCCTTGGGAATGGGTGGCGCCTTGGGAATGGGTGGCTTTGGTGTGTGCCATGTGGGCGATGTTGGTGCTGGCTTTGATATCTAGTGTGGCCAAATACCAAAAATTGTGGCACATCTTGGGTGTGGTTTTATTTGGGTTTTTTGCGCAAAAGGCTTACATTGAGGGCTTAGACAATGATGGGACGCGTAAATTACTGGGTATGGTTTGCATCGCTATTTATTATTTTGCCGGCTATTATTTGATTCATTTGATGTACAGCATCGAATACAAAATATTGCGATATCGACGTTTGGGTAAAAATACCTTTCCCACACTGAAAATCAACATCCACCATGATTTCAATTATCGCATTGCTGAAAAAAATATTTTTCTATTAATGTTTATTAATATGGCTTGGCTGGGATTGTATTATATGGATTTCAGTCAGCTTGGTTGGCGCACAGCAAGCTGCGTGGTCATCGGTGTGCTGGGTGTGGTGATATTGGGATTGCAGCGTTTGAAGTTGATACAGGCTTGGCAGTTGACAATCAATCGTGAAATGGGTTGGTTTCGTTTGGATGAAGCAGGGATGCATTGGTGTTTTGATGTGATTGAATGGTCATCTTTTTATCGTTTGGGAACAAAATACCCACCTGTTTGCCATCACCATGAAAACTTCATTGCCTGGCAAGATGTTGAGACCATCGGTTTTCTTGAAACCCCCAAGCATCCAAAACAGAAAAAAGTTCTCGATTATCCTGAATTCATCCTCATTTGCTCACGTGTTTTGCCGCCATCTGATCATCAAGTGCAAGTGTTGTTGCCTTATATCCGAACTGAATATTTTTTCATGAGTTGTTGGAAATTTGCCAAAAGACCACGGCCGTGGGTAAGACATATCGCCCTGTCAAAACCTCGTAATGGGATGTTGAAGCTTTAGGGTAACCAACCAATTTGTTCTAATTTTTTGACCAAGGTAGTATGGAATTTGGCATAGCCTGCATCGTTGGCATGGACTGTGTCTGCGCGCAAATCTTCATCGCCCAAAACATCGCTCCAAGCGTCCTGTAACAAATACACTTGGTGTTCTTTGGCCAATTGTTCGTACATATCGTGGTCGCTAGGATGCCCTATTGCGGCAGCAAGACTCAAATAAGGTACGGCAACTAACAATACTTTGGCACCGTTTTGTTGGCTTAATTGTATGCTTTGGCTGATATTGGCGCGGGTTTCTGTATTGGGTTTTTGTTGTAAAAAATCATTGCCACCTATGCTGATAATGACCAGTTCTGGTTGGTATTCGCTGAGTAAATCGGGCAAGCGTTCTAAAGCTTGGGCAGAGGTGTTACCCGAAACACCGCCATTGATGACATTCCAACCACTAGATTGCGCCAATAAGCTTGGATAAGCCATAGTTTTGCTGCTAGCGCCCACACCTTGTGTTAAGGAGTCTCCCAAAATCAAGACGGTACTGTTTTGGGACAAAGCCTGTTCATGACTTGCGCCACAGGCATTGACGAATAGGCCAATCAAAGCAATACAAGCGGCCTGTAAAACATATTTGTATGACATTTTAATTCCTTTGCGCCCATTCACGCGGCATCTGGCATCAAGCAATGTACCCGTCCCACGGCAATTGGACGCTTGGCATCGCTTTGCCAGACGGTGACGGTTAAGTGGGCGATACGGCTGCCTTGACGGGTAAGGCTACAGGACGCATACATGGCTTCGGACAAGCCTGAACGCAAATAATCAATTGAAAAGTCGATGACTTTGGCAAATTCATCCAAACCGCTGTGGTGTTTTAAAAACAGTGTTGCCACACTTTCAATAAAACCACCTATCATGCCGCCATGCAAAGCAGGTAAAAAAGTGTTGCCGATATTGTCAGATTTGAATGGAACATGAAATAAAGGCACACCTTCAGCATTGAGCCATATTTGCAAGCCAATTAAATGGGTATAAGGCATGTGAGTGTGGGCTTTTTCAGTTAAAACAGGATGCAATTGATAGCCGCTCATAATGCCAACTCCTTGTGTATGTAAGCTTTTAAATGTGCAGGAATCGGCGTGCGCATGAATGTTGCCATACCCAAAGCGATAGGATGGTCGATTTGATTGTCGTGATAACAAGTGGTGTGCACGAAAGCGACTTGTCCGCTCAAGCGATAACAATCTGATGTGGCATAAATACGCTGCTTGGGAGTGGCGGCATGTAAGTAATCAATGCGCATGTCCAACGTGGCCAAAGTTTCAAACTCAGGCAAATGAGCCGCCACAGCCGTGGCAGAGGCCACATCAACCAAAGTGGTAATCACGCCGCCATGTATGACTTGATTGCTGCTGTTGCCCATTAAATCTTCTCGCCACCCCACGCTCAAAGTAGGGCTGCGATGTATTGTGTGCTCAAATTGCAAATTCAATATTTTGCAATGTGGCAAATGCACGTAATGATTTTTCAGTGCTTCATAAACCACAAGATTGACCGGCTCTGTCATGGTGTGCTTTCTGATAATGGGGTTGGGTTCAAAAAAATATCAATGTCGGCAAAAGCATGGTTTTGCTCCGCGTAAATCAAGCCTTCTTTGATTAACTCTAACATGGCGATGAAATTGACCACCAACATGGTAACGCTGCTGGATGCGGCAAACAATTGATTAAAGCGACAAGAGCCGTGTTTTTTTAACAAACGCAATACATGTGACATTTGTGCTCGCACCGAGACGGCATCTTGTATCACTTGATGCCCTGCATGGTTTTTTGCCCGCGATAAAATCGCCAACCAAGCTTGCTTTAAATCCGCAATATCCACTTGTGGTAAAGCTTTGGGAATGTGGACATCGACATGTAGCACTGCCCATGCAAAATCGCGTCCTGCTTGTGGCAACTCATCCAAGCCTATTGCAGCCAAACGCATTTGTTCGTATTTTAATAAGCGCAGCGCCAATTCTTGGCGTGGATCGATTTCTTCGGCATCGTCCATAGTGATGGTTTTAGGCAATAACAAGCGTGATTTGATTTCTACCAACATCGCCGCCATTAACAAATATTCTGCTGCCAAATCAAATTGCTGGTGTTTTAGCTGTTGAATATAGCTTAAATATTGTTCGGTAATTTGGGTGATGGGAATGTCTAAAATATCGAGATTTTGTTTGCGTATCAGATACAGCAACAAATCCAATGGCCCTTCGAAATTTTGCAAAACCACTTGCAATGCATCGGGTGGAATGAACAAATCTTTGGGTATGTCGGCCACAGGTTGACCAAACACCCAAGCAATTGCAGGCTCGGGCTGTAAGGTCAGTACTTCCGTCACTGTCATTGAGATGCGCTCACAATGTGTTCAATTGCCGCATGTGCGCATTGCAAGCCAACGCTTGCTGTCACCAACATGCTGGCGCCATAACCTGCACAAGACAAACCTTGTGAACCATTCAAATCGCAAGCACCATCGTTTTGTGGCGGCATCACGGTTTCCAATGAATACACACATGGCACTTTCATTTTTTTGTCTGTATCACGGCTAAAACCATGGCGTTTGCGTAAAGTGTAACGCAAATTAGAAAGCAATTTGTCATTCTTGACGGCACTCAAATCTGCCACACGAATGTGTTCAGGATGGCGTTGACCACCTGCTGCACCTGATACGATAAACGCTTGTTTGTGGCGCACAAACCATGCTGCCATCGCAGCTTTAACACGCACTTGGTCTATGGCATCCACGACAAAGTCCACGTTTTGAGCGAACAAAGTAGAGATATTGTCTTCATCCACAAAGTCTTCAATGATATGGACTTGGCATTCAGGATTGATGTCAAATACCCGTTGTTTGAGTGCTTCCACTTTGGGCATGCCAAACAAAGGTGTCACAGCAGGCAATTGGCGATTGGTATTGGATTCGGCAACATTGTCCAAGTCAATCAAAGTCAATTGACCCACGCCTGAGCGTGCCAATGCTTCAACGACCCACGAGCCGACACCGCCTACGCCAACAATGGTCACGTGTGCTTGTTGCAGTTTTTGCCAAGAGGCTGTGCCGTAAAGTCTTTCGATGCCGCCGAAGCGGCGATTAGGGTTTGTTTGTGTATCCATGCTGTTGTATTATTTAAGCCAAGTCAATAAATCGTCATTTAGGTAAGGCCACTCAGTGTCTTACAGGGCGCTTGTGATTATACTGTATGTGAGATAGCACTTAACTCATCACCATGAAAAATGATCCGTAAGGAGCGGTAAATATGTATAAGAATTTGGTCGTAGCCATTGATGGCAGTAATACTTCTTTGAAAGCTTTGCGTCACGCAGCTCAAATTGCGATTGCAGGTCAAGGTAAAATCACTTTGGTGAATATTGCCAATCCAACGGAATACATGGCTTTGGCACCAGAATTTTTGCAAGAAGACGGTTATGAAGCCACAGCTTTGGCACAGGCTGAGCGTGTGTTGGACGATGCACAAGAATTGGCAAAATCATTGGGTTTGAGCGAAGTGCAACGTCACATTGCGATTTCTATCAAAGGCGTGCGTGATATGGCGCAATTGTTGGTTGATTACTCAGTAGACAGTGGTGCGGATTTGTTGGTATTGGGCACTCACGGCCGTACTGGCTTGATGCATTTGTTGATGGGCAGTTTTGCTGAAACTGTGATGCGTCAAACAGATTTGCCATTGTTGGTCATTCGTGGCAGTGATGAAGATGTTGCGACAGATGACGAATAAGTTGCCATTGTTCTAAGATAATGAAAAGCGTCCTGTAAATGTTTACAGGACGCTTTTTTAATGGTGCTTACAAGCGATTGACGCTGAATACACCTTTGATTTCACTCAAATTGCTGATAACGCGCGGCAAATCTTCGACTTGTTTGATTTCTACTGTAAAACGCATCGTGGCCAAAGAGTCTTTGGTCAAGGTATTGACGCCAATGACGTTCAATTTATTGCGTGAGAATGCTTCGGAGACATCACGCAACAAACCATTGCGATCGCGTGCCATGATTTCCACATCAATTGGAAAAACTTGATCGATTTTCGAGGCACTCCATTGCGTGGAGACAATTTTGTCTGGATGCATTTGGGCTAGGTTTTTGTAAGCGGCACAATTTTGGCGATGCACTGAAATACCACGACCTTTGGTGACAAAACCTGCAATTTCATCAGGCGGCGCGGGTTTGCAACATTTGGCTAAAAATGACAATAAGCCATCTTCACCATCGACCAAAATACCACTTTTGTCTGTTTGCGCACGGCTTTTGCGAATGAGGCTATCGGGCGTAATGGTCGTTTGCTCGACAATAGGATGTAATAATTGGCGCGCAGCGATGTTGATGCTGCGCGGGGTCATTTCACCATGACCGACAGCCAAATACAAATCATCCACTTTGCTGAAATTCAAGGCTTCTGCCAGTTGTTGCAAATTAGGCTTTTGCGGCAATTTGTTTAATTGTTTGTCCAACTGCGCTCGACCATCTTCACGCACGGCTTCAGAATTTTGCGCTCGTACGAAAGCCCGAATTTTACTGATGGCTTTGGACGATTTGACCCAGCCTTCAATCAGCCAGTTGACCGATGGATTGCCTTCTTTGGCGGTGATGATGTCCACACGTTGACCATTTTCCAATGGTGTAGACAAGGGCACAATATGCCCATTGACTTTCGCACCACGGCAGCGATGACCCAAATCGGTATGAACAGCATAGGCAAAATCGATTGGTGTTGCGCCAACGGGTAAAGACAAAACTTTGCCGTGAGGCGTTAACACATAAATCGTGTCATTGAACAGTTCGGTTTGAAATGCTTCGGCCAACTCATTGGCTTTGTCATCTTCCGCCACATTTTCACGCCAATCCAATAATTGACGCAACCATGAAATTTTTTGCTCGTAAGCCTTGTCGCCTTCGCCACCTTCTTTGTAGCGCCAGTGTGCGGCAACGCCAAATTCAGCATATTGGTGCATGTCAAACGTGCGAATTTGAATTTCCACACCTTTGTCTTTGGGGCCGATGACCACAGTATGCAAGCTGCGATAATCATTGGATTTGGGGTGGGAGATGTAATCGTCAAATTCACCTGGAATCGGTTGCCACATGCTGTGGATGATGCCCAAAGTTGTGTAACACTGTGGCACAGTATCAACCAAAACCCGTACGGCACGAATGTCGTACAAGCCCGAAAAATCGAGCTTTTTCTTGGTCATTTTTTTGTAAATGGAATAAATGTGTTTGGGGCGGCCTGCAACTTCGCAATGAATGCTGAGGCGACTTAATTCACGCTCAATCGTAGCCACAACATCATTGATATAGTCGATGCGCTCAATGCGTTTTTCATCGAGCAAGCGGGCAATTTGGACGTATTCTTCGGGTTTTTGGTAGCGAAACCCCAAATCTTCTAAAATCCATTTTAATTGCCATACGCCCAAGCGATTGGCTAAAGGGGCAAAAATGTCCAAAGTTTCTTTGGCTAATTCGCGCTTTTCTTCGCTGTCAGGAATGCGCGCCATATAATGCATCGTGCGGGCGCGCATTGCCAGCTTAATCAATACCACACGAATATCAGATACCATCGCAATCAACATTTTGCGCATGGATTCGGCTTGTTGTTGGTTTTCTTGCGGCGTGCTGATTTTCTCGACTTTGGAGAATTTGGTCAGTTTTTGAATCTGATCGATGCCTTCGACCAATCTCATTACGCTGTCATTGCATTGTGTGGCAACACGTTCTTTCCAATCTGCGCAATAAACAGGCAAAGCAGACAAAAGCGTGGCGGCAATGGCATCGCTGAAAATATTCAATTCATGGACAAAATACGTGGCGCTTAATACATGCGACAACATGGGTTCGCCCATTTGTGTGACTGCATCAGCAGGATAGAACTCTTGTGCCAGTTTCAAAGCGTTTTCGAGTAAACAGACTTCTTCTTCTGGCAGCTGTGTGGAAAAACGGCTAAGCCATTGTTCTGGAGTCAGGGTTTCTTCTGGAGCATTAACCGTAGTCAGAGAGACCATTGCGTGCGACATCCTTTACGAGCATGGAAGTTTTGAAACGAAACAAGGATTATAGCCTAATTAGCGTGGGTTTTTAGGATGATTTGGTCACATCGATATGACTACAAACGCTAATGCGATTTTGTAATCCAATCCAAATGCATAAAGGTCGACAAGTGTTGCTGTAAAGGTTTAGGTAAACCGAGCTTTAAAGCGTCCTGTAAACTATAAAACTGACCATCTATATGCATTTGCTGTATGCGTTCTGAGTTTGTGTGCAAAATATATGGAGTAATGCGCATATGGCGGTGGGTCAGCTTGTGTGTGATGGGCGCCAACGCTGTCATGGCGGTTTCATGTAAAGAATGTTTTTGCAGATATGGCAGCCATGCACTTTCATCAATCGACGGCACGCAATACAATTGACTCCAAATACCGCTTTCAGGCCGCTTGTGTAGCCAGATTTCTTGTTTTTGGTTAATCAAACATAGCCATTTTAAGGGTAGTTCTTGAATTTTGACGGGAGTTTTGCGCTGCGGCAAAACATCAGTTAGGTTTTTGGCATAAGCTTCACAGCCTTTTTGCATCGGGCATTGTGTACATTTTGGTTTGCTGCGAGTGCAAACGGTGGCACCTAAATCCATCAAGCCTTGTGTGTAAGCAGGCATGTCTTGAGGATGTTGTGGGATGAGGCTTTCTGCCAATGTCCATAATTGGTTTTCAAAAGCTTTGTCTTGAGGGTTGCCAAATTGTGCAAAAATGCGGCATAAAACCCGTTTGACATTGCCATCTAAGATGGTCTCGCGCTGATGGAAAGCAAAAGCGCTGATGGCGGCAGCCGTACTGCGACCCACGCCTTTGAGTTGCTGTAATGACTCGCGCTCGCTAGGGAATTGGCCATTGAAGTCTTGCACCACTTGTTTGGCGGCATGGTGTAAATTGCGGGCTCGACTGTAATAGCCTAAGCCTGCCCACAAGGCTGTGACATCATCGCTGTGTGCTTGCGCTAAGGTGTGTACATCGGGAAAGCGCGCGGTAAAGCGAGGATAATAGTCTAATACGGTTTTGACTTGGGTTTGTTGCAACATGATTTCTGACACCCAAACCAAATAAGGATTGCGTTGTTGCCACGGCAAGTCGTTTCGTCCGTGTTGGTGTTGCCATTTTAGTAATGTGGTTGAAAAGACAGCTTTGTTTAAATTAAATGAAAATGATTCCGAAGACATGGGACGATTCAGTTACAATAAAACGCTATTTTGTCACAAAGTGAAGTTATGACCGCACTGAAAATTTTTATCACTTGTCCACGTGGTTTGGAAAGTGTCTTGGTAGATGAGCTGAATGCTTTGTCATTGCAATACATTCATACGGTTGATGGCGGTGTGGATTGTACAGGCTCATGGAAACAAGTCTATCAAATCAATTTACATTCTCGAGTTGCTTCTCGTGTTTTGGTGGAGTTGGTGCGTGGCGCTTGCCCACGCGAGGATGCGGCCTACCAGTTGGCGCTTAAGGTGAATTGGGCTTATTGGTTTGATGTTAATGATTTAATCAAAGTCAATGTGACGGGTAAAAAAACACCTTTTAACCGCATTGATATTTTGGGTTTGAAAGTCAAAGATGCTGTGTGTGATGTTTTCCGTGAAAAAACCGGTAAACGTCCAAGCGTAGACAAGACTTTCCCTGATGTGCGCATTCATATGTTTGTAGAAGGTACACAAGCGCGCTTGATGCTCGATACCAGTGGTGAGGCGTTGTTTAAACGTGGCTATCGTGATGATACGGGTGAAGCGCCATTGCGTGAAAATTTGGCGGCAGGTTTGTTGTTATTGGCAGGTTATGATGGCTCCCAAGCATTTTATGATCCGATGTGTGGCAGTGGCACCATTGCGATTGAGGCGGCCTTAATTGCTAAAAATCAAGCACCAGGCTTGTATCGTCATTATGGTTTTGAAAAATTAAAAGGTTTTGATAAAGCTTTGTGGGCGACTATCAAACAAAACGCTTTACAAGCAGTCACAGATGTTGTGTCACCTTTAAAAGCATCTGATGTGGACAGACGTGTTTTGAAAACAGCATTGAACAATGCACATCAAGCAGGTGTGGATGATTTGATTGTGTTTAATGTACAAGATATGGCACAAGCAACAGCACCTGCTGCTGAAGGTATTGTGGTGTCTAATCCGCCATATGGTATTCGTTTGGAAGATGAACACTTTTTGCGTGGGTTTTACCCACAACTGGGCAGTGTCTTGAAGCAACAGTTCTCAGGTTGGAAAGTCGCTTTGATTACGGCCGACCGCACATTGCCTACTGGCGTGAGATTGAAGCCTGCACGCAAGATTCCGCTGTTCAATGGTAAATTGGATTGCCGTTTGTTTGTATTTGATATGGTTAAAGGTTCCAATAGGGGAGATTGACAAGAATGAATTTGCGTACAATTTTCAATGTAATGTTTTTAGGAGGATTGGTGTATGCCATTTTTTGTGGCTACCAATACATACAGTTACGCAGCGCTATTTTGACAGAGTTACAAGATAAAACTGTCATTAGTAAAGCGATTGGTGATTTGAGTTCTGTTAAAGTCAATATGAGCCAATATAGCTCAGTATCATGTCGTGATAAAATACAAACTGGTTGGTGGGGTTTGATTTTGAAACATCGTAGCGAAGGCTGTTATCGTTTGAACTTGGGTTTACAAAGCGAATCATTGCGAGCGATGGAGATGTCTGTTGATTATGATACGACAAAACTGATTGGTTCGAGAATATCGAATGTGATGTTATGCAATAGCGAAGGTGCGGTTTTGGCGAAAGACAATGGTTTGCCGCGCGAATTTCAAAATTGTAAATAAGCTTTGACCAATAAAAAAGCCGCTGAATTTCAGCGGCTTTTTTTACAGGACGCTTGATTATGGCAACAAGTGAGCCACGCCAGCTTTTTCCTCTTCCAATTCAGCCAAAGTGATGTTGATGCGTTCTTGACTGAATGCATCGATTTCCAAACCTTGAACGATTTCGTATTGACCGTTAGCGCAAGTCACAGGGAAACCGAACATAGTGCCTTCAGGAATACCGTAAGAACCATCAGAAGGAATACCCATGGTTACCCAAGCGCCATCAGTACCCAACCACCAGTCGTGGATGTGGTCGATAGCTGCGTTTGCAGCAGAAGCAGCAGAAGACAAGCCACGCGCTTCAATGATGGCTGCGCCACGTTTGCCAACGGTAGGCAAGAACACTTCAGCGTTCCATACTTGGTCGTTGATCAAATCTTTAACGTTTTCACCATTGATGGTTGCAAAGCGGTAGTCAGCATACATGGTTGGGCTGTGGTTGCCCCAAACACACAATTTTTCAATATCGCCAACAGCTTTACCAGTTTTTTCAGCTACTTGGCTCAACGCACGGTTGTGGTCTAAGCGCAACATCGCAGTGAAATTGTTTGGATTTAAATCAGGTGCTGATTTCATTGCAATGTAAGCGTTGGTGTTAGCTGGGTTGCCTACAACCAATACTTTTACATCACGGTCAGCCACTTTGTTCAATGCAGCGCCTTGAACAGTAAAGATTTCAGCATTAGCAGCCAACAAGTCAGCGCGTTCCATGCCTTTAGAACGTGGACGAGCACCTACCAAGATCGCAACTTGTGCGTCTTTGAATGCCACTTCTGGATCATCAGTGGCAACCATACCAGCCAACAATGGGAATGCACAGTCTTGCAATTCCATCATCACGCCTTTAACAGCGTTTTGAGCTTGTGGTAAATCCAATAATTGTAAAATAACAGGTTGGTCTTTGCCCAACATTTCGCCGCTAGCAATGCGGAACAACAAAGCATAGCCAATTTGGCCAGCTGCGCCGGTTACGGCAACACGTACAGGTGCTTTCATATTTTTTCTCCACGTATAAACGAGTTACGACAATTCAAAGTATCGATACCGTCTGTTACAGACATATAAATTACATGGCATGGCGGTTCGAGCCGACCTGAATCATAGCAAAACTTTTCTGTTTGCGTAAAAAGATTTTATTAATATGTTTAAATAAATCTCTTATATCTTATATAAGACATAATTTCACTTTTCCATATCAAGCGTTACAATAGCCTTCATGTCAAAGCCGACTTCTAAAAATCCTTTGTATGTGCAAGTAGCCGCTTTTGTGCGGCAGCAGATTGCAGCAGGGATATACAAACCACATCAAGCCATTCCAACAGAATTCCAATTGGCAAAAAAATTGGATGTTAGTCAAGGAACGGTGAGAAAAGGTTTGGAAGAATTGGTGGCTAAAAAAGTGCTGTACCGTCAACAAGGCGTGGGCACTTTTGTAGCCGATCAATATGGTGATTGGGGACGATGTGGCTTGGTCAATGTATTTGATAAAGAGTCGCATGTAATTTTCCCCAAGCATGAGATTTTGAGCGTGGCAGCTGTTCATGTTGGAGCAGACATCAACCAGCTCTTTAATGTCAGAATGGGTAATCCATTGATGTGGCGCGTTTTGATTGTTTGGCGACATCAAATTCATGTGGTGGCTTTAGAAGAGGTTTATTTGCCATATGAAAGATTGCCTGATTTTAATCGTCGTCAATTGAGCACTCGTTTGAGCGTCGGTGACTTACTGCTGAAAGAGTATTCGGTTGCTGTCGTCGAGCAAGCTTGTGTGATTGGTGTAGGTGGTTTGAACACTGAGCAGGCCAGCATTTTGAAAGTTTCGGCTGAAGAGCCTGTTTTATTCATGCAAATGAAAAGTGCTGATAGCAAGAGTGAGATGGTAATGGTGCAAAAACGTTATATACTCACGCGCCATTATCAATTGAACTTGTCTGCAATGCCATTGTTTAAAATATGATAATAAAGGCTTTTCACCGAAATTAAAAAAGAGTAAATTGCGCTGGGCGTAAATTAATGTATTAGTGACATTATATTTAAACAGTTGTTTTACCTTATTTAACTTACGCAATTTTTAAGGAACCATCAATGCATAAACAAAGACCTGTCTACATAGACCTCGCAAAGACGCGTCTGCCTATCCCTGGTATTGTGTCAATTTTACACAGGGTCAGTGGCGTCGGCTTATTCATTTGCTTACCATTACTACTGTGCTTATTTGCAGGTACGTTGAGCACTGAAGATGCTTTTAATCAATATCAAGCTTTGGTTGGCAATCCAATTGTTAAATTGTTATTGTTAGGCTTGTTGTGGGCTTATTTACACCATTTCTTGGCTGGTATCCGCTTTTTATTGTTGGATATGCACAAAGGTTTAGAATTGGAAACTGCCCGTAATACCGCTAAGTTGGTATTTGCTGCGGCATTGGCGTTGACTGTCGTTTTGGGAGCGTTGTTATGGTAAATCGTAATTTGACCGGCGCGCATTATGGCTTGCGCGATTGGATCATGCAGCGTGTGACTGCTGTCATCATGGCCATTTATACCGTCGCTATGATTGTCTTATTGTTCACTATCCCAAGTGACTATGCTGCATGGCGTGAATTTTTTGGCCAAACTTGGGTACGTTTGTTCACCCAAATCACATTCATTGCCGTAGCGTTGCACGCATGGGTAGGTATTCGTGACTTGTGGATGGACTATTTGAGCAAATCTGCTGGTTTGCGTTTGTTCTTACACGTTGGCACCATTGTTTGGTTGCTAGGTTGTGTGATTTATTCATTTAAAGTTATTTGGGGGTTAGCATGACTTATCCTGTTCGTCGTTTTGATGCCGTTATCGTTGGTGGCGGTGGTGCGGGCTTGCGTGCTGCCTTACAAACTTCAAAAGCTGGTTTGAATACAGCCGTTTTATCTAAAGTGTTCCCAACCCGTTCTCATACTGTGGCGGCTCAAGGTGGTATTTCTGCTTCTTTGGGCAATGTACAAGAAGACCGTTGGGATTGGCATATGTACGATACCGTTAAGGGTTCGGACTGGTTGGGTGACCAAGATGCCATCGAATTCATGACGCGTGCTGCGCCTGATGCTGTCATTGAATTGGAACACATGGGTATGCCTTTTGACCGTGTTGAAAGCGGCAAAATTTACCAACGTCCATTCGGTGGCCATACTGCTGAACACGGTAAGCGTGCTGTAGAGCGTGCTTGTGCTGTGGCTGACCGTACAGGTCATGCGATGTTGCATACCTTGTACCAACAAAACGTGCGTGCCAATACTCAATTTTTCGTTGAGTGGATGGCTTTGGACTTGGTTCGCAATGAAGCTGGTGATGTGATTGGCGTGACTGCGTTGGAAATGGAAACTGGTGAAGTATTCATTTTGCATGCTAAAGCAGTATTGTTTGCCACTGGCGGTGGCGGTCGTATTTACGCATCTTCTACCAATGCATTTATGAACACAGGCGATGGCTTGGGCATGGCTGCTCGTGCAGGCATTCCTTTGGAAGACATGGAGTTCTGGCAATTCCACCCAACAGGTGTGGCGGGTGCGGGCGTATTGATTACCGAAGGTGTGCGTGGCGAAGGCGGTATCTTGTTGAATTGCAATGGTGAGCGTTTCATGGAACGTTATGCGCCAACAGTAAAAGATTTGGCTTCTCGTGACGTGGTTTCTCGCGCTATGGCGATGGAAATTTTTGAAGGTCGTGGCTGTGGTAAAAACAAAGACCACGTATTGTTAAAAGTGGATCACTTAGGTGCTGACAAGATTATTGAAAAATTGCCAGGCATTCGTGAAATCGCGATTAACTTTGCTGGTGTTGACCCAATTAAAGATCCAATTCCAGTAGTGCCAACAACGCATTACATGATGGGTGGTATTCCGACCAATTACCGTGGTCAAGTGGTTGTGCCTCAAGGTGACAATCCTGAAGCGGTTGTGAATGGTTTTTATGCAGCGGGTGAGTGTGCTTGTGCTTCTGTACATGGCGCGAACCGTTTGGGTACGAACTCATTGCTTGACTTGGTGGTGTTTGGTAAAGCCGCAGGCGATACCATGATTTCTTACATTCAAACTCAAGAAACTTGGAAAGAATTGCCAGCAGATGCGGGTGAATTTACACGCCAACGTTTGGCTCGTTTGGAAAACCAAACTGGTGGTGAAGATGTAGACGCGTTGCGTACTGAATTGCAACGCATGGTACAAAGTCATGCAGGTGTATTCCGTACTGATGCCATTTTAAAAGATGGCGTACAAAAAGTATTGGCTTTGGCTGAGCGTGTGAAAAAAACCGAGATCAAAGACAAATCTAAAGTATGGAATACTGCTCGTTCTGAGGCTTTGGAATTGGACAACTTGATTGAAGTGGCGAAAGCAACTTTGACTTCTGCTGAAGCGCGTAAAGAATCTCGTGGTGCACATGCTTCTGATGACCATCCAGATCGTGATGATGAAGTTTGGATGAAACACACTTTGTGGCATGCGGCAGACAACTCTTTGACTTACAAAGAAGTTCACACCAAGCCTCTGACTGTTGATTACATCAAGCCTGCGAAGCGCGTTTACTAATAAGAATTTAGGGATACCTCTCATGGAAAAGTTTAAATTTCAAGTATTGCGTTTCAATCCAGATAAAGATGAAAAGTGGTATTTACAAGATTATGAAGTTGAATTAGAACCAACGGATGTGAAGTTGTTGGATGCTTTGGTGAAATTAAAAGCACAAGACGACAGCTTGTCTTTCCGTCGCTCTTGCCGTGAAGGCATTTGTGGTTCTGATGGCATGAATATCAATGGTAAAAACGGCTTGGCATGTTTGACCAACGTGCGCGATTTGAAGCAGCCGATTCAATTGCGCCCATTGCCAGGTTTGCCGATTATTCGTGACTTGATTGTGGACATGACTCAGTTCTTCAATCAATACCATTCTATCAAGCCTTATGTCATCAATGACACACCAGCTCCGACCCGCGAACGCTTGCAAACGCAAGAAGAGCGCAAAGAGTTGGACGGTTTGTACGAATGTATTTTGTGCGCATGTTGTTCGACTGCATGTCCATCATTCTGGTGGAATCCTGATAAATTTGTCGGTCCATCTGGCCTGTTAAATGCTTACCGTTTCATTGCAGATACTCGTGACACGCGCACCAGTGAGCGTTTGGATGATTTGAATGATCCATACCGTTTGTTCCGTTGCCATACCATCATGAACTGTGTGGACGTATGTCCTAAACACTTAAATCCTACCCGTGCTATTGGTAAGATTAAAGAATTGATGTTGAAACGAGCCATCTGATGATGACCGATGCCGAGAAAAAACGCCTGCGCTATTTGACCAGACGTGGATTGTTAGAGCTGGACATTGTTTTAACCCGCTTTATGAAAACGCATTTTGATGCTTTGAGTGAGGGTGAGTTGGAGGTGTTCCGTGACATTCTGGATTGGCAAGACCAAGACTTTTTAGCCATCGTCAATGGCTATCAAGAAGTGCCTGAAGAACGTTTTGAGGCACTGATAACGCTGATTCGTTCGGCTTAATCCTTTACAGGACGCTTGTAATACCAGCGTCCTGAAAAAACCAAAACACTAAGGAGATAAAATGACCAAGCAAGCATCATTGAAAGTAGAAGATAAAGAAGTAAGCTTCCCGATTTTGGAAGGTACTTTGGGCCCTGATGTGATCGATATCCGTAGCTTGTTGAAAGAAACAGGCGCATTCACATTCGATCCTGGCTTTACTTCTACTGCAAGCTGCGAGTCAAAAATCACGTTCATCGATGGTGATGAAGGTCAGTTGTACTACCGTGGTTACCCAATTGAGCAATTGGCTGAAGACAGTGATTATTTAGAAACTTGTTATTTGTTGTTATACGGTGAATTGCCAACCAAACAACAAAGTGAAGAGTTTGTAAATACCATCACAAAACACACTATGGTTCACGAACAATTGACTTGGTTCTTCCGTGGTTTCCGTCGTGATGCTCACCCTATGGCGATGATGACTGGTGTGGTTGGCGCATTGGCTGCATTCTACCAAGACAGTTTGGACATCAACAATCAAGATCACCGTCGTGTGGCTGAATACCGCATGATTTCTAAGATCCCTACGATTGCTGCAATGTGCTACCGTTACTCAACTGGCGCACCTTTCGTGTACCCACGTAACGACTTGTCTTACACTGCCAACTTCATGCACATGATGTTCTCTACACCATGTGAAGAATACACACCAAACCCAGTATTGGTGAAAGCTTTGGATCGCATCTTCATCTTGCATGCAGATCACGAACAAAATGCTTCTACTTTTACTGTACGTTTGGCTGGTTCTTCTGGCACTAACCCGTTTGCAGCCATTGCAGCTGGTATCGCTTGCTTGTGGGGTCCTGCTCACGGTGGCGCGAACGAAGCTGTGTTGAAAATGTTGGACGAAATCGGTTCGGTTGAAAACGTTCCTGCATTCATGCAAGGCGTTAAAGACCGTACACACCGTTTGATGGGCTTCGGTCACCGTGTTTACAAAAACATGGACCCACGCGCTAAAATCATGAAACAAACGTGTGATGAAGTGTTGAAAGAATTGGGCTTGGAAAACGATCCTAAATTCAAGTTGGCTATGGAATTGGAACAAATTGCATTGAACGATCCTTACTTCGTTGAGCGCAAATTGTACCCTAACGTAGACTTCTACTCTGGTATCGTATTGTCTGCTTTGGGCATCCCAGTTTCTATGTTCACTGTGATTTTTGCTTTGGCTCGTACTGTAGGTTGGATCAGCCATTGGCACGAAATGATTGCTGACCCGTTGTACAAAATTGGTCGTCCACGTCAGTTGTATACTGGTTCTCCACGTCGCGACTACATCCCTGAAGATAAACGCTAATAGCGTCGTTGACAGCACCGACTTGACAGCCGGTGCTGTCTTATACATTTAAAGTTTGCTTAGGCAGACAGTATTAAAGGTCTTTTGCCATGATGAATGAAGAATTCGGCTTATCGTATTTATATGGTTCCAATGCACCATATATTGAAGAGCTGTACGAGATGTACTTGAAAGATCCTAGCTCGGTCGACAGTCATTGGAAACAATATTTTGATGAAATCGTTACCTTACCGGGAGCGGCTGCACGAGATGTAGCACATGCGCCGATTCAACAATCATTTGTCGAAATGGCCAAGCGTCCTGTAACACAACATGCAGCCAGCGCGTCGTTGGATGCCAATGCCATGAAAAAACAAGTGGCTGTATTGCGCTTGATTTCAGCTTACCGTGTTTTGGGTTCTCGCCATGCGAACATCGACCCATTGCAACGCATGAGCTCACAATATTATTCAGAATTGGATCCAGCATCTTACGGCTTGACAGCCGAAGATATGGCGGTTCAGTTCAATGCGTCTAGTAATTTTTCTAGCAGCGACCGTTTGCCGTTGTCTGAAATTATTAACAAATTGCAACAAACTTACTGCGGTACGGTGGGTGTGGAATACATGCACATCACTCGTTCGGAAGAAAAACATTGGGTGCAAGACCGTTTTGAAAACGATTTGTCTACCCCTCGTTTTAACACCGAAACCAAAAAACGCATTTTGGGTAAAATTACTGCTGCCGAAACCTTAGAGCGTTACTTGCACACCAAATATGTGGGTCAAAAACGTTTCTCTTTGGAAGGTGGCGAAGCGGCGATTCCTGCGTTGGATTATTTGATTCAAAATTCAACCAAAGAAGGCGTGGAAGAAGTCATTATTGGTATGGCTCACCGTGGTCGTTTGAACGTGTTGGTGAATATCTTGGGCAAATCGCCTAAAGATTTGTTCAGCGAATTTGAAGGCAAGTACACTGTACAATTGCCTAGCGGTGACGTGAAATACCACAATGGTTTTAGCTCAGACATTCCTACTGCAAACGGTCCGATGCACATTTCTTTGGCATTTAACCCATCGCATTTGGAAATTGTGAACCCAGTGGTTGAAGGTTCTGTACGTGCTCGTCAACGCCGTCGTGGTGAAGATGGTCAAAAACAAGTGATGCCTGTGTTGATTCACGGTGACTCTGCCTTCATTGGTTTGGGTGTTAACCAAGGTACGTTCAACTTGTCACAAACCCGTGGTTATACCACTGGTGGTACTGTGCATATCGTTATCAACAACCAAATTGGTTTTACCACTTCAGACACACGCGATACCCGTTCAACTGTGTACTGTACTGACATTGCCAAAATGGTGGATGCACCGATTTTCCACGTGAACGGTGATGATCCAGAAGCAGTTTGCTATGTGATGCAGGCGGCCATTGATTACCGCATGAAGTTCAAAAAAGACGTGGTTGTGGATTTGGTTTGTTACCGCAAACTGGGTCATAACGAGGGCGATGATCCTTATTTGACTCAACCAATGATGTACAAAAAAATTGCACAACATCCAGGTTCACGCGCCATTTACGCTGAAAAATTAGCCAAAGAAGGCGTGGTTTCAGCAGAAGACAGCGACAACTTGATCAAGACTTATCGTGCCGCTTTGGACAAAGGCGAACACGTAGAGCAAACCAAGTTGACCGACTACCAACGCAAACATGCTTTGGATTGGTCACAATACATGGGTACGCATTGGGCGCACCCTGTTGACACGGCATTGCCTGCTGCAGACATCCAACGTTTGTCTGAAAAATTGATTCAAGTGCCTGCTGACTTCCAATTGCACAATACGGTGAAAAAATTGTTGGAAAGCCGTAAGAAAATGGGTGTTGGTGAAATGCCTATTGATTGGGGTATGGCAGAAAACTTGGCGTATGCAAGTTTGGTGACCAATGGCAATGGCGTGCGCATTTCTGGTGAAGACTCAGGTCGCGGTACGTTCTCACACCGCCATGCTGTTTTCCATGACCAAAGTCGTGAAAAATGGGATGCGGGTGCTTACATTCCATTGCGCAACATGTCTGAAAACCAAGCCAATTTCATGGTCATCGACTCTATCTTGAATGAAGAAGCGGTCTTGGCATACGAATATGGTTTTGCATGTTCAGCACCTGAGCAATTGGTGATTTGGGAAGCGCAATTTGGTGACTTCGCGAATGGTGCACAAGTGGCGATTGACCAATTCATCGCTTCAGGTGAAACCAAATGGGGTCGTTTGTGTGGTTTGACTGTGTTGATGCCTCATGGCTACGATGGTCAAGGTCCTGAACACTCATCTGCTCGTTTGGAGCGTTGGTTGCAATTGTGCTCTGAGCACAACATGCAAATCGTGATGATGTCAGAAGCATCACAAATGTTCCACGTGTTGCGTCGTCAAGTATTGCGTCCATATCGCAAGCCATTGATCATCTTCATGTCAAAACGTTTGTTGCGTTTCAAAGACTCTATGAGCGATTTGAGCCAATTCACTGAAGGTTCGGGTTTCCGTACTGTGATTGGTGATGCGCATGAACGTGATGATGCCAATGTGAAACGCGTGGTATTGTGTGCAGGTCAGGTTTACTATGATTTGGTAGCAGGTCGTAAAGAACGTGGCTCGGAAGAAGAAATCGCTATCGTGCGTGTGGAACAATTGTATCCATTCCCGTACGAAGTGTTGGCTGCGGAATTAAGCCGTTACACCAATGCAACAGAAATTATGTGGGCACAAGAAGAACCGAAAAACCAAGGTGCATGGTACCAAATCCGTCACCGCATCGAGTCTGTGTCAACTGACAAACAAAAAGTGACTTTTGCAGGCCGCCCAACCAGCGCGTCTCCTGCTGTAGGTTATATGAGCAAACATGCGGCACAATTGAAAGCATTGGTTGAAACTGCTTGCAATTTAGACGCGTAATAATGAGTCGCTAAGATTTGGTCGCCATATACATTGGGCGACCAACCCCTGATTTAGGAGAATGTAATGTCTATTATTGAAGTTACTGTACCAGTATTGCCTGAGAGCGTATCTGAAGCCACATTGATGACTTGGAACAAAAAAGTGGGCGATGCTGTTGAACGTGATGAAAACATCATTGATTTGGAAACCGATAAAGTTGTGTTGGAATTGCCAGCACCTCAAGCAGGTGTTTTGGTTGAAATCATCGAACAAGATGGTGCGACTGTGGTTTCTGGTCAATTGATCGCTCGCATCGACACTGCTGCTAAAGCAGGTGACGTTGCTGCTGCACCTGCTGCGGCTGCGCCAGCTGCTGTTGAAGCGGCTCCACAAAGCAATGCACAAGCGGGTGTTGCGATGCCTGCTGCTGCAAAATTAGCGGCTGAAAAAGGCATTGACGTGTCTACCGTTCAAGGTTCAGGCCGTGCTGGTCGCGTGTTGAAAGAAGACGTTGCTGCTGCTCAAGCACCTGTTGCAGCTCCTGCTGCTGCGCCTGCTGTTAGCCCAACACCTGCGGTACAAATTGCAGGTGACCGTCCTGAACAACGCGTACCAATGTCTCGTTTGCGTCAACGTATTGCTGAGCGCTTGTTGCAATCACAGTCTGAAAATGCCATCTTGACCACGTTCAATGAATTGAACATGAAACCTGTGATGGAATTGCGCGCGAAATACAAAGAAAAATTTGAAAAAGAGCACGGCGTTAAATTGGGCTTCATGTCTTTCTTTGTTAAAGCTGCAGTGGCTGCATTGAAAAAATTCCCAGTAGTGAATGCTTCTATCGATGGCAAAGACGTGGTTTACCATGGTTACTTTGACATTGGTGTGGCTATCGGTAGCCCACGTGGTTTGGTAGTGCCTATTTTGCGCAATGCTGACCAAATGTCTTTGGCTGACATCGAAAAACAAATTGCTGAATTTGCGGTAAAAGCACGAGATGGCAAATTGGCGTTGGAAGATTTGACTGGCGGTACTTTCAGTATTACCAATGGCGGTACTTTTGGTTCTATGATGTCTACCCCTATCATCAACCCACCACAAGCTGCGATTTTGGGCATGCATGCTACTAAAGAGCGTGCAATGGTTGTGAATGGTCAAGTGGTTGCATTGCCAATGATGTACTTGGCATTGTCTTACGACCACCGTTTGATTGATGGTCGTGAAGCGGTATTGACTTTGGTAGCCATCAAAGACGCTTTGGAAGATCCTGCACGTTTGTTGTTGGATATTTAATGGCATGTGGGCCATCGCTTGCGGTGGCCTGACTGACCATAATATAAAGAGGGTTTTGTGATGAAACGATTTATTTTATGTGCCAGTGTGTTGGGTTTGTTGGCCGCTTGTCAAACTGGCTCTCATGTGACGCAGCATTATTCGGCTGAAGCCATGAATGCCAAGGGTCAAATAGTCAGCAAAAAGACCAATTTTTCTTTTAATAAAGAAGGTCAAGATTTGGCAGTACAAACGATTTGCCAGTCTCAACGCAATACACATTCGGTAGTGGTGAAAAACCGCTTAGGCATCCCTGTTGAGGGCAGCCCATTTAAATGTCGTTAAATTTCAAACAATGAAAGCTTACAGGACGCTTAAAGCGTCCTGTAAAAAGGATGAATAAATGTCTACTCAATATGATGTAGTAGTGATTGGTGCGGGTCCTGGCGGTTATATCGCAGCCATCCGTGCCGCACAATTAGGTTTTAAAACAGCTTGTATCGATGCAGGTCGCAATAAAGCAGGTGACGCGCCAGCTTTGGGCGGTACTTGCTTGAACGTGGGTTGCATCCCATCTAAAGCTTTGTTGCAATCTTCTGAAAACTTCCATCAAGCTTCTGAAGAATTTGCAGCTCATGGTATCGATGTGACTGTTAACAGCTTCAACGCTGAAACCATGATTGCTCGCAAAGACGAAATCGTGACCAAATTGACTGGTGGTATCGGCTTCTTGTTCAAAAAGAACAAAGTTGAGTCTATCCATGGTTTGGGTTCTTTAAAAGCGCAAAACGGTGATTTGTGGCAAGTAGAAGTGGACAACCAAGGCGAAAAATCTGTGGTTGAAGCCAAGCATGTGATTATCGCTACCGGTTCTACCCCACGTCCATTGCCTATCGCTCCTGTTGACAACAAAATCATCTTGGACAACGAAGGCGCGTTGAACGTGAATGCGGTTCCTGCGAAATTGGGCTTGATTGGTTCGGGCGTGATTGGTTTGGAAATGGGTTCTGTTTGGAATCGTTTGGGTTCAGAAGTGACTGTTTTGGAAGCGATGCCAACATTTATGGCCAATGCTGACCAACAAATCGCTAAAGAAGCCTTCAAGATTTTGACCAAAGAACAAGGTATGAAAATCGAGTTGGGCGTGCAAATCAATGAAGTGGTGAACAATGGCGATAATGTCACTGTTAACTACGAAGTCAAAGGTGAAGCGAAATCTGAAACCTTCGACAAATTGATTGTAGCCATTGGCCGCGTTCCTAACACCAACGGTTTGAATGCTGAAGCAGTGGGCTTGGCTAAAGACGAACGTGGTTTCATTACTGTGGATGGCGATTGCCGTACTAACTTGCCTAATGTATGGGCAATTGGTGATGTGGTTCGTGGCCCGATGTTGGCACACAAAGCCAGCGACGAAGGTGTGGCTGTGGCTGAACGTATCGCGGGTCAAAAACCACATCTAGACTTCAACACCATTCCATTCGTGGTATACACCCATCCAGAAATGGCTTGGGTTGGTAAAACTGAAGAACAATTGAAAGCCGAAGGCGTGAAATATGCCAAAGGTACTTCAGGTTTTGCTGCCAATGGTCGTGCGTTGGGCTTAGGTTCTGCGCAAGGTACAGTTAAAATCTTGAAAGATGTTGAAAGCGATCGTGTATTAGGCGTTCACATCATTGGCCCTAACGCTTCAGAATTGATTGCTGAAGGCGTGATGG
Source organism: Vitreoscilla stercoraria DSM 513 (assembly GCF_000382305.1). GTDB lineage: Bacteria > Pseudomonadota > Gammaproteobacteria > Burkholderiales > Neisseriaceae > Vitreoscilla > Vitreoscilla stercoraria. Next base: position 61,076 of record NZ_KB908018.1, read on the forward strand.
CCATGGAGTTCAAGGCATCTGCTGAAGACATCGGTCGCATCGTTCATGCGCACCCGAGTTTGTCGGAAGTATTACATGAGGCCGCATTGGCGACGGACAAGCGTGCATTGCACGGCTAAATAAACAAACGCACCTTCGGGTGCGTTTTTATTTATATGTAAATAAATTTTCAATTGGATGTTTGCAACCACATTGTCATGACAGTAAGTTTGGTTCAGGTATATCAGCAGGTATCTGCATCTTTGAGTGGTTTACAGGCCGCCTTCAAATAAAAAACGTCTGATATAAGATGTAAATACTTGCTTAATGACGTATGGTTTGTTAAAAAGTGATGCATCGAGCATAGTAATTTGTACTGATGGCTTTGATTAATTGGGTACAGACGGCTTTGAATGATGAATTTTGAGTGTATTAACTGATGATTGCGTAAGCAATTCGTTTAACTTAGATAGAGGAAACTCTGATGAATTTACATGAATATCAAGCAAAAGCCTTGTTAGCAAATTACGGTTTGCCAGTACAAGGTGGTATCTTGGCCACCAATGGTGACGAAGCTGCGGCTGCGTTTGACGAATTGGGTGGTAAATTTGCGGTCGTTAAAGCACAAGTCCATGCTGGTGGTCGTGGTAAGGCTGGCGGTGTTAAAGTGGTTAAAACCCGTGAAGAAGCCAAAGAAGTGGCTGAGAGCTTGATTGGTACCAATTTGGTGACTTACCAAACAGATGCTGCGGGTCAGCCAGTTAACAGCGTGTTGATTTGTGAAGACATGTATCCAGTAGCGCGTGAGTTGTACTTGGGTGCAGTGGTAGATCGTTCTAGCCGTCGTATCACTTTCATGGCATCAACTGAAGGTGGCGTGGAAATTGAAAAAGTAGCAGAAGAAACACCTGAAAAAATCATCAAAGTGACTGTGGATCCATTGGTAGGCTTGTTGCCTAACCAAGCGCGTGAAACGGCGTTTGCTTTGGGTTTGGAAGGCAAGCAAATCAATCAATTCGTCAAATTGATGACAGGTTCTTACCAAGCTTTTGTTGAAAACGATTTTGCTTTGTTTGAAATCAACCCATTGTCTGTGCGTGAAAATGGCGAATTGGCTTGTGTGGATGCAAAAATCGGCATCGATTCTAATGCTTTGTACCGTTTGCCAGAAGTGGCTGCTCAACGTGACAAATCTCAAGAGAACGAGCGTGAATTGAAAGCTTCTGAGTTTGATTTGAACTATGTGGCTTTGGAAGGCAACATCGGCTGTATGGTGAACGGTGCTGGTTTGGCAATGGCAACCATGGACATCATCAAATTGTACGGTGGCCAACCTGCAAACTTCTTGGACGTTGGTGGTGGCGCGACCAAAGAACGCGTGGTTGAAGCGTTCAAATTGATTTTGGCTGATCCTTCTGTGCAAGGCGTATTGGTTAATATCTTCGGTGGTATTGTACGTTGCGACATGATTGCTGAAGCGATTATTGCTGCGGTCAAAGAAGTGAACGTAACCGTACCAGTGGTTGTGCGCTTGGAAGGCAACAATGCAGAGTTGGGTGCGCAAATCTTGCGTGATTCTGGCTTGCAATTGATCCCTGCTGATGGTTTGTCTGACGCAGCTCAAAAAATCGTTGAAGCTGTTAAATAAGGAGTGAATGAATGAGCGTTTTAGTCAATAAAAATACCAAAGTATTGGTACAAGGTTTTACCGGTAAAAACGGTACTTTTCACTCTGAACAAGCTTTGGCTTATGGTACTCAAGTAGTCGGTGGTGTGACTCCTGGTAAAGGTGGTCAATCTCACTTGAACTTGCCAGTATTCAACACCATGAAAGATGCGGTTAAAGAAACAGGTGCAGATGCTTCTGTAATCTATGTGCCAGCACCATTTGTTTTGGATTCTATCGTTGAAGCGGTAGATTCAGGCGTGGGTTTGATTGTGGTGATTACTGAAGGTGTGCCAACGATTGATATGTTGAAAGCCAAGCGTTACTTGGAAACCAACGGTAATGGTACACGTTTGGTAGGTCCTAACTGCCCAGGCGTGATCACTCCAGGCGAATGTAAAATTGGTATTATGCCAGGTCACATTCATACACCAGGTCGCATCGGTATCATTTCTCGTTCTGGTACTTTGACTTACGAAGCTGTGGCGCAAACCACCAAATTGGGCTTGGGTCAGTCTACTTGTATCGGTATCGGTGGTGACCCGATTCCTGGTATGAACCAAATTGATGCTTTGGAATTGTTCCAAAACGACCCAGACACTGACGCAATCATCATGATTGGTGAAATTGGCGGCACTGCGGAAGAAGAAGCAGCTGAATACATCCAATCTAACGTGACCAAACCTGTTGTGGGCTACATCGCTGGTGTGACCGCGCCTAAAGGCAAACGTATGGGTCATGCTGGTGCAATCATTTCTGGTGGTAAAGGTACTGCTGATGAGAAATTCGCAGCTTTTGAACGCGCAGGCATGGCTTACACTCGTAGCCCTGCTGAGTTGGGTTCGACCATGTTGGAAGTGTTAAAAGCACGTGGCATGGTTAAGTAATGGCTTGATAAAAATCAACATAAATGAAATGTTTGTGTAGATTTGAAAATAAAAGCGTCCTGTAAACTTACAGGACGCTTTTTGTTGTATGCTTAAGATATAGCGAGTGCAATAAATGTGTAGTTATTGATTGCCATCGCAGATTGATTGTTTACTTCTGGAGGAATGAAAGATGTCACAAGAATTTGAAAATCGCAAAAATGAATTGTTGAACGATGTGCGCGAAGTTTTGAAAGAGGCTGAAACATTGTACAAATCGGCAGTAGATGATGGATCTGCCGAAGCGCAAGAATTAAAGTCTAAATTGAAAGATCAATTGGACAATGCCAAGGTCAAATACGCTTCGTTAGAAGCGACTGTGGCAGACAAAGCCAAAGAAACGGCCAAGCAGGCCGATGTATTGGTGCATGAAAAACCTTATCAAGCATTGGGCATTGCGGCAGCTGCGGGTTTGTTATTGGGTGTGTTGTTGACACGCAAGTGAAATAATCTCAATAGTCTGCCTCAGGATGAGCATCATTCTGAGGCAGTTTGTATCTGATGTGAAAGGAGAAGCTTGTGAGTAAAGACCATCCAAGTCAATTTTCACTGTTAAAAGATTTGCTCGGCGACGGTTTAGATTTGCTGTTGATACGCGCCAAAATGGCTCGGGTAGATTTGTTGGGTTTCAAAGATGCGTTGTTAAAAATCATCTTGTGTGCCATTGCTGCGGTAGTGGTCGCATTTCTAGGTATTATTTGTTTGTTGTTTGCTTTGAATGCTGTATTGAGCCCAGTGGCAAAAATTTGGGTGTTTTTTGGATTGGTTGGCTTGGCTCTGATTGTCGTTGCCTCTTTGACAGCCATGATTTTGAATGCTTTGCAAAGTCAACAAGCATTTTTAAAAACCACACTGGATGATTTACAGGACGACTTAGCCTATATTCGCGGGCAAAAAAATTACGGTGACATTCATATTGAGGAGTTGGAAAAATGACACCTGATGAAGAAAAAGAATTATTGGAGTTAGAAGCACAAATCATTCGCTTGCGTATGTTGAATAATCAATATGCCCGCCATTTGCGTAAGAAAACATCCCATTCTTTGTTGGGCAATGTATCGGTAGTGAGGCAATTGGGTGAGGTCAATCCAGAGACTTGGCGCGCTTTTATAACACCGAACACTGTGCACAATAAAATTTTAATGCTGGTCATCACTGCGCTACTGGCATTTTTTAAGAAAAAGCGCTCTTAAACCCAACGCCTGAATATCAGGCGTTTTTCTTTGGTTTTCAATGGATTTATGGTGCGTATTGGTCAATGAGGGCATTGATTCAGGCGAATTGGCTTTTTTATGAATAATTGTAAGAAATTTACAACAATTATATTAGATGTGCGTTTGGTTAAAGATACACAGTGTTTGAGAGGAAAACTGTTTTATTTATAAGGTGTTTATGATGTGGTGATAGGGTATTGCCCATTGGTTGGTTGGATTTGGCAAAAACAGCAACGTTTAAATTGATTAATTTGAGTACGATTATAGTATCTGAATACCATCTGAAAATAATTCTTATAGATGACTGGAAATAACATTTTGGTGATATTGGGTGAGCATGGTGGTTAACAGCGTTAAAGCTAAGAGTGGCTTCGGTGTACCGTATTTGATACTCACGGAAAAAAAGTTAGATTGAGATTAATGTCTCATCCAGATAGGAATGATGTATGTTAAATAGATTATTTCTTTGGTTTTTACCAGTGTGAATCGCAGTATTGTTGCTTTATGTTAAAGAAAAAATCAGCTTAAATTTTTTGTTGTGCGTTGCAAAAAAATCGGTTAAGGTACGCCTACTACAGAGCAAAAATGAAACTAAATTTCGTAGAAGGAAACTGATAAAATGCGTTTACAAGATAAAGTTGCAATCATTACGGGTGGTGCAAGTGGTATTGGCTTGGCAACTGCCATCAAATTTGCACAAGAAGGTGCGTTTGTAGCCATTGGTGATTTGAATCAAGAAGCCATTGATGCAGCCATCAAAGAAGTTGAGGCTGTTGGCGGTCAAGCGGTCGGTTACATTTTGGATGTGACCAAAACAGACCAAATTGCGGCGATGCGCGATGCGTTGTTAGCTGATAAAGGTCGCATTGATATTTTGGTTAATAATGCTGGCATCGTATTGGATGCGCAATTGATTAAAATGACTGAAGACCAATTTGATAAAGTCATCGATATCAATTTGAAAGGCTCTTACAACATGGCGCGCGCTTTGGTAGACACTATGGTGGCACAAGGCTCTGGCGTGATTTTGAATGCCAGCTCAGTTGTGGGCGTGTACGGCAACTTTGGCCAAACCAATTACGCTGCTACGAAGTTCGGTGTCATTGGTATGGTGAAAACATGGGCGCGCGAATTGGGTAAAAAAGGCATTCGTGCCAATGCAGTTTGTCCAGGTTTTGTAGGTACGCCAATTTTGAAAGCCATGCCAGAAAAAGTATTGCAAAGTATGGCGGATAACATTCCGATGAAACGTTTGGCTGAGCCAAGTGAAATCGCGAATGTATATGCATTCTTGGCGTCAGATGAAGCCAGCTATATTAATGGTGCAGCCATTGAAGTCACTGGTGGCTTAACTTTGTAATTGAATTGAATGAAAGCGTCCTGTAATTTTACAGGGCGCTTTTTTTATGAGATGTTGGGAATTTGGCTTAGTAATGGTGCTTAATTGATATCTAACAGTTACATTGATGGCAATTTCGGTTAGAATCTAAATAAATATATCTATCTATAATATTGGCATTGCTGTGAGTGTTATATATAAGCCATAGTGAAACGTTTGTTTGATCCACTAAGAATTAATGCAAATCAATATATACTATATATTTGGTATGGTGATGTTGGTAGAGTGGGTTGATGTCGATTGAATGTTAATTTTAAAATTTTGGGTACACGCACAGTGAAATCAGTAAAGAATATTGTTTTAATTAGTTCCATGGTAGCCAGCTTAGCTGCTTGTACGGTTCCGGGTTCTGCACTCAAAATTAATAATAAAAATGTTGTAGCACAATCAGATCAACACGTCAGTATTGATGAGTTGGTAGATATTTATCCTATTACACCTTTATTGGTTCAGCGTTTGCAAAAACCTGCGTTGCATTCAAAAGAAAATATTGCATTATTGCAAGCCAAGCAAAAATACCAATATCGTGTACAAGCTGGCGATGTATTGAGAGTGACTGTTTGGGATCATCCTCAGTTGATGGCTCCAGTTGGGGTTGTACCTGTGTCATCTTCTAGAGATATGCCAACAACTGCTGGTCAAGTTATACATGAAGATGGTCGGATTTATTATCCTTATGTGGGCGCTATTTCTGTTGCAGGTAAAACCACGACTGAAATTCGTCGTATCGTCACTCAGCGTTTGGCGGGCTATATTAAAAATCCTAAAGTTGAAGTTGATGTGGTTCAATACCGTTCGCAACGAGTGTATGTTTCTGGTGCAGTGAGGGCATCTAATCAATTGCCTATTACGAATGTTCCTTTAACTTTGTTAGATGCCATTAATAATGTGGGCGGTTACAATGAAAATGCGGACATCCAAAATATTAAAATCACTCGTGATGGTCGAGATCTTGCAGTTTCTTTGTATGATTTGATGCAACACGGTGATTTAAGCCAAAACTTATTGTTGAAAGATGGCGATGTGGTTTATGTACCTAATAATGAGCGTATGAAAGTGCACATTTTAGGAGAAGTACAGGCGCAAAAAACGTTGCGTATGGAACCCGCTGGCATGACATTAACGGCTGCTTTAGGTGCAGCCAATGGCTTGAATAATAATATTGCTAATGCCAAAGGTGTTTTTGTGATTAGAGCTGAAAGTGGTATGTCAAATAATAAAATAGGTAAAATTTACCAACTGGACTTATCTGATGCCAGTGCTCATGTCTTGGGAGCGCAGTTTCAACTAGAGCCTAATGATGTGGTTTATGTAACTGCGGCTCCTGTGGCACGTTGGAATCGCGTTTTATCTAATATTTTCCCTTCAGTATCAAGTTTATTGGCGGTAAGTAATTCGGTTGGTAGCTTTTAATTCTAAAAAAGATAAGTAGCATGGTGATGGTAGTATGTTTAATAAAATACTTGTAGTATGCGTAGGGAATATCTGTAGATCGCCTATTGGTGAGGCATTGTTGAAAAAATATGTGACTCGTTGTCAAATTGATTCAGCAGGGGTCAAGGCTTTGGTTGGGAGTCAGGCTGATGCACAAGCTCAAGCTATTGCAGCAGAACATCATATTGATTTATCTAAGCATGAGGCCAAGCAGTTGACTCAAAAAATGTGTCAAGAGGCGGATTTGATTTTAGTCATGGAAGCTGGGCACGCTAATGTGATTGATGGTATTTGTCCTATGTCTCGAGGCAAGGTTATGCTATTTGGCCAGTGGCTTGGTGGCGATAAAGATATTGCCGATCCTTATCAAAAAAGTGATGAAATGTTTGCATTGGTTTATCAAAAAGTTGATGACGCAGCGAAATATTGGGCACAAAAATTAGGTTAAATTTGGAAGATTATTGTTGATGGCTAATGCAGAAAATACACGTAATAACAATTCTCGAAATGATGAAATTGATTTACATCAATTATGGGATGTAATTAATTTTAATAAGTATAAAATTATTGCAGCAGGAGGGGCAGGATTGTTGTTAGCAGTGGTGTATTTGATGTTGGCGTCTCCTGTTTACAAAGCTTCTGCATTGATTCAAGTTAGTTCAAATCAAAATAATTCGATTCTTGGAGGAGGCGGTGCTGCAAGTTTGTTAGGTGGTGGTGGTGGTAATAAATCAGATATTGAAATCAACTTAGCTAGATCCCGTATGGTTTTAGGCAAGACTGTGGATGATTTGGGTATAGATCTGCAAATTCAATATGATGAATTACCTTTGATAGGCCAATTATCACGTGACAATATAGCTGCCAATAAAGCTTTAGGGGTTAAAGTATTTAATATATCCGATCAACTTAGAAACCGAGAGTTTATTTTAGAAAATATTGATGGTAAAAGTTATCGTCTTTATATACCTGAAGATATTGATGGTAAGACCGCTGATTCTAATCCGATAGAGGGTAAAGTAGGTAGTTCTTTGAAAGCTTCGGGAATTGAACTCTTTGTGAGTCAGATTGACGCCAAAGAGGGTCAGAAGTTTCTATTAACAAAACAGTCTCGCCTGGCAGCTATTGAAGCGATGCGTAATAATTTAACAGTTAATGACGTTGGGCGTGATACCGGTATTTTAGCTTTCTCTTATGTGGGTACGGATAAAGCCCTGATTAAAAATATTTTGAATCAGGTAGTGTCAAATTATGTGGTACAAGATCAAGAGTTTGGTATTTCTTCTGCAGGAAAAAGCTTAGATTTTATTAATAAGCAGCTGCCTGTAACCAAAGAGTCTTTGCAAATTGCTGAAGATGAATATAATGCTTTCCGTGAAAAAAATGCGACAATTGATCTGACGGTAGAGGCCGCCTCGATTTTACAGAACCTCACGAAAATAGAGGCGGACTTGACTATGTTGGCGACTAAAGAAGCCGAGTTGGCTGAATTGTTTACCAAAGATCATCCAAACTACCAAGCCTTGTTGGAACAACGAAAAATTTTAATGAGTAATAAAGATAGTTTGACGCAGCGTGTATCCACTATGCCACAGCTACAACAAGATATTATTCGTTTGCGTCGTGAAGTAGAAATACAGCAGGCAGTGTATATGCAGTTGTTGAATAAGCGCCAAGAGTTCTCAATTTTACAGGCAAGTAGTTCTGGTAAAGTGCGCGTAGTAGATGAGGGAGTTACCTTAGAAGAGCCGATTAAACCGAAAAAATCATTGATATTGTTCTTGTTAACAATCGGTTTCGCTGGTTTGGCTTCTGTCTATTTTGTATTAAAATCTTTATTTAATCGTACGATTACGGAAGCGCAGAGTTTAAATAAATTGGGTGTGGATGTGTTAGCCAGCATTCCATTATCGACAGTGCAAAAAAACAAAGATACATTATTTAAAAGTAAAAACAACAGTAAAGCAACTCGTACAGATTACTTGTTAGCCAAAGAAATGCCAACTGATGCAACGGTAGAGGCTATTAGAGCATTGCGTACCAGTGTTTACTTTATGGTGATGGAAGCTAAAAATAATATTTTGATGGTGTCTGGCGCTACTTCAGGTTTGGGTAAAAGCTTTGTCAGTGTGAACTTGGCTGTTGTGATGGCGCAATCGTCTAAAAAAGTTTTAATTGTTGATGCAGATATGAGAAATGGCTATTTACATGCCATGCTTAAACAGCCATTAGACTTTGGTTTTAGTGATGTGCTATCTGGTAAATGTACCGTAAATGATGCTATTCGCAAAACTGAAATAGATGGTTTGGATATTATCACGAGGGGCGAATTACCAAATAATCCTGCTGAATTGTTGATGAGCTCAGATTTAACTCATGTACTCAAAGAAGCAATGAGTCAATACGATTATATTATTTTGGATGTACCTCCTATTATGGCAGTTACTGACGCAGCAATCATGGGTCAACAAGTTGGTAGTACTGTGATTGTGGCACGTTATGGCGTGACAACCGAACAAGATATTGAAAATACTATTTCACGATTTAACAGTAGTAATGTTGTGGTTAAAGGTGCTGTTTTGAATGGCGTAGAAAAATCTGCAAATAACCAATATGCGTATGAGGCATATAATAATTATCAACATCGATCTTAAATATTTGATAACTTTTAAAAAGTTAAAAATACCAAATTGATATTTGATTAGGGTGATTCAATTGGAAACAATGCACATTATTTTAATTGTTGCTTTGATTGGTTTGTTAGTGGTCTTTAAGATTGTGAAGGACAAGCAATCTAAGGCCGCTGGCAGTCAAGCATCTGAAAAAGCAGGGCTGAAGAAAAAAAATAAAAACGAAGCTCAAAAATCAGATAAGTCTAGGCAAGCTAAAGGTGAGCATGCCAATTCTGAAACCGAGGAAAGTGACTCAGCTTCTAAAAACATTGAAGATCAGCTAACTCAAATTAATTTGAGCCAACCTGTTAAGGTATCTGTAGAGGAGGTCGATCCTTTAACAGAATACAAAGTTTATAAAGAATTCGGTTATTTGGATAAAGCAGCTGAGTCCTTACATGCTTATATTCAATCTCACCAAGTTAAAAATGTAGATATTTTATTAGAATTGTCTTCATTATATTTAAGCTTAGAAAACTACGAGGCGTTGAGTGATTTTGTAAGAACCAGCAAAAATGAATTCACTAATGAGCAAGTGGGTGAAATCATTCGTGTTGGTTTGGAGCAAGATGCTAATAACCTAGAATTACGTGTATTAGCGGATGAAGTGTTGAGTTGGGATGTTGAAACCATTAATACGCAGGTTTTGCATACTGAACAGCATGAGAATCAAGTTGTTGCAGAAAAATCTCAGGCTATGCCAGCTGAGAGTATGGCAAGTCATGATTCTAATATTCAGATGGTTGCTCGTGCTGCTACTGGCATCGAAGAAGGTAAATTGGTGGTCGGACATGGTTCCTTACAGCCGGTAACACATGAAGAGTTGCAAGTGATTTCTGCGATGTTACCTAATGATCACGCAGTAAAATTGATGAGAACCTTTGCCGATTACACTACTTTTACACATAAATTTGACCGTTCATTGTCTAAATTGAAAAATCCAGCAGCTGCATTGGTGGACGCATTGGGCTTGGATTACCAAAATAAAAATATCGATGCATTCGCCCATCATTTATGGGAGTTGTATAATATTTTGGGCAAGAATGGTCAAAATATTAAAGATAAAATGTTAGGCTGGGGCTATAGTTTAGGCAATCATGAAGTATTAAATCGTTTGGCTATGGTTAGCAATGAGCAAGAAGTACGTGATATTGGTCGTGAGTTTGGTTATCGAATGCAGCCTAAAAGTGCCAGCATGAGTTTACCATTGGTAAGTGATGATACAGGTTCTAGCTTGGCGAAAAGCTTGGGTCGAGATGTAAATAGTATTTTGCAAGAGGCCGATGCTTATTTGATGTATGGCCAATTAGATGAGGCGATGCAAGCGCTTGAACAAGGTATTAAGTTGCATAAAAATGAACCTCAATTGTATGTCAATTTGTTTGAATTGTATGAGCGTGCTGAAAGTTGGGAGCGCCTAGAAGAATTCTCTAAACGTTTGCGTACCGATGTGCATGACTTACCAGAGGAAGTTATCTTGGTGATGGCGAAGCTAGTACAAAAATTCAAAAATAATAATATTGGAATGGTGGCCTAATCATGAACTCAGTGTCTAATATGCCTTCAGTGAAGGTAATGTTATTAGGGGTAGATGCTCGAAAATCTGCAATTTTCAGCATGGCATTCAAAATGCACTCAGCGACCAACTATCAATTGGCAGAAAGTAATACTCAGGCCGATGTTTTGGTAGTTGATGTTGATGGTATGGGAGGAGAAGAATTATGGGAAAAAGCTTGTGCTCAATACGCAGGTATTCCTAAAGTCTACTCATCTATTATGGAGCCTAAATTTGATGTTGCTTATTTGCCTAAACCCATCAAAATAGAAACTTTATTTCCTGTATTAAGAGCTGCTTTGTCGGGGTTGGTGACATTTAAGGCGACAGAAGGCGGTGAACAAGGTTCTGGTCGTGACCGATTGTCATTTAAACAACAAGCCAAAGATTACAAAAATACGCTATCTGATGAGCCTGTGGCAACTATGGCACCGCGTGATGTGCGTTTCCCTGTTGAGCAGCTGCAATTATTTGATGCACATCAAGGTTTATTGGGAACGTTGCGTCAAGCGGCCAAACAGGCTGAAAATGTGGCTTTGATTGTAGAAAACAAACCTATTTTGATGTATTTTGCTGATATTGAACGAGTATTGTTGGCCGTGGCTCCAAGTCGTTTAGAGCAAATTTGTCAAGATGCTAATATTGTGATTCAGGTTAAAAAAATTGGTGATCATCCAGAATGGAAACAACATGCTAAGGCACAAATGGATTCGTGTTTGTGGCAGTTTGCTATCTGGACTTCACAGGGTCGATTGCCTAATGATTTGAATGTTAATCAGCCGATTTCATTACACAGTTGGCCAAATATTACTCGACTGGCATATATACCAGATGCGATGCGCTTATCTGCTTTTTTAACCAAATCGCCAGTTAGTTTACCTATGACGTATAAAATGATTCGGGTTGAATTAACAGATTTGCTAAATTTCATCTCTGCATGCCATGTCACAAACTTGATTCGAATGACATCTGCTACATCAGCTGGAGTTACAGCATCAGCTACAGTTGGATTAGGCTCGCAAGGTCAGCAACAAACTGTACATACTACTGCTAATCATTCTGCATCGCAGCAAGTGTCAGAAAATGAGAATCAGGTTACACAAGCGGCTCCTGTTGCGTCGCCAGCACGTCCTAAGCAGCAACCAAGCTCAATGTTGCAGCGTTTGTTGAAAAAATTAACAGGTAAATAAAATTTAAGGTAGGATTCGATGATTGAAAGTAAAATTATTTTTACAGGGCCTGTTGGAGTTGGTAAAACTACTGCCATTGCTGCAATCAGTGATGAACCGCCCATTCAAACAGATGCTCGTGCATCTGATATGACCTTATCACGTAAAGCCAATACGACTGTGGCGATGGACTATGGTGTGATTCGTCTGGATGAGTCAACAAAGGTGCATTTATATGGTACTCCGGGTCAAGAGCGTTTTGACTTTATGTGGGAAATTTTAAGCCAAGGTAGTATCGGTTTGATTTTGATGTTAGACAATACGCGTTCTAATCCGTTAAAAGACCTAACATTTTTTATGGAAGCCTTTGCAGATTTGATTGAGGTTGCTCCGATGGTGATTGGTGTGACAAAAATGGATTTGCAACCTAAACCAAATTTGGATGTCTATCGTAATTATTTACATGAGAACAAAATCAATGCGCCAGTATTTGAAATTGATGCTCGTGAGGAGAACGACGTTAAAAATTTGGTGATGGCTTTATTATTTTCGATTGACCCTGGTTTAGAGGCTTAATCGTATGCAAGCACAATTCTCATTACAGTCAGAGCTTTATCCTAAGCTAACACCAGCTGGTGCTTATTTTGCGGTTTCGGGTAATGCAGAAAACCCTAGTCGCACCTTCTTATGTAATGTTTTAGGAGAGCGTAAGCCCATCAATGCGACCGCTGAAAAAGTGCAAGCATGGGGGCAAACAGACAATTTAGAGTCTGCCGTCAATATCTTGTATCGTTTACAGAAGCTAGAGTTTATTACAGGCACTTTAGAGCCTGAATTGGTTTCTGCGAATAATATGGAAGCGACGTTGCCAGACTTATTGAAACAATTATCGGATACGGGTCGCGCACTATTGGCCAATGATACAGGTCTCTATATTGCTGAGTCAGGATTTCATCATGAGTCTGCTGAGGAAATCTCGGCACTGGCTGGTGAAGTAATACGTTTATCAGAGCAACATGCATTATTGATTCGTAACAATTTGAACATCAACCAAAGTGCATGGGGTATTTGTGATCCATCGGGACAAAGTCATTTGGCTTTTTACCCATTGTATTTTGGTGAATACAAATTTGTATTGGTGATTGCAGGCACTCCCCAGTTACAATCAGATGCATTTGTAAAAATGGTCGAGATCTTATATCAACGTTACGGTTTTTAATTTTTATTTTAGAAGTTGGAGAATTTAAATGCGTGAACAAATGCTCAAGTCTATTCTGAGTGATTTAAATGGCTCATCAGCAGATATCGAAGCATCTGCTATTATCTCTGCCGATGGTTTGACCATGGCAGCTTTATTACCTCAAGATGTAGACGAAGATCGTGTTGGTGCAATGGCAGCTGCGATGTTGGCCTTGGGTGAACGTACTGCACGTGAATTGAATCGTGGTGATCTTGACCAAGTGATGGTTAAAGGTAGCAATGGTTATATTTTGATGAGTTATGCAGGTCACGATGCTGTATTGACGGTGATTGCCAAAGAAGGTGCTAAGTTAGGTTTGATTTTCTTAGATGCCAAGCGTGCTGCTAAAAACATCGTTGATATCTTGTAAGATTATTTTTAAGAAGGTTAGGCAAAATATTTGCCTAACTCTGTAATCACGCTACTTCTAAAGTAATTGTTACATGAATGCTCGGTCTTTTTGAGACCGGGCTTTTTCATCTGATTGAATATTTTGTCATACATAGGTAATAGCGCAGTCTTAATATTTTTTTATCATATGATGTTGTAATTAGGTTAAATTTTGATGACTGTGGTTGTTTTCATAGGTATATGATTGGTTTGATTGAGTGGCGTGTCAGCTGTGGTTTCAAATACCAATAAAAAGAGCGTCCTGTAAATATTACAGGACGCTCTTTTTATTGATGTTATGATATATTCTTATTTCATCTAGCGAAACAAAGTCAGCATTTTTTAGATGAGGCCTGATTCAATTGAAGCCATTGTATAGTAAAGATTGATTGAGGGTGTATGCCATGTCATGGATATTCAATGCACATGATATTTTGAATGCTTATTTCAATGATGGCATATCTTATATGAGATATAAAAATTGAAATTTTATTTTGATTGAGTGTTGGCGTGTCATGTTTATCAGCAGATTTATTTTTATCAAAAATGTTGTAATCTAACCAGACTATATTCACATGATATTTTTAAAAAAATATATTAGAAATTTATTTTGGATTTTGTAAAGCTATGCAATAAGTTTCATGCTGTTATTATAGTAAACGACAAAATGATTCAATGGCAGTAAAATGCAGCCATTCATTGATTGACCTTTAATTTGGAGCTGTTCCAATGCAGACTGTTCATTATCTTAAAGACTATAAGCGTCCTGAATTTACCGTGACGCAATTAGACTTGCACTTTGATATTCAAGAAACCCATACTCAAGTGAAGGCACGCATGCTCGTATTGCCTAAACAAGAGCAGTCTTCGATTTTAGTATTGGATGGTTCGGCACAGTTGGTGAGTGTGGTTTTAGATGGTGAGGTTTTAGGCAGCGATGCATACCAAGTACAAGATGAATGCTTGCGTATTCCCAATGTGCCTGTTGAAAGCTTTGTGCTGGAAATCACGACCAAGGTTTATCCTGAGCAAAACAAAAGCTTGATGGGTTTGTATGCATCCAATGGCAATTTGTATACCCAATGTGAGCCAGAAGGCTTTCGTAAAATCACTTATTATTTAGACCGTCCTGATGTGATGACCAAATTCAGTACGACGATTGTGGCGGATAAAAAACGTTATCCCGTTTTGCTATCGAATGGCAATCAAGTGGCAGCAGGTGACATTGATAAAAAACGTCATTATGTGAAATGGATTGATCCATTTCGCAAGCCAAGTTATTTGTTTGCTTTGGTGGCGGGCGATTTTGCATGTAGCAAAGACGAATTCATGACTCAATCAGGTCGTAAGGTCGCCATTCATTTTTACACTTCCGAGCAAGACAAACACAAAGTGCCTTATGCCATTGATGCCTTAAAACGCTCAATGCGTTGGGATGAAGAACGCTTTGGGCTGGAATATGATTTAGACATCTTTATGGTGGTGGCCGTTGGCGACTTTAATATGGGTGCGATGGAAAACAAAGGTTTGAATATTTTCAATACCAAATATGTGTTTGCCGATGCCCAAACCGCCACAGACAAAGATTTCGAACACATTGAAGCGGTCATTGGTCATGAATATTTCCATAATTGGACGGGCAACCGTGTCACTTGTCGTGATTGGTTCCAATTGTCATTGAAAGAAGGTTTGACGGTTTTCCGTGACCAAGAATTTTCAGGTGACATGGCCAATCGTGATGTGCGTCGTATTGAAAATGTGATGGTTTTGCGTGGCCACCAATTCCCTGAAGATGCAGGTCCTACCGCACATCCGATTCGTCCTGCATCGTATACTGAAATGAACAATTTCTATACTTTGACCATATACGAAAAAGGTTCTGAAGTGGTGCGTATGTTGCACACTTTGTTGGGTGAAGAAGGTTTTCAAAAAGGCATGAAGTTGTATTTCCAACGTCATGATGGACAAGCCGTTACATGTGATGATTTTCGTTTGGCGATGGCCGATGCCAATGCGTATGATTTGAGCCAATTTGCTTTGTGGTACAGCCAAGCGGGTACACCGCAAGTGAAGCTGCGCAGTGAATACGATGCTCAAAACCAAGTTTTGCGCATCCATGCACAACAGACATTGCCAGCAACGCCTGATACCACTTTGCCAAAACAAGCCATGATGATTCCGATGACAGTAGGCATGTTGACGCAAGATGGACAAGCACAAACTTTTGTCATCGATGGCAAGCAAGCAGATGAAACGGTATTGGTATTGACTGCATTTGAGCAAACTTGGGAATTTCAGCAAGTGGCATCTGCACCTATTTTGTCATTATTGCGTGGATTCAGTGCGCCTATTTATTTGGAATATGCGTATTCTGAAGCAGATTTGATGACTTTGATGCTGAATGATGTCGATGCATTTGCACGTTGGGAAGCAGGTCAAACTTTGTTCCGCCGCGTGATGAAACAAGCCGTGTGTGCTTTGCGTGCTGAGCAAGAGATGCCTAATATCGATGGCTTGATTCAGGCTTTATCGCAATTGATGCAGCAAGAAATAGACCCTGCCTTGTTGGCTTTGATGTTGACCATTCCAAGTGAGCAAGAGATTTGGGATCAAGATTTCGAACATTTGAATCCTGTATTGTTGTGGCAAGCGCGTGAATGGTTGGTGTTGAGCATTGCCAAAACCTGTTTGAAAGAAATCAGTGATTTGCGTTTGAAAGCGCGTGAAGCCGAGCAAAAAAGTGGTATTGCCAATATTCGTGATTACCATCCTGAATTGGCCAAATTGCGTAGCCTGATCAGTACCACACGTTCGTATGCTGCGCGTGCACAGCCTGAAGTTTTGGTGTATTTGAATCAACAATACGAAAACCTCACATTCAATATGACGCACGAGTGGGGTATTTTACAAGCCATCAATCATGAAACAAGCCCATTGCGTGACCAAATGTTACAGCAATTTGCTCAAAAATTTGACCATGATGCTTTGGTGATGGATAAATATTTTACTTTGGTGGCCAGCAGCAGTCGAGAAGATGCTTTTGAACGTGTACAGGACGCTTTGAAGCATCCGCGTTTTAGTATGGAAAACCCGAATAAAGTGCGTTCTTTGATTGGCACGTTCACACGCAATACTCGTCATTTTCACCATGAATCGGGTATAGGTTATGCGTTTGTAACCGATAAAATCATTGAATTGGATGCTTATAATCCACAAGTGGCGGCACGTTTGGTACAAGCATTCAATGTCTTGAATCGTGTGGATGTGCAGCGTCAAAATTTGATGTTGGCACAGTTGCAACGTATTCAAGCGCAAGCGAGCTTGTCTAAAGACACAGGTGAAATTGTGGGTAAAATTTTGTCACAATTTCAAGTTGCATAATGTAAATAAGGAATGACCATGAAGCTTTATACCTTACCTCATGCAGGTTCGATTGTGGCTCAAGTTGCATTGACTTGGGCTAAGGCTGAGCATGAAGTGGTGAAATTGGATTTTGCAGGGACGAAAACGCCTGAGTATTTGAGTTTGAACCCACAAGGTGTCGTACCATTATTGGATGACAATGGTTTTTTAATCACACAAAACATGGCAATTTTGAATTATTTGAATCAGATTTATCCTGAAGCCAAATTGTTTGGTGGTGGTGATATCAAAGCGCAAACGCAAGTACAGCAATGGTTTGCGTTCACCAATTCAGACATTCATTCCAAAATAAGTGTGTTGTTTAAGGCCGCTCAATGGGTTGAAACCGATGCAGCGCAAGCGTCCTTAAAAGCCAATGTCAAAGCACAATTGCATCAATTGTATGCTTTATGGGATCAGCATTTACAGGCACAAGCACAGAAAGCTTTGACGATTGCCGATGTGTATGTGGCGGTCACCATGAATTGGGCCAAAATGCATGCACTGGATTTGAGCGATTTGGTGGCTTTGAATGCTTTGTATGAGCGTGTGATGTCAGACCCAGCTGTACAAACGGTATTGGCCGCGCAATGATTTTTTAATGTGATGATGGAACAAGCGTCCTGTAATGAGTTTACAGGACGCTTTTTGATGGATGTTATGTCCAGTAATAACGCAAAATATGAAAGAAAATTGGAGCTGCAAAGCAAATGGAATCTACTCTGTCCATCATGCCGCCATGACCTTTGATCATTTGTCCCCAGTCTTTCACGCCAAAATCACGCTTCACTGCCGACATCACCAAACCGCCAGCAAAACCCATTAAGCAAATTAAAAAGCCGATCATCGCCGCTTGCCAAGGTGAAAAAGGCGTAATCCACCACAAAGCGGCTGCCAAAGCCGTGGCAGACAATACGCCACCGACAAAACCTTCGACGGTTTTAGAAGGGGATAAGGTTGGGGCGATTTTGTGTTTACCCAATAATTTGCCCCACACATATTGCAACACATCACTGGCTTGAACCACTGCCAATAAGAAAATGACCAATAGAATATTTTGGTCGAAATTTTTCAACTCCAAATTCAAAATGAAAGGGACGTGGGAAATACAAAATACGCTGACCATCAAAGCCCATTGAATTTTGGCAGTGCGGTCTAAAAAACGGGTAGCATCGCCTGATAAGCCTGCCAAAATCGGCAACAATAAAAAAGCATACACAGGGATGAAAATGGCAAACATGCCATACCAATTGGTTAAAACAAAATAGTATTGCACGGGCAAGATGATGTAAAAGCAAGCCACCAACACCGCATAATCACCTCGTCGACTGTATATCAGGCTTAAACATTCTCGTAAGGCTGCAAATGAAATGAGAAAAAATAAAATGGTAGAGCCAATATGTCCAGTGAGAAATGCCACAACGATGACCAATGTCATGACCCACCACGCATTGATGCGAGCATTCAAATTGCTGATGGTGGCGTTTTGATAACCATATCGGCGCGCTAAAACATAGCCTATACTGCTGGCAATAACGAGTATCAATAAAATGGCACCAAACAGCCACCACAATGAAAATGGTAAAGTCATTTTGGCTCCTTCGGTGACAAATCTAATAAAGCTTGGCGTGTACGTTCTAAAAAGGCTTGTTTGCTTTCATCGGGCAATTTGGTTAACGCAGAGCCGATGCGCACATCACACAATAATGGAATCGGCAAAATCTTACCTTTGGGTAAAACTCGGTTGATGTTGTTAATCCAAACGGGGACAAATTCGATATGCTCATTGGTTTGAGCCAAATGATACAGGCCGCTTTTAAATGGCAATAAGATTTGGTCGTCGGTGGTATTGCGTGTGCCTTCAGGAAATAAAATCAACGATCGCCCTTGTTCTAAAGCCGCACTCATGTCTGCAATGGCTTGTTTGGGCGCGTGTTGACGGTCGATGAGCAAGACTTGAAAGACTTGTTCGGCAATAAATGTTTTCAGTTTGCTGCTAAGCCAATAATCAGAGCCTGCAACAGGTTGGGTGAGCATGCGCCATTTTTTGGGTAATGAAATCCATACCAATATAAAATCGCCATGACTGGAGTGATTGGCATAATAGATTTTATTCTTAGGACCAAATGTCAAATCACTGGCGGATTTGGAGGTGACACCTGTTAAAAAAGAGGTGAAAAAACACAATAGGGTGTCTAAGAATCGAGCAAGTAGACGAGCGTTCGGTGTGGACATGGCAACCTTTTTGTCATTGAATGGCAGTGAAAAAGAGGATGAAACGGATACATCATACACAATCTACATATCAGAGTGCCGTTGTCAGTGTGCATAAACCCTATAAATGCTCTGATTGGCTTATTTTTTACGTGCTAGCGATACCGTAAAAATTCCGTCTTCATCAATCAATTGGCGTATTTTTTCAAAGCCTGCCGCAGCAACCAATTGATCCATTTCGGCTTGGCTGCGACGGCGCATCACCCAAGCTTCACCTTGTTTGTGGCTGGTCAAGCAGCGAGCAATCATTTCCAATTGTGGATGCCAAGGTTGGTTGGTGTAAATCAGATAGTGGCCGCTGGCAATGGCATCGCCGAAGCCTTGTAAAGATTGCATGACCAAATCATTGTCAGGAAACAATTCATACAAACCCGATACAATCCCCAAGCTCGGTGGCGTGGGCAGATTTTGATAAGCATGTCTGTCATAAGCATTGGCAGTTTCAAATTGAGCCATGTGTTGTAATTGACGGGAGGCGATTAAGGTTTGACCCGCTTGCACATTCACATCGCTGTAATCACGCAAACGTATCGAGTCAGGCAAAATATCGCCATTTAATGCATCCAATACATAACGACCATGACCTGCAGCCACATCTAAGACATGTATGGCTTGATTTTCTTGGTGCAAACGTTGGCAAGCGTCCTGAATCAAGATTTGCAAATGTATTTTGCGTTGACGTATGCCACGCCAACCAATGGCATTCAAATAATTTTGATCAATCAATACACCCATTTTATTGCGGCCTGTAGGCGTGTTGCGATAGACATAATCTAAGGTTGAACCTGAATCAAAACCTGTTTGTTGTCCCAGTTTTAACCCTTCAGACCAACGTGCGCCCAAGGCAATGCCTGCGCGCTGACTTTGCCAATACCATCGACGTGGCGAAAAAAGAGACAAAGGTGTGGCTAAGGTGTCAGATTCTTGGCGGCTGGCACTGTGTAAATGGGCTGAACGCAGATTGACCGTTTGAGGCGGTTGTTGGTACAGGCGTTGAATGAAACCTCGCATGGCATCTATCGCCAAATGGCGGTCCTTTTCGCCTAAAGTATCGTGGTAAAAACCCTTAAAGACATGGCGTTCTTTGATATAGGAACCCAGTTGATTGTAAAAGCGGTGTTGTGGTTCATGATGTACCACCCAATCACTACCTGAAATCAATAATTGTATGGGCGTAGTAATGGCGGCAGCATCATTGACAGCACGGTTAGCAGCTTCATACAAACCCAATAAAATACGCACAGAAATAGCACGGGTAATCAATGGGTCGGTGTCGTAGCTTTGGATGCGCTCTTCGTCATGGCTCAGATAATGGGCTTTGACGTAGCTTTGAACAAAAAAATTGCCTCGAACAGTTTGCATCAGCTTCAAACCATGTTTGGCCAATGGCACATACAATTTGACTTTGAAAGCAGGAGATGCCAAAACCGCGCCACGAATATGAGGAGCATAATCGTGTAACCAAGTGGCAACCACAACCGCACCCACACTTTGGGCAATCACGACCATATTTTCTATAGCAATATGGTGTTGCTGGTGTATATGTTGAATAAAGGCTTCTACATCTGCGACCAGAGAACCAAAGCTGGGTGCATCTCCTCTGTCTCCCGGGCTGTGACCATGGCTACGCGCATCCCAAGCAAAAATATCACAATCATCCAAAGCCAATTCGCTTGCCACATGCATCATGCGTCCTGAATGTTCGTGGCCACGGTGAAACAAAATCAAAGCTTTAGGCTCGTTATGCGAGGCTGTGGCAGCAATATGTCGGTAAAACAATGAAACACCATCATGGCTGCTAAAAAAAGATTCAGAGGCTTGAGTCATGTCGATTCCTGTGTTTGAGGCAAACCATTGTGAATGCGGCGATAAATGGTATAAGCCAAAGCAAGATTAATCAGAATGAAGGCAATGTTTTGATAAGCCAAAGTATGAGGGAAAGAGAAACCCACAATGGCCAATAGACCAATGGTGAAAGCGCGATCACTTTTTCCCATAGGACCATCATAACGGCGACTGTTGCCATGAACTTGTCCTAAAACGCCTGCAAACTCAGTTAAAGCGGCCTGAAACACCAGCAAATACACCAGCCAAGCATGAGTATGCGGTAATAATATCAAAGGCAAATACAGGGCGCTGTCTGAAATCACATCGGTCAATTCATTTAAATAGCCACCTAAAGCAGATTGTTGTTGGTGTTCTCGTGCGAGCATTCCATCTACCGCATTCATCGCCATACGAATGAATAAAAACAAAGGCAGTAGCAACAATCCTAACCATGCTTGCTGGCTGATGCATACGGCAAGAATGAGACCCACTATTATAGAGGCAGCGCAAGCCAATAAAGTTATTTGGTTGGCAGTGATGTTTTTAGCAGCCAATGTTTGAACAATTGGGCGCAATAAGGCTTGGAATTTAGGTTTTAATAGATAAATACTCATGCAAGTTTCATCGTTGATTGGGAAGTAGATGGTTAATCATTATGATTAATATTGTATTTTGTCAATGAATTTGACTTTGTTTTGATGTTGGTGGCATTTTTTAATACTTACTAGGAATAAAAAAGGCAACCCGAAGGTTGCCCAAAACGACACACATAGATTTGAAGGATAGACTTAGTGGAATTGCTCTTCTTCGGTAGAGCCAGTCAACGCCGTTACGCTAGACTTGCCACCTTGAATCACAGTGGTCACATCGTCAAAATAGCCAGTGCCAACTTCTTGTTGGTGAGACACAAATGTGTAGCCACGGTCACGGGCTGCGAATTCTGGCTCTTGTACTTTCTCAACATAAGCTGACATGCCGCGTTGAGCGTAGTCTTGAGCCAAGTCGAACATGTTGTACCACATGCTGTGAATGCCAGCCAAAGTGATGAATTGGTATTTGTAGCCCATTGCGCCCAATTCGCGTTGGAATTTGGCGATGGTGGCATCGTCCAAGTTTTTCTTCCAGTTGAATGATGGAGAGCAGTTGTAAGCCAACAATTTACCCGGGAACTGAGCGTGAATCGCTTCAGCAAATTTGCGTGCTTCTTCCAAGTCAGGCGTTGCAGTTTCACACCACAACAAGTCAGCGTAAGGTGCGTAAGCCAAACCGCGAGCAATCGCTTGATCAATACCAGCATTCACTTTGTAGAAGCCTTCAGCGGTGCGTTCACCTGTCACAAATGGGCGATCGTATTCGTCGCAATCGCTGGTCAATAAATCCGCAGCATTGGCATCAGTACGCGCCAACAATACCGTTGGTACGCCCAAAACGTCAGCAGCCAAACGTGCAGAAACCAATTTTTGTACGGCTTCTTGAGTCGGTACCAATACTTTACCGCCCATGTGACCGCATTTTTTCACCGAAGCCAATTGGTCTTCAAAATGCACACCTGCAGCGCCTGCTTTGATCATGGATTTCATCAATTCAAACGCATTTAATACACCACCAAAACCTGCTTCAGCATCGGCAACAATTGGTGCGAAGTAATCGGTATAACCTTCATCGCCTTTTTCAACACCTTTAGAGTGTTGGATTTCATCGGCACGAGTGAAAGTGTTGTTGATGCGCTCAACCACAGAAGGAACAGAGTTCACAGGGTATAAAGATTGGTCTGGGTACATGCTCATGTAGCTGTTGTTGTCTGCAGCCACTTGCCAGCCTGACAAATAAATGGCTTTGATACCCGCTTTAACTTGTTGCATGGCTTGACCGCCGGTCAAAGCACCCAAGCAATTGATGAAATCTTCGTTGTTCACCAAATTCCATAATTTTTCAGAGCCGTTGCGTGCCAAAGTGTGTTCTACTTGAACAGAGCCACGTAAACGTTCTACGTCTGCTGCGGTATAGTCGCGTTTGATGCCGTTCCAGCGAGGATTTTCTGCCCAGTCTTTTTCAATGGCTGCAATGCGTTCTGCACGTGTTGTCATCTTACTATTCCTTTGTTCTGATCGGTTTTTGGAAACGCACTTGTTTGGTGGTGCGATGCAGCAAATTTACCTGTGTTTTATGAAAAAGCAAAGCAATTTTTGAAAAAAGTTTTTAAATTTCATAATGTTGCGAATATGAACATTGTTTTCGAAAAATGACTATATATGTTATATATTGGTGATAATTGTTATGTTCTATCAATATAATTTAAAGTTTGTGCGATTGTGAGCGATTGTTTTCAGGTGTATTGGTTCGTATTTTTTCACTCTCACAAGGTGGCAATAAGCATAAAAAACTAGGCCTAGTGTAAAAAAGTCGAAAAAAAAGTTTTTTGCGTTGCAAAATTGTGACAAAAATTTGGATGTCTTTTTTTGAACATGGTTTGATGCAAAAAAAGGGGATTATGGTTCGGTTGGAGTGAGTGGACATTAAACTGGCATAAAAAAGACGCTTATACAAAGCGTCTCAAGCAGGGTTGCTAAAAAATGATGTCCCATTTTTATATCCTTGATAAATGATGATGGTGAGAGTGTTGATAGAGCATGTTTTGTGATGGCATTCAATGCAGATCAATGGCCATTTTTATGCCTCTTTTAAAAAAGCATTATTTTTGCAATTCTAAAAAAGCATACCAGCCGTCTTTGGATTGATTGGGTGACATGGTGTGTAAAAATTCTACATAAGTAGAGGGTAAATCCAAGTCGGCTAGAAAATATGTTTGCAAAGATGAAAACAAAATAGCAATTTGCTCATGCTCTAATAAAATGGTGTCTATACACAATAAAGCGTTGGCATCGTGAGTGATCACCAAAGCAAAAGTTTGCTGTTGCTCATTTTGAATCATTTGACCGAATACATAAGCGTGTTGGTTGTGATAAATCGGATGATTCAACACTTGAAAATGCCAATGTTCAGTAGGTGATACAGATGGCTTTTGGTAATGTGTCTTGAGCATTTGCATGATGTTGGTCAGTGTGGTTTCGAGGTGAGCAAACGGGGTTTGCCAATCAAAATAAGACAATATATTGTGCCAGACCGGTTTCAGGTCGCTTGAATGGGTGCTCGATAAGGCAAATATGCTGGATGGTGTTGCCAATTGTTCTGTTAATGAGTGGGTTTTACTGAAGGTAAAAGGATTGTCAAAGTAATGGCATTTTAAAATTTCAGTTGTGACCGAGCTGAAATATGCTTTGGCCCATTCAGATTGAGAATGTAGTTGTAATAAATTGCAGTATTCGGCTTTGGCTTGCTGCCAAACTTCATCGGATAAAGCATTGGCACCGATTTCTTGGCGCAGCTTGGTGGCTATTTGAATAACTTTGTCTTTGTATGCTTGGACTCGAATGGTTTGATTTTGCTTGATGCCTTCCCAATTTGCTGCTTCAAACATGGGTTTAATATATTCGTCGGTGTTGATAAATAAGGCGGCATGTTGGTTAAAGTGTTCCAAAACCATGGTGGCAATGGCTTTGGCTTGAGTGTTGGTCAATCTAGATTTCACAACTTTCTCCCTTGGTATTCAGTCTGATGGTTTTGTTATTTTATTGATTGAAATGGAAGATTAATCTACTTATCTTATTTTTTGCAATGCAACGTAAGCAAAATGGCAGTTCTCAGATAGAAGTCAGTATTTGGCTTGAATTACACAGATATGCCCAAATTTAGGCAATTATCGTTCAATAGCGAACATGGATTGTGTATCCATACCCAATTATTTGAGAAAGGAAGTCAAATGACGGATAACGAAAACAAAGCAAATGTTGAAGAAAATGGCCATATGGATGTCAATGCAACAGATGCACAACCAGAAGCTGAGGCGGTAGAGAAAACTGTGGCGGATTGGGAAGCGGAAGTGGCTGAGTTGCAAGGTCAGTTACAAGATGAGCGCTTGCGTTCTGCTGCTGCGGTACAAAATTTGACTCGCCGCCATCAAGATGAAATTCAAGCCGCACATAAATTTGCCAGCCAAAAATTTGCCACTGAATTGTTAACGGTCAAAGATTATTTGGAAATGGCTTTGCTCGATCAAAGCCAAAATTTTGATGCCTTGAAAATGGGTGTGAGTATGACTTTGGCTGAATTGGTGAAAGCTTTTGAAAAAGCTCAAATCGAAGAAATCAATCCTGCCGTAGGTGAAAAATTGGATTCGCATAAACACCAAGCGATGCAAGCGGTAGAAAGCGAACAAGAAACCAATACTGTCGTGTCTGTGATGAAAAAAGGTTATAGCTTATCAGGTCGCTTGTTGCGTCCTGCGATGGTTGTCGTGGCTAAAGCTGCTGAATAGTTTTTCAGCATATTTAAAGCGTCCTGTAATGGTTTACAGGACGCTTTTTTATGGTGCAATCGCCGCAAATAAAGCATTTTGAATGTTTATGCTATCTGATTAATGTATAATTAATTACTTGTGAAACTTTATTAAGAGACAGTAATGAATCGCGTTCAAACAATGATTCTTGCGGCGGTAATGGCTGGTACTGCAACTTTGGCGATGGCTGAAGCGCAGTGGCAAAAAATTAGTTTTAATAACAAAAGTGTAACATTGTATATGGACGCTAACAGTATTCAGCCAAAAGTGGATGAATACAAAAATCGTTATTTGCAAACGACAATTAACCGTACCTATGTTGAACCAAAAAAATTGAAGAGCGGTAAATACTATAACCAGCTCAATGAAACTATTGCAGTGGATTGTTTGCATGGCGCGTATGCTGCCACCAATCCTAGATGGTTTATCAATAGAGAATTGGTGCATAAAGAAAACACTAAAAATGAAGATTGGAATAAATACGACAGCGATGACAGCGGCTCATATGCCACTACCGCGCGTGCGATTTGCAAGCATTACAAATCATTTTTAGGAGGTTAAGTGATGTTGAAACAAAGTTTGATGGTGGCGTTATTATTGGTAGCGGCGCAAGCCCAAGCGGCTACTTGGGATCGAATGATGAAACAAGGCAATGTAACGTTTTATCAAGAAAGTGGCTCTGGCAGCATTGCGCGTGAAGTGAACAATACCATTCGCGCCCATTATCGTTTGGATTATGACAAGCCTGTCAAAACCACATCGGGTAAGTATTACACTCGTGAAACGGTTTGGTTCAGTGCCGATTGCAATGCCAAAGAATTTATAGCGAATTCTTCGGTGTTTTACATCAATGGCAACCAACAAATTGGTAGCAATAATGGTCGCAACAGAGAATGGACCAAATACAGTGCCAGCAATTCTGGGGTATACCACAAGTTGTGGCGTGAAATGTGTTTGCAATCATAATTCAAACAAAATAGGTTGAAGTGCGATGATGAAAAAAATGATATTGAGCGTGGTTTTACTGGGTATGGGCGCGATGGCATCGGCTGAGATTATCAACAACGCTGGTATGAAGCGTTTGGAGCAAGATGCCGTGACTTTGTTGTCACAAGCGAACATCACACCAGAACGCAGCATGGCGTTTTTGAAAAACAACCGTTTTGATTTGGATGATGTCAATTGGAAACAACCTGCACAAGTGATTCATGGTCCTTACCATATGATTGATGGCGATGAAGAGGCGGACAATACACCTTATTTGTTTGCTTATAATCAAGGTGAAAACATTGTCGGTGTGGGTGGTTTCTTGCAACCTGCGTTGCTGAAAAAATTGCAAGCTTTGCCACAAGTGACTTGCCAAAACACGCAGTCATATCCTGAATTATGGGCGTGTGCTCATTCATCGGCACCAGTTGAGAATACCAAACAATTTTTGCGTGATTTGCAATGGTTAATGGAAAATTCGAATTAATCTTGATATGGGTATGATTGGCAGTTCCCATCAAGCGTCCTGTAACTTTACAGGGCGCTTTTTATATGACTTTAGAGCATGGTTTGGAAAAATATTGCTTAAGGCTCTTGAAATTCAGATTTTGTTTCCCATTTAGTCTTTCAAGAAGGAAATAGGCAGTGTGGGTGTTACAAACAAAATGGTTTTGAACACTTGAAATATGACACAGATGCCCCATTTTCCTAGCATAGATTAATTCATATTTATTTTGATTTTGTGATGGTTTGACCATCGTATTGGAGATAACGAAACATGGCTAAAGTAATTGGTATTGACTTAGGTACAACCAACTCTTGTTTGGCGATTTCAGAAAATGGCCAAACCAAAGTAATCGAAAACGCAGAAGGCGCACGCACCACACCTTCAGTGGTGGCATACGTTGATGGCGGCGAAATTTTGGTGGGTGCGCCTGCCAAACGCCAAGCCGTGACCAATCCTAAAAACACTATTTATGCAGTAAAACGTTTGATTGGTCGCCGTTTTGAAGATGCTGAAGTACAAAAAGACATCGACAAATTGCCATTTGAAATCGTAAAAGCATCTAATGGCGATGCTTGGGTGAAAGTACAAGACAAAGAATTGTCGCCACCACAAGTATCAGCTGAAATCTTGCGCAAAATGAAGCAAGCGGCTGAAGCCCATTTGGGCGAAACCGTTTCTGAAGCAGTGATTACTGTTCCTGCTTACTTCAATGACAGCCAACGCCAAGCCACTAAAGACGCTGGCCGTATCGCTGGTTTGGAAGTGAAACGCATCATCAATGAACCAACTGCTGCGGCTTTGGCGTTCGGTATGGACAAAGCAGCTTCAGGCGACCGTAAAATTGCGGTTTACGACTTGGGCGGTGGTACTTTTGACATTTCAATCATTGAAATTGCCGATGTTGATGGCGACAAACAATTTGAAGTGTTGGCAACCAACGGTGACACATTCTTGGGCGGTGAAGACTTTGACCAACGCTTGATTAACTACATCATTGACGAGTTCAAAAAAGAACAAGGCATTGATTTGACCAAAGACGTCATGGCTTTGCAACGCTTGAAAGAAGCAGCTGAAAAAGCCAAAATCGAATTGTCTAGTGGCCAACAAACCGACATCAACTTGCCATACATCACCATGGATGCCACAGGTCCTAAACACTTGGCATTGAAAGTGACGCGTGCGAAATTTGAAAGCTTGGTAGAAGATTTAATCGTGCGTTCGATTGAGCCTTGCCGTACTGCGATTAAAGACGCTGGCTTGAGCGTGAACGACATCGACGATGTGATTTTGGTAGGCGGTCAAACCCGTATGCCTAAAGTACAGGACGCTGTCAAAGACTTCTTCGGTAAAGAACCTCGCAAAGACGTGAACCCTGATGAAGCGGTGGCTGTGGGCGCGGCGATTCAAGGTGAAGTGTTGAGCGGTGGTCGTAATGACGTGTTGTTGTTGGATGTAACCCCATTGTCTTTGGGTATTGAGACCATGGGCGGTGTGATGACCAAATTGATCACCAAAAACACCACCATTCCAACCAAAGCGAACCAAACGTTCTCAACTGCTGAAGACAACCAAAATGCTGTGACCATCCATGTGTTGCAAGGTGAGCGTGACCGTGCATCTGCTAACAAATCTTTGGGCCAGTTCAACTTGGGCGACATTGCTCCTGCTCCTCGTGGCATGCCACAAATTGAAGTGACGTTTGACATTGATGCCAACGGTATCTTGCACGTGTCTGCTTTGGATAAAGGTACAGGCAAAAAAGCCAACATCACCATTCAAGCTTCTAGCGGTTTGAGCGAAGAAGAAATCGAGCGCATGGTGAAAGATGCTGAAGCGAATGCCGAAGAAGACAAAAAATTGACCGAATTGGTGGCTTCACGCAATCAAGCGGAAGGTTTGGTTCATTCAGTGAAAAAATCTTTGACTGAATACGGTGATAAATTGGATGCTGCTGAAAAAGAAAAAATTGAAGCAGCCATCAAAGAAACCGAAGAAGCATTGCAAGGCGAAGACAAAGAAGCGATTGATGCCAAAGCAGAAGCTTTGGGTACTGTGAGCCAAAAATTGGGCGAAATGATGTACGCTCAAGCACAGGCTGAAGCAGGTCAAGCGCCTGATGCTGAACCTAAAAAAGCAGCTGCCGATGATGTGGTTGATGCTGATTTTGAAGAAGTGAAAGACAAAAAAGAAGACAAATAATCTTCGTTTTGAGTCGAGTGAAAGACACCTTGTAAAAGGTGTCTTTTTTTGCGTCTGGAAAACAGACATCTGCTGATGAAAATCAAAAATTGTAGACAATATTAAAAATAAATATTGTTTAAATTGGATTTAATGTGTAAATTAGCGTCATTAAAATAAAAATTGTCAACAATATGACGAAAAGCACAGAAATGAACGCCACACGCGCAGAACAAGTATTTTTACAGTTACAGGCCGCTATCATTCGTGGCGAACTTGAGCCGGGAAGTAAGGTATCGGAGCAAGAATTGGCAGATACCTATGGCATCAGTCGAGGTCCATTGCGGGAAGCATTGAACCGTTTGGAAGGACAAAAATTATTGGTGCGCATGCCGCATGTGGGCGCGCGAGTGGTGTCTTTGAGTTTACGTGAATTGGAAGAGTTGTATGATGTGCGCGCTCAATTAGAAGGCATGGCTTGTCGTTTGGCGGCAGAAAATATGACGCAAGCAGATATTGATGGCTTGTATGCGGTGTTGAAAGTACACGAACAAGATCCACAGTTTCAAGCGGGCAAATCCTATTATGAACAAGATGGCGATTATGATTTTCACCACCGCATCATTGTCGCCAGTGGTAACCAAACTTTGAAAACCATGTTGTGTGATGAGTTATACCAATTGGTACGCATGTATCGCATTCGATTTTCGAGCGCGCCTAAGCGTCCTGTACAAGCTTTGCAAGAGCATTATCGGATTGTGGACGCATTGGCGGCCAAGGATGGCGAATTGGCAGAATTGTTGATGCGCCGCCACATTCAAGCTTCAAAACAAAACATGGCCAGTCATTTTAAAAATGAAGCATCTATTGAGGAGCAAGTATGAGTCACATTACCCCAGGTCAACGTTTCCGCAATGCTGTGCAAGAAGAGCAACCTTTGCAAGTGGTCGGTACTTTGACCGCATATACCGCACGCATGGCTGAAGCTGTGGGTTACAAAGCTTTGTATGTTTCAGGTGGTGCGGTGTCTGCCAATTCTTTGGGCTTGCCGGACTTGGGCATTTCGACGATGGAGGATGTGTTGATTGATGCCAATCGCATTACCAATGCAACGGACTTGCCTGTGTTAGTAGACATTGATACCGGTTGGGGTGGGGCGTTTAACATTGCTCGCACGGTTAAATCGTTTATCAAAGCAGGTGTGGCGGCAGTTCATATGGAGGACCAAACAGGTACCAAACGTTGTGGTCATCGTCCGAACAAAGCGGTGGTGTCTAAAGAAGAAATGGTTGACCGCATTAAGGCCGCAGTCGATGCACGCACAGACGAGAGTTTTGTGATTATGGCGCGTTCGGATGCATATGCTTCAGAAGGCTTGGACAAAATGATAGAGCGTTGTCAGGCGTATGTTGAAGCGGGTGCGGATATGATTTTTCCTGAAGCGATTAATACTTTGGCGATGTATAAAAAAGTGCGTGAGGCGGTGGGTGTGCCGATTTTGGCGAACATCACTGAGTTTGGTCAAACGCCTTTGTTCACGCGGGATGAATTGGCGTCTGCTGATGTGGACATCATTTTGTATTGTTGCGGTGCGTACCGTGCGATGAATGCGGCGGCTTTGAAAGTTTATCAAGAAATTCGCGAGCAAGGCACACAACAAGGTGTGATTGATATCATGCAATCGCGTGCCGATTTATACCATTATTTGAATTACCATTCGTATGAAAACAAACTAGATGAGCTGTATGCTGCAGCCAAAGCCAAATAACAATTTTAAGCGTCCTGTAAATATTTACAGGCCGCCCGTAGCAAGTCATTAATACCAAAATCAACAACAAAACGACACATATTTAGACAGTCTCAGAAGTATCTTTTGAATCAAAAAACAAGTTACAAAGGAGAAATAGATGGCAGAAGCAAAAGTCTTATCAGGTGCAGGTTTGCGTGGACAAGTGGCAGGCAAAACCGCTTTGTGTACAGTGGGTAAAGAAGGTGCGGGCTTGACGTATCGTGGTTACGATGTGCGTGAATTGGCAGAGCATTGTTCGTTTGAAGAGGTGGCGTATTTGCTGCTCAAAGGCGAGTTGCCAACCCAATCACAATTGAATCATTACCAAGAACAATTGCGTTTGCAACGAGAATTGCCACGTGCTTTGCGTTTGGCTTTGGAGCAATTGCCAGCGAGTGCGCATCCGATGGACGTTTTGCGTACGGGTGTTTCCGTTTTGGGCACTTTGGAGCCTGAGCATTCTTTCACCCAACAACAAGACATTGCGGTGCGTTTGGTGGCGATTTTGCCAGCGATTTTATGTTATTGGTATCAATACAGCCATTTTGGCAAACGCATCAATACGCAAACCGATGAAAAAACATTAGCAGGTCATTTTCTGCGTTTGATGTTGGATAAAAAACCATCTGAATTGCATACCAAAGTGATGAATGTGTCGTTGATTTTGTATGCAGAACATGAATTTAATGCTTCTACCTTTACCGCTCGTGTTTGTGCATCGACTTTGTCTGATTTGTATTCTTGTGTGACTGCTGCAATCGGCTCTTTGCGTGGTCCTTTGCATGGTGGTGCGAACGAAGCGGCGATGGCGATGATCAGCAAATTCAAAGACCCTCAAGACGCGGTAGATGGCACTTTGAAAATGTTGGCCAATAAAGATTTGATCATGGGTTTTGGTCATGCCATTTACAAAGAATTCGATCCTCGCAATGAAGTCATCAAAGCTTGGTCACGACGTTTGTCTGAGGATACTGGTGATGAAACCTTGTTCCCGATTTCAGAAGCGATTGCGCAAGTGATGTGGGATGAGAAAAAACTGTTTCCAAATGCAGACTTTTTCCATGCCAGCGCTTACAACTTCATGAACATCCCAACCCCATTGTTTACCCCAATTTTTGTCTGCTCGCGTGTGACAGGTTGGATGGCACATGTATTTGAGCAACGTGCCGACAACCGCATCATTCGTCCAAGTGCCGAATACACTGGAGCTGAACAACGTACTGTTACCCCAATTGCCCAACGTGAAGGAGTTGCAAGTGTCAAATAATGCTGATTTGTTGTCGCACAACGTCGATGTCAATAACCGTCCTGATTACGATAGCGTGATTCAAACCATCGTGGATTATGTTTTGGCAGAGCCGAATTTCTCTGACGAAGCATTCAATACAGCGCGTTTGTGTTTGATGGACACTTTGGGTTGCGGTTTGCTGGCTTTGCGTTTTCCTGAATGTACCAAACATTTGGGTCCGATTATTCCGGGTACGTTTGTGCCAAATGGTGCGCGTGTACCAGGCACGCCGTATTGCTTAGACCCAGTACAGGCCGCTTGGAATATTGGTTGCATCGTGCGTTGGTTGGATTACAACGATACTTGGTTGGCGGCTGAATGGGGTCATCCATCGGACAATTTGGGTGCGATTTTGGCGGTGGCAGATTATTTGTCACAACAGCGTATTGCCCAAGGCGAAGCGCCATTGACGATGAAAGATGTGTTGATTGGCATGATTCAAGCGCACGAAATTCAAGGCGTGTTGGCTTTGGAGAACTCGTTTAACCGTGTGGGTTTGGACCATGTGTTGTTGGTGAAAGTCGCCTCTACTGCCGTGTCTGCCAAAATGTTGGGCGCGACGCGTGAGCAATTGTTGTCTGCGGTATCGCATGCGTTTGTCGATGGTCAGGCTTTGCGCACTTACCGCCACGCACCGAATGCAGGTTCGCGCAAATCTTGGGCAGCAGGCGATGCAACCAGCCGTGGCGTGTTCTTGGCTTTGGTGGCTTTGCGTGGCGAAATGGGCATTCCGGGCGTATTGACTGCGCCACAATGGGGTTTTTATGACATTTTGTTCAGCCACACCAACAAAGATTTGGCTTTGAAATCTGAATCTGAGCGTCAATTTTCATTGCCACAAGCTTTCGATTCGTATGTGATGGAAAATATTTTGTTCAAGATTTCGTTCCCAGCGGAATTCCATTCGCAAACGGCTTGCGAAGCAGCGGTTCGTTTGCATCCACAAGTCAAAGACCGCATTGCCGACATTGAAAAAATTGTCATTACCACGCACGAATCTGCCATTCGCATCATTTCTAAAGTGGGTGATTTGGCCAATCCAGCTGACCGTGACCATTGCTTGCAATACATGACGGCTGTGCCATTGATTTTTGGTGATTTGGTGGCTGAGCATTACGAAGATGGTTTCCATGCGGCGAATCCATTGATTGATGAGTTGCGCGAGAAAATGGAAATTGTCGAAGACGAGCGTTACAGCCGCGAGTATTTGGAAAGCGACAAGCGTTCGATTGCCAATGCTTTGCAAGTGTTCTTTAAAGATGGCACGTCTACTGAGCAAGTGGAAATCGAGTATCCAGTCGGTCACCGTCGCCGCCGTGCAGAAGGCATTCCATTATTGGAAGCCAAATTCAAAGCCAATTTGGCAACGCGTTTTGTGCCGCAACGCTCAAATGCTATTTTTGATTTGTGTGCCGATGCTCAAACTTTGAATCAAACTGCAGTCCATCGTTTTGTAGAAGCTTTTGTCTTATAAAAGTTTTTACAGGACGCCACATCAAGCCTGATTAAATAAGGTTAAAAAAAGTCGCGCCAAGTCGACTCAAAGGAGAAAAAGGCCGTTGTGCATGAGGCAATGGCCTTTTCAAGTATTGATATGAAGTAAGCACAAATACAAAAAGTCGCGTCAAGTCGACACTGAGGAGAAATGTAGATGGCTGATTTTGATACTGGATTGGGTCGGCAGGCAGCGAATTTTGCTGCCTTAACGCCGATTGATTTTTTATTGCGCGCACAAGAAGTGTATCCCAACCGCGTGGCGGTGATACATGGTGATTTGCGCCAAACTTGGCATGAAACGGCGGAGCGTTGCAAACAATTGGCAGCGGCTTTGCGAGTGCATGGCATCAGTTGTAACAGTACGGTGGCGGCTTTGTTGCCCAACACGCCTGCGATGTTAGAAGCACATTTTGGGGTGCCGATGGCAGGAGGCGTGCTCAATGCTTTGAACATTCGCTTGGATGTGGAAACCTTGATTTACATCTTGGAGCATGGCGAAGCGGAAGTATTGCTTGCTGACAGTGAATTTGAAGAAGAAGTGGCGCAAATCAAAGCGGCGTTGCCTGATTTGTATGTGGTACAAGTGAACGATATTTTGGGTCCACAAGCCGCTTTGTTTGGTGATGTGGATTATGAAACCTTTTTACAGGACGCTTTGAATCAGTCGGACAATTGGGTTTTACCCAATGATGAATGGGATGCCATTGCGCTGAATTATACTTCAGGTACAACAGGCAAGCCCAAAGGGGTGGTGTATTCACATCGTGGGGCTGTGCTCAGTTCTTTGTCGATGTTACTTGATTGGAACGTGCCTTTACATCCTGTGTATTTGGCAACTTTGCCGATGTTTCATTGTAATGCATGGTGTTATCCGTGGAGCATCACCGCCAAAGTTGGCACGTTTGTGTGCTTGCGCCGTTTTGAGCCTAACTTGTGTTTGCAATTGATTCGAGATCATAAAGTCACGCATTATGCTGCTGCACCGATTGTGCATGCGGGGTTGGCCAATGCTTCGGCGGAAGCCAAAGCAGGCATCGACCATGTGGTGCATGGCACGATTGCAGGGGCGGCACCGCCTGCGGCTTTATTGGAATCGATGGAGCAAATGGGTTTTGAAATAACCCATATTTATGGTTTAACCGAAGTATATGGTCCAGCCACAATTTGTGAACGCCACGATGATTGGCAAAATTTGGACATTGAAGCGCGAGCGGCTTTGAATGCGCGCCAAGGTGTGCGTTCAAATTTGGTCGAAGGTTTTACGGTGATGGATCCGGAAACCATGACC
Organism: Vitreoscilla stercoraria DSM 513; assembly: GCF_000382305.1. Lineage (GTDB taxonomy): Bacteria > Pseudomonadota > Gammaproteobacteria > Burkholderiales > Neisseriaceae > Vitreoscilla > Vitreoscilla stercoraria. The sequence goes on from NZ_KB908018.1 coordinate 96,154, forward strand.
GAAGTGCCTGCTGATGGAGAAACCATAGGTGAGTTGATGATACGCGGCAATCACACCATGAAAGGCTATTTGAAAAACCCACAAGCCACAGCGGAGGCTTTTGAGGGTGGTTGGTTTCACAGTGGTGATTTGGGCGTGAAATATCCTGATGGTTATATTCAAATCAAAGACCGCAGCAAAGACATTATCATTTCAGGCGGTGAGAATATTTCCAGTATTGAGTTGGAAGATGTTCTTTACAAACATCCTGCTGTGCTGACATGCGCGGTGGTGGCGGTGGCAGATGAAAAATGGGGCGAAGTGCCAATGGCGTTTGTAGAGTTGCGAGCGGGACAGACAGCAACACCTGAGCAATTGACAGAATATTGTTTGAGTAAATTAGCCAGATTCAAAGTGCCGAAGCATTTTGTGTTTGAAGAGTTGCCTAAAACAGCAACGGGCAAGATACAAAAATTTGTGCTGCGCCAACGAGCCAAAACGATTTTGGCGGTGCCATAAAATTGATTTTTTTGCTGCAATGAGCGTGTGGTTTTAGGGCATCTTTGGATGCCCTTTTTTTGTGATGAGAATGAAACCAGCATTCTGTAAACATGCTATAAGTTTTACAGGACGCTTGAATGAAAAAAACCACATCTGCAGATGTGGTTTTTAAAATTTGGTGGCGAATCAGGGATTCGAACCCCGGACACAAGGATTATGATTCCTCTGCTCTAACCGACTGAGCTAATTCGCCGTTTCCTGAGGGGTTGAATATTATAGAAGCTCAGTTTTTTTGTCAATATGTTTGTACGCAGATTGTGTGAGGCAAAAATATGTTTGCTATTGGTCAGATTCTGGCTTTACAGGACGCTTGAATGAAAAAAACCACATCCGAAGATGTGGTTTCTAAAATTTGGTGGCGAATCAGGGATTCGAACCCCGGACACAAGGATTATGATTCCTCTGCTCTAACCGACTGAGCTAATTCGCCGTTTCCTGAGATTTCGAATAATACAGATATGTTTTTTTTTAGTCAACTTATTTATAGTATTTTTGACATTTTAAAATCCATATTGTTGTTTTTAAGGTGATTAAAGTTTGTGACACCAATCGCCATGTGCAAAGCCTTGCCAATCGACATCGATATTTTTGCCCATGGCAATCACTTTGAATAACTCACCCATTTCATGTGGGGCAATCAATTGCTGCAAGTGAGCAGCGTCCTGTAAGTATTCTTTGTGGTTAATATCGCTGTGGCGGCTCATTAAAACATCGGTAATGCCCAAGTTAAACAAAAAATGCGCTTGGCTGGTATAGCCAATCAAATCTAAATCGTTGTCGACTGCCGCTTGCGCGATTGCGGTGAAATTTACATGGCTGGTCAAATCCATTAAGCCCGGCCAGAAAAACGGATCATCTACAATATGATGGCGATAATGACCAATCAATGTGCCCATGCTGCGTTGAGGGTGGTAAAACTGCGCTTCATCAAAACCATAATCAATCATGATGATGGCACCGCGTTTGAGGCGTTGTGCCAAAGTGGCGATGAAAGAGATTTGATTGAGATGCAATTCACTGGTAAAAGGCGTTGCCGCTGGCGTTAAACGGCTTGCCGCTTCAAAGACAGCGCCTTCGGTAATGGCTTTGGCTTGCCATTGGAATTGATTGTGTTCAAGCGCCACACCCATTTCAAAGATTTGACCGTCTTGCCAACGCGTGACATGGCAAGGCATGGCATCCAAAACCTCATTGCCAATGATGATGCCGTCAAATTCGTCGGGCAATTGTTCTAAGAAAACGACTTTGTGTACGTGTTCGGGCAATTTTTCTGCAATCAATGACCATTGCCTTTGTTTTAATTCAGGTGAGACATCGACTATATAATAGTTTTGTAAAGATGTTGGCTCGATTCCTGCTAACAAACTGACCGCCAATTCACCCGTACCTGCACCAAACTCATATATATTGCCTGCTGTTTGTGGCAGTAAGGCTTCCATTTGTTTGGCGATGGTTAATCCAAACAAAGGCGTTAAACTCGGTGCGGTGACAAAGTCGCCTGCGCTACCAATTTTATGGCTACCACCTGTGTAATAACCTAAATTGGGGGCAAACAAGGCCATATTCATGTAATCGTGAAAGGAAAGCCAGCCATTTTGGGTGATGATGTTTTGGGCAATGAGTTGTTGTAGATGCAAACTTGCTTGTTCTGCATCGGGGTGTGGCAAAGGTAAATTTTTGTTCATGTTACACTAATCAAGTATGGATTAATCTTAGTCATGGCATTTTAATTCACAATCAAATATAAGTGCGTTTTTTTATGCTGTTTATGGAACTAAAATGCAAGTATCAGTTGTTAAAGTAAAAGTATAATGTCATTCGTTTGTCTGTGTGTTGTTTTGAGCTTTGAGATGTTGAAGTGAATACAGTTTTGAAGCTTAAGCCATTTATATGACACAGTTTTTTATTGGCTTGCGCTTGATGTCGCACATTGACCAGACATATTTTTTTTCTTATAGTGTGGTATGAAGTGGAATAAAGTGGGAATTGGAAGCTTTATTTGGCTGGGAATTTGAACGAATTGTTGATTTTGATACACCAAATGGGTGATGTGCATGTTAAATGGGATACAAGAGTTGACCATCGATGCCAAAGGACGGTTGGTGATTCCCAGTAAGTTTCGAGATGCTTTATTGAGACACGATAGCAATGAGTTGATGGTGACTTTGGAGCGGCGCAATCATTTGTTGTTGTATCCAAAGCAAGAATGGAAAGCAGTAGAAGTGCAATTGTTGGCGTTGCCCGTTCAGAGTAATTTGGTGTTGCGGCGCTTCCAGCAATTGGTTTTAAGCCATGCGGAAAGCGTGACGATGGATGCTATGGGTCGTGTGTTGCTGCCTCAAAATTTGCGTAAATTGGTGAATTTTGAGTCTGAAGTGACTTTGGTTGGGCGTGGCAATCGTATGGAATTGTGGTCTAGAGCGGCTTGGGATGAGCAAATACAGGCCGCCTTGGATATTGATGAAAATATATTAGCAGAAGAATTGGGTAAAACCACATTGCGTTTATGAGTACGACAGAATTTACCCACTTAACCGTGTTGCTGAATGAAGCTGTAGAAGCTTTGAATATTCAGGCAAACGGCATTTATGTAGACGGTACGTTTGGCCGAGGTGGTCACAGCCGTAAAATTTTAAGCCAATTGGGCGACCAAGGTCGTTTGGTGGTATTTGATAAAGACCCACAGGCCATTGCGGTGGCTACAGCTTTAGCGGCGCAAGACGCTCGCGTATCCGTGGTGCACCAAGGTTTTTCCAATTTAGACAGTGCTTTGGATGAATTGGGCATTGAAAAAGTAGATGGATTGCTATTGGATTTGGGCATTTCATCGCCACAAATCGATGATGGCAGTCGTGGTTTTAGTTTCCGTTTTGATGCGCCTTTGGACATGCGTATGGATACCAGCCGTGGCTTGACTGCTGCGCAGTGGTTGGCACAGGCGGAAGAACAAGACATTGCAGAGGTGATTAAGACTTATGGTGAAGAGCGGTTTAATCGCCAAATTGCGCGTGCCATTGTGGCGCGGCGAGATGAAGACCCCATTACAACGACCGGTCAGTTGGCAGCCCTTACGGCACAAGTCGTCCGTACTCGCGAACGTGGACAAGACCCCGCGACGAGGACGTTCCAAGCCATTCGGATTTTCATCAACCGTGAGCTTGAAGAAGTAAAGCAGATTTTGCCCCAAGCGATTGCACGTTTGAATCCGCGAGGGCGTTTGGCTGTGATTGCGTTTCACTCTTTGGAAGATCGAATTGTGAAACAGTATTTTAAAAGCTTGGTGGAAAAACCAAAATTGCCTCGTTGGGTGATGGTTAAAGATGAGGATTTGCCTCAACCCCCAATTGAATTGATGGGAAAAGCCATTAAACCATCGGAGCAAGAGGTGAAGGCTAATCCTCGCTCACGTTCGGCTATTATGCGGGTTGCACAGCGCACAGAAACAGTTTGAATACAAAATGAATAAATTGAATGTGTTGTTGTTGGTATTGGTGGTCGCATCAGCATTTGCATTGGTAACTTTGCATTATGAAAATCGAGTGGTATTTATTGCATTGATTCAGGCGCAGCAAGACGGTCATCGCTTGGAGGAGGAGCATGCAGTTTTGATTTTGGAGCAAGCTAAATTTGGCAATCACCATGTGATTCAAGCGGCTGCTACCAAACAAAAATTGCATGTCCCAAGCTTGGCTGAAACCAAAATGATAGAAAAAGAATAAATCATGCTAATTAAGAACGAATTCAAGCCTAAGATGGTGGCCAATAAGTCCAAAAAGCCTAAAAAAGTGCAAGCCAGTAATGGACGCTTGTTTGTGGTTTTAGGATTGCTGTCGGTGGCTTTTGTGGCTGCGTGTGCTAAGGGTATTTACATGCAGACGCAGCAGCAATCGTTTTTACAAGAACAGAGCAATCAGCGTGTGATACGCAGTCTGCCTTTACCAGCCAGCCGAGGCACGATTACCGATCGCAATGGTTCTGTTTTGGCTTTGAGTGTTCCTGCGCGCTATGTGACAGCTGATCCATCTAAACTAGCGACTTTGCCAACTGCAGAGCAATTGATGCAATTGTCTGCTATTTTGGGTGTAAGCAGTGAAGAGTTATTGGAAAAGCTCAGTGATAAAAAACGCCAATTTGTGTATTTGAAGCGCCAATTGCCTTTGGATAAAGCCAAAGAAGTCGAGGCTTTGGGTATCAAAGGCATTCATTTGGAGCAAGATTCTAAACGCCATTATCCGATGGGTGAGGCGTTTTCGCCTGTTTTGGGTTTTGTTAACATTGATAGCGAAGGTCAAGAAGGTTTAGAGCGTAGTTTGAATCAATCGCTTTCGGGTGAAAATGGCGTTAAAACAGTGATGGTGGATAAATACGGCACTATTTTTAGTGGGGTCGACGAAGGTCAAAACCGTCCTGCAAAAAATGGTGAAGATTTGAAGTTGTCTTTGGATCAACGCATTCAGACTGTGGCTTATGACAGTTTGATTAAAACTTTGGATCATCATAAAGCCCGAGCGGGTAGTGCCGTGGTGTTAGATGCTAAAACAGGTGAGATTTTGGCATTGGCCAATGCGCCAAGTTTTGATGGTAATTATCCTGCTAAATCCACTGCTGAAAACCGTCGTAATCGCGCTGTCATTGATATGGTGGAGCCCGGCTCTACTATGAAGCCTTTTCCGATTGCTTTGGCTTTGGATAAAGGTAAAGTAAAAAATAATACGGTGATGAATACCATGCCATATAGCGTGGGCCCGAAAGTCATTAAAGACACACATGTTTATCCTCAATTGAGTATTACTGGCATGTTGCAAAAATCATCTAATGTCGGTTCAAGTAAATTGTCAGCGATGTTTAAGCCACAAGACATGTATGATTTTTATTCTAAAATTGGTTATGGTCGTAAATTGGAAACAGGTTTTCCGGGTGAGTCGTATGGTAAATTGCGCCCATGGGAAAAATGGAAACCTGTTGAGCAAGCGACCATGTCTTATGGCTATGGCATTCAAGTAAGTATTTTGCAATTGGCACGTGCCTATACTATTTTTACTAACGATGGTGCGATTTTGCCCGTGACATTTCATAAGTTAGACAAAGCACCGCAAGGTGAGCCAGTCATACAAGCGCAAACTGCGCAAGATATCAGAAAAATGATGGTATCGGTGACTGAGCCTGGTGGTACGGGTACGCGCGGTGCAGTCAATGGTTATGATGTGTCAGCCAAATCTGGTACGGCGCAAAAATATGTGCCAGGTAAAGGTTATACGACAGGTAAATATGTTTCATTGTTTGCAGGTTTTGCACCAGCACAAAATCCTCGTGTAATTGTCGTAGTAAGCATTGATGAACCGAGTGCAAATGGCTATTATGGCGGTCTAGTAGCAGGACCTGCTTTCCAAGAAATTATGGCCGGCAGTTTGAATGTATTGGGCGTGGTACCAACCAAGCCTCTATATGTCACTGAGGCCCAAACGACAAAACAGCCATAACTATGTTTAGTGATAAAACACCCTTATACCCATTGACCTGGAAATGGTCAGATTTGGGATTGACCATGCCAGTGCGTGTGGTCATTGACAGCCGCCAGCTTCAAGCTGGCGAAGTTTTCTTAGCGTGCCCCGGTGAGTACACTGATGGGCGCGATTTTATTCAGGCCGCCTTAAATCGTGGTGCTGCTGCGGTGCTTTGGGATACCGAAGGTGGTTTTGAATGGACTTTCGGTGATGCGCCCAATTTAGGCATTGAGCATTTGCGTCAATATATGGGCGTGATTGCGGCAGATGCATTGTCCTATCCTGGACGCCAATTGGATGTGATTGGTGTAACAGGCACCAATGGCAAGACTTCTATCACTCAATGGCTGGCGCAGGCTTTGGACCAATTGCAAACACCGTGCGGCATTATGGGTACGGTTGGCAATGGTTTTTGGCAGCAGCTTGAACAAAGTACCCACACCACCTTAGATGCATGGTCGGTGCAACAGTGGTTGCAGCGCTTTGTCAACGAAGGGGCCAAAGCGGTGGCAATGGAAGTATCTAGCCATGGTTTGGATCAGTTTCGTGTGAATGGTGTCCCGTTCACATCGGCCATTTTCACCAATTTGACGCGTGACCATTTGGATTATCATGGTGACATGCAATCTTATGGCGACATTAAAAGCCGTTTGTTTTTCTGGCATCATTTGCAACACGCCATTATCAATATTGATGATGAGTTTGGCGTTTCTTTGTTGCAGCAAATTCAAGCCAACACACCTTCTACACAAGCTTATGCTTATGGTTTTTCCGAGCAAGCAGATGTGTGCATTGTGGCATATCAGCCGAGTTTGGACGGCACACAAATTGATTTCAGGACGCCTTGGGGCGATGTCACGATTCACACCCAATTGATTGGACGCTTTAATGCGCAAAATTTGGCCGCTTGCGTGGCAGTTTTAGGCGCACAAGGTTATGCTTTGGCGGACATTGCATCTGTGTTGGGCAAGATTCAACCAGCAACAGGTCGCATGGATGGCATTCGCGAAACGGGTAAACCTTTGGTGGTGATTGATTATGCGCACACGCCAGATGCTTTGGAAAAAGCTTTGGCGACTTTGCATGAACTCAAACAAGCGCATTCGCAAGTATGGTGTGTGTTCGGTTGTGGTGGCAATCGCGATAAGGGCAAGCGTCCATTGATGGGTGCGGCAGCAAACCAATATGCTGACAAAGTGGTGTTGACCAGTGACAACCCGCGTTTGGAAGTGCCACAAGACATTTTGAATGATATTTTGCCTGCGCTTGAGCGTCCTGAATATGTGACGATTGAACGCGCCGAAGCGATTGAATATGCCATTGCCCATGCAGGAGCCGATGACATTGTTTTGATTGCAGGCAAAGGTCATGAAACTTATCAAGATATGGGTGGCGTGAAAAACCACTTTTCCGATTTTGAATGTGCCCGCGCTGCGTTGGCACAACGTCAATAAAGAATGTAAAAAATGACAGCATTGACTTTGTCTTTTGTACAGGACGCTTTGCAAGTGCCCTCCCATCATGCCGATACACAAGTGGTGCGCATTGTGACTGACAGTCGTCAAGTGCAAGCGGGTGACGTGTTTGTGGCCTTGGTTGGTGAGCAATTTGATGGGCATGATTATGTTGCAGCAGTGCTTGAGCAAGGCGCAGCTGCGGTGATTGTCAGCCGCGAAGTGGTGGCAGGTGATGCGCGTCAAATCATTGTGGAAGACACTTTGGCAGCGTTGGGACAAATTGCCCATGCTTGGCGCATGAAACTCAATCCCAAGGTCATCGCTTTGACAGGTTCAAGTGGCAAAACCACTGTCAAAGAAATGGTGGCAGCCATTTTGCGTGTGGCCTTTGGTGAAGCTGCGGTTTTGGCAACAGCGGGCAATTTTAACAATGAAATTGGCATGCCTTTGACCATCTTGCGTTTACAGGACGCTCATCAAGTGATGGTTTTGGAAATGGGCATGAACCATTTTGGTGAAATCCAACGCTTGACCCACATTGCCCAACCTGATGTGGTTTTGGTGAACAATGCTTTGCGTGCGCACATTGGCAATGATTTTAATGGTGTCGATGACATTGCTCGTGCCAAAAGTGAGATTTACAGCGGCCTGAAACCAAATGGCATGGCTATTTTGCCAGCAGATGATGCCAATTTGGCTATTTTCCAAGCGGCTGCTCAACGCTTTGCACAAACCACGTTTGGTTTGGCGCAAGGCGATGTGTGTGCCAAAAATGTGGTTTTGTCGCCGTTGGCCAGTGATTTTATTGTGACCGATGGTCAAGAAGAAGTGGCAGTGCATTTGCCTGTGGCAGGTGAGCACAATATTTACAATGCAGTGGCGGCAGTGAGTTTGGTGCGTGCTTTGGGTGTGCAATGGGAATGTATTGCGCAAGGCTTGGCGACATTCGCCAATGTCAAAGGTCGTTTGCAAGGCTTTACCTCTGAAGCGGGTGCATTGGTGATTGATGACACTTACAATGCCAATCCTGATTCGATGAAAGCGGCTTTGGACGTGTTGTCACGTTTTGATGGCGCCAAAGTGTTTGTGATGGGTGCCATTGGTGAATTGGGCGAGGATGCGCCGAATTTGCATGCTGAAGTGGGGCAATATGCCAATGCAATCGGTTTGCAGGCTTTGTTTGGATTGGGTGAAGATGCTCGTTTTGCATGTGAAGCATGCGAGGTGGGACAGTATTTTGAGGACGTAGCGGCTTTGATTGAAGCGTTGCGTGAATACAATATGGCGGGTAATACTTTGTTAATCAAAGGCTCGCGCTTTATGAAAATGGAACGTGTGGTTGAAGCTTTATTGTCAGCTACGGATAAATAGGACCTGAATTATGTTGTTGTGGTTAGCCAGTTTGTTGGACCAGTGGTTCGATGTTTGGAATTTGTTTCAATATACGACGTTTCGTGCAGTCATGGCTGCGTTGACAGCTTTATTATTCGGTTTGTTATTGGGTCCTTGGACCATACGCAAATTGACTCAATTGAAAGTGGGACAAGCGGTACGCCGCGATGGTCCGCAAACGCATTTGGTCAAAACCGGTACGCCAACAATGGGCGGTACGTTGATTATTACCGCTATTGCCGTGAGCGTGCTGCTTTGGGGTAATTTGTCTAATAAATACATTTGGTTGTTGTTGGCAGTGACCATAGGTACGGGTGCTTTGGGCTTTTATGATGACTGGCGCAAAGTGGTCTACAAAGACCCCAATGGTGTTTCAGGCCGCTTTAAAATTGTGTGGCAATCGGTGGTGGCATTGGGCGCAGGCTTGTTCTTAATTTCAAGTGTCAACATGCCGCAATGGGCTTATGTGGTGATTCCATATTTTAAAAATTTGCACATCGCTTATCCATTGGGCTTGGTAGGCTTTTTGATTTTGACTTACTTGGTCATTGTCGGTACGTCTAATGCGGTCAATTTGACCGATGGTTTGGATGGTTTGGCAGCGTTTCCAATTGTATTGGTGTCTGCGGGTTTGGCGATTTTTGCTTATGCCAGCGGCCATGCGGAATTTGCCCGTTACTTACAATTGCCCCACATTACAGGTGCCAATGAAGTGATGATTTTCTGCGCAGCCATTTGTGGTGCGTGTTTGGCATTTTTATGGTTCAACGCTTATCCTGCGCAAGTATTTATGGGTGACGTGGGTGCTTTGGCGATGGGTGCGGCTTTGGGTACGGTGGCGGTCATTATTCGCCAAGAAATCATTTTGTTCATCATGGGCGGTTTGTTTGTGGTAGAAGCGTTGTCGGTGATGTTGCAAGTGGGTTCATACAAAACGCGCAAAAAACGCATTTTCTTAATGGCACCGATTCACCACCATTACGAGCAAAAGGGTTGGAAAGAGACCCAAGTGGTGGTGCGTTTTTGGATCATCACCATTGTGTTGGTGTTGATTGGTTTGGCCAGCTTGAAAATTCGTTAAGGGAGTAGGGCGATGAGCAAACCATCTTGGCAAAATAAACACATTGTTGTGGCTGGCTTGGGCAGCAGTGGCGTATCCATGTTGCGCTTTTTCCAATCTCAAGAATGTACGGTGCAAGGTTACGATGCGAAATTGAGCGCAGAACGCCGTGCTGAGATTGCTGCGCAATGTCCTGACATTGAATTGGTCGATGGCAGTTTGGCGCAAGTGTTACAGGACGCTGATATTTTGGCAGTCAGTCCAGGCTTTCCATCGCGTCAGCCTGAAGTCCAAGCTTTCGCAGCTCGTGGCGGCAAGGTTGTGGGCGATGTGGAAATTTTTGCACAGCTTGTGGCGCAGACAGATGCCAAAGTGTTGGCGATTACTGGCTCCAATGGCAAAACCACAGTGACCAGTTTGACGGGCTTTTTGTGCGAGCAAAGCGGCCTGAAAACAGTCGTGGCAGGCAATATTGGTTTGCCTGTTTTGGATGCTTGGATGCAAAACCAAGGACAAGCAGACGTTTGGGTCTTGGAATTGTCCAGTTTCCAATTGGATACCACGAGCAGTTTGCAAGCATCGGCAGCAACGGTGTTGAACATTTCAGAAGACCATTTGGATCGTTATGACGATTTGCTGGATTATGCGCACAGCAAAACGCACATTTTCACAGGCAGTGGTGTGCAAGTGCTCAATGCGGATGATGCTTTGTGTTTGGCAATGGCGCGTCCGAATCGTGAGGTGAAATGGTTTTCATTGCAAAAACCGAGTGATTATTGGGTCGATGTACAGGACGCTACTTTGCCACTCAAAGCGGGTGAAGACATGTTGTTAAAGGCGCAAGATTTGGCTTTGACAGGTTTACACAATGCTGCGAATGCGTTGGTGGCGTTGGCTTTGTGTGAGGCGATTGGTTTGCCGCGCGCGGGTTTGTTGCCATTGTTGACGCAATTCAAAGGTTTGCCACACCGCGTGGAAACCATCGGTTTTTACCAAGACGTTCAATTCATTGATGACTCTAAAGGTACCAATGTTGGTGCTACTTGTGCGGCTTTGCAAGGCTTGCAACAGCCGATAGTGTTGATTGCAGGCGGTTTGGGCAAAGGGCAAGATTTCTCACCTTTACAGGACGCTTTGCTTCATAAAGCCCGCGCGGTGATGTTGATTGGTCGCGATGCGGCGCACATTGAAGCGGCATTGCAATTGGATGTGCCTGTTGTGCGTTGTGAAAGTTTGGAAGCGGCAACGCAACAAGGTTTTGCGTTGGCACAAGCGGGCGATGCGGTTTTGTTAAGCCCTGCATGTGCGAGCATGGACATGTTCCGTGATTATGCGCACCGTTCAGAAGTCTTTATCGAAGCTTTCAAAGAGTTGTCACAAGCATGAATTTTCGCATCAATACCAAATGGCTAGACCGCACCTTGTTGAAAAATGGTGAAACTTTCGACTGGTCGCTGTTGTGGATGATTGTGTTGATGACCATGTTCAGTTTGGTGATGATTTTTTCAGCCTCGATTGAACACGCAGAGCGTTTACATGACGACCGTTTTTATTTTGTCGAACGCCAATTGATATTTTTGAGCATGGGTTTTTTTGCGATGTGGTGCATGATGAAAACACCCATACGCACCATGCACAAAGGTATGTGGGGTTTGTTGTTGTTCAGTTTTTTGCTGTTGGTGTTGGTATTGGTATTGGGGCGTGAAATCAACGGTGCCAAGCGTTGGATACATATTGGACCTTTCAATATTCAGCCCACAGAGATTTTTAAAATTGCCATTATTTTATACCTGAGTAGCTTTTTAACCCGTCGTGTGGATGTTTTAACCAATTTCCGTAAGGTATGGTTTGTCGGCATTCCGATTGGTGCAGGTTTGGCTTTGGTGATGTTGGAGCCAGACTTCGGTTCGTTTGTGGTTGTTGCTGTGATTGCGGTAGGCTTGTTGTTTATTGGCGGCTTGCCTATGGGTTGGTTTTTAGCGGTCGTGGGGATTGCCATTGCTTCTATGGTGACGTTGGTATGGACTTCACCTTATCGAGTGCGACGGGTCACGGCATTTATGAATCCTTGGGAAGATCCTTTTGGTTCGGGTTATCAACTGACCCATGCTTTGATGGCATTTGCTCGTGGCGAATGGTTGGGAGCAGGGTTGGGCGCCAGCGTGGAAAAACGTTTTTACTTGCCAGAGGCGCACACAGACTTCATCGCAGCAGTCATTGGTGAAGAATTGGGCTTTGCAGGTTTGTTCGTACTGATTTTTTGCTATGTGTGGTTGGTGTGGCGCGCTTTTTCTATTGGTAAACAAGCACGCGATTTAGAACAGTATTTTGCAGCTTATACCGCTAAAGGTATTGGTATTTGTCTAGGCATTCAAAGCTTTTTTAATTTGGGTGTGAATTTGGGTTTGTTGCCGACCAAAGGTTTGACTTTGCCATTGATTTCTTATGGTGGTTCAGCAGTGATTGTCATGTTGTTGTGTATGGGTATTTTGTTGCGGGTAGATTGGGAAAATCGCCGAGTCATGAGAGGGTATAAGGTATGAGTAAAGCAACTGTCATGATTATGGCCGGTGGTACGGGCGGTCATATTTTTCCTGCTTTGGCGGTAGCGCGTGAATTACAGGCCGCAGGTTTTGATGTGGTGTGGCTTGGGGCTGAAGGCGGCATGGAAACACGCATTGTGCCACCAACAGGTATTCCGCTTGAAACCATCGCGATTAAAGGTGTGCGTGGTAATGGTATCAAACGCAAATTGATGTTGCCGTTTACCTTGATGGGCAATATCAAAGATGTGAAACGCATTATCAAACAATACAACGTCAAAGCTTTGATTGGCTTTGGCGGCTTTGTGACGTTTCCCGGTGGCGTCGGTGGCAAGCTGGCAGGTTTGCCATTAACAGTTCATGAGCAAAATGCGATTGCGGGTTTGTCGAATAAAGTGTTGTCACGTTATGCCAATCGTGTGTTGTATGCGTTTCCGAAAGTTTTTGCCAATGCCGAGGGTTTGGTAGGCAATCCTGTGCGTGCGGACATTGTAGCGATGCCTGCGCCTGAGGCGCGTTTTGCAGGGCGTACAGGACGCTTGAGATTGTTGGTGGTGGGTGGCAGTTTGGGTGCGCAAGTGTTCAATGACATTGTGCCCAAAGCCTTGGCATTGCTGTCTGAAGAGCAACGTCCTAGCGTGATGCATCAATCAGGTCGCAATAAATTGCCTGCTTTACAGGACGCTTATACACAATTGGGTTTGGAAGCACAGTGTGTAGAGTTTATTGATGAAATGGTCAAAGCTTATTCTGAGGCGGATGTGATTGTGTGCCGAGCGGGGGCTTTGACGGTGGCGGAATTGGCAGCGGCTGGTTTGGGCGCTGTATTTGTGCCGTATCCACATGCAGTGGATGACCATCAAACTTTTAATGCCAAAGTATTGGTAGATGCCAAAGCGGCGGTCAGTGTGCCACAATCGCAGTTTACGCCAGAGGCTTTAGCTGATTTATTGCAAAACATGGACAGAGCAACTTGTTTACAATGGGCGCAGTGTGCGCGCGAACAAGCTTTGCCTGATGCGGCACGTTTAACCGCTGCGGCAGTGATTTCAACGTTTGAATGATAAAAAAAGGATAAATAATAATGAAAAATTTGGTCAAACGTGTTCATTTTGTAGGCATAGGCGGCACGGGTATGTGTGGCATTGCTGAAGTATTGCACAATTTGGGTTATCAAGTTTCAGGTTCAGACCAATCTGAAAGTGCCACTACCAAACAATTAAAAGAATTGGGCATTACTGTCTTTCACGGACACCATGCTGAAAATGTGGAAAATGTGGATGTGGTGGTTACTTCGACTGCCATCAACCGTGACAATCCTGAAGTCAAAGCGGCTTTGGATGAACACATTCCTGTGATTCCGCGTGCGATGATGTTGGCGGAGTTGATGCGTTTTCGCCAAGGCATTGCCATTGCGGGCACTCATGGCAAAACCACGACCACAAGCTTGACCGCTTCGATTTTGGGTGCAGCCAATTTAGACCCAACTTTTGTCATTGGTGGCAAACTCAATGCCGCTGGCGCCAATGCGCAATTGGGCAAGGGCGATTATATTGTGGCTGAGGCGGATGAGTCAGATGCGTCTTTCTTGCATTTGTCGCCAATTATGGCCGTCATTACCAATATCGATACCGATCACATGGACACATATGATCACAGCATCGATAAATTGCACCAAGCTTTCATTGATTTTGTACACCGTTTACCATTTTATGGTCGTGCGTTTTTGTGTGTGGAAAGCGAACATGTGCGCGCGATTTTACCGAAAATCAACAAGCCTTATTCTACTTATGGTTTCAGTGTAGATGCAGATTTGTACGCTACAGACATGGTGGCAGATGGCATGCAAATGCGTTTCACTGTGCATGTCAAAGACATGTCGGTGCGTCCGTTTGATGTGGTGTTAAATACACCGGGTGAGCACAATGTTTTGAATGCTTTGGCAAGTATTGGGATTGCTTTGTTATGTGGTGTGGATGTCGCAGCCATTCAAGCAGGTTTGTTGCAGTTCGGTGGCGTGGGTCGTCGTTTTCAGCGTTATGATGGTTTGGCATTGCCGCAAGGCGGTAGCATTACTTTGATTGATGACTATGGTCATCATCCTGTGGAGTTGGCAGCGACTTTGGCTGCGGTACGTGGTGCATATCCAAGCAAGCGCTTGGTATTGGCATTTCAACCACATCGCTACACCCGCACACGCGATTTGTTTGAAGATTTCGTGAGCGTGTTAAAACAAGTGGATGCTTTGGTTTTAACCGAAGTTTATCCTGCGGGCGAAGCGCCGATTGTTGCCGCAGACAGCAAAGCTTTGGCTCGTGCTATTCGTGTACATGGCAAGCTAGAGCCGATTTATGTGGAAACGGTTGCTGAGTTGCCTGAAAGCTTGGCGCATGTATTACAGGACGGTGATATTTTATTAAATATGGGTGCAGGCAATATTAGCACCTTGCCTAAATTATTGAAAAACCATTTCGCATAAAGGTATGATGATGCAACACTTAGGTAAAGTCGCGGTATTATTGGGTGGAGAGTCCACTGAGCGTGAAGTGTCTTTGAACAGTGGCAATGCGGTTTACCAAGCTTTGTTGTCAGCAGGTGTGGATGCACATTTGTTTGATACCAAAGAGCAATCTTTGTTTGCTTTGAAAGATTTGGGTTTTGATCGTGTGTTCATCGTTTTGCATGGTGGCGCGGGTGAAGATGGTCGTGTGCAAGCGGTATTGGAAACTATGGGCTTGCCTTATACAGGTTGTGGTGTGGCTGCTTCTGCCATTGGTATGGACAAATTGCGCACCAAATTGATTTGGAAAGCTTTGGATTTGCCTGTGCCTGATTTTGCAGTGTTACAGGACGATACTGATTTTGCCGCAGTGGAAGCGCGCTTGGGTTTGCCTATGTTTGTGAAGCCTAGCGCGGAAGGTAGCAGTGTTGGTGTGGTAAAAGTATCAACCACGGGTCAATTGCCTGCGGTATACCAAGAGCTCAAACAATACCGTGGTGCGGTGATTGCAGAAGCATTTATTGGCGGTGGTGAGTATACTTGTGCTATTTTGGGCAATGAAGCATTGCCTACCATTAAAATTGTGCCTGCCACTGAGTTTTATGATTACGAAGCTAAATATGCACGTGACGATACTCAATATTTGTGCCCATCGGATTTGAGCGCAGAAGACGAAGCTTTGATGCGTGAATTGTCTTTGCAAGCATTTGCTGCGATTGATGGTCGAGGTTGGGGACGTGTGGATTTTTTACGTGGTGTAGATGGACAATTGTATGTGTTAGAAGCCAATACAGTTCCTGGTATGACGTCTCATAGCTTAGTGCCTAAAGCTGCTTTGCAAACAGGTCGTAGTTTTTCTCAGTTGTGTGTGGAAATCTTAGAACATGCGACTTTGGGATGATGCCAAAGCCTTACGCCGCGTCACTTTATGGTTGTATACAATTGTAGTGATGACATTGTGTGTAACAGGCTTTAAATGGTTGTGGGATTCGTCTTATTTTCCTGTGCAAAAAATTCATTTTTATGGTGAATTGAAAGAAACCAATGCCACAGTTTTGGCTGAAGTGGCACAGCGTAATATTACAGGTAACTTTTTTAAAGCCGATATGAATGTTTTAAAAGAGGCTTTGTTAAAAGACCAATGGATTGAATCTGTTCGGGTGCAACGTTTGTGGCCAGATACGATTAATGTGTTTGTAGATGAACGTCAAGTTGTAGCCAAACAAGATGACAAACGTCTGATTGATGCCAAAGGTGTGGTATTTATGGCTCAAACTGAAAAAACATTGCCTCTGTTTAAGGGTCCTGTATATATGTTGCCGAAAATGGTGGTGTTTCAGGATAAAATGGTACCACTTTTACGCAAACAGAATTTGAATTTGCAGACTTTAGAAGTCAGTGAGCGTGGTGCTTGGATTGTAGTGCTGGACAATGGAGTGGTGGTAAAGTTAGGTCGGCGAGATTTGGAACCACGTTTGCAGCGCTTTTTAACGTATTGGCAGCGTGATTTAGCACCTTTGGGTGCCAGTTTGGAATATGTGGACGTACGTTACCACGATGGGTTTGCCATCAGACGAGATGCTGCACTGGCGGTGAGGTTGCAAAAAGAAGCTGAGGCCAAAGCCAAAGCAAATGAAGCAGACACTGTTGTGACAAATGCAGCAACAATAAAAAATAATGAATCGAATATTAACTAAAAACAGGTGTTGACTGTGAAAGACAAACAATACATCTCAGCATTAGATATCGGGACTTCTAAAGTCATCGCATTGATCGGCGAAGTGTTAGATGATGGTGAAATTCAGGTAGTGGGATTGGGTCAAGCGGCTTCGCGCGGCCTGAAAGCCGGTATGGTAACCAATATTGATGCCACAGCTCAAGCCATCAAACAAGCCATGGATGAAGCGCAACTTATGGCTGATTGTCGTGTGAACAGTGTCACCACAGGCATTGCAGGCAATCACATTCGCAGTTTGAATTCACAAGGTGTGGTGAAAATCAAAGACGGCGAAGTGATGCAAGCAGACATTGATCGTGCGATTGAAACAGCCAAAGCGGTGAACATTCCACCAGATCACAATGTGTTGCACACTGTGGTGCAAGAATACATTATTGACAATCAGCCAGGTGTTAAAGAACCTATCGGTATGAGTGGCGTGCGTTTGGATACGCGTGTACATATCATTACTGGCGCGGTTACAGCAATGCAAAACATTCAAAAATGTGTCAGCCGTTGTGGTTTGCACATTGACAATTTGATTTTGCAACCTTTGGCCAGTGGTCATGCGGTTTTGACTGAAGACGAAAAAGATTTGGGCGTGTGTGTGATTGATATCGGTGGCGGTACGACTGATATCGCGGTGTATACCAATGGTGCGATTCGCCATACAGCTGTTATTCCTGTTGCAGGTGATTTGATTACCAAAGATTTGGCGCAAGCATTGCGTACACCGCACAATGCGGCTGAATACATTAAAATCAATCATGGCGTGGCGATTGCAACGATGGATGATTTAGATGAAATGATTGAAGTGCCTAGCGTGGGTGATCGTCAACCCCGTCAAATTTCTCGTAAGACTTTGGCCAGTGTGATTGGTCCACGAGTTGAAGAAATTTTGGAATTGGTATTGAATGAACTGCGTAAAGCAGGTTTTCCAGAAGAAGTTTTGACTTCAGGTATTGTATTAACAGGCGGAGCGTCTTTGTTGACCGGTATTGTGGACTTAGCGGAAGACATGTTTAATTTGCCTGCACGCATTGGTGTACCAAAAGATGTGGGTGGTGTTTCAGAGCGCATTCGTAACCCACGTTATTCAACTGCAATTGGTTTATTACAATTATCAAATACGGGTGAGACGCGAAAATTATTGGAAGTACGGGTTCAGCAAGAGGAGCAGGGTGAATCTGTGATTGCGAAATTTAAGAACTGGCTACGCAATAATTTTTAATCATTTTAAATAAATTGGATCAAGCAGATTGAGATTGTTTGCTTTAATCCGCTATAATTTGCGTAACCGCTTGAAAATATGCGATACGCTTAGGAGTCAAAATGCAATTGGTATATGATGTTGTAGAGTCAGCAGCAAGTTCTGCTGTCATTAAAGTCATTGGTATTGGCGGCGGTGGTTGTAATGCCATTAACAATATGATTAACAGTGCTGTACGTGGTGTTGAGTTCATCAGTGCCAATACAGATGCGCAATCATTGCAGTTGAATCAAGCTCCTAAACGCATCCAATTGGGTACTAATTTGACCCGTGGTTTGGGTGCTGGTGCCAATCCTGAAGTGGGCAAAAATGCCGCTCTAGAAGATCGTGAAGCCATTGCTGAAGCGTTGAATGGCGCCAATATGGTATTTATTACTGCAGGTATGGGCGGTGGCACGGGTACTGGTGCTGCGCCTGTAGTGGCTGATATTGCCAAAGAAATGGGTATTTTGACTGTTGCGGTGGTAACGCGTCCGTTTGAATACGAAGGCAAGCGTTTGAACGTGGCCAAAGAAGGTTTGGAGCGTTTGAAAAACCAAGTGGACTCTTTGATTGTGATTCCAAATGACAAATTGATGTCAGCTTTGGGCGATGATGTGACTTTGAAAGAGGCTTTCCGCGCGGCAGATGATGTTTTGCGCAATGCTGTTGCAGGTATTTCGGAAGTGGTCACTTGTCCTGGTATCATCAATTTGGACTTCGCTGACGTAAAAAATGTGATGAGCATCATGGGCATGGCGATGATGGGTTCAGCACAAGCAGGCGGTGTCGATCGCGCACGTTTGGCAACTGAGCAAGCGATTGCCAGCCCATTGTTAGACGATGTGTCTTTGGATGGTGCGCAAGGCGTGTTGGTGAACATCACCACCGCACCTGGCTGCTTGAAAATGTCTGAATACAAAGAAATCATGTCTGTGGTGAGCGAATATGCGCATCCTGAAGCCGAGCGTAAATATGGTACGGCTGAAGATGCCAATATGGCGGAAGACCAATTGCGTGTGACCATTATTGCAACAGGTTTGAAAGAACATGCCAAAGTGGCGCCATCTTCATTGAAAATGGTGAAATCGCAACAAGCAACGGGTACACATGGTGCGGAAGTGCCGAATGTGATTCGTTCAGGCCGCTCTGCTCGCTCTATGAACTTGGGTGCTTCTGATTTTGCAGATCAATCGGTTTTGGATGATTTTGAAATTCCTGCGATGTTACGCCGTCAAGCTGACTAAGCGTATGTCACAAAAAAGCCTGCTTTTGAGCAGGCTTTTTTATTTGAGTCTCACTTTACAAAGCCAAAGCCACTTCTGTGCCTGACAAAATGGCACGCTTGGCATCCAATTCGGTGGCAACATCGGCACCGCCAATAATATGCACAGGCTTATTTAAAGTGTTTAAAGCGTCCTGTAAATCGCGATTGGATTCTTGTCCAGCACAAATAATAATATGGTCTGCTGCCAATACTTGGATTTGGTCACCTATTTGGACATGCAAGCCTGCATCATCAATTTTCAAATATGTGACGCCACCCAACATATTGACCCCTTTTTCTTTCAAACTTAAGCGATGTATCCAACCGGTGGTTTTGCCCAAGTTGCGACCGACTACGCCGCTTTTGCGTTGGCAAATGGTGATGTCGCGAACGGAAGGGGTTAATTGTGGTTCGATGGATTTCAGGCCGCCTGCTTGCTCTAAACTGGCATCGATTTGCCACTCTTGTTGGAATAATGTGGGCGATTGAGAGCTGTCTTCGCCTTGATGGCTTAAAAATTCCGCCACATCAAAACCAATACCGCCTGAACCGATGATGATGACTTTATTACCCACATGGGCTTTGTCGCGCAAAACTTGCAAATAACTCAAAACTTTGGGATGGTCAATGCCTTCAATGTTGACTTGGCGTGGATGAATGCCGCTGGCTAAAACAATTTCATCAAAGTCTTGTAATTGCGCTGCATCTGCCCAAGCATTCAAGCGCACATCTACTTTCAACTGTGACAATTCATGCGCAAAATAACGCAAAGTTTCATTGAATTCTTGTTTGCCAGGAACCGTCTTGGCAATGTTCAATTGCCCACCGATTTGTGATTGTGCGTCAAACAAAGTTACATGATGACCACGTTCTGCCGCAGTTTTGGCGCATGCCAAGCCGGCAGGGCCTGCGCCGATGACTGCAATTCGTTTGGAATTTTTAGCAGGTTTTTGAATCAATTGTAACTCATGACAAGCAAATGGATTGACCAAGCAAGAAGTCAGTTTGCCTGCAAAAATATGGTCTAAACAAGCTTGGTTACAACCGATACAGGTATTGATGCTTTCAGGACGCTTGGCCAAGGCTTTATTAGACCATTGTGCATCTGCCAACATTGGGCGTGCCAAACACACTGCATCGGCAATACCATCTTGTAATAATTGTTCTGCTACGTCTGGCATATTGATGCGGTTGGTGGCAATCACAGGCAAATGACTGGCTTGTTTGAGTTTGGCAGTGAAATTGCTGAAAGCAGCACGAGGAACCATGGTTGCAATGGTGGGGATGCGCGCTTCGTGCCAGCCAATGCCAGTATTGAAAATAGATGCACCCGCGTGTTCAATACGTTGAATCAATTGCAAGTTGTCTTCCCATGTTGAGCCATGCTCAACCAAGTCCAATACGGAAATGCGGAAGATGATGATGAAGTCGTCACCACAAGTTTGGCGTATGCCATGTACGATTTCGGTGGCAAAGCGATGGCGGTTTTCTAAGCTGCCGCCATATTCATCATCACGCTGGTTGGTGCGTTGGGCGATGAATTGATTGATGAGGTAGCCTTCGCTGCCCATCACCTCGACACCGTCGTAACCTGCTTGTTGTGCCAATTGGGCGCAGCGAATGTAGTCTTGAACCGTTTGTTTGACTTCTTCTGTGCTCAAAGCTTTGGGGCGAGCGGGATTGATAGGTGCTTGAATGGCAGAAGGAGCAACCGGTTGACGACTCATGGCATAGCGTCCTGTATGTAGAATTTGCATACAGATTTTGGTGTCGTGCTCGTGTACTTTGTCGGTAATCAAACGATGCCATTTGACTTCGTCATCTGTCGTTAATTTGGCACCGCCTTCGGTGACTGCGCCAGCTTCATTGGGTGAGATGCCGCCTGTAATAATTAAGGCAACACCGCCCTCAGCACGGGCTTGGTAAAAAGCGGCCAAATGCTCATTGCCTTCGGCATGTTCTTCAAAGCCAGTGTGCATAGAGCCCATGATGATGCGATTGCGCAAAATATGTTTATGTAATGGTAATGGTGTTCCGAGTAAAGCTTGAGGCATACAAACTCCTTTGTTGGATAGATTTTATTGTTATTGATTGGGGCGAGATTAAGAACGTCTTTTGCTGGCAAAACTTTGTAAAGCAGCTGCCAATTCAGGATGATGTGCGGTTTTTTCTGCCGCTTCATCAAAGCTGTCTAAAGCATGGTTGCTAAATTGACGCTGTATTTTTTTGGGCTTAGGTGCTGGGTTAGGGCGCAGTTTGATGTGTATGCTTTGTATGTTGGGGTCAATGCGTTTTAAGGTATTTAATTTTGATGGCAATAGCATTTTTAAGCGTCCTGCAACCAAATGATTGTGTGCATAGATGACCAATTGCCCATCCGCATTGATGCATGCCACAGAGCAATGTTGGCTTAAATTAGCAGGCAAACTTTGATTGATACATTGCTGTAAGCGTTGCCAATGTTGTTGTTGTTGTAGGAGCCGATTCAAAAAGCGATGTTGCTTGCTCCAATGTTCGATATTCATGTTTTGTATCAGAGATGACTTGAATATGCCTACTTTAACACCATACTGTTGGAAAAGATAAGCTGCTTAATGTGGTTGGCGTGCAATGACGTTTTGGAATTGCGTGTGCTAGAATTGAGCGATTCGATAGATTTTATTTTCACTCGCAATCATGCGAAGGGTGCCGATTATTATGTTAACCAGTCTTGCCAAAAAAGTGTTTGGTAGCCGTAACGACCGTTTGTTAAAAAAATACCGCAAAGATATTGCTAAGATCAATGCGCTTGAGCCGCAGATGCAGGCATTAAGCGATGAAGCTTTGCAGGCTAAGACGGCTGAATTCAAACAGCGTTTGGAAAAAGGTGAGACATTAGACCAGTTGTTGGTTGAGGCTTTTGCGGTGTGTCGCGAGGCCAGTCAGCGTGTATTGGGTATGCGCCATTTTGATGTGCAATTGATTGGTGGCATGGTGTTGCATCAAGGCAAAATTGCTGAAATGCGTACTGGTGAGGGTAAAACCTTAGTAGCTACGTTGGCGGTGTATTTGAATGCATTAGCAGGTAAAGGCGTGCATGTTGTTACCGTCAATGATTATTTGGCTGTGCGTGATGCCAGTTTGATGGCGCGTTTGTACAACTTCTTGGGCTTGACCGTTGGTACGGTGGTCAGTGAAATGGAAGTGTGGGACAAGCAAGCGGCATATCGCAGTGATATTTGCTATGGTACCAATAACGAATTTGGTTTTGATTATCTGCGTGACAATATGGTCGGTTCGCAAGAAGAGCGTGTGCAAACACCTTTGTATTTTGCGGTCGTCGATGAAGTAGACTCGATTTTGATTGACGAGGCGCGTACGCCTTTGATTATTTCAGGTCAAGCTGATGACAATATTCAAGTTTATCAAGTGATGAACCAAGTACCAGCTTATTTGCAACGCCAAGAAAGCGAAGATGGCGAGGGTGATTACTGGGTGGATGAGAAAAATCACACTGTCAGCTTGAGTGAGCAAGGTCATGAGCATGCAGAGCAAATTTTGGTGCAATTGGGTTTGCTGCCTGAAGGCGATTCTTTGTATGCCAGCAATAATATTATGTTGATGCACCATTTAACTGCTTCTTTGCGTGCACATACGTTGTTCCATAAAGACCAAAACTATGTGGTTCAAGATGGTGAAATTGTCATCGTCGATGAGTTTACAGGACGCTTGTCTACGGGTCGTCGTTGGTCAGATGGTTTGCACCAAGCGATTGAAGCCAAAGAAGGTGTGGAAGTTAAAAAAGAAAACCAAACTTTGGCTTCGGTGACTTTCCAAAACTATTTCCGTTTGTATGACAAATTGTCAGGGATGACGGGTACTGCGGATACTGAGGCGTTTGAGTTTCAGAGTATTTATGGTTTGGAAACGGTGATTATTCCACCGAACCGCAAACCAAAACGCAAAGATTTGAATGACCAAATTTTCCGCACTTCTGAAGAGAAATACGAAGCAGTAATCAATGACATTCAAAATTGTTATACCCGTGGCCAACCTGTTTTGGTGGGTACGGCAAGCATTGAAACCTCTGAATTGGTGGCAGAGTTATTGACCAAGCAAGGTTTGAAACACAATGTTTTGAATGCCAAAGAGCATGCGCGCGAGGCAGAAATCATTGCTCAAGCAGGTAAACCGGGCATGATTACCGTGGCAACCAATATGGCAGGTCGTGGTACGGACATCGTGTTAGGTGGCAATATTGATTCGGATGTCAAAGCCATTGAAGTCAATGAGCAATTGAGTGATGTGCAAAAAGCACAAAAAATTGCGGATTTGAAAGCGCAATGGCAGCTTGTACACGATGAAGTTTTGGCTGCAGGTGGTTTGCATATTATTGGTACAGAACGCCATGAAAGTCGTCGTATCGACAATCAATTGCGTGGTCGTTCAGGTCGACAAGGCGATGAAGGCTCTAGCCGTTTTTATTTGTCATTTGAAGACCAATTGTTGCGTTTGTTTGCGATGGACAAAGCCAAATTCTTATTGGATAAGCTGGCTCCAGAACGTGGTATGCCGATTGAAGCTTCTTTGTTGACACGTCAAATTGAAGGTGCGCAGCGCAAAGTAGAGGGGCGTAACTTTGATATTCGTAAGCAATTGCTAGAATACGATGATGTGGCCAATGACCAACGCCAAGTGATTTACTCACGCCGCAATGATTTGTTAGAGCACGAAGATGTGTCGGATGTGACTCAAGCAATGCGTGCTGAGGTATTGGAAGATTTGGTTGACCATTATATTCCGCCACAAAGTATGGAAGAAGAGTGGGATGTTGAGGGCTTAATGAAAGTCTTGGCAACAGAGTTCAATACGGAAGTAGATATTGCAGCTTGGATCAAGGCTGATAACAATTTGGAAAATGAAGGTATTAAAGAATTGTTATTGACAGAGGTAGAGGCTGCTTATACGCAAAAAATGGAGCGTGTGGGCAAAGAGCAAATCCAAGGATTTGAGCGTAGCGTATCATTGCAAGTATTGGACCACCGCTGGCGCGAGCATTTGGCTGCAATGGATTATTTGCGCCAAGGCATTCATTTACGTGGCTATGCGCAGAAAAATCCTAAGCAAGAATACAAGCGCGAAGCTTTTTCTATGTTTGAAGGTTTATTAAAAAACATCCAAGATGATGTGGTGCGTTTGTTAGTGGGTGTACGTGTGGAAGAAAACCAACAGATTCATCAGGTGCAAGATGATGTTGTATCGATACAGCAGCAAGATGATGGCATCGATTACAGTCCAGCGGCCTTAACAGCGCGCGGTATTCATATTTTGCGTAATGATCCTTGTCCTTGTGGTAGTGGTGTGAAATACAAACAGTGTCATGGTAGTTTGGTGTAGTTTGTATTGGATTTAGATACTGGAAGAGCGCCCTAAAGGCGCTCTTTTTTATGGAGTGGTTTTTTCAATAGGTTTGGTTCCTACCTGAGTTGCAGGCTTAGGGGTATTGGCTACAGGCTTATTGCCCACATTGATTTCTGACACGATACTATTATAAATACCATCGCCAATGCCTTTCACATTTTTGATGTCGGTGGTGGCTTTGAATAAGCCATTTTTCTCTCTGTGTTCTACTATCGCTTTGGCCTTGCTAGGGCCGATACCTTTTAAGGTTTGTAACTCCGTTTCTGTGGCGGTGTTAATGTTGATGGCAGCCCATGCTGGAGAAGTCATCAATACGCTGAGTAATACGATGAAAAACCATTTCATGATTGTCTCCTAGTGACATAAGTCATATAAAAGTAGCGTGTGACCAAGAGTGTGTGTAGTGAAATGTTTCCATTTAAGTGTATGATATCAAATGATTTATTTTTTGTCTTTAATAAAATCAAATAGTTGTAACTTTGGATAAATGGCAGGCTGATTGTCATTGTTAGGATGGTATTTGTATTTTTGCAACAAATGTTAATAGATTAATCTAATAGCATTATTTTGTTTAATATATTGATTTTTTTGAATTTTTTTTAAAAATGTTAATCTGTCATTAACATTTTGAGATACTTGCGGCATGAAAATGGGATTACGGTTTGTATTTTTACAACGAACGATTTATATTAACAGCCATAAATCGCCTGAATCTGCTTGTCAGAGCAGCGGTTAACCCCTAAGCTTGAATATGTTGGGAACAACGTTTAAGTTCGTTTTAGACTAGAAAAGGAATGCAGCAATGAAAAAAACTCTGATTGCTTTGGCTTTAACTGCTTTGCCTGTTGCAGCTATGGCTGACGTAGTATTGTACGGTCAAATCAAAGGTGGCGTAGGCGTTACTGTTGGTGATAAAGGTGCTGATAGCGGTACTATCACTCAAATGGGAGACTACGGTTCACGTATCGGTTTCAAAGGTCAAGAAGACTTGGGTAATGGCTTGAAAGCTATCTGGCAAGTTGAACAACGTGTGTCTTTGGCTGGTAACCAATCTTCTGAAGGTTGGAACAACAGTGATACATTCATCGGTTTAGAAGGCGGCTTCGGTAAAGTACGTGCAGGTTATGTATCTGACCAATTCAATGAAAACATGGAAACCATGGATTTCTGGGAATACCGTACCGGTGCTGGTGCACAAGCACGTGGTTTGCAAAACATGACTCGTTTTGACGGTCGTAGCCAAGGTGTTCGTTATGATTCTCCAGATTTCTCTGGTTTCAACTTCAACGTGACTCACCAATTGGCTGACTCTGCGACTGAAACTGTTTACGAGCCTTCTCGTAGCACTAACGGTCAATCAACTATCGTTGGTTTGAACTATGAAAATGCTGGTTTCTTCGGTAAATTGGGCTACGGTTTGTACAAACACGAAGCTGTTAAAAACGGTGACGTTCAAGACGGTCACGTGGCTCGTGTAGAAGCTGGTTACGATGCTAACAACTTGTTTGTTGCTTTGGCTTACCAATACGCTAAAGACATGGCTGGCTACGGTTCATTGAGCGGCGTTACAGCTGAAGAAGCTCATGAAGCTGCAGTATCTGTTGCTTACACTATGGGTGCGATCACTCCTAAAGTGACTTACGCTCACGGTTGGGACCAAAAAGTTGCTGGTTCTAAAGTAAAAGATTCTGGCTACAACCAAGTAATCATTGGTGCTGACTACGCTTTGTCTAAACGTACTACTGCTTTGGTTTCTGCTGGTTGGATCAACACAGCTCAAGTACAAGGCGGCAACGATGAAGATTTGTACTCTGTAGGCGTTGGTCTTAAACACGCATTCTAATTAATCTAATTATATAGATTGGTATAAAAGTCGGCTTAAAGCCGACTTTTTTTTTGACTATGTCGTTTTGAAATGACAAAAACCATGCATGGCAGTATGATAAGAAAATAATATTAATCTTATGGCTTATATCTATGGATAGCGGTTTATTACGTATATTGGCTCAACAAAAAATCATTACTGATGCGCAGATATCGGCTTTTGAAAGCAAAGCTCAAGCTGATGGTAGACCTATTGTAGCGATTGTATTACAAGAAAAAATCATTACATCTCAACAATTGGCTCATTTGTTAGCGCATTTATTTGGTTGCCCTTTGTTTGATTTAAGCCAGTTTGATCAAGAGAAAGTAGATTTCTCTGTGATTACTACTGAACAAAGTGCCAAGTTCTTAACTATACCTCTATTACAACGAGGACGTCGCTTGACCGTAGCAGTTGCAGACCCATCGGTATTGCAAGCTTTGCAAAAAGCAACGTTCTCTGCTGGGGTAACCATTGATATGGTTGTGGTTCCAGCAGATCAATTATTAGGTTTAATTGAACGTTTAGGTGCCAGCTCTTCTACCAATATTTTAGATGATTTTGATACTGATTTATTGGGTGGCGGAACGATTGGGGATGAAAAAGAAGAAGAGCAAGTTGAAGATGGTCCGATTGCCAAATTTGTACATAAAGTGTTATTGGATGCATTGAAAGCGGGTGCATCGGATATCCATTTCGAGTTTTATGAAAAAGTGGCACGTGTGCGCTTGCGTGTTGACGGACAATTGCGCGAGTTGATTAATCCACCGATTCAAATCAGAGAGCAAATTGCTTCGCGTATCAAAGTTATGTCTTCTTTGGATATTTCAGAAAGACGCATTCCTCAAGACGGCCGTATTAAATTGAAAGTCAGCGATACTCGTGCCATCGACTTTCGTGTGAGTACTTTGCCAACGTTGTTTGGCGAAAAAATTGTAATGCGTATTTTGGACTCAACAGCGGCATCGCTGAATGTTGATCAATTGGGTTTTGAGGATTTCCAGAAAGAAATCTTGTTAGATGCGATTAACCGTCCATATGGCATGGTGCTAGTAACAGGCCCAACAGGTTCGGGTAAAACGGTTTCTTTGTATACTTGTTTGAACATTTTGAATACGCCTGATGTCAATATTTCTACTGCAGAGGATCCAGCAGAGATTAACTTGCCTGGCATTAATCAGGTGAATGTGAATGACAAACAAGGTTTAACGTTCTCAGCGGCCTTAAAGTCTTTTTTACGCCAAGATCCCGATATTATTATGGTGGGTGAAATCCGTGATTTGGAAACTGCCGATATTGCCATTAAGGCCGCCCAAACTGGCCATATGGTATTTTCCACACTGCATACCAATAATGCGCCAGCAACTTTATCGCGCATGTTAAATATGGGTGTGGCACCTTTTAATATTGCCAGTTCAGTGAATTTGATTATGGCGCAACGTCTGTTGCGTCGTTTGTGTGGCGAATGTAAAGCACCTGTTGAATCTCCTCCAGATGATGTTTTGAAAAAAATGGGCTTCACTGATGAAATGTTGACCAGAATGAAAACTGAAGGCTTGCAGTTTCATGGTCCTGTTGGGTGTGATCGTTGTCGTGGCGGTGGCTATAAAGGTCGTTTGGGTGTGTATGAATTGATGCCGATTAGTAGTGAAATTCAGCGTGCTATTATGAAAAATGCGACTGCAGTTGATATTGCTGACATTGCTTATCAAGAAGGTATGGTAGATTTACGCCGTGCAGGTTTGTTAAAAGTGATGAATGGATTGACTTCGTTGGAAGAAGTGGTTGCAGGCACTAACGATTAGAAAATTAAAAAATTCAAGTAAGGGAATCTTTGATGGCAACAGCTAAAAAAGAAACGGTCAAAAAAGAAAAAGGCACACGTTTTTCTTTTGAGGGCAAAAGTAGAGCCAGTCAGCAAGTCATGCGTGGTGAAGTGATTGCGAAAAATGAAAAAGATGCACAGGAGAAACTTGCTCGACGTGGTATTCAAGTCGTTCATTTACGTAAAATGAAGACGGCCAAACGCAGTAAAATCAAACATTCTGATGTGACACTGTTCGCCCGTCAATTGGCTACCATGATGAAAGCAGGGTTACCTTTGTTACAAGCATTTGAAATTGTGGCTAAAGGGCATTCGAATGCGAACATGACAGACTTGTTGATGGAAGTTCGATCTGATATTGAGCAAGGTACGGCACTGGCCGCTGCATTTGGTAAACATCCCAAGTATTTTGATAAATTGTTTTGTAGTTTGGTAGATGCAGGTGAAGCCGGCGGTGTATTGGATTCATTGTTAGACAAACTGGCTACTTATATGGAAAAAACCGAAGCCATTAAGCGTCGTGTTAAGGGCGCTTTGATGTACCCAACCGCCGTTGTTATTGTGGCAGTAGGCTTAATTGTTTTAATGATGTTATTTGTATTGCCTTCGTTTGGTAAAATTTATTCAGGTCTGGGGGCTGAACTACCGCATTTAACTCAAATTGTTATGAATGTGTCGGATTTCTTTGTTGCTAACTGGTGGTGGATGTTGCTTTTGACGATTGCGGCATTTATTGCATGGAAAGTAGCATTTAATAAGTTTTTTGCAGTTCAAAAAGCTGTGGATAAACTGATGTTGAACATGCCGATTTTTGGTGAGATTGTTAAAAAAGCTGCGATTGCACGTTGGGCACGTACGACTGCGACATTGTTTGCAGCTGGTGTACCTTTGGTAGAGGCTTTAGAGTCGGTTGCAGGTGCGGCGGGTAATATTTGGTATGAAGAAGGCACATTCCAAATTCGCTCTAAAGTTCAGCAAGGTACGTCTTTGACATCAGCGATGCAAGAAACCGATTTATTTCCCAATATGATTTTGCAAATGGCTGCTATTGGTGAAGAGTCAGGTTCGATTGACGATATGCTTAATAAGGCTGCTGAATTTTATGAAGATGAAGTCGACCAAGCGGTAGATACCTTATCTAGCTTGATGGAACCTATTATTATGGTGGTCTTGGGTAGTATTGTTGGCTTCTTATTGATTGCCATGTACTTGCCATTGTTCAGTATGGGTGATGCATTCTAATCATGATGAATAATTTATCATTAGAGTTTTGGTTGCCTGTTTGCTTGGTATTGGGTTTGCTGGTTGGCAGTTTTTTGAACGTGGTGATTTATCGTGTGCCTGAGGGCTTAAATCGCTCTTGGCGCACACAGGCCAAGCAAATGTTGGACATGCCTTTAGAACCTATCGATGAGGAGCGTTTCAATATCATGACGCCGCCTTCTCATTGCCCTAAATGCAAAAGCCCTGTAAAGCCTTGGCAAAATATTCCGATTGTCAGTTACATTTTGCTCAAAGGGCAATGCAAACACTGTGACCAACCTATTTCCAAGCGTTATCCTTTGGTAGAGTTATTAACGGGCTTGGTATTTGCGGTTTGTGCATGGAAGTTTGGTGTCACATGGACGGCAGTTGGTGCAATGTTGTTGAGCGCTTATTTGATTGCGATGATTTTCATTGATGCTGACACGCAATTATTGCCTGATCAATTGACTTTGCCTTTGATGTGGGCAGGTATCGTGTTTCATTTGTTGGCTGAAGTTTTACAGGGCGCTTGGGGTATCACGACATTGGTAGACTCTGTAATGGGCGCTGTGGTGGGTTATATGTCGTTGTGGACCATCTTCCAGTTGTTTAAATTGGTCACAGGCAAAGAAGGCATGGGTTATGGGGATTTCAAGTTACTGGCCGCTTTGGGTGCTTGGATAGGCGTGGGCATGTTGCCGATTGTGATTGTGATGTCATCGTTGGTAGGTTTGATTTTTGCGGTCATTATGAATGTCGCGAAAAGCCAGCCTATGCCTTTTGGTCCATATCTGGCGATTTCAGGTTGGTTGGTATTGATATTTAGCCATCCCATCACACAATTTATCCAATGGTGGTTAGCCAAATCAGGATTTGTCGCATGACGCATTGGGTTGGTTTAACTGGCGGCATTGGTAGTGGTAAATCGACTGCTGCTGGTTTCTTTGCAGATTTGGGCGTTCACATCATTGATACCGATGTGATTGCAAGACAGTTAACAGCTGACGATGGTGTGGCTTTACCGCATATTCAGGCTGTGTTTGGCTCTGAAGCGGTATTGGATGGTCGATTCAATCGTGATTATATGCGCCAATTGATTTTTAGCCAGCCTGAAGCCAAAGTGCAATTAGAGGCCATTTTACATCCGTTGATTGTTGCGGAAGTTGAGCGTCAAAAAGCGCAGATACAAGCAGTATATGCCATTGTTGACGTACCTTTGTTGACTGAGTTGATCATGTTTCAGGCTTTGGTTGAACGAATCGTCTTGATAGATTGCGCACCCGAAGCACAAATAGAACGGGTAATGCAGCGAAGTGGATTGTCGGCAGTGCAAATCAAAGCTATCATGGCACAACAAGCCACGCGTGAACAGCGTTTGGCCTTAGCTGATGATGTTATTGCCAATGATCAAGATGTGTTGGCATTACAACAAAGAGTGTTGCATCAGCATCGGTATTATCAACAACTTTTCAGTACGGTGTAGGAGGCAGTTTGACCATACGTTTTGAACACCCCATATTAGAGCGGGTGAGAAATCTGCTGCGTGTTGAACACTTGTTCCAACGTTTTACTGCTGTCTTATCTCAAGATGATATATGGTCGCACCATCAAGCGTTGATGACTTTATTTGAAATCATGGAATGTGCTTCACGCGCTGAATTCAAATTGGACATTTTGCAAGAGTTAGAACGCCAAAAATTGGCTTTGCAAACTCATGGCGTGCCGTTAAAAGCAGATTCTGAGCAATGGCCTTTGCATCAAAAAATTGTGCAAGCATCTACTTCTTTACAGCAAGTGCAATACAAATTTGCCCAACATTTGCGTGAAAATGAATGGTTGATGGGCATCAAACAGCGCATGGCGATTCCAGGTAATGTCAATCCATTTGATTTGCCCGCTTACCATTATTGGTTGCAATTGCCCGCTGAAAGTCGCCGTGAGCGTTTGAATGGGTGGATTGCATCTTTATTACCTACTTACAATGCTTTAGAAGTTTTGCTGGATATTTTGCGAGACAATCGTGTGAGCATTGAGTGTGAGGCGATTAAAGGACAGTTTCAGCAAAGTAGTTTGGGACATAAGGTTTTGTTATTGCAAATTGATGTGGATGCTGGGCAACGTGTGATTCCAGAATTATCGGCAAATAAATACATGACCAATATTCGTTTTTTACATCCAGATTTTGCTCACAATCGTGGTGCGACAGTCAGCCAAAATATTCCGTTTACTTTGCATATGTGTGGTTTTGAAAAATTGAGTGTGCCAGCATGGAGCAAGTAAAAATTGTGAAATGCCCAACATGTGGGCAAGAAGTGTTGTGGCGGCCTGAAAGCGAATTTCGTCCGTTTTGTTCTAAGCGTTGCAAATTGATTGATTTGGGTGCTTGGGCGGATGAGGAATACACTGTTGCGGCTCAAGAGCCGCAAGATTGGCAAGAGTCTGATTTAAAGCGTTAATCAAATGATATCAATAGGCGTCCTGTAAGCAGTTACAGGACGCCTTTTCGTATGCCTAAATCGGGCAAAGCGTTATAATGACGGATTCAATATTTTCACTAAAGATAATCTGTCAAATGGAAGCTGCAAAATACGATCCAGCCCAAATCGAGGGCAAATGGTACCAACATTGGGAAAGCCAAGGCTATTTCAAACCGTCTATGGATGAAAGCAAACCATCGTTTGCCATTCAATTGCCACCGCCGAATGTGACGGGCACGTTGCACATGGGGCATGCGTTCAACCAAACCATTATGGATGGTTTGACGCGTTACTATCGCATGAAAGGCTTTAATACCGCTTGGGTGCCGGGTACTGACCATGCTGGCATTGCCACGCAAATTGTGGTGGAGCGTCAATTGTCTGAACAAGGCATCAGCCGTCATGATTTGGGTCGTGAAGCGTTTTTACAAAAAATTTGGGAATGGAAAAACATTTCAGGCGGCACGATTACCGAGCAAATGCGCCGTGTGGGCTGTTCTGTGGATTGGTCGCGCGAATATTTTACGATGGATGAAACCCGCGCTGAAACCGTGACTGAAGTGTTTGTACGCTTGTTTGAGCAAGGCTTGATTTACCGTGGCAAACGTTTGGTCAATTGGGATCCTGTTTTGGGTACGGCAGTTTCGGATTTGGAAGTGGAAAGCGTCGATGAAACAGGTTCGATGTGGCACATTCGTTATCCTTTGGCAGACGATGCATCACAAGCTTTGATTGTGGCGACCACGCGTCCTGAAACCTTGCTCGGTGACGTGGCAGTTGCTGTGCATCCTGAAGATGAGCGTTATGCTGCATTCATCGGTAAAGAAGTGGTGTTGCCGCTTACAGGACGCTTGATTCCTGTGATTGCAGACGAATATGTTGAAAAAGATTTCGGTACAGGTTGTGTGAAAATCACCCCTGCACACGATTTCAATGACTACGAAGTCGGTAAACGCCATCAAACGGCTTTAATCAATGTATTGGATTTGACCGCGAAAATTTTGCCACAAGCAGAAGTGTACAATTTCCAAGGTCAAGCGCAAGAAACGTTTGCTTTGCCTGAAGCGTATGCAGGTTTGGATCGTTTTGAAGCCCGTAAGGCGTTGGTAGCGGATTTGCAAGCCCAAGGCTATTTGGTCAAAATCGATCCACATGCGTTGAAAACACCGCGTGGCGACCGTACCGGTTCGGTGATTGAGCCGATGTTGACCAGCCAATGGTTTGTGGCGATGGAAAAAGTGGCCGAAGGCGATGAAACTGGTTTGAGTTTGGCTGGCAAGGCGCGTGATGCAGTGGACAGCGGCAAAGTCAAATTTGTGCCTGAAAATTGGGTCAATACGTACAACCAATGGATGAATAACATTCAAGACTGGTGTATTTCACGCCAATTGTGGTGGGGTCATCAAATCCCTGCTTGGTACGATGAAGAGGGCAATCATTATGTGGCACGCACTGAAGCACAAGCTCGTGAACAAGCAGGTGCTCAGGCGGTATTGACGCGTGATGAAGACGTGTTGGATACTTGGTTTAGTTCGGCTTTGGTGCCATTTTCTACTATGGGCTGGCCTGAAGAAACGCCAGATTTGAAAGCCTTCTTGCCAAGCTCTGTATTGGTGACTGGTTACGAAATCATCTTCTTCTGGGTTGCGCGCATGATTATGATGACGACCCATTTTACAGGCCAAGTGCCGTTTAAAGATGTGTATATTCATGGCATGGTGCGTGACAATGAAGGCAAGAAAATGTCGAAATCTGAGGGCAATGTGATTGACCCTGTGGATTTGATTGATGGCATCGATTTGCCACATTTGCTTGAAAAACGCACAGTTGGTTTGCGCCGTCCTGAAACTGCGCCAAAAGTCATTCAAGCGACTGAAAAATTGTTCCCAGAAGGCATTCCTGTGTTTGGTGCCGATGCTTTGCGCTTTACGATGGCAAGTTATGCCAGCTTGGGTCGCTCTGTCAATTTTGATTTCAAACGCGCTGAAGGCTATCGCAATTTCTGCAATAAATTGTGGAATGCGACCCGTTTTGTGTTGATGAACGTTGAAGGCAAAGATTGTGGTCAAGATGAAAGCTTGCCTTTGGCATATTCATTTGTAGACCATTGGATGATGTCACGTTTGCAGCAAACCGAAGCGGCAATGGCGGCTGCATTCAACACCTATCGCTTCGATTTGGCTGCGCAAACGATGTATGAGTTTGTGTGGAATGAATATTGCGACTGGTATGTGGAATTGGCCAAAGTTCAGTTGAACAGCGGTGATGAAGCTTCTCAACGTGCTACTCGCCGTGTGTTGGTGCGTGTATTGGAAGTGGTATTGCGCTTGTTGCATCCAATTATGCCATTCATCACCGAAGAAATTTGGCAGACTGTGGCACCTTTGGCCAACGCCAAAAAAACCGACAGCATCATGTTAGCAACATGGCCAGAGGCGGATGAAAGCAAAATCCATCCAGAAGCTTTGGCACAAATGAATGTGTTACAAGAATTGATGGGTACGGTGCGCAATTTGCGTGGCGAAATGAATTTGGGTCCTGCTGTGAAAGCACCTTTGTTCATTGAAGGCGGTGCTGAGTTGGGTATTTATTTGCCGTATTTGCCAATGATGGCACGTTTGAGTGACGTGACTTTGGTCGAGACTTTGCCAGAAGACGATGCACCTGTTGCCGTTGCTTTGGGCGCACGCATGATGCTGAAAGTGGAAATTGACAAAGCTGCTGAAACTGATCGCTTGAACAAAGAGCAGGAAAAAGTGCAAAAAGCGTTGGATAAATTGACGGCTAAATTGGAAAAACCAGGTTATACCGACAAAGCACCTGCACACTTGGTTGAAAAAGACCGTGCAGAATTGGCGCAATTGAATGACAAAATGACTCAAATCATCGAGCAATTGGCAAAATTGAAATAAGCGTCCTGAAAGTATTTGTTTGATATAAAAAAGCTGCCGAAAGGCAGCTTTTATTGCATGAAAATAAAGTCAAACATGATGAACATGTCTTACTTAGCCTTAGCTTCTTTTTTCAATGTTTTGTAGATTTCAGGATGACGCACTTTGAGCAAAGTGGCAATTGCCATGTCATCGTGATTCACTTTGGTTAAATCTACTTGTTCAACATGAACCAAGCGCAATAATTCACGCACAGGTTTTGGCATGTTGCGACCAGATTCATAGCGAGAACCGCCTGACTGGGTCACACCGATTTGGCTCCAAAACTCTTGTTGGTTCAAGCCCAATTTTTTACGAATGTCGCGAATGTTGTCGATATTTTGAAAAGTTTTCATTGTGGTACCTTCATGATTCTAATTAGTGTCTTTATGGTGAATATCCACCTAGGTTTTTTTGAAACCATATGGAGGCCATCTATTTTTATGGCTCGTTTTTATGAGCCTGAATTATGCCATATAGTTTCAGAAATGAACGTAAAGATTTGTCACTAAAGTTAAGAAAAATTATGTTTTAACCATATGAAAACTATTAAAAATATGTATTTTCTTTAAATAATTAAGAAGTTAACATTATGGTTTGTTTGTTTTAGGGCTAATAGTCAAAATTTCATAACCTGTGTCAGTTACCAACACTTCGTGTTCCCATTGCGCAGACAGCGAGCGATCTTTGGTGACAACAGTCCAACCATCGGCCAAAATACGCAAATGGCGTTTGCCTTGGTTGAGCATCGGTTCGATGGTAAAAATCATGCCCGGTTCCAAACGCAAGCCTGTACCACGCTTACCATAGTGTAAAACTTGTGGTTCGCAATGGAATTTGGTGCCAATGCCATGACCACAGAATTCTTGTACGATAGAGTAGCCATTGTTTTCAGCATGTACTTGAATGGCGTGACCCACATCGCCTAAAGTCGCACCTGGTTTCACTTGTTCGATGCCTAACATCATGCATTCATGGGTAATTTTAGACAAACGTTTGGCATGAGGGCTGACTTCTCCGACCATGAACATGCGGCTTGAGTCGCCATGGTAGCCATCTTTGATGATGGTGACATCAATGTTTAAGCAATCACCATTTTTTAATGGTTTGTCATCTGGAATGCCATGACAAATGACATGGTTGATTGAAGTACAAACAGATTTTGGATAAGGTGGGTTACCATAGCCCAAGGGTGCAGGAATCGCGCCTTGAACATCCACTTGGTAGTCATGACACAATTGGTTCAATTCATTGGTGGTAACGCCTGGTTTGACAAAATCTTCAATATAGTCGAGCAATTCGGCAGCCAAGCGGCCTGCAATACGCATTTTTTCGATATCGTGCTCGTTGTTAATATATACACTCATGTTGGGTTCCTTCTTGTCTTAAAGCGTCCTGAAAATTTTACAGGACGCTTGTTACTGTCATTAAAATAACAAATCTTGGACGGCTTGACCGATGTTGTCGGCACGCATAAAGGTTTCGCCAATTAAGAAAGTATGGATGCCATGCGAGCGCATTAAATCCACTTCCTCACGTTTGGCAATGCCGCTTTCAGTCACGATGATGCGTGAATCGTCCAAAATAGGTAAATAATCTAAAGTTTGTTGCAAATCAACCTCAAAAGTACGCAAATTGCGGTTGTTTACGCCAACCAAGGGTGTGGTCAAGCGTTCGCATTTGCGCCATTCATCGGTATGGTGGACTTCCAATAAAACTGCCATGCCCAAATCGTGGGCAATTGCCTCAAACTCTTCTAATTGCGATTGTTCTAATGCTGCCGCAATCAATAAAATCGCATCTGCATTCCAAGAGCGCGCTTGATAAATTTGATAAGCATCGACAATGAAGTCTTTGCGCAAGGCGGGCAAGTTACAGGCCGCTTTGGCTTGTTGCAAATACTCAGGCGCACCTTGAAAATAGGACTCATCGGTCAAAACCGACAAACAAGCCGCACCAGCTTGTTCATATATATGGGCAATATTGGCAGGATTAAAGTCGTTAGGGCGAATTAAACCTTTGGATGGACTGGCTTTTTTGATTTCAGCAATCACAGCAGGCAACGATTGGTCATGTTTGGCACGAATGGCACCCACAAAATCACGCACAGGCGCTTGATCGCGGGCGAGATGTTGCATGGTGGTCAAATCGGTTTGTGCTAAAAAAGCGCTCACTTCTTGTGCTTTGGTGGCCAGAATTTTATTCAAAATATCGTTCATGCGTGCTCACTGAAAAAGGTTAATACGGTTTGTGGCAACCATTGTAAGTTGCCTGGAAATGGCCCACTGACAAAGCCCACATGCCCACCATGATCAGGCTGATACAAGGTGACGCATGCAGAGACCTCGGCTGCCGTTGGCAATGCTTCTGGCGGCAAAAATGGATCGTTTTGGGCATTGATGATTAGCGTGGGTATTTGGATGTGGCGCAACACAGGTTTGGCACTGCTGAGGCGGTAATAGCTGTCAGCATTGTCAAAACCATGTACAGGTGCGGTATAGTGTTGGTCAAAGTCTTTCAGGCCGTTACTGGCGAGCAAATGGTCCCAATGTAAATGGGGGTGTTTGCCTTGGTGCCGCTCTTGTGTGGCTTTGGGCAGTAAAGAGCGCAAAAAATACGGTGCGTACAATTTTTTACTCAAACCTTTTTCCAAGGCAACACTGGCCATAGGCAAATCCAACGGTGCTGAAATCACCGCAGCAGCATCCGCCAGTGCCAAATTTTGCGCTTCACCCAAATATTTTGCCAACATATTGCCACCCAATGACACACCCATCACATACAATTTTTGCTCAGGATAGCGTTGGCGCAGTTGTTGTAACATCCATTCACACTCCAAACTGTCACCTGAATGATACGCTTTGTGGCTTTGATTCACCACACCACCACAACCGCGATAGTGTACGACCACACCATGCCATTGTTTTTGTTTAACCATATGCATCAATGTCAACGCATAATGGCTGTGGCTACTGCCTTCTAAACCATGAAATAAAACCACGACAGGCGCATGGGTTTGGGGCGCATCGATGAAATCGTAAGCGACGACAGTTTCTTGTGTGGAATCGCTGAGCAACTCACGGCGGTAACAAACTGAGGGAAGGGCAAGGACTTTGGGGTAAATGGTTTGCAAATGCCCCCCGCCTTTTAGCCAAATTGGGGCGGCGTAGTGGGGGAGCATCAAGCGTCCTGAAAATCAGTTGTGTTCATTTTCATCAGCATTGTTGTCGTTATCGCTGCTTTTTTCGGCAGTGAAATGCTGCTTGAGAACTTGGAAAATCTCACGACGGGCTTTAGGTGATTTGTTCAATTCTTTTTCTTTGCGCGCGTTGCGAATCAAAGTACGCAAAGTGCCGATGTCCAAATCAGGTTCTTGATTGATTAAAGTGGTCAAAGCCTCATCGTTGTCAATCAAGCGTTCACGTAATAATTCCAAACGCTGCATCAAAGCATTGTGAGCGGTATTGTCGCCTTTTAAGCGGGCTAAAAAGGCTTCAATAGGTGCAGGGTCGGTGTCACGCATCAAGCGGCCAATGTATTGGGCTTGGCGTTTAAGCGCACCGTTAGAATTGATTTTTTTGTAAAACACGATGGCTTCGTACAAACTTTCGTCTAAGCCTATTTTCTTCAAAGTATCGGTTGATAATTTGGTCAGTTGCATGCCCAAATCTTGTCTGTCGTCCATTTGTTTTTTAATTTGGGTCTTGCTGACGAATTCTTCTTCTTGCATGAGAGTTCCTACCACATAAATTTTCAAGGTTGAATGATACCGAAATTATCGATTCTTCGCAGCTAACAGCCCGTTAAATAACAATTAACCATAGTTCAAACAATATCGGTACAATAACGACGATGCAATCTGATAAATGGGTTTAAGAGGTTATGTTCAATCACAGCGAAAAACAATTGAGCGATTTGGCTCAACAAGCTTTGGATTATGCCAAGCAATGTGGTGCAAGCGCCGCCGATGTCGGCGTGAGTGAGTCGGTTGGTCAATCGGTCAGCATCAGATTGCAAGAAATCGAGCAATTGGAATACCAACAAGACAAATCGTTCGATATTACCGTGTATATGGGACAGCGCAAAGGCAATGCCTCTAGCAGCGATTTTTCTGCGGCATCGGTAAAAGCGACTGTCGATGCAGCACTCAATATTGCCAAATATACTGCCGAAGACGATTGTGCTGGTTTGGCAGACTCGGCTTTGTTGGCACGAACATGGCAAGATTTGGATTTGTTCCATCCTTGGGCTTTGGATGTCGACAAAGCCATTGAGGAAGCCAAAGCGTGTGAAGCGGCAGCGATGGCAGCAGACAGCCGTATTCATACCAGTGAAGGTGCGAGCATCAATACTACAGGCTCTAGCCAATATGTATTGGCTAACAGCAATGGCTTTGCCGCGTTCATGCAATCGAGCCGCCACAGCAAATCTTGCTCGGTATTGGCGCAAGACGAAAATGGTATGGAGCGCGATTATTGGTACGATCAAAGCCGTATTGCCACTGAATTATTGGACAACGAAACTTTGGGCAAAATCACTGCCGAGCGCACTGTACGCCGTTTGGGTGCGCGCCAAGTACCAACAGGGGTTTATCCTGTGGTGTTTGACAATACGGTTTCAGGCAGCTTAATCAGTCATTTGGTTGGTGCTTTGAGTGGTGGCAGCCTGTATCGCAAATCCAGCTTTTTGCAAGATTCTTTGGGCACGTCTATTTTGCCAGCATGGGTGCAATTGCGTGAAGAGCCTCACATTGTGCGTGGTTTATCAAGCACGTATTTTGACAGCGAAGGCGTGGCAACCAAGCCGCGCGACATCATCAAAGATGGCGTGGTCGAAGGCTATTTTTTGAGCAGTTACAGTGCACGCAAGCTGGGCATGCAAACCACAGCCAATGCTGGCGGTGCACACAATTTGGTGTTGAATCCCAATAGCATTGATTTGAGTGATGTGCTCAAGCAAATGGGTACAGGCTTGTTGGTGACCGAATTGATGGGTCAAGGCGTGAATGCATTGACGGGCGATTATTCGCGTGGTGCAGCAGGATTTTGGGTAGAAAACGGTGTGATTGCATACCCTGTTGATGAAATCACGATTGCCGGTCAATTGCAAAATATGTTTAAAAATATTGTCGCCATTGGCAATGATGGGTTAAAACGCAGTGCGCACCGCATTGGTTCGATTCTCATCAGCGAGATGACGATTGCCGGTGATGAAGCAGTTGAGGATTAAGCCTGAGCTGCATCGATTCACATTCTAAGGGTAGAAGATGTCCGGTAAAAAGTATTTGTGGTTCATTGTGGTGGTGTCGGCCATCATCATGGCAGCAGCTCTGTATTCGCAACATGTGTTGAAAATGGAGCCTTGCCCTTTGTGTATTTTTCAGCGCGTGGCGGTAATGGCAGTGGGTGCTGTGGCTTTGCTGATGGCATTGATTCCCAATCGTCAAAAAACGGTTGGTTTGGGTGCGGCAATTTTAATCAGCATTCCTGCGCTCATTGGTTTGAGCATTGCATTGCGCCAA
The DNA here is from genome assembly GCF_000382305.1 of Vitreoscilla stercoraria DSM 513. Taxonomy (GTDB): domain Bacteria; phylum Pseudomonadota; class Gammaproteobacteria; order Burkholderiales; family Neisseriaceae; genus Vitreoscilla; species Vitreoscilla stercoraria. The sequence goes on from NZ_KB908018.1 coordinate 136,645, forward strand.
CGTTATATTCAAGGTTTACCACCTTCAGAAGTGCCTGCTTGTGGTCCGGGTTTGGACTTTATGATGAATACTTTGCCATTGCAAAGTTTGATTCAAACGGTTTTAAGTGGTTCAGGTGAATGTGCGGTGGTGGATTATTTCTTGGGTGTACCTTTGCCAATTTGGAGCGCCTTGTTTTTTGTGTTTGCTATTGGTATGGCTTGGTTTGCTTGGTTCAAGTCACGTCCAAACCGTCGGTATGGTTATTGATAAGGTGATGAAAATGAAACAAAGTATGGGTATGATTTTGATTGTTTTGGCTTTGGCCGCGTGTAGCAGCACAGGTTCTACTTCGGGCTCTAGCCAAGTGTACGGTCAAGTGAGCGGTGGCGTGGGTTATACGTCACATTGATGTGCTTATCAAAAGTAAAAGCGTCCTGTAAATGTTTACAGGACGCTTTTTTATGGGTTGATTTATTGGCTTAATTGCTGTTCAAAAAAGCGCAATACCAAAGCGGTTTCTTCTGCCAATTGGTCTTGTGTGCCATTGCCGCTGTGACCACCATCTTCAGGACACAACAACCATGCTGCTTGTTTGAGTTCTTGCAAGCGCGCATGCGTTTTCAAAGCGTGAGCAGGATGCACGCGGTCATCACTGAAACTGGTGGTGAGCAAAGTTTTAGGATAAGTCACATCTTCTTGCAAATTGTGGTAGGGCGACAAAGCTTGTAGTGATGCTGTGGCTGTTGGGTCTGCATCATCTGGATTGCCAAACTCAGCAATCCACGATGTTCCTGACGACCATTTTGTATAATTGAGCATGTCGGCTAATGGCATTTCAGCCACCACAGCACCGATTTGAGTCGGTGCTTGTGCCATCGCCGCCAAAACCACCAAACCGCCATTGCTACCACCTTGTAAACCAATTTGTGTGGCAGTTGCCAAATTTCGCTGTTGTAAATCTTGTACCACGCTGAGTAAATCTTCAATGGTTTTGTGCTTGTTGTTACCAATGGCCGCTTGGTGCCATTGCGGACCAAATTCGCCGCCACCACGCACATTCGCTACCACAAAAGCATAACCTTGGCTCAACCAATGTCGACCCATTAAACCCAAATAATGCGGCAATTCAGCCACAGCAAAACCACCATACACATACACAATTGTCGGTTTGGGCGCATCGCTTGGCGTGCCAACATGAAAATAAGGAATGGACGTGCCATCTGTGCTTTGCGTCCAAAATTGTTGGGTTTGCATGTTTTTAGCATCAAATTGTTTCGGCTGTTTGCGCAAAACCGCCACATCTTGCTGGGCAAAATCGACACACAGTAAAGTCAAAGGCGTGCTGAAATCGCTGATGGCGACATAGACCACATCACCGCCATAAGGTTGGTCGACTAATTCGATGGTGCCACGAGGCAGCGCAGGCACGGTGGCTTGTTGCCACGCACCTTGGGAAAATTGTTGCGCACGCAATTGGCTTTGAACATTGTCCAACACATGCATCACTACAAATTGGCGTGTGGTTTCGACCGCTTCTAAAATACAGGCCGCTGTGGGCTCGAACAAAATTTGTGCTGCACCCAATTGACCTTTGCTCAATTTGACCGCTAACAAACTGCCATTGGCATAACGGGTATTGGCACGTTGCCAATCGCTTTTGAGCCACACCAATAATTGACCGCCCAAATAACCAATCAAATCGCAGTTTTCAGGCAGGTTTAAAGGCTGCGCTTGCAAATCGCCATCGACCCAGTAATAGGTTTTGCGGTAAAAATCATGCGCCACTTCAATGACATCCAAATCTTTGCCTTGTGGATCCAAATAGCGACAAGCTGCGACAAACATATCATCGATTTCAGCTTGTAAAACGGGAATGGCTTCATCCATACTGTTGCCACGCTCTAATAGCCACACTTGGCGAGGGTAGCCGCTGGTGGTTAATTGCGCTTCGTGCCAAGCAGGGCAGACCCAAACGCTGTCTAAGTCACGCCATGCAATGTGGTTTTTGCCCAATGGAAAATGAAAACCACTGTCCACCAAGCGTTTTTCAGCCAAATCAAATTCCAATGTATAAGCGGCATCGCCGCCATTGCTGCCAAACTCTAACAAAGTGCGAGTTGGGTGCAACGTGCAATGCGTGACATGATTCAAATACACATCGTCCTGTAACACCTCATCAAATGCTTCCACCGAAAACAAAATGTCCCAATCAGGCAAGCCCGAACGAAAACTGGCCGCCGTACACACACGATAAACGCCTTTAGGATAATCGGCATTTTGATGAATGTGGTACATCCGCGCACGATGCTCTTGGCAAAACGGAATTTGTTTTTCATTTTGAATCTGCGCCAACATGTCTTGCGCCATGTCTTTGGTGCGTTGGTCTTCAAACTGTGCCAAGGTTTGCGCATGGGCACAAGCGGCATATTGTTGGGTTTCAGGACGGTTTAAATCTTCTAGATGGCTGTGGGCATCACAATTCATGGTATTCAATTCAATCAAAGCATCAATGATGCATTATAACGTGAAATACAGGCCGCTTTGAGTGGCAACATGACTGACAGTTTGTGTAAATCCAGTGAATCTACTTGCAAATGATAAAAGCTATCATTATTATAGCGTTTCATAATTGTTTTTAAATCAAGGATTGCCACATGTTTGTATGTATTTGCAATGGTGTGACTGATACTGAAATCAAGCAAAGCATTGCGGATGGTTGCCGTGATATGGCGAGTTTGCAAGCGGAGTTGGAAGTGGCGACTTGTTGCGGTCGTTGTGGTGATATGTGCGAAAAATTATTGAGCGAAGCCCATCATGTTCATGAACCTCGCTCAGTGGGCATTTTAATCCACGCTGTGTAAGCTTTATGCTTGATTGCCAACAGCTTGTTGGATGAAGTTTTCCAAACCCATTTCTTCAATCAAGAACAATTGATTTTCTAGCCAATCGATGTGTTCTTCGTTTTCTTCTTTAAGTTTGTGCAACATGTCACGGCTGACGTAATCGCCTTCAGCTTCGCACACTTTAATCGCTTCAATCAAAGCTGCGCTTTTGATATTTTCCAGTTGCACATCACATTCGAGCATTTCTTTGACGTTTTCGCCCAACAGTAACTTGCCCAAATCTTGCAAGTTTGGCAAACCTTCGAGCAATAAAATGCGTTCAATGACGTCGTCAGACATCTTCATTTCTTCAATCGATTGTTTGTAAACGTGCTTGCCCAAAGCTTCGATGCCCCAGTTTTTCAACATGCGTGCATGTAAAAAATACTGATTGATGGCAATCAAAGACACAGCCAAGACTTTGTTCAATTCACGTTTTACAGGACGGCTTCCTTGCATGTTCGTCTCCTTTATTGAGTTTAGACTTGGCTTTGCAAGTAGTTTTGTAAGCCCATCAAATCAATCAAGCGCAATTGTTGTTCTAGCCAATGAGCGTGGTCTTCTTCGGTATCACGCAATTGTACAATCAACAAATCGCGAGTGACATAATCGAATTCTTGTTCACACAAACGAATGCCTTGTTTTAAAGCATCGCGCACGTGCAATTCCAAAGCCAAATCCGATTGGAACATCGATGGAACGTCTGTGCCGATATTCAATGCGCTGGGCACCATTTGAGGTGTGCCACCGAGCATCAAAATGCGTTTGATCATTTGCGCGGCATGGTCGCCTTCTTCTTGCATTTCATGCGTCATGCGTTCGAACAATTTGCTATAGCCCCAATCTTCGTACATTTGGGCATGAATAAAATATTGGTCACGCGCACCCAACTCACCTGCGAGCAACTCGTTCAAATATTGAATGACAGCTTTTGAGCCTTGCATGATGGATTCCTTTATTTTGTGGTTCGGATGAACCAGACATGGGTAGTAATGGGTTTATTTTAACAAAAAATTTTATCAATTTGAAAGTATTAATTTATATTATTAATAATAACAGTTCTCATTAAGTTTCAATGATTTAAATGAAAATTAATGCTATTTGTATCTAAAAAAGCGTCCTGTAAATCATTACAGGACGCTTGAGTCTAAACCCTTGTTAGTGATGGTGATTCAGACGCCATACACTATCTATCGACCAACGTTTGTTTAAGCGGTAATCAACAGAATTTTGGCGAAAGCCTCTTCAAACTGCTTCAAGCCATCGTCGCGCAAACGCAACGCCAAAGCGTCCAAGTCTATGCCCAAAGCCGTTACATCTGCCAATACTTGTGCTGAGGCAGCTTCTTTGCCACTTAAACTGGCGCTGACGTTGCCATGGTCGATAAAGGCATTCAAAGTGGCGCTAGGAACGGTATTGACAGTGTGCTCGCCAATCAATTCGTCCACATACAATGTGTCAGGGTAGGCAGGATTTTTGGTGCCTGTCGATGCCCATAACAATTGCAAACGTGTCGCACCTTGTGTTTGCAAATCTTGCCAAGGTGTTTGTTGCGTGAACGCTTCCCAATCGGCATAAGCGCTGCGTGCCAAAGACAAAGCCACTTTGCCTTGTAAAGCTTCTGGCAAGCTGATGTCCAAAGCCGTATCAATGCGCGATAAGAAAAAGCTGGCGACCACAAAAATTTTGTCAATCGGCAAACCTTGCGCAACACGTTGTTGCAAGCCTTGTGCGTGTGCGTCCATGATTTGTGCCAAAACTTGGCGCGAGAAAATCAAAGTCATGTTGACGTTGATGCCAGAGGCCACCAATTCGGTTAGTGCTTCAATGCCTGCGTCTGTGGCAGGGACTTTGATCATGGCGTTCGGTTGGTTAATTGCTTGCCACAAGCGTTTGCCTTCGGTGATGGTACCTTGGGCATCGTGTGACAATTCAGGAGATACTTCCAAACTCACCATGCCAGCTTGACCATTATGGGCTTGGTAAACAGGCAAAGTCACCAAACAAGCGTCCTGTACGTCGGCAATGGCCAAGGTTTCATAACGGCTTTTGGCATCCATATCTTGCTGTTTTAAAGCAGCCAATTCTTCGGTATACAACGCATCGTTTTGAAAAGCTTGTTGGAAAATGGCAGGATTGGATGTGACACCCATCACACCATCTGCCAATTTGCTTGCCAATTCCCCTGATTGAATCAATGAGCGCGACAAACTGTCGAGCCAAATTTGTTGTCCTAATTGAGCCACTTGTTGCAACTTGCTCATGTTTGTTCCTTTGATATTGTTACGTATTTCCATTTAAAGACTGCTGATGTTGTTGGGCGACTTTAACATAGTGTTGGGCAGAATAAGCCAAAAAAGCGATTTCCTCTTCAGTTAAACGGCGCACTTGTTTGACTGGAGAGCCGACATACAAATAGCCACTTTCCAAGCGTTTGCGAGCAGGAACGAGGCTGCCTGCTCCTATCATCACATCGTCTTCGATGATGGCATCGTCTAAGACCGTTGTTTTCATACCCACCAAAACACGATTGCCAATGCGGCAACCATGCAGCATCGCCATATGACCCACCGTCACATCATCACCAATGATTAACGGTGAGCCTTCAGGTTTTTGATCATTTTTGTGTGACACATGCAGCATGGCCAAATCTTGCACATTGCTGCGTGCGCCTACGCGAATGTAGTTAACATCACCACGTATCACCGCCATAGGCCAAACCGAACTTTGTGTACCTAAAATGACATCGCCAATGATGACACAGCTAGGATCGATGAAAACAGCATGCTGTGTATCTGGAATGGTATTTAAAAATGGTCGAATATTGTTCATCATCATTGCCATATTATAAGGTTAAAAAAGAAACGCTTTAAAAGGTCGATTTGCGTGATTTTTGTCACAACTATATCTGATGACATTAATTTAAGCACCCAAAAACAGCAAATAAGTGATAAGTATGATTCTAGCGAATCGGCTTTTATTGTTAGCATATTATTTTATTTTTATGAAATACATTGGTTGATTTTATTTTTTGATTGAGATTTAATGAAAAAAAATAATAATTTATCAGGCCGTTTGTCATATTGTAGGCATGTTAGCCTGAGAGAAATTAATTTAGAATGAAACCTAATTTAATTAACTAGCATAAATGAGCGTTATCTCTAAGCACCAAGCAACTTTTTATAGGCGATTGGGTTTAGGTGTGGGTTAATTTATCAAATTGAAAAATCATAACGAAGGAAGAAAACGTGGCTAAATTTGTGCAAACTTTGATTGTTTCTGCCATTGCTGGCATCACTTTGGCTGCGTGCGGCGGCGGTGCAGATACCAAACCTGCGGCAGCTGCACCAGCAGCGGCATCAGGTACGACGACAGCATCGGCCCCTGTGGCTGATGGCACACCAAAACGTGTCGCTATTACAGCGATTGTAGAGCATCCTGCTTTGGATGCTGTGCGCAAAGGTGTGGAAGAGCAATTGGCGGCAGATGGTTATAAAGTCGGTGAAAACTTGACCATTGATTTCCAAAGTGCACAAGGCAATACGGCAACCGCAGGTCAGATTGCGAAGAAATTTGCAGGCGATAATCCTGATGCCATCGTGGCGATTGCGACACCAAGTGCGCAATCAATGGTAGCGGCAACACGCACGGTTCCTGTGGTATTTGCAGCGGTGACCGATCCTGTGGCGGCGAAATTGGTGACGTCTTGGGAGCCGTCTGGTACCAATGTGACAGGCGTATCGGATGAATTGCCTTTAGAGCCACAAATTGATTTGATGAAAAAATTGGTACCGAATGTCAAATCAGTGGGTTATGTTTACAGCCCGGGTGAAGTCAATTCAACTGTGATTTTGGAACAGTTGAAAGCCAAATTGGGTGCGCAAGGCATTGAAGTGGTGGGTGCGCCTGCTCAGCGTACTACGGACATTTCAACTGCGGCAAACGGCTTGGCAGGCAAAGTACAATTGATTTACACCACCACCGACAACAATGTGGTTTCAGGTTATGAAGCTTTGTACAAAGTGGCTTTGGCTAACAAAATTCCATTGCTCGCTTCTGACACAGATACTGTGAAACGTGGTGCGGCAGCGGCTTTGGGTGTGAACTATTATGATGTTGGTTTGCAAACGGGCAAAATTGTGACCCGCATTTTAAAAGGTGAAAAAGCAGGTGCCATTGCACCGCAAAAAATGGACAAATTGGATTTGTTTGTTAATCCAAAAGGTGCTGAAGCGCAAGGCTTTACAATTCCTGCTGATTTGGTAAGCACAGCTAAAGAAGTCGTTCAATAAGTCTCGCTTAGGTGCCACTGAGTATGGCCAACTCTAAACAGCATATTTTGTTGGAGTTGGCCTTTTTGATTCAGGCCGCTTACCGAGTGGTGTGATAAAAACTGATTAAATAAGACAAAGAAGATCCTTATGTCCATGATTGCATTGTTCGGGGCTTTGGAAACGGGCCTCATTTACGCTTTGGTTGCTTTGGGTGTATACATTTCGTTTCGCATTTTAGATTTTCCTGATTTGACTGCCGATGGCTCTTTCCCTTTAGGTGGTGCGGTGGCGGCAGTTTGTATTGTCAATGGTGTCAATCCTTGGCTTGCTTGTGGTGTGGCTGTGATTGCAGGTGCTCTGGCAGGTATGTTGACAGCTTGGATGCATGTGTCTTTGAAGATTTTGCAATTGCTTGCAGGTATTTTGGTGATGGTGGCTTTGTATTCGGTCAACTTGCGCATTATGGGTTCGCCCAACGTACCACTGATTGGTGAGGCCAGCGTGTACAGTGGTTTTGTGGGCGATGATTTTGCTAGCCAATATTGGATACAGCCATTGGTGATTTTGGGTTTTGTGATTGCGGCTAAATTCTTGATGGATTGGTTTTTTTCTACCCAAACAGGTTTGGCAATGCGAGCGACAGGTGCCAATGCACGTATGGCGCGTGCGCAAGGTGTGTCGACCAATAAAATGGTCATTTTAGGCATGGCTTTGTCCAATGGTTTGATTGCTTTAGGCGGTGCTTTGTTTGTACAAACCCAAGGTGGTGCGGATATTTCGATTGGTATCGGTACGATTGTGATTGGTTTGGCTGCCGTGATTATTGGCGAAACGTTGATTCCGTCTAAGAAATTCTTGTTGATTACCATTTCGGTGGTGATTGGTGCGGTGTTGTATCGTTTGTTTATTGCTTTGGCTTTGGGCAGCGACACTTTGCGCTCTATGGGTTTTGGCCCGCAAGATTTGAATTTGGTGACGGCTTTGCTCGTGGTATTGGCATTGCGTTTCCCGCAAATCAAAAGTTACTTTAAGAAAGTGGGTAAACCATCATGATGCAAGCAACTGATTTACGCCTGACATTTAACCCAGGTACACCGATTGAAAACCGTGCTTTGCGTGGCATGACGTTGGGCATCAATGAGGGCGAATTTGTCACTGTGATCGGCTCTAATGGTGCGGGCAAATCGACTTTCTTAAATTCCATCAGTGGCGATTTGTTGGTCAATACAGGCAGTATTGTCATTGACGGTCAAGATGTGACCCGTTTACCGGCTTACAAACGAGCGCATTTGGTGGCTCGCGTGTTTCAAGACCCGATGGCAGGCACATGTGAAGCTTTAACCATTGAAGAAAATATGGCTTTGGCTTTGAGTCGTGGCGAAAAGCGCGGCTTAAAATTGGCTTTGGACAAAGACAAGCGTGAGCTGTTTCGTGAGCGTTTGAGCGTGTTGCAATTGGGTTTGGAAAACCGTTTGCCAGACCGTATGGGTTTGTTGTCAGGTGGTCAGCGTCAAGCAGTGAGTTTGTTAATGGCAGCCATGCAGCCTTCAAAAATCTTATTGTTAGACGAACACACTGCCGCACTTGACCCGAAAACTGCTGCATTTGTATTGGAGTTGACCGATAAAATCATTACCGAGAACAAATTGACCGCAATGATGGTGACGCATTCGATGCGCCAAGCTTTGGATCATGGTCATCGTACGGTGATGTTGCATCAAGGTCAGGTGATTTTTGATGTGTCGGGTGACAAACGTGCCAATATGGATGAAGCAGGTTTGATTCAATTGTTCCACCAAACCAGTGGTGAAAAATTGGCGGATGATGCGTTGTTGTTAAGCTAATCATGCAGTGAATAAAATCAATTCAGCTTGTATATTGGATTGATGGATGAAAAATAAGCGTCCTGTAATCTTTACAGGACGCTTGTTTGCATTTTTACAGGACGCTTAATAACAGCGGAACACACTGCCATCACTATTGTGGTGGCAGTATTTTTTGTGGCGACTGTTCCAATGGTAAGCACCTCGATTGTCACCGCCATACACATTGGTTTCAATGCGCACACTGCCTTGCATGGGTTGACCTGCACGCACCGCAGCATCGTATTCTAAGCGGTTGCGTTGCTGCTCGTTATAGGCTTTGGACAAGTCACGAGCGGTTTGGCATTTTTGTGGGTCTTGGCGTTGGGCGCATTGACGATTGGCAAAATCAACGTCTTGTTGGCTAAGTGCCCATGCGGAAACTGGTAGCGATAGCCCAATGATTGCACACACTAAAGAGAGTTTCATGGCGGTGTTTTCCTAAATCAAGTTTCAGAAAAATAGATTTATGGCTTTATTGTAATCAAAATGGGGACAGGTGGTGTCTGGTATCGGTGAAAAATACTTTAAAATTTCAACCATTTGTGACCAAAGAAAAATACCAACAAGCCCAATATGATGATGCCCATGCCCATAATTTTGCTCAAATCTATGGGTTTGAGCGGCATGTTGAGCCAACCATAATGATCAATGAGTAAACCTGCACACAATTGACCCATGATGATGAACAACAACATATTGGCAACCCCGACTTTAGGCGCAACAATGATGCTAGAGCAAACCAAAAATGCGCCCATCAAGCCGCCCGTCCATTTCCACCATGCTTGTTGTGGGAGCAATTGCAGTGTCGGCAATTGACCTTTGAATAACACAATGCTGAACAACAGCAATGTGCCAATTAAAAAAGAAATGAATGCAGCCAATAAAGGTTGCTGGAGTAGGGATTTTGCCAATTGGCTGTTGACGGCAGCTTGGGTGGAAAGCAAAACACCTGCTATCAAAGCCATGCTCAGATATAACCATTGCATGAATATTCTTTCATAAAAAAAGCGTCCTGTAAGTTTACAGGACGCTTGTCATTAATCAGGATTATGCTGGAACGACTTCGCCTAAAAAACCACGCAATTTTTGCAATGCTTTGGCTTCGATTTGGCGAATGCGTTCGGCAGATACACCGTATTGGCTGGCCAAATCGTGTAAGGTTAAGCCGCTATCATCTTGTAACCAACGAGATTCGACAATGTGGCGTGAGCGGTCATCCAATTGTGCCAAGGCAGTTTGCAAGCCTTCGGTTTGCAATTGGTGATGGGCTTTTTGCGCCAAGATTTGTGTCGGTTCGCTGTTGTGGTCGGTCAACCAATCTATGGGTGCAAAGCTGTCTTCATCGTCATCGCTGTCGGATAACAAGGCCACATCTTTGCCGGTCATGCGTTGCTCCATCTCGAACACCTCAGACAATTTGACGCCCAAATCGTCGGCGATTTGCTGCGCTTCGATGTCGCTCAAAGCATTCATATTTTTGCGCATGCTGCGCAAATTGAAGAACAATTTGCGTTGTGGCTTGGTAGTTGCCACTCGTACCAAGCGCCAGTTGCGCAAAATGAATTCGTGGATTTCGGCTTTGATCCAATGCACAGCGAATGAAAACAAACGCACACCACGGCTAGGCTCGAAGCGTTTCACGGCTTTCATCAAACCGATATTGCCTTCTTGAATCAAATCTGCTTGGTTTAAACCATAACCATCGTAGCCTCGTGCAATAGAAACAACGACACGTAAATGCGACAAAATCATTTTTTTTGCCGCTTCTAAATCATCATACAAAGCATGACGTTCGGCCAAGTCATGCTCTTCCTCTGCGCTCAATAATGGAATGCTGTTCACTGTGTGAATATACTGTTCCAAAGTTGAATGACCGCTGGGTACAGGTAAAGCAAAAGCTGGGTTCATCAATGTATTGTCCTTATCTTTCAATGAGACATAATGCAAGCAACTGAGTGTAGCATAAAACCAACGCTATCTTATTGCTGTAACATAAATTTAACTTTTATTAAGACTTTTGGCAAGTCTGATAGTTTCATTAAATTAAGTTAAAGCTTAAGTGTTAATGTTGTATTAAAAAAGTGCGCAAGACAGACGGAACCAGACTGAAAAAAGTAGCAGAAATACTAAATATTGAGTGGGTATATAGAAATATTCGGTCTTGCATTGTTTAAATATCATTACGTATTTGACATAAAAATGCAAGACCGATTAGAAATATCAATATGACTGAGGGTTTGGTCTAAACTGACTGTAAATAAATAATATCAACAACCAAACCGAGAGCAAAATCGCCAACGGCCAAGTACCACCTAAGCGCATATATGGGGTTTCGCCTTGATAACCGTGAATGGTGGTGGTCAAAATTTGCTGGGTATCGCGCGGTGCCAAAGACACAATATGACCTTTCGGATCCACCACCGCTGTTAAGCCTGTATTGGTGGCGCGCACCATATAGCGACCTAATTCTAAAGCTCGAGCTTGGGATTGTTGCAATTGTAAATCCATGGCGTGGGAGGTGCCATACCAAGCCATATTGCTGACATTGGACAGTAAAGAAGCTTGTTGGGCTGAGGCAATCAATTCATCACCAAAGCTGTCTTCATAACAAATGTTAAAAGCTATTTTCTGATTGGCCAATGCCAATGGTGCTTGATTTTTGCCACCAGCACTGAAGTCTGCCAGTGGCATGTTCATCATCTGATATAGCCATTGTGTGCCTTGTGGTTTGAATTCACCAAATGGCACCAAATGGTTTTTGCTGTAAGTGGGCAAGGCTTGATCGGGTTTTTCAGGATCAAATGAACTAAAATTGATGATTGAGTTTAAATATTGGCGGCCTGTATGCGTGTATTCTGGTATGCCTATTGCCAAAGCGGCGTTTTGTCTATGTGCCGTATTCACAAATTGGGTTAATAAGCCTTCGGGTAAGTCTTGGCGCATGAGGGGTATGGCGGTTTCAGGCATGATGACAATGTCAGCCTCAGCTTGTGTGAGCAATTCATAATATACTTGTATGGTATGCGCAAAAGCTTCAGGCTCCCATTTTAAAGTTTGTGGAATATTGCCTTGTAATAGAGCCACACTGGCTTGGGTGCCATCTCTTTCTGTCCAATGGTGTTGTGATAAATTGACACCTATGGCGACAATCAACATGCTGACAGCGACATGTAACGATTTTTGCCAAATCGGCTTACATAAAATAAGACCTGCTATTGCTGCACCAATCAATGCAGTGGCCCATGTGACCAAAGCAATGCCACTGACAGGGGCGTAACCAGCCAAAGGTGATTCGGCAATTTGCGTATAGCCTAATGCTCCCCAACCAAAACCTGTGAAGGCGCGCTCGCGTACAAATTCGGTTAAGGTCCAAACAGCGGGAAAAACCAACAGTAATTTGCCACTGTCAGGTAGGCGGATTTTTTCACATAACCAAATGGTTAATGTCGGATACAGTGCCAAATACATCGGCAATAAAGCAGTCAAAGGGATGGAAATTGGCAAAGGCAAACCTGAAACGTCATGTAATGCTGTATTAATCCAATAACATTGCACAAAATAAGTCACCCATGCCCATAAATAGACCAAGCGCAAACGATAGCGCTCATGCCAAAATGCCACAATGAGCATGACTGCCAATAAAATAGGCATTAGCCAATACAGGCGATAAGGTGCATAAGCAAAAGGGGTTAAGGCCGCTGAAATGACCATCAGCAATGCGCCCATAATTGGACTGCTTGCGAGGCGTTGTAACAAAGATTGGGGCATTAGTGAGCAGCTTTCTGTCCACGTAGATTTTGTATCATGTGCACAATCCATACAATGATGCTACCAACAATGGCACCGATGAGAATACTAAAACCTTTGGTTACTAGAATATTGGTGAAACCACTGCCGATATGTTCGAGATTGTGTGCTAAATGGGTTAAAAATGGCAGATTGTGGACGATGATGTCACCGCCTACTAAGAACATGGCAAAAGTACCGACGATACTTAAAGTGCGCATTAAATAAGGTGTAGAGCTAATTAATACAGAGCCTAATTTTTTTGAGAAAGCAGAGGCTTTGGTTTTCATCCAAAAACCTAAGTCATCAATTTTTACAATGCCAGCAACCAAGCCATAAACCAAAACGGTAACGGCAATACTGATGGCGGATAACGCCAAAGCTTGTTGCAAAATCGGTGCGGTGGCCATTGTACCTAAACTAATGGCAATGATTTCGGCTGATAAAATAAAATCGGTACGAATGGCGCCTTTGATTTTGGCGGATTCGTCAAAAGCCATATCCGAGATAGGTTCAGAAGAGTGAACAGCGGGTTGGCGCTTTTGTTTGTATTTGTGATAGCTGTGCAATACTTTTTCGACACCTTCAAACGCTAAAAAAGCACCACCGATAATCAGTATCGGACCAATTAAAAATGGTAAAAAATAAGACAAAGCTAGAAAAGCAGGCACCAATACTACTTTATTCCAAAAAGAACCTTTAGCGACTGCCCAAATAATGGGCAATTCACGTTGGGCAGAAGAGCCAGTGACTTGTTCGGCATTCAATGCCAAATCGTCACCAATCACGCCCGCGGTTTTTTTAGCAGCGACTTTGGTCATCACAGATACATCGTCTAAAACAGCTGCAATGTCGTCTAATAAAAGAAGTAAAGAGCCTGCCATAATTATATTCCTAACTTATTAAAACATCATTCTTCTGTGTTGGGCGTGACCAATAACACATGCAAACGACGGGCATCAGCGCGGGCGATGGTAAATGTCCAATCACCAATGGTGATTTTGTCACCACGTGCAGGTAAACGACCAAATTCTTGAATGACCAAACCACCGATGGTATCGACTTCTTCATCAGAAAATTGAGTTTTGAAGTACTCATTGAAATCTTCGACTTCTGTTGTAGCATTGACGCGAAAGCGTTCAGGACTGATGGCGAAAATTTGATCTTCGTTGTCATCCAAATCGAATTCGTCTTCAATGTCACCCATGATTTCTTCGGTCACATCTTCTAAAGTGACCAAACCTGATACGCCACCATATTCATCAATCACGACTGCCATGTGATTGCGTTGTGCACGGAAGTCTTTCATGATATTGGTCAGTGATTTGCTTTCAGGTACAAATACGGCAGGGCGCAAAATATTGGCCAACTGGAATTGTTCAGGTTGCCCAAAAAAGCGTAATAAATCTTTGGCATGGACGATGCCCAATACTTCGTCTTTGTCCTCGCCAATCACGGGAAAACGTGAATGTGAGGTTTCTTGTACGTAAGCGATGATGCGTTCGATGCTGTCATTGGCTTTGATGACATCCATTTGACTGCGAGTGACCATCACATCACGCACTTCTAAATCGGCAAAATCCAACACATTTTCTAGAAGCTCTAGGGTTTCTTTGTCAACCACTTCATTGTCAGCAGCCAGACGCAAAACGTCTAAAATTTCTGCTGGGCTTTCTGGCGTGTCATTGCTTAAGCGGCTTAAAATGCGTTCAAAAAAGTTGGGTTTCTTCGACGAGCCTTCGTCCATTATTGTTCATCCTGTAAATATGGGTTGGTATATCCTAACTGATGCAAGATGCTTATTTCAAGCGCTTCCATTTCCTCAGCATCAGATTCTTCAATATGATCGAAACCGATCAAATGTAACATGCCATGTACGGTCAAATGTGCGTAATGGGCTTTTAAAGGTTTGTTTTGTTCTAAAGCCTCACGTTCAATCACTTGTGGGCACAAAATCAAGTCGCCATATAAAGTGTTGCTTTGTTGGCCTGATAGCAAATCCAATTCATCGTGAGCGAAACTCAAGACATTGGTAGCGTAGTCTTTTTCGCGGTAATCGCGGTTATAACTTTGTGCGTCTTCTGTATCCAATAATACCAAGCTGATTTCTGCATGACGGTAAAATGGTTTCATGGCTTGCCATGCCCATTTGAAAAAATCTTGCTCAGTGGGCGTTTGGGCGCTAGAGGCATTGTCCACATGCAAGTGTAAACGTTGTTTTTGGATGGCTAGAAAAGGAAAGGTTTTGGCTTTTTTCATAATTTAAAGTGTTTCAGTCAATGTTTGGGTACGGCGAGCTTGGATTTTTTGCCATGTTTTGTACAAAATAAACGCTAAAAAACACAAAGCCGCAAGTGCTAAAAATGGGGCAAAAATAGATAAAATGGCCAATACAATCGCGCTGATGGTTTCGCCAATCGAGATAATTGGATTGGCAATACCACCTGTGGTTACGGTCGATGTGGCTCTGGCACTGGCATTGATGCCTTTAATCGTTGCCGCTGCTCCGCCACCGCCAATAATGGCCAATGCCCAAGTGAACACCGGTGGTAAATCCATGGCAGTAGAAGCCATGATGGCAGTGCCAGCCAGACCTGCTAATGGGATGGCCAAAGTATCGAGTAAATTGTCAAACCAAGGAATCAAATAAGCCAGCGCTTCTATGATACAGGCCGCTGCTAAGACCGTTAAAGCCACAGGAGAATTGAGCCATTGCCATTGTTCATTCATCGGCAACACTTCATAAAATCCTGCCAAACTCAGAGCAAACAAAGGTACAAAGACCCGAAAACCTGCCGCAGCTGCTAAGCCGATACCTAATACGATACTGAGTAAGGTTTCCATAATGGCTTTGTCCTTTTACCGGCCGCTTTTAGAGGCCGATGGATGGGTTTGTTGGTCTGTGTCTGCTGCTTGGTCATAGGCTTCAACGATTTTTTGTACCAATGGATGACGTACCACATCTTCGCTGGTAAACGTGTGGAAATACAAACCATCGACTTGTGACAATTTATCCCGCGCATCGCGCAAACCTGATTTGATATGACGTGGTAAATCAATTTGGCTCAAGTCGCCTGTAATCACCGCTTTGGCACCAAAGCCAATGCGCGTTAAAAACATTTTCATTTGTTCAGGTGTGGTGTTTTGTGCCTCGTCTAAAATCACATAAGCGGAATTGAGTGTACGACCACGCATGTATGCCAATGGTGCGATTTCAATGAGACCTTTTTCTAATAATTTGCTCACACGGTCAAAACCCATCAATTCATATAAAGCATCGTATAAAGGGCGCAAATAAGGATCAACTTTTTGTGTCAAATCACCCGGTAAAAAACCTAATTTTTCGCCTGCTTCTACGGCAGGTCGTACCAACACAATGCGGTTGACCAAATGGCGTTCCATTGCATCGACAGCAGCGGCCACTGCCAAATAAGTTTTCCCCGTACCTGCAGGCCCTAAGCCAAAGACCACATCATGGTTGAGCAAAGCCTTGATATAGCCATTTTGGCGTGGTGTGCGACCGCTTAATTGGCCGCGACGGGTTTTGAAACTGTAAGGATTGGATTCGCGTTGCTCTTGTTGGCTGCGCTGGTTCTCAATCCATTGATTTGGAATCATTTCAGTTGTCGATTGGGCTTTGGCTGCAACAATGACCAGCTGGATATCACTGTCATTCAGGTCGCGTTGCTGTGCCAAAGACAGTAATTGTTGTAAACAAGAAACTGCCAATTCGGCAGCATCACCACGTACCAATAATTCATCTGCACCACGGCGAATTTCCACGTTCAAAGTTTTGCCTAAAATTTCAAAATGGGCATCCATTGCACCAGACAGGCGTTGTAATGTGATTTGGGTTTCGCCTGTAAGTGAAAACGTGGTTGACATGCTCATGGTGTATCCTTATTAGAATGAGAATTGATTTTACCACAGCAGGTATTGTCCTTGATGTTGCTTTGTATCTGAAGACGATGCAAGCACTTGATAAATCATGTGACAGTCTGCGTCTATTTGCTTAAAGTTACGTTTATTTGCCTGATGGTGAGGCATTTGCATGGTTTTGCAATGAAAAGCCGATGCTGAAGCTATTTTTGAGAAAGAATCATAGTAAAAATGAATAATAATTTGATGATGTTGGTTTTGGTTTGTTGCATTGGGTTGGTGAGTGCGTGCAGTAGTGAAAAAGCTTCTAATGAAACAACCACGGTCATCAAGCAATTATCGGCAGCTGATGTGGTACAAATCCAACCACAAAATTTTGAACAAACCATTGCTTTTACAGGATCGTTAAGGCCGTTGCAAGAAGCCATAGTCAGTGCTGAATCTGGTGGTACGGTAGCGAAGATGTTGGTCGCTGAAGGTGATGAGGTGCAAAAAGGGCAAGTGGTGGCAGTGATGGACAACCAAGCGGTCAGCCAAAATGTACAATCTTTGCAAGCACAAGTGGATAACAGCCGTGCCAATTTGGCTTTGTCGAATACCAAACTTAAGCAACAACAAGTGTTGTTTGAAAAAGGATTTGTTTCCAAATTGGCTTTGGAGCAAGCTCAAAACGAATATCAGGTGGCTTTGGGTAACCACAAAGTACAACAAGCGGAATTGGCTAAAATGAATAAAAATCAAGCCGATGCGAGTGTGAAAGCGCCGATTACTGGCGTGGTGTATGAAAAATTGGTCAATGCAGGTGAATTGTTACCCGCTGGTGGACAAATTTTAAAATTGGCGCAAGTGAGTGTGTTGGAGATTGCTGCAACGGTTTCTTCTGAACAAGTGGCTTTTGTGCGTGTGGGGCAGGAGGTGTCTTTTTCAGTGGCTGTGGGTGCGCCAAGCCATACAGGCCGCATTGTACGAATCAACCCCGTAGCAGATGCAGCGACCCGCCAATTCACAGTTTTTATCCATGTTAATAATCCCGAAGGCGTCCTGAAAGTCGGTCAATTTGCACAAGGCAAAGTGGTATTGCAAAGCTTAGACAATGCTTTGGTCATTCCACAATTGGCTGTGCGCAATCTAGAGCAAGCACCATTTGTATATGTGGTTGAAAATGGTGTGTTGGCGCAAAAAAATATCAAAATTGTTTTACAAGATACGACCAGTGGATTATTGGCTATTGATGGTTTGTCTGCAGGTGCCAATGTATTGCGTACAGAGTTGCTGGGTGTGAAAGTGGGTGATGCGGTGGCGTTGCCAAAGGCGGGTAAATAATATGTGGTTGACCCGACTAAGTGTTAATAACCCTTATTTTGCAGCAGTGCTTGTGTTGGCAACTGTGGTGTTGGGTTTTTTCTCGATGTTCAAATTGCCAGTAGAGGCATTCCCTGATGTGCGTTTTCCAGTGGCGATGGTGTCAACTGTTTATGAAGGTGCTTCGCCTGAAGTGGTTGAAAGCGATGTGTCCAAACCGATTGAAGAGGCGCTCAATACTATCAATGGTGTGAAAAATATCCGTTCGTATTCATTTGAAGGCTCATCTGTGGTGATTGCCGAGTTTGAGTTGGATGTGGATACCGCTAAATCTTTACAGGACGTACGAGACAAAATTGGTACGGTTGGCGGTGGTTTTGACCGTGATATTGATACACCCGTGGTATCTGAATTCAATCCTATGGATGCCTCTATGCTCAATATTTCTTTGGGTACGCAATCGGTCAGCTTGCGTGAGTTGACCGATTGGACAGAAAACGTATTGAAAAAGCGTTTGCAAACGGTTGTTGGTGTCGGTGAAGTAGAAATTGTCGGTGGAACCACGCGTCAAATTTCGATTGCTTTGAAACCTGAAAAACTGCGCAGTCTGAATGTCAATGTGGCTGATGTCAGTCGAGCCATCAGTGCTGCCAATAGCGATTATCCATCTGGTACGGTCATGCAAAACGGTAATGAAATGGCGGTTCGTGTCAGTGGCAAAATCAAAGATCCGTTGCAATTTGCCAATATTGTGGTGGCTGAGCGTGGCGGCAGTTTGATTCGTGTCAGTGATGTGGCTGATGTCAGCGATGGCATTGCTGAGGCTTTGAGTATTGCTACTTTGAATGGTGAGCCTGCGGTGTCGCTGAACATTCGTGCCACGCGCGGTGCGAATGTGGTGGATGTGGCAGATGGCGTCAAAGCCATGCTGGATCAAGAAATGGTTCGTGGCCCTGCAAATTTGAAAGCTGTTTATACTTATGACCAATCTGAAGAGGTGCGCCGTTCGGTCAATGAAGTACGCGATACATTGATCGAAGGTGTGGTGTTGACGGTTTTAATTGTATTTTTATTTTTGGGCACTTGGCGTTCTACGGTGATTACAGGTTTGACTTTGCCTGTGTCTTTGATTGGGGCGATGTGGGCGATTTCATTGATGGGTTTTACCATCAATTTGATGACATTGATGGCATTGTCATTGGCAGTGGGTTTATTGATTGATGATGCAATTGTGGTGCGTGAAAACATTGTGCGTCATGTGCAAATGGGCAAAAGCCATTATCAAGCTGCTTTGGATGGCACTCAAGAAATTGGTTTGGCTGTTTTGGCGACCACTTTGTGTATTGTGGCAGTGTTTTTGCCGATTGGTTATATGGATGGCATCATTGGCAAGTTCTTCCATCAATTTGGTTTGACTGTGGCTGCTGCCATCGTCATTTCTACGGTGGTGTCTTTGAGTTTAGACCCCATGTTGTCAAGCATTTGGCATGACCCAAAAAATGTCAAGCGCAGTTGGTTAGGGCGTTTGGTCGATCGTTTTGATCGTTGGGTTGATGATGTGGCTGAGCGTTATACATCTTGGTTGCGCTGGTGTTTGAAACATCCTATCAAGGTTTTGTCTGTGGTTGGTTTGATGATGATCGCCAGCTTTGGCTTAGTGGTGAGTGGCATGGTTGGTGGTGAATTCATGCCGCAACAAGACCGTGGCAAAATCAAAATTACTTTTAAAACGGCACCAGGCTCTAGCTTGGAATACACCATGTCTAAAACGACGGAAGTGCGAAATCTTATCAGCCGTTTGCCAGAGGTGCAGAGTGTGGCTGCGGATGTGGGTGCTGCAGGTTTTGGTAATGGTAAAACCAATAGCTCGCTTAGTGTGAATGTGGGTGATAAAAACGAGCGTGAACGTGACATTCATGAATTGATGCGTGTTATTCGTACGGATTTGGCACCTGTGGCAGGTATTGAAATCACGTCGATTGAAGCGATGGGTCAGGCAGGTCCTGGTGGCAAAGTCATTAATGTGGGTTTGCGCAGCAATAATAGTGACGATTTGATGTTGGCTGCCAAAGAGGTTCAGGCCGCTTTGAATAAAATCGCAGGGGTCACTGACATTGAAAACAGCGAAGCCGATGCCGATCCGTCTTTGAATATTGTCATTGATAGAGATGCTGCGTCAGCATTGGGAATCAATTTGGCTGTATTGGGCGATACCATGAAAATGATGTTTGCAGGTGAGCGTTCATCCAGTTGGGAAGCGTCTGATGGTAACAGTTACAACGTGCAATTGCGCATTCCTGAAGCAGCACGCAGCAGTGAGTTATTGCAGCAAATCACCATTCCCGCAACGGGCAGTGATGGGCAAACGCGCATGATCAGTTTGGATACCATCGCTTCTGTGCAAGAAGGTGTGAGCCCTCGTCAAATCAATCGTGTTAATTTGCAACGTGAAGTCAATTTCACTGCCAATATTGCAGATGGTTACAATCCTAGTGATATTTTCAGTCAAATCGATGCTTTGAAAATTGATTTGGATTTGCCAGACAGTGTCACATTTGTGCAAGAAGGCGCCAGTAAAGACATGCAAGAGTCTGGCATTTATGCATTGCAAGCTTTGGCTTTGGGCATCATTTTCATTTATTTGATTTTAGTCGCGCAATTCAGAAGTTTTACCCTGCCTGTAACCATCATGATGTCATTACCGTTAATCTTTATTGGTGTTTTTGTTGCCCTATGGGTAACAAATAATACATTGAACATGTTCTCTATCATTGGCATTGTGATGTTAATGGGTTTGGCTGCGAAAAATGGCATTTTGTTGGTTGATTTCATTAACCATGCGCGAGTGAATCAAGGTATGGAAAAGATGGATGCGATTGTGGAAGCGGGCAAGGTGCGTTTGCGTCCGATTGTCATGACCAGTTTGGCGATGATTTTTGGCATGTTGCCATTGGCTTTGGGTTCGGGTGATGGTTCAGAAACTCGCCAGCCTATGGCATTTGCCATTATTGGTGGCTTGATTACTTCTACTATTTTAACTTTGATTGTTGTACCGATTGTGTATGTTTATTTTGATCGTTTACGTGAACGGATGCATCGCTTGTTGGGTCGGAGATAAAGCATATTAATTAATATTTTGACGGAAGTTGTTTTAAGCCACACTGAAAATATTTATATAGAATATGTTGTTTTTATTGTCTTTTAAAACTAATTCTTACAATGTGGAAAATTGGTTTTAAAAGGGTATGTAATTGTTAATTTATTGCATTTTTTATCTTGATGTATTTAACTTCTTAATGAATTGAATGGTTTATGTAAAAAGTATCATTAATTAAGAACTTATATTGCTTTGCGAATCTCCAATAAAATGATTTTTTCTTAACATTATTTCAGGCAATGTTTTAAAAATAGATGTGGAAGGATAAAAAATGTTGAAAATCTCTGAATTACGGCAGCGTAAACAAGATTTAGAAACAAACGTCGCTCAATTGATACATGATTTTGAGAGTGAGACTGGTGTGAAAATTGATGGATTGATATCAGTTTTACATCTTAATAAAGAAGATATGAATGAAAAAATCAACAGCATTAAAGTGGAAATTCATCTAGATGTGTAAAAGACTTTTGGGGATAGGTTGAACCCTATTGAAGAAAGGTATTATTTGGATTTTCGATGATATATAGCTATAATTTTAATATATTATTTTAATAATTTATGTGTTTGATTGTATTAAATTTTTCTTTCTTGTGTCTTTGAGAAAGGATTTGTTACAGATTTTGATTTGTATCAATTATTTATATAGTCAATATGAATAATATGCAGTACGGTTAATATAATAAAGTAATTGTTATTTTTTAATTTATCGTTATTTATCATTTTGTTGTCGTTAGGAAAAGAACCATTATTACCAACTCAGATTTTTTAAATATGATTATTTTATATATTGAAATTTCATAAAAAATGGTGTTGATTCGTGGTTTTAATTTATGAAATATTTCAATTTCTCTCAAGAAAGGCAAATAGCTTAACCTATGGATACCGTGATTAGAAAAGTAAAGACTTTGATGCTTGCTAAGCCTCCTTATTCAGAAATTTACTCTGTTGGTTTTCAGAAAAATATGGCAACTGGCAAAGTAGCTCTGAAACCTTTACCCCAAGTATTAAGCCTAGGTAATACAGAAGTACCTGAGGTACGTTTGTTGGTCGCTCGTTTAGCGTTGCGTATGAAAAATTTAACAGACGGGTACTTAGTATATTCAGATGATGGGTTTGTAAAATACTATGCAGAATCATATTCATTTACTGCAATACATTTAGCTACATTTACCAATTTACCAGTGTATTGTGTTATGGGATCAGGCTCTGAAAATGCATAATCAAAGTTATAACCTTGATGATTTTTGAATATTACAAAGGTTAATGTTTATGCAAATAAATCTGAAAAGTGCTTTGCCGTGAGGCAAAGCACTTTTATTTTGTAGCCTCGAAAAATCCAAATATGCATGTTCAGTCTCTTGAAATTTTTAGTTGATGCCTTATTTAAGTTCTATCTTTGTCACAGCTCATATTTTCGAGGGAATTCATGAAAGAAACCTTAAGTTTTCAAACTGAAGTCAAACAATTATTGCAATTGATGATTCATTCTTTGTATTCCAATAAAGAGATTTTTTTGCGTGAATTGATTTCCAATGCTGCCGATGCGACGGACAAATTGCGTTTTGAATCTTTGAATCAAGCTGCTTTATTGGAAAATGATGGTGATTTGAAAATCACTGTGACTTGTGATGTCGAAGCCAAAACGATTACTGTCAGTGATAATGGTATCGGCATGAGTCGCGAAGAGGTGATTGAGAATTTGGGTACGATTGCCAAATCAGGTACCAAAGCCTTTTTTGAGCAATTGTCAGGGGATGCCAAAAAAGATGCTAATTTGATTGGTCAATTTGGCGTGGGTTTTTATTCTGCTTTCATCGTTGCTGATGAAGTGACAGTGGAAACCCGTCGTGCAGGTGCAGCAGCTCATGAAGCGGTGCGTTGGGTGAGTCGTGGTGATGGCGAGTTTTCGATTGAAGCGATTGAAAAAACAGAGCGTGGTACCAGCATTACTTTACACGTTAAAGAGGCCGAAGCCGAATTGCTCAGCGATTGGACTTTGCGCCGCATTGTAACCACGTATAGCGATCATATTTCTGTACCAATTTTGATGAAGCAAGCACCGCAATACGATGACGAAGGCAATATCATTCATGCGGAAGAGTTGGAAGCTGTGAACCAAGCCCAAGCTTTGTGGACGCGCAGCAAAAATGATATCAGCGACGAGCAATATCAAGAATTTTACAAACACATTTCACATGATTTTCAGGACGCTTTGGCATGGTCGCATTTCCGTGTTGAAGGCAAGCATGAATACACTGGCTTGATGTATGTGCCCAAAGCTGCGCCGTATGATTTGTATGAGCGCGAAGCCAAAGGTGGCGTAAAATTGTATGTCAAACGTGTGTTTATCATGGATGATGTACAAAAATTGATGCCGATGTATTTGCGTTTCATCAAAGGCGTGATTGATACCAGCGATTTGCCATTGAATGTCTCACGTGAAATTTTGCAGCAAAGCCGCGATTTGGATCAAATTCGTGCTGGTGCGGTGAAAAAAATCTTGGCGATGTTAGAAGATTTAGCGAAAAATCGAGCTGAAGATTACACCACCTTCTGGAACACGTTTGGTAGCGTATTCAAAGAGGGCATTGGTGAAGATGCTGCGAATAAAAATAAATTGGCAGGCTTGTGCCGTTTTGCATCGACTGCAGGTGGCGATGCCACGCAAAACGTGTCTTTGGCAGACTATATTGAACGCATGAAAGAAGGCCAAGACAAGATTTACTACATCACTGCTGAGACTTATGCGGCAGCGAAAAACAGCCCACATTTGGAAATTTACCTGAAAAAAGGCATTGAGGTTTTGTTGTTGACCGACCGTGTGGATGAGTGGGTGGTGGGTAGCTTGTTTGAGTTTGAAGGCAAGAAGTTGGCGAGCGTGTCTAAAGGCGAATTGGATTTGGGCGATTTGGCCAATGAAGCAGACAAAGCCGAACAAGAAAAAGCCCAAGAAGCTGCCAAAGATGTGGTGGCAACCATCAAAACCCATTTGGGTGACAAAGTGGCCGATGTTCGCGCCACCACGCGTTTGACTGAAAGCCCAGCGTGTTTGGTGGTGGGTGAATTTGATATGAGCCAAAACTTGCAGCGTATGTTGGCGCAAGCAGGTGCAGCAGACCAAATGCCAAGCGCGAAACCGACTTTGGAAATCAATGCAGAACATGTATTAGTGCAGCGTTTGGCCAATGAAGGCAATGGTGTGATTCAGGCGGAATTGTCACAATTGTTGTACGACCAAGCTTTGCTTGCTGAAGGTGGTAAATTGGAAGACCCAGCCAGCTTTGTTAAGCGTATGAACCAATTGCTGGTGGCTGCGCACGCTTCTTAAGATGAATGGGTTTTTAAGTAGGTGATGCAAAAGCGTCCTGTAAACATTTACAGGACGCTTTTTTGTATTACAGGACGCTTTAATGCCTTGTTAAGCGTAAATCATTAAGCATATTAATCAAATGTGTTTCACTAACATTGCTCCAAACATTGTACAAACAGCCTTGTGTATTCAAATATACATATGCCAAATGACCCGGTCCAGTATCGCCTTCCAAGCCCCAGCCCGCACCGCTGCCATCATTCCAAACGTGGTATTGCGACCAACGACTTACATCCTCCAAACTGCCTGTGATGCCTGCGCCAGCAATGCCGTAAGCACTGCGTTTGTTGGGTAAATCGTAAGCAATGCCCCAACCGCCATGAAAAGAAGCAGGACGGATGCTGGCATTTTTGATGTGCGAGGGTGCAGTAGATGGTAAGACCAATGGCGCGCATGTGTTGCGATTTTCGGCTTTTTGCCATTGGGTTTGGTAGGTTTTTGGAATATGGTTTTTGGAAATTCTTTTTTGAGCAGGTGACACAGTGCTTAAAGCAGGATTTGCCCATGTCATTATCGGCAAGCTTAACAGCAATGTGAAACCCAATAAATGTTTTTTCATGACCAATCTCTTTTAAAAATCAGTTAATTGCCTATCATAAAGTAAAAGTGTGGATGTTGGTACTTGAAAATAAATGCCAAAGTCATTAAGGTGGTTTGATTAAAAAATGAATAATGGGTAAAGGAGCGAGTGATGGGGGAAATAGATGTTTTTGGCGAAGTAGAAAATGTGTATGCTGAATGTAAAATGGATTTGTCAGAACCTGTGCGTTTGCGCATTCATCGCAGCTTGAGTTGGCTTAGGCAAGCCGAGCGCAGCGAGGATTTGGATGTGCGTTTTATGTGTTTGTGGGTGGCTTTTAATGCCGCTTATGCACATGACGCACAAAATACGTTGCCTTCGGCAGATAAAATCGGTTTCAGAGATTTTTTGCTGAAAATTTGCAGTGTCAATAATGATGACATTTACCATTTGGTTTGGCAGACTTATTCAAGCAGCATTCGCAATTTATTGGATTCCAAATATGTGTTTCAGCCTTTTTGGAATCATCACAACGGTATAATCAGCGATGCAGTTTGGCAAGACGCTTTTAGCAAAGCACGCCGCCGCAGCCACGATGCTTTGCGAGACAAAGACACTTCGACGATTTTATTTGTGGTGTTTGAACGCTTGTATACTTTGCGCAATCAAGTGTTTCATGGTGGCTCGACTCATTTAAGCGGTGTCAATCGCGCGCAACTGAAAGATGCAGTGCGAATTTTGTCTGATATGTTGCCATTGTTTTTACAAATCATGATGAGCCATCCTAAAGAGGCTTTGTGGGGCAATCCGTATTATCCTAAAGTAGATTAATCACGATAAAAAAAACGATGCTTTGGCATCGTTTTTTATTTGTAACACTTATTTTTTTACAGGACGCTGGTGACTTTCAAACCATCGTAAGCGACAAATACATTTTCAGGACAGCGTGCTTGTAGCGCATGGTATTCTAAAGAATG
This sequence comes from Vitreoscilla stercoraria DSM 513, assembly GCF_000382305.1. Lineage (GTDB taxonomy): Bacteria > Pseudomonadota > Gammaproteobacteria > Burkholderiales > Neisseriaceae > Vitreoscilla > Vitreoscilla stercoraria. Next base: position 162,639 of record NZ_KB908018.1, read on the forward strand.
GGTCATGTGGATTAAATAAGTTTGTTTGGCACCGATGCGTTTGGCAAAAGCAAACGATTGTTCTACGCTCAAATGGCTTGGGTATGGTTTGTCCATTAAGCAATCTAAAAACAAATAATCCAAGCCTTGCAATTGCGCAATCACCTCATCGCTGATGTCGTTTAAATCGGTCAACCAAGCAATATTGCCAATGCGAAAAGCAGAAACCGTCCAGCGTCCATGTGGCACTTCAAATGCTTGCACAGGCAAACCGATAACGGTTTGAGCGTCCTGTAAACGGTGTGCTTTTAAAACAGGTTTGTCCCAAAATTTGATGGGTTGTAAAAACGCATAATCAAAACGGCTTTCGATATTTGACAAGGTATAACGATGACCGTAAATGGGAATGGCCGCTTGTTGTTTGTAACAAAAAGCGCGCAAATCATCCAAGCCGTTTAAATGGTCGGCATGAGGATGGGTGTATAAAACGGCATCGACACGGGGAATTTTTTCACGCAAAGCTTGGCTGCGAAAGTCAGTACCTGTGTCAATGATGATAGAGGCATCATCCGATTGTATCCATGCCGAGCAGCGGCTGCGTTTGTTTTGCGGTGCATTGCTTTGACAAGTGTCACAGTCACAATTAATCACAGGACAGCCGGAAGAGCTGCCACAGCCTAAAACAGTGAGTGTGATGCTAGTTGTCATATGAAAGCCTTGTCGATGCGAGGAACTTGGTCAAACAAGCGGTAGAAATTGTCACAAGAATATTGTTCTACTTCAGCAAAAGTTTCGCCACGCAATTGTGCTAAAAATTCTGCGGTGTGTTTGACGTAAGCAGGTTCATTGGTTTTGCCACGTTTGGGAACAGGTGCTAAAAATGGCGCGTCGGTTTCAACCAAAATGCGGTCTTGTGGGACAAATTTGGCCGCTTCTTGGATTTGTTGGGCATTTTTAAACGTCACAATGCCTGAAAATGAAATGTAAAATCCCAAATCCAACGCCCCGCGTGCAAAAGCCACATCTTCGGTAAAGCAATGAATCACGCCACCGTGGGCTTTTTCTGCACGCAAGACATCCAAAGTATCGTGACCTGCATCGCGTGTGTGAATGATCAAAGGCAGTTTGGTGGCATTGGCGGCCTGAATGTGGGCACGAAAGCGATCGTGTTGCCATGTCAAATCTCCTTTGCACCAATGGTAATCCAAGCCTGTTTCACCAATGCCGACCACTTTGGGCTGTGCTTGAGCGATAGCAATCATTTCTTCGGCTAAAAATTCGGCCGCATTTTCTTCATCAGGATGCACACCAACCGTACAAAAAATGTGTTCGTGTGCATCGGCCAAAGCTTGTACTTGGGTATAAGTGTCGCGGCTGACGCTGATAGCCAAAGCTTGGCGCACATCGTTAGCTGCCATATTGTCCAAAACTTCTGGCAAGCGGTTCATCAAATCGGGGAAGTTTAAATGGCAATGTGAATCAATTAACATGGTTTTAAATCGTATAAGTTGCGCGAGGCAAGTCTAAAAGACCTGCCAAATTGTTTTCAATTAAATGGCGTGCATTTTTAGAAACATCGCTGTTGTCAAAGGCCAAGCCCACACCTCGAGGACGGGTGCTGCTGCCACGTTTAGGGTTAATCCAGCACACTTTGGTTTTTAGTGGAAAGCGTTCTAAAGCATCTCCGATTTCCAAAACCAATAAAACTTCATCACCCATTTCAAAATGATCGTCAGAGGCAATGAATACGCCACCATTATTTAAAAAACTCATGTAAGAGTTATAAATGGTCGTGCGGTCGGCCAAAGCCATTTTGACCATTTTACCCGGTACGGGTGCTGGGGATGTCGGTTGCTGTGCCATTTAAGATTCCTTTGTGGTCATCAAATTCAAATAGTCGATACAGATGTCTTCTAATTGTAGCTTAACATTCAATGTGTGGTGTCCAAATGGCATCAAGTCATGCAATTTTTCGACCAATTGTTGCCACAAATAAGTTGGATAAGCAGGTAATTGGCTCAATGCTTGTTGGTGTTGTGGGTAATACAAAGCATTCACGTTTTGTTGAGCCAATGCTGCATCAACCAACCATTTGTACAACCAATCTAAGGCTTCGGCCAAAGGGCGTTTTTGTTGGTCAAAACTATGGGCAAAATCTAACAAAGCCAATAGTCTAGGCTTGGCTAAAACATGCAGCCATTGCTCACGCAAGGCAGACACCGCTTCGTCTTCTTGTTGTAAGGGCGAGCCTGCATGAAAAGCCAATTGCGCCATATCGGCCTGTAAACCTTGTTGTTGCCAATAGGTTTGCACTTCTTGTGGTGTCGGCTTGGGCATAGCGATGATTTGCAAGCGGCTTAAAACAGTTGGCAACAAGCGGTCTCGGTGGTGGCTGATTAAAATGAACACAACGTTTTCAGGCGGCTCTTCCAACACTTTCAATAAAGCATTGGCGGCCTGTATATTCAAACTCTCTGCAGGTGAAATCACCACCACCCGTTTGCCACCTTGGTGGCTGCTCAATTGAGCGAATGCCAAAATTTCACGCACAGTATCGACTTTAATCTGTGCCAGTTTGCGGGCAGAAGAGGCATCTTGTTCGGGTGTGACGAACAAATAATCAGGGTGGCTGTTTTGGGCAAACAAATGGCAGCCACTACATTGTTGGCAAGCTTGTTGTGCCAGCGGTTGTTCACACAATAAAGTTTGTGCCAAATGTTGGGCAAATACTTGCTTGCCTATGCCTTGTTGTCCACTTAAAAGCACCGCGTGTGGCAAGGTTTGCCAGCGTGCGCTTAAGTGTTGCCAAGAGGCTTGTTGCCATGGGTAAATCATGTGTTCGCGCCTTGGTTTTGCATCAGACGATTGACGGCTGCAATGACATCGGCTTTGACCTCTTCACGTTCACGATGGGCATTGATGATGACGTAGCGTTCAGGATGAGCCGCCACACGAGCGTGATACGCTTCGCGCACGCGCTGGAAAAATGCGCTTTGTTCTTGCTCAAAACGGTCTTTTTCGCGGCTGCGTTCGATGCGCTCTAACGATACGTCTAATGGCACATCTAAAATGATGGTCAAATCAGGTTGAATACCGTTTTGTACCCATTGTTCTAATTGGGCAATTTTCTCCCACGGTAAACCACGTCCGCCACCTTGATAAGCAAATGTCGCATCGGTAAAACGATCGCTGATGACATGAGTGCCTTGTTGTAAGGCAGGCACAATCACGTCTTGCAAATGTTGTTGGCGCGCGGCAAACATCAACAAACATTCGGTTTCATTGCTCACTTGGGTTTTTGGGTCTAACAACAAGCTGCGCAATTGTTCGCCCAATGGCGTACCACCGGGTTCGCGTGTCATGATGAAAGGCATATTTTGTTCGGTAAACCAAGTTTGAATGGCGTTTAAATGTGTGGTTTTGCCTGCGCCATCAATACCATCCAAACTGATGAAAACGGGTTTAGTTGCCGCGTTTGCGGATGTATTTGTTAACGGCTGCATTGTGTTCCTTTAAATCGTGACTGAAATAACTTTCACCTGTGCTGTCCATTTTGGACACAAAATACAGGTATTTTTCAGAAGAGGGGTTGCCAGCGGCCTGTAAGGCTGCGGTACTTGGCAATGAAATGGGTGTGGGTGGCAAACCAGCACGTGTATAGGTATTGTAAGGCGTGTCACGGCGCAAATCTGAGCGGTAAATTTTACCGCTATAACGCTCGCCCATGCCATAAATCACCGTTGGGTCGGTTTGCAAACGCATGTCTATGCGCAAACGGTTGACGAAAACTGCTGCCACATGTTCCCTGTCATTGGGATGAGCGGTTTCTTTTTCGATGATGCTTGCCATAATGAGCAATTCATATGGATTTTGGTAAGGCAAATTGTTTTGCCTGTCATCCCAAGCGTCCTGTAACTCATTTTGCATTTTGTCATACGCAATTTTGAATAATTGGACATCATTCATGCCGGGCGTGTATTCATAGGTATCGGGAAAGAACAAACCTTCTGGATAACGGTCGGCTGGCGCATTGGCATCAATTTTTTGGATGAATTGTGCCGTAGACAAATGCGAAGTGGTATCGTCTAAATGTGGCAAATTTTTGATGATGCGCCGCATGTCTTTGATGGTGGAACCTTCAGGAATGCGCACATAAAAACTGTCAGGATTGCCAGCGAGTTTTTGTAAAATGTCCCAAGTCGACATGCTTTCTGACAAGCGGTATTGTCCGGGTCTAACTTGGCTGCGACCGAGTAAGCGGCTGCTTAAAACCAAAAATGGACGGCTGTAAATCACCTCTTTGCTGGCCAATTGTTGGCTGATTGTGGAGATGGAATCGCCTTTTTTAATCAGGATTTTTTGTGTGCCATCATTGCTTTTGGGGATAAACAACATGGCGGCAAAAGCCAATATGCAGCCAATCAATGCAGCAATGATGAAGAACAACCATTTTTTGGTCATAATGCCTCAATATTCAATTAAACAAGAGTCTGGGTACCGTTTGAGATGGTGTTGCCTATTTTTGTCATAGGTTGGCATGTTTCATCTGACTCAAAAAAATCTGACCCACCACGAAAAAGAAGGAAATATTAACATGGAAAAAGTGCATAAAACCAATTCACAATGGCGTGATTTGTTGCCTGACGATGTGTATTATATAACGCGTGAGGCGGGTACTGAGCGTCCATATACAGGCCGCTATAATGATTTTCATGAGGTGGGGCAATACCATTGTGCGTGTTGCGATGCTTTGTTGTTCACCCATCAAACCAAATTTGACAGCCATTGTGGTTGGCCTGCGTTCTTTGATGAGGCGCAAGTGGGGGCGACTGTGCGTATTTTGGATGAAAGTCATGGTATGGTGCGTGAGGAGGTGCGTTGTAGTTGCTGTGATGCGCATTTGGGGCATGTCTTCCCAGATGGCCCACCACCCACAAAAGAACGCTATTGTATCAATTCCTTAGCCATGAAATTTGTTAAGCAGGATTAATTTTTTATAAAAAGTATTTACAAACTAAAATGCTTTTTGCTAATATGCGGCTTCTTAACGGGGGTATAGCTCAGTTGGTAGAGCGCTTGCATGGCATGCAAGAGGTCAGCGGTTCGATCCCGCTTACCTCCACCAGAATTTCAAAAAGACTTGGATAATTCCAAGTCTTTTTTGTTTTTGAAATGCGGCTTATGGTGTGATGTGATGAGTCGATGACCAAGGTTTTTTTAAGCGTCCTGTAATACTGTTACAGGACGCTTTTTTGTGTGCAGCTCTAAATGGAAAATGCTGTAACATGTTTGCCGACAAGCACGCTATTTGTGTTTGTATTCATCATTAAAACGCAATCAGAAAGCGAAAAATGGCACAGTTGAAAATTGCATTGGAGTGGTTCTTAAATCCAGATCATTTGCCTTTGTTGGCAGCACAAGAGGCGAGTGAGGACGAGATTGAATTGATTGCTCCAGACGATCATTATGATGGTTTTGAAGCTTTGGCTACGGGAGAGGTCGATATTGTCGTCAATGAGCCCTTGCATTTATTGGAAAAACACAGTGCGGCCATGCAATCGCACGGTTGTTTTTTTGAAACCGATGGTGGTGTGTTGTTGCGTGAAGATGTCTTGAGTCGTTTGGAACAAGGCGAAAGCGTGAAAATTTGTTCACCTGTGTCCAATGATGTGACCGATGAATTGTGCCGCCGCATTGTGATGGTTTGGGCTTACAAGCAAGGTGTGGATGTACAAAAAGAGCAGATTCAAGTGTTGGAGCAAGGCTTTGACCACATCACCAATTTGCAAAATGGCGCCGATGGTGCATGGTTGGCATTTGCCAATATTGAAGGTGTGATGGTCAAAGAATTGGGCATGCCTATTATTATGGTAACGACCAAAGATGCAGGGATTCCGGGTTTTTCAGCTTTGGAGTTGATTGGTCAAGCGCAAGCTGCGCCTGAAAAACAAGCAGCGATTGCTCGCTTGGTTACACACATGCAAGAGGCGGTAAAAACGTGGCAAAGCCATCCTGAACAAGCTTTGGCATTGTGGAATCGTCACAATCCTGAGCCTCAAGCCGATGCCGCGTTAACCGCTGCGATTGTGACAGATACTTTATGTCGTTTTGAAACCGAAATCGCACCAAGCGCGCAGCGTTGGTTGTCTGTGTGGGCTTATATGCAAGGTTTACAGGTCGATATCATTGATGAAGAGGCTTATCATGCGTTGTTTCCGAGCTTGGAAGAAGCATCGTAAGATGATGGCATGGTAATCATGAATGTGTTAAGGTAAGTTGATGTAAGAGACGTGAAATCTGTACACATTGATACCAACCCCAAGTCAGATTGAAAGCTGACTTGGGGTTTTGTGATTTGGAATGTGTACGGTGAACTGATATGGGTATTTTGCTGGAATATTTTTAGCCTCAATAAGCCATTTATCATTTCATTTAAAACGACATAACAGTTTTATTAAAAATAGATAAAAGGGTGGGCAAGCTGATAAAGCTTGGCTTTGTAACAAAACCTCAATGACATGATGGTGGATTTGAGGTTTTCAGGACATCTTGTATCGGTTAAACTAGCAATCTGTCGTTTTACACAAAATTGGTGTCGCTGAAAGACAAGTTTTCAGGCTGGCACGCTATAAAAAACTGTTACATGGAACCACAATGACTGCTACCGCGCGCATTCGCGAAATTCCGTACAACTACACATCATATTCTGATAAAGAAATCATCATCCGTTTGATCGGTTCCGAAGCTTGGGAGATTTTAGACGATTTGCGTTCTGAGCGCCGTACAGGCCGCTCTGCCATCATGTTGTTTGAGGTTTTAGGCGATATTTGGGCGGTGATGCGTAATCCTTATTTGGTCGATGATTTGTTGGAACACAAACACCGTCAAGTGGCGTTGGTGGGCGAGATGCGCCACCGTTTGAATGAGATTCAAAAGCGTCGTGATGACAATATCAAAGTCGCAAAATTGCTGTCTTTGGCAGCGGTGGCGGTCGATGATTTTGATGCATCATTTGAAAAAACCCGCATCAAACGTGAGCAAATCGTCAAGCGTTTAAGTTCGATTACCAAAAAACACAATATCATGTTTGACGGTTTGGCACGTGTGTCACATGTGACCGATGCCACTGACTGGCGTGTGGAATATCCATTTGTGGTGCTCAATCCCGATTCGGAAGCGGAAATTGCGCCTTTGGTGAAAGCTTTGATTGAGCTTGAATTGACCATCATTCCTCGTGGTGGTGGTACAGGTTATACCGGTGGTGCGATTCCTTTGGATGCCATGAGTGCGGTCATTAATACTGAAAAACTCGATTTGCACATGGGTGTGCAAATGGTGGCGATGCCAGGTTTAGAAGGCAAACACCCTGTCATTCATTGTGGCGCAGGTGTGGTGACACGCCGTGTTGAAGAAGCGGCAACAGCAGCTGGTTTTGTGTTTGCCGTTGACCCAACTTCTGCCGATGCTTCTTGTGTCGGTGGTAATGTGGCAATGAATGCCGGCGGTAAAAAAGCGGTGTTGTGGGGCACAGCATTAGACAATTTGGCCTATTGGAAAATGGTCAATCCGCAAGGTCAATGGTTATTGATTGAACGCGTGAACCACAATTTTGGCAAAATCCATGACCAAGATATGGCGGATTTTGACGTTCATACCTTAAAAGAAGATGGTAAAACCATTGTTTCAACCGAGCGTTTGAGCATTCCAGGTCACAAATTCCGTAAAGTTGGTTTGGGTAAAGACGTGACCGACAAATTCTTGTCGGGTGTGCCGGGTGTGCAAAAAGAAGGTACGGATGGCATTATCACCAGTGTCGCTTTTGTATTGCACACGATGCCAAAACAAACCCGTACGGTGTGTTTGGAATTCTTTGGTACGGTTGCCAACTCAACACCTGCCATTGTCGAAATTCGCGATTATTTGTTGGGTCACGAATCGGTGAAATTGGCAGGTTTGGAACATTTGGATTGGCGTTATGTGCGTGCGGTTGGTTATGCCACCAAAGCCGCCGGCAAAGGTCGTCCAAAAATGGTGCTTTTGGCTGATATTGTGTCCGATGACGAAAACGCAGTTCAAGAAGCAGCGGCACACATTGTGCGTTTTGCCAATGCGCGTGAAGGCGAAGGCTTTATTGCGGTGTCGCCTGAAGCACGCAAAACCTTCTGGTTAGACCGTTCTCGCACTGCTGCGATTGCCAAACACACCAATGCGTTCAAGATTAACGAAGACGTGGTGATTCCGCTTGAGCGTTTGGGTGAATATTCAGACGGCATCGAGCGCATCAATATTGAGTTGTCGATTCAAAACAAATTGGCTTTGGTGCGCGCTTTGGAGGCGTATTTGCGCCATGAAAAATTGCCTGTGGACAAAATGGGCGAAGATTTGCCTAGCAAAGAATTGTTGGGTGAGCGTGGTCAATATGCATTGCAACATGTCGAAGCGGTACATGCTCGTTGGCAGTGGTTGTTGGACCATTTGGATGCGCCTTTATCTGAATATGTTGAGCGTTTTGGTGCTGAGGTTTTGGAAGATGCGAGCGCCGATTTGAACAACACTTGCTTCATTGCGATGCGCGATTTCAAATTGCGTGTGTCGATTAAACGTGATTTGATGCGTCAAATTGGCGAGATTTTCAGCGGTCATGTTGACAAGAAAATCATGGAGCAATTGGGCAAAATTCACGGCAAAGTGGTACGTTCACGTGTGTTTGTGGCTTTGCATATGCACGCAGGCGATGGCAACGTACATACCAATATTCCTGTGAACTCAGACGATTATGATATGTTACAGGTCGCTCACAAAGCGGTAGACCGTATCATGAAAATCGCGCGCGATTTGAACGGTGTGATTTCGGGTGAGCATGGTATTGGCATTACCAAGTTGGAATATTTGACCGATGAAGAAATGCAGCCATTTTGGGATTACAAAGCCAAAGTCGACCCACATGGCCGTTTTAACCGTGGCAAATTGATGCGTGGCAGCGATTTGCGCATGGCTTACACGCCATCGTTTGAATTGCTGGGCGTTGAATCTTTGATCATGGAGCAGTCTGACATTGGCAAAATTGCCCATTCGGTCAAAGATTGTTTGCGCTGCGGCAAATGTAAGCCTGTGTGTTCGACACATGTGCCGCGTGCCAATTTGCTTTACAGCCCGCGTAATAAGATTTTGGGTGTGGGTTTATTGACCGAAGCATTCTTGTACGAGGAACAAACCCGTCGTGGTGTGTCGCTCAAGCATTTTGAAGAATTCAATAATGTGGCTGATCACTGTACTGTGTGTCACCGCTGTGAAAAACCGTGTCCTGTGAACATTGACTTTGGTGATGTAACCGTGGAAATGCGCGACTTCTTACGCAAACAAGGCAAGAAGAAATTCAATCCAACGGCTGCCATTGGCATGGCGTTTTTGAATGCCAAAGATCCTGCAACGGTGAAAGCCTTGCGTATGGGCGTGGTCAATGTGGGCTTTAAGGCGCAAAACGCGGCTTATGATTTGGCGAAAAAATTCAGTTTTGGTAAGCTCAAAAAACAGAAAAAACAGCCAGAGGCGACCACACAACAGCCAAAAATTCAAGAACAAGTGGTGCATTTTATCAATCGTCCATTGCCACGCAATGTACCGATTAAGACCGCGCGTGCGTTGTTGGCGATTGAAGACAACAAAACTGTGCCGATTATTCGCAATCCACAATTGCAAGAAGACACTGAAGCGGTGTTCTATTTCCCAGGTTGTGGTTCGGAGCGTTTGTTCAGCCAAGTGGGTTTGGCAACGCAAGCGATGCTGTGGCATGTCGGTGTGCAAACGGTGTTGCCGCCGGGCTATTTGTGCTGTGGTTATCCGCAAAAAGGTGCGGGCAATGTGGAAAAAGCGCAAGAAATCACCACTGAAAATCGCGTGTTGTTCCACCGCATGGCCAATACTTTGAATTATTTGGACATCAAAACCGTGGTGGTGAGCTGTGGTACGTGTTATGACCAATTGCAAGAATACCGTTTTGAGGAAATTTTCCCAGGTTGTCGCATTATTGATATTCATGAATTTTTACTTGAAAAAGGCATGAAATTGGATGGCGTCAAAGGTCAGCAATATTTGTACCACGACCCTTGTCACACACCTATCAAAACCATGCAGCCGGCTAAATTGGCATCTGAATTGATGGGTCAAAACGTGCCATTGTCAGATCGCTGTTGTGGTGAAGCCGGTACGTTTGCAGTGAACCGTCCTGACATTGCCACGCAAGTGCGTTTCCGTAAGCAAGAAGAAATTGAAAAAGGCAAAGCCGCTTTACCACAAGGCGAGCCTGTGAAGATTTTGACTTCTTGTCCTGCGTGTTTGCAAGGCTTGAGCCGCTACAAAGACGATGCCAATGTTGATGCCGATTATATCGTGATTGAAATGGCAAAACATGTGTTGGGTGAGCAATGGCAAAATGAGTTTGTAGCCAAAGCAGCCAATGGCGGTATTGAGCGCGTGTTGTTGTAAGTCTTGAAATCGTTTCGAAAAACGCTGTCTTATGTTCCATAAGATGGCGTTTTTTTGTATCTGGAGACAAAATTTGGGCTTATGCTAAATAGAGAATACAATCAAATGCATGCAGCTTGCACAGTCAGGTGGGTGAGTCATGGAACAATTGGAATTTTTCAAAATACCCAATCCGTGTATTTCGGTATGTGAAAGCAATAACCGTGGTTATTGCAAAGGTTGTTTGCGTTCGCGCGAAGAGCGGCAACAGTGGTTCACATATAACGATGCCGAAAAAAAAGAGGTATTGCGTTTGTGTATACAACGGCGGCGAAAAATACAAATGGTTCATTTATCCAATATGCAAGCAGTCGATGCGGCGACCATAGTGGAGCCAGAATTGGACTTTGATTAGGGAGTATTCGGTACATGTGGATGTTGGTATTGTGTGTGTTGTGCAGTGTGGCGGTATCGGTTTTATTCAAATGGGCAAGACCAAAAGGTTTACAGGCCGCTCAAGCGATTGCAGTGAATTATGGGGTGACCATTCTCGCCACTTATGTGTTGCTGCAGCCTGATGTCAGTATGGAAAAAATCTATGTTTTGCCGTGGCATTGGGTGATTTTGTTGGGGGTGTTGTTGCCGACTGTATTTGTGTTCATGGCACAAGCGGTATATCGCGCGGGAATGGTGAGAGCCGATGCCGCACAGCGTTTGTCTTTGGTGATACCTTTGTTGGCGGCAGTATGGATTTTTGGGGAACATATCAGCGGCCTGAAAGGCATGGGCGTTGCTTTGGCAGTGTTGGCGGTATTGTTGATTGTGGTAAAACCCAAATCTGAATTATTACAAAACGTACAACAAACCAATGTTGGTACGGGTGCAGGATGGATGTTGTTTTTGGTGTGGATGGGGTATGGCATCATTGACATCATTTTCAAGCAAGTGGCCAAAACGGGCGCGCAATTTTCTTTATTGTTGTTGGTGGGTTTTGTGGCGGCAGCAATCTTGATTTGGGGCTTTTTGTTGTTGAGTAAAACCCGATGGCATGGTTTCAGTTTGCGTTGCGGTTTGTTATTAGGCTTGCTGAATTTTGCCAATATTTATTTTTACATCAAAGCGCATCAAGCCTTGAGTGATACGCCAAGCGTGGTGTTTGCAGGCGTGAATGTGGGCGTGTTGAGTTTGGCAACGGTGATTGGGGTGTTGGTTTATAAAGAGCGTTTGCACAAAATCAATGTATTGGGTTTGTTGGTGGCGATGGTGGCGGTGGCGTGTTTGTATGCCAGTATGATTTAAAGCAGTGATTGTTTGAGTGTGAATGGATGGGAATGTTTACAGGCCGCTTTCAAAGCATCTGCTTGTGTTTTTCATGTTCTGTTTAAAAGAAGCATATCGTCACTGTCATGTTTGAGTTTTTATGAATCAATAAATGGGTGAATCTCCATTATGGTCATGACAAAATTATGGTAAAGCGTTAGGGTGTGGTTATTTGTAATAAAAGCAGGGGAAACAATATGAATGAACAATGGCTCAGCATCGCTTCTGATGATGGTTTTCAAACGCAGGTATTTGTGGTGCGTCCTGAAAAACCTGCTAAAGCCGCAGTTTTGGTTGCGATGGAGATTTTTGGTGTCAATAGCCACATTCAAGATGTGTGTCGCCGTTTGGCAAAAGAAGGCTATTTGGCGATGGCACCACAATTGTTTGACCGTGTGGAAACAAACGTCAATATGGCGTATGGCGCGGCAGACATTGAGCATGGCAAGGCTTTGAAACAAGAAATCGAAGTGATATTCAAAGCGCCAGTGATGAGCGATATCCAAGCATGTATTGATTGGGCGTATGACAATGAACATGTCAATAAAGTGGGCATGATGGGTTTTTGTTGGGGCGGCCTGAATACTTGGCGTGCAGCACAACAGGCGCAAGGCTTGTGGGCGGCGATTTGTTATTATGGCGGTGGCATGGTTGCGGAGGTGGAATTGCAAAACAAGCCGATTGCGCCTGTGTTGGCACATTTTTCGGATAATGACATGACCACTCCGATGGACGGCATTGATGTTTTGCGTGAAAAATATGCCGATGAAGTGGTGGTGTATGTCTATCCTGCGGCGCATGGATTCAATTGCAATCAGCGAGCAGCTTACAACGAAGGTGCGGCTGAGGTGGCGTGGCAGCGTTCAATGGCATTTTTGCGCATGTGTTTGGCGTGAATGTAAACCAAATTTAACGCATAAAAGCGGTACAATAGCGGCTTCTGACGGCAGGTGCCGCTATTTTTGCAGTGAATGAAGGATGACTATGTCGCAAAACAATGTGTTTGCTCAACAAGAATATTTATTGGATGCATTTGTAGGTAAAACACCTTTGGTACGTTTGCAGCGTTTATCAGATGCAGGTGCGGGCGTGGTGTTGGCCAAATTGGAAGGCAACAATCCAGCAGGTTCGGTCAAAGACCGTCCAGCTTACAATATGATTATGCAGGCGGAAAAACGCGGTGACATCAAACCGGGTGACACTTTGATTGAGGCGACTTCAGGCAATACGGGCATTGCTTTGGCGATGGTGGCGGCGATGCGTGGCTACAAAATGCAATTGATTATGCCTAACAATATGAGCCAAGAACGTAAAGATGCGATGCGTGTGTATGGTGCTGAGTTGATTGAAGTGAGCAAAGAACAAGGCATGGAAGGCGCGCGCGATTTGGCGTTGCAGCTTCAAGCCGAAGGCAAAGGCATAGTGTTAGACCAATTTGCCAATCCAGACAATTACGAAGCGCATTACTTGACTACGGGTCCTGAATTGTGGGCACAAACGCAAGGCAAAATCACCCATTTTGTCAGCTCTATGGGCACCACAGGCACGATTATGGGCGTGTCTAAATATTTAAAAGAGCAAAATCCAGACGTGCAAATTGTCGGTTTACAGCCTGCCGAAGGCTCAAGCATTCCGGGCATTCGTCGTTGGCCGCAAGAGTATTTGCCAAAAATCTTTGATGCTTCGCGTGTGGATGTGATTATGGATGTCGAGCAAAGCGATGCCGAAACGACCATGCGCCAATTGGCGACTGAAGAAGGCATTGCCGCTGGCGTGTCTTCGGGCGGTGCGGCTTGGGCGGCTTTGCAAATTGCCAAAGACCATCCAGATGCGGTGATTGTGTGTATTGTGTGTGACCGCGCGGATCGTTATTTGTCTACGGGCGTGTTTTCAGCATAAATCCATCTTTTACAGGACGCTTTCAAGCAGCGTCCTGTAAATTTGTTTTGAATGTATGGGATGGTTGATACCGAAAGCATGATGAAGCGACCTGTAAAATAAGGGAGTCAAAAATGTATGTGGTGATTTTTAGAGCAACAATTGATCAATTGGACGAAGATTATGTGCAAACTGCTCAATATTTGCGTCAATTGGCGATAAATGAATACCATTGCATTGATTTTCAAGCTTGTGGTCAAGGCAATGATGAAATCGCGGTTTCATATTGGCACAGCTTAGGCGATATTCAAGCATGGCGTCATAATGTCGACCATCAAATTGCTCAAAACAAAGGTGTCTGGAAGTGGTACAAATCTTGTCGCGTGGAAATTGCTGAAATTGTGCGACAATACGAACGTTCTCAATAAAGTTAATCAGTTTATGCACACTCAAAACCAGCCTGTTCAGCCTGTTGCTTTAGGCAAATATTTGTTGTTGGCATTTTTGGCCATCGTGTTAGACCAATTCACCAAATGGATGGTCATTCATAAAATTCCAGCGCCTGTTTACGATGAGCAAGGTTATTTTTTGGGCGCGACTCGCATCAATATCATCACTGATTTTTTTGATTTGACCCATGTTTACAATCCGGGTGCGGCATTCAGTTTTTTGGCGAATGCAGGCGGTTGGCAAGTGGTGTTTTTCTCAGTGTTGGCATTTGCCATCAGCGGTTGGCTATTGTGGTCTATCCGCAAAGCGCAGTTTGGTTGTTGGGGCAATTGGGGTGCGGCGGCGATTGTGGGCGGTGCGATAGGCAATGTGGTCGATCGTTTTGTACATGGTCATGTCATCGATTTTTTATTGTTTTATGTTGAGCCTTATTACTATCCTGCTTTCAATATTGCCGACAGCTTTATTTGTGTGGGTGCGGTGATGTTGGTGATTGATGGTTTTCATCAAAGCAAATTAGAAAAACAACAAGCAGCGGCAAACGCTGCCAAATAACAAGGATATATACACATGTCACAACCGATTTTATTGGCGAATCCTCGTGGTTTTTGTGCGGGCGTTGATCGTGCCATCAGCATTGTTGAGCGTGCGTTGGAAGAATACGGTGCGCCGATTTATGTGCGCCATGAAGTGGTACACAATAAATTTGTCGTCGATGATTTGCGCAATAAAGGTGCGATTTTCATTGAGGAATTGAGTGATGTGCCAGAAGGTGCTACTTTGATTTATTCTGCACATGGTGTGTCTTTGGCGGTGCAAGAAGAAGCCATCAGTCGCGGTTTTCGCATTTTTGATGCCACATGCCCACTGGTGACCAAAGTCCACAAGCAAGTACAGCGTTTGAATGATGAAGGTTATCAAATCATCATGATTGGTCACAAAGGTCATCCTGAAGTCGAAGGCACAATGGGACAGGTGCGCGAAGGCGGTATGTTGCTGGTGGAAGTGGTGGAAGATGTGGCTAGGTTGGAAGTAGACGATGTAGAAAAATTGGCGCATGTGAGCCAAACCACATTGTCTGTGGACGAGACGTTCGACATTATTGAAGCGTTGAAAGCACGTTTCCCACATATTAAAAGCCCGAACAAAGAAGACATTTGCTACGCAACGACCAATCGCCAAGAAGCGGTGAAAAAATTGGCATCGGAATGCGACATTGTGATTGTGGTTGGCTCGCCTAACAGCTCTAACAGCAACCGTTTGCGTGAAGTGGCGGCGTTGTTGGGAGTGGATGCGTATATGGTCGACAATGCCACTTACTTAGAACCAGCTTGGTTTGAAGGCAAAAAACATGTTGGTGTGACCGCAGGTGCTTCGGCGCCAGAGTTGTTGGTGCAAGGCGTGATTGCGCAAATCCAAGAATGGGGACATGGCGTGGTGGAAGAGTTAAGCGGCGTCGAAGAAAGCATTATTTTTGTATTGCCAAAAGAATTGCGTTAAAACAGACATGACAATATTGATGCGGTAATCAGAATAAGCGTCCTGTAATCTTTACAGGACGCTTTTTTATGTATTAAACCTAGCTAGAAGGAAATTTTGATTGAGGTTTTTTGATACGCTGATGGTCTAAATACCACCAAATGAATAGCGCCAAGAGGCTTAAAGGTAAGGTATAAACCATCATGGTTTGTGTGGATTGATGGCTGTGTTGAGCCACTTCTGAGAGCCAAGAGCCCAAAAAATTGCCCAATTGTATGCAAGCATTGAAACAACACATAATCAAATACAGCGATGTGCTGGGAAAATCCAATAAACGAATTTGCATCATGATATTGATGGTTGCAAATGAAATGCTCAGTAAAAAAATTGCCATAATGCCTATGTGATAGTTAGGCAAGCTGGCAATCAAACAAATCAAGACCAATAAGGTGTAAGCCGTATTGATGCCGATGGCGGCATGGACATTTTTGTCGGCGGCGAGACCACCGATGATTTGGCCAATGATAAAGCCCAATCCTAAAATACCCAATAACGTGACTTTGAAGGGCATATTGAGTGGGCTTGCGTGGTTGATGGTGGCAATCCCAAACGACCATGCGGCAGTGGCGCAAGTGATGATACACAAACCCAAAACATATAATTGCCAGACTTGTGGATTTTTTAAGCCTGACAATTGTTGGGCAATGGTGGTGGAAATGGTGGGATTGAGGTTTTTGGGCAGTAAATCCAATACCAATATGAAAATCAACAAGTCCAATAAAGCCACAAACCGAAAAGAGATTTCCCAACCGTGTTGCATGCCAATTAAGGTGTTAAATGGCACGACAAATAAGGTGGACAACGAGATGCCCAATAAGATGATGCCTAAATACAGGCCGCGTTTTTGGGGCGGGGCGATTTCGCAGATTAATAAAGTGGCAAATGCCATAAAAGCCGCATGAGGAATGCTGCTAAACCAGCGCAACCAATATAAGGTTTCGGCATTATGGGCAAAAGAGCTGAGAATATTGCCTAAAAAACACCACAAACTCAGTAAGGCCAAGATTTTAGGTTTGTTCCAGTTACGAAACAGCAAAGCCAAAATCGGTGCACCGGCAAAGCCACCCCAAAAATAAGCAAACACAGAATCCAAAACCGCTTGATTGCTGATTTGCAAATCAGCGGCAATGGTTGGCACCAAAGGAATGATAGAAAATTTGGCATTGCCCATCGCAAAAGTGCCAAGTATCAATACAAAGACGACTTTCCATAATGGTGATGATTTGGGCGGGTCGTGTGTTTCCATAATCAAAATCCGTGCAATCGCTGTTCTCGTGTAGATGGCAGCTAGATGTGTATGTGGCCTGAATCTTTTTGGTATCCAGTTGTGTGTTTGCTAACAGATTGCTTGTAGGATGATGGCTTTCATAATAGATGATTTCAAAAAAGATGGTTTCAAAATCTACAAAAATATTATTTGAAAGATAACAATGTTGTATAGATACAGGTGTTGATATTGTTATGACAATCGATTTAAATGTTTGTTTTGATTGGATGGATTTGTTTTTTTCCAACAACGATATGCTCAAGATGGGCGCACGTCTGAGTTAGATAATGTCAAATAAGTTTGCTTGAGTGTTTGAATCCATCAAAATTTTTTTAAATGATGGAATATATTTAAATTAAATACCGATTTTTTAGCGGAGCATACATGTTTTCACACGCTTCATCCAGTCGTTCGCTGTGGTATATGGTTTTGGCCGCCACTTTATTGTTGTTGATTACCATGGGTGTGCGCAATTCTTTGGGTTTGTATGTATTGCCTATCAGCGAAGCAACTTCCATCAGCATCGCCTCTATCAGTTTGGCTTTGGCGATAGGACAGTTTTTATGGGGGGCAATTCAACCTGTAGCGGGTGCGATTGCGGACAAATTTGGACCACGACCTGTATTGGTGTTTGGTATGGTGGTCTTACTCATTGGCTTGGTCATTCCACCTTTGTGGCCGAGCGAATGGGGCATGATGGTGGGTTTGGGTATTTTAAGTGCCATTGGCTCGGGCATAGGCAGCTTTTCCATTATGATGGGTGCGGTGGCGCAACACATTACACCGCAAATGCGCGGCAATGCCTCGGGCATCATGAATGCTGGCAGCTCATTGGGACAAGTGGTGGTATCGCCGTTGACACAAAGCTTGATTAAATCGATTGGTTGGATGCAGTCGATGTTTGCGATGGCGGCTTTGACTGTGGCCACCATTCCTTTGTTGTTTGCCGCCACACGCCCGTATGACAAAACACAGGCCGCCACTGCCGCCACTGCCGATGGTGGTTTAAAACAAACTGTGCTGAGTGCATTGCGAAATCGAGATTATTTGCTGATTCATTTGGGTTTTTTCACTTGTGGTTTTCACATTGCTTTTTTGGTGACACATTTGCCCGGTGAAGTGGCGATTTGCGGTTTGAATGCGCAAGTGGCGGGTTGGTCTTTGGCATTGATTGGTTTGGCGAATGTGGCGGGCAGTTTGCTGGCAGGACGCTGGGTGTCACGTTATCGCAGCAAATACATTTTGTTTTGGATGTATTTGGCGCGGGCGGTGATGGTGTTGTGGTTCATCAATATGCCGCGTGAGCCATGGGTGTTTTATGTCTTGGCAGTTGGCTTGGGCTTTACTTTTTTGGCGACCGTACCACCAACGGCTTCGTTGGTTGGCAAATTGTTTGGCGTGCGTTATTTGGCGACGTTGTTTGGTTTGACTTTGTTTTCGCACCAAGTCGGTGGTTTTTTGGGTGCGTATTTGGGTGGTCTATCTATTACCGAGTTTGGGGATTATCGTTGGATGTGGTATGCGGATATGGTGTTGGCGGCTGTGGCTGCATTGATTCATTTGCCGATTCGAGAAGCGAAAATAGAACAGACCATATAAGTTACAGGACGCTTAAAGCGTCCTGTAAGTGCATTCAATGGGCTGCTTGAAACGAGTCAAAATACCAAATACCATCACGGTATTGCGGTGTGATGTGCCATTGATACGCTTCAAATAAATTGGCTGCCGTCATCACATCTTCGGGCTTGCCTTGCGCAATCAATTGACCATGACCCAATAAAATCACTTCATCACAATAATTGGCCGCCAGCGTCAAATCGTGTAACACAATCACCGAACTAACCGATTTTTGTTGTTGGAAATGATTCAATTGTTGCATCAATTGGTGTTGGTGTTTGATGTCCAAATGGTTGTTAGGCTCATCGAGCAACATGATGCGGGTGTCTTGCAACAACGCCCGTACCAAGGCTGCACGCTGTTTTTCACCGCCAGACAAAGCTTGCAAACGCTTGTTGGCAAAAGCGCTGAGTTCAAATTCTGCTAGCAATTGGTGCGCATCATTTGTGTCTTTTTGGCTAGGGCGAGAGAGCCAACCCAAATGCGGATAGCGACCCAACAATACATATTCCAATACGCTCAAAGGTGTGGCAAACATTTCATGTTGCCCAACCCATGCAATTTTGCCTTGCTTGAGCATATGGCTTGCCGATTCGCCCAAACAAGACAAGTTTTGGCTGGGAAATTGTCCGAGCAAGCTTTTGAGCAACGTCGATTTGCCCGCACCATTGGGACCGATGATGGCGGTGATGGCGTGGTTGGAAATGGCCAATTCATCAATGTCCAAAATCACCCGTTCTCCAAAAGCGACTTTCAGGCCGCTGATATGAAATAAATCGCTCATGTGCGGATGCCTTTGACAAATAACCACAAGAAAAACGGTGCGCCCATCAATGAAATGACGATGCCGACAGGCAAATCAATGGGATAAACAATCGAGCGGGCAAACGTATCTACGAGCAATAAAAATATTGCACCGACCACAGCCGAACGCCACATGATGCTCGCGCGCGTGCCGCCCCAAATCGAGGCAATCACATTCGGTATCATCATGCCAATAAAACCAATCACACCTGACAAAGACACTGCCGCACCTGTGAGCAAAGTGGTGCCGATGACAATCCACAAACGAGAATGTTTGACATTGATGCCCATAGACAAAGCAGTTTCATCGCCCAATAATAAAATGTCCAAATCACGGGCTTTGGCGACCAAAACCACCAAACCGATGAGCATGGTGATGGCGGCATAATGAATCGGCACAAAGCCTGCTGCGCCCAAATTGCCTGAGAGCCAATTGGTGGCGCTGCGCAAAACCATGTCGTCTGAAATGAACAAGATTAAGCTCACCACGGCCATACAAAATGCGCTGATGGCAAAGCCGATAATCAGCAAACCCAAGCGTCCTGCACCCAATAAATGGTGTACGCCCAAGACCAACAAACACACGGTCATGGCACCTAAAAATGCAGCGAGTGACACGCCCATGCCGCCGAAGCCAAACGCCAACACCAATACCACGCCCAAAGCCGCGCCACTGGAGGTACCAATCAAGCTTGGATCTGCCAAAGGATTGGCAAACAAAGCTTGCATTGCCGCACCTGCCACTGCCAAAGCTGTGCCAACGAGCAATGCGACAAGAACACGAGGCCAGCGCAATTGCCAAATCATCGGGTCAATTTGGTCGGGACGCTCCCACGTTCCCAAGCCGACACCCAAACACAACCAAACCAACAATACCGCTCCCAAAAACCAAAACAAGATTTTTGGGAGCGCAGTGTGCCGCATGGGCAAATGACTAACGAGCGAGCGCATGGAGTTTTTCTACAACTTTCGGGCTATTTAAATCCAAGCTAAAAGCTTCATTGGCCGTCATGGTCAACACTTTATTGTGCTTGGCTGCGGCACTGACAGCGATTTCAGGACGCTGCTTGAATGTTTCAATACTGCCACCGACCACAGGCAAGCTGTGATTGGCAATCACAATCACATCAGGCTTCAATGTGGCCCATGTTTCGCGTGCAATCGGGCGTATGCCTTCCAATTGATTGGCAGCATTCACGCCACCTGCCAAACGAATCAAAGTGTCTGCGACGGTATTTTTACCTGCCACCATTTGACCATCGTAAGTGAAAACATAACGCTTGCCTGTGTGTGAGCGAGGTTTCATTTGTGCCGACCATTGATTGGACAAAGCTTGGGCTTGGGGTTGTTTACCCACGTATTTTCCCACGAGCACAATGCCTTTGGCGAATGTTTGCTCATTTTGTTGTGGTGAAACATTCACCGCTTTGACTTGATGGCGGTTTAATTGGTCATAAATATGGGTTGGATTGGCCATCCAACTGCCTAATACCAACGTCGGCTTTAAAGCGACAATCGGCTCAACAGTCAAATTGCGAAACATGCCGATGTTTTTTGCATGTGCCAAGCTGGGCGCTTTGCTCAAATTGTCGCGGCCAATGACTTGTTTTTCCGCTTTCAAAGCCACGATGATGTCAGACACATCGCTGGTCAATACCACAATGCGTTCGGCTGCCTGCGCTGAAACCGTCGTCATTGCCAATACTATGCCTGACAGCAGTATTTTGATGGACGGTTTCATGCCAATGATTCCTCAGAAATGGTTTGCTCGGTCACGTTTTGCAATACTTGGCGCCAAGAAGATAACTCTGCTTGGCCTTCTACACGTTGACCAAACACGCTCAAAACCGTATGACCTTGTTCGTCCAAAGCTTCAATACAGCTGATTAAACCATCTGTGGTTGGGCGCAATACCAACCAAGTGGTGGCGATTTTGGCATCGTCTAAATGCATGGTGAAACCATTGTGTTTTTGGTCAAAAATATTCAACCAACCACGCATGCGTGACACATTTTTTACTGTACCCGTTTGAATTTGCACAATACCTTTGTTACCGATAAAGGTAATCAACGGTACTTCTTGTGCTGCTGCCGTTTCGTACATGGCTTCGATGGCAGTGGTTTCTAATTGAAAAGCATAACCTTCAGGTGCCGACTCAAACGCTTGTTGGCGTGTTAAAGCATAGCTTTCTAACAAACCGAAAAATTGATGTACATTGGTCAAACCGCGCCAGCGTTGTTGGAAAGTTTGCAATTGTTCATCGTTTAAAACGGTTTGTTCGGTGATATGCGGTGTTTCTGGTGTGAATGTGGGTTTTTGCGCTTGTTTGAAATCGTCCACAATCGCTTGCCACACATCGTCGTTGTCACTTTGTAAATACACTTTTTGCAAAGCAAAACCATGAGCATCAAAAAACTGAATAGAGCGCAAGGTTTTGCCGCGGCTAGGAAAATCATGGGCAAAGGCATGGTGCCAATGGCTAGGGAATAAGCGCACATCAAAACCACCCACATCAATGGCCAAACCCACTTTTGGGGACAATTTTAACGGTGTGATGCGGGTATGTTTTTCGTGTACGGCAATGTGGTTGCGTACCATCAATTGCACTTCTTCAATCGCTTCTAAGCGTTTGAAAATGGCACCAAAGTCTTGACCCAAATACACAGATTCAGGTGCCGATGACAATAACTCACCTTCACTGACATGAAGCAAATCGGCTGCTTCGTATTGGAATAAATAAGCGTTTTGTGCTTTTAAATCTTGGTATTGTTGCCATAATTGAGACATGATTGGGTTCCATATAAAATAGGTGTTATGGGTTTACAGGACGCTTGTATCTAATTTAAGCGTCCTGTAACTATATTGGGACTACAGATTAAAATTTAATTTGGATATTGGCACCAATGGCACGACCCATTTGTGTATGACTGTCTTTGTCAGCCAATTGACCTGTGGTGTTCAACCACAACATGTCAGCGGGCAACCAATATTTTTTGTTCAAAACGTTGTAAGCATTCAACGACAGTTTGGTGTGTTTGTTCACATTCCAAAACGCGCCTAAATCCAATAAGCCATAACCGGGTGTTTTGGGCGTGGTTTGGTCAGCACTGGCATATTTGGTTTTGGCGGCAGTGATGGTCCAATCGGCATTGGCGCCCCAAGTTTCATTGGCATAAGCCAAGCCCAAACGGGTTTTCATTGGCAAGGCACTGCTCAAATGGCTGTTGTCATCTTGGTTGACACCACGCATCCAAAAGAAGCTGCCATTGACGTTCCAATAAGGTGCAAAATCATATTGACCACGTGCTTCGATACCATAAGTCACCACTTTGTCCAGATTCACTGCACTCAATTCCATTACCATCGGGAACGGTGGGCGTCCTGAAGGATAGAATGTGTTGATGGTTTGGCTTTCTTGAATGAAGTTTTTATAACGGTTGTAAAAACCGGTGATTTTGGCGTGGGTATTGTCGCCATCGTGTTGCCAGCCAAACTCGAAGCTGTCGGATTCTTCAGGTTTTAAATCAAAATTAGGTATATTGTAATATTGAATTCTGCCGCCTAAAACGCTGTGTGAAGCTGCGCCTTGTGAGTCAAATTGTGGTGTTTTATGGCCTTTGGCGTAAGAGGCAAACAATTGGTTTTCGTCATTCAACGGCAGGTTCAATTTCAAGCTTGGCAAGATTTTGCTGTAACTGCGTTTGGCTGCCATTTGGTCAAAAGACACATTTGCTTGGTTTTTCAAACGATCAAAATCATCGCGATTGGGCGTGGATGTTTCATGGGTATAGCGCAAAGCAGGCGTCAAAGAAAGACCATTGTCAAACACCATACGGTCTTGTACAAATACATTCCAAATATCTCTTTGGTTTTCAGGGTAATACAATAAAGTATCAACTGCACCGACTTGAACCCCTGAAGCGTTGTAATCGGTTTTGTGGCGATTGGTTGATGTTGTAACATTGCGGTATTCCAAGCCTGTCATGATGTTGTGTTGAACACCTGCATCAAATTGCCACAAACCTTGGGTATGAAAACGGTGTTGAGATTGATCATAGCCTTGAAAATGGCGGCTGCTTGGTTCAATTTGGAACAGTTCTGAATCCGAATCTTGGTAATCGTATCCCATTTTGATGGCTTGCAAGCTGCCATTGTTTTCAGGCAGATATTGGTATTGCAAGCTGGTGCGCATGCGTTCGCTGGCAGTGTCATCCAAACTGCCCACGCTCAATAAATCTTGAGAATGACCATTGCGTTTGAAATATTCGCCTGTGGCGCTCAATTGATGTGTACCTAAATCCAGTTTGCCTTTGAGCAAAAGATTGTTGCTGTCATTGTCTTGCTCGCTCGATTGTGCGCCTGCGCTTTGGGTTTCGCCATAGCTGCGATGGGTATACATCACCAAGCCTGAAGCCACGTCGCCTTTGGCAGCACCGCCTAAAGTACTGCTCCAACCTTGATTGCCGCTGTTATAACCGCCTTTGAATAAGCCACCGACACGGCTGCCTTCGGCAATCAAATCTTCAGGATTGTACGTTTTCATATTGACCGAGCCGCCAATGGCTTCACCTGAATATTGTGCTTCAAACGGCCCTTTGACCACGTTGATGGTATTGATGGTATCGGGTTCCACCACATTTTGACCGAATGTCATGCCATTTTTAGAACGATTGTTGTTGCCGCCATACCAAAAACTGTCTTTGAATGAATCGGGTAGGTTCAAACCATCGACCATGACCAAAACTCGGTCTTCTGAAATACCTCGAATATTGAAATTGCCATTGTTCAAGCCTGTTTGGGATTCCACTTCTACGCCGGGCTCATACCCAACCATGGTTTTGAGGTCGTGCGCGCCAGCTTTGTCCAAATCATCGCGACTGATTTTTTGATTGTGGGTGTTGGCAGTCGTTGCTTGGTCGGCATTGATGATAATGGTTGGTAACACGGTTTCTGCTTCGTTATTGGCTGACCATGCAGCTTGTGAAGATAGAGCCGCTAAAGCACTGCAGACACAGTAAACGATGGGACGAAGAGAGCGAATCATTGAAAAACTTTCTGGCAATCGGTATCGGTTGATGAATGGTATAGTTGTGATAATAATTTTGATAATTATTATCATTTGTATTATTATCGGAATGTTCCCAAAGAATTGTCAAGATAAGTTTATTTTTTGTGGTAAAAAGGTTGGGTTGAAACAGATGTCATGTTTTAAAAGTTGTCTTAAATCAAATAATAAGGAAGCAAAATGATTGTTGTGACCAATCGTATCTGTGTGTCTAAAGGCAAAGGTGCTGAAATGGCGCCACGTTTTACCAGTTCTCAAGCTTTGTGTGAGTTTGCAGGTTTCATCAAAGTAGAGGTGATTGTGGTAGAGCAAGAAAATCAAGATGAAATGAGCGTGAATATGTATTGGCGCACTATGGAGGATTTTCAAGTTTGGCGCGCTTCGGATGCGTTTAAAGCGGCGCACAAGCGTCCACCTAAAGGTGAAAATGACCCTAATGCCGTTATTGGTAGCCAATTGTTGTTTGGTCAAGTGGCTGCAACATTGCTGAATGATGCAGTGTCATAATACGCTTAAGGCGTTTTGTAGGCATTTTTTGAGGTTTACAGGACGCTTTTGATGTGTTTGTATGACACTTTTAAAGTGTATAAAAACAAAGTGTTCGTGATTTATGCGATGTTAGAATCGAAAAATGCTTGCGTAAAATCGCCATTGGTGTTTTAATACGCATCTCTTAAGCGCGGCCAGATAGCTCAGTCGGTAGAGCAACGGATTGAAAATCCGTGTGTCGGCGGTTCGATCCCGCCTCTGGCCACCATTTAAGATTGCTTCAAAACTTGTCATGAGACATCATGGCCAGATAGCTCAGTCGGTAGAGCAACGGATTGAAAATCCGTGTGTCGGCGGTTCGATCCCGCCTCTGGCCACCATTTGAATCCAAGTTTCAAAAAATCATCATCTGCTCAAAGGCAGATTTTTTTTTGGTTTTTTGGGGAGGCACTGTTCAAAAATGTGGTTTTCAAGCGTCCTGTAACACCTTTCAATCAAAAAGACTTTGTGCCACTTCAATGAATGCTTGGCAAGCAGGGCTCATATGGGTTTTGTTTTTCACCGCCAAACCAATTTTGCGGCTGACATTCGGGCGCAGCGGTTTTTTAATTACATTTGGATAACGCTCCAATACTTCATCAAACAAAGCCATCTCTGCCACAATACTCGCACCTAGTTGTGCATTGACCATATTGATGATGGTCATTAATTGAGAAAAATGGTATTGGATTTTGGGTTTGGATTGGTGTTGTTGCAAGATTTTCTCAACATAGGTTTGACTGCCTGCGGTGGTCATGATGAAGGGTAGATGATCTAAATCCTTGGGATGAATAAAGGTTTGTTGTGCCAATGGGAAACTGCTGGGAAGCAAAGCCACAAAGCGGTCTTCGGTCAAAGCAAACGTGTCAAAACGCTCATCCGGCAAGACCACAAAACCCACATCAATTTTACGCTCTAACAGCCAAGTGCTGATTTCTTTGTCATCGCCTTCGTCTATGTACACATCAATTTTGGGATAGCGTTGTTGGAAGGCTTCTAAAATTTTGGGCAACAGGCAAATCGAAGCCGAGGTTCCAAATGAACCAATTTTGATGGAGCCTTCGTGTAAACCGCGCAAAGAGGACACATGTTGCTGCAAGGTTTGATTCACACTCAGCAATTCTTTGGCATGTAACAACAACGTGTGCCCTGCCTCAGTGAGCTCAAACTCGGTGTGGTGGCGCGACATCAAGCTCAATTGCCATTCTTTTTCCAAGCTTTTGATGGCATGTGAAACAGCCGATTGTGAAATGTTCAAGCGTTCGGCTGTGGCGGTGAAACTTTTCAATTCTGCCACCAAAACAAAAATGTCCAATTGGGTGAAAGTCATGGCTGATACATGAGTAAAACCTCATTTTATCATGAGTATGCATGAGTGGTATGCTGTGTTCATTCTCAAACAAAGCGGCCTGTAACAGGCGTGAGCGGATGAAAACAAGATGGAACAAATGGTATTGGCGCTGTTTCCAGCAATTGCCTTGATTGCCAGTGGTTATGTGTGTAAACGGCAAAATTTTTTTGGTGCAGATTTTTGGGCAGGTGCGGAGAAGCTGAATTATTACGTTTTGTTTCCAGCTTTGCTGTTTTTGTCTTTATCCAAAGCCAACATTACATGGCAACCATTGGTGCAAGTGGTGTGGGCGATGTTGATGGTGGTGGGTGTGGTGGCAGCTTTGGTATTTTGGTTGGGTCAAAAATACCACATCAGCCCACAACGTTTGGGCGTGTATATGCAAAGCAATATCCGCTTTAACACGTATATTGGTTTGGCGGTAGTGTCTACTTTGGCAGACGGATTGGGTGCGCCGATTTTGGCGGTCATCATGGCGGTGAGCATTCCATTGGTGAATGTTTTGTCTATTGTTTCTTTGCTGCCAAAAGAGCAAATGAATTTGCCCAATATTTTGAAATCATTGTTTAAAAATCCATTGATTGCCTCTTGTGTGGCAGGTTCTGTTGTCAATGTGTTGAACATTCCAATATGGGCAGGTTTGGGGCAATTGTTGCAATTGTTTTCTAATTCCAGTTTGACCTTGGGCTTGTTGTGTGTGGGTGCGGCCTTGCAATTTGGGCAAATCAAACAAAACGCACATTGGGTGGTATTACACAGTGTTTCAAAATTGTTATTGTTGCCCGTATTGGCATTTGGCGTGTGTTGGTTGTTTGGCTTGAGTCCTTTGGCAACACAAGTTTTGGTTGTGTTTTTTGGTTTGCCAACAGCATCGGCATCGTATGTATTGACCAAAGTTTTGAACGGTGATGCGGTTTTGATGGCAGGCATTATCAGCTTGCAAACGGTTTTAAGTGTTTTGACTTTGCCTGCATTGATGTATTTTTTGTTGTGAAAAATGCAATATGCAATCAAAAAAGCCACTGGTGAAACAGTGGCTTTTTTTAGATGTTTGCGTAGCGACCTAAACAGGACCTTGGTATTGCACCCAATTGCCAATACTGCGAGCGTCGTTGACGCGCGTTGCAGAAGTTGGCGAGTTGAGCAAGACCATGACAATAGGGCGGCCTTGAATTTGGGTTTCTACGACCATAGAACGACCGGCTTCACGAATATAACCTGTTTTTTGTACCACCACATTCCAAGTGCCTTCACGCACCAATGCATTGGAATTGGAATATTTTTGGGTTTTACCCGCACTGGTTGGAATAAACGCTTCGTTGTGGGTGGAGTAATAACGGATGGCTTGGTATTGAGACGCTGCTAAAACCATTTTGGCCAAATCGTTGGCCGTGGATACATTTTGTGGGCTTAAGCCAGTAGGTTCGACAAAGCGAGAATTGGTCATACCCAATTGTTGCGCTTTTTGGTTCATGGCGTTGACAAATGCAGGCATACCGCCTGGATAAGTACGACCCAAAGCATGAATGGCTCGGTTTTCACTGCTCATCAAGCCGATGTGTAGCAATTGTTCACGCGTCAACACCGTACCAATAGACAAACGGCTGCCTGTGCCTTTGAGGCGATCGATTTCATCATTGGTGATGGTAATGCGCTCGTTAGGGTTCAGTCCTGCATCCAGCAATACCATGGCGCTCATCAATTTGCTGATAGAAGCAATTGGACGCACGCTGTTACTGCTTTTTTGATACAAAGGGCGGCCTGTATTGGCATCTAAAATCAAAGCCGATTGTGATGTCAATACCGGACCTAATTGTTGCGCTTCAAAACTCAATTCACGAAATTGTGCTTGGGGCGTGGCTTCGGGAGTGACCAAATTTTGTTCTGAGATAAATTGACCTAAAATGTCTAAATCATCGGCGTGGGCAGGAAGGCTGATTCCTAATGTCAAGCACAAACCTAAAGTGGCATACCAAGTGGGTTTGCGGCGCAGCACGTTTAACATAAGCTGTTCCTTTGTAAATTCGAACTTCATTTTATGATGATAAGGTAATAGTCGCTGCATATTGTACCGAGCTGTTCTCCTTGTTAGTGTTTAGTTGTGTAAACCTAGCCACTATTTACATTGTAGACATTTTTCATTCACATCTTGCTGATTTAAAGCAAGAAGCTTGTGCAAGCTCGGCTTGGCTTATTTTGTGGCATGGTCAAACGGCTGGCTTGGGGCTACAATCAACTTCTTTTTGTTGCTCTCACGAATTGACACCATGGAAAACTACTTAACTCCCAATTTTGCATTTGCTCCCGTGATTCCTGAGTCTGCCCAAGGCAGCCGTGTTTGGGACACTGAAGGTCGTGAATATATCGATTTGGCTGGCGGCATTGCTGTCAATGCGCTGGGACATTGCCATCCTGTGTTACAGGCCGCTTTGAACCAACAAGCGGCAAAATTGTGGCACATCTCCAATCTTTACACGACCCAAGCTGCCCAAGATTTGGCGCAAAAACTGGTTGAAAACACGTTTGCGGACAAGGTTTTTTTCTGTAACTCGGGTGCCGAAGCCAACGAAGCGGCGTTTAAATTGGCGCGCAAATATGCGTTTGACCATTTTGGTGCTGAGAAAAACGAAATCATCGCTTGTGTGAATGGTTTTCATGGTCGCACTTTATTTACGGTGAGTGTCGGTGGACAGCCCAAATACCAAGAAGGTTTCGCACCTTTACCTGCTGGCATTACCCATATTCCATTCAACGATGTGGCGGCTTTGGAAGCGGCCATCAGCGACAAAACTTGTGCAGTGGTGATTGAGCCTGTGCAAGGAGAAAGCGGTGTGTTGCCTGCGGACATTGAATTTTTACAGGCCGCTCGTCGTGTGTGTGACGAAAATCAAGCATTGTTGGTGTTGGACGAAGTGCAAACAGGCATGGGACGTACCGGCAAATTGTTTGCTTACGAGCATTATGGCGTGTTGCCAGACATTGTTTCGAGTGCCAAAGCTTTGGGCGCGGGTTTCCCAATTGGTGCGATGTTGACCAGCGATAAAGTGGCACCAAGCTTGTCTTTGGGTTCGCATGGCAGCACATTCGGTGGTAACCCATTGGCAGCAGCGGTAGGCAGCGCCGCATTTGACATCATCAACGATGCGCAAACTTTGGCACATGTGAATGCGCAAGGTGCACGTTTACAGGACGCTTTGCGCCAAATTGGTGAAGAATTCGGTTTGTTTGAACAAGTGCGTGGTTTGGGGCTCTTAATCGGAGCGGTGTTGAGTGAGGCTTATGCACAACGGGCAGGCGAATTTGTGAAAGTGGCATTGCAACACGGTTTGATGATTTTGAATGCAGGCAGCAATGTGGTGCGTTTTGCGCCAAGTTTGTTGCTCAGTGATGAAGATTTACAGGACGCTGTGGCGGCTTTGCGCCAAACGGCACAAGCTTTTGTGCAAGCGGACAAGTAATCTAGATTGAGGTTAAAAATGGGCAAACGTCGTGTGGTGGTTTTGAGTGGTGCCGGCATCAGTGCAGAAAGCGGCCTGAAAACTTTTCGCGATGCCAATGGCTTGTGGGAAGGTCATAAGGTGGAAGACGTTGCCACGCCTGAGGCGTTTGCCCGCAATCCCAAATTGGTATTTACAATCAGCGTCGAGCGCAATTGCAAACCGTACAGCCGAATGCCTCACATCGGGCGTTGGTGGATTTAGAGCGCGATTTTGATGTGCAGATTATTACGCAAAATGTGGATGATTTGCATGAGCGAGCAGGCAGTACGCAAGTATTGCATTTGCATGGTGAATTGAACAAGTTGCGCAGCAGTGTGCATGAGCATTATGTGATTGATTGGACTGAGCCGCAAACCTTAGCGCATTGCGACCCTTGGGGCAATCCGATGCGCCCGTTTATTGTGTGGTTTGGTGAGAATGTTCCATTGATTAAGGATGCCATTGCGTGGGTGAAACAAGCGGATTTGGTGCTTATTGTGGGCACATCTTTGCAAGTGTATCCTGCGGCAGGTTTGTTACATGAAGCCCCTCCACATGCCAAAATTGTCTATGTCGACCCGAATGCCCAAGCGGTTTTGGGCAACTCAGTACAAACCATTGCAGCGCCCGCAACCATTGGGGTGCCACAAGTGGTGGCGCAGTGGCTAGCAGAACATGATGAGGTGTAAATGAAGTGGTTAAAACCCACAACGTGGTTGGTTTGGATGTGTCGCTATTTGGCGGCACAACGTTTTTCTACGGTCTTGATTTGGGCGGTGATTGGCGTATTGGTTTGGCATGGTGTTTGGCGTTGGGTGGAGGCATGGTTATGGACAGAATCTGCATGGCCTGATGCGTTCAAGCGTCCTGTAAGCCTTGCTGTGTATGTTGTGCCATTTTTGTGGCCTTTAGGATGTTTTTTGTGTTTTATATGGGGTTTGTGGCGGCGTTTTCAGAGCAAAAAAATCATTACAAAATTGCAATACCAGACTAAAAGTGGTTTTGATGATGTGTCGTGGCAAGACTTTGAAGTTTTGGTAGCAGAATTGTTTCGTCGCCAAGGTTTTGACGTGCAATTGCAAGGCGGCGATCACCCCGATGGTGGCATAGATGTGATTGTTAAGCGCGATGGCGGCACATATTTGGTACAGTGCAAGCATTGGAAAGCACAGCGCGTGGGCGTGAAAGTGGTGCGCGAGTTGTATGGCGTGGTGGCAGCAGAAGGCAAAGATGGCGGTTACGTCATCACTTCAGGACACTTTACGCCTGATGCGGTGGCGTTTGCCAAAGGCATTGCAATGAAACTCATTAACGGTCATCAATTGGCACAAATCATTGAAGAAGAAAAGAATTTATAAGGATGAAAAATGGAAACGCTGCTTGATTAAGCAGCGTTTTTTTTGCGACTAGGTTTACAGGCCGCTTAAAATATATTTTGTAACCACGGTATTAAATGTGCAATGGTCACTACCGAAACAATGATGAATGCGCAGCCAATTTTGGCAATCACGCCAGCAATGAAGCCGATAAACGTGCCCAGACCGACTTTGCCTGCTTTGAGCAAATCTTTTTTGTCCAAATATTCACCAATGGCAGCGCCTACCAAAGGCCCCAAGAAAATCGCAATCCACAGGCCACCCAACGACACTACCGCTCCGACCAATGCCCCAATAATACTGCCCCACAAGGCTTTTTTGCTGGCGCCTGTGAATTTGGCGCCTAAAGTGCCTGCCACATAATCGAGCGCAGAGCCGATGATGGCAATCAAGGCAATGGCGCCTAAGCTCCACCAAGACATGTAAAAAAATTGGTTGGCATAGCCTATGGACAGCGCGCCAACAAACATCAACGGTAAGCCAGGCAAAGCGGGATAGACAATGCCTAAGATACCAATCACCAATAAAATCAAGCCAATGATGATAAAAATAGTGGTCATAACTGTTCTTTCATGAATCTGTTTTAATCACATTATGTCGGCAAAATTTGTAAATAACAATTGCCAGAATCAGCATTGTTGCTATTTTTTTATAACTTCTAAGAATAAAAAAATGATTTTTTATTCTTTTTTATTTATGTAAATTCTTGTTACATTGCATTCAATCTTAAAACGGAGTGCAGCAGATGTACATAGTGACCTTAGCAGGAAGTCCGAAGTCGGTTTCGCGTTCAAGCAGCTTGTTACGTTATGTTAGCCAGCGTTTGCATGCTGAATCCATCCAAGTCAAATCGTATTCATTGAGTGATTTCAATCAAGATGCTTTGTTACACGGTGATTTCAATCATCCCAGTATTAAAGCATTTCAAGATGATGTGGAGCGTGCCGATGGTTTGGTGATTGCCACGCCAGTTTACAAAGCTTCTATTTCAGGCGTCCTGAAAATCATTTTGGATGTGTTGGGGCAAGATGCTTTGGCACACAAAGTCATTTTGCCATTGGCAAGCGGTGGTTCGGTGGCACATTTATTGGCTTTGGATTATGCCTTGAAGCCAGTGTTATCAGCGATGAAGGCGCAGGAAATTTTGTCAGGCGTGTTTGCTCAAGACCAACAAATTCAAGTGCAGGAACACAATGTGGTGTTGGATGCCGATTTGAAAGAGCGTTTGGATTGGGCGGTTGGACAATTTCAATATGTGTTGCGATGTCGACGTTCGGCTGGGCAGGCAAACCAAGACACATTGAACGTTCATCCAATCACCTATTAATAGAAAGCATCTTCAATATGAGTCAACCATTTTTAGTATCCCATTTGTTGGTCGCGGCTGTGAGTTTGGCTTTGGCAGCTTGTGGCGTACAAGCTGGTAACGAAGCGAACCAAACGACTGTGGCAGCCGCTGCCACTGCCACTCAAACTACTATTCAAGAAGTACGCATTGGTCATCAGGCATCGGGTTCTTTGGTGTTTTTGAAAGATCAGAAAACGCTGGATGAAGCTTTGGCCAAAGAGAATATCAAAGTCAATTGGGTGAAATTCACTTCAGGTCCTCCGATGCTGGAAGCTTTGAATACGGGCAATTTGGATTTTGCAACGACAGGGGAAGCCCCGCCGATTTTTGCGCAAGCGGCCAATGCAGGTTTGGTGTATGTGGCACACGAAGCGGCTTCGCCTGATTCAGAAGGCTTATTGTTGCCAAAAGGTTCGAATATCACCGATGTGAGTCAATTAAAAGGTAAAAAAATTGCGGTTGTTAAAGGTTCAAGCGCGCATTACACCTTGTTACAAGGTTTGAAAAAACACGGTTTGAAGTTCAGCGATATTACACCTGTGTATTTGCAGCCATCTGATGGTCGTGCGGCATTTGAACAAGGCAGTGTCGATGCGTGGGTGGTATGGGAGCCATATCGAGCTGCGGCTGAAAAACAATTGGGTGCGACCACTTTGTTTAATACTTCAGGCTTAAAACCAAGTTATTCGTTTTATTTGGCGCGTAAAGAGTTTGCTGAGCAACACCCTGCATTGGTGAAGACGATTGTGAAGCATATTGACCAAGCCGACCAAACCATCAATGCCGATTTGAAAGCTTTTGGCAACATCACAGCCAAGCAAGTAGGTGTTCCAGAAGACATTGCTTATGAAGCAGTGATTCGCCGTAAATATGGTGCAGCGTTCATCACACCTGAAATTGCCATTGAACAACAAAAAGTGGCGGATGCATTTTATGCAGAAAAATTGATTCCTAAAGCCATCCAAGTCAACGAAATCATGTGGCAAGCCCCACAAAACTAATCAGGAGCAATAATCATGTCATTGAATATTTTTTGGTTTTTACCAACGCAAGGTGAGTCACGTTATTTGGGCAGTAGCAAAGGTGCGCGTGTTGTAGACCATGCTTATTTGTCGCAAATTGCCCAAGCGGCTGATCGTTTGGGTTTTGGTGGCGTATTGATTCCTACAGGCCGCTCGTGCGAAGACGCCGCTTTGGTAGCCGCTTCTTTGATTCCGTTGACGCAGCGCTTGCGCTTTTTGGTGGCAGTGCGCCCGAGTGTGATTTCGCCAACGGTTGCCGCGCGTCAAGCTGCGACTTTGGATCGCTTGTCCAATGGGCGTGCTTTGTTCAATTTGGTTACAGGTGGCAAGCCTGACGAATTGGCAGCGGAAGGCATTTATTTGGAACATGGCGAGCGTTACGAGGCAGCGGACGAATTTACGCGAGTGTGGACACGCTTGATGGAAGGCGAAGAAGTGACATTCCACGGCAAACACATTCATGTAGACAAAGCGGTGTTGGATTTCAAACCCTTGCAACAACCACGCCCACCTTTGTATTTTGGTGGCTCTTCAGAACCTGCGCACAAATTGGCAGGCGAACAAGTGGATTTGTATTTGACTTGGGGTGAGCCGCCTGCTGCGGTTAAGGAAAAATTGGATGATGTGCGTGCGCAAGCGGCAAAACATGGTCGCACTGTGCGTTTTGGCATCCGTTTGCATGTGATTGTGCGTGAAACCAATGAAGAAGCTTGGCGTGCTGCCAATGAACTGATCAAATATGTCGATGACGATACCGTTGCCAAAGCGCAAGCGGCATTTGCGACTCATGATTCAGTCGGTCAACAACGTATGGCGGCTTTGCATGGTGGTGACCGCAATAAATTGGAGGTGAGTCCGAATTTGTGGGCAGGCGTTGGTTTGACGCGCGGTGGGGCAGGAACGGCTTTGGTGGGCGATGCACAAACCGTGGCAGCACGCATTCAAGAATATGCTGATTTGGGCATCGACACCTTTATTTTTTCAGGCTATCCACATTTGGAAGAAGCTTATCATGTGGCGGAATTGTTGTTCCCATTGTTGGATGTGAATAAGCCTAGCATTCCAAATATTGTCGAGCAAGAAGCCCGTGGCGATGTGGTCGGACACAGTTTCCGTCCTGCTGCGCTCAGCGCCAGCTAAAGGAGAATATCATGGCACAATTGAAAGCCAAGACCTTGCCTGTTGTACGCCCGCAAGCAAGAGGCGTCCTGAAAAGCATTTTATTCAAGCACCAGCAAAAATGGTTGCCATGGTTATTGCCATTGGCATTGTTATTGACATGGCAAGCGATAGCCGCGTGGCAGTGGTTGCCCGAGCAATATTTGCGCAATGTGTCATCGCCTTTGGCGGTGGCGCAAGCGGGCTGGACATTGGCAATCAATGGCGAATTGTGGTTGCATTTGGGCATCAGCGCCGCGCGTGCGCTCACAGGTTTATTGATTGGTGGGGTCACAGGCTTGACTTTGGGTGTCGCAACGGGCTTGTCACCGACTTTGCGCACTTTGTTGGATAATACTTTGCAAATGTTGCGCAATATTCCCAATTTGGCTTTGATTCCATTGGTGATTTTGTGGTTTGGTATTGATGAGGCTGCAAAATTGTGCCTAGTGGCTTTGGGGACTTTTTTCCCGATTTATCTGAATACGTTTCATGGCATACGCAATGCCGATGCGGCTTTGATCGAAATGGCCAAAAGCTATGGTTTGTCAGGTTGGGCATTGTTTAAAGAAGTGATTTTACCGGGAGCTTTACCGAGCGTATTGGTCGGCTTGCGTTTTTCTTTGGGCATTATGTGGTTGACTTTGATTGTCGCAGAAACGATTTCAGCAACCAGCGGTATTGGTTATTTGGCGATGCATGCGCGGGAATTTTTCCAAACCGACATCATTATTTTTACCATCTTAATTTATGCGTTATTGGGTTTTGTTGCAGATTGGATTGCGCGCCAATTGGAACGTGTATTGTTGCGCTGGCATCCAGCTTACGTGGTAAAACAAGGAGACAAAGCATGAGTCAAGACGCTTTTGCGTTGCGTTTGGTCAACGTACACAAATCATTCGGTCCTCGCCACATCATCAAAGGCGTGCATTTAGACATACAAGCAGGCGAGTTTGTCGCCATTGTCGGGCGCAGCGGTTGTGGTAAATCGACCTTGTTGCGGTTGTTGGCGCAATTGGATGACGTAACCGATGGACAAATTGTGTCTTTCAATCATACGGATGCGCAACGCCAAGCAGCCACCCGTTTGATGTTTCAGGACGCTCGTTTGTTGCCTTGGAAATCGGTGTTGGAAAATGTGGGTTTGGGTTTGGAAGGCGATTGGAAGCCACGAGCATTTAAGGTTTTGGCGGATGTGGGATTGGCAGAGCGAGCGCACGATTGGCCTAGCAGTTTGTCTGGCGGTCAAAAACAGCGTGTGGCATTGGCGCGTGCCTTGATTCATCAGCCGAAAATCTTATTATTGGATGAGCCTTTGGGTGCATTGGATGCGTTGACACGTTTGGAAATGCAGCAATTGATTGTCAAGTTGTGGCAGCAATATGGCTTTACGGTGGTATTGGTGACGCATGATATTAATGAAGCGGTCTTGACGGCGCAGCGAGTGGTTTTGATTGAGCAAGGACAAATTGATTTGAATGAAACTGTGACCTTGCCTTATCCAAGAACGCAATTGACGGAAGTGGCACACATTGAGCAAAAGATTTTGGATCGCATTTTGAATTTGCCCAAATACGAAGTGGAATATGCTATTTAAAAGCTGTTTTATCAGTAATAAGCGTCCTGTAAACTTTACAGGACGCTTATTTTTAGGCGTTTAAAACCCTAAAGATTTCAAACGCACAATTTGGCAAATGCTTCAAAATACGTTGGGAAGGTTTTGTTCACGCATTCAGGTTCATTGATAATAATCGGTGTGCCCAATAATGCAATCAATGAAAAACACATTGCCATGCGATGGTCATCATATGTGTCGATGCGCACGTTTGGTTTTAAGGGCGCTTGGGCATGAATGCTGATGTAGTCTTGTCCTTCGACAACGTGCACACCCAGTTTTCGCAATTCGGCAGTCATCGCGCTCAAACGGTCGGTTTCTTTGACACGCCAGCTTTCGATATTGCGAATGTGGCATTCTTGACCTGTGGCAACGGCAACGATTGCCAAAGTCATTGCAGCATCGGGAATGTGGTTGGCATCGAAATCAAAAGCTTGGATGGCTTGTTTTTTGTCGCGCCAAACTGTGATGCTGTTGTCACCATAAGAAACGTGTGCACCGATTTGCACCAAAGCATCGACAAATGCCACATCGCCTTGAATGCTTTTTTCATTGATGCCTTCGACGGTGATTTTTTTACCTGTGAGCAAACCTGCTGCCAAAAAGTAAGATGCACTTGAAGCATCGCCTTCGACATGCAAAGATTCTGGCGCATGGTAAAGCGCATTGGCAGGCAAATGGAATACTTGGTGTTGCTCGTGCTCAATGACGATGCCAAACTGTGCCATCAATTTTAAAGTGATGTCGATGTAGGGTTTGGAAATCAATTCGCCGACCACCTCAATAGTATAAGCTTGTCCTGTTAATGGCAAAGACATCAATAAAGCGGTTAAAAATTGGCTAGAAACATTGCCTTTGACGGGAATCGTGCGTTGTTCATTGTCACGCCAAGGGTGGATTTTCAAAGGTGGATAAGCTTCGTTTTGCAAATATGTGATGTCCGCACCTGACAAACGCAACGCATCAACCAAGTCACCAATAGGGCGTTCGTGCATACGTGGTACGCCCGACAATTCATAATGTCCTTGCATCAATGCCAAAGCGGCGGTTAAAGGGCGAAA
Organism: Vitreoscilla stercoraria DSM 513; assembly: GCF_000382305.1. GTDB lineage: Bacteria > Pseudomonadota > Gammaproteobacteria > Burkholderiales > Neisseriaceae > Vitreoscilla > Vitreoscilla stercoraria. The sequence continues at coordinate 199,960 of NZ_KB908018.1, forward strand.
AGCCGTACCTGCATTGCCTAAAAACAATTGTGCGTCTTTGTTGGGGAAGCGCTGCTTGCTGCCGTGAACGCGATGGCTGTTGGCATCAATCGTTTCAATGACAACACCTAATTGTGCCAAAGCCTCGAGCATGCGCTGGGTGTCATCTGAATCTAGAACATCGTGTAAAACACATTCATTGTCTGACAAAGCCGCCAATAACAAAGTGCGGTTACTGATGCTTTTAGAGCCGGGTAAGCGAACATGGCTGTCACGAATGTTGCTAGCAGGTAGGAAAATAAAATCTTTCATCATCAACTCAAAGTAAAGGCGGCCTGTAAAAACCATTCAACGAGAAGCGTCAGTGTAAACAACTTCATGTGATAGATAAAGATTTTGGCATAATTTTGGCATTTTATGCCAAGTTTAAAGTTGGTTTTTACAGGACGGGCAATTGTAGCCGCCTCTATATATAATGTGTGTTTGCTTGGTTTTAACTGAAAGGCACAATATGACAGCAGTCATTGCAATTGATGGGCCGAGTGCTTCGGGTAAGGGCACGGTTGCCGCACGAGTGGCTGCGGCTTTGGGCATGGATTATTTGGATTCAGGCGCTTTGTATCGTTTGACGGCTTTGGCAGCGCAGCAGCAAAATTTGGCTTGGGACGATGAAGCGGCAGTCGCTGGCGTTGCTGCGGCTTTGGATGTGGTGTTTGCCGATAGTCAAATTTTACTAAAAGGTGTGGATGTGAGCGCAGCCATTCGCCAAGAAATCATTGGTATGGGCGCATCTCAAGTAGCCAAGCATCCACAAGTGCGCACAGCTTTATTGGCACGTCAGCAAGCGTTTGCTGGTGAGCGTGGTTTGGTGGCTGATGGCCGTGATATGGGCAGCGTGGTGTTTCCTGATGCGGCCTTAAAAATATTTTTAACGGCAACGGCAGAAGAGCGTGCTCGTCGTCGTGCTTTGCAATTGAATATTGACTTGGCAAGCGAGCAATACCAGGCCATTGTCAATGACATTAAGCAGCGCGATTTCAATGACATCAACCGTTCTGTTGCGCCATTACAGCAATTGCCTGATGCTTATTTATTGGATACCACTGAGTTAAGCATTGAAAATGCGGTAAAAAAAGTTTTGGAATGGTATCAACAAGTTTGATTTTTAGGATATAATCGCTGACTTACGGTTTCAAATTCAAATATTGGAACCAAATTGATGATTTTTTTGTCAACTGATTGATTTATTTCGCTTACTTGGCCAAGGCAGTAAGCTGCGACTAACTAACCTCTGCACACCTTGGCAGTGTATTTGTGAGAATTTATGAGTATGGAAAATTTTGCCCAGCTGCTTGAAGAAAGTTTTGCATTACAGGAAATGGGCGTTGGTGAAGTGATCACCGCTGAAGTGGTTGCCATTGACAATAACTTCGTAACTGTAAACGCTGGTTTGAAATCAGAATCTTTGATTGATGCAAACGAATTCAAGAACGCTCAAGGCGAAGTTGAAGTCAAAGTTGGTGATTTCGTTACTGTTACTATCGAATCTGTTGAAAACGGTTTCGGTGAAACTAAATTGTCACGCGAAAAAGCCAAACGTGCTGCTGATTGGGTTGCTTTGGAAGAAGCAATGGAAAATGGCGACATCTTGTCTGGCGTGATCAACGGTAAAGTCAAAGGCGGCTTGACTGTGATGATCAACAGCATCCGTGCATTCTTGCCAGGTTCTTTGGTTGATACCCGTCCTGTAAAAGACACGACTCCTTACGAAGGTAAAGAGATCGAGTTCAAAGTCATCAAATTGGACAAAAAACGCAACAACGTTGTGGTTTCTCGTCGTGCAGTGTTGGAAGCAACTTTGGGCGAAGAGCGCAAAGCATTGTTGGAAAACTTGCAAGAAGGTTCAATCATCAAAGGTATCGTTAAGAACATCACTGATTACGGTGCGTTCGTTGATTTGGGCGGTATCGATGGCTTGTTGCACATCACTGACTTGGCATGGCGCCGTGTGAAACACCCTTCTGAAGTTTTGGAAGTGGGTCAAGAAGTTGAAGCTAAAGTATTGAAATTCGACCAAGAGAAGAGCCGTGTATCTTTGGGCTTGAAACAATTGGGCGAAGATCCTTGGGATGGTTTGGCACGTCGTTACCCACAAGGTACTCGTATGTTCGGTAAAGTGACTAACTTGACTGACTACGGTTCATTCGTGGAAATCGAACAAGGCATCGAAGGTTTGGTTCACGTGTCTGAAATGGACTGGACTAACAAAAACGTACACCCAAGCAAAGTGGTTCAATTGGGCGACGAAGTAGAAGTGATGATCTTGGACATCGACGAAGACCGTCGTCGTATCTCTTTGGGTATGAAACAATGTATGCCTAATCCTTGGGATGAGTTTGCTGCAAACTTCCAAAAAGGCGACAAATTGTCTGGCGCAATCAAATCTATCACTGATTTCGGTGTGTTTGTAGGTTTGGCTGGCGGCATCGATGGTTTGGTTCACTTGTCTGATTTGTCTTGGTCTGAACAAGGCGAAGAAGCGGTTCGCAAATACAAAAAAGGCGATGAAGTTGAAGCTGTTGTATTGGCAATCGACGTTGAAAAAGAACGCATTTCATTGGGTATCAAACAATTGGAAGGCGATCCATTCAACAACTACTTGGCAATGAACGACAAAGGTGCTTTGGTTAAAGGTTCTGTGAAATCTTTGGACGCTAAAGGTGCTGTAATCGATTTGGGTAATGACGTTGAAGGTTACTTGCGCGCTTCTGAAGTATCACGCGATCGCGTTGAAGACATCCGCACTCACTTAAAAGAGGGTGATGAAGTTGAAGCGGTTATCGTGAACGTAGACCGTAAAAACCGCAACATCAACTTGTCTATCAAAGCCAAAGACGCTAAAGAAGAGTCTGATGCATTGAAATCTGTTTCTGGCAGCAGTGCTAATGCTGGCACTACCAGCTTGGGCGACTTGTTGAAAGCCAAGTTGTCTGGCGAGCAAGAATAAGAGGCAAGTGCATGACCAAATCTGAGTTAATGTTACGCTTGGCAGAGTTGGTTTCTGCTCAAAAAGGGACTCAATTGGTCGCTAAAGATGTGGAGCATAGTGTTAAAGTATTGGTTGATACGATGACACGCTCATTGGCTAAAGGCCAACGCATTGAAATTCGCGGCTTCGGTAGTTTTGATTTGAACCACCGTCCTGCACGAGTAGGTCGTAATCCTAAAACAGGCGATAAAGTGGAAGTACCTGAGAAATATGTACCACACTTTAAACCTGGTAAGGAATTGCGCGAGCGCGTGGACCAAGCCTTGCAAAATTGTAATTGATTGAATCAGTCACTAACAAAGCACCGCTATTTAGCGGTGCTTTTTTGATGCAAGGTACGGTACAATCTTTAAAACTTATTAATAAAGTATCTTATGACTCAAACCATGAACACTTTTACCCCTCCGTCATTTCAGGGCGAGCGACCAAAAACTTGGTATGCCGAAGCTAAGCAACAAAAAGGTTTCATTGCAGACAATGCCCAAGAAATGGCGATTGCGCATTTGGATCAATTATGGGGTGAATTAATGGCCTTTAAACAAAAGCGCAATCGCTTTTTAGGTCGCAGCATTCGTTCGCCGCAATCGCCAAATGGCTTGTATTTGTGGGGTGGGGTGGGTCGAGGTAAAAGCTTTTTAATGGATGCTTTTTTTGGGTGTTTGCCATATCGTCGTAAGCGACGTGTGCATTTTCATGCTTTTATGGCTGAAATGCATGCTCGTCTAGGCAAATACAAATCAGAAGAAAATCCAGTGGATATTGTGGCTGCAGAGCTGGCGCGAGAAGTCCGTGTGTTGTGTTTCGATGAGTTTCATGTCAGTGATATTGCCGATGCAATGATTTTAGGTCGTTTATTAGAAGGTTTATTTAATCGTGGTGTGGTGATGGTGGCGACGTCCAATTATGAGCCTAAAAATTTGTATTTCCAAGGTCAAAATCGCAGCAGTTTTCTACCCACGATTGCACTGATTGAAAACCATTTACAGGTCATCAATGTGGATGGTGGTGAGGATCATCGTTTGCGCACGTTGACGCAAGCGCCGATTTTTTTGGTGCCAAATGATTCGCAACATGAAGCAAAATTGTCAGAGTTGTTTGAAAAAATGACGCAGGGGCAGACCCGTTTGGAAAATACCATCAGTATTTGGGACCGGCCTTTAAAAGCCAAAGCGCACACAAGCAAAGCGATTTGGTTTGAGTTTGAGACTTTGTGTTTTGGTCCTCGCTCTCAGGCGGATTATTTGTATTTGGCACAAAATTATGAAATGGTGTTTGTTTCTAATATGACAGCGTTGACACCTTTGCAGCGCAATGAAGCACGTCGTTTAACTTGGCTGGTTGATGTGTTTTATGATTACCGTGTCAAAATGTGTGCTACGTCAGAAGTTGAAGCGGGAGAGATTTACATAGAAGGTTCTTTTGCAGAGGAATTTACCCGTACCGTAAGCCGAATGGTGGAAATGCAATCGCATAATTATTTGTCTTTACCGCATTTAAGTTTAGGTAATAACAAAAGTTGACACATATAGACGGCAAAATGGCTACAACAAGGCAAGAAACCTTGCTAAAATAGCAGATTGCATGAAAATTTCTTAATGGAGCATAAAAATGGCAATTGAAAAAACAATTTCTATCATCAAACCTGATGCAGTAGCGAAAAACGTGATTGGCGAAATCTACTCTCGCTTTGAAAAAGCTGGCTTAAAAATCGTTGCAGCTAAAATGAAACAGTTGAGCCAAGCAGATGCTGAAGGCTTTTACGCTGTACACAAAGAACGTCCTTTCTTCAATGACTTGGTATCTTTCATGACTTCTGGTCCTGTTATGATTCAAGTATTGGAAGGCGAAAACGCAGTTTTGGCTAACCGTGAATTGATGGGTGCTACCAACCCTAAAGAAGCGGCTGCTGGCACCATCCGTGCTGATTTTGCTGAATCTATCGATGCTAACGCGGTTCATGGCTCTGACAGCTTGGAAAATGCAGCGATTGAAATCGCTTACTTCTTCTCTGCTGAAGAAGTTGTTTCACGTTAATTTTGTAATCATCGCCGCTTAGAGGGCGTCCTGTAAGCGGCTTAAAGTATTAGATATGACCACCAATTTATTGAATTTTGATTTACCCCAATTGACCGCTCACTTCGAAGAAATGGGTGAAAAAGCTTTTCGTGCCAAACAAGTGATGCGTTGGATGCACCAAGGTGGTGCTTCATCGTTTGACGAAATGACCGATTTGGCTAAATCGTTGCGCGCTAAATTGAATGACCAAGCACAATTGGTGGTTCCGGATTTAATGACATCACAGCAATCTAAAGACGGTACACGCAAATGGTTGTTGGATGTGGGCACTGGTAACGGTGTCGAAACAGTGTTCATTCCTGAAGCGGAGCGCGGTACTTTGTGTATTTCTTCGCAAGTCGGTTGTGCTTTGGAATGTACATTTTGCTCTACAGGCCGCCAAGGTTTTAATCGCAATTTGTCTGCGGCTGAAATCATTGGTCAATTGTGGTGGGCGAATAAAGCCATGGGTGTGACACCTAAAAATGAGCGCGTCATTTCCAATGTGGTGATGATGGGTATGGGCGAGCCTTTGGCCAATTTTGACAATGTGGTGACGGCTTTGAATATCATGCTTGATGATCATGGCTATGGTTTGTCACGTCGTCGTGTGACGGTATCCACTTCAGGTATGGTGCCGCAAATGGATCGCTTGAAAGAGGTTGCACCTGTAGCATTGGCTGTGTCTTTGCATGCATCGAATGATCGCATTCGTGATGAAATTGTGCCATTGAATAAAAAATATCCATTAAAAGAATTGATGGCCGCTTGTGAGCGCTATTTGGTTAAGGCACCACGTGATTTTGTTACGTTTGAATATGTGATGTTGGATGGTGTGAATGATCATCCGCAACATGCTCGCGAATTGGTTGAGTTGGTGAAACATGTGCCCTGTAAATTCAATTTGATTCCATTCAATCCCTTCCCTAATTCAGGTTATGAGCGTTCAAGCAATGCGCGTATCAATGTCTTTAAAGAGATTTTGATGGAGGCGGGTTTGATTGTGACTGTGCGTAAAACACGTGGTGATGATATTGATGCAGCATGTGGCCAGTTGGCAGGTCAGGTCAAAGACAAAACCAAGCGCCAAGCTAAGTGGGAACAAATTTATTTGGATAAAGGACAGTCATGAATTTGAAAATTGCTTCAATCCTTGCGGTAAGTTTTTTGGCTTTGAGTGCTTGTAGTTCTAGCAAATTGAAAGAGCCAACAAAAGCAGAAAAAGCTCAAGATTTGGCTAGAATTCAAAATCAATTGGCCATTGAGTATATGAATGCTCAAGACTACCGCGCTGCAATTGAAGCAATTGATAAGTCATTGGCAATAGACAGTCGCAGTTTGAATGCATTATTGACCCGGGCTGAAATTTATCATTATTTGAAGATGACAGACAAAGCTGAGGAAAGTTATCAACGTGCTTTGTCGATTGAGCCCAATAGCGCTGAAGTGAATAACAATTATGGTTGGTACCAATGCAATACCTTAGGGCGTATTGCTGAATCCTTAACGCATTTTGATGTGGCTTTAGCAGACCCTACTTATCCAACCCCATTTATTGCTTATTATAATAAAGGTATTTGTTCGGCGCGTTTGGGGCAGTATGCTCAAGGCGAGGCTTTATTAAAGCAAGCTTTGGCAGCCAATCCGCAGTTTACAGTAGCCAATAAAGAATTGGCACGTTTGAAAATGAACGAAGGGCAAGATGCCTTAGCCAATACTTATTTCAAGATATACCAAAGCCAAATACAACGTTTGTCTGCCGATGATTTATTATTAGGTTGGCAGATTTCCCACCGTGTGGGGCATATACAGGCCGCAGCTGAGTATGAAATGCAGTTGCGTTCTACTTACCCATATTCCGATGAATTAAGACAAATGACCACAGGACACTAACATGTCAGAAGAGCGCGCATTCAATCAAGCCGCCCAAGAGCTTGGCGCTTTATTAAAAGCCAAAAGATTGGACAAAAAAATCGCAATTGGCGAAGTTGCAGAGCGTTTGAAATTTACTGCAAAAAAAATAGAAAGTTTGGAAAGCGGAGATTATAAGGGCTTGCCAGAACCTATTTTTATTAAAGGTTTTATCAAAGCGTATGCTCGTTTCTTGGAAATTGACAATGATACTTTGGGTCAATTATTGAATCAGGCATTTCCTGAGCAAGCTTCTAAAAATGTTACAAGTACAAGCTCATCTGAAAATCGCGATGGTTTGAATTTTCAAGACCAACAAAAACCGTTCCGCTTACCTAAATGGTTGCCATTGGTAGGTGTGTTGATTGTGGTTGTCATTGCTATTGGTTTTTGGCAAAGCAAGTCTTCTGAGCAAACACGAACTCAGGAAAAATCTACTTTGGAAGTCGGTGAAGTGGCACAGCCAGCTTTGGACAATCCTAATGTACAGATTGTGCCGATGGCATCTACTTCGGCATCTGCTGTCGAAGCTTCTACTCCTGAACCTGCCGCGGCCAGTGCAGCTGTTGCAGCAAGCGGTACAGAAGCTGTGGCTGATGGTGTTTTGCACATCAAAGTGCGTTATCGCTCTAATTTGATTGTGACCGATGCGGATGGTACGCCATTGCATAGCGGTATTGTTGCAGCTAATTCGGTGCATCAATTTAAAGGCAAAACGCCTTATCAAGTACGCATTGGTTATGCAACAGGCAGTGAGGTGAACTTCAATGATCAAAAAATTGACGTTCAAAAACACTATGTCGATGGTAAAACAGCAGCATTTACGGTGCCTCAAAAATGAATGAAATCAAAAGAAGACAAACCCAACAAGTCCAAATAGGCAATGTGTGGGTGGGTTCTGATCATCCTATTTTGGTTCAGTCCATGACCAATACCGATACGGTAGATGCAGAAGGTACGGCTTTGCAAGTCAAGCAATTGACGGATGCCGGCTCTGAGGTGGTACGCATTACGGTTAACAGTCCTGAGGCGGCCAGTAAAGTGGCTGAGATTCGCCAACGTTTGGATGATATGGGATGTAATACACCATTGGTGGGCGATTTCCATTTCAATGGTGAACGTTTGTTGCGCGATTATCAAGATTGTGCCAAAGCCTTGGCAAAATACCGTATCAATCCAGGTAATGTGGGCAAAGGTGTGAAGGGCGATGAGAAATTCGCTTACATGATTGAACAAGCCGCTTTGCATGACAAAGCAGTGCGTATTGGTGTGAATTGGGGCTCTTTAGACCAAAGTTTGGCTAAAAAAATGATGGATGCCAATTTGGCTTTGGCCCATCCTGCGCCTGCTGATGCTGTTATGAAAGAAGCTTTGATTACCTCTGCTTTGACTTCGGCACAAAAAGCGATGGATTTAGGTTTGCCAAAGAACAAAATCATTTTGTCTTGTAAAGTCAGCAATGTACAAGATTTGATTGAAGTGTATGCAGATTTGGCCAAGCGTTGTGATTTCCCATTGCATTTGGGCTTAACCGAAGCGGGCATGGGCAGTAAAGGTATTGTGGCCTCTAGTGCGGCTTTGGCGGTTTTGCTGCAGCAAGGCATTGGTGACACGATTCGCATTTCTTTGACACCAGAACCAGGTGCGCCGCGCACTCAAGAAGTGGTCGTAGCACAAGAGTTGTTGCAAACCATGGGCTTGCGTAATTTCACGCCATTGGTGACAGCTTGTCCAGGTTGTGGTCGCACAACCAGTACCGTATTTCAAGAATTAGCGCGCGATATTCAGCATTATTTGCGTGAGCAAATGGCAGTTTGGCGTTTGAAATATCCCGGTGTGGAAAGCTTGAATGTGGCGGTGATGGGTTGTGTGGTGAATGGACCAGGTGAAAGCAAGTTGGCTGACATTGGTATCAGTTTACCGGGTACAGGCGAAACGCCAATCGCACCTGTATATGTCGATGGTGAGCGCAAAGTGACTTTAAAAGGCGATAATATGGCGCAAGAATTTATTGCCATTGTCGAAGAGTATGTCGAAACTAATTACGGTGCAAATGGTGCCAAACGCAGCCAAAACCGTGTGATTCCGATTCAAACATTGTAAAGACTAAAGCTACGCATTATGGGAAAAAAGATTCAAGCAGTGAAGGGCATGAATGATTTGTTGCCAGTTGAACAAAAAGACTGGCCAATCACTTCTGCTTATTGGCAAGCATTTGAAACTGTGGTGAATGAATGGGCGCAGCAATATGCGTATCAATTCATTCGCACTCCGATTATTGAATCAACAGGTTTGTTTGTGCGCTCTATCGGTGAAGAGACCGATGTTGTAGGCAAAGAGATGTACACGTTTGATGATTATGGTGATTCATTGAGCTTGCGTCCTGAAGGAACGGCTTCTTGTTTGCGTGCTGTGGTTGAGCATAATTTGCTTTATAACGGCCCTATGAAGCTTTGGTATATGGGTCCGATGTTCCGTCATGAAAAACCACAAAAAGGTCGTTATCGTCAATTTCATCAAGCGGGTTTTGAAGCTTTGGGTTATAGCCAACCTGATGTCGATGCCGAAATGATTGTGATGACAGCTGATTTGTGGGAACGATTGGGTGTGTTGGATAAAGTTCAATTGCAAATCAATACTTTGGGTATTCCTGAAGAGCGCGCGGCGCACCGTGCGGCTTTGGTGGCTTATTTACAGCAACATGAAGCGGTTTTGGATGAAGACAGCAAGCGTCGCATGCATACCAATCCTTTGCGTGTATTGGATACCAAAAATCCAGATTTGCAAGAAATAGCCAACCATGCACCACGTTTGTTGGATTATTTGGGTGAAGAGTCTCTGAACCATTACCAACAATTCAAAGCGTTGTTGGATGCTGTGGGAATTGTGTATGTCGAAAATCCACGTTTGGTTCGTGGCTTGGATTATTACAACAAAACGGTATTTGAATGGGTGACCAGTGAGTTGGGCTCACAAGGTACTATTTGTGGTGGTGGTCGCTATGATGGCTTGATTGAATCTTTGGGTGGCAAAGAAGCGCCAGCCATTGGTTTTGCAATGGGTATTGAGCGTTTGTTGTTATTGGTACAGCAAATAGGCGTCCTGAAAGTGGAAAACAACTTGGATGTGTTTGTGATGTACCAAGGTGAAGGCACGATGCAACAAGCGGTGATCAATGCACAAATCTTGCGCCAAGCAGGTTTGTCAGTATCACAATATTCAGGCACGCAAAGTTTGAAAGCGCAAATGAAAAAAGCCGATGGCAGTGGTGCACGCTTTGCGGTCATTATTGGCGAAAGCGAAGTGACTGAAGGCGTGGTGACTTTGAAAGATTTGCGTGGTGACAATGGTCAGATACAAATTGTGTCAACGCAATTGACATCGCAATTACAACAATGGATGGCATAATAAATGGCATATGATGTTCAAGAGCAACAAGAGCTGGATGATATAAAACATTTTTGGCATCGTGGTGGCAAATGGTTATTTATATTGTTAGTGGTTTTGGCGTTAGCGTATTTAGGCTATGTATTGAACAAAAGCCATCAAGCTGATCGTCATAAAGAAGCGGCTACTTTGGCATATCAATTTATCGAAAAGAGCAGTGCTAAAGATGCTACTGCCTTGACTGAATTGAAAACTTTGCAAGAGCAGTATGCAGATTCTTTTGGTGCCGCCGAAGCCACATTGATGGCAGCCGCACAAGCATTTGATGAAAAACAATATGAGCAAGCTGAAAAACATTTGTTGTGGGTGCAAACTCACCATCAAGATGTTTTTTTGCAAGCTTTGAGCAATCAGCGTTTGGCAGTTTTGAAATTGCAACAGCAAAAATACGATGATGCTTTGAAATATGCAGATGCTGTGGTGCCTGAAGCATTGAAACCAATGATGCTGGAAACCAAAGGTGATATTTTGGTTGCCAAAGGTGATGTGGTTAAGGCCAAAGAAGCATATGCGCAAGCATTAAAAGGTTTGGACGAAAAAACCTCACCAAATTATGAATTAGTTAAATTTAAGGCAGAGCAGTAAACCTTGCATCAGGGGACGGCTGTCACATGGGTTGCCATGGGCAGCCGTCCTGTATTTATTGATGCATGGCCTTAAAACATTAAAGGATATTGAATTATGAAACCAACGATAGTGTTGGTCGGCCGACCAAATGTCGGGAAATCGACTTTGTTTAACCGCTTGACCCGTAGTAAAGATGCTTTGGTAGCAGATTTGCCAGGTTTGACTCGCGACCGTCACTATGGTCATGGTCGTGTGGGTGAAAAACCTTATTTGGTAGTCGATACGGGTGGTTTTGAGCCTGTAGTAGACAGCGGTATTTTGTTTGAAATGGCCAAGCAAACTTTGCAAGCGGTAGATGAAGCAGATGCGGTGATTTTCTTGGTGGATTCGCGTGCGGGTGTGACACCACAAGACAAATTGATTGCGCAAAAATTGCGTATGAGTGGTCGTCCTGTATATTTGGCGGTGAACAAAGCTGAAGGTGCTAACCGTGCGGTTGTGTCAGCAGAGTTTTATGAATTGGGCTTGAATTTAGAACCATTCGTGATTTCTTCTGCGCATGGCGATGGTGTTTGGGATTTGATTGACTCTGTATTGAGTGATTTCCCAGAACCTGAGGAAGAAGAAGAGGATGCAAAACACCCTGTATTTGCGGTGATTGGTCGTCCTAATGTGGGCAAATCCACTTTGGTGAACGCCATTTTGGGCGAAGAGCGCGTTATTGCATTTGACCAAGCAGGTACCACACGTGACTCGATTCACATTGATTTTGAGCGCAATGAGAAGCCTTACACCATCATCGATACAGCCGGTGTGCGTCGTCGTGGTAAAGTCGATGAGGCGATTGAGAAATTCTCAGTAATTAAGTCGATGCAGGCGGTTGAAGCGGCGAATGTGGCGGTATTGGTGTTGGATGCCAACCAAGATATTGCTGACCAAGATGCGACTATTGCAGGTTTTGCTTTGGAAGCGGGTCGTGCATTGGTTATTGCCATTAACAAATGGGATGTGGTGACACCTGAGCGCAAAGAGCAAATCAAAAAAGACATTGCACGCAAATTGTATTTCTTGGATTTTGCCAAGTTCCATTATATTTCGGCTTTGAAACACAAAGGCATTGATGATTTGTTTGATTCTATCAACCAAGCCTATCAAGCTGCGATGATTAAAATGCCAACACCTAAGATTACTCGTGTGTTGCAATCGGCTTTGGAACGCCAACAACCGCCTCGTGTGGGTCCAATCCGTCCAAAATTGCGTTATGCTCACCAAGGTGGTGTGAATCCTCCGATTATTGTGATTCATGGTAATGCTTTGCACCATATCAAAGACAGTTATACCCGTTATTTGGTACAAACTTTCCGTAAAGCCTTCCATTTAGAAGGTACGCCTTTGCGTGTGCAATACAAATCGACTGAAAATCCATTTGATCAAGAAGGCACACCAGCAAAAGCACCAACCACCTTACGTCGTGCTAAGTTGAGTCCTCGTATTGCTAAAAAAGAGGAAAAAAAGCAACTAAAACGCAAGGTTAAAGTGAGTGCTAAGAAGAATATTAAGCCATAGTGTGTTAGCATTAGACGTTCCATTTGCATATCCTGAGATGCAAATGCTTATCACAATAAAAACATGGAGTTTAAAACATGAATAATAAAGGACAATTGCTACAAGATCCTTTTCTGAATGCATTGCGAAAAGAGCATGTACCGGTATCTATTTACTTGGTAAATGGTATTAAGCTACAAGGTCAAGTAGAGTCGTTTGATCAATATGTGGTGTTGTTGCGCAACACTTCTGTGACGCAAATGGTTTATAAGCACGCCATTTCTACTGTGGTTCCTGCTCGTGCGGTAAGCATCAGTCATGATGGTGGCAAACCTGCAGCACCTAGCACTCATTCTGCTGAATAAGCCATACTCCAAGTTTCATTACGTATGCAAAAAGCCCCTGAATAGGGGCTTTTTTATGGTGTTTTGATTTACAGGACGCTTATCTGTTCAATGCAGTTTGACCTGTTAGCAAATACTCTACTGTTTCTTTAACGGAACGAATTTGGTTGCCAAATGGCAATGGGTCTTTGCCACGGAAGAACAAACCTTTGTTCACTTCACCGCGGAAAGCAGCAGCCAATTTCAAGTCGATACAGAATTGACCGATTTTATCCAAGCCATCACGCAAACCGCATTGGGTCAAGCAGTTAATACCTTGAGTACAGCGGCGTGGATCGGCTTTGGCGTTGGCTTGTAAAGCTTCTTCACGCTTCAAATAGCTTTTCAAAAATGGCGTATTCACACCACGAGCAGGCAAACCTGCAACAGACATGAATTCAACAATTTGTTCGCCTTCAGCACCTGCCAACGTGTTTTTGAAGTTGATGTGGGCATCGCCTTCATGGGTTACTGCAAAAGCAGTACCGACTTGTACGGCAGAAGCGCCCCATTGGTTTAAAGCGGTGCTGATTTTGTCAAAATTGGCCATACCACCTGCCAAAATTAATGGGATTTTTTCACGCTCTAAACCCAATTTTTTGAAGACTTCAAAGGTTTCTTCTAATACACGGTCAAACTCAAAACGAGCGTCACCCAAGCCTGCAACGGTAGCTGCGCCCAAGTGACCTGCGGCATGGTTAGGATGCTCAATAACGATGGCATCTGGTAATTTGTTTTTTTTCATCCAGCGTTTCAAAACGATGTTGATGCCGCGAGACTCTGACAAAATGGGGAACAAGGCCACATCAGGATGACCTTCTACCATTTCTGGTAAATCCAAAGGCAAACCAGCTCCCATCACGATGGCGTGAGCACCAGACTCACACGCTTGGCGTACCAAAGCGGGATGGTCTTTAACGGCTTTCATCACATTGACGGCAATCATGCCGCGTCCTTCTGATTTTTCAACCGCTGCTTTGACTTCACGGTCTAAGGCAATGCGGTTTAAGCGGTCGTATTTTTCTTCGCTTTGGTCAATTTTGGAATCTGCCAATAAGTCTTCATGCAAGTGACGCAAATCCACGCTGGCAATCGTACCTACGCCATTTTCGCGTGCTACTGCGCTTGATAAGCTAGAAGCAGAAATGCCCACGCCCATGCCGCCTTGAACGATAGGAATCAATTCACGACCACGAATGGTAAGCGGCTTAAAATCGTTGTGCATGTGTAGAACTTTCATCGTTGTGATTTTATCAATCCTAGAGTTTAACTCTATTATTAGGTAATGGGTATGTTTTTAATAGAGTTAACATCAGGTGTTTGTGATTTAATCGTTTGTTTTATAAAGGTTTTAATTTAGAGTGCGGAAAAGGAACACTTTGATTTTAAATCAAATACTGTGCATCTTTTAAACTTTAAAGTATCAATTTATGCATCTTATTAAATTTTTTAACAAGTAAAAAATTAGTCCAAGACTACAGTTTTGAGGTGAATAAGTCGTATTGAATCAAGCGTCCTGTACGTTTTTAACTTTGCTTTACAAGGTACTTGGGCAGCAAAGTCATGAAATAAATGATATGCTTGTGCTCATTTTAACTTGATGTTTGACACACGAATGAAGAATAAACGTTGGATGCTGCCGTTGATGTGCGTCATTGCGGCAGTGATATTGGTTTTTGTGGCTTTGCCATATTGGTTTGGTTTGCGCGCTGAAGCGAGCATGAAGCAACATCAACAATTGGTGCAAAAAAATCCATTATTAGATGTGGTCAGTTATGAATACGAGCGTGGCTGGTTTTCATCGAAAGAAGTGACCGTATTGCGCTTGAAACCCAACTTGTTGAACAAATTGGGCGACAATGTGCCAGACAATATCAAAGTCATTGTCAATGAACCATTCACCATTACCAATCACATTCAGCATGGTCCCTTTGCCGATGGTTTGTCGCCAGTGAAAGCGGTATCGGTGTCTGAGGTGAAATTTAGCTCACAAGCACAACAAAGTTTAGAACGTTTTTTCCAGAAGCAAACCCCTTTGTCTGTGACCAATCGTTTGAATTTGTTTGGTGGTGGTGTGATGAATGCCTCTATACCCGCTTTTCAATATGAAGAATTGTCAGGCATTGCCATTGATTGGAAAGGTCTGAATATCGAGTTGGATTACCAAGACAATTACGATGCGTATGAAGTTTTGAGCCAAAGTGGCGGCATCCATATTAAATTGGCAGATAAAGGTCAATTGGTTTTAGAAGACATCGGTTATACGGCAAAATCTCGTCTAAATCCATCTGGCTTGAATGTTGGTGAAAATGAGTTGAAAGTGGCGAAAGCCAGTATGGCTTGGTCTGAAGGTGTGGATTACAACATCAAACTCAATTCGTTGATTAACATGGTGTAGGACTTGCAAATTGGTGCATTTATCAATCCAAATGGTACGATTGCACCGAACAATGTCGCAGTACAACAATTTGCATTGAAGCGTTCAACCGATGAGCAAGATGGTTTTGCCGATGCCAAAGCCGAGATTCAGTTCAATCAATTCCAGTATGGTCAAGACGTTTATGGACCATTGCTTGTGAAAGCCAGTGCGGAACATTTACAGGCCGCTGCTTTGGTGAAATTGAACGATGAATTTTTCCGCTTGAGCAACGAGTCATTGAATGAAGCGCAATATCGTGATGCTTTATTGAAATTGGCACAAAACGAAGCCTTGCCGATTTTCACCAATAATCCTGTGTTTAAAGTGTCGCAATTTGATTTGAAAATGCCTGATGGTCAATTGAAATTCAGCGCTGAGTTTGGCTTTAAAGATTTACAGGCCGCTGATATGAACAGCTTTAATGCTTTAATGGGCAAAACCGAAGGCAAGATTCATGTGAATGCACCGCAAATTTTGTTAGAGAATTTGGCGGTAGCGCAAGCGGATTCGATTTTCTCAGTTGATCCTGATGTTGAAAATCCACCAAGCATGGACGAAGTACGTGATACCGCACGCTTTTTGGTACGCTCGACTTTGAATGGTATGGCAGATGCGGGTTATTTGACACAAGAAAATGGTGTGATTGACAGCGAAATTGCAGTGACTAAAAACCAATTGCTCTTCAACGGCAAGCGTTTTCAAGTGGCACCAGAGCAATCGATTGATGAATTGATGGATGAGGCACCTGTTGCAGCGAGCACGCCAGCAGTGGCAGCTTCTGCGACAGGACAATAAGGGTATCTGATGGCGGTAAGACAAATTGTATTGGATACTGAAACGACGGGTCTGTATGCCAACCAAGGCGATCGTTTGATTGAATTTGCAGGTTTGGAAATGATAGACCGTCGTTTGACGGGCAAGTATTTGCATGAGTATGTACATCCTGAGCGTGACATTGCACCTGAAGCCATTGCGGTGCACGGCATCACGCTGGATGATTTGGCAGACAAACCCAAGTTTGCGGGAGTGGCGCAGCGCATAGCAGACTTTTTGCAAGACAGCGAACTCATTATTCACAATGCTGCGTTTGACATCGGCTTTTTGAATATGGAATTTGCTCGCTTGGGCATGCCTGAAACCGAACACATTACAGGTCACAAAAGCATTGATACCGTGGCGATGGCACGCCGTTTGTATCCAGGACAAAAAGTCAATTTGGATGCTTTGTGCAATCGTTTGGGTGTGGATAAGACCAAACGGGTGTTGCATGGTGCTTTGATTGACTGCGAGTTATTGGCTGAAGTGTATTTGGGCATGACTCGGGGTCAGTTCAGCTTGGATGTGAAAGCAACTGACGAAGAGGCTTTGCATTTACAGGCCGCGCATCAGTTTGAGCGCCAAGCAGGCATGCGTTTTAAAGTCATAGACGCAGACGAGCAAGAGCAAGCGGCACATGCAGCGTATGTGGCAGTATTGGACAAGTCAGTCGGTGGTGAGAGTTTGTACCGACAACAAATGCAAGATATTTGAGTATGAATTCACGTTTTTTTGCGGTGGTGCCAGCAGCAGGGGTTGGTAGCCGTTTCGGCAGTCACATTCCCAAACAATATACGAGTATTGCAGGACAAGCGGTGTTATTACACACCGTACAACGCTTGCTTGAGTGTGAGAGTTTGGCAGGAGTGGCAGTGGTTTTGTCGCCTGACGATGGTTATTTTAAAGATTTGGTTTTGCCAGCTTGGGCGAAAACGGCGCGTTTGCAAGTATTGTATTGCGGTGGCCAGAGCCGTGCTGAAAGTGTGCGCAATGGCATACAGCAATTGATGCAATCTGAAAAAGTCGCTGCCAACGATTGGTTGTTGGTACACGATGCCGCACGTTGTTCTTTGCCAACGCAGGCTTTGCAGCGTTTGTTGGCGGTGGCGAATGAGGCTTGCCAAGGTGCGATTTTGGCTTTGCCTGTTGCCGATACGCTCAAAAAACAAGATGCTCGTGGCAAGATTGCGGACACCATTGACCGCAGTGGTTTGTGGCAAGCGCAAACACCGCAAATGTTTCGTGCAAAGGCCTTACAGGACGCTTTGAGTATAGATGATTTGAGTGCCATTACCGATGAAGCTTCGGCGATGGAATTGCAAGGCATTCATGCGCAATTGGTGGTGGGTGATGTGCGCAATTTAAAATTAACACTGGCACAAGATGCTACTTTGGTTGAGTTGCTGCTCGATAGTGGCACTTTGTAGGACACAATATGAATATTCGCGTGGGACAAGGTTACGACGTCCATCAATTGGTTACAGGCCGCCCTTTGATTTTAGGTGGCGTGACCATCGATCATGACAAAGGTTTGTTAGGTCATTCGGATGCCGATGCTTTATTGCATGCCATTACCGATGCTTTATTGGGTGCGGTGGCTTTGGGAGACATTGGTCATCATTTTCCGGATACAGCAGCACAATTCAAAGATGCTGACAGCCGTGTGTTGTTGCGTGCGGCGTATCAAAGTGTGCAAGATTTGGGCTGGCGTGTGGTCAATGTGGACACCACCATCATTGCCCAACAGCCTAAATTGAAGCCGCATTTGTTGGGTATGCGCCAAAATATTGCCCAAGATTTGGGTATTGATATTGGCTTGGTCAATATTAAAGGCAAGACGAATGAAAAATTAGGCTATTTGGGTCGTGAAGAAGGCATAGAAGCACAGGCTGTGGTGTTGCTTGTTCAGGCTTAAAACCTTACACTCTTGCTTATAGCAGTCATTCATACAGAATAGGGAAGTCAGCATGTCTACTCAAGATAATTTTAAGCGTCAGGCCGCGCGCAAAGCATTGGAATATGTACCACACGATGAGTATATTGGTGTGGGTTCGGGATCAACAGTGGCTATTTTCATTGAAGAATTGGCCAGTATCAAAGACCGTGTCCGTGGTGTGGTGGCTGCATCTATTGAGTCGCGTGATTTATTGGAACAACATGGCATCAAAGTAGTGGCATTGGCTGATGTGGGTAAATTGCCCGTTTATTTTGATGGTGCTGATGAAGTGAACCATTCTTTGCAAATGATTAAAGGTGGTGGTGCGGCATTATTGGGTGAAAAAATTGTGGCACATGCTTCACGCCAATTTATTTGCATGGCAGGTGAAAGCAAATACGTGTCTAAATTGGGTGCGTTTCCATTGCCTGTTGAAGTCGTACCATTTGCCCGTTCTTGGGTGGCATCTCAATTGGTTAAATTAGGCGGTCGTCCTGTTTTGCGTGAAGGCGTGATTACTCGTGGTGGTCATGAGATTTTAGACGTGCATGATTTGGAAATCTATGAGCCTATGAAATTGGAAGATGAAATCAACCGCATTCCAGGCGTGATGGAAAATGGTGTGTTTGCACGCCATCCTGCGGATGTTTTGATTTTGGGTCACTCTGACCGTGCAGAAGTCATTACTGTTAGCCATGTGAGCTGATGGTTTTTGTTATTGTTACGCCGATGCGATTGCATCGGCATTTTTCATGGTGAGAAAAATCATGGCTTATCGTTTGACACAAATTATTACCAAAACAGGCGACTCGGGCAATACGGGTTTGGGCGATGGCTCACGCGTGGCCAAAAGCAGTTTGCGCATTCATGCAATTGGCGAAGTGGATGAGCTCAATGCGCATTTAGGGGTGTTGTTGGCAATGGCGATACCTGAAGACATTCAGCAAAAATTAACCCAAATTCAACACCAATTGTTTGATGTCGGCTCTGAATTGGCGGTGCCTGGTTGGAATGTCATTACTGAAAATTATTTGACCTTTTTGGAACACAGCGCTGCGGCTTGGTATGAAAATTTAAGTCCATTGGAAGAATTTATTTTGCCCGGTGGCTCAGCCCAAGCGGCACAAGTGCATGTGGTACGCACTGTTGCCCGTCGTGCGGAGCGCAGTGTGGTTGCTTTGCGCGCGGAAGATGAAACTATTTCTTTGAATTTGCAGCGTTATTTGAATCGTTTGAGTGATGTGTTTTTTATTTTGGGTCGTGAAATGAATCGCCGTTTGAATGTGTCTGATGTCTTATGGCAGAAAAATCACACTGCCTGATTTTAAAGGATGGCAGTATGTTCAAACCATGTATGGTAATTGTGGCAAGCTTTTTGCTAATCTCTTGTGCACAAGCGCAAAGTGACGACCATATCTTGACTGCGTGCCAGCAATGGCAGTCTGTAAACATGGCGCAATATGCTAAAAACAATGTCAAACAATATTCAGGACGCATTGTTAAAATCAGTGATGGTGATACGGTACAAATTCAAGACACACACGGTCAAAAACACCGTGTGCGTTTGGCTTTTATTGATGCACCAGAAATGCGGCAAGCGGCAGGCAAAGAGAGCTTCAAAAATTTGCAAAACATGTTGAGTCGCCAAAAAACAGTCCAAGTGCAAGTGACAGACATAGACCAATACCAACGCCAAGTGGCGATTGTGTGGCAAGGTGATGTGGATGTGAATGCAAGCCAATTGGCACAGGGATTGGCTTGGCATTACGATTCTATTGCCAAAAAACAGCAGCAAGTGGATGCTTATCGTTATTATCAATGTTTGCATCAACAGGCTCAAAAGCAGCGTGTAGGTTTGTGGCGCAATCATCAAGCACAAGCACCATGGGCATTTCGCCAATCTGAGCGCGCACAATAATAAAGTATCAAAAAGTATGAACAAACAAATACGTTATGAAATTTTTAGCCGTTTGCGTGAGGCCAATCCACATCCAACCACAGAATTGGTTTTTGATGGTCCATTTCAATTGTTGATTGCAGTGTTGTTGTCAGCACAAACCACCGATGTGGCAGTGAACAAAGTGACGGCAGTTTTGTTCGATTTGGCACCCAATCCACAAGCGATGTTAGCACTGGGCGAAGAAAAAGTGCGTGACACCATTAAAACGATTGGTTTATACAAAACCAAAGCTGCCCATGTGATAGCAACTTGTGATGCGATATTGAACCATTTTGGCGGTCAAGTGCCTCAAACTCGTGAGGCTTTGGAAACCTTGCCAGGAGTTGGGCGTAAAACAGCCAATGTGGTACTCAATACTGCGTTTGGTCAGCCAACGATGGCGGTAGATACGCATATTTTTCGGGTGGGTAATCGAACAGGTATTGCCAAAGGCAAAAATGTGCGCGAAGTGGAAGACCAATTGGTCAAACACATTCCCAAAGAGTTTATGGTGGATGCGCACCACTGGTTGATTTTGCATGGGCGTTATACATGTAAGGCATTGAAACCGCAGTGTGCGACCTGTTTGATTGAAGATTTGTGCGATTACAAAGCTAAAGCCTTGTAAAGCCATTAAATAAGCATATTATTTTTATGGTAAAAGTGCCATAATTTTAAATCCAATCCATGTATTGCTATGGATATACAAAACAATAGAACAGTGCAGTCAGCAGAAGTCAAATAAAGGATAATGTGTGAATAAAATCACGTTAATGGCCGCTGCGTGTGTTACCGCTTTGACGTTAAGCGCTTGTGACAAACCAGAGTGGTTAGTAAAAAAAGACGATCGCAATAATACAGAATATGTACAGGAGGTTAAGCCTGCTGACAATAACTCTGTAGCCATGTTGTTGCCGGATTTTACCAAATTGGTGAATGAGCAAGGTGCGACGGTGGTGAGCATACAGGCAGTGAAGCAAGGTAGCATGGGGACGTATGAGGGTACGAGCAGCGAAGAAGATCCCATGTTGGAATATTTTCGTCGCTTGATTCCTGATTTTCCAGGGGCACCTGCTAATCCAGAAGACGATGATGGTGCTAGCTTTGGTTCGGGTTTTATTATTAGCAATGATGGCTATATTTTGACCAATACTCATGTGGTCAGTGGAACCGACTCTATTCGTGTGGTATTGACGGATAAACGTGAGTTTGAAGCCAAGTTAGTCGGTTCAGATACACAATCTGATGTGGCGGTATTGAAAATTGAAGCCAAAGATTTGCCCGTGGTGAAATTGGGCAAGCCAGATGAATTGCGCGTGGGTGAATGGGTTGCGGCGATTGGTGCACCATTTGGTTTTGACAATACTGTCACTGCAGGTATTGTGTCAGCAAAAGGCCGTTCTTTGCCTAACGAAAGCTATACACCTTTCATTCAAACAGATGTGGCCATCAATCCTGGTAATTCAGGCGGCCCATTGTTCAATTTGAAAGGCGAAGTTATCGGTATCAATTCGCAAATTTACAGCCGCTCAGGTGGTTTTATGGGCATTTCATTTGCAATTCCAATTGATGTTGCAACCAATGTTGCTGACCAATTGAAACAATACGGTCGTGTGCGTCGTGCGCAATTAGGTGTCATCATTCAAGAAGTATCGTTTGATTTGGCCAAATCATTCAAATTAGATAAACCCAGTGGTGCTTTGGTGGTGAAAGTATTGCCAAATGGTCCAGCTGAAAAAGCCAAACTGCAAGTACGCGACATCATTTTAAAAGTCAATGGCAATGTGGTGGAGCGTTCTAGTGATTTGCCTGTGTTGATTGGTGCGATGAAACCAGGCAGTAAGATTGAATTAACCGTATGGCGAGATTCTAAAGAAGTCAAAGTAGCAGTGGAATTGTCAGAGTTGACCGGTGAAAGTACGGTCACTGTGCCGAACTTTAATCAAAATGATGGCAGTGATACTCGCAGTCGCATTGTGGTGCCGGAAGTGGGCTTGTCTTTGGTGGCATTGTCAGCGGAAGAGTCTAAGCAGCGTGATATTGCTGGTGGCTTATTGGTGGTTGAGGCACAAGGTTTTGCGGCCGCTTCGGGTTTGATGGCAGGTGACATTATTATCTCCGCAGGTCCGAATCCTTTGACCGATGAAAAAACTTTTAAACAAGCTTTGGCAGAAGCGAGTACAGCCGCGCCATTGTTTGTCATGCGTGACCAAGATACGTTCTTTTTGCCGTTGCGTGTGAAGTGATATTTTGAGAAATCAGGCAGCCTTGGGCTGCCTGTTGCTGTTTGTGAGAAAGATGAAAAATATGCAAAATTTAGCTCGTGGTCCTGTGATGGCCGATGTGGCAGCGTTTGAATTAACAGATATTGAACGTGCGCGTTTGTTGCGTCCTGAAATCGGTGGTGTGATTTTATTTCGTCGCAACTTTTCTTCAGTAGCACAAATCAAAGCGTTGGTAGCAGACATCAAATCATTGCGTACGCCTGAATTGGTCATCGCAGTGGATCATGAGGGTGGTCGAGTACAGCGTTTTATTGATGGTTTTACCCGTTTGCCAGCGATGGCGGTTTTGGGTCAAATGTGGCAAAACCAAGGTCAAGAAATGGCTTTGAATCAAGCCCGTGAAGTCGGTTGGGTATTGGCATCAGAACTGCGTGCTTGTGGCATTGACTTGTCGTTTACACCTGTTTTGGATTTGGATTGGGGTGCGTGCAGTGTGATTGGTAATCGCAGTTTTTCACAAGATGCACAAGAAGTGACAGCTTTGGCATTGGCATTGCAAGAAGGTTTAAAACAAGGCGGCATGAGCAGCTGTGGCAAGCATTTTCCAGGTCATGGTTTTGTAGAAGGTGACAGCCACCATGTTTTACCGCAAGACGAGCGTGAATTTGAAGTTTTATGGCAAAACGACATTGTACCGTTTGTACAGATGAGCGCAGCAGGCATGGGTGCGGTGATGCCTGCTCATGTGGTTTATCCTAAAATAGATGCTTTGCCTGCGGGCTTTTCACCATTTTGGTTGCAACAAATATTGCGTGATAAAGTCGGTTTTGATGGCATTATTTTTTCCGATGATTTGACCATGGAAGGAGCTTGTGGTGTGGGTGGGATTGTGGAACGCACGCAAATTTCTTTGGATGCAGGTTGTGACATTGCTTTGATTTGCAATCGTCCTGATTTGGTGGATGAACTGTTACATCAATGGCAATGGGATGCAGCAGCACAACCTAAACTGGCGCAGCGTTGGGAATATGTGGTTGGTCAAAAAACGGTTGCTGAATTTGATGCATTGCTACAAACACCTGAGTTTAAAGCCGCGCAGCAGCGTGTGGCATCTTTGGCTTCTGCTAAAGATTTGCTAGGTGGCGTTAAGGTGAATGAAGCATTTTAATAATAGATGTTTCTAGGAGGCAGTATGAAGACAGCGTGGATATTATTAGCAACAATGTGTTTGGGTGCTTGTGCCAATATTGGTAAACCTTCTATACAATCTGCCAGCAGTTTACAAGGTCATTGGCAATTGCTAGAAGCTTCGTCTGCTGCGGTTCCGTCTGAGGGCGTGCGTGCAAAGGTTTTGCAATTTGATACTGAGCAATCTCGCGTTTCAGGCAGCGTAGGCTGTAATCAATTAATGAGCGCTTATGCCAGCAATGGTGCATTGATTCAGTTTAAAGGTATTGCTACTAGTCGTATGGCTTGTTCGCCTGATTCTGTCATGCAGTTTGAGTACAAAGTCATTCGCAATTTGGAAAGTGTGTCTTCATGGCGTATTGAAGGTGATAAACTGCTGTTATTGGATGCTTCTAAAAATACTGTTTTAAAATTGAAGCGTATGTGAGCATAATCCTGCAAGGCTTGGTTTTGAGGCGTCCTGTAAAACTTACAGGACGCTTTTTTGATGGCTTTTGGGTTAAAATCATTCTTTTTTAACGCAGACGGAATACAGCTTCATGAGCACGGATGATTTACTGAAACCGCACCGAGATGCTATTGACAGCATCGACCAAACCATTTTGAGTTTGTTAAATGAACGTGCCGCCCATGCACGCGCTATTGGGGAATTAAAAGGCAGCGGTGTGGTTTACCGTCCTGAACGTGAAGCACAAGTGTTGCGCCGCATTCAAGAGTTGAATGGTGGTTTGGGTGGCTTGTTATCTAATGAGGCGGTGGCACGGTTGTTCCGTGAAATCATGAGTGAGTGTTTGGCGGTAGAGCGCCCATTGACCATCACGTATTTGGGTCCTGAAGGCACGTTCACGCAGCAAGCAGCGAATAAGCATTTCGGTCATGCCGCTCACACGCAACCTTGTGCGACGATAGATGAAGCGTTTCGTTTGGTCGAAGCACGTCAGGCGGATTATGTGGTGGCGCCAGTTGAAAATTCAACCGAAGGCGCAGTGGGTCGCACTTTGGATTTGTTGGTAGCATCGCCTTTGAAAGCTTGTGGTGAAGTGGTTTTGCGCATACACCATCATTTATTGCGCAAAGTGGCGAATCAAGAAGGCATTACCAAAGTGTATGCGCATGCTCAAGCTTTGTCGCAATGCCATGAGTGGTTGAATAAAAATTTGCCTAGCCATGTGGCGCGTGTGGCAGTTGCTAGCAATGCACGTGCGGCGCAATTGGCAGCTGAAGATGAAACGGCAGTGGCGATTGCTTCTCAAGCGGCGGCAGAACGTTTTGAATTGTGTAAATTGGCTTCTAATATTGAAGATGAGCCGAATAACACCACCCGTTTTTTGGTGTTGGGTCACCAAACCACAGGTGCCAGCGGCATAGACAAAACGTCTTTGATTGTCTCAGCACCCAATAAAGTGGGTACGGTACATGAGTTGCTACATGCTTTGTCTGAGAACGGTGTGTCTATGAGCAAATTGGAAAGCCGTCCATCCAAAGTGGGTTTGTGGGAATATGTGTTTTTCATTGATGTGGAAGGCCATGTAGAAGACGAACATGTTAAAAATGCGTTGGCAGATTTACAAGAGCGGGCGGCATTCTTGAAAATTGTGGGCGCTTATCCTAAGGCGGTATTGTGATGCAAAAAATTGCAGTGTATTGCGGCTCAAATTTTGGTGAATCCAAAAATTATTTTGATGCGACGCAAGAGTTAGGACGCTTGTTGGCTGAGCAAAATTTGGGCTTGGTGTATGGCGGTGGTAAAGTGGGTTTGATGGGTACGATTGCCGATGCGGTTTTGGCACATGGTGGTCATGTCACTGGCGTGATTCCAACTTTTTTGCGTGAGTTGGAAAAAGCGCATGATGGTTTGAGTGAGTTGATTGAAACGCCTGATATGACCGTACGCAAACAAGAAATGATTGTTCGAGCCGATGCGTATATTGCCATGCCCGGTGGCGTGGGGACGTTTGAAGAATTGTTTGAAGTGTTGTCTATGGGACAATTGCGTTTGCAACAAAAACCGATTGGTTTGTTGGACGTGGATGGTTTTTATCAGCCCTTATTGGCTTTGATTGAGCAAGCCATCACATCGGGTTTCATGCCTGAAAGCAATCGCACATTGATGGTGGTCGACAGCAATCCGCAAACTTTATTAGACAAGATGCGTGCTTATGAGCCGGTGTACACACAAAAATGGCATCAGCCACAATGGATGCAAGATTGAAATCGGTTTGGATTGCAGGGGCGGGCTATTTGGGTCGCCCTTTGGCGCAGCAATTGGCAGCGCAAGCGTATCGCATCGTTGCCAGTAGCCGCCATGAATTAAGCGGTGTGAATTGGCATTATTGGGATTTTCAGGCCGCTTTGCTTGTGCAAGATTTTCAACAAACAGATGTGTGGGTGGTGTTGTTGCCGCCATCTGGGGCGGTGGATTATGTGGCGCAGATGCAAGTGTTGTGCGAGCAAGCGCAAGCGGCAAACATTCGCCATGTGGTTTATACTTCTTCGACTTCGGTGTATGGCGATGCCGCGCGGGTCTGCGATGAACGCAGTCCCATTGCACCGCAAACCGAATCTGCGCGCAAAATAGCAGCTTGTGAAAACATTTGGTTGCAAAGTGGTTTGCCACATATCAGCGTGTTGCGTTTGGGCGGCCTGTATGATGATGAACGCCATCCTGCCAAGCGTTTGAGTGGGCGCGTGGACATTGCGGGCGGAAATCAAGTGGTCAATGTCGTACACCGTCAACACGCTATACAAGCTTTAATCGATGTGGTGCAACAGCCGAAAGAGTCTGTTTTGAACATTGTCGAACGCGGGCATCCGACCCGTGCCGAGTTTTATACCGCAGAGGCGGCTCGTTTGGGTTTGCCTGTGCCTGTTTTCAATGTCGATGATGCCCACCGTGGTAAAGTCATTGTCAGTTGCCATCAGCACTGGTCATTTTAAAGGAATCTCAAGATGTGGATCAGTCATGCGCTCATCAATCATTTGTTGTTACAACAAGAGCATTTAAAACAAGCATTCAGCTTTTTAGCAGGACGCAGCTTGCGTTTGACTGCTTTGGGTGTGAATGTGGACATGCTCATTGGTGAAGAAGGTTATGTCCATACATTGCCTGCCGAAATAGCCACCGAATGCCATATCACCATACAAGGCGATGCATGGAGCAAATTGTTGCAATCGAAAGCGTTGGGCGTGGGCGATATCAGCATTGATGGCGATGCAGATTTGGCGATGCAAGTATTGGCGATTTTCAGTCAATTGGAATATGAGCCATATGTTGATGCCACACGTTTGTTTGGCAATACGATGGCGAGCCATTTGGATCATACCGCCAAAACATTGTTTGCCAATGTGCAAGCGATGGTGGCGCGAGTAGAAGGTGAAGTGAAAGATTTTATGTTGGAGCAAAATGCGCCTGTGGTGTCGGCAGCGCAATGGCAACAACACAGCGAAGCGATTGATGCTTTGCGCGATGATGTGGCACGCTTGCAAGCGCGTTTGCATCGTCTTCAATAATTTACAGGACGCTTAAACGCGCGGTTTGGAATGGCTTTATGAAGTGGTTGAAACGTTTTCATTTGATTGTGCATACGGTTTGGTATTTTGGTTTGCTGCAATTGCTCGATGGAGAATTGCGCCATCCTGTGCTGCGCTGGTTGATGGGCATTGTGCCACAATCGCAAGCGAGCCAAACGCACAGCAATCCTGTGCGTTTGCGTTTGGCTTTGGAAAAATTGGGACCGATTTTTGTCAAACTCGGACAAGTGTTATCGACCCGTCCTGATGTGATTCCTGCCGAATACAGCGTGGAATTGGCAAAATTGCAAGACCGTGTGCCTGCATTTGATGGTGGCGTGGCGATTGCGCAAATTGAACAAGCGTTTGGCAAACCTTTGGAACAAATCTATTACCAATTTGAACGTGAACCTGTCGCCAGTGCTTCGATTGCGCAAGTGCATCAAGCGTATTTGTTTGATGAGGCAGGCGGTCAAGGGGTGCAAGTGGCGGTCAAAGTTTTGCGTCCTGATATTGCGCCTGTGATTGAGCAAGATTTGGCTTTGATGCATTTTGCGGCAGGTTGGATAGAGCGTTTGTTTAAAGATGGCAAGCGTTTGAAGCCGCGTGAAGTGGTGGCGGAGTTTGACAAATATTTGCATGACGAATTGGATTTGATGCACGAAGCGGCCAATGCCAGCCAATTGGGTCGAGATTTTGAAAACAGCAACATGTTGATTGTGCCGAAAGTGTATTTTGATTATTGCAGCCGCACGGTGATGACGATGCAATGGATGAACGGCACGCCGATTTCAGACATCGCCACGCTCAAAGCCAAAGGCATAGATTTAAAACAATTGGCACGTTTTGGTGTGGAAATTTTCTTCACGCAAGTGTTTAAAAATGGCTTTTTCCATGCTGACATGCATCCGGGCAATATTTTTGTGGCGGATGATGGGCGTTATATTGCGTTGGATTTTGGCATTGTCGGCAGCTTGAACGAATACGACAAACGTTATTTGGCGGTCAATTTTTTGGCGTTTTTCAATCGCGATTATCACCGTGTCGCCACTGCACACATTGAATCGGGTTGGGTGCCTGCTGATACGCGTGCCGAAGAATTGGAAGCGGCAGTGCGAACCGTGTGCGAGCCGATTTTTAACCGTCCTTTGTCGCAAATTTCGTTTGGCTTAGTGTTGATGCGTTTGTTTGAAACCAGTCGCCGTTTCAATGTCGAGATTCAGCCGCAATTGGTGTTGTTGCAAAAAACTTTGCTCAATATTGAAGGTTTGGGCAGACAGCTAGACCCTGAACTGGATTTGTGGGCGACGGCAAAACCGTTTTTGGTCAATTGGATGAATGAGCAAATGGGTTTGAAAGCCTTGCGCAAAAATTTGATGAAAGAAGCACCCGATTGGGCGAATATCTTGCCAAGCTTGCCACGCAAAATCAACGATATTTTGGAACAGCAAAGCCGCAGCAACAGTTCTGAAAGCCTGTACAAACAATTGCGCAATCAGCAAGTTTTGTTGGTGATTTTGGTCTTGTTGGTCGGTGTGTTGGTATTCAAAGTGTGATAGGGTTTTGATGTTGGTTTCAAGCGTCCTGTCAATGTTTACAGGACGCTTATTTATGGATTACAGCAGTGTTTGGAATTTAAGTCAGATGGTTTTAAAGTGGAACCAACTGACATGATTGGATTTTAAAAACAGATGTGTTGGCTCATGTCCCCAAATAGGCGGCATATGGTCTCCAATAATCATGACTTCAGTACCTTGCATATTAGGGTGTTTTAGCAAATTAGAGAGGTTGTCAAAAAATTGGGTATGCAACATCAAGTTACGACAAAGATCACCATTGGTTTGTAAGCCAAATTGACTACAATTAAAGCGGTGATTAACAATGTCATCTTGCGAAAAAGGTGAATGCGAGGTTAAGGTTAACCAATAAAAAAATAAGGGCTGTTCTGTATTTTTGCCAAACTCTTCAATAATGATTGGCTTTAGAGCGTTGTCGCAAGTACCTTTAAAAGCAGTACAACGTGCTAATTGCAGTAAATGTTCGTTGAAAATGAGTTTGTCAAAACCAGCTTTGGGATACCAAGACTGACGGTCATATAAAATACTAGTAGCCCCATGTAGAGCAATGGTGCGATAACCTTGTTGTTTAAGTTGGTTAGGCAAACAATGGGTAAATGGATTGTGGGTTAATTTGCGAAAAGCATAGCCATTTCTTACATCCAAACGGCAAAGTTCTCGCAGTTCTGCTTGTACAGTAGCACCTTTGAAATCAAATGAACCTTGTTTGAAAAATTCAAATTGATGTTGTTGTTTCAAAGTTGCTAACATGGTGTCTTGTATGCCTTGCATACGTACACTACCCAATGATTCGGCTACTATATACAGAATTTTTTTTGAAGGTGGATTTTTTAATTGCTCTTGGGCATTTTTTTGTGAAGGTTGTATAGGTATTAACTCAGGTTCTTTGAGCATGCTTTGATGGAAAGACACATCTTGGTTTTGGTATAACAAAGCACTCACACCATGTGCGATATAATAATTATTTCGCCCCATGAGGCTGCTTTTATATTGATCATAACGGAAATCTAATGCCATATAAGCGAAGCCTAATAACAATAGAATGCTGGCGAATGTATACGTTTGGTGGAAGTATGATGTACTTTTACATGTAAAGAGCAGCCATGCTAACCATACAGTGAATAAAACTCCAATTAATATCAAATATCGTATGGGAGCAGTGGGAATAAAAGGTGCGAAATAAATTAAGGTGCTTAAATCTAAAAATGGAAAAATCTGAATGCTTAAAGCCAGCGCATCCAGTAAAAAAGCGATACCAACGCTGATTAATCCTAAGCGGCGTAATAAAGGCGAGGATAACAACAACAACAATAAGCCAAAAAGGTAGTCTAGATTGATAATCGGACGTGCTAAATTGTTAAACCATGCAATGCTTAAAAAAAAGATATTTGGCAGAATAATCCATAAAACCAAAAAAATGAGTTGCTTAGTAGTGATATGGGGTAAGCTGAATTTACGACTTAATAAGGTGGGTAAATGCATGAGTGGCAATATGTCGAATAAATTTTTAGGTGACAAAAAATAGATTGTTAATAAGCAAAACTGGCAGCAATCTACAATGAAAAAAGCGTGTAAATGATTACACGCTTGTCTAAAATACTTATTTAGAATTAAGAGCCTGAGCCTGCTGCACCAGTACATTCAGTAGGTTTGAACTTCTCTTTGAAGTTTGAACCGCCTGCAATAACACAAGTCCATGCGCCGTCAGCTGCACGAGTCAACGTCATGGTTGCGGTAGTGATGCCTGAGTTAGCACTTCCGTTGAAAGTAGCTTGCAAATTACCAACACCAGTAGCAGGTAAGTTGTCAGTCAACTCCATCAAGTTTGAAGAGTCAGCTTTAACACCGATGTAGCCATCAGCTGCTGGGTCTGCAATTTGAGGATCACGACCTTCAAACAACTCTACGTCAGCCAAGCGAGTAGCGTTTTTCATTTCAGAGTAAACGCGAGTAACTTGTGATTTGGTGATGTAATCTTGGTACATAGGCAATGCGATGGCAGCCAAAATACCGATAATCGCGATTACGATCATCAACTCAATTAAGGTAAAACCTTGTTGTAATGATTTCATTGTTGTCTCCTGGAAAAAGGTAAACGGTTAATTTAATTTTTAGCAAATTTTATATTTATGCTAATTATTAAGTTTGTAGCTCGCAATTTTGAACATTGAGGGACTGATCCCATTGGTCATTTGCGGATGGATTATACACGCATTTCCATTCATTATTGATTATGGATAATCTAAGTTTGACATTTTGCAAGCTTGGTACGGCTTTTTGGTTAAATGTCACTTCCAATGATTCAAAATTACCTTGCGCATTTTCAATAATGTGTGGGTTATATATCAAATCTGACTGTGGTTTGTCTTTATCTAAACCAATATATTCGTAAAAAGTACCTTGAGCAGTCAACGAACCTTCTTTATCAGGTTCTAATGTCGGTTGATTGCCTTGTGACAAAATACTGTTGATATTAGTACGTGCTACTGTCAGTTCGTATACCACTCGTGTAAATTGTGTTTTTGCGATGTATTTTTGGTACATTGGCAAAGCAACTGCAGTAATAATACCAATTATTGCAATAACGACCATCAATTCAATCAGGGTAAAGCCATGTTGGCGTTGTGTTTTCACTTTCATGATGCAAATCCCGAGATGTGTGATGATTGTTGTTTTTTGTCATTGACTCCACTATAAAGCTAAATTTTAAATATTTTAGGTTAAATTGATTAAAGGGCTTTTGCAGGTGTTAAACGGTATTTATGTCAAACAAATTATGCCAAAGCTCTATAACATTCTGATAATTCATCAGTAAACTTGAGTCCACTATAATTTCGGAATGGTCTTTTAGGTTGCTTAAGTGCTGAACGCGTCGATAATGGCGATAAGCGGTCTGTGCTTGCTCGGCCAATTTGACCGAAATCAAATTTTCAGCCGCAGCCATGCCAAGCAGCGCAATGTTGCCATAGTTTTGTGTCA
This sequence comes from Vitreoscilla stercoraria DSM 513, assembly GCF_000382305.1. GTDB lineage: Bacteria > Pseudomonadota > Gammaproteobacteria > Burkholderiales > Neisseriaceae > Vitreoscilla > Vitreoscilla stercoraria. The sequence continues at coordinate 231,485 of NZ_KB908018.1, forward strand.
GTTGTGGGAAAGTATGGGCATGGGCTAACACCAAGTATTGCACCATGAATTCCACATCCACAATGCCACCACGCGCGTATTTGACGTTGTTTTCAAGCGGCGGATGCGTTGGCAGCATTTTGTCACGCATGGCGACAATCTCGGTTTTCAAAGTTTTGACATCGCGCGATTGGGTTAAAATTTGATGGCGAATGTCTTCAAACATGTGTCCAACGGCTTCATCACCACAGACAAAACGTGCGCGGGTTAAGGATTGGTGCTCCCAAGTCCATGCTTTTTCCAATTGGTATTTGCGAAAAGCGTCTACCGATACGCCAATTTGTCCTGCATCGCCATCAGGGCGCAAACGCAAATCCACATCGTACAGGCCGCCTGCTGCGGTGGTGGCTGAAAGCCATGTGGTCAAACGGGTAATCAAGCGGCTGTAATTGGCGTAAGCATCCGGATGTGCATCGTCGTAAATGAACACCAAATCCAAATCAGAGGCATAAGCCAGCTCTTTGCCACCGAGTTTGCCATAGCCGATAATGGCGATTTTGGGTGTTTCGGTGTGGGTGTTTTTCAGGCCGCTCCATAAGTGTTGTAAGGCGCTGCTTAACACGCAATCTGCCAACAACGACAATTCGTCTGAAATGGCTTCTACCGTCCACAAATTGTCCAAGTCTTGTACCGCCAAGCGAAAGACTTGTGAGTGTTGGTAGTGGCGCAAAGCATCCATTTGCGCTTCCACATCGCCATGACACGCACACAAATTGGCATTGAGTTCTTGGCAAGATTTTTGCCAATCGTGTTCTTTCACCCACAATTGCTTGCCCAATAAATCGTCCAATAAAATCGGATGGCGCATCAAATAATCCGCCAACCATTGGCTGTCCCCAATAATGTGCGCCAAACGCTTTAAGGCTTCGGGCTTTTCTTCTAGCAAAGCCAAATAAGACGAGCGGCGATTGATGGTATCGACAAAGTCCAACAGGCGAATCAAGGTTTTGGTGGCATGGTCGGTAGCGGAGGCGGCAGCAAACAAATGCGGCATCAATTTTTGTACTCGAGTTTGAGCGGTATTGCTCAAATGACGGTAGCGGCTGCTTTGGTAAATGGTTTGTAGACGGTTGATAATGGTATCGGCTTCAAAACCTTGTTGGTTTAAAAACTCACGCAGTTGAACATGATGGTCATCTACCGATTCTTCCCAATTGTATGTATCCAGTGGGGTTTGGGTATCTTGTTCGTCAGGATTGCCCAAAACTTGCACAAAAATGCCATTCACAAATTGGCGATGTTCGTTTAAAGCGTCCTGAAAGCTTGCATAAGTGTCAAAACCCATGCTTTGCGCCAATAAGATTTGTGTGTGTTCTTGCTCTGGCAGGGTTTGGGTTTGTTGGTCGTCCCAATATTGCAAACGGTGCTCGGTATCACGCAAAAAGCGATACGCTTCCAGCAATTTATCGCTGGTTTTGTGTTCTAAAATACCCAATTGGCTTAGGAGTGTTAACGTACCTTGCGTGTCTTTGCGCTGTAATTGGCGTACCCGACCACCGCGGATTAATTGAAAAATTTGGGCGATGAATTCTACTTCGCGTATGCCACCCGCACCGAGCTTGATATTGTCAGTCATGCCTTTTTTGGTGACTTCTTGGCGAATTTGGCTGTGCAAAGAGCGCATGCCTTCATAAGCATCAAAATCCAAATATTTGCGATACACAAATGGTCGCACCAAATTGGCAATGTCGTTTTTGCCTGCGGTGATAATGCGTCCTTTGATCCAAGCATAGCGTTCCCATTCACGTCCTTGGGTAATCAAATAACGTTCTAAAGCACTTTCGCTTAAGACCAAAGCGCCCGATTCGCCATCAGGACGCAAGCGCATGTCCACGCGGAATACTTGCCCTTCAGCAGTCAAATCATTGAGCAAAGCAATGATTTTTTGTCCGACTTTGGTAAAAAATTCAACATTGCTACGTGGGCGTTTGCCTTCGGTTTCGCCACTTTCAGGAAACACAAAAATCAAATCAATGTCAGACGAGACGTTCAACTCATAACCGCCCATTTTGCCCATGCCAATGACAGTCAACTCTTGCACTTCACCGCTCATGCTGCCAATAGGCTGGCCATACATATGTTGGTAATGATGGTGAGCATAATTTGAGGCAATATTGACGGCAAAGTCGGCAAAAATAGTGATGCTGTTGGTCACTTCGCTCAACGGTGCCAAACGACACAAATCCCGAGTCATGATTTGCACCATAACATGACGACGCAAAATGCGCAGTTCTCGAGCCAGAGCCTCTTCGTTGCGAGCCTCTATCCACTCTTGCCACGGGGCAAATTGTTCAAAATCGGTGAGGCTTAAAGGTCGTTGTAGCCATGCATCTAAACAATCGACATGCAAACGCTGATTGTCTAATTGCCTTTGTAGATAAAGAGAATAAGGGCGGGCTTGGTCTAAGTATTGAGTGCTCATGATGTTGGCTGCATAATTGGTGCAATGCAGCTATCATAGCGATTTTAAAGATGGCTGAACAGTTTCTTATTTAACTTCAAAGGATGTGGGATATGACCATTACAGTGGCGGCGATTCAAATGGTGTCCACCACCGACCCTGAGCAAAACATGGCAACGGCACAGCGTTTGCTCGAACAAGCCGCGGCTCAAGGGGCGCAATGGGCGTTATTGCCCGAATATTGGCCGATTATGGGGCGCAAAGACACCGATAAAGTGGCGTTTGCCGAAGAGTTTGGTGCAGGCGCATTGCAAACGTTTTTGTCTGAAACTGCCAAACGCTTGGGCATGGTTATCATCGGTGGCACGATTCCCTTGCAAAGCGAAGCCGACGGCAAGGTGTTGAACACAATGTTGACATATGATCGTGAAGGCAAGCTGATAGGTCGTTACGACAAAATGCATTTGTTTGGTTTTCAAGGTTTGGGTGAATCTTACCAAGAATCGGACACGATTTTGTCGGGTTCGGACATTCCCAAATTGGAAATAGATGGCATCAGTGTGGCGCAAGGCATTTGTTATGATGTGCGTTTTCCTGAGTTTTTCAGGGCGCAATTGCCGTTTGATGTGTTGTTATTGCCTGCGGCATTCACCCACACCACAGGACAAGCGCATTGGGAATTGCTATTGCGAGCGCGAGCGGTTGAGAATCAGTGCTATGTGTTGGCGTGTGGGCAAGGCGGGACGCATGAAAGTGGGCGCAAAACTTGGGGACAATCGATGTTAATCGATCCTTGGGGCGAGATTGTCAATCAATTGGCGAACCACGAAGGCATCGTCATGGGCGACATTGATTTACAAAAAGTCAAATCCATCCGCAGCAAATTGCCAGCTTTAAGACACCGTTGTTTGTAAAAGGTTGGTTTTAAGCGTCCTGTAAAAGTTTACAGGACGCTTGTTGATTTAAAATCTGATTTTGATTTAAAAAAGCTATGTTGTCATCGCATTTATGCGCCGATGAAGTCGGTGGCGTTTGTTACAATGCGGCATTCAACTGAGAAAAAGGATGCTGCCAATGAGTTTGTATTATGTGATTTCGCCTGCGAAAAACTTGGATGAAGCCACGCCTGTTCCTGTAAAAACGCACAGCAGCATTGCTTTTGCCGATGACACTCAAATGTTGATGGATGTTTTACAGACCTTGTCGCCACAAGATATTGCCAAATTGATGGGCGTGTCGGACAAAATCGCCCGTTTGAATGTGGAACGCAATGGACAGTTTCAATTGCCAATCACTTTGGACAATGGCGGCAAACAAGCTTTGTTTTTGTTCAAAGGCGATGTGTACGAAGGCATGGATGCTTATCATTTGGCGCCTGAAGCGTTGGCGTATTTGCAAGAGCGTTTGGGGTTGTTATCGGGTTTGTATGGTTTGTTGCGACCATTGGATTTGATGCAAGCGTATCGTTTGGAAATGGGTACGGCTTTGAAAAACCCTCGTGGCGACAATTTGTACCAATTTTGGGGCAAGCGCATCACTGCTTTGCTCAATGAGCGCATGGCGCAAGCGGGCGCGACGGCATTGGTGAATTTGGCGTCACAAGAGTATTTTAAATCTGTGCAAGAACGTGATGTGAATGTGCCGATTATCACGCCTGTGTTCAAAGACGAGAAAAACGGTCAATACAAAATCATCAGTTTTTATGCCAAACGTGCGCGTGGCTTGATGGTGAAATATGCATCAGAACGCCAAATTCAAAATGTGGAAGATTTAAAACAGTTTGATTTGGAAGGTTATCAATATTGTGAAGTGGATTCAAATTCAAATACTTGGGTATTTAAGCGTCCTGAAGGTGTAAAATAATTCAGATTTTGATGCAAAAAATGCTTGCCAAGTTATTTTTTGTAACGTAATATGCGTTTCTTCAAAGACGGAAGCGTGGCAGAGCGGTTGAATGCAACGGTCTTGAAAACCGTCGAGGGCTTATACCCCTCCGTGAGTTCGAATCTCACCGCTTCCGCCAATATTAAAAAACAAGCCCTTGTGTATGCAAGGGCTTGTTTTTTTGTGTCTTTCTTCAATAAATATGGTCATGTTTGTGCGTTTTACAGGCCGCTGCCATGATGCATTTGCCGCTTTGAATGTCCACGTATTTTGCTACTGAATCCATCAATTTGAGTATATTGCTCCAAATCTTCTTCATAACTAAAACCATTGGCCGATTGTTGGCTTTTTTTGAGGTGTGAAGATACTTATTTACTTGTGTGATTTTTGTGATAAATTATATGAACAACAAATATTTACATGTTAAATGTATTTTAATTTGGCATTGAAATACTCATTTTTGAATCGTTTTCAGAGGAGTGGTTTGTATGCGTCGTTTGCCTGTTTATATTTTAGTAGATACTTCTGGCTCCATGCATGGGGAGCCGATTGAAGCGGTTCGCAATGGTTTGCAAGTGTTGATTTCTTCATTGCGCCAAGACCCATATGCCTTAGAAACCGCTTATATTTCCGTGATTACTTTCTCCAGCTCCGCCGAACAATTGATTCCACTGACAGAATTGATGCATTTTCAAATGCCCGAAATCAAAGCCAGTGGCACAACGGCTTTGGGTGGTGCGTTGACACTGTTGGCACAGTGCGTGAAAACAGAAGTACAAATGGGCAATGCCGAACAAAAAGGCGATTGGAAGCCTGTGGTGTTTTTATTGACCGATGGCGCACCAACCGATGATATCAATCAAGGCATTAGCAGTTTGCAAACCATCAAAACAGGAACGTTTGTCGCCTGTGCGGCAGGACCTTCAGTAGACACGTCCACATTAAAACGCATTACAGAAACTGTGGTGTCTTTGGACACTGCCGATGCCAATTCTATCAAGGCATTTTTTAAATGGGTGTCTTCTTCTATTTCTGTGTCCAGTCAAAAAATTGAACAAGGTGGCAAAGAGGTTGCTGGTTTAGATGAATTGCCGCCACCACCGCCTGAATTGAATGTGGTGTTGTAATCATGGCCATCAGTTTAAGAAAAGGCGAAGGGGTCAACCTGCGCAAAGAGTCGGGCTGGAATCTTAAAAAACTGACCATAGGCTTGGGCTGGGACGTGTCAGGTCAAAATTCTGATGCTTATGATTTGGATGCGATTGCTTTTGTGTGTCGGGAAGATGGTCGCGTTTATGATTTGGGCGCACTCAATGAAAAAGGCAAGCCCACTTTGGTCGGTGGTGATGTGGTGTTTTATAACAGCTTAAACCATCCTTCTGGTCATATTCAGCTCAGCGGTGACAATCGCACCGGTAGCGCAGGTGCTGATGCCGAGCAAATTACAGTGGCTTTGGAAGCATTGCCTGAACGTTTTGGCAAGATTGTTTTTGTGGTGGCAATCCACAATGCCAAAGCTTTGGGGCAATCGTTTGGTGCTGTGAACAATGCCTATATTCGGGCATTAGACGGCAATGGTTCGGAAATTTGCCGTTATCACATCAGCAAAGAGGCGGGACATGAGCGTTATTGCAGTTTGACGTTTGCCGCAGTGGAGCGCAAAAGTGGGGTGTGGTCGTTTCAAGCTGTGGGTCAAATGCATGAAAGCGATCGGTTTATTGATATTTTGAAAACCTATTTGCCCAATGCTCAATGAGCGCCATCAAGCGTCCTGTAAATGTTTTTAAGCGCAATGGTGTGGGTGTGTTTCAATCAATAAGGAGGTTTCATGGGTAGACGTTTACTGACTTATGTGTGTATTGATACTTCAGGCTCTATGCGTGGCGAGCCGATTGAGGCTGTCAATACCGGTTTGCAAGCTTTATTGGCTTCATTGCGCCAAAATCCTTATGCGTTGGAATCGGTGCATTTGAGCATTGTGACATTTGATTCTTTCATCAAAGAAGTATTGCCGATGACGCCATTAGAACAAGTGGTGTTGCCTGAAATCCAATGTCCCGAGTCAGGGGCGACGTTTTTGGGTGAGGCGATGGAATACATTGCGCAAGCAGCAACTCAAAACCGACGTTTGTCCACTGCAGAACAAAAAGGCGATTGGCAGCCGATTTTGATTGTGTTGACCGATGGCAAGCCAACGGATTTGTTGGTGTATTCTGAATCGATTCCTAAAATCAAAGCTTGTGGTTTTAGCAGCATTGTCGCGTGTGCGGCAGGGCCGAAAGCCGATGCTTCTTTCTTGCAAAAATTGACACCTACCGTGGTGAGCTTAGACACGATGGATGCCAATGCTTTTGCCAAATTCTTTCAATGGGTCTCCGCTGCTGTGGGTTCACGCAGTACCAGTATTGGTACTGCCAGCAGCAATGATTTGCCTCCACCGCCACCTGAAATCAATATTGTATTTTAATCTTCTTAATGAAGGAGATGGGTATGCGTCGCTTACCGATATTTCTTGTGATAGACGTTTCAGAAAGCATGATGGGCGATAATTTGCGCTTGATGCAAGAAGGCATGGATCAATTGACTCGTTCTTTGCGTCAAGATCCGTATGCTTTGGAAATGGCGTATTTGTCTGTGATTGCTTTTGCAGGGCAGGTCAAAACATTGGCTCCGTTAACGGAGCTGATTTCTTTTTATCCGCCTCGTTTGCCGTTGGGAGCGGGTTCTTCTATAGGCAAGGCTTTGAATTACACTATGGATGAAATTCAGCGGCAAGTGGTGTGCGGCAGTGCTACGCAAAAAGGCGATTTTAAGCCCGTGGTATTTTTGATGTCAGACGGTGGCAGTACCGATGCTACGGAGATGGCTGTGGCCAAATGGGAGCGGCAATTTAAAAATAAAGCCACTTTGGTCTCTTTAGGCATTGGACCGTATGCGCAATTGTCATTTCTCAGCGCTATCAGTGAGCAGGTTTTGCGTTTAGAACAATGTTCAGAACAAGATTTCAAACAATTCATCGCTTGGATCAGTGCTTCGGTGTCGTCACGCAGCCGCAGCATTGGTTTGAGTCAGGAAGTGGATGTTGGCGTGGATTTGGAAAAGCCTCACCATCCTATGCTGACTTTGGTGAAAACTTTACAGGACGCTGTGGGCATAGATGAAAACTATGTCATTTTGTCGGGGCTGTGTCAGACAAGCAAATTGCCGTATTTGATGAAATATGAAAAATTGGCAGCTGAATATCAGTCCTCATACGATGAAGCGCAATACCAATTTACAGGTGTGTATGCTGCCCAAAAAGATTATTTTGAGTGGTCTGATGAGCGGCAAAACTTCAATACCATTCATGTCGGAGCTTTGAGTGGTGGTTGTGGTTGCCCGCATTGTGGGGCTGCGTATGCTTTTGCGACTTGTTCGTGTGGACAAATTTTTTGCGTCGAGGGTGATGGTGAGGTGCAATGCCCTGGCTGCGAGAAATATGTGTATATGGGTCATAGTGATGGTGATTATGAGGTTACACGTTCTAGGGGTTGATCAATGTTTCCTGAGATAAAATTTAAAATTGTTCTTACCAAAGAAGCAACAGAGGCTTGGACTTCTGAGCAAGAGGCTTTGCTTGAGCATTTTTGTCATCAAGACGATGTGTTGGCAGGCATGCAAAAACTAGAAGCATGGCTGGCGTGTGCTTGGGATAAAAAGATGCGGGTGATGGAATGCCACGATGTGTTTGGAGCGCATTTGGAACAGACGATGGCGGATTCGTCTGTGGGCGACGGTAGTCTGAGTATAGAAAATGTGCCAGAAACCAATATAGCTACGCCTGAGCCTGTGAATATTGCCAATGTGAGCGATGCGCATGGCGGTGAGGAGGGGCATACATCGCAAGATGGTGGTGATGTGCTGAGTGTATTTGATGATGATGACGATTTGCCTGCTCCAGTACAGAAAGCCCTTGTGCAGACGCCAAAGCAAGCTTATGAAGACCAGCAGGCTCAATCACATGGTGGTGAAGAAAACAATGAATCTAGCCAGTATCAAATATGTTTGGCTTCTTCAGATGAAATAGTCCACTTACCACAAGAATCTGTTGTCACCGCCTCGATAAGGACTATAGAAAACCATCTGCCCTTAGACACTGAGGTTGTTCTGACAGATGCTCAATCCGTGATTTTAAACACATCTGAAAGTCCGCCTGATATGTTGCCGCTATTCAAGAAGACTCATACACCCACTATCACTCAGGCTTATCGTGTGGTTTTGCCTAATGCCAAGCAAGGTGAGGCGTATGCCAAACCATTGCAGTTTGAGCCTGATGTGGCTTATGTGGTGAGAGAAATAGAATTTAGTCCTGAGTGTGGACTGTCTTGGAATGCAGATACCTTGCAATGTGAGGGTGTACCTGATATCAGTGGTGATGTCTTGGTGAAAATATGGTGGCATCCGTTAGAGAGTGAGCAACATGAGTTGAGTCAGACTCAAATTTACATCAATGCGGACCCAAAATCATTGTGGAAAAATATCCCTTCTGATTCGCAAACTTTGTTTTGGAAGGAAGACGAAGCGAGCTTGGGCTTGGATGGCGATCAATACCATTTGTTGGCTGCGCGTGTACGTGGTCGTTCGCATGCACATGTGGGCAGTTGTTGTGATGATGATTTTGCCATGGCGCGTTTTGTGATTAATGAAGCATATCCAGCGTATGTGGTGACGGTGTCTGATGGGGCTGGTAGTGCAGCGTTTTCACGCTTAGGTTCTAAGCTGGCGGTGGATGCGGTGGTCAAAAGTCTGTCAGAAACTTTGCAATCTCCAACCAGCATCGACTATATCCAAAAACAATTACAGAACGATGTATCGGATGAATCTTGGCAGGAATATGTAGAGCAAAGATTAAGTCGTGCTGCTTATAAAGCATTTGAAGCACAATACCATGCGTTTAAAGATGAGCATCCTGAAATCATCAGCGATATCAAACAATTGTCTAGTACTTTGTTAATGGGTTTTGGGATTGCGTTGCCCAATCAGAAAACTTTGGTTGGTGCGTATTGGATAGGCGATGGCGTGGTGGCTTTGTATCAACCGAATGCCAAAGTCGATGTTATGGGTGAAGCAGACAGTGGCGAGTTTTCAGGACAAACCCGTTTTTTAAGCAAAGATGATGTCATAGACCATGACAGTTTGATTGCTCGTATCCAGTATCGTGTGCTTGAAGGTGAACATGCGTTGATTTTGATGACAGATGGCGTGTCCGATCCCAAGTTTGACAGTGAGCAAGCCATGTCTGAGCTGCAGCCATGGCAGACATTGTGGCATGAATGGCAAGAAGCATGTCGCGATGCGAGTAATGCCTCCGAAGCGGCCGCTGCTTTGCAAGCGTGGTTAAATTTCTTCTCGCCTGGCAATCATGACGATCGCACGTTGGCGATTGTCAGCGCACCTTGGTATCCACACAATGAAACGGTGGCAACATGAGCAATATTGTGACTTTAACAGCCAGCGACGGCTCTAGTGTGAAATTTATTGATGAAATCAAAGCACAAGGCGGGATGAAAGATGTAATGTTCTCGCCTGATGGCAAATACGTGGTGGCGTTTTTTCGTGAACCTGCCGACAATGCGACCAAAGAGCGTTTATTGATGATTACAGGCAGCTATCGGGAGCGCATTTTCAATCAAGAAGGCGGTGAGTATTTAAAAAATCTGTATTGTTGGCCCACTTCAGTGGTGGAACACAATGGCAAATTGGGCGTGGTCGTGCCATTTTACCGTGATTGTTTTTTCTTTGATTATGGCAGTCGCAATGATGATATGTTGAATATCAAAGGCAAAGACAAAGACGGTAAATGGTTTGCCTCAGCCAATAATCGCAATAAGTTTTTAGATCCACGCGAATTGGGCGACTGGATGACGCATTTGAAAGTCTGCATTATGTTAGCGCGGGCGGTGCGTCGCATGCACATGGCAGGTTTGAGTCACAGTGATTTGGGATATAAAAATTGCTTGATAGATCCGACTACAGGTCAAGCGTGTTTGATTGATATTGATGGTTTGGTCGTGCCAGGTAAGCATCCGCCCACTGTGGTGGGGACACCTGATTTTATTGCGCCTGAAGTGGTTGCCAGCAGCCATTTGGCCAAAGATGATCCCAATCGGAAATTGCCTTCTCGTACCACGGATTTACATGCTTTGGCAGTGCTCATTTACATGTATTTGCTCTATCGTCATCCACTGCGTGGTGACAAAATTCATGATATGGATGACTCTCAAAAAGACGAAGAATTGTCTATGGGTTTGAAAGCGTTGTTTGTCGAACATCCTAAAGATGCTTCCAATCGCATCAAAACTCAAAATATCCGTGCTAGTGAATTGCCTTGGAAAGACACCGCAAAAATTCCTTATACGGTGACAGGACCTTATTTGTCACGTTTGTTTGAGCGCACGTTTGTGGATGGTTTACACCATCCTGCGCAGCGTCCAACGGCAGACGAATGGGAACAAGCTTTGGTCAAGACGGTTGATTTACTGCAACCTTGCACCAATATACAATGTGAGCAAAAATGGTATGCGTTTGACAATACCAATTCACCCAAATGTCCATTTTGTGGCACACCGCATCAAGGCAAATTGCCTGTTTTGAATTTGTATTCTTCGTCTAGAGAAGGGTCGTTCCGACCTGATAACCATCGTATTATGGTTTACAGTGGTCAATCTTTGTTTAAGTGGCATGCCAATGGGCAAGTGTTTCCGAATGAAAAACTGAGCCGTGAAGATGCCAAGCGCGTGGGTTATTTTGTTTTGCATCAAGGTCATTGGTATTTGGTCAATGAGACTTTAACCGATATGGTAGATGTATTGACCAAACAGCCCATACCGATAGGTGGCAAAGTTGCTTTGGTGGAAGGCGCTCAAATTTTATTGTCAAAAGCCACTGGTGGGCGACTTTTGATGGTACAAATGGCCGGTCATTGACACTATAAAGCGTCCTGTAAAACCAGGTGTATGTGGGTATAAGCTTAATCTATTCAGAAAGTGACAACGATGGCTGAACATTTTGGTTTTCCTCTTGAGGCAATCATCATTTTTTTTACGGTGATTGCATTGTCTGTGTATTTGGATTTGTTTGCGCATCGCAAGGTGAAAGACATTACGGTCAAAGATGCCGCGCTGTGGTCGGTGTTTTGGATAGGATTGGCACTCGCATTTTATGCATATTTGTGGCTGCGCTTTGATGCGTATTGGGCCAATATGTATATGGCAGGTTATGTTTTGGAAAAAACCCTTTCCATTGACAACTTGATGGTCTTTATGGCTATTTTTGCTTCGTTTGGCATCAAAGGACATTTACAACATCGCATTTTGTATTGGGGCATTATTGGTGCTTTGGTGTTTCGTGCCATTTTTGTGGTCATCGGTACGGGTTTGTTTATGGCCAGTCCGTGGGTGGGTTTCTTGTTTGCGGCATTTGTGATTTGGAGTGCGGTGAAGATGTTGCAAAGTGGTTCAGAAGAAGAGGAAATTGAAGACTATTCTGACCATTGGAGCGTGAAAATCACACAAAAAATAATGCCAGTTTATACCAAACTGGTAGGTGAAAAATTCATTGTCAAACACCATGAATTGAGTGAAGAACAATTGGCATCTGTCACGCGCAAAGGAGCACGCTACGCAACACCTGCTTTATTGTGTTTGATGGCGATTGAAACCTCTGACATTGCCTTTGCATTTGATTCTGTACCCGCTGTGATTGCGGTGACACAAGAGCCTTTGTTGGTGTATGCGGCGATGATTTTTGCCATTTTGGGTTTGCGCAGTTTGTATTTTGTCTTGGCTGCTTTGACCAAATATTTGGTACATTTGGAAAAAGCGGTGATTGTGTTATTGTTTTATATTGGCGTTAAAATGGCTTTACAAGCTTCTGATGCGGTGTTTGGTACGGGTTTACACATTGCACCAAGTGTTAGTTTGATGATTGTATTGGGTGTTTTGGCTTTAGGGGTGGTGACATCATTGATGTTTCCAGGCAAAAAAGAAGCCGAAGACGGCAATAAACAAGATTGATTTAAGGGAGCAAGCGATATGGCAGTTACCTTACAAAAAGGTCAAAACATTTCTTTATCCAAAACCGATCCTAGTTTACATCGGGTATTGATTGGTTTAGGGTGGGATGCACGCAGCAGCGATGGCAATGATTTTGATTTGGATGCATGTGTGTTTTTGGTGCAAGAAAATCAAAAAGTGCCGAATGACGATCATTTTATTTTCTACAATCAATTGGTTTCACCTTGTGGCTCTGTGCAGCACACGGGCGACAATTTAACTGGCGATGGCGATGGTGATGATGAATCGTTATTGGTAGAGTTAGGCACCATATCCAATCACATCGATAGCTTGGTCATTACAGTGACGATACACGATGCTGACGTTCGAGGCCAAAATTTTGGTCAAGTACGCAATGCTTTTGTGCGCTTGGTCAATGATGAAAGCCAAGTTGAAGTATTGCGCTTTGATTTGAGTGAAGATTACAGCACTGAAACCGCAATGGTTTTTGGTGAAATTTATCGCCGCAATGGTGAATGGAAATTTCGCGCCATTGGTCAAGGATACAATGGCGGGTTATATGCTTTGTGCATGCAATACGGTGTGCAAGTAGCTTAAGTAATAGCAATCTTTATGATGCATTATTGATGAAATTAGGAGAAATAACATGGCAATTAGTTTGCAAAAAGGCGGCAACATCAGTTTGTCTAAAGAAGCACCTACGATGACCAAAATGATTTTGGGCTTGGGTTGGGACGTTCGTGCAACCGATGGCGCTGCTTTTGACTTAGATGCCAGCGCTTTCTTATTGAGTGCTTCAGGTAAAGTGCGTTCTGATGCGGACTTTATTTTTTACAATCAAGCCAAATCAGCCGATGGTAGCGTAGAACATGCTGGTGATAACCGCACTGGCGCGGGTGATGGCGATGATGAAAGCATTATTGTTGATTTGACTCGCGTTCCAAGCGATGTTGAAAAAGTGGCTGTGGCGGTGACCATTCACGATGCAGAATCTCGCAATCAAAACTTCGGTCAAGTATCGAGTGCTTATGTGCGTTGCGTGAATGAAGCGAACAATACCGAAGTGGCACGCTTTGATTTGTCAGAAGATGCTTCGGTTGAAACAGCCATGATTTTTGGTGAGATTTACCGTCACAATGGTGAGTGGAAATTCAAAGCCATTGGTCAAGGTTTTAAAGGCGGCTTAGGGCCTTTGGCGCAAAACTACGGTGTGAATATCTAAAAATACCGATGCCAACGCCTTGTGAATGACAAGGCGTTTTTTACATGATGATGTGTACGGGAAAGAATATGCCAACATTGACGATTGTTGGGGAAATAGACCCATTTTTGCATGTGAATTTGCAACGTGGTGAGTCTATCTCTTGTGAAAGTGGCGCCATGGTCATGATGGAGTCTGGCTTAGAACTTACAGGCCGCATGCAAGGTGGCTTTTTGGGTGCTTTGACACGGACTTTGGCCAATGGTGAAAGTTTTTTCCAGCAACATATTGAAGCAACTGGTGACAGTGGCGATTGTTTGTTGGCCCCTGTTATGCCCGGAGGCATGCAGATTTTGGATGTTGGTACGGAGCAATACAATCTTTCCGATGGTGCGTTTGTGGCGTGTACGTCCAAAGTCGATGTCAAAGCACAGATGCAAAGTATAGGAACAGCCTTGTTCGGCGGAACCGGTGGCTTTTTAATTGGTAAAACCAGTGGCCATGGGCAAGTGGTTGTGAATGGTTTTGGCAGCTTGTTTATATTGGACGTTGTACCAGGCAAAGAGACCACTGTGGATAATGGCCATGTGGTGGCGTGGGATGCAAGTTTACGCTATGAAATATCTGTGAGTACCAGTCAAAGTCGTGGTATGTTGGGCAATTTGATGAACAGCGTGACCAGCGGAGAAGGCATGGTATTGAAATTCTCAGGGCAAGGAAAAGTGGTGATTTGTTCCAGAAATCGCAGTAGTTTTGCTGGCTGGATGCGCCAAGAAATCAGCGCATAATTAATAAAATGCTTATTGAATGAGGAAAAATCATGGCAATTAATTTACAAAAAGGTCAAAAAATCTCGCTTGAAAAAGAAGCAGGTTCATCATTAAACCAAGTGGTCATGGGTTTGGGATGGGATGCGCTTAAGAAAAAAGGCTTTTTTGGCTTTGGCGGCGGCAGTCAAGACATCGATTTGGATGCGTCTTGCTTGATGTTTGATGAAAACAAACAAATCGTCGATGTGGTTTGGTTTCGTCAATTGCAAAGAAAAGATGGCAGCATTCGCCACACAGGTGACAATCGCACTGGTGATGGCGATGGTGATGATGAGCAAATTGTGGTGATGTTGAATCAAATTCCAGCCCAAGTCAAATCTTTGGTGTTTACCGTGAACAGTTTTACTGGTCAAGATTTCAGCCAGGTGGCCAATGCGTTTTGTCGTTTGATTAATGGTGACAACAAGCAAGAAATTGCTCGTTATGATTTGTCTGTACAAGGCAGCCACTCTGCGCAAATCATGGCCAAATTGTATCGCCACAATGGTGAATGGAAAATGCATGCCATGGGTGAAAATTCCACTGGTCGTACTTTCCAAGATTTGATTCCGCAGATTTTGCCGCATTTATAAAATATAAAGACATAAGATGTGAAGTCGGCTACCCTAATCAGGTAGCCGATATTATTTACAAGCGCTATTTTGAGCCTAGAAGGAGTTGTCGTTGGATTGGTCATTTGATTTGCCTACAGGACGCTTGCAATTGCAATTGCAAGAAGCCAAGTTACCATTTGAAGATTTGTTGTCGATTGGTGCACGGCAAAACCCAAAACGTGCATTTTTGTTTGTCAGCAAAGTTTTGGGAAAACATATCCCAGTCAAACCTGCAATGATGCGACATTGTCATCAATTGTTGGCGCAGCAATTGCCTGCTTTTGATGCACCAAGTTTGTTTATTGGCATGGCAGAAACTGCCACAGGCTTAGGGCAAGGTGTGTTTGAAGCTTATGTGCAGCAACAGCCGCATAGCCAAGCACAATACATTCACAGCAGCCGTGTGCGTGTACATGATACCGATGCGGTGGTGTTTGAAGAGTCACACAGCCACGCCACACGTGTTTGGCTGCATTTGCCTAAAGACGACGCAACCAAGGCGCATTGGCAGCAAGCTAAAAATTTGATTTTGATTGATGATGAATTGAGTACGGGCAATACTTTTTGCAATTTATTGCAACAATGTTTGCATCTCGCTCCCCATGTCACACAAGTGTATTGGGTGTCTGTGGCAGACTTTATGGGTTCACGTCGTGATGCATTGATGGCTGCTTCTGAGCTGCCTTTGCAGTGTATTTCTTTGTTGCGAGGGCAATGGCAATTTCAAAGCAATAGTGTGGTTGCACCTGTAGCGCAAGCGTCGCAATCACACATCGGTGCAGAGCCATATATTGTAGATGCAGGTTTTGGGCGTTTGGGTGTGGCAGCGCCGATTCAATTGAATGGTGTCTTGCGCGAACAATTGCCGCCTGATTTAAAAGCCCATGATCAAGTTTTGGTATTGGGTTGCGGTGAATTCATGCATGCGGCTTTGTTGGTGGCAGAGTATTTGCAAGAGCATTATCAGGTTAAATGTAAAGTGCAATCGACCACCCGTTCACCCATTTTACAATGGGGTGCGATTGAGACAATTACCACAGCAGGCGATCCTTATGATGAAGGTGTGCCTTATTTTGTGTATAACGTGGTGCGGTCAGACTATGACCATATATTGATTTGCCATGAGTATGAAGCCAGCACTGCTTTGCAACAAACTGCTTATGATTTGCAAGCTGATTTGATTTCTTTGACTAAGGAGCATCATGCATAAATTGTTGTTTGTGGATTTGGACGACACTTTGTTTCACAGCCACAATAAGCGTCAACCTGACACACACGATGTGGCTTTGGCTTATTTACAGGACGGTTCTGCCATTTCTTATGCCAATCAAAAGCAAATGACGATGTTGAAGTTTTGGCAAGAAAGCCATGTGATGATTCCAGTGACTGCTCGCAATCGCAATGCGTTTGAGCGTGTGGCGATTGAATTCAAACATGGGGCAGTCATCAATTATGGTGGCATTGTGTTGCAAGCCGATGGCAGTTTGGATGAGGCGTGGAGTCAGCAAAGCCAAGCGCATGCCCGTCACAGCGAACCGATATTACAAGTGTTATTGGATTATTTGAACAGTTTGATTCAAACCACCGAATACAGCAGCTTGCATGCACGCATCATCAGCGACGTTGGTATCGCATTTTATGTGTTGCTCAAATCCAAAACGGGTGATTTGGTGCAAGTGGCGCAAGTGACGCACATGGTAAAACAATTTTTGGCTCAAGAGGGTTGGACAGAATATCAAGTGCATCACAATGGTAATAATCTTGCTATCATGCCGCCATGGCTTAACAAGCGCCATGGCGTGCGCTATTTGCTAGCACAATGGCAACAACGCGGTGAAGTGGTTTCGTTTGGTATGGGCGATAGCGTGATTGATTTGGGTTTTATGAATGAGTGTGATTATTTGATGGTGCCCAATCCGAGCCAAATTGTCAGTCAAAGGATGGATGTATGAGTTTTCATGGCAGTTATCGTGCTGAGCAAGTCACGTTTTTATTAAAACCGATGGCATTAGAGACCATTGACGACACGGTATTGAAAGAACAGCTGATTCAAAGTGGGCAGCGACATTATAGTGAAATGTTGTCACCTGAAAAACGCCCAAGCCCTGAATATTTGGCTTTGTTTCATGAGGCTTTTCAAGCCAATTGCAAACAAATGGCCAGCGATATTTTGAAATTGGCGGCGTTAATCCAACAACAAAAATCAGGCTTGCCAACTTTGGTATCTTTGGCCAGAGCAGGTACGCCCATTGGCGTGATTTTGCAGCAAATTTTAAGCCGTTTGTATGGTGAGTCGGTGAGGCATTATTCCGTATCGATTATTCGAGATCGTGGAATCGATGAGAATGCATTGCATGCTATTTTGGATGCAGGTCATGCGCCAGAGTCTTTGGTGTTTTTAGATGGATGGACGGGCAAAGGCGTCATTAATCGTGAGTTACAGGCCGCTATTGATGGTTTTAATGCACAAAACCATTGCCACATAGATGGTCGTTTGTTTGTCTTGACCGATTTGGCAGGCGTGACCGATTGTGCTGCCAGTGAAGAAGATTATTTGATACCTTCTTCGATTTTGAATGCCAGCATCAGCGGTTTGGTCAGTCGTTCTATTTTGAATGAGACCATAGGCAAAGATGATTTTCATGGTTGTGTGTATTTTGCTGAATTTGCCGATTGCGATTTGTCACAATGGTTTGCGGATGCTGTGGTGGCGTTGGCATGGGAAGAATATGCTCAAAATGGTGTGCCTACCATGAAGATGGCTGATAAAGCCATTCGTCATCAAGCCAATCAACAGTTCATTCAGCAGTATATGCAGCAATATGGCATTGATGATGTGAATTTGATTAAGCCCGGTATCGGTGAAGCCACGCGTGTGTTTTTGCGTCGTTTGCCTGAAAGATTGTTAGTGAAAAATTTAGAAGAAGCTTCTGTGCAGCATTTATTGTGGTTGGCGCAAGAAAAAAATGTGGTTGTAGAAGTGGTTGAAAACTTGCCATACCATGCCGCAGCTATGATTCGGAGTGCACGCGATGCTTAAGCCTCATCAATATTGCGCTTCTTTGTATGTGCCGACTACGCACAAAGATTTGAATGAAATCATGCGAGGTGAAAAGCTGCAAGAAGTCGGTAGTTTGATTTTTTGTACGGAAGATGCGGTGTCTGAACAGCATTTGCCACAAGCCATCAGCCGTTTTTTAGATGCCTTGCCGTATTTAAATCCTCATTCATCGCAACAACGCTTTGTGCGTGTGCGCAATCCTGCGGTGATGCAGCAATTGCTGGCAAATGAGCATATTCAAAACATTGATGGTTTTGTTTTACCCAAAATTACGGCTAAAAATATTGGTGATTACCAAATTTTGGTAGAGCAAGGCTTTTATGTGATGCCTACTTTGGAAACGGCTGAGGTGTTTATTGAGCAAGAAATGTTGCAATTGCGAGATATTTTATTGCAGCCATTGTGGCGACCTTATGTGTTGAGTTTACGTCTTGGTGGCAACGATTTGCTCAATTTATTGAGCATGCGGCGCAGTGCCGAACACACTGTCTATGAAACCGTTTTGGGTACTCATATCGATCGTTTGGTAGGATGGTTTAAGCCTTGTGGTTTTGAATTGAGCGCACCTGTATTTGAGTTTTTAAATCAACCTGAGGTATTAATGCGTGAAGTTCAGGCCGATTTATTACATGGCTTAACTGGTAAAACCGCCATACACCCGACTCAAATTGCCAGTATCGAAGCATTTTATGCGGTCAAAGAGCAAGATGTGTTGGTGGCAAAAGCAGTGTTAGCATCGAATCAAGCGGTGTTTCAATATCAGCAATGCATGCAAGAAGTGGCGACTCATTACCGATGGGCGCAAAAAACATTGACAATGGCGGGCTTGAGTTAAAATAAATGGTATGGGAAGTGGGTGTTTTTATTTTTTATATTTGTTTTTAAAGAATAAATTGATATTTCGGTTGGTTGTGATGAAATATTAATAAAAAAATGCTTGCAGCAACTAAAACATTAACGTATTATTCTGCTTCTCAAGTCGGAAGCGTGGCAGAGCGGTTGAATGCAACGGTCTTGAAAACCGTCGAGGGCTTATACCCCTCCGTGAGTTCGAATCTCACCGCTTCCGCCAAAATACTGAAAAGCACACCTGAAAAGGTGTGCTTTTTTGCGTATGCTTGGTTTTACTTTGTCATACAGAACCATTAATCCGTTTTAGAATCTGTTGAGCGGCATATCAACAAAGAGAATGCGGTGAACGTCTTATTTCATATATTCATATACAACAATGTGGTGAAAACTTGTATACAGGCCGATTGGATGAACTTATGGCTTTAATCCCCATGACTGACATGGTTTTATTGATTGATGTCACCGAGCAAGCAAAATTACAACATCATTTTATATGCAATGAATGGGATGGCTTGGCACAAACACGTGATGAGCTAGAGGCTGAGTTATTAAGTGGTATGTCGGTATGGGCTTGGATGGAGGCAGGTGAGGCCATTGGTGTGGTCAAAACACGCTGTGTTAGTGATGTATGGGTATTTTGGCATTTAATCATCATGCCTCAATACCAAAGTCGTGGTTTGGTGACCGCCATTTTGCTGGAGCTAGAAGCACTGGCGCAAAAGTTTGGTTGTATGGCGCTAGAGGGTATCGTGCATTTTCCGAGAGATGGCATCAAGCGTTGGTATGAAATATTGGGCTATCAAGCAGTACAAACCGATGCGGTGATTCAAGCGAGCGGTTATCAAATGGTCAAAATGCTGTTGAGGAAAAGTTTGTTACCGACTGAACCTAGCCAGCAATGTGATGAGGTAGGGAATTAAAAAAGCGTCCTGTAAACGTTTACAGGACGCTTGATGGATTAATTGTGATACAAATGATTGTTAATCATTTTTTCATACACAGGTTCAGGCAAATAACGCTTGATCATGGCTTGCCAGTTTTTAGGACCGACCATGCCTTTGACCATGGTAGAAGACACTTCGGCAAATTCGCGCGGTGGCAAAAGGAAAACCGTAGAAATTTCAGGTTGTAAGTCAGAATTGATATAGCGCATCGAGCGTTCGTATTCATAATCCGAAGCCGAACGTATGCCACGCACAATGTAGTCTGCACTAATACTGTCGGCATAGTTAACCAAATACTGATTTTCAAACGAGGCAATGTGAACATTGTGCATGCCTGAAGTAATGGCTTTGAGCATGTCTTTGCGCTCTTCCAAAGTATAAGTGCAACGCTTATCAGGATTGACACCAATGGCGACAACCAGCTCATCAAACAGCATTTGCGCTTCACGTATCATCCACAAATGACCGTTGGTAGGTGGGTCGAAACTGCCTGCGTAGACGGCGCGGCGCATTTTGCCTTTGACCATCAGCGTTTTTCCAACAGCACCGAGCCAATGGAATAACCTGCACCAAAGCTAGACAAAACTGCCAAATCACCTGTTTGCAAATCATCGTGGTGCAAATGCATGGCAATCACGGAGCCTGCTGAACTGGTATTGGCATAAGTATCCAAAATGGTTGGCGATTCTTGCGCCGTAGCAGGGCGACCTAAGACACGTTTGGCAATCAATTCATTCATTGTCAAATTGGCTTGGTGTAACCAAAAGCGTTTTACATTGGTAGGCTCAATTTGGTTTTTATGCAAATGGCTGATAATGTGTTCGCCCACAGCAGGACACACTTCTTTGAACACTTTACGGCCATTTTGTACAAACAATTTGTCTGCCGCCAATGGATTGTTATCGATTTCGGTGCGGTTTAAGAAACCTGCATTGTTGCGGATGTTATTTGAAAATTCTGTCCACAAATGGGTATCGACCACGTTAAAGCCTTTGTGAGTGTCGCCCGCCAAATCTTGATGAACCAATACCATAGCGGTGGCAGCATCGCCAAAAATGAAATGGCTGTCACGTTCACGGAAGTTCAAATGCGCGGTGCAAATTTCGGCATTAATCACCAATACACGCGTTGCAGAACCTGCGGCAATGGCATTGGCGGCCATTTGAATGGCAAAAGTGGCACTCGAGCACGCCACGTTCATGTCAAAGGCAAAGCCAGCACAACCCAATGCAGTTTGGATTTCTACAGCCATCGCAGGATAAGCACGTTGCATATTAGAATTGGCAACAATCACCATGTCGATGTCAGCGGCATTGACTTCAGCATTATTTAAAGCATCTTTGGCTGCGGCTATACCGATTTCAGCTTGAATAGACAACTCTTCATTGCTGCGTTGTGGCAATTGCGGTGCCATGATGTCAGGATTCAAAATACCTGTTTTGTCCAATACAAAACGGCTTTTGATGCCTGAAGCTTTCTCTATGAAGGCGCTGCTTGATTCAGACAAAGCAGTCACACTGCCATCAATAATCGCTTGAGCATTTTGTTCATTGAAAGAAGCAACATATTGGTTGAATGTATGAACCAATTCATCGTTGCTGATGCTGTCTTTTGGGGTGAATAAACCAGTGCCAAGCAGCACAACAGGCATAGAAGTCATAGGGTGAAAGTCTCCAACAAAATTCATCATAACAAACAGTTATATGATCGCTTTCATATCATTAACCATGTTTGTCGTTTATTGCATGGCAGCATAACCTTGTTACCGTTGTCAGTCAAAGTATTAATCAAAAAAAGCGTCCTGTAATATTACAGGACGCTGTGTGTTGGTGGTTTGACCTATTAAGAACTTAATCGTTGCCAGTGAGCGCCATTAATAAATGCAACAAGTTGCTAAAAATATTGTATATGGATATGAAAATGGTCAAAGCTGCGCTGATGTAACTGGTTTCACCACCTTCAATGACCGCTTTGGTTTGCCACATAATCATCAATGAACTAAATACCACAAAGACGGCTGAAATCGCCAAAGATACCGCAGGGATTTTAAAGAATAAATTGGCAATGACGGCGGTCATCAATACCACCGCTCCAACCAACAAAAATCGACTCATAGCAGCGGTGTCGGCTTTGGATTTATGCGCTGCGAATGTCATAGCCGCAAAGACAGCAACGGTCATGATGGCTGCTGAAAAGACGATTTGTGTACCCGCAGCAGAGCCTAGCAACATGCCAAGCACGGGCCCAATCATCATGCCCATAGAAAAAGTGAATACTTGTAATAAGGCGATGCCTATTTTGTTGTAACGGTTTTTTTCAATGAAAAATACCATGCCATAAAGAAAGGCGAAAAAGAGAATAATACCCATCCAGCCGCCACCAAGCAAAGCCATAGGATTGACGACAGCGCCTGCCAATGCACCCAAGGCACAAGGAATAAACGACACTGCCAACAGCAAATAGGCTTTGCTTAAGACGAATTTTTGGCTGCTGATGCTGCCTGAAACAGGGTTGGCCATTTTGTTGGTCATGATGCACTCCTATAATGGAAAGTAGGGGCGGAGAATCGAGAGTTGTATTTTATCATTTAAGTGATTGTGTTTATTTTAATTTTGATTAAAATTTATTATCTATATTGAATAGTTTAATCAATGCTTACCAGCGCGCCACAATGACCACAAAATCCAAATGCTGTTTAAAAATGCGATGGTATAGCCGAAAAAACCTAATAAGGGCATGCCAAAAATATTGGGACCAACATCCACATGCAAAGCAATCGATGAGCCTATGATTAAAGATGCGGTCACAATGGCGACGGTTAAACGATTGGTAGAGCGGTCTAATTGATGTCCAAAATCATCTAGCCTTGCCATGTCCAAATTGACTTTGATTTGACCTGATTTGAGGCGTTTGTTCATTCGAATCAAAGTGTGTGGCAAATCGTCTAGCAATTGCAAAAAGGTATAGCTATGGGTTTTGACTTTTTTCTTCGCTTGGTCGAAAGAAAAATGCGTTAACACCAAGTCTTCTACTAAGGGACGAGTGGATTCCATTAACTGAAAATCGCCGTCTAATTGGTTGACCACGCCTTCTAAAGTAATCAAGGTGCGAAACAACATGACCAAGTCACCTGGTAAGGTTAAATTGTTTTCGCGGATGATGCTGGTGATGTCGTTGACAATATACGAGAGGCTGATGTCTTTGAGCGAGGTAAACTCGTAATTCATGAGCATTTCCATCACATCATTGCCCAAACGATTTTCGTCTGGCAGGTCGCCTTGTGCCCAATCGCTCAAAACATGTTGAATGGTGAACTGGTCACGGTCAATAATCGCGTTAATTAATGTAATAATTTCAGTGCGCCGATTACCACCTAAAAACCCAGCCAAGCCGAAATCAATTAATGTAATACATCCCTCATCTGACAAGAAAATATTGCCAGGATGGGGGTCTGCGTGGAAGTAGCCATGTTTTAAAATCATGTCCAAAATCAACTGTGCAATGTCCTTGGCGCGCTGGCTTAACCATTCTTGATTGTATTGACTTAGATTGATGTTTTTAAGTAAGGTATCGCCGATGTATTCTTGTACCAAAATTTTTCGATTGGAAAATTCGGGATAAACTTGAGGAATGTGAACATAAGGATGCGCCTCGTACGCACGAGAAAAGCGTTCCATATTGCGCAATTCCATAGACAAGTCGGTTTCGCGGGCGAGGCTGCGGGCGAAATAATGCACCATTTCGATGGGGTGGTAACGGCGTGACTCGGGAATTTCATTTTCCAATAAATACGCCAAATGCTTCATGATGCGCAAATCTGCTTGAATGGTTTTTTCAATATTCGGACGTTTGATTTTGACTGCCACGACAGAGCCATCGAGCAATATGGCCTTGTGTACTTGCGCAATGGAAGCGCTGCCTATGGGCGTGGGCTCAATATGTTTGAATACTTCATTTACAGGACGCTCTAAATAAGCGGCAATCAAGGCGGTAATGTCAGATTGGGCAATAGGGCGGACATTGTTTTGTAAGCGTTGGAATTCATCTATCCATTCGGGATTGAAAATATCCACACGGGTAGACAAAATTTGACCAAACTTGATAAAAGTGGGGCCCAATTCCTCAAATGCTATGCGAAAGCGTTGTGGTAGACTCAAATAAGGGTTTTGCAAGCGGTGTTGATCGGGCTTGTGGCGTTTGAGTGAAGGAAAGGGCTGGATCAATTTTAAGCGGTATAGAAATTCATCCAAGCCATAGCGCATCAAGATGCTGATAATTTCTTTCATGCGTGGTAAATCACGCATGGCAATAACGGTTTGTTTCAACATAAAAACAGCCTTTGAAGGTGCGCAGTGTTTTTTTAAATTAGCACGCGTCTATTAACCACACAACAAGTTCCGCACCATAGCAATATGGGTGCCAAGAGTTTTATACATGATGAGCAAGACAATGAACAGACTGTTGTTATGGGTAGTCGGTTGCGTGAGCTTCTTACCTATGGTTGCAGCAGCCGATCCTTTGGAAGATATGATACGCAGCCGCAACAGTAGTACGGCCACATTTAACCAATCGGTACGTACCACCCACACTCAAACACCTGATGCGATTTCCAAAGAGCAAGCAGGGGATTTGATTATGAATGCGATGGGCTTAATCGGTTTGTCGTATATTTATGGCGGTAACAATCCTGAACAAGGTTTGGATTGTAGTGCATTTATGCAATACATATTCAAGCAAAGTATGAAAATCAATTTGCCCCGCACCAGTGCCGAACAAACCAATGTGGGTTCTTATGTTGAGCGCAGCCAAATTCAACCTGGGGATATGGTATTTTTCCGTACCGCAGGAGCGGGGCGCATTTCGCATGTGGGCATGTATATTGGCAATGATCGCTTTATTCATGCACCACGAACGGGTAAAAACATTGAAATCACCAGTTTGAGCAGCAAATATTGGGGCAGCAAATATGCTACTGCTCGTCGTGTGAATGGCGCAGGTAAAGCTGCGGCATCATTTCGTTAATGGGTTAAGGCGAGTGAGATGACAATACCCGATATGCCTAAATGGTTCGATGCCGATGGCAAACCTGTTTCATGCACAGAAAAAATCAAAGTGATGCAGCAAAACATGGAAGAATTGCATGAAATGGCGCAAGAGGCATTTGAAGATGCGATTTTGATGGGTTGTACTGAGGCGCAGCTCAAAGACTATTTGCGTGAATTGATCGACAGTTTGGACAATCCTTATGCCTCTTAACAGCATGCGTTGATATTGGCTGTTGGGCAATGTCTTACAGGACGCTGAATGATGGTGGTTTCTTAAATGGAAATCACCATTAATTTTTTGGGGATTTATTTTCTTTAGAGTTAAATATAAACTGTATTCATTGCTTATCCATATACAGCTGAGAGCAACAGCGTCTTGTTAATAGAAAGAGAGCCCCATATGAACATTCGTCGCAGTCATCAACGTGGTCATGCCAATCATGGATGGTTGGACAGTCGTCATACGTTTTCTTTTGCAGGTTATTATGATCCGCAATGGATGGGCTATGCCAATTTGCGTGTCATCAATGAAGACAAAATTGCAGCAGGCATGGGTTTTGGTGAACATCCGCATCGTGATATGGAAATTGTGTCGTATGTGTTAGAAGGTGAGTTGGCACATCGTGATAATATGGGCAATGTCAAAGGCATTAAACCCGGTGAAGTGCAGCGCATGTCGGCAGGCAGTGGTGTGACGCACAGCGAATTTAACCATGCACAAGGTCAAACCACGCATTTTTTGCAAATTTGGATAGAGCCGAACAAACGTGGCATCGTGCCTGAGTATTCACAACAAGCTTACAGCGATGCCGACAAGCGTGGTCGCTTGTTGCAGGTATTAAAACCGTATGAACAAACGGCGAACGCTGACAATGCGCAAGCCATCGAGATTCATGCCGATGCGTCTTTGTTTGTCGGTTTGTTTGATGGTGCTGAGCAAGCGCAAAAACACTTGCAAGATGGGCATGTGTATTATGTGCATGTGGCGCGTGGTAGCGTGAATGTGAACGGTGAGCGTTTGCATGCAGGCGATGCAGCGATGATAGAAGACGGTGGCGTGCTGGCTTTGAGCCAAGGTGATGCGGCAGAAGTCTTGGTGTTTGAATTGGTGCCGTAAAGCTATTGTAATGAAACAAGCGTCCTGTAAATATTTACAGGACGCTTGTTTTTTAAGCCTCAAAAATCGATATGATAGGATGCTCAAACACTGGCTTGGACTTCGGCAATGTCTAAAAAACGCCATTCGCCCACTGCAAAATCGTCCACGCGCCATTGGTGAAATTGGTCGCGGTGTAAGGTTTCGACACGGTTGCCAGCGGCGGCAATCATGCGTTTGACTTGGTGGTATTTGCCTTGGGTGATGGTCATCAACAAGGTGTGCTCGTCCACCAATTCGGCAGCGGCAGCAGCGATGGTTTCGGTTTCATCATCGAGCAACACGCCTTTGATGAGTTTGTCGCAAAAGCTTTGGTCGGCAGCGTGTTTCAAGCCGACGCGGTAGATTTTGGGAACGTGGTGTTTGGGTGAGGTGACACGGTGATTGAATTGACCATCATTGGTCAAAATAATCGCGCCTGTGGTGTCGGCATCCAAACGTCCCACCGCTTGAATGTCGATGTCACGAAAATTGTTTGGCAACATCGAGAACACGCTTGGGTATTGTTGCGGTTTGTGCGAGGTTTCGGTGTCGGGCGCTTTGTTGAGCAAGATGTAAAAATAGGGCAAATTGATGGTCGGGATGATGTCCTCGTCCAATTTCAAGACGCGGCGACCGTCCAAACTGACTTCGGCTTTGGTGTCGTCAACGACTTCGCCATCGATTTCAATCCAACCGCCTTTAACCCAATTTTGACATTGTTTGCGGCTGCCCAAACCTTGGGCTTGTAAGTATTTGATGATGTTCATAAGCATTTCAATTAAAAAAGCGTCCTGTAAACTTACAGGACGCTTTGTCTGTAAACCTCAATTATATAAAGAAAATCAAAGTGTGTAAGATAAACAATGGCACCAAGATGCCAAACGACCATGCCATATAGCCAAAAAAGCTTGGCATTTTGACGCGATTTTGTTCGGCAATGGCTTTGACCATGAAGTTAGGTGCATTGCCAATATAGCTCAAAGCACCCATGAATACCGAACCCATAGACACCGCCAGCAAAGTGGTTTCCAACGTGGTCATCAATTCCACCGCATCGCCTGAAGCCAAATTGAAGAACACCAAATAAGTCGGTGCATTGTCCAAGAATGCCGACAATATGCCGCTCATCCAAAAATACACGCTGTTAATAGGTTGACCTTGAGCGTCGTGCGCCAACGCCACCAAGCCTGCAAATGCGCCATCTGAGCCGACTTTCAACATCGCCAAAACAGGCGCGATGGTGATGAAAATTCCCAAGAACAATTTGCCCACTTCTTGAATCGGACCCCAGTTAAAATCATTGGCTTCACGCAAAGATTTGGCAGTGGTTTTCAAAGAAACGATGCCGATGATGATGAAAATCACATCACGCACAATGTTTTGCAAACTCACAGGCGTACCTAAAATATTGAATTCCACGCCTGACTTCCACATGCCCGACATCAAAACTGCCGCGATGATGCCAATGAGCCAAACAAAATTGAGTTTGCCTTCGATACTGATTTTTTCGTCAGAGGATACTGTTTCAGAGGTTGCAGCATCTTCTTTTTTCCAAAAGTGGCGGTCAATGAAGTAAAACACCGTCAACAAAACCACCGAGCTGATTAAAACAGGCATCATCATGTGTTTGACTGTCCACATGAAGTCCACGCCTTTTAAGAAACCCAAAAACAATGGCGGATCGCCCAATGGTGTCAAACCACCACCGATATTGGCGACCAAGAAAATGAAGAAGACGACCACATGTACTTTGTGTTGGCGGTTTTCGTTCGCTCGCAACAAAGGGCGAATGAGTAACATGGCCGCGCCTGTCGTACCCATGATGGATGCCAAAAATGTGCCCAAAGCCAAAATGATGACGTTGGTTTTGGCGCTGCCTTGAATATTGCCTTTGACCAAAATGCCACCTGAAACGGTGAACAAAGCCCACAATAACAAAATAAACGGGATGTATTCAGCCAACAAAGCATGTGCAACGGTGTGAACCGTTTCACCCATGCCGTAAACGAATGTGAACGGGGCTAAAAATAAAATTGTCCAAAACGCGGTGATTTTACCAAAGCTGTGATGCCAAATGTGTGGTGCAAACAGTGGGAATAAAGCAATCGACAACAAAATACACGCAAACGGCAAGCCCCATAATAAACTCATTTGGCTGGCATCAAATCCTGCTGCTTGTGCGCTCAGTGGCAATGTTAAAGTGGCCAGTAAGCCTAATTTTTTCAGCATCAAATCTCCTTTCGATAATTGTTCAAAACGGACGTTGGTATTGTGATTGTGTTTGTCCGCGACCGATAGATAAAAGCGTCCTGTAAGACGTTGGTATTGTGATTGCCTTGGTCTGAGACCAATAGACAAAAAGCGTCCTGTAAATGTGTTTACAGGACGCTTAAAGGTTTAGTCCTGACCTGAATTTTTTTGGATGAATTCAATTTTGTAACCATCTGGGTCTTCAACAAAAGCGATGACGGTGGTGCCGTGTTTCATGGGACCTGCTTCACGCACCACTTTGCCGCCTTTGGCGCGTGCCGCGTCGCAAGCTTGGTAAGCATCGTCTACTTCGATGGCAATATGACCGTAAGCATTGCCCAAATCATAGCTGTCGGTGTCCCAATTGTGGGTCAACTCTAAAACAGTGTGGTCGCTTTCATCGCCATAGCCCACAAAAGCCAAGGTGAATTTGCCTTCAGGATAATCGTTTTGGCGCAACAGTTTCATGCCCAAAACTTCTTGGTAAAACGCCAATGAGCGTTCTAAATTGCCTACGCGCAACATGGTGTGTAATAAACGCATTTGTGTGTCCTTGTCATTTTTGATTATCTGCAAGCCAATCATAATAGGCGAGCTGTTTGGAGTTTGCCAAGCAATATCGGCGCGACTTGCTTGGTGATGAGGGCAAAAAAAGGGTACAAATCGTATATATAATATGTATATTAAAATTTCATAGTAAGTATTTGATTTTATATGAAAAAAGGAAGGCTAAGCCTTCCTTTTAAATAAAGTGTGAATTAAATACCACTTTGTCCATTGGATTGAGGGTCATGTGGTTTTTCAAAGCATGGACCTTGACCTTCGATGTGGCGTTGTTGGCTTTCAATCCAGCTTTCTACTTTTTGCATGACCACATCAGCACTTTGACCAGTTGGGGCAATGGCTTCACCGATTACCACGCTGATACTGCCAGGATATTTTAAGAAAGAGTTTTTAGGCCAAAACTCGCCACTGTTCAGTGCTATGGGCACAATCGGCATTTGCAGCGTATCGGCAATGCGCGCGCCCCCGAGTTTGTAGCGACCGCGCAAACCTGGTTTGATACGTGTGCCTTCAGGGAATATGGCAATAGAGAAACCTTGGCTTTTGCGTTTGCCACCAGTTTCTAGTAATTGGCGTGATGCACCCATGCGGTCTTTGCGATTGATGCCGATGGTGCCTGCCATTTTCAAGCCCCAGCCAAAAAATGGAATCATAAACAATTCTTGTTTGGCTACAAACACAATCGGTGGAAAGTATTTTTGTAAAATAAACGTTTCCCAGCCTGATTGGTGTTTACAGCACACGACAACAGGTTCTTGAGGAATGTTTTCGGTTCCTTTAACGGTATGCTTCAAACCAATAATATGCTCTAACATCCAAACTTGTGCCATCGCCCAACCCGTGCAAGAGCGATTGACGGCTTTCACGCCAAAAGGCACACAAGCCAAAATGTAAATAAAATAGACCACTGTAAACACACACACACACAACCAATAAATCAGGTTTCTTAAAATAACCATTTAATCTTTTTGCTCCTTGATTTGGGCTTGTTGTTGGCGCAATAGTAACGCTTGTGCGAATTCTAATAAATTTTCATACACCAATGTGCTGATAGGCAAGCCGCCTGTGGCCAAGGTTTTTTTACCTTTGCCAGTTAACACCAAGACCGATTGACCGCCTACCGCCTCAATGGCCTGTAAATCACGCAAGCTGTCACCGACCATATACAATTCTTTCATGTCGGTATTGACATAGCGTTGCAAAATATCGTGCACCATACCAGGTAAAGGCTTGCGACATTCGCATTGGTCTGCCGCGGTGTGAGGACAAAACCATACCGCATCGATTTGGCCGCCAGCTTGTTGAACCAAGCGGTGCATTTTGGTGTGCATTTCATTCAAATCGTGAACGGTGAAATAACCACGACCGATGCCAGACTGATTGGTCGCGACAACAACTTGATAACCAGATTGATTCAAAAAGGCAATCGCATCCATGCTCCCTGCAATGGGAATCCATTCATCGACCGATTTGACAAATTTGTCGCTGTCTTCATTGATGACGCCATCTCGGTCTAAAATTACCAATTTGGTCATGAATTGTGTTCCTTCAAACTCGCTTGCCATTTGAGATAGGCTAAATCAAATTGAGAAGCCACCGCATCGTAAGCTGCGCGACTGTTGTCGACATGGTACAAAGAAGGCAATAAATCCACACGCAAAGTGGTGTAATAGTCGCTCATGAATTGACCATAGCCTTCTTCATCATCAGTATAGTAATACTCAGTGAAACGGCGACCGAATTCATTGAAAAAGCTCAATAGCAATTGACGCCCTAATGAATGTTCTAAAATATCCCGACCATTTAATTGCTGTTGTTGCAATTGTGTCATTTTTTCGCCCAATTGTTCGATGACCGCAGGATGCAATAATTGTGTTTGCGCCATCCATTCAAAATACATGCCCATGTGCGTCAAAGCACACACAGCGTCTAAATCTTGAGGAAAGTCTTCTTCAGTATGCCACTCTTGGTGGTCAATCAATTCATAATCCATTTGCAGCTTCAATCAGGTGGAAAAAGGACAAAACTATATCATTGTGGCCGTTTCATGCACATAGTCATGTGATTAGGCTAATCACAATATCAAACCTAACTATGACTGCTAAGCTTGTAAAGACCAGCTTACAGCCAAAATGAATCAGGTCACAGCGTCGCAATCAACCGCATAGACCATCACGATTGAAAGGCCAGATTGACTAATATATCAAAGTCATAAAGAGGATAAAACATTGATCAAGACAATTTAATATTAATGAATAATCAGTATGTGCTTCAGTTGGGTGAAAAGCAAATGGTGGCGTAACCTTTTTGCAATTTGAATATAAAATCAGTTTTGATTGAAGTGGTTTGTTACAAAGAATCCAACAAGTCAAAGGTTTAGCGAGACAAGCGTCCTGTAAAGTTTGGCATGAAAATAGGTGTATGTGTGCTGATTCTGTTAGAATATACCCCTTTTGATTTGCGGGCTGAGGCCTTAGCAACAGCTTTTGGGAGCTTCAGCATGAGCAATACTTCATTTTCTACTTTGCCTTTACAGGCTGCTTTATTGAATAACCTGCAAGATTTGGGTTTTCACAACATGACTGCCATTCAACAACAAGCTTTGCCAGCTATTTTGGAGGGCAAAGACATCATTGCACAAGCCAAAACGGGTTCAGGTAAAACGGCGACGTTTGGTTTGGGTTTGTTGCAAAAATTGGATGTGAAATATTTTCGCGTACAAAGCTTGGTATTGTGCCCAACTCGCGAATTGGCAGACCAAGTGTCAGCAGAATTGCGCCGTTTGGCACGCAGCATTCACAATATTAAGATTTTGACTTTGTGTGGTGGCGCACCAGTGGGTCCACAAATTGGCTCATTGGAACATGGCGCTCATATTATTGTTGGTACACCGGGTCGTGTGTTGGATCACATTGAGCGTGGTCGTTTGGATTTGAGCGATTTGACTTCTTTGGTTTTGGATGAAGCCGATCGCATGTTGGAAATGGGTTTCCAAAAAGAATTGGATGCCATCGTTTCTAAAACGCCATACCAACGTCAAACTTTGTTGTTCAGTGCCACTTATCCAGATGCAATTGCGGCATTGAGTGCGCGCTTATTGCGTGAGCCTGTGCGTGTGACCATCGAAGAACAACACAACCAAGATACGATTGCGCAACATTTCTTCCAAGTAGGTGGCGATGAGGCAAGTCGCATGGCAGCTTTGCGCTTGTTGTTGTTGAAATACCAAGGTCAAAGCAGTATCGTGTTTTGCACGACCAAACGTGAAACAGATGATGTGGCAGATTTTTTATATAAAGCAGGCTTTAGCGTGTTGGCTTTACACGGTGATTTGGATCAAAAAGACCGTGACCATACTTTGGTTCAGTTTGCCAATGGCAGTGCTTGTGTGTTGGTCGCGACCGATGTGGCCGCTCGTGGCTTGGACGTGAGCAGCGTGGATGCGGTATTCAATTATCAATTGGCGCATGACTCAGATACCCACACCCATCGCATTGGTCGTACAGGCCGTGCAGGTCAACAAGGTGTGGCGGTGAGTTTGTATGGCAAATACGAAGATTATAAAATTGGCACATTGGAGGCGGACTTTGATATGAAGATTCAGCCACAGCCTTTGCCTAGTCCAGACGATATTCAAGCCCAACCTTCTCACGCTAAGATGGCAACCTTACAATTGGATGGCGGCAAAAAACACAAAATCCGTCCAGGCGACATTGTGGGCGCATTGACTGCCAGCAAACAATTGCAAGGCGATGATTTGGGTCGTATTCAAGTGTATGACATTTGGAGTTTTGTCGCGGTCAAACGAGAATTGGCAAAAACTGCTTTGAGATTGCTACAAGAAGGCAAAATCAAAGGTAAAACGGTTCGAAGCCGTATTTTATAAAGCAAAACGGTTTTAAATAATCTTTTCAAGCGTCCTGTAACAGTTTACAGGACGCTTTTATGATTGAGTTTGACCTATTTTGTTTGTTTTGGAGGTGTTTCGAAATAAGTTTGTTATGGTATTCATGTTTTTTTTGAAGGTTGTTAAAATAATTTGCAATACAATAAGATTTCCTTTAAATTCAGCGTGCTTGTGTTTTTATAGCCATATTTTTACAATTAGGTGTTGACGGGTTTTCGGTGTTTCTGTAATATTCGGTTTCTTCGCTGCTGAGACAGAAACGAAACAGACCAAACGGTCAGCTTCGCAAGTTTCACAGCACAGCTCTTTAAAAAACAGATTACCGATAAGTGTGAGTGCGAAGAGCCTCACACTGCTAAAGAAGTAAAGACAAGATATGATTTTTAATCATTTCTCGCTCTTTTTCTTTGAGAAGCAGACCAGAAATTAAATAGTAAGCTTAGAGATTAAACATAA
>NZ_KB908019.1 GCF_000382305.1 Vitreoscilla stercoraria DSM 513
GTATAATACAGCCCTATTTCAAAGCTCTGTAACACAGACGGCTTTCTGATTTTAAAGTTTATGTTTGACGACCATAGCGAGTTGGTCCCACGCCTTCCCATCCCGAACAGGACCGTGAAACGACTTAGCGCCGATGATAGTGTGGATTACCCATGTGAAAGTAGGTCATCGTCAAACGCCCCATTTAAAGCCCTGATGCAAACGCATCAGGGCTTTATTCATTCTTAAAGATAGCTTTAAATATAATACACATTCATATAAACAAGCGTCCTGTAAACTTTACAGGACGCTTGTTTATGGATGCTTCCAAATAATTGAAAATAGTATTGAATATTACTTTGACCAATTGGCTCTTTTTAATATTTCATTCGCGATGCGAGGCTGTTTAATTCTTATGAGTATAGGCCTTCTTCTTATTTTGTAGGGGGGAAGGGTCAGCTTAATATCAAGGATATTTAACAGGATAAGGCAAATTTAAACTGTTGTTTATAATGTAAAAGTTAGATAAGAATATGGATATTGCTTCTGTATTGAAAAAAATTTAATTATTATGGATTTAATTGATGTGTATCAAGTAAATTAAAGTTGGTATTGCAATTGCTTTTATCTTATGTAGGTGAAACATTATAAAAAAATAGATGGAAGAATAGATTAGAGGAGTGTCATCGTGGTTACTTTAGAACAGCAAATTGGCGCAAAGTTGGTATTTTTAATGCCAAAAGGAAGTTACACATTTGAAGTTCAAGCCCATCTTCACGATGATTACGGACTTTGCTTTGCTTTGGTTCATGATGGTAATTCATATCAAGATGCTCAATTAGTTAATACTCAATTCACTGATACTGTTTTAGAAGAGATTTTAAGTCTATTGTATCTATTACAAGCTCAAAAAAAATATGGTGATTGGCGGCAGTGTCAGATCACCATTAATGCTGATAAGCATGTTCAATTTAATTTTTCACAAATGCTTTGTAATGCTGACCCTAATGGTGATGATGCGTTACTAGATGATATTCGGGCATTTGTCATGGGTGATTTGGGTAGTGAGATATCTACTAATGTAATATCTGTGGAATTTGATTATCATATCAATATGTTGTTTGCTTTAGCTTTGAATTATGCTACAGGTTCTAATGGTATTGAAAAGAACCCCCAGCTTGCAGCTTATTATTTCAAATCTTTGAT
This sequence comes from Vitreoscilla stercoraria DSM 513, assembly GCF_000382305.1. GTDB lineage: Bacteria > Pseudomonadota > Gammaproteobacteria > Burkholderiales > Neisseriaceae > Vitreoscilla > Vitreoscilla stercoraria. The sequence continues at coordinate 1,186 of NZ_KB908019.1, forward strand.
TCGATGTGAGACTGTGACTTTAGCGGCATACTATAATTGGGTTGCTTTAGAAAGTGGCTCTGAGCATTATATTGATGTGTGTGAATTTAGTTTGTTGGAGTTGTTACAAAGAGAGCTCAAATCTGATCTGGCTGCCTTGTATGTTTTAGGATTAATGCACCAGTCAGGCTATGAAACTTTGCAACCTAATATTCAACAGGCAATGCATTATTATCAACATGCAGCGTCTTTAGGTTGTACTTTGGCAAAGTTGCGTGTAGAAGACTTATACTTAGATTACATGATTGAAGTTAATAAATCGGTTGCAACCATCAATCATAAAATCCGATTTAATGGATTCAAGTAATCAGTCATGTGTGGCCTCGCCAACAGGAATCGAACCTGTATCTTACGCTTAGGAGGCATATGTTCTATCCGTTGAACTATGGCGAGATGCGTCCTGTAAGTTACAGGACGCTTTGTTTTGATTATATGTTTTAACTTAAGCGAGCAATCGATTGTTCAGCCAATTCACGCATTGCAGTACGCACTTCGTTATCAGGTAAGGCCTGTAAACAAACAATCGCTTGATTGACTGCTTTGTGAGCTTCTTGACGGCAATATGCCAAAGCATCTGAATTTTGTACGTGCGCATAAATCGCATCGAAATATTCACGATCGGCATGTTCTAAAGCATAGCGCACATCTTTGGCTGCTTGCTCTGAGCCTTGCTGCATCAAATAAATCAATGGCAATGTTGGTTTGCCTTCTGCCAAATCATCACCCACATTTTTGCCGATTTGTTCAGGGTCGCCAGAATAATCCAAAATGTCATCGATGATTTGAAAAGCAGTACCCACATACATACCATAGTCTTTTAACGCTTGCTCTTGCTCGGCTGTGGCTTTGGCAAGCAATGCGCCTACTTGTGCAGCCGCCTCGAACAGTTTGGCAGTTTTGTATTGAATGACTTGGAGATATTCAGCTTCGGTGATATTGATGTTACCGATGTTCATCAATTGCATCACTTCGCCTTCGGCGATGATGTTGGTGGCATCAGCCATGACTTCCAAAATGCGCATGTCTTTGGTATGTACCATTAATTGGAAGGCGCGCGTGTATAAAAAGTCACCGACCAAAACAGCGGCAGCATTGCCAAACATATTGTTGGCTGTTTTACGACCTCGGCGTAAATCACTTTCATCGACCACATCGTCATGTAATAAAGTTGAGGTATGAATGAACTCTACCATGGCAGCCAATGAGTACAACATATCTTCATCGTAGCCTAAAACCTTACCTGACAAGACGGTCATGATAGGGCGCAAACGTTTACCGCCTGCGCTGATGATGTATTGACCAATTTGTGAAATCAATGCCACTTCAGACATGACTGCTTGGTTGATGACCACATCAACGCGCGACAAATCATTTTCTAAATGACGTTGGAAGTAAGGCACAGTTTCTAGCATAGGTTGACTTTTGACAGATGGATTCAAAATAACAATCGCAATTATAACATTGTTGCTGTTTGTGTACACTTGGCTTTTGTGGAAAAGCCAATATAGAGAAGCTTTGATATGGCCTGCACTATGAAAATTCACATAATCGATTGATTTGGGTTTTATTTTTGACGTTTTTTTTAAAACAACGTATAATCTTCGATTCTCTTTTGCCATATTGGCAATTTTTTAATTGGAGTTGAGTATGTACGCGGTCGTAAAAACCGGCGGTAAACAATACAAAGTTACCGTTGGCCAAAAATTAAAAGTAGAACAGATACCAGCCGAACTCGACAGCCAAATCGTACTTGAAGAAGTATTGATGGTTGCGGACGGTGAAAACATTCAAATCGGTGCCCCTGTTGTTGCAGGCGCTAAAGTAACTGCTACTGTGGTTTCTCACGGTCGTCACGACAAAGTACGCATTTTCAAAATGCGTCGTCGTAAGCATTACCAAAAACGTCAAGGTCATCGTCAGAATTTCACTGAAATTCGTATCGACGCAATCGCTTAATTTTAGGAGTAAAATCACATGGCAACCAAAAAAGCAGGCGGTAGCTCTAAAAACGGTCGCGATTCAGAAGCTAAACGCTTGGGCGTTAAAGCCTTCGGTAGCGAATTGATTCCAGCTGGTTCTATCATTGTTCGTCAACGTGGTACTCGTTTCCACGCTGGTACCAATGTAGGCATGGGTAAAGACCACACTTTGTTCGCTAAAGTTGACGGTTATGTTGAGTTCACCACCAAAGGTGCGTTGAACCGCAAAACTGTAAACGTTAAGCCTTACACTGGCGAATAAGCAGTAATTTAGAAAAAGCCCTGTCTGTTGATAGGGCTTTTTTTATTTTTTACTTGGTCACAAGACTGATTAGGCGGCCTGAAAAAGGTCTAATGTGTTTTCAGGCCGCCTAATCGGTTTTGTACACACAATCAGAATGATAAAATTAATAATTCAGAATCAAGAGGTTAAGCATGAAGTTTATTGATGAAGCGAAAATTGAAGTGGTAGCAGGCAAGGGTGGCAATGGTGCGTCTAGCTTCCGTCGTGAAAAATTCGTTCCACGCGGTGGTCCTGATGGTGGTGATGGTGGTAAAGGTGGCAGCGTGATTGCTGTGGCGGATGAAAACATCAATACTTTGGTTGAATACCGTTTTGTGAAAAAATATTTGGCTAAAAATGGTGAAAAAGGTCATGGTGCCGACCGTTATGGCAAAGGCGCAGATGACATAGAATTGCACATGCCTGTCGGTACTTTGATTAAAGACGTGGATACCGATGAAATCGTTGCAGACTTGACTGAACACGGTCAGCGCCTTGTTTTGGCTCGTGGCGGTAAAGGTGGTTTAGGCAATATCCATTTTAAATCTTCAACCAATCGCGCACCGCGCCAATGTACGCCTGGCGAGGATGGTGAGAGCCGTTTGTTGAACTTAGAATTGAAAGTTTTGGCAGATGTGGGTTTGCTCGGTATGCCCAATGCAGGTAAATCGACTTTAATCAGTGCCGTTTCTGCAGCACGTCCGAAAGTTGCGGATTATCCATTTACAACCTTGCATCCTAATTTGGGTGTGGTGCGCATGGATGAGAATCACAGCTTTGTGATGGCAGACATTCCAGGTTTGATTGAAGGTGCGGCTGAAGGTGCGGGTTTGGGTCATCGCTTTTTGCGTCATTTGTCACGCACTGGATTGTTATTGCATGTGGTTGATTTAGCACCATTTGCCGAAGATGTTGATCCTGTTAAAGAAGCTTTGGCATTGGCAGAAGAGTTGCGCAAATACGATGAAGCATTGTATGAAAAACCACGTTGGTTTGTGTTGAACAAATTGGACGTTTTGCCTGAAGAAGAGCGTGCTGAACGTGTGCAAGCTTTCTTGGATGCAGTGGGTTGGAATCATCCAAAACCCAACGACCAGTTTGAATTTGATGTGAACACACCGCGTGTGTTTGAAATCTCAGCCATCAACCGTCAAGGTACACAAGATTTGGTGTATGCTATTCATGGTTATATTGAGCGTCAAAAAGAGTTGGCTTTAGAAGAAAAAGCACGTCAAGGTGCGGTATCAACAGAAGTGGTTGAAAAAGCGCAAACTGATCGCTCAGTATTTAAACCAGAATCTTAATTAACAGGAGTCAGCCGCATGAATGCACAATCATCTTTGGTGAATCAATTATTGACACAATTACAAGGTGCCCCTATTTCACAAATTGCTTCTCAATTGGGTGTCAATTCAGATCAGGCACAAAGTGCTGTGAACAGTGCTGTGCCGATGTTATTGGGTATGTTGGGTAACAATGCCACGCAAGGTTCTGGTGCCAGTGATTTATTGGGCGCTTTGATGCGTGACCATGCTCAGCCTGCGGCACAAGCTCAAGGTTTGGGTGGTGGCGATTTATTGAGCAATGTATTGGGTTCTGTTTTGGGTGGCGGTTCTGGCGCTCAAGGTGGTGCGGCGATTTTGGGTCATATTTTTGGTGGCCAACAAGCACAAGCACAAAGCAATTTGGGTCAAGCTTCGGGCTTAGGTGGCGCCAATGCAGGACAGTTGTTGCAAATTTTAGCGCCCATTGTCATGTCTTTCTTGGCCAATAAAGTGCAAACGAGCAATCTGGATGCAGGTGGTTTGGGTCAGGTTTTGGGACAAGAGCGCGCACAAGTACAGCAACAAGGTGGCTTGGCAGGCTCTTTATTGACCAGTGTGTTAGACCAAAATGGTGATGGCAAATTGGATTTGGGCGATGTGTTGAAATTCGGTGCCAGTTTTTTAAACCGTCGTTAAGATTTAATTGTTTGATTCAAAAGCTTTCCATGTATAGTGGAAAGCTTTTTTTATGTATTTAAAAATTTTACAGTACGCTTATATTGATAAAAAAGGTGCAAGATGCGTCCTGTAAGGGGCAAATATCGTATAATTGCCTTTCCTTAAGAATTTTGAAACCATAAGTGAATTATGTTAACCGTATACAATACCTTAACCCGTCAAAAAGAAGCATTTAACCCCATCGATCCTAATAATGTGCGCATGTATGTTTGTGGCATGACGGTGTATGACTATTGTCATTTGGGTCATGCTCGTGTGATGGTGGTGTTTGATATGGTGGCACGTTGGTTGCGCCAATCAGGTTATCCGTTAACTTATGTGCGCAACATCACGGACATCGATGACAAAATCATTGCTCGTGCTGCGCAAAATGGTGAAAGTATTGGCGAATTGACCGCGCGTTTCATTCAAGCGATGGATGAAGATGCGGCAGCTTTGGGTGTGCAAAAACCCAACGAAGAACCTAAAGCCACTGAATATGTGGCGCAAATGATTGCGATGATTGAGCGTTTGATTGCCAATGGCAAAGCGTATGCTGCGGACAATGGTGACGTGTATTATGCGGTACGTGAGTTTGCGGCATATGGTCAATTGTCTGGCAAATCCTTGGATGATTTGCGCGCGGGTGAGCGTGTGGAGGTCGATGGTTTTAAGCGTGATCCATTGGATTTCGTGTTGTGGAAAGCGGCCAAAGCGGGCGAGCCTGCTTGGGAAAGTCCGTGGGGCAATGGTCGTCCAGGTTGGCATATTGAGTGTTCGGCTATGGGCGAAGAAATGTTCGGTCAAGCGTTTGACATTCATGGTGGTGGTGCTGACTTACAATTTCCGCATCATGAAAACGAAATTGCCCAAAGCTGCGGTGCCAGTGGTGTGTGCAATCACAGCCATGACGATTTGGCAGGCAAACACACGCAAAGCCATGTCAAATATTGGATGCACAATGGCTTTATTCGTGTGGACAATGAAAAAATGTCCAAATCTTTGGGTAATTTTTTCACCATTCGCGAAGTGTTGAAAAAATACGATGCGGAAATTGTGCGCTTCTTTATTTTGCGCGCACATTATCGCAGCCCATTGAATTATTCAGATGCGCATTTGGATGATGCCAAAGGTGCGTTGACGCGTTTGTACACGACTTTGAAAAACACCCCGCCTGCTGATGTGGCGATAACTGCTGACAGCAACGAATACACGCAACGTTTCTTTGCGGCGATGAACGATGATTTTGGTACGGTTGAGGCGATGGCGGTGTTGTTTGAATTGGCGGCGGAGGTCAATAAAACCAATGATGCGCAATTGGCAGGCGTCCTGAAAGCTTTGGCGAATGTTTTAGGCTTGTTAGAGCGTGATGCGGTGGCATTTTTACAAGGTGATTTGCATGATACCGATGGTTTGAGCAGTGAGGCGATTGATGCATTGATTGCCCAGCGACAAGCAGCGCGTGCAGCGAAAAACTGGGCGGAATCAGACCGCATTCGTGACGAATTGACAGCAGCTGGTATTATTTTAGAAGATGCAGCAGGTGTAACCACTTGGCGTCGTCAATGATGTGAATCAGCAAGCGTCCTGTAAGATTCTTGCATATAGTCGATTGAAACGATTGAAAAGACCCATTGATGATGGGTCTTTTTGATGTGAATGCAGCGTTATTGTCGCAAAGCTTGTCTGTGAAGCGTGCTTTAAATGGAAAATCCTTGATTGAATAGGAAAGATTGACATATAATCTTGTGTTCATTTTATGCAGCATAGGCACAATCCCTATGCCCGCGAAACTTAAAGGAAAGCACATGAAAGCTGATATCCAACCTAACTACCACGACATCCAAGTAATCTGCTCTTGCGGCAGCACTTTCGTGACCAAATCTACTATGGAAAAAGAAACATTCAATATCGAGGTTTGCTCTGAATGTCATCCTTTCTACACTGGTAAACAAAAAATCGTTGACACGGCTGGTCGTGTTGATCGCTTTAACCAAAAATTCGGCAATATGTTCAACCGTTAATTCGTTTGAAATGCCAAAAAGAAGACAGCTGCGGCTGTCTTTTTTATTGCCATCATTTGATGTCCAGTGTGCAAATGATGGGTATCATGGGGTCACTGGATGAGATATTGAGGTGGATTTGCGATGTTGACATACATCCCTCCTGAGAAGCGCCCTGAAAGCAAACCCACAGAAAAACCTTGGGTTTTGCTGTTGTTGGCATTTGTGTGGCTGTGGCCAGGCATCATCGATCACGATTTATGGAAGCCGCATGAATTTGAATTGCATGCGGCAGTGCAGTCGGTATTGTATCAAGGACAGTTTTGGGCACCGGTGGTGGCAGGACAGCCTTATGTGGAGCAGCCACCTTTGTATGTTTGGGTAGGCAGCTTGTTTCAGAGTGTTTTTTCCCCGTGGCTATTGAGTGAATTCACAGCCATTCGTTTAACCACCGTTTTATTCATGGCGATTGGCTTGGCTTGTGCTGGTGGTGCGGGTCGCCACTTGCTTGGTCGCCGCCATGGGCGCAGTGTGGTGTTGATTTTGATTGGCTGTGTCGGCTTGTTGCTAGCAGGTCATCGTATGGATACATGGGCAATCACATTTGCGGGTTTTGCTTTGAGTCTATACGCCATGACGCGTGCCAATGACCACACTGCTTTGGCAGGATTTGGTTTGGCATTGGGCTGGGTGTTGGTATTTTTATCGTCCAGCTTGAGTGAATTGCTATTGGTGATGTTGATTGCCATCAGCATGTTGGTTTTTGCGCGTTGGCGCAGCCGCCGCTATATGGTCATTTTGGCCATGGCCGCGATGATGGCCATTCCGATGATTACCATTTGGCCTTATGCTTTGTATCAAAGTCACCCTGAAGTATTTCAATTGTGGTGGGAGCGCTATGCTTTTGGTGGTTTTGGCGGATGGAAATACAACTTTTTGGCGCATGAGTTTGGCTATTATGCAACGGTAGCATTGTGGTATGTGTTTCCTGCATGGCCTTTGGCGGTTTGGACGTTTATGAACCGCAGCAAGGTGTCACATCGAGTGTGGCAAGTTTGTGGTATCTGGTTATTGGTCGGTGTATTGTGGTTGGCGTTGATGCGCGAAACGTATACTGAAAATGCATTGATTTTATTGTTGCCTTTGGCGATATTGGGTGCGGCACAATTAGACTCTTTGCGTCGCGGTGCAGTGGCGTTTTTGAATTGGTTTGGCGTAATGTTGTTTGGCATGCTCGCCATATTTTTATGGTTGGGCTTTTTTGCCATGAATTTCGGTTGGCCGACTAAACTGGCTGAACGAGCAGCATATTTTAGCCCATATTATCAGCCTGACTTTGACTATTTCCCAATGATTATCGCGTTTTTATTCACAGTATTGTGGATTTGGGCTGTGACACGCAAACACATGCGAGGTCGTCAAGCAGTGACCAATTGGGCAGCAGGCATGACCTTAAGTTGGAGTTTGCTGATGACTTTGTTCTTACCATGGATTGATGCGGCTAAAAGTTATCGGCCTGTTGTGGAACAATTTCAGGCTGCTTTGCATCCGAATACCGCAGCGCGTTTGGTGTCTGGGCAAGATTGTTTGTACATTGATGCCCAAGAAAATCGCATAGCATGGTTGGCTTGGGAAGCATACAGTGATGTTAAAATCACGATGGATGAGCAGCAAAATTGCCAATACCGTTTGGTGGTTTTGAGCCAAACTCAACAAAATAACTTGAAGCAGTGGGAAGTCGTTTGGCGAGGTCACCGCCCACGCGAAGACTATGAACATTTTGTATTGCTGCAAAAGCAGCAATTTGAAGCATTATTTTAAAAAGGAAGCAGTATGAGCCGTACGACTTTGATTCATGCAGGTTGGATCATTCCTATGAGCGATGAGCCTGTGGTGTTGCGCAATCAGGTTTTGGTATTAAAAGACCATCAAATTGATGCCATTGTCACGCCTGAACAAGCGCAAGACATGATTGCCGATGAAGTATTGCAATTGCCTAATCATGTGTTGATGCCCGGTTTAGTGAATTTACATGGTCACAGCGCGATGACTTTGCTGCGTGGTTTTGCCGATGATTTGGATTTGATGGATTGGTTGAATAACCACATTTGGCCAGCGGAAGGCAAACACGTCAGTGATGAGTTTGTGTATGATGGTTCGGTGTTGGCGATGGCGGAAATGTTGCTCGGTGGCACAACGACCATTAACGACATGTATTTTTACCATGATGCAGTCGCTCGTGCGGGCTTGAAAACAGGCATGCGTACGATGGTCGGTTGTTCTATTTTGGAGTTTCCAACCAATTATGCGCAAAATGCCGATGAATACATCAGCAAATCTTTACAGGACGCCCAAGCTTATCAAAATGAAGAGTTGATTAACTTTGTTTGGGCACCGCATGCGCCTTACACGGTGTCAGATGAAACATTCAAACGTGTGGTGGCGTTGGCAGAAGAACACGATTGGTTGATTCATTGCCACATTCATGAAACTGCTTTTGAAGTGGAAGACTCAGTCAAACAACATGGCAAGCGTCCATTGCAACGTTTGGATGAATTGGGCGTGTTAAGCCCACGTTTGATTGCGGCACACATGGTGCATACCAATGAAGAAGAAATGGCATTGGTGGCTAAGCGTGGCATCAGCATTGCGCACAATCCAGCTTCTAATATGAAATTGGCATCTGGTTTTGCGCCGATTCAAGCGATGTTGGATGCGGGTGTCAATGTGGGATTGGGCACTGATGGCGCAGCGTCTAACAATAAATTGGATATGTTTGCCGACATGCGTTTGGGTGCATTGATTGCCAAAGGCAGCACGCGCAAACCAACCGATGTCAAAGCATATGACATGTTGAAAATGGCGACCATTAATGGTGCCAAAGCCTTACATTTGGATGACAAAGTTGGCACTTTGCAAGCCGGCAAACAAGCCGATATGATTGCAGTGGATTTGTCTGCGTTGGCGACTCAGCCTGTGTTCGATCCGATTTCACATTTGGTGTATGCGGCAGACCGTTCGCAAGTGTCACATGTTTGGATTAATGGCGAGCATTTGGTGGCAGAGGGTGAATTGACTCGTTTGAATCAAGCTGACTTATTGGCCAATGCACAACACTGGCAACAAAAAATTGCCGCAGGCTAATGGTATTACAGGACGCTTGAAATACAAAAACCGCTCTTTAAAAGAGCGGTTTTTTGATACAACGTGTTTTATAAACTATTGAACAAATTTTGTGCACGTTTGGAATAGGTTTCACTGCCGCTTTCAATTAAATCAATCAAAATCTCTCGTGCAGCGTCAGATTCGCCCAAATCCGAGTACATTTGCGCCAATTCCCATTTGGCTGAATACGTATGTTCCATATTGTTCAAATAGGCATCTTTGTCCACGATAGGTGGTGCTGTTTCAATCATGGCCAAAGGTGCTGGGATGGATGGCGATGTGGTTGGTGTCACACTTGGTTCTATCAATGCCAAATCAGGGGCTTCTTGGAACAATTCGCTGTTAAAAGCAGAATCCAAGTCCAAATCTAAGCCCAAACTATCCAGGCTGGATGAGGTTGCAGTGTTGGTACCATTCAATGTCTCTGTGATATGGCTAGCATCCTGTAAACTGGTATCGCTTGGCATATCCAAATCAAATGACAAGTCAAAATCGTCTAATGAAATGTCTTCAGAAGCCTGTTGATTGGCGTTATTTTGAGTGTTGATAAGCTCAGACAAATCAAATGATTCTAATTCTTCTAATGCCAAGGCAATGTCAGTATCACTGGTGGTTGCGGCAGTGGTTTCTGTTTCCAATGATAAAGCAAAATCATCCAAAGAGAATGTGTTGCTAGATGCTGCCGTGGTATCCATCATATCAACAGCATCAACATCTAAAGTCAATTCAAAATCATCTAAATTGAATTCATCTTGAGATGTGGTGTTAGCGTTGGCATTGTCATCCAAGTTTAAATTATCTAAAGTAAGACCCATGCTCGATACCGCTTGTGCATTAGCAGGCACACTGAATGACAAATCAAAATCTTCGATAGACAAGGATTCTGAAATCTCAGGCTCTGGTGTGGCAACAGTCTCTTTGGGCGTGTTTATCTCATCGTTGGATGGGAAATCAAACTGATGAGAGACAATGTCTGGGGTCGCAGTCGGTGCAGGCTGAGAGCTCGGCTCTATGGCTGGATTCAACTCATCCAGATTCAAACCATCTAAACTTAAATCAAAGTCTAAATCGCTGGCTTCATGCTCGGTCAATGATGTCGATTCTGATGTATCGACATCTAAAGACAAAATACTGTCATGAACAGGTAGCTCAATGGTGTTGTCAGGTGCAGCCAAATCGTTTGCGTCTGTTTGTAATAATGCATCCAAATCCAATGCCGCTGCATCGGAAATAGGGTCTGCCGCTTGTATGGTTGGTATATCGGCAATAGCATTTTCATCATCAAGGCTGAGGCTGCCAAAATCAAAAGCATCTTCTGCTTCTGGCAATGCATTAATTGGTTGTTCAGCATGTTCTTCTGTTGGCAAACCAAAGTCACCTGTACCTGCCCATGCTTGGGTAGGGCGATCAGATTTAGCCGGTGGCGTATCAATACTGAAATCTTTGAAATCATGTACAGAGAATTCAGGCGAAGCAGCTTGTTCTACTTTGGTCGCTAATTCAGGAAAATCAGATGTTGTGGGAGCCGCTTCAGTTTCTTCGGCACCCAGTAACGTATCGAAAGTATCATCGGTTTTTAACAAATCATCGAAGTTTAAACCGCTAAACGAATCATCAAAAGCCAATTGATTGTGTTCTGACTCCAATGAAATGCTGCTGAATTTGCTGACAAAATCATCATCTTCTGTATTGGCAATACTGGCATCATTTGATGTGTGGTCTTCGACCTGATTATCAGACTCACTGAACAATTCATCTAAATTGAGTGCAAAGTGATCATCTATTGCAGAATCTGACCCCGCTTCTACTTTTGGCATGTTTGTAGCAGTGATTTCTTCAGGTAGGTCTAATTCATCAAATGATAAATTTGCTACGGGCTCAGCCTCTGCTACGACGGCAGTTGTTACCGCCAATGCAGCTGCCGCCACAGGTATTTTAGCTGATGGTGTTTCGGTAGCGATGGTATCTAAATTGAAATCAAAGTTAATGTCATTGATGTCTTCTTGGCTTAAAGTCAAACCTGCATTGGCAGCTGTGGTACTGTCAAAATTAATATCAGATGTTTTACTTAAGCTTGGTTTGGCAGAAGCCGCGGCTTGGAAATCATCTTCAAAGTCTAAATCATTTAAGGACGGTATTTTGGCAATAGGCGCAGCCGTTTGAGCGATTTCACTCAAACTGTCTAAGCTGCTAACATCAAAATTACTTAAGTCAAAATCATCTAATGCTGGCGCTGAAGTTGGTTGGTTGGTCGGTGCAGATTGGGCTGCTGCAATTTGTGGTGTGTTGTTTAAGTTTTCAAAACTACTTAAATCAAAATCGCCCAAATCAAATTCATCTGCAGCAGGCGCAGCAGTCGGTCGGGTGGTTGGTGCTGATTGTTCTGTTGTATGTTGTGGGGCATCGTTTGATTTTTCAAAACTACTTAAATCAAAATCGCCTAAGTCAAATTCATCCGCCACAGGTGCCGCAGTTGGTCGGGTGGTTGGTGCCGATTGTTCTGTTGTAATTTGAGGGACATCGTTTGATTTTTCGAAACTGCTTAAATCAAAATTGTCCAAATCAAATTCATCCGCGACAGGTGCGGCAGTCGGTTTGCTTGTTGGCGCAGCGTGGGCCACTGCAATTTGAGGTGTATCGTTTAAGCTTTCAAAGCTGCTCAAGTCAAAATCACCCAAATCGAACTCATCAGCTGCAGGCGCAGTCGTTGGTTTAATCGTAGGCGCTGGTTGCGCCATCGCCGTTTTAGGTAAGTCGCCTAAATCATTTAAAGTATCTAGATTGAAATCATCATTGAAGTCGTCAAATGAAGCATTGCTGTGATGGCTGGTTTGGTTGGTACTCTTGTCAAAATTGAGAGCGGCACTTGGTTGGGCAAAGCTGTTTGTATTTTTTAAAACATCGTCTAAATCAAAATTTAAGTTGGTATCAGCGTGTTGTTGATTGGTGAAATTTTGAATAGGTGCAGGCGTTTGATCACCAAAGCCATTTTGTTGTAATAAACTGTCTAATTCATTGAGGTCAAAACCACCTAAATCATCGTTTTGATGAGTTTGAGTTGGGGCCGCTGTAGGCGCAGAGCTAGATGGATGAGGTTTAAATACTTGGTCTAAATCGTCTAAATTAAAGTCATCCAATTCAGGTGCAACAGTGGCGTCTGGATGAGCAAATTGCGCCAAATCTTCTGCGCTTGGCATGAAGTCGTTGTCAAATGAGTTGGTCGCGTAGGTGGCACCCACTGCGGCTGCGCCAATAACGGTTGAACCAGCAATGACTTTAGGGGCGATTGTTGGTTGCGCTGTGGCTTGATGCAAGGTTTCATCGCTGTCTGCATCAAAGCTGTCAAAAGCATTTAAAGCATCTAATTCAGCTGAGGACAGATTATTACTATCATTGCCTTGGGTGTCTTTCTTATCTGTGGACGCCTCATCCAAGTCAAATTGGATATCACCATCATCATGATGGTCATCTCCGCCATCTGGGTCATTGTTGGATTTTTGTTGGCGTTTTTTTAATAAGAAGAAAACCAATAATAAAGTAATCAAACCACCTGCCAAATATGGCAAGTATTGCATAATCAAATCTAAAAGCTCAGGTTCTGGCTCAGGCTCTGGTAATGGTTTTTTAGGTTTTGGCTTGATGACAGGCTCAGTCGCAACAGCAGAAGCAACAACCGCAGAGGCAGTAGCTTCAGAAGCGGCCACTTGCGGAGCAGAGGCTGGCATCGGTATTGGCGCAGATGCAGCTTGTGCAATATCTGCTGCGGCTTTTTTCTCGGCATCGGCAGCAGCTTGCTTATCAATATTGGCAGTATCAGCCGCTTTTTTGTCAGCTGCCGCTTGCGCTTCTGCCGCCGCTTTTTTCTCTGCTTCAATAGCGGCTTTTTTGGCCGCCTCTGCTTCTGCCAACTCTTGTGCTAGTTTTTGTTCTAATTGTTTTTTCTGCGTTTCTAATTCAGCCAATTGTTTTTTGATGGCTTGAACATCATCTCCTGAAGCATTGGCTGCTTGAGCAGCAACGCTTGCGCTTGCTACGGTAGCAACGGCTGCGGTGGCTGCAATTTTATTGGTACTCGAAGCTATGGCTGCTTTAGGCATGCGACCTGTTGCCAATAAGTGCATGTCTTGTGCTGATGGAATATTTAAAGTGGCATCACCATACAATAAGTTTGGATTTTTATTGCGGAAAGCTTGCGGATTGGCACGCAATAAGGCATTGACTGTTTGTGCAGTACTTAAGCCTTGTGGTTGGAAACGACTGGCAATAGCGTGAATATTATCGTTAGGCTGTACTTTGTATTGCTCTGCTGCCGCTACACGCGCTGAACGTATGGTGGGTGTTTTAACTGGCTGAGCGTGCTGACGATTGTTTTGAATGGTGCGTTTGTTGACGCGAGGCATTTCAGCAGCAGGTTTTTTAGCTTTTACTGTGACTGCGGCTTCATCGACTTTGGTACTGGTCGCTTGCGGCGTATTTTGGCTGCTTGAATTGCTTTCAGTTGTGTTTGGTTTGGGTGGCATGGTCACTTGCGCATTGTTGGCCGCTGTCGTTGGTACAGCTGGAATGGCTTTATTGGCGTTGACTTGTGCCGATTGATGTGCGCTGTCTTTAGGATCGATAATGGCTGAGTAATGGCGGCTTTGCGTGCCTGCCTGAATACTCAAACGCATTACAGGGTCATTAATGGGTGTCTTAGAGCGCAAGTGAATGACTGCCGAATCACCTTGCTTGCTCACACGAGCGGAAACCGGTGCGCCAGATATTTTGACAGACGAAGGTGATTTTAAAATCTCTTGAGCCGTAGGACCAGTCACGACAATGCTGCCATTAAAGCGCTCACCTAAATGAGACTGTACGTTCAAGTTGTTCATAGAGGCCATGGCTGCTGTAGAACTGCTTGCTACCAATAAGCCTGCTACTAGTTTTAGATTCATATTCGATTTAGACATAATCCCTCAGTCATCGTATCTATACATCGGTTTGAGTACGTTCAATAATGGCAACAAGCCATTGTGAACGCCTTACAAATATCAGTGATAGTTTAACGTATATTTATTATTGGTATGTTAGCTTAACATCAATCTACAATGAAACGCTGATTGCTTCATGCTTTACGCTAAAAATGCAGCTTGATTGCCACTGTATAACAGAATTTTTGTTCCTAAAATACCACAGTGTTATGCCTACATTATATGCTTTTGGAGTGAGGCATGGGTAACAAGTTTCTTAAGAGGATGGATTTGAATGGCTTGTGGGAGAAAGCTTATAGATGATTGATGTCATCAATATGGGTTATTAAAAGGATAAATGGATAGTGATTAAATATTCTTTCAGGCCGCTTATTGCTTTGTAGAGACAGTCATTGCAAAGTGTTTTGTGGTGTATTTTGGACAGATTAGATGCATCTGATACTTTTAACTCACAACAAAACTGCGATACTATCGAGGTTTTGTAAGCTCGTGTGCTGAAAATGGTCAGACATGATTTACAGCAGTTTATACAAAGGATAGAACCATGTTGTACATGATTTTGGCAACAGATGTAGATGACAGTACAGCGTTGCGTCAAGAACACCGCCCAGCACATTTGGCTCGTTTGGAACAAATGAAGGCGGATGGTCGCTTGTTGTTGGCAGGTCCAACCCCTTATCCTGAACAAGAAGGTGTTTCAGGCAGCTTGATTGTGGCTGAGTTTGAGACTTTGGATGCTGCCGAAGAATGGGCGAGCCAAGATCCATTTGCTTTGAATGGCATTTATACAGAAGTGTTGATTAAACCATTTCGTGTGACGTTAGAAAAATGAGCTTAGTGACTGAGATTGAACAACGTTTGCAGGTGTTAAAACCATTGGTATGCGTGTGTGATGATGAAAGTCATCACCATGTTGGACATGCAGGTAACAATGGTGGTGGACATTATGCTTTGTTGATTGTCAGTGAAGCATTTGAAGGTGTGAGCCGTATTGAGCGTCAACGCATGGTGAATGCACCGTTACAGGATTTATTCCCTGTTCAAATACATGCTTTGAGTATTCGTGCTTTGAGCGTGGCGCAATGGCAAGAACTACAACAGAAAGATTCTAAATGAAAAAAGTATTCATGGTTGCTGCTGTGATGGCGGTATTGAGTGGTGGTGTTCATGCAGCAACATTGGTGACAGTCAATGGTGAGAAAATTGACAGCGCTGTCATTGATGCACAAGTGCAATTGATTACTCAAAAGAGCAATGGTCAAATTCAAGACAGCCAACAATTGCGCAATGGTTTGCTAGAGCGCATGGCAGGTCAAACTGTGGTGGTACAAGAAGCCAAACGCTTGAAATTAGACCAAACAAGTGCATATAAAGATGCGCTGAAACAAGCGCGCGCGGCAGCCAAAGAGCAAGGCGCAGACAAACAGCCAACGTTCAAGCAAGAATTTGCTCAATATGAGCGTGATTTGTTGAATCAAGCTTATGCTATTTATGTGATTGAGCAAAATCCAGTGGCAGCTGCGGAAGTACAGGCTTTTTACACCGATTTTCAGAAGAAATACCAAGGCAGTGAAGAGGTTAAATTGTCTGAGATTTTCTTAAGCACAGAAGCCGATGCTAAGGCAGTAGTGGCTGACTTGAAAAAAGGTCAGAAGTTTGCAGATGTGGCCAAAGCCAAAAGCTTGGACCCGCGTGCCAAACAAAGCGGTGGTGAAAATCCTAATTATGTGAATTTGAAAGACATGCAGCAAAATGCCCCAGCGGTTTATGCGGTGATTTCAAATTTGAAAAAAGGTCAATATAGCCAACCGGTCAACGCTCAAAATGTTTGGGGCGTGTTTAAATTAGAAGACAAACGTGCGGCTAATATTCCAGCTTTTGAGACGGTACAAGCCAATATTGTCAATCAATTGCGCAATGAGCGTGTGAATGCAGCAACGGGTCAATTGTTCCAAAAAGCAAAAATTGAACAGTAATTTTGAATCACAAGGTTAAGTAAACATGAAAAAAACCAGTATTGCCGCCATTTTGATGGCGTGCATGGTAGGTGTGGCTGTTGCAGCAGCGCCTGCAATTGAAGAAGTGCGTATTGATGCGTTGGTAAAACAGTTTGAGCAAATGAATCCCGGTCAACAAATGCCTGCTGCCGATCGCGATCATTTGAAAGGTCAAATCAAAAGCCATTTGCAACAGCAAGAAATTTTAAAGCAAGAAGCTTTAAAATTGGGTTTGAATAACCAGCCTGAAGTCAAAGCGATGTTGCAAAATATGGAAGCGGAAGTGTATGCGGCCAAATATGTGGAGCATTTGAAAGCCAATGTGGTCATCAGTGATGCTGATTTGCATGCCAAATACCGTGAATTGACGCGCGAATTGAAATTGCAATTTGCAGAATTCGATAACCGTGAAGCTGCGATTCAAGCGCAAGAATTGTTGAAAAAAGGCGCGATGTTTACAGATTTGGTGAAATTGTTGCCAGCTCAAGAACAAGGTTTGGCCGGCAATTGGTGGCCAGCGGCTGAAATGGGTCAATTCCCAGCTGGCGTTCAAGGTTTGGTCAAAGGTCAAATCACTGCTGAGCCTGTGGAAATTGAAGGCAAATTCTATTTGTTCCGCGTGGCTGATGAGCGTGCGAGTGCTGAAGCACCTGCGTTTGATGCCATTAAAGACCAATTGGCCAATGAAACCCGCGAAGCCAAAGTCAAAGAACAATTAATCACTTTGTTCAAAGCCAATGGCGTAGAAGTACCACAAATGCAATAAGGCGAAAGTCAGATGGAACAAGCGTCCTGTAAAAGTTTACAGGACGCTTTTTTCATGTCTAACCAGTTTTAGTGAGACAGTTCGTCCGTAATCATTTGTAAAAAATCCACACGACTGGCTGGTAACACGCCTTGTTCGACGGCATTTTTCACCGCGCAATTGGGTTCATTGCGATGGGTGCAATTGTGAAAGCGACAGGCTCCTATCAAATGACGCATATCAGGGAAATAATGCAACAAATCGGCACGTTCTAAATGGTGCAAACCGAAGGCTTGTAAGCCGGGAGAGTCGATTAATTGCGTGTCTTCGTCCAATTGATAAAGCTGTGCGTGGGTGGTGGTGTGTTTGCCTGAATCCAATGCCGTCGAAATGTCGCCCGTGCGGGCGATGTTTTCGCCCAAAATGGCATTGGTTAAAGTGGACTTGCCCATACCAGATTGACCCAAGAAAATATTGCTGTGACCTTTTAAAATCGGGCGCAAATCGTCTACGCTTTGTAAGGCACTCAAGGTGCTAAAACCATAGCCTAAATCCGCATAATATTGGAACACCGCTTGCCATTTGGCAGTGCCTTCTAAATCAGACTTATTCAGGACGATGTGGGCTTGAATGTTGCCCGCTTCGGCAGCAAGCAACGCCCGTTGCACTAACATTTCATTCGGGGAAGGTTCTGCGGCAATCACAATCAATAATTGTGACACATTGGCGGCAATCAATTTGCTTTTGAACGCATCTTGGCGATAAAGCAAGCTTTGGCGCGGTAAAAAATCTTCTATGACCACTTGTTCTGCATTGATAGATTGGATTTTAACTTGGTCGCCGCAAGCATAATCGACCCGCTTTTTGCGTGTGGTGGCTTGAAAGGTTTGGCCTTGTTCGTCACGAACAATGTATTGGCGACCATAACTGGTGATGATTTGTGCAGTTTGCATCAATGTTTTCCTGCTTGTTTGAGGGCGGCAATGCGCTCGTTGGCATTCGGATGGCTGGCGTAAAAACGGCTGTGCCATGCATCAGGCGTGAGCGTGCTGGCATTGCTGCGATAAAGTTTGGTGAGTGCTGAAATCAAATCGGCAGCTTGGCTGTGTTGGGCAGCAAAACGATCGGCTTGGTATTCGTTGCGGCGCGACATCAGGCTTGCCAATGGTGAAAATGGAAAAGTGAACACAGGTAAAATCAACATGAAAAGCAATAAAGCCATCGCATGGCTAGGATAATGCACGCCCAATTGGTTGAAAAAACCAAACTCAGGTAAGTTTAACAATTGGCTTAAAATCCACAATACTGCTAATCCCAACACAAATTGGATGCTGATTTGTTGTGTGATATGGCCGTGTTTGAAGTGCCCCAACTCATGCGCCAAAACGGCTTCGACTTCTTTGTCGTTTAATTCGGTTAATAAAGTATCGTAAAACACGATGCGTTTTTGTTTTCCAAACCCTGTAAAGTAAGCATTGCTGTGACCTGAGCGTTTAGATCCATCCACGACAAACAAGCCATTGCTGGCAAAGCCTGTACGAGTGAGCAAGGCTTCTATGCGTTGTTTCAGGTCGCCTTCGGGTATGGGTGTAAATTGATTGAACAAAGGTGCAATCCATTTTGGATAAGCCCACAATAAGCCCAAGGATAAGCCGACCCAAACCATCCACACCCATAACCACCAATTTGTTCCCATGCTGCCCATTAAGTAAATTAGCACATACAAGACAGGGACACTGATGAGTGCGACGACTGCTGTGGTTTTGAGGGTATCGTTGAGAAATTGTCCCAAAGTGTTGCGGTTGAAACCGAAACTTTGTTCTAATTTAAAAGTGCGGTACAGTGCAAAAGGCAAAGACAAAAGACTATTGGTGAGCGCAAACAAGCCCAACATCACCACGCCTTGTGTCATTGGTGCGTATGCAAACCATTTGGCACTGAGGCTGGCAATCAAGTTTAAGCCTCCGCCTAGCGTCCAAATCAACAATAAAGCGGCCTGAAACAAAATTTCATAACGCAGTAAACGTTGTTTGGCGAGCGTATAATCTGCCGCTTTTTGATGCTCATCCAAGCTGATTTGGTGGTTAAAATCATCAGGCACAAAAGCCCGATGCCGCCTAACCGACAAGCTTTGGCGAATAGACAGGTATAATTGCAATAATGTGCTGAATACAAAAAACAGCAAAAACAGTCCAGTCAGCATAAAATCAGTGAAAAAATAATCGTGTCGTATTATCGCATGATTGACCTTGAGCGGGCGGATGGCTTGAAGAATGTTTGAATACAATGACGCAATATATTGTGTTAGAAAGAATGAATAAAATGGCAAATGCAAGCAACTTGGTTTGGTTAGACATGGAAATGACGGGCTTAGACCCAAACAAAGAGCGCATCATTGAAGTGGCGATGATTGTGACTGACAATGAATTGAATACCATCGCACAATCTCCGATTTTGACTGTGCATCAAAGCGATGAGTTACTCAATGCGATGGATGAATGGAATACCGCCACGCACACCCGTACAGGCTTGGTCGAGCGTGTCAAAGTATCCACGATGAATGAAGCGGAAGTGGAAGCGCAATTGTTGGCGTTCATGCAGCAATATGTGCCTGAAAAAACCTCACCTATGTGCGGCAATTCAGTACACCAAGACCGTCGTTTTATGCAAATTTACATGCCAGCTTTAGAAGCCTATTTCCATTATCGCAATTTGGATGTGTCTACTTTAAAAGAATTGGCGCGCCGCTGGCGACCTGAAATTGCCAAAGGTGTGGTGAAAAAAGGAGCACATCAGGCTTTGGCCGACATTGAAGAGAGCATTGCAGAGATGCGTTATTATCGCGAACATTTTTTAAAATTGAGCCAAACCGAGGCAAGTGAGTAAGACGTTGGTTGATGATGGTGAGCCTGTATGATTAGAGAATCAAAAACAATGGCCAAAGTTTTAGAAGATTTGTCCGAGCATCAACAATACATTGCTTTGCAACACATGCGCGATTGGTTTGAGCAAGATGCCCATCGCTTTGAGCGCATGCATCAAAAAGTGGGACCTTTGCTGCTCGATTACAGTAAAAACCGTGTGACAGAAGAAACATGGCAATTATTGAGTGATTTGGCCGATGCCTCCGATTTGAAAAGTTGGCGTGAAGCGATGTTTGGCGGCGAAAAAATCAATCGCAGTGAAGCAAGAGCGGTATTGCACACAGCTTTGCGCCAAGAACGCAATGCGGTGGTGGAAGTCGATGGCGTCAATGTGGTGGCGCAAGCGTATCAAGCTTTGGATAAGGCTTTGGATTTTGCTGAAAAAATCCGCCAAGGTATGCATTTGGGCTATACTAAGCAGCGCATTGTGGATGTGGTTAATTTGGGTGTGGGTGGCTCGGATTTGGGTCCGAAAATGGTCACTGAGGCACTGAAATCTTTTGCCACGGGCGATGTGAATGTGCATTTTGTTTCCAATGTGGATGGCGCACATTTGCACCATGTTTTGGAGCATTTGCGTCCTGAAACCACTTTGTTTGTGGTCGCCAGCAAGTCTTTTACCACGCCTGAAACCTTGCTCAATGCACAAGCGGCCAAAGCTTGGCTATTGGCACAAACTGCATGGCCTGACGATGCGGTTGCTGCACATTTTGCCGCCATTTCGACCAATTTACAGGCCACTGCGGCTTTTGGCATACACCCTATGCAAGTGTTTGAAATGTTCGATTGGGTCGGTGGTCGTTATTCGGTGTGGTCAACCATCGGTTTGCCCGTGATGTGTGCGATTGGGCGAGAGGCGTTTTTGCAGTTTTTAGCAGGTGGTCGGGCGATGGATGCACATTTTCAAAATGCACCATGGCGAGAAAACATGCCTGTTATCATGGCTTTATTAGGCATTTGGTATAATAATTTCTTCGATGCCCACAGCCATGCAGTGATTCCATACGATTATGGCATGCGTTCGTGGACAGAATATTTGCAGCAATTGGACATGGAAAGCAATGGCAAAAATGTTACCCAAAACAATCAGCCAGTGAATTATGCTACCGGTCCCATTATTTGGGGTTCGCAAGGGGTGAATTGCCAACATGCTTATTTCCAATTGTTACATCAAGGTTCACGGTTGGTGCCCAGCGATTTTATTGTGCCTGTGAACAGCCATTTGCCTGTGGGCAAGCAACATACGGTTTTGGTTGCCAATGCTTTGGCACAAACGGAGGCGTTGATGCGTGGCAAGACTTTGGCAGAGGCACAAGCAGAATTGGCGCTGAACGGCCAAGACATTCATTTGGCAGCGCAAAAAGTCTTTTCTGGCAACCAGCCGACCAATACTTTGATGCTGACAGACATCAATCCTTATACTTTAGGCATGTTGATTGCCCTGTATGAGCACAAGGTTTTTGTGCAAGGCGTGATTTGGCGCATTAACTCTTTTGACCAATGGGGTGTAGAATACGGCAAAGTTTTGGCCAAAACCATTGAGCAAGAGTTGGTCAGTGGCGTGCGTGTGCCTCACGATGCTTCCACGTTTGGTTTAATTGATTATTATCAGGAGTGTTATGTTTCAACAACAACTGCAAGCCTTGACGACTAAATTGTCGAAACAAGGCGTGAAAGTCACTTGTGCAGAATCGTGTACCGGCGGTTTGTTAGCGGCAAATTTAACCCGTTTACCCGGAAGTTCGGATTGGTTTGATGTCGGTTTCATCACTTACAGCAACGATGCCAAAAAGCAATTGTTGGATGTGAAACAAGAAACTTTGCGTCATTACGGAGCGGTGAGCGAAGAAGTGGCGCGTGAAATGGCATTGGGTGCATTGATTCGTTGCAAATCACATTATTCATTGTCGATCACGGGCATTGCAGGGCCTGATGGTGGTACTGAAGACAAACCTGTGGGTTTGGTGTGGTTTGGTTTGGCGAGCAAACAACGCATTTGGGCAGAATCACGCCAATTCAATGGCGATCGCGATCAAGTGCGTGCGCAAGCGGTACAATTTGCGATTCAGTTTTTGGCATCTAAATTAGATGATTAAGCTTCAAAACTGTGATTAAAAAGCGTCCTGTAAACGGTTACAGGACGCTTTTTTAATGGGTGGATGCATTGTCAATACACGGTAGTTTTAAGTGCCAAGTGACAGATTAAAGATGCCAAGTGCGACGCCTAAAAAGTGCGGTTTTGAAGCAGGCGTGTTGCTTCTGGCAAAAGGTTTGTCTTGTTTGAAACCTCACAAACCCTATAAAGAGGTCTTGTATTCGCCCAATGCACCCGTTAACAGAGTCAATCCAAGCCAATGACGTCAATGTGCCAATTGGAGGCTTGAATTTCCAAATTGTTGGTGCGAATGCGCATGCCGACTGCATCGGCTTGTTGCTGCAAATCTCCGACCGAAACGGTTTTGACCCAACGAATTTCGTGGTTGCTGTAACGGTTTTGTTTTTCGCTGGCCGCATCAATCGTTTGTTGTAAAATACGATGTTGTTGCAGCAGCGCATCGCGCTCATTCAAAGCATCCATCAACGGACGGTTGTGTGTGCTCATCGCCTGAGCGTTGGTCAGATGAATCGCTTTGATCAAGCGATGCAATTGTGTGTTCAAGCGCAAAGCGTCCTGTAACAAAGTTTGCGGATTTTCGCTCGGTTCATCGCCTTCTTGTACCAACACATTCGCTTGCAGGCGTTGACCAATTGATGCCAATTGGGTTTGCAAGTTTTTGCGCTCTAATAAAGCTTCTGCCAATTTCATATTGATTTCCCCGTATTTCATTCAAGCGTCCTGTAACATTTACAGGACGCTTGAAGGTGTTTTAAGCTTGAATCTTGCGACAAGCTGCCATGTAATTGACATCAATGCTGTCGCACAAGCTGTACACATCGGTCAATGGATTGAAAGTGAAGCCTGTAAAATTGACAATTTCCAAACCTGCGTTGCGGCACATGCGCGCCATTTCGGCAGGGGTGACGAATTTTTTGTAGTCGTGTGTGCCGCGTGGCAACAAGCCCATGATGTATTCGGCGGCTAAAATGCTTTGGAAATATGATTTGGGATTTCGGTTGATGGTGGAGAAGAAAATCCAACCATCGTCTTTGGCCAATTGTGCACAAGAACGAATCACGCTCGCTGGGTCTGGCACATGTTCCATCATTTCCATGCACACCACCACATCAAACTGCTTGGGTTGTTCTGCCGCCAAATCTTCCACGCTGACTAAACGGTAAGACACATTTTGCAATTCGGTTTCGATGGCGTGTAGTTGGGCGATTTTCAATGATTTTTCTGCTAAATCCACACCCAAAGTGGTCGCGCCTGCTTGGGTGATGGCTTCGGTCAAAATGCCGCCACCACAGCCAACATCGACAACGTTTTTGCCTTTTAAGGACGCATAATCATCGATGTATTGCAAACGCAAAGGGTTGATGCGGTGCAACGGTTTAAATTCACTTTCTTGGTCCCACCATTTGTGAGCCAATTGGCTGAATTTCTCGATTTCGCTAGGGTCGACATTGATGTGGGTCGCTGGCTCAGTCATGGAGGGCATCCTGTAAATTGATGGCGCTTATTATAAGCGAAGGGACGCGCTTTGTGGCACTCTTACCCAACACAAGCGGATTCAGGTAAAATGTCCGCCATGTCTACTACCCGTATCGCCCTGATTTTGCACTATGACGGCAGTGCATTCTATGGCTGGCAAGTTCAGCCCCAAGGCATTCCTACCGTTCAGGCCGCTTTAGAGCACGCTTTGGCAAAAATTGCCCAACATCCTGTTGCCACCATTGTGGCAGGGCGTACCGACACGGGCGTGCATGCCACAGGTCAAGTGGTACATTTTGATACCACTGCCAAACGCCCTTTATCGGCATGGGTGCGTGGGGTCAATGCGCATTTGCCTAAAGGCATCGCCATTCAAAGTGCGCACGAAGTAGCGCCTGAATTCAGCGCACGTTTTGATGCGTATCGCCGTGCTTATCGTTATGTGTTGTGCAATGAAGCGGTGCGTCCTGTATTGCTTGCAGGCAAAGTGGGTTGGGCATTTCGTGAACTAGATGTTGCTGCAATGCAGCAAGCAGCGGTATGCTTGGCGGGGACGCACGATTTTTCCAGTTTTCGTGCTGCTGAGTGCCAAGCCAAATCGCCGATTAAAACCATGTATGACGTGAAAATCAGTCAGCAAGGCAGCATGATTTGTTTTGATTTTGAAGCGAATGCTTTTTTGCATCACATGATACGCAATTTGGTTGGTGCATTGGTGTATGTTGGTTATGGCAAACTGACGCCTGACGAATTTCATCATTTATTATTACAAAAAAATCGCACCCAAGCGCCGCCGACTTTTATGCCTGATGGTTTGTATTTGACACAAGTACATTATCCTGAGCATTTTGCAATGCCTGTGGCGCAGGTGCCATCTTGGTTGTGGGGAATAGAAGCAAAATGACGCGTGTGAAAATTTGTGGCATCACCCGAGTAGAAGATGCTCAGGCAGCGATTGCTTTGGGTGTGGATGCACTAGGATTGGTGTTTTTTGAAAAAAGCCCTCGCTTTGTGAGTATTGAACAAGCACAACAAATTGCAGCAGTGGTGCCAGCTTTCACGCAAACAGTGGGTTTGTTTGTCAATGCAAGTGAAAGCCAAGTGCATGAAGTGTTGCGCCAAGTACCTTTGGATGTGTTGCAATTTCATGGCGATGAAACTCCAGAGTTTTGTCGCCTTTTTATGCGTCCATATATTAAAGCGGTGCGTGTGGCTTCGGTACAAGACATCGAAGCGGCAGCAGCAACATTTTTTGACGCACGGGCATTGTTGTTTGATGCACATGTTGAAGGTGTGTACGGTGGCACAGGACAGGTGTTTGATTGGCGATTGTTGCCTAAAAATTTAACTCAAGCATGGGTTTTGTCAGGAGGTTTGTATCCTGAAAATGTGACCGAAGCGGTTGCCAAAACTGGTGCGATGGCAGTGGATGTTTCAAGCGGAGTAGAAGCGGCCAAAGGCATTAAAGACGCTCAGAAAATGCGTCAATTCATACAAGGAGCAAAATGTGCAGGAACAGAATTTACCGAATGAACGAGGCTGGTTTGGCGAATATGGCGGTGTATTTGTCGCGGAAACCTTGATTCCAGCTTTGAAGCAGTTACAGGACGCTTATGCTGAGGCGCAACTTGATCCTGAGTTTCAACAAGAATTTGACTATTATTTGCGTCATTTTGTGGGTCGTCCTAGTCCTTGCTACCATGCTGAAGGTTTGAGTGCACATTTGGGTGGTGCGCAAATTTATTTGAAGCGCGAAGATTTGAATCACACGGGCGCGCACAAAATCAACAATGCTTTGGGTCAAGCTTTGCTGGCCAAACGTATGGGCAAAAAACGTGTGATTGCCGAAACTGGCGCAGGTCAACACGGTGTGGCAACGGCAACCGTAGCTGCACGTTTTGGCATGGAATGCATTGTGTATATGGGCAGCGAAGACATTCAGCGCCAAATGCCCAACGTGTTTCGCATGAAATTGTTGGGTGCGAAAGTCGTGGCGGTGGACAGTGGTTCGAAAACCTTGAAAGACGCGCTCAACGAAGCGATGCGCGATTGGGTGGCGAATATTGACGACACCTTCTACATTTTAGGTACGGCAGCAGGTCCGCACCCTTATCCACAAATTGTGCGTGATTTTCAGTGCATCATTGGCAACGAAGCCAAAGTGCAAATGCCAGAATTGATTGGTCGCCAGCCTGATGTGGCGGTGGCGTGTGTGGGCGGTGGTTCTAACGCTATTGGCTTGTTCCATCCGTATTTGACCGAGCCACAAGTAAAATTGGTCGGCATTGAGCCAGCAGGCCGCGGCTTGGATACAGCAGACCACGCGGCACCTTTGGCAAAAGGTCAGCCAGGTGTGTTGCATGGTTTTAGAAGCTATTTGATTCAAGACGAAAACGGCCAAGTTTTGGGTACACATTCGATTTCGGCAGGTTTGGATTATCCTGGTGTGGGTCCTGAACACAGTTATTTGAAAGATTCAGGCCAAGTGGTTTACGATTCGGTTGATGACGACGAAGCGATGCAGGCGTTTGATTTGCTGTGCAGCAAAGAAGGCATCATTCCAGCGTTGGAAAGCAGCCACGCGTTGGCTTGGGCGGTGCGTGAAGCACCAAAAATGGCCAAAGACCAAGTGATTTTGGTGAATTTGTCTGGTCGTGGTGACAAAGACATCAACACGGTTGCCAAGCTTCGTGGCATTGAAATCTAATCCAAGCGTCCTGAAAGAATTGTTATGAGCAGAATCAGTCAAGTATTTGCCAATTTACAAGCTAAAAAAGCTTTGATTCCTTACATTACCGCAGGCGACCCCAATTTGGGCACGACTTTGCAATTGATGCACACTTTGGTCGACAGCGGCGCCGATCTGATTGAGTTGGGCGTGCCATTTTCAGACCCGATGGCAGACGGTGAGGTCATTCAACGTGCGGCAACGCGTGCGGTCGCGCAAGGCGTCTCTTTGCGCGATGTGTTGGGTTTGGTGGCACAATTTCGTGAGACCAACCAAACCACACCTGTGATGTTGATGGGTTATTTGAATCCGATTCACCGCTTGGGTTACGAAGCGTTTGCGCAAGCAGCGGCTGAGGCAGGTGTTGATGGCGTGTTGACCGTGGATTGTCCGATTGAAGAAATTGGCGCTTTGAATCAATATTTGAAACCTGCTGGCATCGATTGTATTTTCTTAATTTCGCCAACAACACCGGTTGAGCGCATTGAAGCGATTGCTCGAGAAGCCAGTGGTTTTGTATACTATGTGTCTTTGAATGGCGTGACAGGCTCAGCGAATTTGGATGTGGCTGCTGTGGCCAAGCAAGTTGCGCTCGTCAAACAATATGTGCCATTGCCTGTGGGCGTGGGTTTTGGTATTCGTGATGCCGCCAGTGCAAAAGCCATTGCTGAGGTTGCGGATGCAGCGATTGTAGGTAGCCGTTTGGTGCAAGCCATTGAAAACAATGTAGGCAATGAGCCAGCGGTTGTTGCCGCCATCGTACAAGAGTTAAACCAAGCTGTGAAAGCAGCAGTATAAGGGGACTGACGTGAGTTGGTTAGACAAAATTTTACCTCCAAAAATCAAAAGCCGTGATACGAGCAGCCGCTCGAATGTGCCTGAAGGTTTGTGGAGCAAGTGTCCATCTTGTTCAGAGGTGTTGTATGCCACTGATTTACAGAAAAACATGCAAGTGTGCCCAAAGTGTGGTCACCACCATGCTTTGAGTGCGCGTGAGCGTTTGGGTGTGTTGTTGGATGAAGAAGATCGCCAAGAGATTGGTATCGATGTTAAACCAGTAGACATTTTGAAATTCAAAGACACCAAAAAATACCCAGACCGTTTGGTTGCCGCACGCAAAGCGACAGGTGAAGACGATGCTTTGGTGGTGATGAGTGGCAAAATGGCTGGGTTACCTGTGGTGGTGGCAGCATTTGAATTCAAATTCATTGGCGGCTCTATGGGCTCGGTGGTAGGCGAGCGTTTCGTGCGCGGTGTGCGTGAAGCGGTGCGTTTGAATTGTCCATTCATTTGTGTGGCTGCTTCAGGCGGCGCACGCATGCAAGAAGGCTTGAATTCTTTGATGCAAATGACCAAAACTTCAGCGGCTTTGCATTTGTTGTCTGAAAAACGCTTGCCGTTTGTTTCTGTATTGACCGATCCGACTATGGGTGGTGTGTCTGCCAGCTTCGCTTTCTTGGGCGATGTGGTGGTGGCTGAGCCAAATGCCTTGATTGGTTTTGCAGGTCCACGCGTGATTGAGCAAACAGTGCGTGAAACTTTGCCTGAAGGCTTTCAGCGTGCTGAATTTTTGTTGGAAAAAGGCGCTATTGACCAAATCGTTGATCGTCGTGAGATGAAACAAACTTTGGCTGATTTATTGACTTTATTACAACGTCATGAAGCGGTGAAAGTCGCTTAATCGCAGCTTCAATCTGATTTGTAGAAGCGTCCTGTAAATACAGGACGCTTTTTTTGTGGCTTTTTACGGTGGTTTCGGTTAAAAACAACTTAATTTATTTTATTTGCATGGTTATATGTCATATTTATATGGCGAAAACTTGAATAGAAGGGAAGAGCTGTGTCGCGTTATTTCCGTAAGGTTGGATTTGTCTGTTTGATGGGATTGGCGCCTTTGGCGATGGCTGAACAATGGGTCATATTAGGCAGTCCATCTGGTATAAGATATAACAGCCATACTCCACGTTTGTCGTTTGTTCCTGAATCGATTGATACACAAGCCAGAACTGTGGTTGTGAAACGTGAGCAAGATCAGCCTGCGTTTAATGCAGAGGTGAGACAATCTAAGGCCACGGATTTATCTGTGGACTCTGTGATTGCACAGCGTCATTATCGTTGTGACAAGCGCCAATTTCACACGCCTGCGGCACAATATTTGACGGATAAGGGACAAGTGGTGCATGAATATGACTACCGTTTGCGTCAAGGTTTGTTGTTTCAGTTAAGCAATGTGGATGAAGGCGGTGAGGCTGAGCAAACTTTATTCAGACGAGTATGTGGGTTTTAATCTAGCACAATCAGGAACAGCAATGAAAACAATGACAGCATGGTTATGCCATTGTAGCTTAGGTTTGAGTTTGGCGTTCAGTATGAGCGCTTGCCAAGCTGAAACGGTCGCGACTTCGAAGTCTATCATTGTTGCTAATGAAGAAGTGTTGCAATGGCAAGATGTGGTGTCCTTGAATGAGCCTTGGGCGATGGTGTTTGTGAGCAATGATGCTGTTTTGATTACAGAAAAATCTGGTCAGCTGCAATGGGTTGATGTTAATACCAAAGCCATTCACAATATTTCAGGCGTGCCAGCTGTGGTGTATGGTGGGCAAGGAGGATTGGGAGATGTGGCGTTGCATCCTGATTTTGCCAACAATCGTTTGGTGTATTTGAGTTATGCCGAGGCAGGAGACAAGCACACGCAAGGTGCGGCAGTGGTCAGAGCCAAGCTTGAAGGTGTTGCCCCAAATTTATCTTTGCAAAATGTGGAAGTCATTTGGCGACAAATGCCGAAAGTCACAGGTAAGGGGCATTACGGTCACAGATTGTTGTTCGGTCACGATGGCAAATTGTGGATTTCTTCGAGCGAGCGTCAAAAGTTTCAACCTGCGCAAGACATGAACAGTCATTTGGGCAAAATCATTCGTTTGAACGATGACGGTAGCACGCCTAGTGACAATCCTTTTGTTGGGCAAGGTGCCATGACTGAGCAAATTTGGTCTTTGGGTCATCGCAATATATTGGGCATGGCGTTGGATGTTACAGGTCGCTTGTGGGTCAATGAGATGGGACCTCAAGGCGGAGATGAATTCAATTTGATACAAAAAAGAGGTAATTATGGTTACCCTGAAGTGTCAGATGGCGATCATTACAGTGGCCGTGTGATTCCCAATCATGATACCCGTCCTGAATTCATTGCGCCAAAAATCGTATGGACACCTGTGATTTCTCCATCTAGTTTAATACGTTATCAAGGTTCAGGCCGCCCGAATTGGCAACACGATTTTTTAATGGGTGGTTTGTCTTCCAAAGCTTTGATTCGAGTGCGTATCCAAGCCGATAGTGCGCAAGAAATGGCACGATATGACATGAAAGAGCGCATCCGTTCGGTTGCACAAAGCCCAGATGGTCGAGTATGGATTTTAGAAGATGGTCGTAAGGGGCGTTTGCGTCAATTATTGCCTCCTTAATATCGGTATGGTTGGATATTGAAAATACTTTGTATGGGTGTTGATGTTGTATGAATGAGTAATATGCATTGATTTGGGAAACTTTTTGTTTTTTTTGTTTTCTGTTGAGCAAGTTGTTTGAATTTGAGCAGATTTTAAAAAGGGCTGAGCATGAGTATTTTTGATGCATTGTTGCAGTCGCACGATAAGCAAAGAGGTTTGTGTGCCAAAATTATGCAGACCAAAGGCGATACAACCAAAAGACGCCAATTGCATCAACAATTGATGCTGGAGTTGCGTGCCCATGCTCAAGCAGAGGAGCGTTATTTTTATGCGCCATTGATGTTTCATGATGAGGGGTTAGAAATTACCCGTCATGTTATGTTTGAGCACCATCAATTAGAAGATTTGCTGCGAGAAATCGATGCTTTGGATTATAGCCATTCCAAATGGTTGGTGAAAATGAGGCAAGTGACTGACATGGTTTTATTGCATTTGCATGAGGAAGAGGAGCAATTTTTTCCCAAAGCCAAAGAAATTTTAAGTGAATTACAAAAACAAAGTTTGGCGCATCAATATTGGGATGAATACCATAAAATATACGATGCGGCATAAGACAGCTGGTATTTCTGCTTATTCATCTCGATTCATTGGCCTTTTTGTATTGAAGAGTTGGCATCTTGCTCAAACAATCTAGGCCAAGCGGCACCCAATTGATTGCATACATCAATTGCTGAAGTCACGGCAGATTCTAATATCGGCAAACCACCACCGAACCATGCACCACAAAACCACACCCGTTTTTGATTGGGAGAGGCTTGTTTTTGCAATTGTTGTAGTGTGAGTATGGAGTGGAGTGACTCAGGTGTGTACATGGAACGCGTCAAGTGAGTTTGGCTGATGATGTGTTCGGATGGAATTGGCATCAAAGATTGCCAAGTTTGTAATAATGGTTGATGGGTATGTTTTAAGGCCGCTTCTATGGGATTGAGCCACACAGTCAAACTTTGTTGTTGGGCATCGGGCGACATCAGATAATTTAGAATACTCCAATCTTGGCGATCATTGGGCATTAAACGTGTGTCCGTATGGTTGACCAAAATTCCCTCTGTATAGGGCAACTGGTTTAACAGTTGTCGTTCTTGCACAAATTGATGCGAATCTAAAAACGATGTTTGCGCATGGGTGGTCGCAATGATGACATGGTCAAAATGGTGAATCTGATCGAGGTCATTTTTCACATACACTTGTTGATGTTCTTGCCATACAGCTTGAATGTTTTGGGCAGGAATATGAGTATTGTCAGTTTGTAAAGCCCGGACTAAATATTGGGTACCACCTTGCAGCCGATACAGGTTTTTGCCTTGTAACATCACATGACAAAAATGCAATAAAGGCTTGGCTGGCCATTTCATTAAATTGGCCACATCACAACTACATAAAGTTAACAACATTGGCAAAATACAACCATGCCAAAACAATGGTGGTAAATTTTGTTGTTGTAACCATGTTTGCAAATCTATGGTGTTACTCATCTCTGGCAGTTTTTGCAAGGCCCATTTAAAGCGATAAATTCCCCAAGCCAAAGTAGGCGCATATTTGTTAAAACGTGGATGAGTCGGAATTGGTGTTTGTAAGCCACCTAAGCGACCTGTTTTAAGCCAAGTTTTTCCAACTTCTCGTTTGCTTGTCAGCCATGAACACGACATGTGCGTGTGTACGTGGTCAGTATTGATGCCTAATAATTCTGCTAACAACAAAGTATTGAGCCACAAAGTAGGATTCAATATGTGAAAAGGAGCATCAAAATGGTTTTGAGAAGGGACATGTTGATATGCACTTTGCTCTGTAGGATTGAAGTGTTCTAATAAAGTGACACGATGATCGTTTTGGCGCAATACATAAGCTGCAGTCAAACCTGCCAGACTGTTGCCAATAATGCCAATATTCAAAGGTTTCAATGACATTTTCATCAAGTTAAATATAAGCATTTACCATAACCTTGTATGGGGTATATTGTAAATGTGTTTGTTGGATTCCAAGATTCATTTTGGTGAATTCAATGAAATCATGTATTTGTGGACATATTGTGTCTGCACAGAAAACGCATGATTCGTTACAAATTTAAAAGTAAAATCTCACCAACCTTCATTAATGACGATGGTTTTGAATGATTGTGTTGTAAATGTGTTGGCTGGTGATGGGCGTTGTGATGTAAACAATTGGGGATGAAAGACCTTCTGTTATGCTGATGAATTAAAATAAAAACCAATAGGAATACAATGAAAACAACATATTTGGCTGCTTGTGTGGCCTGTTTGGGTTTGAGTGTATTGGTACAGGCGCAGCCATTTTCCAATACGTATTTTATGGGCGACAGTTTGACCGACAGCGGTCAATTTATGGGACAACGTTTTACCACCAATCCAGGTCAAGTTTGGTCGCAACATTTGGCTGCTCATTTGGGCGGCAATGCCAATCCAAGTCGTTTGGGTGGAAACAATTATGCGGTCGGTGGTGCGCGTGTGGGTGAGGATACCAGCGATACGGTAGCAGGAGTGACGGTTGCCATTCCATCTATCAAGACTCAGATTGCACAGCTCAAAGCCTCTCAAGGTGGTAAATTGGATAGCCGTGCTTTGTATGCGGTTTGGGGTGGCGCAAATGATTTGTTTGCCATTACTGCAGGAGCGCCAGCACAAGCGACGATGACCGCCGCGATTATTGATCACACGACTGCCATACACAGTTTATCCAGTGCAGGTGCAACATACATTTTGGTGCCGAATTTACCTAATTTAGGTATGACGCCTGCTTTTCGTGGCAATGAAGCCGCGGGTACGCAGCTAAGCCAAACCTACAACCAAGCGTTGTATGAGCCATTTATCAAAAACAGCGTCAAAACCAATATCATTCCTTTAGATATTTATTCTTTGCTCGATGATGTTTCTAAAAATCCTGCCTCTTACGGCTTTAAAAATGTCACCACGCCAGCTTGTGGCACAACCAGCTCTGTGCAATGTGGTCCTGCACAATTATTAGAACCGAATGCCGACCAAACGTATTTGTTTGCCGATGGCGTGCATCCGACCAGTAAAGCCCATGAGGTGGTTGGACAATATGCCGCAGCAGTGCTGCAAGCACCTGCGCAAATGGCGGTTTTGGGTCGTGCTGCCAATCAAGCAGGTTTGGCGCAAATGCAGCATGTGGACAGACGTTTGCACAATATTGCACCTTTACAAGATGGCAAAACGGCGGTTTGGGTACAAGGTGGTGTGGCTTTGGGTAGTGGCAATGCGGCCAATAGTGAGTTGGATGGCGCAGGTGGTAAAGTGGTCATCGGTGTGGACAAGCGTTTGGGGGAGTGGACGGTTGGCACTTATGTGGCGCACGACAGCATTGATGGCAAAACAGGTCATATTCACCAATACGACCAACAGCGATTGGCAGGTGGCGTGTATGGTCGCTGGCAAAGCGGCTCTGCGTGGGTGAATGCGCAAGCGTATTATGCCAATTTGGATGTGGACACGCAGCGCCAATTGGCTTTGGGCAATAAAACCCAGAATCACCAAGCCAGTGGCGATGGCGACCAATATGGTGTGCGCTTGATGACAGGTTTGAATTGGCAACATGGTGATTTGAGTCATGGTCCTGTTGTGGGTGTGAGCATGCAAAAAGCGTCAATAGATCGTTTGCAAGAATCGGGTGCAGATTTCAGCGCTATGACATTTGATGCATTGAAGCAAGAATCGGTACAAAGCAGCTTGGGTTATCAAATGGCGTATCAAATCAATCCAAAATGGGACACGTTTGCCTCTTTGCAATGGCAGCGTGAATTCAAAGATGGTGTGGATAAAGTGGGTGCGCATTTGAACAGCATGGATGCTTTGCATTTTGAAGTGCCTGTGAACGAAGACAAAGCGCGCAACAGCGGTTTGTTGGAGTTGGGTGTCAATGGCAAAATCAACGAACAATGGCATCTGGGCGCAGGCGTGAATGCGCAGTTTGGTGATGCAGTGAATGCCCAAACGGCGGTGTATTTGAATACGTCTTATCGCTTTTAATCAGTGGGATGCTTTAAGTGTCCTGTAACACCTTAAAAACGCTTGCAAAATGTTACAATGCAAGCGTTTTTTGATGGAATAATGGCTGTGATACCAAATAAAGTGACATTGATTGAATACATTCGCCGCTTGGAAGAGGCACAACATGTGTTTGCAGTGGACCCTGCGCGCGTGAATGCGGCCTTAAAAGAGACCGATGGTCATTGGGAAGACAAATTATGGCAGCGAGCCCAAGCCATAGACCAAGACCAACGCTTACAAAAGCGCATTGTCCATTGGCACAATCAAGCCAAATGGTGGGTGTATGCGCTGACGGTATTGTGGTTGGTGTTGGGTGTGGTCAGTGCGGTTGGTTTGATGCAAACGGCCAGTTTGAATTTCTTTTACGTTTTAATCAGCGTTTTGGGCATGAATGCGTTGATGTTGCTGGTGTGGTTGTGGCAAAGCAGGCGCACTGTAACAGGCATGAGTGGGTTGGGATTGTTCGCGACTTTAGGCAACAAGCGTCCTGAACAACGTATTTTGGCAGATTATTACCAAGAACAATGGTTGCGTCCTGAAATGAAGTGGCATTGGGGCAAACTTAGCCATCAATTGTGGTTGGCGAGTTTGGGCGGGTTGTTGCTGGGCGTGGTGGTGATGTTGTTGGTGCGCCAATACACGTTCAATTGGCAATCGACTTTGCTCGATTCAGGCAGCTTGGGCAATATGGTGATGGCGTTGGCGTGGTTGCCGAAGCTTTTGGGTTTGAATGTGCCTGATTTACATGCGGTAGCGAGCAGCGAAGCTTTGGGCGATGTGGCATTTTCCAAGCAGTGGGCGAATTTATTGTGGTCGTCTTTATTGCTGTATGGCATTGTGCCGCGAATGTTGGCGTGGGTATTTTGCCATTTGCACAGTCAGAAAATGCTGTTTGCGCTGCCATTGCAATTACCGTATTACCAACGCCTAAAGCGTTTGTGGAGTACGAAAGTGGTCGATAGCGCAGCCGATTATCGTGACGATGCACTGCACAAGCGTCCTGAAAATGCAGCGGTTGTGGCCAACGCCACGGTATTCGTTGCGGCTTGGGAAACCGAGCCCAATAGCCGCGCATGGCAGCAGCGTCCTGTAGGCGCAGTGTCGCTGGGTATCATTGACAGTCGCGAAGAGCAAGCGGTGTTGTTACAGCGTTTGCAAATGCAAGCGAGCCAATTGTATTTGTGGGTGCGCGTTCACAGCATGCCCGATCGTGGTGTGATGCGTCGTTTGAACCAATATGCCGATCATGCGCAAGCAGGTTTCACCGTCTGTTTGTGGCAAGAATACGCAGATGAAGAACGTTTGCAATTGTGGCAACACAAACTCAATGAGCAAGCGATTTTGTGGCAACAGGAAGGGCAGTCGTGAAGCATTTGAATATTGCGGTGGTCGGACACACCAATACTGGCAAAACCTCTTTGTTGCGCACTTTATTGCGTGATGAGGTATTTGGTGAGGTGAAAAATGCACCTGCCACCACGCGCCATGTCCAAATTGCCAGTATTGAAGTGGATGCAAACCATGCCGTGCAATTGTTTGATACGCCCGGTTTGGAAGATGCGGGCGGTTTGCTCGATTGGTTGGAACACAATACAGTCAATCGTTTGGATGGCATTGAACGCATCGAACAATTTTTACAGGACGCTGTGGCACGCAACGAGTTTGCGCAAGAAGCCAAAGTTTTGCGTCAAGTGTTGGCAAGCGATGTCAGTTTGTATGTGATTGATGCGCGTGAACCTGTGGTGGCGAAATACAAAGACGAATTGACGGTGTTGTCTTGGTGCGCCAAGCCTGTGATGCCGGTGTTCAATTTTGTGCAAACAGGCAATGCTGCTGCTTGGCACGAGATGCTCGCGCGGCGCAGTTTGCATGTACACAGCCAATTTGACACCGTAGCATTTGATTTTGACAGCGAAATGCTGCTGTGGACGCAGTTGGATATTTTGCTCAATCACCATTCGATTTTGGACATTTTGCAAACGCAACGCCGTGAACAATGGCATGTTTTGCACCAGCAAGCGCATGAATTATTGGCACATTTTTTGATGGATGTGGCGGCATTTGTGCAAACCGTACAAGAGCATGAGCCGTTAGAGCCTGTATTGGCCAATATGCAAGCCAAAGTGCGCCAACGTGAGGCTCATTTCCAACAAAATTTGCTGCAATTGTTTCGCTTTTACCAACAAGCCGATTTGCCTGCACATTGGATGGCGCAAGCGTTTTCACAAAATCCATTTGATGCCGAATTGCTCAAAAAAATGGGCATTCGAACGAGTACTGGAGCTGCAGTGGGCGCTTTGGTTGGATTGGGTGTGGATGCGGCGACTTTGGGTTTGTCGGGCGGTTTGGGTGCGGCTTTGGGTGGCATGCTCGGTGGCGTGTTGTCCAATGCGGCAAGCATCAGCGACAAAATCAAACGCATCAAAACCATTCACATCGACCCTGCCACCATCGTGTTGTTGGCCACTCGCGGCAAAGCTTTGATGGAGACTTTGAACAAACGTGGGCATGCCTCACAACACGTTTTGAATTTGCAAGATTGGGAAGCTTTATGGCGCAACAGCCGTTTGCCTAAGCCTTTGAAAAATGCGCGCACCCATCCGCAATGGTCAAGCCTAAATCAAGGCATATCTGTACAAAAAGCCCAAATCAGCCGCCAAACTGCAGCGCTTGAATTGGCGATGATTTTGGAGCAAGAACAAGTGGTATTGGCTCAGAAGGAATGATGTATTGAGTATTTCATGGCTCAATTTTAAGCGTCCTGTAACATTGACAGGACGCTTATTTCATATTGGTATGGGTAAGTTGGTTTAATGTGTTTTTGGCATAAAATAAATAGTTGATAAGAGGGTGTTTTTGTATGGATAGAAGTTTGATTTTAGTCCATTAGAATCAAAAAATTTTTTAAGAAAATCAATCATATTACTAAATAGTCTATTGAAAATGAGATATTTTAACAAGATTGGATGAAGCAGTTGGCAGAGGCTTTATGTGGTTTAGAAAAGCCTCTGTTAACATGTGATTTTTTTGATTTAAATGAAGTATTTTTCGGAGAGAAGGTCAATGACTGTTTGATTCTACTGATTCTGTCCATTAAAAAAGGGAGAATTGCTGCATATTTTTTTATTTATATAATTGATTGAATTGTAAAAAATATTCTTTTTTAACATTAAACAAGTTAAAAAAGTTGTGATAGTACTGAGAAATATAGTGAAAGCAACATCATCTTTGAGATTAAACAATGATACGATGATTAACACCACGAAACCATGAAAAATATAGACAGATAACGTACGTTGTC
The DNA here is from genome assembly GCF_000382305.1 of Vitreoscilla stercoraria DSM 513. GTDB lineage: Bacteria > Pseudomonadota > Gammaproteobacteria > Burkholderiales > Neisseriaceae > Vitreoscilla > Vitreoscilla stercoraria. The sequence goes on from NZ_KB908019.1 coordinate 38,419, forward strand.
CTAATTGCAGCCATCGACCACGAAACAATTGTATAGAGGAAAAGAATGCTAAGACAGTGATCAAAGAAAGAGCTAGAAAAGCCATTCTCTTTATCATACCTGATATTGCATCTACGCCCAATTGTGAGTAACTGAAACTTCCATAAAGCCAGTATTTGTTGATATCTGTATAAAAATAATAAACCAACAGACCAATAAAAATGAATGGGGCAGCATATAAACAAAGCTTCTTTTGTTTTACATAATTGACGATTTGATGTCCATAAAAAGCACCCATTACAAAAAATGGAAAAAATACAAAAATTCTGCCTAGTGAAAAATAATAATTATTAATCGGTGAAAGCCCAATGAGCAATGATAAGGCCACAGCGATAATGACAGGTGTTTTGAGTTTCTTCAGTAAAGGAGTCATGACAGTCCATGCAATCATAGCAGCTATATACCAAAGTATCCAAAACGGAGAGATTAAATACTCTAAATAAATCTCCCCTTTTAATCCCCAATTAAAAAGACAATAAATGATTTGAAAAGGAATCAATAAAGAGAAAAAATAAATGACTTTTTTCACCAAATCTTTATCTTTGAAAAACATTCCTGAGATGAAAGTGAAGGCTGGTATATGAAAAGTGTATATTGTTGCTAATATTGCTTTAATTTCAGGACTTTTCCATCCTACCAATTTTTCCAAAAAATGACCTAAAACAACTAAAAATATCAATATGGCCTTACCTGTATCTAAATAAGTATCTCTGGGCATCTGGTTTTATTCTTTTTAAAATTTTAGATGAACATATTATAGGGGCTGTTGAACATTCACAATTTTAACCAAATCAAACTGCAAGATAATGAAACTGTCCCAATATAGCTGTTGAGCAGTTTGTCGTAGCGATTGAATACAGCCCGCTGATGCTTTAGATTGGCAAGGCAAATGTATTTTAACCACATGCTTAGCCTGATAAATTCTCTAGTCCATGTGACCATTACTGGTTTTGGCATTTTTCTTTCGAGGAGTATTGGTATGAGTCTCTCGGAAATGAATGCGTTCTTTAAATGCTTCAGAAGCATAGCCTTTGTCTGTATTTAAGAACTCAGTATCTTTTAAATCCAAAAGTTCAAGTATTCAAGCGGATTGCCATATGCATTAACAGTCAAATATATTTTCGGGCTGTGACCACCAACACTTTTGGTCGTGCCTTGGTTACTACCACTTGCTGCGCCTGCACTGCTTTGATGGATTAAAACATAAGTGGTATCAGTTGAAACCTACTTCATATCAGTATTCTTAATAGTCTATAAAACAAATCAGAAGCAGACCACTGTCTAAATGCTTTAAATACAGTATTCGCTTTGCCATAATAGTTTGGTAAATATCGCCAAGGGCAATCAGTTTTGAGGCGGTAAATGATGCCTAAAAAGGTGTCTTTCAAACTGAGTTTGTCATCAATATTCAAATCTAGGAAAATTGGCTTTAGCTTCTGCCACTGCTCCTTGATGATAATGGTTGTAGGCATAGATAGGGGATGTTTAAAAGATTGTTTGGTGATAATATTTTAATGTCCTCTATCCAACCTATTCAAATGTCCCGCAGGCTTTATTGATTTCAGATATTTGAAAGACAGAAATTTTTCATAATCGGTTGAGTTACTACTCCTTTGTGATGCCATGATATTAAAATATCTTAGGTAGCTTGCTTATTAAAGTTCGAAAATTTAATTTTTTCGACCATTGTATCAAGCGATGACAAAATCCCTGCCACATTCAAGGGCATGGAACAATTGACCGCTTTGCTCAAAATATTACCCAAAAATAATTTAAGCGTCCTGTAACATTGACAGACCGTTTATTCAGGCCTGAAAGTCATTTCCATCGGTTGATTGCCGTTGTAAATGCGCACTTGGATTTGGCGGGCTTCCTGTAATGCGGTGACCATGTCAGAGCGCAGTGCGCGCGTGACCAAAGGCAAATCGTTGCGCAAACCCATGCCAACGGTATCATCAAATTCAAAATCATTATGGTTGTGAGTGCGGATGTTGACTTTCACCTGACACAAACCTTGCGGATTCATGTCGCATGAAGTATTGATTAACATCGGCCAAACTTCGTTTTTTTCATATTTCAATGCCAATTGATTCGGATATTCAGCCGCTTCCAAATAAGCATATTGCTCTTGGGCATTTTCTTGCCAACCTTGTTGCACCAAGGCTTGTTGAAATTCTAATTTGTCCCAATCGCTAGGCGCGAAAATGGTGCGCTGTAAAATAGGCCAACTGAATAGTAAAACAAGCCCTAAAATCAATGCGGCAATGGCACCATACACTATCAATTTGCTCACCAAGCTGTAACGCTTGTGGGATGTGGCGTAAATGTCTTGCTCCAAATACACATCAGGCTCAATGCGCACATCGCCCCGCCCATCGTGAATGCTGTTGTCTAACAAACCCAAACGATGCGGCTCATTGTGCGTTTCCAATTGCAATGACGGGGATATGGACGTAAACAAATCAGGTTGTTGTTGGCGCAATTGGGCGTCGTAGCGTTGACGCGTTGCAGGGTTGAGCAACCAAGCTTCGGCTTTGTCTAAAATAGCGGGATTGAGGCTGTGATGGTGTCTGTGGGTTTGGATGGCTTGTGCGATGGCTTGGCTGTCTGCCAGCGGTGTGAGACTCAGTAAAACGTAGATGTTGCTGATGCGAGGTGGGCTCATGAATGGCTTTGCAAAAACAATGATAAACGGTTAGATTCGCCATTTTTAAGTAAATGGTATACCTGAAAATCGTCTGCCAAAAATACCTGTCCCTCGTAAAATTGTTGCGCTTCTTGCAGCAAAGGCTGTAACAAAGTTTTGGTGGCATAGCGGCTGCTAAAATGGGTCAAAATCAAATTTGGCAAACCTGTGTTTTGTGCAAATGTAGCCACTTGTTTGGCTGAGCTGTGCATCGGAAAACTACCCACTTTGTCCGCCACTTCTTGGGTATAAGTCGCTTCGTGTATCAACACATCTACATCCACACAAGCGTCCTGTAACAGTTCAGGCGTGTCGTTGTCGCCCGCTACAATCACACAAGCGCGGTGTTGTTGCTGGATGACAAAATCATCAGAATCATAAGTGTGTCCATTGATTTCTACATCTTGACCTTGTTGCAACAAGCCCCATGTTTTGCCTTTGGGAACTTGAGCATGTTCTAAAGCGGCAAGATTCAATTGGCGTTTGGATTCGGTGTAAGTGATTTTAAACGCATGGCTTGGCACACGGTGGTTCAAAGCGTGGGTTTCGATGACAAAGCCATCTAATGTTATGGGCGCATGCAAAAGTTGTTCAACATGGATAAATTGCAATTCATACGTCAAATGCATATCGGTTAAGGCAATGGTTTGTTGTAGCCATTGCCATACTGCATCGGGAGCGATGATGGTTAAAGGTGCGGTGCGTTTGTGCATGCTTGCGCTGGCAATTGCACCGGGTAAACCATAGCAATGGTCGCCATGCACATGGGTGATGCAAATAGCACTTAAATGGTGCATAGACCAATCGGTATGCAGCAATTGGTGTTGCGTCGCTTCACCACAATCGATGAGCAGCCACGGCTTGCGTTGGTATTGACCCAATGCCAAAGCGCTGACATTGCGTTTTTTGGTTGGAATGCCAGCGGAAGTACCTAAAAATTGCCAATGTAACATACGGTTTTCTTTGCGTTAACGTCTGCGAGCGGGTTTGGTGTTTTCAGGTGGCATCAAATCACGTCCAAAATGCATTTCAGGCAAATCGTCACTGTTAGGAAAGACGGCTTTGATATACGAAGAGCGGCTCAATTCACGCATTAAAAATGGGACTTGTTGCATATCTTTGAAGACCAAATTCTTGCCGATGATTTGTGCGGTATAAGTGTATGGTGCTTGTCCGTCAAACACAAAAGTCACGTCACAAAACTGATTGCCACGTTCTCCGCAATCAATGTTTTTAGCGCGCGGCAAAGCCAAAACGGGTAAATCTTGGGTAGCATTTTTATGGATGCTTAAATAAGCGTGAGAAGCATCGCTAGAAGGCAAATACGTCTCGCCCTCTTTTTGCAGCCACGTATTCCAATTTTCAGGCGGCACTTGCTGTTCGGACAAATGTTGTTGCAGCAAAATCTTTTGGTCTTGGCGCATTTGTACTTGTGCCATTTGCCACAATGCGATGACCAAAACACCTGTCACCAGCAAACATCCTAATAATAATAACCAATGCCAAGCACCCATACGTGGTTTGGGGCGTTCAGGTGAGCGCGCAGGTGTATAGGTATGTGTGTGGGCTGACGTGGTGGCTTGATGGTGTTGGGCTAAAGCTTGCGTATGGGTCATAGGCAAAGTTTTTTGTTTGGACAGCTCTGTTTTCCAATCGGTGGTTAAGGTGCCTTTTTGCAAAGCTTGCTTGAGTGAGTGGTCATAAGCTTGGCGTAGATTGGTATTTAACAAATAAAAACGGGCACTTTGCACTACTGCATCAGGCAGTTGTTGTGAGGATTCTGCGGCATCAATCGCTTGTTTTAATTCAGCATCTGAGGCAGTCGAAGAAACGTTTAAAACCGCATATAAATTCAGCATTGTCGTTGCAGCAATCGTGAAAGTGATTAATCAAATAGACTGTTTGCTTAAGTGTAGGGCATACAGTGTAAAACTGACAAGTTTTGAGCACAGTGTTATAGTGCGAAACATCACATCGTTGCAGGGGAACGCCATTTGGGCGTTGAGAAAGATTTCGATCTGACCCTTTGAACCTGTCGGTTAATACCGGCGTAGGGAGCAAGCGTCTTGAATCTGAAAAGCAAGGCTTTTCAGGCCGCTTTACTCACCACTGAACGGTGTTGGTTTTTGAACTTCTCAAAAGGACAACCAACATGGGTTTATATCATATTCGCCAACACGCACCTTTGGTGCATTGTATCAGCAACATTGTCGTTGCCAATTTCAAAGCCAATGGATTGCTCGCCATTGGCGCATCTCCTGTGATGGCTGATGCGCCTGAAGAAGTGGCGCAAATGGTTGCCATTGCAGGTGCTTTGTCTATCAATATGGGTACACTCAATTCTGAGTCTGTCAAAGCCATGCTCGCTGCAGGTATCGCTGCCAATAATTTGGGCGTGCCGGTCGTATTTGACCCTGTTGGTGCAGGCGCCACCGAATTTCGCCGTACCACCACAGAGCGCATCATGCAGCAAGTTAAATTGGCGGTATTGCGTTGCAATATCGGTGAATTGGCAGCCGTGGCGGGCGTTGCATGGCAGCAAAAAGGCGTGGACGCAGGCGAGGGCGACATTGATACCATCACTTTGGCCAAACAAGTGGCAACACAATATCAAACTGTGGTGGCTGTGACAGGCGAAGTCGACATAGTCACCGATGGTGAGCGTGTGCTTGAAATTGCTGGCGGCAGCACTTTAACGCCACAAGTGACGGGAACGGGTTGTTTGCTCAGTGCGGTAGTGGCGGCGAGTTTGGTTGGCGCTGACAATGCACTAGAGGCAACCGCTTCGGTATTGCAAGACTATAAACGTGTGGCGGAACAAGCCGCAGCGGCATCCCATCAAGCAGTGGGCAGTTTTCAAGTGGCATTTTTGAATGCATTGCAACAGATTTCAACAGAGATAACAGCATGAACGTGGTGATGACGGTTGCAGGTTCGGACAGTGGCGGCGGCGCAGGCATACAAGCGGATTTGAAGACGTTTCAAGAATTGGGTGTGTTTGGCACTTCAGTTGTCACCGCTTTGACCGCGCAAAATACGTTGGGCGTGCATGGCGTGCATGCGGCGCCTGCAGATTTTGTGTTGGCACAATTGGATGCTGTTTTAAGCGATTTGGATGTCAAAGCCATCAAAACAGGTATGTTGTTTTCTGCCGACATCATCCAAACCGTTGCCAAGCGTTTGCAAGACTTTGAAGGCATGTTGATTGTTGACCCTGTGATGATTGCCAAAGGTGGTGCATCGCTGTTGCAACAACAAGCGGTTGAAGCGATGCGCACTGATTTATTGCCATTGGCCACGGTGTTAACGCCGAATGTGCCAGAAGCAGAAGTATTGAGCGGCCTGAAAATTGAAACGGTCGAAGACATGGCTAAAGCCGCAGAAGTATTGCTGGGCTTTGGGGTGAAAAATGTGGTGATGAAAGGCGGTCACAGCCAAGAAAAAGCTGCGCGTGACCATGTATTTTTAGCCGACGGTCGCCGTTTTAGCATGGCAACCGAACGCATCAACAGCCCAAACACACATGGCACAGGCTGCACATTTTCAGCGGCATTGACCGCATTTTTGGCGCAAGGCTTTGGCATGCCTGAAGCGATGGTCGAAGCCAAACGCTTTATTCATTTGGGCATTGTGCATGATATCCATTTGGGTCATGGACACGGTCCGACCAACCATCGTGCTTATCGTCAGCAACAAGGACAATGTGAGGTTGAATGTGTTTGGGCGTGAAAATTTAAAACTGTATTTCATCATGGGCAGCCAAGATGTGGATGGGCGTCCTGAACAGGCTTTGCAAGTGTTGAAAAATGCTTTAATAGACGGCATCACCTTGTTTCAATGGCGTGAAAAAGGGGTTGGTAGCTTGCAAAATCAGCCTGAAGCGTATGAACAATTTGCGTGCGCTTGTTTGGCTTTGTGTCGTGAACATGCTGTGCCGTTCATTGTGAATGACGATGTGGCGTTGGCGTTGAAGCTTCATGCGGATGGCGTGCACATTGGTCAAGATGATGCCCATGTCGCGGCAACGCGTGCGTTGATTGGCAACAAAATTTTGGGCGTGTCGGCACACAGCGTCGAAGAAGTGGCCAGCGCCATGGCAATGGGCGCAGATTATGTGGGTTTGGGACCGATTTACCCTACTGTTTCTAAAATGGATGCCAATGCACCAACGGGCTTGGTGTGGCTCAAACAAGCGCGTGCGGCTTTTCCAGATGTGGCGATGGTGGCCATTGGAGGGATTAATTTGGAGCGGGCACCTGAGGTGTTTGCTGCGGGCGCAGATGGCATTGCGGTGATTTCTGCCATTTGTCGCCATCGTGATTTTGTGCGGGATTTTTATCAATTGGGCGTGTGAATGCACGATGAAAACAAGCGTCCTGTAAATCTTACAGGACGCTTGTTTTTTATGCTGCGGTGCTTTTTCACAGCAGCCAATTGAAAGTGGTTATAATGCTTGCTTAAATATATCGAGTTATAAAGGAAGTATTGTGGCTAAAGCTCATTATCCTCATCCTATTTTGGCACGCGAAGGTTGGCCGTTTATTGCGGTTACTTTGATTGCCAGTTTGATAATCACGTGTTTGTTTGGTGCGTGGTCGTTGCCGTTTTGGTTGATTACCATATTTGTGGTGCAATTTTTCCGCGATCCTGCACGCGAAACACCTACTCATGACGCACATGCCATCACCAGCCCAGCTGACGGTCGCATTGTGGTGGTTGAAAAAACCCAAGACCCTTATCGCCAATGTGAAGCTTTGAAAATCAGCGTGTTCATGAATGTGTTCAATGTGCATTCGAATCGTTCACCGATTGAAGGCAAGGTTGAGAAAGTAGAATATTTTCCAGGCTTGTTTGTGAATGCTGATTTGGACAAAGCCAGTTTGGAAAACGAGCGCAATGCGGTTTTGATGCACACCGATACGGGTCACAAAATTACGTTTGTCCAAGTAGCAGGTTTGGTGGCGCGTCGCATTTTGTGTTACACCAAAGCCACAGACCGTTTGTATCGTGGTCAGCGTTATGGTTTTATCCGTTTTGGTTCACGCGTGGACTTGTATTTGCCTGTGGATGCACAAGCGCAAGTGACGATTGGTCAAAAAGTGTCGGCCTCAACAACCGTCTTGGCACGTTTGCCTGAACAAAGCCGTCCTGAATAATGGCTAAACTTCACAAAGACATTGATGCCAGCGACAAGCGTCCTGAACGCATTGTGTTGTTGGCAGTCGATTTCACCGATTTTGGTGGCAATCGTGTCGTGCGTCAAAACGACTTTCAGGCCGCTGTGGCCGAAGCCAAAGAGCTTATCAAAGCCACAGGCGGCGAGTTGGTCGAAACCTTGACTTGCCAAAAAGACAAGCCCAATGCTGCTTTGTTCGTTGGCAGTGGTAAGGCTGAGGAAGTGGCGGATTTGGTGACGCAGTTTGAAGCGAATTTGGTGGTGGTCAATCACCCGTTGTCACCCACGCAAGAGCGCAATTTGGAAAAAGCATGCCAATGTCGAGTCATAGACCGAGTGGGCTTGATTTTGGATATTTTTGCGCAGCGAGCGCGCACGCAAGAAGGCAAATTGCAAGTGGAATTGGCACAATTGACGCATTTGTCGAGCCGTTTGGTGCGAGGTTATGGGCATTTGCAAAGCCAAAAAGGCGGTATTGGCATGAAAGGTCCGGGTGAAACGCAGTTGGAAACCGACCGCCGTTTGATCGGCAGCAAAATCACCCGCTTGAAACAACAATTGCAGCAAGTCAAACAACAACGCCAAACCCAGCGCAAAAGCCGTTATCGCAATGGTACACCAACGTTTGCCTTGGTCGGTTATACCAATGCAGGCAAGTCCAGTTTGTTCAATCGTTTGACCAAGGCGGAAGTATTGGCCAAAGACCAATTGTTTGCCACTTTGGATACGACTGCTCGGCGTTTGTTTTTGGCACCTCCGAATGTGAACGTGGTCTTAACCGATACAGTGGGTTTTGTACGTGATTTGCCGCACAGCTTGGTTGAAGCATTTGCCGCGACGCTCGAAGAAACGGCACAAGCGGATGTGTTGTTACACGTGGTGGATCGTTCGCATCCTGAATGGTCACGCCAAATTGATGATGTCAATGAAGTGTTGAAACAAATCAAGGCAGATGATATTCCAACTTTATTGGTATTGAATAAAATTGATTTGTTGCCTCAGAATAATGTGTTGCCTGAAGGCGCTGTGGTCGATGCCAAAGGTGAGGTGGTCGCAATGCATGTTTCGGTGCAAAGCGGGGCAGGCTTGTCTGATTTGCGTGCTTGGATGACAGAAAAAGCGCAGGCTTAATGAAGGATGAATGGGATGGAAACAGAAAAAGAAACCATAACACAGACACAAGAAGTCGATATATCAGAACCAGAAGAAGTCAGACAAAAACGTTTGCGTGACAATGCCATTTATTTGCTACCGAATGCGTTCACAATTGCTGCTTTGTTTGCTGCATTTCAAGCCATTATTTTGGCGACGGTGCATGATAAATTTGAATTGGCGGCCATTTATGTGTTTGCCTCGATGATTTTGGATGGCATGGATGGGCGTGTGGCGCGCATGACCAATAGCCAATCGGCTTTTGGTGAGCAAATGGACAGCTTGGCGGACATGGTCAGTTTTGGTGTTGCGCCTGCTTTGATTGCGTACAAATGGCAATTGTATGAGTTTGGTCATTTGGGCTTGGCGATTGCTTTCATTTATTGCGCTTGTGCAGGCTTGCGCTTGGCTTTGTTCAATACCATGATCGGCAAGGCTGATAAGCGTTGGTTTATTGGTATTCCAAGTCCAACCGCCGCAGCTTTGATTGCAGGCTTGGTGTGGGTGCATCATGGCTTTGAAAGCATTCCGGGCATTGCTTATATTTGTTTGGCTTTGACGTTGTTTGCAGGTTTGTCGATGATTGTGCAAATTCCATTTTGGAGTTTCAAAGAGTTTGGACCTTTGCGCCAAGAGCCTTATTGGGCCATGTTGCTGATTGTTTGTATCATTTTGTTGATTTGGTGGAAACCAGCTTTGGTGTTGTTTTTGATGTTCTTGGCTTACAGTTGTTCGGGCTATGTGGTGTGGATTTTAAAACGCATGAAGAAAAAATCAGCAACACCTGCTGCAATGTAAATAAAAAGCGTCCTGTAATTTACAGGACGCTTTTTTGTTGGCGTTAATAAAATGGGAATTTACCACCAAGCCAAAGGATCTATCGGTTTGCGCTCGTTGAATTTGATAAAACCCATGATGCAGCGATACACATACCAAACAAATACCAAAGGCAAAATCAACAAGCCAATTATAATGGGCGTGGTTATGAAACCCACGCATGACGCGGCAAAAGCAATCCAAAATGTCCGAATCAAAAAGGTAATGTGGTCAGCATACACGGTGCTTTCTAAATCATTGCGTTTGACATATGCCATGATGACACCGATTAAGGCGCTCAAACCTGTGACCACACCAATGGCAAACAAAATGTAAATAATCAACACATATTGACGCGCTTCGGCTGAATCGCTGCTTGGGTCATGAGGCGGATTTTGATAAGTTGTTTGGGACGGCTCAGGCGTGGGTGTGACGCTTTGATGTTTGTCTAAACTGATGCTCGATGGTTTGGATTCAGAAGGGTTGGGTTCATGACTGCTCATAACAATACTCCTAATCGGGTTAAGTGACACATTGAGTCAGGCATTTTGAGACATGTGTCTGAACAAAGTTTGGATTTTCTATCAACATCTTTGTGTGAACTCAGCCATTATTAAACCATCTTTGGCTATAATCAGGCATCTTATTAAAAATTTTTTGTGATGGTGGACATGACCGAATTGAAAAACGACGTGTTTTTACGTGCTTTGTTAAAGCAAGAGGTGGAATACACACCAGTGTGGATGATGCGCCAAGCAGGTCGTTATTTGCCTGAATACCGTGCGACACGTGCGCAAGCGGGTGACTTTTTGTCTTTGTGTAAAAACACCGAATTGGCAACCGAAGTCACCATACAGCCTTTGGAACGGTTTGATTTGGATGCGGCGATTTTGTTTTCAGACATCCTGACCATTCCCGATGCGATGGGCTTGGGTTTGTATTTTGCTGAAGGTGAAGGTCCTAAGTTTGAGCGTCCTGTAAGAACCGAAGCCGATGTTTTGGCTTTGGAAGTGATGGACATGCACAAACTGCAATACGTCACCGATGCCGTTTCCAGCATCCGCAAAGCCTTGAATGGGCGAGTGCCATTGATTGGTTTTTCAGGCAGCCCGTTTACTTTGGCGTGTTATATGATTGAAGGCGGCTCTAGCAAAGAATTTCGCACTATCAAAACCATGATGTATCAGCGTCCTGATTTGTTGCATCGCGTGTTGGATGTATTGGCTGATTCAGTTATCGTTTATTTGAATACGCAAATTGATGCAGGTGCGCAAGCGGTACAAATTTTTGATACTTGGGGCGGGGTGTTGAGTGAAACGGCTTATCAAAACTTCTCGTTGCGTTATATGCAAAAAATTGTGGCGGGCTTGAAACGCGAATCTGAAGGTCGCCAAGTGCCAGTGATTGTGTTTACCAAAGGCGGCGGTTTGTGGCTTGAAAAAATGGCAGACATCGGTGCCGATGCTTTGGGTTTGGATTGGACGGTGAATTTGAGCCAAGCCAAAGCGCGTGTGGGCGACAAAGTGGCTTTGCAAGGCAATTTTGATCCGTTTGCTTTGTTTGGTACGCCTGAGTTGATTGAGTCAGAAGTGGCGCGCATTTTGGCAGAGTTTGGAACAGGTTCTGGGCATGTGTTCAATTTGGGTCATGGCATCAACCAATTTACCCATCCTGAACATGCAAAGATTTTAATCGATAGCGTGCACCAGTTGTCGCGTGCTTACCACGATTGATTGCATCATGTTTCAAGCGTCCTGTAAAAAGTTTACAGGACGCTTTTTTATGGGTTTAGAATGCTGACACCATTATTGGTTGGGAATTGTCAGGGGAACAAGTATGCAGAATTTTTATGAGATTTTAGGCATTGAAAGCAATGCCACATCGATGGATGTGGAAAAGGCGATTCGCTTGGCACGCCAGCGTGGTGATGTGGAAGAAACTGTTTTGATGCAAGCGCGCAATTGCTTGATTGACCCTAAAATGCGCAAGATATACAACCATAAAATGGGTATCAAAGTCGCCGCTAGAGTGCGTGGCGGTTCGGGTTTGAAGTCGAGTATGCCGTTTTGGATACCGGTGACGGTATTGGTGGTATTGTTATTGGGCGGGTTGGTGGGGCTGCATTTTGCGCGACAAGATGCAGCCGAAAAAAGACAAGAAGCACAAGAGCGTGCACAAATGGCCAAAATGCAACAAGCAGACGCACAAGAGGGTATCGTGCACAGCGCCCAACCTAAAATGGGTGCGTGGGAGTCTAGCCAATTAATGTATGCACCGACACCGCAATATATGCAAGCCTCGACACAATTGCAAAACGAATTTTCTATGTTCAAACAAGCCAAACTGGTTTTGTCGGTGCCAGAGGGTGAACCTGCGCAATTATTGATGGTATTAGATCAAAATATTTTTTGTGAAAATGATTGCCGCATACAATTGGTTTTTGATGAGTACAATCGTTTTGCTTTGCCATCACAGGCGCATGGTAATTATTTGGCAGCCGCTGTATCGGACAGCATCTTAAGCAGTTTTGAACATGATGGCAAGGTGACGATCATATTGCCCGATCAAGATCAAAGCACGTTTGTTTTTGAATATCGAGCTTTAAAGCCATGATAACAGCCACGTCTTGGTCTGAAATCCTATTGTGGTTGCATTTGATGGCGACTTTGATTTGTGCGCTGCGGGTATTGTATTTTCAGAAAAAAACGGGCGTGGCTTTGGCGTGGTTGGTTGTGTTGATTTTGACGCCAGTGGTAGGCGTAGTGGCGTATTTTTTGGTGGGCGAAACCCGTTTGGGTCGAGCAAGGCTGCGACGCAAGCAAGAGTTGACACAGTTTTATCAAGATTTCAGCCGCGAATATGTGGCGCATGGTTTACCACGAGCGGTATTACCATCTCCTTGGCAATCCATTAGCGATATAGCCAGTCATGCTACGGGGTTTACTGTCAATAGCGGTCATCAATGTCAGTTTTTAAATCAAACAGATGCCATTTTAGCTGCCATGGTGGTCGATATTCATCAGGCGCAAAGAACTGTGGTGTTGATGTTTTATATCATTGAACCCAAAGGTCAGGTGGCGCATGTCTTAGAAGCGGTGTTGTCTGCACGTGAACGAGGGGTGCATTGTGAAATTATGGCAGATGGTTTGGGCAGCGCATCGTTTTTCAAATCGGCTTGGTATGAACGTTTGCGTCAAGCCGGCGTGCTATTGCATCAATCTTTGCCTGTGGGCTTGCTAAAAACTTTATTGGTACGCAGTGATTTGCGCAACCACCGCAAAATGTTGGTCGTCGATGAGCATGTGGCGTATACAGGCAGTTACAATTTGGTGGATTCACAAGTCTTCAAACAAAGCTCGGATGTGGGACAATGGGTCGATATGGTGGTGAGGGTCGAAGGGGCGGTGGTATTGCATTTATTGGCAATGTTTTATGCAGATGTGGCAGTTGAGCGGCAACAAGACTTATTACAAGTGCAAAATTGGTGGCGCAACCGTGGTGATTTTGTTCAATTGGCCACTCAGCGTTTACGGAAAACAGGTTCGCTCATACAACTGATTCCTTCCGCGCCAGACCAATCTCACACGGTTTTTTATGATGTTTTGATTGCTGCGTTGTATCAGGCCCAACACAATATCGTCATTAGTACGCCTTATTTTGTACCAGATGATGCTTTGTTATTGGCATTGACCACAGCCGCAAGGCGCAAGGTATCGGTTTTTTTGATTGTGCCAGCGAAGGTCGATTCTTTTTTGGTGCGCCATGCGTCGTTGGCTTATTTTCGAGAATTGCTCGACAGCGGCGTACACATTGCTCAGTTTCAGGACGGTTTATTACACACCAAAAGTGTGGTGATTGATGAATCTGTCGCTTTCTTTGGTACGGTCAATATGGACATGCGCAGCTTTTATTTGAATTTGGAATTGACCTTGGCTTTGTACAGCGTGGCAGATATTCGTGTGTTGGCAGCACAACAACAGCATTATTTGCAAGACAGTATTTTGGTCGATGCGCAAGCTTGGAAACACCGTTCTGTGCCATCACGCCTGCTTGAAAACGTGGTGCGTTTATTAGGACCTTTGTTGTAATTTTGTTAGAAAGTTCAATTCGATGTATTGGCACCAAATCGCCATCAATGTGCCGCTTGAGCGCTTGTTTACTTATTCTCATCCAACTGTGTTGCCTGCGGGTACTTTGGTGGTGGTGTCGTTTCGCAATCGTCGCAGCGTTGGTGTGGTGTGGGCGCAAGTGGAAGAATTGGATTTTGATGCCGCCAAAGTGTTGCCTGTATTGGAAGTATTGGCAGACGTACCGCCCTTAAGCCGTCATTGGCGTGAGATGATGGATTTTTGCAGTCGTTATTATTTGTACCCTTTGGGTCAAGCTGTGGGGGCGGCATTGCCACAAGGCTTGCGTGATAAAGAGGGTTTTGTGGCGCAAGAAACCAAGCGTTGGTATCGCTTTAATGAAGCAGGCAAAACCGCAGTCAAAGAACCCTCATTGAGCCACCATAAAAAACATGCATTGTGGCAAGCTTTACACAGTCAATGTCTGTCACTGCGAGAATTGAAACAAATCCATCCACAAGCGGCAGCACAGTTGGCGCAATATGAAGCACAAGGCTATCTGGATGTGCGCGACACGCCTTTGAAAATGGGTTTTGCGACTGAATTTGTGCTCAATGAAGCGCAAGAACAAGCCAAAACCGCCATCGTGGCAACGTTGAACCAATTTCAAGCATTTTTACTGCATGGGATTACAGGCAGCGGTAAAACCGAAGTGTATTTTGCAGTGATGGCGCAAGTATTGGCGCAGGGACAACAAGTGTTGATGTTGTTGCCTGAAATCAATTTGACGCCGCAATTATTGTCCCGTGTGCAAGAGCGGTTTTATGGTTATGAAACGGCGGTATTACACAGTCAAACTGCTGCAGGCGTACGCAGCCAAGATTTTGTGCGGGCGATGAAAGGCGAGGTGTCTTTGGTTATTGGCACGCGTTTAAGCGTGTTCACGCCCATGCCCAATTTAGGCTTGATTGTGGTGGATGAAGAACATGATGGTTCATTCAAACAGCAAAACGAATTGCGTTATCATGCGCGAGATGTGGCGTTGTGGCGAGCCAAGCAAGCGTCTTGTCCCATTGTATTGGGCAGCGCAACACCCAGTTTAGAGTCTTGGAACAATGCCAAAACGGCGCGTTTTCAATTGTTGTCCTTGCCAATGCGAGCCAATAGCCAAGCGACTTTGCCCAAGGTACATATTTTAGATGTCAGTCGTTTGCCGTTGGAACATGGCGTGTCTGAACCCGTGAAACAAGCATTGCTGAAAAATTGGCAACAAGGCGGTATGTCTTTGGTGTATTTAAACCGCCGTGGTTTTGCGCCTGTATTGGCGTGTACCTCTTGTGGGCATACGTTTGATTGTCCCAATTGTTCGGCAAAATTGGTTTGGCATCAACGACAGAATCAATTGCGTTGTCATCATTGTGATTTGCGCCAAGCTGTACCACCGTTTTGTAGTGAGTGCCACGATACCGACCTGAAACCGCTTGGGCAAGGTACGCAAAGAATAGAAGAGGCCTTACAAGAATGGTTGCCACATGCTCGCATTGTGCGAGTGGATCGAGACAGCACCAGCGGCAAACAAGATTGGCACGATTTATATGAGAAAATCCAAGCCGATGCGGTTGATGTGTTGGTTGGTACGCAAATGCTTGCGAAAGGGCACGATTTCGCTCGTTTGAATTTGGTGGTGATTTTGAATGCTGATGGCGCTTTGTATTCCAGTGATTTTCGTGCGCCTGAACATTTGTTTTCGCAATTGTTGCAAGTTTCAGGACGAGCAGGTCGAGCCGAAACCGCAGGTCGGGTGTTGTTGCAAACGCAAATGCCTGAGCATCCCGTGTTTCATGCTTTGGTGAAGCAAGATTATGCAGCGTTTGCCAATCAAGAATTGGCGTTGCGACAAGCTTACCAATTCCCACCGTTTGCCCACATGTTGGCGGTGCGAGTGGATGCACCACAAATGGACATGGCACAAAATTTATTAGAGCAGATTTTAGAAAATATAGAGCTGCCTGAAGATGTCAGTGCATTTGGTCCCGTACCGATGTTGATGGCCAGATTGAATCAGCGTGAGCGCGCACAAATTTTTTTACAAGCGCCATCGCGACAATCTTTACACAAAGCAGGACGATTGTTTCAGGCCGCTTTGCTGCATGCGATGCCGCATCAAAGCCAGTGGCGTTTTGCTTTGGATGTGGATGTACAAGATGCTTAATGGGGGATGGATGTTACAGAAGAAAACAATCAAAATAGGTTTGTTAGCGTGCTTGTTGATGCCGATGTGGGCACAGGCTTTGAATTTGGGTACTTTGCGTGCCGATGAAGTGGCTGTCTTTGCACAGAATGTACAAACCAAACAAGTCGTGGCGGAGCACCGAGCTGATGCGCTGATGAATCCAGCTTCGACCATGAAGTTGGTAACGGCTTGGCACAGTTTGAATGTTTTGGGTGCGCAGCACCGAGTCCACACTTATTGGCACAGTCGCGCTCCAATTGAAAATGGCGTCTTGAAAGGCGATTTGGTGTGGCGTGGCAGTGGTGATCCTTTGCTCAATCAAGAAGATATGTTGGGTATGATGAAGCAATTGCAAGCGCAAGGCATACGTCATATTCAAGGCAAATTGGTTTTGGACGAAAGCTTGTGGCAAAACATTCCTACGGCTTTGAATTTCAACGATGATGGTGAGGCCGCATTTACGGTCAATCCACATCCGCACATGCTCAATTACCATGTCGTGTGGCTGCAATATTCACCCAATGAAGCAGCACGTTGGCAAGTTCATCCTCCTTTGGCCCATGTGACGGTCAATGATGATTTGGTGCGCCGTGTGGGCAATGGTGCTTGTGGCATGCTCAAACGCCGTTTGAAAAGCTACTGGTCGGCTGACAATGTGATTGCACTACAAGGCAGTGTGACTGCTGCTTGTGCTCAGAATCAATTGTATAGCAAAGGTGTCGTTGGAGCGGAATATGCACACAAGGCATTTTTAGGTTTGTGGCAAAGCTTGGGTGGTACAGGTGCACAAACTTTTAGTGTGAGCCAAAGCCCCATTCCAGCTGGTAGAGTATTGAGCCGACATGCATCTTTGCCTGTGTCTGAGATGGTCAACCGCATGAACAAGTATTCTAACAATGTGATTGCACGTTCATTGGTCTTGTTGGCACATCCTCAAAACCAAGGTGATGGCGCTCAAGCTTTGAGTGTGTTGCGTCAGCGCTTAACTCAAGCTCCTTGGGATACCAAAGCTTGGGTCGTTGAAAATGGTTCAGGTTTGTCACGCATTGAGCGAGTCAGCGCTCGCAGTATGAGTGACATGCTCAAACACATAGACCAAAGTGCGATGCAAGCGGTTTTTAGACAAAGTTTGCCTATTGCGGGGATAGATGGAACCTTGCGCAATCGCTTACAGTCTATGCGCGGTCAATTGTTTTTAAAAACGGGTACGCTCAATGGGGTTAAGGCATTGGCAGGTTATGGAGTGAACAAACGTGGACAGACCATTGCCTTGAGTATTTTTATCAATGGTCCTGAAGCGAATCACACCACCGAGCAATTGGATGCCTTGGCAATGAGAATTATGGATTTGGCACAATAATCACAGATGCAGTACTTGCATTTTGAGACAATTGTCCCTATCTTGATGCCATATTGAAAGATGGAGCAAGTGTGATGCAAAAAGTGACCATGTACACTTCCTCATATTGTCCATATTGTGTGATGGCAAAACGCTTATTGGCACAATATGGCGTGACTGAAGTAGAAGAAGTGAGAATTGATAGAGATGCTGAACAATACGCATACATGCAAGAAGTCACAGGCTTACGCAGTGTGCCACAGATTTTTATCGGCGAAACCCATGTGGGTGGATTTGACAGTTTGAATGCGCTCAATCGAGCAGGTCAATTGGCCACCTTATTAAACGGCGAATGATTTTTTAAAGAACGGGAAAACGAAAATGGCAGAAGAAAACCAACCAGTATTCAGCATCGAAAAAATTTATGTCAAAGATTTGTCTTTGGAAGTGCCTCATGCACCTCAAGTTTTCTTGACCAATGAGTCTCCTGAAGTTGAAATGAAAATTGCAACGCGTGGCGATAAAATTGAAGAAGGTTTTTACAACGTGAGCGTGACTGTGACAGTGACGGCTAAGTTGGCGACAGAAGACAAAACCATGTTCTTGAGTGAAGTGACTCAAAACGGTATCTTCCGCATTTCGAATATTGATGATGAAGATGTGAATTTGTTGTTGGGCGTGGCTTGTCCTAACATCTTGTTCCCGTATGCACGTGAAGCCATTTCTACAACGGTTACCCGCGCAGGTTTCCCACCTGTGATGTTGGCGCCAATCAATTTTGAAGCCATGTACCAATCACAAGGTGAAGCGGTTCAAGGCAATGCTTAATTAGCATTGTAATGATGAAAGCGTCCTGTAAAGATTACAGGACGCTTTTTTTATAATAATGGTGTTGCTGATGTGATTGTGATTTTGTATTGTCATGAGATCAATGAAAAAATCTAACTAAAAAGCAAAGTCATTACCAAGCGTCTGACTTCACGTTCTTCGCGCGCATCCATTAATAAAACAGGAATGCCGATGCGAAATTGCTCAGTAATGCCTTTGTAATCGCTGCGATTGGGCATGGGATTGTCTTTGTCGACTTGATTGATGCCAACCACAACAGGCAAATCTTGCTCGATAATCAAATCTTTGAATGCAGACAAATAAAAATGTAAGTCTTCTAATGGTTTTTCTGCGCTGCCATTGATCAATATGACCAAACCCATGCTGCCACGGCTGAGAATTTCCCACATGAAATCAAATCGTTTTTGACCTGGCGTGCCATATAAGTGTACTTTGGTTTCTGCATCTAAAATGACGGAACCATAGTCCATGGCAACCGTGGTTTGGTCTTTGATTTTGGATACATCATCAGATGCGCGTACCTCGGTTAAGATAGGATCAGAACCGCTAAAAGCTTTGATGAGTGTGGTTTTTCCTGAGCCAACGGGACCTGTAAAGATGATTTTATGCTCAAACACAGAGACCCCCCTCTTTTTTAATTGATAGGTTTCGAAATGTGATTTTGATGCTTAAGTATGTATCCTTATTGAATATTTAGATTAGAGTCCTTTTTAAAAGTTGCATATTACATGAAAGAATTGCCTGAGTGATTCTATGATTTTGGTAGTTTTATTGTGACACAAGTCCAAGTATTTTTTTCAGTTTGAATGTTGATTTGACCACCTTTTTCATCTAACCAGTTGCGTAAACTATATAAGCTTTGTGCATTTTTTGCTGCATTGATGGCAGACAATGGCGCAAATTCAGGTTCAAAAAGACAATGTAACAATTGTTCTGAATTTATAGGCGAAGTTTGATTTTCTGCAAGCCAGCCCAAGTCCATTGCATATAAAGTAATGGCGTCAAAATCTATGCCTTGACCATCATCTTCGATGTTTAAAATGTGTTGTGAATCTGTGCTGGTGAAAGAGACGGTGATTTGCCCTAATGAATTTTTGCCTTGGTGTTCGCGCAAAAGAGGTTCTTCAATCCGATACATGGCTGCATATTGAATCAAATACCATGCGCAGTCTTGTAATTTATAAGCCAACTGCAAAGGAAGATGTTGAAATAAATGTGATGGGCACGTTAAGTGAATGCTTTTGTGATTGTGTTGTGCGATGTTCGCCAAATCGTGTTGCCATTGTTGAAGTTGATCATCTTCTTGCCAAGCCAGTTCCATAGAATAATTGGTTGGTTCGGATGCCAAATGCGCTTCTTGAGGTGTTTGTTTTAAAGCCTCAAAACGGGCATCAATTTGTTCCATCAGATGGACAAGATTTTGTAGTCTCTGGGTTAACACAAGTAGCGGCTGAAAATGGGTGCGGTTTAAATAATGTTGTTGTTTTAAATCGAGTAGTTGTAAATTAAATTCATCCAGTAAATGGCACAATACAGTTAATTCGTATTGATTTGCCATTTGTTGCAATTGTTCAGTGTGTTGTAATAAAGTTGGAATGAGTAGTTTGTAAGCTTCAGGACGGCTACATTCTTGTTTTAAAAGATAGGATAAGGCTTCAATATGTTTGGTGGTTTGTGCAATGATGTTTTGTAGAGAACTGGTATCTAAGTAAATCAGTGACAGTAAAAACTGAGTATGTGTATCAATAGCATGAGGCATGACATTATCGACTTGAGAGTCTAGGGTGATTTCGTTGACGGTCACCAAGATGTGTGTAATGTCTTGTTGCTCATAAATACGTGTAAAGTGAAAGCTTAAGCACTTTGAGATATGTGTGCCAGTGTTTTGGTCGGTGAAGTGTAAGTCTATGTGGCTTAATGGATTGAGTTCTTGTAATAAGTGAAGTGAAATAGTAGGGTCAAATAATTGTTGCAAAAAGCGCTCAATCAAAGGCACTTCTGTTTTTGAAATGAAGGGACGTAAGGCTGCGACCATATTTTTACCGCGCAATTCAGATTGGTGTAGCAGGGTATTTAGATGGCGTGAGTGTTGTTGGTTTAGATGGTGGTTTCTATCTAGTAAAAACAGTCCGCTGTTGATGTTTTGAAACATCATTTCATATTGCTGTTGTTGTGCTAATGAATGTTGTTGTTGTCGTTGAAATTGGT
The DNA here is from genome assembly GCF_000382305.1 of Vitreoscilla stercoraria DSM 513. Taxonomy (GTDB): domain Bacteria; phylum Pseudomonadota; class Gammaproteobacteria; order Burkholderiales; family Neisseriaceae; genus Vitreoscilla; species Vitreoscilla stercoraria. The sequence goes on from NZ_KB908019.1 coordinate 58,984, forward strand.
TTTGTTGTTGCCAAATAAAATAAGCATATAAAAACTGCATGACTATGCCTAACAGCGGCATGATGTACCAGGCGGACTGAAATTGCCACAGCAAATAAGTTGTGAAAAACAGAATGCCACTTAATAGTAAGTTAAATAAAAAAATAAGATGTAATTTTTTATAGTGGCTGATAGATGTTTGGTCAAAGAAATCGGTAAAGTGCATAAATTCACCTAATTTATACTTAAGTCATTAAAATTTAAACAATTTAAAATTTAAAAATACCGTTAATCAACGCGTGACATTCAATAACGCTCATGGAAAAGTTTTGATGATGGAAACTTTTATATTGTTTAACTTACTAATTAATATTAGAGATGTAGGTGAGTATCCCATTTAATTTATTAATTTAAAATGATTATTTTATGTCTGGCCTATTATTCGGTGGAATCAATATATGGGCATTGAATCATGGTGTGATGGTCATTGTTTTTATGATTTTGGCTTGTGAGTTTACATTGAATTGCATATTATGCAACTGTTTATTGATTAGATCGATGCAATTGAGATCTATATATTATTCCATGCAAATTATCATTGCTTTGTATAACATGAAAAGTCTTGAAGGTGATCCATCCGTGATTCGGAGAGTGTGAAATGAATGCTGAAAAGAAGCTGATTATTGGATTGGGGGATTTGTTTAAATCTTCTAGTGAATTAGATGGAATGGCTGCTCCCGTAGCAAACAGTTCTTATGCAGCAGTGCGTATTTGCAGTAGCCAAAATCAGTTTGTACCTACTGATGGTCTATTTTTGTGGCAACCGTATTGTGTGGATTTAAGACGCACTTTATTAAAGCAATTACTACCATTCTTAGATAATGAGCCAGCTCAAAAGAAAAAAATTCCGTTTGCAGATTTTAAGGTGTCACGTCGTTATGCACGGGTGTTGTTTTCTCAACATCAAGATTGGGTGTGGAGTTGTGTGGCTTCTAGTTTGAGAGACAATGCCATTGAGCCTGACAGTGTGGTTATGCTTATTGATATGGTGGATTCTTTTGCCAATGCAGTATGGGTAGATTGTTTGTTTGGTTTGAAGCAGCAATATCCTAATTGTCACTTTTATCCTGTATTCTTCTTGCCGAAGATGGATGACTTATCGGTTGAGCAAGCCGCGGTTATTGGGGCTGCGGTGACTGAATTAAGTCAATTAAGCCAAGGTAAATGGACGCCCTCGGATATTCGTACTGGCAATGCTTATACTAATGATGCACCTTTATGGGACATTGCTTATTTACAGCAATATCCAGAGGCGCAAAGCAATACGGTAACTTTGCAATTAATAGATGCTTTGTTGAAGTTGTCCAATGTCGAGCACAATGATTATGGGACTTTGCGTCAAAGTTTGAGTCAAGAGGGGCATAAGATTTTTCAAGGCAGTACCGCTAAAAGTATGCAGTTACTACCACGCTTTGCTTCTATGCTTGAAATTGCATTGGACTTTGATGTGGAGGCTTTAGAAGAATTATTAATGCTCAAATGCCAAGCAAAATTATTGACTGCTTTAAGCCAAGGTAAGGGTGCTGAGCAAGAGCAATACAGCTTAGAAGCTTTGAATCAATTGGGTTTTATTTTAACCAGTGAGCAATTGTGTTTAGATGCTGATAGTTGCAATATGGTTTTGGGTGAGTTACACAGTATTGAAAATGAATGGGATCAATACAAACGCCAAGTTTTATTGGAATTGGAGCACAGAAAAGACAGTTGGCATGATAAAGCTGAATTCATTGCAACCAATTTTCGCAGTTATTATGATACTAAATTTCGTCAAAAAGGCGTTGAAAAGTATTACGACCATTCCGATATTCGCTTAAATAAAATGTCTAAAGCGTATATTGCTAAAATTGAAAAACATTTTTGGCAATCATGGCAGCAAGGTCAAAGCGGTTTAAGTACCTTGAAATCAGTCATTGAGAGTTTAATCATTCATTATGTTCAAGACCATCACAATTATTTGATTAAGCAAGAAAAATCCATTGAGCAGGTTAAAACTGGCGCGGCGTGGTGGGAAAGTATGTCTGGGCAATGGCAACGTGGTGATTGGACAGAGCGTGCAAAAATTGAAACTGAGGTTTCGATTGAAGAAGTGGCCAATCAAATGAGTGATTTGTTCATGCATCGTTGTCACTATAAAGCCAATGTGTTTGCCGAACGTTTGATTTTAGGTATGCAGCCTTATTTATTGAATTTACAACAGCAATTGTCTAATGCCGCTGAAGCATGGTTAAGTCATGCCACTCAAGCACAAAAAAAACTGAATCAGTCTTTAAGTTTACAGCAAGAAAAATGGTTTCATCGCATCAGTGACAGTGTTCAAAGCTGTTATCTCTTGAAGCCAAATCAAGCCAGCTTGCAATTGTTTGTGGATGTGATTCGGGCGAAGACGGATGCCGCCGCAATTGAGTTGCATCAATTATGGACCAAAGGTTTAGACAGTAATTCTAATTTCAACGTTTTGTTGAATTTTATTGGACAAGGTTCTTGGCAAAGTCACGCTGATGAAATTTCAGCGCAAACAGCGAGAGAGGTTATTCAAACCAATCCTGATATCTTAAGCAAAGTGTTTGAGTTGCGCATCACTGCTTTGGATCAAAAACAAGTACAACATCTTGGTGGTTTGACCTTGAGTAATTTGAATCAGCAATTTGAAACACTGATTCGACCATTAGGCGATATGTTGACAACGCAATACAGCATCAATGAGAGTGCATGTTTGCTGTGTGAAGACAATATTCAGAAAAATGAATTGGTGGCTGTTTGGTTGGCGCAATGTGTGCAACAAAGTATGCCAACTGCAAAAGTAATTTCTTTCCATGGTGAGCGCAGTGTGCAGTTTGTGTATGCCAGTACATGTTATTTAGACGAATGGGTAGAGCTACCTGAGTTTTTGAATGCCTACCGTCAGTTTAAATTTGATGAAGAGGCTTTGTTGCATCTGCATATTGATGGCAGTAACGATACCATTGAAGTGATGCAAAGAAATAGCATTAACCGCAATCGTGAATTAATCCGTCAGCATTTATTATTGGCTTTGATTACAGGACGCTTGGTTGAGGAATCTTCGGCATATGTATTGAATATATCGGATACCAACACTGCTTTGCGATTTGAAACCAATGATTTGGTTGAAGTGGTGGACTATATTGCATTTGAGCACATTCAGCAATTGGTGGAAGCCAATGAGCAAATGCGCACGAAGAAAGTATTTACCAATCAATCTGAAGCATTGCTAAATCAATTGGACGTGGTATTGAATCACATCAAAGAAGCGAGTTTGCCTTTAGGTGTGGATTTGGAAGATGCAGATTGGCGTGATGCGGGTCGTTATGTGGTTTGGAGTAGGGCTGCGCATTATTTGCGTAAGCAATGGCTTAAGCCCAGTGTCAATGGCAAAAAACAACGCGTAGCATGATGTATGGAATCAATAAAAAAGACGCTAACAGCGTCTTTTTTTGATGGTACTTATCATCTATATAAGCGTCCTGTAAGCTTTACAGGACGCTTGGTTTATCCAATATTATCCAAATACCAATTGACCATTTTGGGCAGAAATCAAAATGGTGCTGTTTGGGGCGTATGAGCCTGACAACAATTTTTGTGCCAATGGGTTTTCAATTTGTGCTTGAATCGCGCGTTTGAGTGGACGTGCGCCATACACAGGATCAAAACCAACTTCAGCCAAAACATCCAAAGCATCATCATCAATTTGCAAATGCAAATCCAAACTTGCCAAGCGTTTGCGCAAGCTGCTCAATTGTATGCCTGCAATGGAACGAATTTGCGCTTGTCCCAAACTGTGGAATACCACCACTTCATCAATACGGTTAATCAATTCAGGGCGGAAATGCACTTTCACATCATCCATGACGGCAGACTTGATGTCTTCGTATGCTGCATGCTCGCCGAGCAATTGAATGTTGGCACTGCCGATGTTGGAAGTCATGACAATGACGGTGTTTTTAAAATCTACGGTGCGGCCTTGTCCATCGGTCAAGCGACCATCGTCCAATACTTGCAATAAAATATTGAACACATCAGGATGCGCTTTTTCCACTTCATCCAAAAGCACCACGCTATAAGGTTTGCGGCGCACTTGTTCGGTCAAATAGCCGCCTTCTTCGTAACCGACATAGCCCGGAGGCGCACCAATCAAGCGCGAAACCGAGTGTTTTTCCATGTATTCGGACATGTCGATGCGAATCAAGTGTTCTTCGCTGTCAAACAAAAAGCCTGCTAAGGTTTTGCACAACTCGGTTTTGCCTACGCCAGTGGGACCTAAGAACAAGAAGCTGCCGTAAGGCTTGTTTGGGTCGGATAAGCCTGAGCGTGAACGGCGAATGGCATTGGCCACAGCCGTTACCGCTTCGTCTTGCCCAACCACACGTTGGTGCAATACCGCTTCCATATTCAGCAATTTTTCTTTCTCGCCTTGCATCATTTTGGCTACAGGAATACCAGTCATGCGGCTGACGATCTCGGCAATTTCTTCAGCACCGACTTCGGTGCGCAACAATTTATTGCCTTCTTCACCTTTGGGGCTGTTTTCAGCGGCCTGTAACTGTGCTTCTAATTTAGGCAATTCTTCGTATTGCAATTTGGCGACCGCTTCCCATTTGCCTTCACGCTGCAATTGCGCCATTTTGATTTTGATTTGATCAATTTGCTCTTTGATGCCGGCAGAGCCTTGTGATACGGCTTTTTCAGCTTTCCAAACCTCGTCTAAATCAGAGAATTGCTTTTGTAAATCACGCAATTCTTCTTGTATTAAATCCAAACGTTTTTTAGAGGCATCGTCGTTTTCTTTTTTTAAGGCCGCTTCTTCAATGGTCAATTGAATGATGCGGCGATTGAGTTTGTCCATGCTTTCGGGCATGGATTCGCTTTCCATTTTGATTAAAGACGCTGCTTCATCAATCAAATCAATCGCTTTGTCTGGCAAAAAGCGGTCGGTGATGTAGCGCGCTGACAATTCGGCTGCGGCCACAATCGCAGGGTCGGTGATGTTGACTTTGTGGTGGATTTCGTAACGCTCTTTTAAGCCGCGTAAAATCGCAATCGTTGACTCTACGCTCGGTTCATTGACCATGACTTTTTGGAAGCGGCGCTCTAAAGCGGCATCTTTTTCAATGTATTGGCGGTATTCGTCCAAAGTCGTCGCACCCAAACAATGCAATTCGCCACGTGCCAAAGCTGGTTTTAACATATTGCCCGCGTCCATCGCGCCATCGGCCTTGCCTGCGCCAACCAAAGTGTGGATTTCGTCGATGAAAATGATGGTTTGACCGTCGTCTTTGGCTAAATCGTTCAGAACGGCTTTCAAACGTTCTTCAAACTCACCCCGAAATTTCGCGCCCGCAATCAAACTCGCCAAGTCCAATACCAACAAGCGTTTGCCTTTCAAAGACTCGGGCACTTCGCCATTGACAATGCGTTGTGCTAAACCTTCGACAATCGCGGTTTTGCCCACGCCCGGTTCACCAATCAACACAGGATTGTTTTTAGTGCGGCGTTGCAAAACTTGAATGGCACGGCGAATTTCGTCGTCACGACCAATCACAGGGTCGAGTTTGCCATCGCGTGCGCGTTGGGTTAAATCCAAAGTGTATTTTTTCAAAGCTTCACGTTGGTCTTCGGCATTGGCATGGTCCACGCTTTGTCCTCCACGAATGGTGTCTATGGTTTGGTTGATATTGGCTTCGGTGGCGCCAGCTTGACTGAGTAATTTGCCCAAGCTGCCTTTTTCTTGCAACGCTGCTAAGAAAAACAATTCACTGGCAATGAATGTGTCACCTCGTTTGGCAGCGGCTTTGTCCATCAAATTCAAAATATTTTGTAGCTCACGGCTAGGCAATAATTGACCGCCTTGACCTGTGACTTTGGGCAAACTGTGTATCATTTGTTGGGCTTCATTTTGTAAGCGCAACACATCGACACGGGCTTGCTGCAACAGCGACTGGCTGCCGCTGTCAAAATCGTCTAATAATACTTTTAAGATATGTACCGCTTCCAGATAGCCGTTATCATTGCGCATCGCTAAACTTTGGGCGTCCTGTAAGGCTTGTTGGAAACGCTGAGTCAATTGTTCAAAACGCATGGAACACTCCTGTAATAGGTTTACTTGATGTATCCCATATGGGTTTAGATATGGCAGAGTCAAGGTTTAGGTTGCATATTTTTACATCAATAAACAGAAAGTAGAGAAAGCGTGAATAGAGTTAGGCAAACTTGTTTATTAAAATGGCATTTATTTTTATTGGGTATTTTTTTATTTTTTTGGAATGTGTCTATTGCATGGGCAAACGATGCTCATGGTGGTTTTGTGTGGCAAGTCACTGCACCGAATCAAACCACATCTTATTTAATCGGAACGATACACACAGGTAAAAAAGGCAGCACTTTACATCCAGATTATGCACAAGCTTTACAGCACAGCCGTTTGTTGGTGGTGGAGTCTAGAGAAGAGGATTGGCAAGGGGTGGATGGTATTGCCAATGTGATGGCTTTGCAGGTGATGATACATGATGAAAAGTCTTTGCATGCACATTGGGGCGAAAAGCGTGTTGCGGCTTTAAATCGTTTGCTGAGTCAACATGGTAGCGCAGTGGTTTTGGATGGCGATGCGCACATTGCACCATGGATGGCTTATATGATGATGGTGACCGATTACAATTTTGCAGAATACAGCATCGAATATGGTGTGGATGCTTTGCTCAATCAAGCAGCTAAAAAGCAGCAAAAAGCGGTATTGTCATTGGAAACTTTAGAGCCAATAGTGGCATTTATGCAGATTCCTAAAGCGGTTTTATTGCGTGGTGTGGACAGTAGCTTGCAACATTACGAGCCTGCTTTGCAAGAACAATTGAAATTATTGCAATTATATCAACATGAAAACAGCCGCCCATTTGTACAAGAAATTTTAGATCAAAAAGCAGCGGTGCGTTATTTGGCTGCGCAAGATCAATCATTTTGGCAGGCGTTTTTGTATGAGGATTTATTGGCACAGCGCAATCGTGCGTGGATGCCTAAAATGGAGCGTCATTTCAAACAACAGCCAACGACTGTGGCCGTCGGTGCGGCACATTTGTTTGGGAAGGATGGTTTGATTGTGTTATTGCGTGAGCGTGGTTTTAAGGTGGAATCGGTTTTGGCACATTAAAAAAATAAGCGTCCTGTAAAGTTTACAGGACGCTTGATATAGTTGTTTGTTTTATGGTGTTTGGTGAACACAGCCAGAGACCATGTCTTTTAATTTGTGAATGTCATTGATGCGAATGTGTTTGTGGTCCACATCAATCAAACCGCTTTGATGGAATTTTGACAAATTGCGACTGACGGTTTCCAGTTTTAAGCCCAAGTAACTGCCGATTTCTTCGCGTGACATGCGCAAAATAAAATCGGTGGCAGCAAAGCCACGTTTTTGTAAACGTTGGGATAAATTCAATAAGAATGCAGCAATGCGTTCTTCCGATTTCATGTTGCCTAAAAGCAACATCACACCTTGATCTCGGACAATTTCACGACTCATCAAGCGGTAAAAATGTGTTTGCAGCGATGGAATCTCTTGGGTCAAATCTTCCATACGATCAAATGGTAATTCACACACTTCGCTGTCTTCTAGGGCGATGGCATCACAGGTATGGGCGCCTGATGAAATGCCGTCCAAGCCAATCAACTCGCCAGACATAGAAAAACCAGTCACTTGGTCACGGCCATCTTGGCTGGCAATGACGCTTTTGAAAAAGCCTATGCGAATGGCAAACAAGGCAGAAAAGGGTTCACCTGCTCGAAACAGGTATTCACCACGCTTAATGCGGCGGCTTTGGCGAATCACAGCATCTAATTGTGTGATTTCTTCTGGATTTAAACCTACTGGTAAACACAGTTCGCGCAAAGAGCAGGTGGAGCACAAAGTTTTTAGTTGCATTCAGAGACTTTTCATAAAGTGAATAATTAAAAAAAAAAGGCTGCAACAAAATGAGCAAATTAAGGTTGAAAAAGCTTTATTACTTTGTTGTACGAGCTATTTGAAGTGCATAGCTTTTATATATTTTGGAATCTACACATCATTTTACTTCAGCCATTTCCTGATGTGAATCAAAAAAAAATGATTCAGATGGTTTATGTTGATATAGGCTAAACCGCTTTGGCATAAAAAGTGGCACGATATTGTTTAATTAAATGATGTATGAGCATGATATATAGATAGGTTTTCGAGTGTTTACTTATAAAAATACAGCAGTAGATTTTGACCGACCATTGGTTGAAAAATTATTTAAAAATGGTCCTCGTTATACCTCGTATCCCACTGTAGAGCGATTTGATAAGCAGTTTGGACCCAAACAATACTTGCGAGCCTTGCATCAAAGGCAGGCAGGGGCTTTGAGTCGACCATTGTCTTTGTATGTGCATATTCCATTTTGTGATACGGTTTGCTACTACTGCGGTTGCAATAAAATTGTGACCAAAAATGTGGCGACCGCAGATGAATATGTGGCGTATTTGGGGCGTGAGTTAGATTTGATTGGCAACCATTTAAAAGGTCAACACCAATTGGCTCAATTGCATTTTGGTGGTGGCACGCCGACTTTTTTAACAGCGACGCAATTGACACAAATTTTGGAACACATCCAGCGCCATTTTCAGTTGAGTGAACGTGGCGAGTATTCAATTGAAATTGATCCGCGCCAAATATCGGTAGAAACAGTGTATCGATTGCGTGAATTGGGTTTTAATCGTTTGAGTGTGGGTGTGCAAGATTTTGATGAGTCGGTGCAAAAAGCGGTCAATCGTGTGCAATCGGTAGAGCATACTCGTGCCATCATTGAGGCGGCGCGTGCGGCAAAATTTCATTCGGTGAATGTGGATTTGATTTATGGTTTGCCGCATCAAAGTTTGGCTTCGATGCAAAAAACGTTGCAAACAGTCATTGAATTGGATCCCGATCGTTTGGCTTTTTACCAATACGCGCACATGCCACACATGTTCATGCCACAACGGCGCATTGACGATGCTCATTTGCCTTCAAGCAAGGAAAAAATGGACATTTTACAATGGGCGGTCAATTGGCTCACTGAGCAAGATTATGTGTTCATTGGTATGGATCATTTTGCCAAACCGACGGATGAATTGGCAGTAGCATTTCAACAAGGTCGCTTGCAACGCAATTTTCAAGGTTATTCCACTCATGGCGATTGTGATTTGGTTGGGGTAGGCGTGTCTAGTATTGGTAAAATCGGTGCCAGTTATGTCCAAAACGAAAAAGATTTGCAGCAATATTATCAAAGCATTGATGAAGGTCGTTTGCCGACCATGCGTGGCTTTTTATTGACACCTGATGACATTTTGCGCCGAGGGGTGATTCATACGTTGATGTGTCAATCGAGTTTATTGTTTGAACCATTTGAAGAGCAGTATGGCATTTTATTTCAACAATATTTTGCAGAAGAGTGGCCTGAATTATTGCAACAAGAAGAACAAGGTTTGATTCGCATTGATCGTGACGGGTTGGATGTGACACCCAAAGGTCGTTTTTTAATTCGCAATGTGGCGATGGTATTTGATCGATATTTACGCCATTTCAATACCCATCCTATCAATTTGTCTAGGCGTTATTCTTCTACTTATTAGCAATCTATTTGATTTTCAAGGCATCTTTACAGGACGCCTTTACTTTGTGTGTGGGTTCATGCAAAAATTTGACCTTGCATTGCATCATTAAATGCCGCTTCGCTGTTTTGAATACCATATTGGAAGCTCATTGGAGAGTGATTATGCCCTTAGAACAAGCCATACAAACTGCTGATTTGATTGATTTGGCACCTGAAACACCTTCTTGTGAAGTACAATTCAAGCGTTATGGTAAACACCAACGCTTTTCAGGCCGCATCCGTACCGTTCGTTGTTTTCGTGACAATGGCTTGGTCAAAATCTTGGCCAACAGTTCAGGTAACGGAGATATTTTAGTAGTAGATGGTGGTGGTTCTTTGGCAAGTGCGTTAATGGGTGACCAAATTGCACAAGCGGCGTGTGACAATCAATGGGGTGGCGTGATTATTTATGGTGTGATTCGTGACAGTGTGGCTATCAATCGCATGGAAATGGGTTTGAAAGCATTGGGCACCAATCCACGCAAAAGTGCTAAAGATGGTGTGGGCGAAGTGGATGTGACGGTGAGTTTTGGTGCTGTGGATTTTGTGCCAGGGCATTATGTGTACAGTGATGAAGATGGTATTTTGGTTTCACCCGAGCCGATTCATCACAGTTGATTGAAAGAAAGAAAAGAGGCTTTACATGTTCATTACCTCTCAATGGGTAGATGGAAATTGTTTTGTAGCAAGCAATGCAACCGGTCACACTGTGGTGATGGATGGCAGCGCTACGGCAGGTGAAAAGCGCGGTGCCAGTCCAATGGAATTGTTGTTGATGGGCATTGCAGGTTGTTCAAGTATTGATGTGGTGAGCATTGCTCAAAAGCAGCGTCAAGATGTGGTGGATTGTAAGGCGCGTGTGGAAGCGGTGCGTGCTGAAACAGTGCCTAAAGTATTCACCGAGATTCATATTCATTTTACTGTTGTCGGTCGCAATTTGAGTGAAGAAGCTGTGGGCAAAGCGGTGAGTTTGTCTGCGGATAAATATTGCTCAGCTTCGATTATGTTGGGTCAAGCTGCCAAAGTCACTCACAGTTTTGAGGTTGTAGAGGCATAAAAATGAAGTTAATCAAAAGCAACCAATGGATATTGGTTGTGATTTTGACCATGTGTTTTGGTGCGGCGCAAGCTGCGTCAAGCGAATATCAAGACAGTGGTAAATGGCAATTTATTCATGATGATGGCCGTGGACAAAAAACGTTTATGGATACCAAACATTTTCAGGCCGGTTATCCTGCTTCGATGTTGGTCAAAACCGATGTGGTGCAATGTCATAGTAAATACCGAATGAATACTTGTGCTGAAATTGCCTTATTTGATGTTGATTGTAAAAAAGGTCAACTTAAATATGTGAGAGACATGACGCGTGATGTGGTTGGTAATGTGGTTAAAGAATGGGACAATGCCCGCGCCAAAATGGTGTATCCACCACCTGGAACAGGTTTGGAGACTTTGCTGATTCGAGCATGCCAATACAATAAAAAAGCATTGAAATAAAAAAATTTTAGACAGGGGATTTCCTGTCTTTTTTATTGCTTGGATGAAGTACTGATATTTAAATAAACTAGACAAAGAGGATGGCTTGAGTTAGCGTAAGTCATCGGTTTATAGCCAAGATTTTGTCTTGGCATCTCTTCCCTTTTTTCAAGGAGTCGCACGATGTACACCACTTTAATCAGCGCCCAAGAATTACAACAAATACAGCAACAAAATCAACCTGTTTTACTATTAGACGTGCGTTTTGATTTGAATGATGCGACGTTTGGACAGCAGGTTTATGAATTGGGTCATATTCCAGGCGCATTCTATTTGCATTTAGAGCGTGAATTGTCTGGTCAAGTCAGTGGTCATAATGGTCGTCATCCTTTGCCTGAGCGCAAGCATTTGGCGCATTGGTTGCGCAATCATGGCTTACAAGAACGTGTACAAGTGGTGGCATATGATCAAGGCAGTACGATGTTTGCAGCACGGGCTTGGGCTTTGGTGCGTTGGTTAGGACATGAGCAAGTGGCGGTATTAAATGGTGGCTTACCCGCTTGGCTGCGAGAAGGTGGAACCTTAAGCAATGTAGCGCCTCAAAAACCAGTGACCACCGATTGGCAACCACAAGAAAGCTTGTTGCACATTAAAACTGCCAGTGATATTGAGCACAACATTCAAATGGCAGAGGCGGTGGTGATTGATGCTCGCAGTGAAGAGCGTTATGCAGGGGAGCCACATCCTTTGGACAAAGTATCAGGGCATATCCCAGGTGCGGCGAACGTATTTTTTCAACGCAATTTGGATGGGCAACATTTGTTTATTAGCCAAGAGCAGTTGAAGGCTTTGTGGCAGCCATGGGCAAACAATAAACCTTTGATTCATCAATGTGGCAGTGGTGTGTCCGCTTGTGTGAATTTGTTGGCACAAAAACATGCGGGCTTGGGTGATGGTGCTTTGTATGTTGGTTCGTGGAGTGAGTGGACCAGTAATGGTCAAAGACCTGTGAGTGTGACTGTGTAACATGGCTTGTCTTCTGGATAGAGCAATGCGTATAGAGTCCATTTACAAAGGACAGATACGCAATAAAAATATATCTAGGAGGCAATATGAGCAAATATTTTGCGGAGTTCTTAGGAACTTTTTGGCTGGTGTTTGGTGGCTGTGGTTCAGCTGTTTTGGCTGCGGCTTATCCTGAGTTGGGCATTGGTTTTGCTGGTGTATCCTTGGCGTTTGGTTTGACTGTTTTGACCATGGCTTATGCTGTGGGTGGTATTTCGGGTGGCCATTTTAACCCTGCTGTTTCAGTCGGTTTGTTGGTGGGTGGGCGTTTTGATAGCAAATTGTTGTTGCCTTATATTGTGTCACAAGTTTTGGGTGCGATTGCCGCAGGTGGTGTGTTATACCTGATTGCTTCTGGCAAAGTGGGTTTTGATGCGGCTGCTTCTGGTTTTGCCAGTAATGGCTATGGCGAACATTCACCTAATGGCTACAATATGCTGTCGGCGTTGGTGATTGAAATTGTGTTAACTGCATTTTTCATCATCATTATCTTAGGTGCGACTTCTAAAGCATCTCAGCCACATTTTGCACCGATTGCCATTGGTTTGGCTTTGACCTTAATCCATTTAATCAGCATTCCAGTGACCAATACTTCGGTGAATCCTGCACGTTCTACGGGTGTGGCGATATTCCAAGGCGGTTGGGCATTGGGTCAATTGTGGTTATTTTGGGTGGCGCCTATTGTCGGGGCGGTGTTGGGTGCGATCATTTACAAAGTGGTTGCTGCTGATCGCGAAGATTAAAATAGTAATTAAGAAGCGTCCTGTAACTTTACAGGGCGCTTTTATCATATGAAAAGGCAAGATATGTTGAGTTTGGCAGAGCGTTTGTATCAAGCCATCCACCAAGCCAGCCACAATGTGGTGGCTGTGGATTGCTTTCAATTAGGCGTGACGCCAGAGTGTTTGGATGCGGCGGCACAACAGATGGACATGGTGTTGCCTGAAGACTTCAAAGCGCTTTACCAAGTTTACAATGGTGACAATGTTTCTGTGGCCGAGTATTTTTATGTGTTGGCAGGCTATGAATGGCTGAGTTTGGAGCGTGTGGTTGCGGTGTGGCAAGACTTTAAGGATGCAGGTTTGGCACAGTTTGAAGAAGATGATTTGGCACATGACTCTCGTGTTCGACCTGTGTTTTGGTCGGAAAAATGGCTGCCATTTGCCGATGACAATGGTTATTACTTGATGTTGGATTTGGACCCTGCGGAAGGTGGGGAATATGGACAAGTAATTTTATTGGCGAATGATGGTGAGCCTGTGAGCTGGATTGCGCCTTCTTTGAGTGTGTGGTTGGCATCTTACATTGAGGATTTGCACAATAAAATATGGGTATTTGACGTGGATTATCACGGTATGATTTTAGCCAGTGAACGAGCAGATTACCAACGTATTGAGCATGAAAAATCTACTCAAACGGGTTGTTTTGATCCGAACAGATTGGCGCAACAAGCGGCGTTAATGCAACAAATGAGTGAGCAAGTCAAACAGCTGGTTCCTGAAGCGATGTGGGCGCAATGGCAAAACATGGCGCACATGCCACTGTTGGATATGGATGATGCAACGTTAAAGGTTTTGCAAAATTTACAAAAATGCCTAAGTCAATCAGACTGATAGGTATTAAGCGTCCTGTAAAGTTATTTTGAGCTTAAACCAAAGCGGTAATGGATTTTTTCTTCCACACCCAATGGTAATATTGTCCTTGCATGATGCACAAACACACGAATGCTAAGGCATAAGCCATCCAAATGCCTGATAAACCCCAAATTTGGCTGAACCAATACGCGCATGGCAATTCGATGCCAATCACGGCTACAATGTTGATAATCATTGGTACCACGACTGTGCCACTGGCACGCATGATGCCTGCAAAAATGGCGCCTGCACCAAAAAACAGCAAACTCCACAACACGATGTGTAATAAATCCGAACCTAAAGCGACCACTTCTGGATTGGTAATGAACAAAGCCATTAAGTGATCTGCAAATAAATAGGCCAAGATAATCAAACCACCCGTCAAATATAAATTCATAGACAGTGCCGTCCATGTCACTTGAGCCAATTTTTGCATTTGTCCCGAGCCTATGGCTTGTGCGGCAAAAATAGAAGCCGCAATGGAAATAGATATCGCAGGAAACTGTACATAATTGTTCACTTGATTGACTGCGCCATAAGCGGCGGTGGCGTGTGGACCAAAGCCGTTGACCAATCCGATGATGACCAAACCTGCCAAAGAATTGGTGACCATTTGCACACCCGTGGGAATGCCCAATTTTAAAACCAACGGTGAAAGCTCGCGGTTAAAACGCAATTGGCTCAGGAGATTTTTATCAATGCGTAAAATATGGTGGCGACGATTCAAATAAACGACCAAAAACAGCATCACCAAGACATAACCTAAAATCGTGGCAACCGCAGGAGCCAAAATGCCAATAGCAGGAAAAAACAGCCAACCTTGGATGAGTGTGGGTGTGACGGTTAAACCGATAATACTCGTGAGTCCTAAAGCCAGTAAAGGGGTTTTGCTGTCACCTACGCCACGCAAAATCGATGTGTAAATAATGTAGACAAACAAAATAGGGCTGCCTGCGAGCATGGTTTGGACATAAGGTAGAGACAAAGGCAGTAAAGAAGGATCGGTGCCTAACAATGTTAAAATGTCTTTGGCGTAAATCACCCCCAAAATCGCAATCAAAGTGCCACCAATGAGCGTCATGAACAGCGTTGTGCCCATGATACGCCGTACTTGATCAGACTCACCTTTGCCCCAAGCTTGACCCACCAAAACAGTGGCTCCTGCCGACAAACCGATGGTGAATGCCATGAGGAAAAACAAAATGGGAAAGAAAACCGAAATGGCTGCAATGGCATTGACCCCCATCATTTGACCGACATAAATGGTATTGATGGTGCCTGAGAGTGATTGCAAAATATTGGTGGCAATCAAAGGCAGCAGGAAAAATAAAAATTGCTTGGTAAATGAGCGGCTGTGTTGATTAGGCATGGGCGTGTCCATCACAAATTATGAAAACATAGTAGGATGAATATAGGATAAAGACAAACCATGTATGGTTCAGTGATGGAATATTTGTGTTAAAGCAATGAAAAGCGGTGGTGAGGTTAAAATGTTGAGATGGGATGTGACAGGCAGTTTGCCTGTGGATAAGTTGGCAATTCATACACATTTTTTGTGTATAACCATGTTGATAACTGACCCAAGTGCTGAATCATAAGGAAAAATTACCCTTGATTAAAAAATAAGCAGTATCTGCCTCTTTTAATCTGAGATGGATAATTAATATAGATATAAATACAGACTATACTTAAAAAAGCGTCCTGTAAATACTTTACAGGACGCTGATTAATTTTATTAACGGTTTGCAGCAATCACTTGCAACATTTGCGCCAAAACTTTCGGAGGTGCTGCAACGATATTGCCAGTTTGCAACCAAGTTTGTTCGCCTTCAAAGTCGGTCACGATACCGCCAGCTTCTTGTACAATCAAAGAGCCTGCAGCGATGTCCCAAGGTTTCAAATTGTATTCAAAGAAACCATCCAAGCGACCTGCAGCCACATTACACAAATCCAAAGCAGCAGAACCTTCGCGACGTGCGCCTGCGGTTTTGCCCAAGAAGTCTTTCAAAATCGCCAAGTATTCGTCCATCATAGATTGGTCTACCACAGGGAAACCTGTACCAATGACGCATTCGTTCATGTCTTTGCGTTTAGAAACACGGATACGGCGGTCGTTGAGCAATGCGCCTTTGCCTTTGGCTGCCATGAACAATTCATTGCGTTCAGGTGCGAATACCAAAGCTTCTTGTACTTGACCTTTTTGTAAGAATGCAATCGAGATGGCGTATTGTGCGTGACCGTGCAAGAAGTTGGTGGTGCCATCTAATGGATCGATGATCCATTCGTATTCAGCTTTTGCTTTGCCGTGGCTGCCCGATTCTTCGGTCGTGATACGATGGTGAGGGTAAGCCTCAGACAATACTTCCAAAATGATGCGCTCAGATTCTTTGTCGACGTCTGATACAAAGTCATTAAAGGCTTTGCTGTCATAAGCCACTGCATCTAAATTGTTAGAAGCGCGGGTAATCATGCTGGCTGAGCGGCGAGCGGCTTTCAAAGCCGTATTCAAAAACGGGGTCATATTGTGATTTCCAAATTCATCGGGTGTAGCGTTACAATAGCCTCTTTCGTCGCAAGGGCGACGAGGCGGCAAAACTAAAGCTGTTAAAGAACAAAATCTAAGGCGTGCATTATAAACCAAATGCCGCCGCTACCCAAGAAGCAAACACCATGGAAAAACCTCAATTACCTGATTTTTTACAGAATATTACCGTTGTTTTGGCGCGTACTTCGCATCCATCTAACATCGGTTCGGCAGCTCGTGCAATGAAAACCATGGGTTTGACGCGTTTGACGTTGGTCGCGCCCAATTTGATTGCGACGCCACAAACAGAAATACCACCTGTGTTTGATGCTGAGCGTCCTGAAAACTTTGTGTTGCCAGAAGAAAGTTTTGTGTTGGCCTCTGGTGCGAAAGATGTGTTGGAAAACGCTCGCATTGTGGCAACCTTACAGGACGCTTTGGCGGACACGACTTTAAGCTGTGCTTTGACCAGCCGCAAACGCGAATTGACCGCGACCATGCACACACCGCGTGAACTTTGTCCGAATTTGATTGAAGCGGCACGCCAAGGTGAAAAAGTGGCGCTGGTGTTTGGCAATGAAACTTTTGGCTTGAGCATAGAAGAAGTGATGTTGTGCAACCGTTTGATGACCATCAATGGCAACCCGAATTATTTTTCGCTCAACTTGGCGCAAGCGGTGCAAGTGGTGTGTTATGAGTTGTTCAGCCATGTGGATTTGAGCATGGATTATTTGCGTCCTGAACACGAATACGCCACACATGCGCAAGTAACAGGCATGGTCGGACATTTACAGGACGCTATGGATGCGGTGGGCTTTTTTGACCGCCGTCCGCCTGAGCGTTTGATGCGCCGTATGCAATCGGTGTTTGACCGTGCGCAATTGGAACGTGAAGAGATCGACATTTTGCGTGGCTTTTTTCACAATATTGAAAAAAAATTGAAACAAGATTGATTGTGTAAAGGCGGTCTGTAAATGAATTTTGCTTTGGATGCTTTGTGGTGGGAGCTCAAAACGCCACAAGTGCGGGATTTGGCGAGTTTGCTCACCGCACCGCCGCTGTGGCACAGCGGTGTGGAATTGTCGCACCGCACTTTGATTGGCGAGCAAGGTTTTCGTTATTTATTAAGCTTGGATGAGCGTCCTGAAAGCTTGTTAACGTATTTACAGGACGCTCGTCCGCAGTCGCATCGATTGGGTATTTATGCTGAGCATTTGTTGGCGTTTTGGTTAAGTCATGCACCGCATTGTCAATTGCTTGGACAAAATATTGTGTTGCAAGAACATGCTAAAAGCCCAACTTTGGGTGCTTTGGATTATGTCGCTCGTATCAATGATCGGCTTTATCATTTGGAATTGACGTGTAAATATTATGCGCACGCCCAACCTTTGCCACAACAATTGCGCGGCATACAAGCGCACGATACCTTGCAATCTAAGGCGGACAAATTGGTGCAGCAATTGGCTTGGAGTCGGCATGATTTGTTTGCGCGTTGGTGTGAAATGCAAGGCATTGATATAACTAATATTAAAGCAGTGACGGTGATTCGAGGCATGGGTTTTTGGCGTGATGCGGCGGTACCAATGCCGATCAATTCTTATGCTTGGCGTGGTGTGTATCTTGAAAAAAATGAGGTATGGCAGCATTTAGAGGGAACTCGTTATGCACAAGTCATGTCTAGGCAGTTATTATCACCATTGCGTGTGCCGTTAGAGGCGACTTTTGAATCTGTGGCGCCGTTGGGCGAAGCCGTTTGGTGTGCGCAATTGCAACAAAGACCTGATGGTTTTTGGCATGAAATCAGTCGCAGTATGCGTTTGCCTTGCAATGAGTGCTGAGAAGACTGTTTCAATTGGATTTGATTATGCTACACTAACGGACTATTTGTCCCTAGGATTGTCAAGCATAGAGACTTGATAACTTGGACAAGCTTTAATGATGCGTCCTGTAAACCTCAATGAGGGCGTAATTAAGATTGATTGATAACATATAAGGTTAATGGATATGGACGTAACTGTGGAAAACTTGGAAGGCTTGAACCGTAAAATCACTTTGGCATTGCCATGGGCTGGCATCACTGCAGAAGTAGACAAAAAATTGTCTCAAGCGCAACGCAAAGCTAAGGTTCAAGGTTTCCGTCCAGGTAAAGCACCATTGAAAATGGTTGAAGCGATGCACGGTGCGGATATCCGCAATGAAGTGTTGAACGACGCTGTCGTTAAAGCATTCTACGAAGTGGTTGAAGCACAAAAATTGCGTGTGGCTGGTTTCCCACGTTTTAACGAAGTTGAAAACCAAGACGACGAAACCACTTTCAAAATTGATGCTCAATTTGAAGTGTTTCCAACTATCGTAGTAGGCGATTTGTCTGCTCAAGAAATCGAAAAATTCACGACTGAAGTATCTGATGCTGAAGTAGACAAAACCATCGACATCTTGCGTCAACAACGCACTCGTTACAACCACGTTGAACGTGAAGCACAAAAAACTGACCGTGTCATCATCGATTTTGAAGGCAAAATCGACGGTGAATTGTTCGAAGGCGGCGCTTCTCAAAACTACCCATTCGTTTTGGGTCAAGGTCAAATGTTGCTTGAGTTTGAAGCGGGCGTTGAAGGCTTGAAAGAAGGCGAAACCAAAGACGTTGAAGTGAATTTCCCAGAAGATTACCAAGGCACACAAGTAGCTGGTAAAACTGCGGTATTCACCATCACTTTGAAAAACGTGTCTGAAGCTGCGTTGCCAGAAGTGAACGAAGAATTTGCGAAGCAATTGGGTGTTGAAGATGGCGACGTTGCGAAAATGCGCGACGAAGTGAAAAAAAATGTTTCTCGTGAAGTGAACCGTCGTGTTGCAGAGAAAACCAAACAAGCGGTAATGGATGCTTTGTTGGCTGTGACTGAATTTGACGTGCCACAAGCTTTGATTCAAGATGAAGTGGCTCGCATGATGGAAGATGCGCGTCAAAACTTTATCAATCAAGGTTTTGATGCTGCTCAATTGCCACAATTGCCTGCGGAAATGTTTGCTGAACAAGCAACGCGCCGTGTGAAATTGGGTTTGATTTTGGCTCAATTGGTAGAAGAAAACCAATTGCAACCAACAGATGATGAAGTTCGTGACATTGTGGCTGAATTTGCTGAGAGCTACGAAGATCCTGCTGAAGTCATCGAATGGTACATGAATGACGCTGAGCGTCGTCAAGGTCCTACCGCTTTGGCAACTGAAGGCAAAGCAGTGGCGTTTGTATTAAGCCAAGCAAAAGTTGCTGACAAAGCCTTGTCATTTGACGAAGTAATGGGCAATACTGCTGCTTAAGTAGAGTATTAACATACACTAAGCACCAAGACAGCTGAGTGTTGTTTTGGTGCTTTTTTCACAATTGTGACCAAAAGGTGAGACGATATGCAACCGACTATTGAATCTTTGGGCTTAGTGCCTATGGTAGTAGAACAAAGCGGCCGTGGCGAACGTGCTTATGACATTTATTCACGTTTGTTAAAAGAACGCATCATTTTTATGGTCGGTCCTGTAACAGATGATTCTGCCAATTTGGTGGTGGCACAAATGTTGTTTTTGGAAAGTGAAAATCCAGACAAAGACATTTATTTGTACATCAATTCTCCAGGCGGCTCAGTGACAGCGGGTTTGTCTATTTACGATACGATGAACTTCATTAAGCCAGATGTGTCCACTTTGTGCTTGGGACAAGCTGCCAGCATGGGTGCATTCTTATTGTCAGCAGGTACCAAAGGCAAACGTTTTGCATTGCCAAACAGCCGTATTATGATTCACCAACCATTGTTGGGTGGTTTAGGCGGTCAGGCTTCTGACATTGAAATTCATGCCAAAGAGTTGTTGAAAATCAAACGCAAATTGAATGAATTGATGGCAGAACACACAGGAAAACGTGTGGCGCAATTAGAAAAAGACACCGATCGCGACAATTTTATGTCTGCTGAAGAAGCGTACAAATATGGTTTGGTCGATCAAGTCATTAACAGCCGAGATAGCGTAAAAGCATGATGGATAAACTAAAAGAATGCTCATTTTGCGGCAAAAATGAAAATGAAGTCCGTAATCTGATTGAGGGTCAGCAAGGCTGCATCTGCAATGAGTGTGTGGCAGCATGCAGCGTATTGTTTGAGCAAGGTCAAGAACACAGCACAGACAATGAAACGAGTATTGATTGGGATGATGGCAATTTGCCGACGCCTGCGCAAATGGTTGAGAGCTTGAATGACCATGTGATTGGTCAAGATGCGGCGAAAAAAGCATTGTCTGTGGCAGTGTACAATCATTACAAACGTTTGCGTCATCCTAAGGCCAAGCAAGATGATGTTGAATTGGCTAAGAGCAATATTTTGTTGGTTGGTCCTACGGGTTCGGGCAAGACTTTATTGGCACAAACTTTAGCACGCAAATTGAACGTACCATTTGTAATGGCAGACGCGACCACCTTAACTGAAGCGGGTTATGTGGGTGAAGATGTTGAGCAAATTATCACTAAATTGTTGGGTAAGTGCGAGTTTGATGTGGACAAAGCGCAACGTGGCATTGTGTATATTGATGAAATCGATAAGATTGCACGTAAAAGCGAAAACCCATCTATTACCCGAGATGTATCTGGTGAAGGCGTGCAACAAGCTTTGTTGAAATTGGTTGAAGGTACTGTGGCATCTGTACCGCCACAAGGTGGCCGTAAGCATCCTAATCAAGAATTCATTGAGGTAGATACCACGAATATTTTGTTCATTTGTGGTGGTGCGTTTGATGGTTTGGAGAAAATCATTCGCCGTCGCTCTGAAAAAGGTGGTATTGGTTTTGGTGCGGAAGTCGTGAGCAAAGACGAAAACAAATCGGTGGGTGAACTGTTCAAAACAGTGGAACCTGAAGATTTGATTAAGTTTGGTTTGATTCCTGAGTTGATTGGTCGTTTGCCTGTTATCACAACTTTGGCTGAGTTAGACGAAGTAGCAATGATTGAGATTTTAACCGCACCGAAAAATGCTTTGGTGAAACAATACCAAGTGTTGTTTAACATGGAAAATATCGAGTTGGCGTTTGAGGATGAAGCCTTGCGCTCGATTGCAAAATTGGCGTTGGCGCGTAAAACGGGTGCTCGTGGTTTGCGTTCGATTATGGAATCTGTATTGCTCGAAACCATGTACCATTTGCCTGATTTGAAAAAACAAGGTTTGCAAAAAGTGGTGGTAACTCGAGCAGTCATTGATGACAATGCGCAGCCTGAATTTATTTACGATGTTGACGATATGAAACCTAAGCGTCGTAGCACTGCTAAAAAAAGTGCTAGTTAAATCAGTTTGACGTATGAAAACGCTGCCTAATGGTGGCGTTTTTTGTTTGGATTGATGGTTAAAACCACGCTCAGAATTAAAAAATGTTGTGGTGCAATGAATCGTTTGCATTAAGTAACAGTCATATGTAAAGCTTATCATGTTGATGAATAGAAAAAGTGTATTGGGAGGTAAAAGTGAGAAGTGAACAGCCAATTATTTTTACTTGTGGGATTGAAATCTCATTGCAAAGCACTTGAATTTTCTTTGATGAGACCCATTTGTTAGCCAATTAATTAATTTAAGATAGAAAGATGAGACCCTATGGCTGGAGAATCTTCTGCTGACAAAAATCAGCAAACCTTACCGATGTTGCCATTGCGTGATGTGGTCGTTTACCCATTCATGGTCATCCCTTTGTTTGTTGGGCGTGATAAATCTATTGCAGCATTGGATGCAGCAATGGAGCAAGACAAACCCGTTTTTCTATTGGCGCAGTTAAATCCTCATGAAGAAGACCCTAAAGTCGATGATTTACATCGCATGGGTACGATTGCCAATGTCTTGCAAATGTTGAAGTTGCCTGATGGTACGGTGAAAGTGTTGGTTGAGGGTGTGGAACGTGCTCAGGTTTTGGACTTGAATGATACTGACCAAAATTATTTTTTGGCACAAGTAGAACAAGTGCAAGAGTTTCAGGACGACCCTGTTGATACTGAAGCCATGCGTCGTACTTTGTTGTCTCAATTCGAACAATTGAGCAAATTGAATAAAAAAATTCCATCAGAAGTGATTAGCACTGTTAATGGTATTGAAGATGTGAGTCGCTTGGTAGATACCATTGCAGCGCATTTGCAAATTAAGCTAGAGCATCGTCAAGAATTATTGACCATGTTGAATGTGTCTGAGCGCTTGGATGCTTTGTTACAGCAGTTAGAAGCCGAATTGGATATTTTGCAAGTTGAAAAGCGTATTCGTGGTCGCGTGAAACGTCAGATGGAAAAATCACAACGCGAATACTATTTGAATGAGCAAGTGAAAGCGATTCAAAAAGAATTGGGCGAAGGCGATGAGCGTAGCGAGTTAGAAGCGTTAGAGCAAAAAATTAACACTGCTGGTATGAGTAAAGAAGCGGAAGAAAAAGCCCTGTCAGAACTCAAAAAATTGCAAATGATGCCGCCGATGTCAGCAGAATCAACCGTGGTTCGCAATTACATTGATACTTTGTTGGATTTGCCGTGGAAAAAGAAAAGCCGTGTGAGCAAAGACATTGCCAAAGCTGAAAGCGTCC
The DNA here is from genome assembly GCF_000382305.1 of Vitreoscilla stercoraria DSM 513. GTDB lineage: Bacteria > Pseudomonadota > Gammaproteobacteria > Burkholderiales > Neisseriaceae > Vitreoscilla > Vitreoscilla stercoraria. The sequence goes on from NZ_KB908019.1 coordinate 81,957, forward strand.
TGAATGCTGACCATTATGGTTTGGATAAGGTCAAAGAACGCATTTTGGAATTTTTGGCAGTACAAAAACGTGTCGATCGCATTAAAGGTCCAATTTTGTGCTTGGTAGGCCCTCCTGGCGTGGGTAAAACGTCTTTGGGTGAGTCGATTGCCAAAGCTACAGGTCGCGAATATGTGCGTATGGCTTTGGGTGGTGTGCGTGACGAAAGCGAAATTCGTGGTCATCGCCGTACTTATATTGGTTCTATGCCTGGCAAAATTTTGCAAAATATGACCAAAGTCGGTGTGAAAAATCCATTGTTCTTACTCGATGAAATCGACAAAATGGGTCAAGATTTTCGTGGTGATCCAGCCAGCGCATTGTTAGAAGTATTGGATCCTGAGCAAAACCACAGTTTTTCTGATCATTATGCGGAAGTGGAATACGATTTATCTGATGTGATGTTTATTGCGACATCCAATACTTTGAATATCCCATCGGCTTTGCTCGATCGCATGGAAATCATCCGCTTGTCAGGCTATACCGAGGATGAAAAAGTCAGTATAGCGATGCAGTATTTGGTGCCCAAACAGCTGAAAACCAATGGTGTGAAAATCAATGAAGTCGTGGTGGAAGAATCGGCTGTACGTGACATTGTGCGTTATTACACGCGCGAAGCAGGTGTGCGCTCATTAGATCGTGAAGTGGCTCGCATTGCACGCAAAGTGGTGATGCAGCAGGTATTGGCAGAAGACAAAGCAAAAACCAAAGCAGCCAAAGCGGAAATTAAAGCTGCAGCGAAAGAATCGATTGTGGTCAGCGCTGCAAATTTACACGATTATTTGGGCGTGCGCCGTTTTGATTTTGGTGTGGCGGATTCTGAAAACCGTGTCGGTCAGGTGACAGGTTTGGCATGGACGGAAGTCGGCGGTGAGTTATTGACCATTGAAGCCACTGCTTTGAAAGGCAAAGGCAATATCATTCGCACAGGTCAATTGGGCGACGTGATGCAAGAGTCTATTACGGCAGCGATGAGTGTGGTGCGTACGCGTGCCGCTAATTTAGGTATTGCGCCTGATTTTTACGAAAAACACGACATCCATGTGCATGTGCCTGAAGGTGCAACTCCTAAAGATGGTCCAAGCGCAGGCATTGCCATGACTTTGGCGATTGTCTCTTCATTGACCAATATTCCTGTGCGTGCGGATGTGGCGATGACCGGTGAAATCACTTTGCGTGGCGAAGTATTGCCGATTGGCGGCCTGAAAGAGAAATTGTTGGCGGCATTGCGTGGTGGTATCAAACACGCGTTGATTCCAAAAGACAATGTCAAAGATTTGGAAGAAATTCCTGCTAATGTCAAAGATGCGTTAACTATTCATCCAGTGCAATGGATTGATGAAGTCTTGGCATTGGGCTTGGCAGAAGAGCCTAAGCCTTGGGTTGAGCCAGAAAGCATTGAAGCTGTTTTACCTGTTGCCGATAACGAATCTGTTGCAAAAACGGGTACGAAAGCGACTAAGCATTAATTTTTCTGCAAAAATGTGGGCTTGTTCGTAAAACAGTGGTAAAAATAGCGGCAAGCCCCCATTGCTGCTTGACATGCTAATTTTAGCCTTGTTATAAAGCAGGTATGGATGGAATTGCTTAACCTTAGGCGATGAACTCTATCAACGAATAACCACAGAAAGGGACTTTCATTGTGAATAAGTCTGAACTCATTGATGCAATCGCACAAAGTGCGGATATTTCTAAAGCAGCTGCAGGCAAAGCTTTGGATGGAATGGTGACTGCCGTTACAGAAGCTTTGAAAGAAGGCGATACCGTAACTTTGGTTGGCTTTGGCACCTTTTATGTGGGTGAGCGCGCTGAGCGCAAAGGTCGCAATCCAAAAACTGGCGAAGAAATTACTATTGCTGCTGCCAAGTCACCTAAATTCCGTGCTGGCAAGGCATTGAAAGACGCTTTATAATTGTATTTGGCCGTAACTGAAAAGGTGAACATTCGGGTTCACCTTTTTTATTATTTTAAGGTAGGCATACCAACATGTTTAATTTTGTTCAGAAGTATTCGACTGCATCCAAAGTAATTTTGGGTTTGATTGGTTTGACATTTGTAGTAGCTGGCGGTGTTGCAGGTACTGGCGCCATCAGCAGTGACAATTATTTGGTAAAAGTAGGCGATCAAGAAGTGACTTTGGATAAGGTGCGAGATGTTTTGCGCCAACAGCAAGGCGATATTACTGATCAAGTGCAAAAAGACATTTTGCAGGCTTTGACTCAAGAGGCTTATTTGTTTGCTGGCGCGCAGCAAATGGGCGTGACCGTGTCCGATGAGCAATTGAAAAAAATCATCATGGCGCAGTCTATTTTCCAACAGGACGGTACGTTTCAAGAAAAATTGTACCAAGATTACTTGCGTAATAATGGTTTGAAAGAAGAACAATTTTTAGAAGGTTTGCGCAAGGATTTCTCTTTGCAAACGGTTTTGAATTTGATTCAATCTAGTCAAATTATGGCTGATAGCCAATTGAATCAAGCCATCCAGTTGTTTGAAGCACCGCGTACCATTCGTACTATGACGTTCAGCCCTGAGCAATTTGCTAGCAAAGTGGACACCAGCGATGCGGCCTTAAAAGCTTATTACGATGCCCATCAAAAAGACTTTATTCAAACCCAAGGTTTGAAATTTAATTTTCTGGTGTTAAGCGGTAATGAAGTTTTGAGTCAGTTGAAAGTCACTGATGAAGAAGCCAAAGCTTATTTTGATAAAAATCAAGCCTCTTTACCTGAAAAGCGCCGTGTAGCGCATATTTTGCTTGCATTTGAACAAGGTGCAGACGAAGCATCTAAAGCACAAACCAAGAAAAAAGCAGAAGCTTTGTTAGCCAAAGTGAAAGCCAAGCCAGCTGACTTTGCTGCTTTGGCTAAAGAAAATTCGCAAGACCCAGGTTCGGCACAAAATGGTGGTGATTTGGGCTTTTTTGCCAAAGATGGCACGATGGTCAAGCCGTTTGAAGATGCTTCATTTGGCTTGAAAAAAGATGAAATCAGCGGCTTGGTAGAAACAGAGTTTGGCTATCATATTTTGAAAGTATTGGAAGTCGGCCAGACATTCGACAGTCAAAAAAATCAAATCATTGATACTTTGCGCCAAGAAAAAATTAAAGCTGCGGTAGATGCCAAGAAAAAACAATTGATTGATGCGGCGATCAAACATGGCGATGATTTGAATGCGGTGGCTAAAGCCACAGGCTTGGCTTCGCAACCTGTGGGTGAGTGGGTGACGGCCGAGCAAGCCAAGCAAGCACAAATGCCAGAAGCTTTGCAAAAAGTCTTGTTTGATGCCAAAACCATTGCTGATAAAAAAGTGACTGAGCCGATTGATGTGGGTCAAAATACTTATTGGGTGGTACAAGTGACCGATGTGCGTCCTGAAAAGCAATTGAGCTTGGAAGAAGCCAAAGCACAGGTGAAACAAGCGCATACTGTGGCTGAGGCGAATAAATTGGCGCAAGCGGCTGCCAAAGAGGCTTTGGATAAATTGCAAAAAGGTGAAAGCGCGACGGTAACGTGGTCGCCTGCGGCTGAAATGTCGCCACAACAAGCACAACAAACCATGCCGCCTGAAGCATACCGCCAATTGATTGCGGTGCGTCCAAGCGAAGGTAAACCACAATATGTTTTACTCGAAGGTTTACCTGCGCCCGTTTTGGTGGCGGTGGATAAAATTGGTACGGTCGAAGCCAAGCCAGAAATGTTACAGCAAATGCAAGGCTTGTTGGGTAAAAACCAAAATGATGGTGCTTTGATGGGTTATATTCAGTATTTGCAAACACAATTCCCAGCTCAAAAAGGGACACAAGAATTGACTTCAGCACAATAATGCTGTGATGGGTAAAGTATGAAAAAAGCGTCCTGTAAATATTTACAGGACGCTTTGTTTATTGGGTTGAATTAAGCAGCGAAGCGTTTAGCCACTTCTGCCCAATCCACGATTTCCCAGAAGCCTTTCAAGTAGTTAGGACGGCTATTGCGGTAGTCGATGTAGTAAGCATGTTCCCAAACGTCACAAGTCAACAAAGCGGTGTTTTCTGTGGTCAATGGGGTTGCTGCATTGCTGGTAGATACCAATTCCAATTCGCCAGCTGGAGTTTTAACCAACCAAGCCCAACCTGAACCGAAAGTGCCCGCAGCTACTGCGCCAAATGCTTCTTGGAATTTCTCGAAAGAACCCCATTTTGCATCGATGGCAGCAGCCAAGTCACCAGCAGGTTTGCCTTCGCCTTTAGGCGTGAAACCCAACCAGTAGAAGGTGTGGTTCCAGATTTGAGCGGCATTGTTGAATACGCCACCAGAAGATTTTTTCACGATTTCTTCCAAAGACGCTTCTTCAAATTCAGTGCCTTTGATCATGTTGTTCAAGTTGGTGATGTAAGTTTGGTGGTGTTTGCCGTAATGGAATTCCAAAGTTTCTTTAGACAAATGAGGCGCTAATGCATCCAAAGCGTATGGTAATTCTGGTAATTTATGTTCCATGATGTGACTCCATATAAATTCATCGTTAAACAATTTGAATAACATATTGTTATGTTGTGGGACTATTCTACTGTGTTTTGTTTGATAAGGTAACTGTTGATGTGCAGCTTTTCGGTAATTGAAAACGTCTGCTTTGATTTAGGTTCTAATAGATTTGTAGAACAGTGTTAAAATAACGCTCGAATTGAATTAAAGGATGAGCATGTCTGAGCCTTTTGATGCCCGTGATTACGAGGCTGGCCATGATGAAGTATTGGCAGTGTTGCCGCCGCATTCTATTGAAGCGGAACAGGCTGTGTTGGGTGGTTTGTTATTGGAAAATAGCGCCTATGATCGCATTGCGGATATTTTGAGCGAAGAAGATTTTTACCGCCAAGAGCACCGTTATATTTTCCGTGCCATTGCACGCATGATTGAGTTATCGCGTCCTGCTGACGTGGTTACAGTACAAGAGCAATTGCAGCAGCAAGACGAATTGCAAGCTGTGGGCGGTTTGGCATATTTGATTAGCGTGGCACAAAATACGCCATCGGCTGCGAATATTCGCCGTTATGCTGAAATTGTACGTGAGCGTTCGGTACGCCGCCAATTGGCCAAAGTGGGTATGGAAATTGCCGAAATGGCACGCAATCCACAAGGGCGTGAGGCCAGTCAATTGCTTGACGAAGCGGAAAATCAAGTATTCCAAATTGCCGAAAGCAATAGCCGTGGTCAGCAAGGTTTTTTGAAAATGCCCAATTTGCTCAAAGAAGTGGTTGAGCGCATTGATATGTTGTACTCGCGTGACAATCCAGATGAAGTTACGGGCGTATCCACTGGCTTTTTGGATTTAGACAAGCGCACTTCAGGCTTGCAGCAAGGTGATTTGATTATTGTTGCAGGACGCCCATCTATGGGTAAAACGGCATTCTCGATGAATATTGCCGAACATGTTGCCGTACATGAGCATTTGCCTGTGGCTGTGTTTTCGATGGAGATGGGTGGTACGCAATTGGTCATGCGTATGCTCGGTTCCGTGGGGCGTTTAGATCAACATGTGTTGCGCACAGGTCAATTGGGCGATGAGCATTGGAATAAGCTCAATGATGCGGTAGTGAAGTTGTCTGATGCGCCGATGTATATTGATGAAACACCGGGTTTGACTGCATTGGAATTGCGTGCTCGTGCTCGCCGTTTGGCGCGTCAATATGGTGGTAAATTGGGTTTGATTGTCATTGACTATTTGCAATTGATGTCAGGTTCAGGACGCAGCAGTGATAATCGTGCGTCTGAATTGGGTGAAATTTCTCGCTCTTTAAAAGGTTTGGCTAAAGAGTTGAGTGTGCCTGTGGTTGCTTTGTCACAATTGTCCCGTTCGGTTGAGCAAAGAACCGATAAGCGTCCGATGATGTCTGACTTGCGTGAGTCTGGTGCGATTGAGCAAGATGCAGATATCATTATTTTCATGTATCGTGATGAATATTATAATCCTGATACCCAATACAAAGGTTTGGCAGAAGCCATCATTGCCAAGCACCGTAACGGTCCAACAGGGAAAGTGGCTTTGACCTTCTTAGGTCAGTATGCCAAATTTGACAATGCAGCGTTGCCTGAAGGCGGTTGGGATGATGAGTAGTTTGCTTCGTTTGTCTAAATGAGTTGCCATTGGTCATATCTTGATATGGTAGCCATGACTTTGAATCTATACTGATTGTATGTCATCAAATTATTTACTAGGGCAATTTTGTTAAATTGAGAGTTTAGGATGAAAAAGCAAATAGGCTTTACCTTAATTGAGTTGATGGTCACCATTATTATCATGGGTATTATGGCCGCTATTTCCCTGCCTGCCATGAATGGATTTATGGAGCGTCAGCGTATTAAAAGTGCATTAAATGGCTATGCCAATGCGTTAACTTTTGCACGCAATGAGGCCATTCGTCAAAATGTACCAGTGATAGCTTGTGGTGCCAGTATCAGTACAACAGGTCAATTGGCAGGTTGTGCCAATAATACGAAGTCTTGGTCTGAGGGTGTCTTTGTTTATGCGGATGTGAATAGAAATTCGGCTTATAACAGCACTGTCGATCGCAATATTCGTGTATTCAACAGTCCTAATGCGGGTAGTGGCGTGGCAGATGCGAACAAGTTGGATATTGCAGTTAAACTTAGTCCCTTGACTGGTACTAGTGCTGTCACAAATCCAAATATTCAATTTTTACCCAATAGCCAAGTGGTGATTAATGATGTCGCCAGTGCCAATTATGTGGTGATTGATATGCAATCCAAAAACAATACGCAACATACAGGTCGTGTATTGTTAGGGCCAACGGGAAAAATCATATCTTGCTCACAGCAAGTTAAATCTAATAATACAGGCAATAAAATTGCTGAATTATGTGGCTAGTGAGTCCAAGTAATATTAGATTGTGTTGGTTCCGTTATTCGTAAAAGTCATTAAGTAACCTAATCGTTTTGTGGATTGAAAAATGAAAAACCATCATTACCCATTTAGTCACAGACAACATGGCTCAACCTTGCTAGAAATTTTAGTCTCTGTATTTGTGTTGGGTTTTGGTTTGTTGGCATTGGTTTCCATGCAGTTGAAAACTGTGACTTCGGCCAGAGAGGCTGAAAATCAGACCATTATTGCCCATGCTGGTGATTCTTTTGTTGAAGCAATGATGATGAATCCTGCACGCAGCTTGGTAGAAAAAAACAATGAGGCATTGGCATTGCAGCGCGATTTTGGTGCATATGTGGATTTGACTGATGGCAGCATTACTAAAAATTGTACTGATGACAGTGCATTGTCTTTAACGGGCACTGCAGGAACGAGTACCAGTGGCGTTAATAAGGAAGCTGTTGCCAAAGCACATGTATGTAGCTTTGTGAAGAGAATCAATCAAATTCCAAGTTCAGGTAAAGTGAGTTGGAATATTTGCCAAGAGCAATCAGATAGCATTGCCACCGCACCGAGTTTTACAGGCACGGGAGATGATAAGAAAATTGCTTGTGGTGGTGCTGGAACGAATTTTGTTTTGAAGGTAATTTGGGAACAAGAATTAGAAGATGCAGAACAGTATCAAGATACAGATATTATCTTGAATGAAGACAATACTGCGGTTTTGTATACTTACCAAGTACCGATTGGTTAATAGAGAATAAATATGAAGCTTAATTCAGGAACGAAACCGCGTTTGAATGATATGCCAAGACAGTATCCACCGTCTTATACATATCAATCGGGCTTTACTTTGATTGAGTTTGTAGTAGCCTCTGCTTTAGGCTTGATGATTATTTTAGCCATAGGTGGGGCATATGTGGCCACTCAAAGAGTCAATGAAACTGCTACCATGCGGGTGGATCGTCAACAAGAGTTGCGGTTAGCAAGCAATTTATTGGTGCGAGATGCCCGTATGGCAGGAACGTTTGGTTGTGCTAATGTAGCCACTTTTACTGATAATGGTGCGACTAAGGATCATAGTGATTTAGACATAGATCAAGATGCCAGCTATTTTGACGCAAATGACGATCGTGTTTTTGCAACGCGGATTTTGCTAGCTGACTCTGATGTCATGAGTGATGTCATGAGTGCTATTGATGATACATTTGTTGCAGCAGCAGGTTCTGATATGGTGATTTTTAACTATGGAACCAATTCTCAGCCTTTGTTAGCAACCACACGCAGTGGCGTTAATCAATTGACGGGATTTTCTTTGCCAAATGGTACTGCTACGAACTTTGATGCCAATAGTGACAGTGTTGCAAATTCAGCAAGATTGGTATTGTCTAGCTGTCAGCGTGTGGATATTTTAAAGCGTAACCAGCTAACTATTTCGGGTGAGGACGCGACTTTGGATGCAAGTTTAGATCCTATTCCTATGTATCAAGCAGGTGAAAATATTAAAAATATAACAGGCGGTATTGGGGGGGAAGGTCATTTTGCGTCACAGGCAAGTTTAAGCAATCTGTATACAGTAGTTTATGTTGTAGGTAAGGTTCAAGGTGATTCACAAGCGAATGCATTGTATCGGTTTGAGTTGCAAACCAATGGCGCATGGACACCACCACAATTACTGGCCAGTCATGTCAGTAACTTGAAAGCAGAATATATTTATGTGAATAACTGTGTGGTTGTAGATAATCCTACTGTGGCTGAAAGCTATTTTGTTAGTCAAGCTGCATTCCTAGAGAAAAATAATGCTTCAGGCCATATGCAAGTATTAACGCCTAATGGCGTGCAGTTGAAAATAACCCCATCTGCAATCAATACCATTAGCAATGCATCTGAAACATTAACCAGCAATAATGACTTACAAGTGATGGTATTGAATGCCGCCATGCGAGGAGCAGATGCATGTATAGCCGAGTAAAGCAACAGGGATTCACGTTATATATCGTTTTGGTATTAATGGCGATTATTGCAACGTTGGTCTTGGCTGGAGGCCAAACGCTGAATACAGAAATGCGTATCAGCAGCAATGATGCGGATAAAAAATATGCTTTTGGATTGGCAGAAGAAGCTCTAAAAGCGGGTGAGTTGTATGCTTTAGAAACCATACATCCTACGGAAGTATTAGCCAATCCATTAATTACTAGCAGTTTAGAAGAGTTGATTCCTCGAGCTGATGTTTTTTTTGATGAAATGGTGGGCTCTGGGAAATTATTTACTGAGGACTGTGATAATGGTTTATGTGCTCCTGCCATGGAGCAGTCTGGAGGAAGTGGCGCTTATGCTGATACGCCTGCTTGGAAGCGAGATATATTTGTTGATGGTAAATCAATTGAATATATATTAAGTGACGCTAATGTTTCTCAATCCCCTCGCTATATTATTGAGTTTTTAGGTCCTTCTGCGGATGTGAGTAACACTTTATATCGTGTTACTGCAAGAGCTTGGGGTAGAAATGCCACAACAGAAGTCACTGTGCAATCTGTCATTAGCATCAACAACCAGCTGGAAATAGATTAATTACAATGATAAAGGTAGGATGATGAGTATGAGTCGATTGCATCAAAAAGGTTTTTCGCTGACTGAAATGATGGTAGCACTTGTGATTTTGGGTATTATCGTGGGTATTACTTTGCCTTTGTACAGCCGTCATGTTGAAAATACCCGTTTAACCCAAGCTAGATCTGTGGCGTTGCAATTACAACAAGAATTAAAAGTGTTGAAATTAAGAGCAGGTCAAATTACAGATGCCGAAATTGAAGCAGTCAATGAAAAAGCTGTTAGCTTAACCACTGAAAATAACTTAACGGCGTTTTTTGAGTTTGAAGCTGCTTTGGTGGGTAACAAGATATTTGTTAGCGTGACGCCTTTAGATACGTCAAAAGCTGGTTTGTATACAGATTCAACGGGTGAAGTATTTAAATGTCCAGATGCTGCCAGCGTGGCAGCTCGCTCTTCTTGTACCAAGTATTAAACGTAAACAGATTCTTTTTTACAAGCAATACGCCATGTGGGCCAAAACACGTTAAAATGTATGTGAAAATATGATTGGAGCGTGTTTTGGATTCGTTGGCCTATTGTCAGCAAAAAGCCGCCGCGAGCGGCTCTAATTTTTTGGTCAGTTTCAAATTTTTAAGTCAATCTAAAAAAGATGCTTTGACCATTATCTATGCTTTTTGTCGCGAAGTGGATGACATTGTGGATGATTGCACTGATGCCAATGTGGCGATGCAAACATTGCAATGGTGGCGTCAAGACTTGGCAAAAGTGTTTGTGGACGGTGAGGTGCCTGAGCATCCTGTACACCAAGCCATTGCAAGCATCAAAGAGCACTATCAATTGCCGCAAGAAGAGTTTGTGGCCATCATCGATGGCATGCAAATGGATTTGCAGCAAGCTCGTTATAACAGTTTTGGTGACTTACAATTGTACTGCCATCGTGTCGCTGGTGTGGTCGGTCGTCTGATTGTGCGAGTTTTGGGATTTAAAAACCCACAAACTTTGGAATATGCCGACAAAATGGGTTTGGCTTTACAATTAACCAACATTATTCGTGATGTGGGCGAAGATGTACGCAATGGTCGGATTTATTTGCCTGTAGAAGATTTGCAGAAGTTCTTTGTGTTGGCGACTGATTTGATGGCTTTGAAATCCACGCCTGAGTTTGAGCAAATGATGCAGTTTCAAATTGATCGTGCTAATCGAACGTATCAAGAGGCGATGGCTTTGTTGCCACCAGAGGACAAACAAGCACAGAAAATTGGTTTTATCATGGCAGCGATTTACCACACTTTATTGGATGAAATTCAAAAAGACGGTGGTCACAATGTCTTACGGTATAAAATTGCCATTCCCAATCCGCGTAAATTGCGCATTGCTTTGAAAACATGGTTATTTGGATTTAAGCCATGAAACCGAATATAGCCATTATTGGGGCAGGCTGGGCAGGCTTGGCTGCTGCGATGCAGCTGTCTGCCTATGCCAAAGTGACGGTGTTTGAAGCCAGCAAACAAGCAGGTGGTAGGGCCCGTGGTTTGACTGCTAAAAATCAAGTATTTGAGCATGTTGATAATGGTCAGCATTTGTTGTTAGGTGCATACCATCAAGTGTTACGCTTGCGTCAGCAAGCTGGTGTATCGGCGCAGCAAGACACATTGCGTCTGCCTTCGCAGTGGCATTTATTAGATGGTTTGGATTTTACAACGCCCAAATTACCAGCCCCAGTTCATGTTATATGGGGTTTGTTAAGAGCCAAAACATGGCGATTTTCTGATAAAAAGCGATTTTTACAGGATGCATATGCACTCAAAAGTGCTGTCTCTTGGCTGAAAACTCACGATATCAGTGTGCAAACTTGGCTGCATCAGCGTCAAGTACCGCAAAAACACATTGCTGAATTTTGGCAACCTTTGGTTTTGGCAACCATGAACACACCTCTGGACATTGCCAGTTTGCGTATTTTGGCAGTAGTGGTGACAGAGGGGATGCTCAACGAGCGTCAAGACAGTGATTTTTGTTTGGCACAAGTGGATTTACAGCAGTGGTGGGTTGACCCTGTTTGCCGTTATTTGCGTCGCCATGGTGTCAATATACAATTGCAAACCCGCGTACAAAATTTACAAAAAGATGTGGATGGTCGACATTGGTTTGTAGATGGACAATGTTTTGATCGTGTGATTGTCGCGACTGCGCCTTATCATGTGGTCGATGTGTTGGGTGAGCATGCATCTTCGGTGCAAACTTATTTTGAACAATTGACATACAGCGCGATTACCACAGTTTATCTGCGTTATCCTGAGCCATTGACTTTGCCACATACCATTCAAGGGACGGCATATGGTTTGAGTCAATGGGTGATTCATCGTGATCAATTGAATGCCAATCATCGCAACGAAGTGGCAGTGGTCATCAGTGTGTCTGAGCAGCATGAAAACATGACACCGCAAAAATGGGCGGATGCTGTGCATCAAGATTTGTTGCAATGGCAACCCAATTTGCCTCAGCCTATGGCTTCACAAGTCATTACTGAAAAACGTGCGACGGCTCATGCAACCGTTAACCGAGCTTTGCCGTCTATGGCTGCTTTGAATAAGCAAGGCGTGTATTTGGCAGGCGATTATTGTCACCCGCATTATCCTGCAACTTTAGAAGGTGCAGTGCAAAGTGGTCAAATGGCCGCAGCCATGTGTTTGGCTGATTGGAAAAGTATTTAATGTGTTTGACCAAAGTGAAGATTCAAGCGTCCTGAAAGCAATTGGCATTGGCGTGTATCTGTTATCTGTATTCTAGCAACCCATACAAGCGTCCTGAAAGATTATGGCCAAAGTTAAAACGCAATACCAATGTACAGAGTGTGGTGGTAGCACTTTGAAATGGCAGGGGCAATGTCCTGCTTGTGGGCAATGGAATACCTTGCAAGAAAGTGTCATTTTGCCTGAAAGCCAAAACCGTTTTGATGCGTGGAGCCAAACCAGCAGCAAAGTGCAAAACTTGGCAGATATTACCGCTGAAGAAGTGCCTCGCTCTAGTACAGGTTTGTCTGAATTAGACCGTGTGTTAGGTGGCGGTTTGGTTGAGGGCGCGGTGGTTTTGATTGGTGGCGATCCTGGTATAGGTAAATCTACTTTATTGTTACAAGCGAACGCATTGATGGGGGCTAATCGTGCTTGCTTGTATGTTTCAGGCGAAGAGTCGGCGCAGCAAGTGGCTTTGCGGGCACAGCGTTTGAGCTTGAATCCTGCACACATTCACTTATTGGCAGAAATTCGTCTAGAGGCCATTGTGCAACATCTGCGCGAGCGCCAGCCTAAAGTGGCGGTCATCGATTCGATTCAAACGCTGTATTCAGATCAAATCACTTCTGCTCCAGGCTCAGTGTCGCAAGTGCGGGAGTGTGCCGCGCAATTGACACGTGTGGCCAAGCAAACAGGTGTAACCATTTTGTTGGTGGGGCATGTGACCAAAGATGGCGCCATTGCAGGACCTCGTGTGTTAGAGCATATGGTGGATGCGGTTTTGTATTTTGAAGGCGATACGCACAGTAATTATCGTATGATACGAGCCATTAAAAACCGTTTTGGTGCTGCCAATGAGCTCGGTGTGTTTGCGATGACGGACAAAGGTTTGAAAGGTGTGGCAAACCCATCAGCGATTTTTTTGGCGTCTTATCGGGATGATGTCCCTGGTTCTTGTGTATTGGTCACGCAAGAAGGCAGTCGTCCATTATTGGTAGAAATTCAAGCTTTGGTAGACGATGCACATGGTTTCACACCCAAACGCCTGACTGTAGGCTTGGAGCAAAATCGTTTGGCGATGCTATTGGCCGTCCTCAATCGCCATGCAGGCATTGCTTGTTTTGATCAAGATGTGTTTTTGAATGCGGTGGGTGGCGTTAAAATCATGGAGCCTGCTGCTGACTTGGCAGTGATTTTGGCCATGGTCTCTAGCCATCGCAATCGACCTTTGCCGCAAAAAATGATTGTGTTTGGTGAAATAGGTTTGTCAGGCGAGGTGCGTCCTGTATCTCGTGGGCAAGAGCGTTTGAAAGAGGCTGAGAAATTGGGTTTTACCCATGCCATCATTCCCAAAGCCAATTTGCCGCGTCAAAAAAGTGATTTTCCCCAACTAACCCTACATGGGGTATCTTCTATCCAAGAAGCTGTTGAAATTTGTCGTCGCGACTGAGCAATCAGTGTGAGAGGAATCTATGTCAGAGAGTGAGAAACGTGTGAGCGATGAAATTGATGTAGAAGATGTAGAGCCTATCGATCCTTTGTCTTTATTGCAGCAAAACCAAATCGACCCTGCTACCGAATTGTTGTTGCAGGCTTGGATTTGGCATATGTTGTTGCCTTTGGGTGGTCAACTGGATTTCATTGGTGACCATGGTTTTGAAGACATGAATGTGGCCAATTTGTTAAAAGCACATTTGTGGTTTGAGACCGAAGATGAATATGAACCGATTGCCGCCAGAGCGCAGCTTAAGCGACATTATATGCAATGGCAACAACACATTCATTGGGATGGTTTGTACGAAAAAGGTGTCCCTAATGTTTTGAAAGCCAATATTGCTGCTTGGCAAGAATTGTTAGGCTTGAATGCCACCGAAAGCAAAATTCTGACTTTTGTGATTTTGCTTTACCATCACAATGTATTGAATCAAGCCGCACAATTGATGGGCGAGCTGAACAGCCGTCAGGTGGTTTTGGCGTTGTCGGTAATTTTACAATTGCCTGAAGCCGATGTTCGAGAAGCTTTAGGGCATCAGCAAACTTTGTTTCACACAGGTTTGCTTAAAGTTGATCACAGCAGTGAATATCCTTTGCGCAGCAAGATTGATTTGATGAGTGGTTATTTTGCCACTTGGATGTGTTTGGAGTGTATCAGTCCAGTTGAGTTGCTCAAACGCCATGTTCATGTGGCACCGAATACCGAATTGGCTTTGGATGATTTTGCGCACTTGGGGACTTTGGTGCCTGCCTTGCGCCATTATGTGCCTAAAGTCATGTCGCAACAGCAAGCAGGTTGCAATATTTTGATTTACGGTGTGGCAGGTACGGGCAAAACCGAATTCACACGCGCTTTGGCGCAAGAGTTGGGTTTAGAATGCATTGAAGTGGCATGGGCAGATGATGAAGGGAATCCTGCTAACCGTGAGGCACGCATGAGTGCGTTGCGTGCTGCGCAGCATATTTTCGCCAAGCAAAACATTCTATTGTTATTTGATGAAGTCGAAGACGTCTTTAATACGGAGCAAAAAGACTATCAATTGAACAAAGCGTGGCTCAATCGCATGTTGGAACAAAATGCGGTACCAACGGTGTGGATTACCAATCGTGTGGACATGATGGACAGGGCGGCTTTGCGCCGCTTTGACATGGTCATTGAGATGAAAGCCCCTCCAAGAGCCAAGCGGCGTGAGATGATTGCACGCTTGACCAAAGGCTTTTTGAATGCAGCCGAAGTGGAACAACTGGCTGAGCATGAAGATTTGGTGCCTGCGATGTTAGAACGTGCACACAAAGTCACCGAGCAAGTTGCCGAGGTGCTCAGTGCAGCTGAGCAAGCGGTTTTGTATAAGCAATTGTTGCATAGCACGCTCAAAGCGCAAGGCATCAGTTCTTATTTGAATCGCAAAAACGATTATGGTGCGTTATACGATGTGGCTTGGATCAATACCCATCATGATTTACAGCAATTGTCACAAGGTTTGGCCAATCATGCGGTCGGCAGTTTGTGTTTGTACGGTCCGCCAGGCACAGGTAAAAGTGCTTATGTGAAGTGGTTGGCACGCCAATTAGGACGGCCGCTATTGTATAAAAAAGGCTCGGATTTATTGTCCAAATATGTGGGCGAAAGTGAGCGTTTGATTGCGGAGGCTTTTGAAGAGGCAATACGTGACGATGCCATTTTGATTTTTGATGAGGTGGACAGTTTCTTGCAAGATCGCCGCCAAGCACATCAATCATGGGAAGTGACACAAGTCAATGAAATGTTGACACAAATGGAGGCTTTTCAAGGCATTTTTGTGGCGACGACCAATTTGATGAAACATTTAGACCAAGCGGCTTTGCGCCGATTTGATTTCAAAATCGAGTTTGGCTTTTTGCGTTTGGAACAGCGCTGGCAATTGTTTCAAGCCTATTGTCAGCATTTTGGCTTGGCATGTCCACACAGCTTAGAATATGCAGTAGGCAAATTGCATGTGTTAACGCCAGGGGATTTTGCGGTGGTGGTGAAATGTTCACGCATTACGCCGATACAATCTGCCGAGCAATTTTTACAATTGCTGCAAGCGGAATGTGCGCTCAAAGAACAAGGCTCTAAAACGGCCTTAGGCTTTATGTAGTTTGTAGGCTAAGCCATGTTTACAGGACGCTTGTAAGCGTCCTGTAAATGATGACAGCATTTTGTCAGTCTTGTCGACGGTATTCAGGCTTTAAACGGATGTACAAAGTGCGTTTGACTTTGGCAATCACTTGACCGTTGGCATCGACAATGTGATTTTCCAAGACGGGAAAATGTTTGTCGCCATCGTTACAGGCCGCTTTGATTTGGGCAATTTTTTCGGGCAACAAATGACATTCAAAATACGCCGCTTGATAAGCGGGTTTGATGAATTCAATGGTGGCTTCTTTGTCCCAAACAAAATATTGCTTACCAAAAATACCTAATAACATCAATGGATAAACCGGGTCGGTCATGGCAAACAAATTGCCACCGAACTGGCTGCCATTGACATTGCGTGTGGCAGGCCAAGCGCGCAGCTTGACTTTGCAACGACTAAAATCATCCGATAACTCTTGGATGTAAATGCCTGCAAACAAAAATGGCGGCCAAACATTCATAAAACGGCGCAAACGTGTGGCATCGGAAAACACCCATTGTTTGAGCTGTTCTATCATGATGCTGGATTCACTTGATAAAAGCGGCGTTTGAAGTCTAAGCCAGCGGCTTTTTCAGTGTGCAAACGTTCTTCACCCACGCTGTGTTTGACCACTGCCAAAATCAAAGAACCCATCGCTTGCGGTACGGTGTTAATGACCACGCCCACTTCTTCATCCGCATCGTCCAACAAAGCTTCGCCAGCTTCCACTAAATTCTGAGAGCCATACATCACCAAACCACGTTTGACCTGACCTCGGTATTGTGCGCGGGCAATGATTTCTTGGCCTGGGTAACAGCCTTTGCGAAAATGCACGCCACCTAAAAGGTGTTGGTTTAACATTTGCGCCACGCAAGTTTCGGTATTGGCTGCTACAATCCATGGATAACCATGATTGATTTCATGGCTCAACCATTGGTAAGCTGACTTTTCATGGTATTCAGGCAAGCTTGCAGTATCGCCGACCAGTAATTCGCCAGCATGTGGCAATGCAATGCGCCAAAAATCTTGTTGTTCTGTTGCATTTAATAATAATGGTGGCGTTTCTGGTAAATCAAAATCTTCATCAGTAGGTTGTAAGCTGCCAGCCACGCTTAAAGTTTCAGAGGCATTTTCCAATACTGCTTTGCTGCGCATCACAAACATGCGCAAGCGTTTGGCTGTGACTTCGATTAAATCTTGCGCCATGATGAGCCACAAAGCGTCTCCCGTGTTTAAAACCAACATATTGGCTAAGACACGACCTTTGGGCGTGTTGTAAGTGGCGTAGCAAGCTTGAGAGGCAGGCAGATTATTAATGTCGTTAGACAATTGGTTGTGCAAAAAAGCCGCACGGTCTTCGCCTGTGACTTTTAATACACCCAAAAAAGGCAATAAGCTGTTTGAGGTATGGGTCATTTACATGCTTTCTATGTGGGTAGATAAAAATGGATAATCAGTATAGCCCTTCGCATCACCGCCATAAACCGTTTCAGCACGATAAGGATTCAGGTCGCTTTGTTGGGCGATGCGCTCAGGATAATCAGGGTTGGCAATGAATGCACGACCAAAAGCGGCAGCATCGATTAGATTGGCATCTATCAAACGTTGCGCTTTTTCAGGCGTATACAAACCCGCACCAATCAAGCAGCCTGTAAAGCGTTGGCGAATTTGTTGGCGCAATTCATCGCTTAAAGAGGCTTCGCCTGCATAATCTGGCTCTGAAATATGCAAATACAACACGCCTTTTTGATGCAATTGTTCAATCAATTGCAAGCTTTCGGCTTCACCCAAATCACTTGGCATGCCGTTGAATTTACCCAAAGGCGAAATGCGGATGCCAACGTGCTCACTGTCCCAAGCTGCGATACATGCATCGACCACATCCATGATTAAGCGGCTGCGATTTTCAAAGCTGCCACCATATTGGTCGTCACGGTGGTTGATAGATGACAATAAAAATTGATGTAACAAATAACCATGTGCAGCATGGATTTCCACAAAATCAAAACCTGCGGCTTGAGCACGTTTTGTCGCTGCGGCAAAGTCAGCAATCACTTGTTCAATTTCTGCCAAAGAAGCCGCGCGTGTGGCGGTGGTATCAACACGATAAACTTGACCTTGCGCATCTTTGAGCGAAGTGCGAACCGCTTCAATGTCGACGGCAGAAGCTGAAATCGGCGCTAAGCCTTCAGGCTGTAAGCTTTGGTGCGATACCAAACCTGTGTGCCACAATTGCACACCAATTTTACCGCCTTGAGCGTGAACGGCAGCAGTAACATTTTTCCATGCCGCTTGTTGCTCATCGGTGTGTAGACCTGGTGCACCAGCATAGCCTTTGGCTTGAGCAGAGATTTGTGTGGCTTCTGCAATGATAAAGCCCGCACTGGCGCGTTGGGCATAGTATTGTGCTGCCAATGGGCCAGGGATATCGCCTGGCTCAATCGAGCGCAAACGGGTTAACGGTGCCATGATGATGCGATTGGATAATGTCATTTGACCGACAGTCAAAGGTTGAAACAAAGATTTAAATGCAGACACAGTGCTTCCTTTTGTGATTGTATGTGTGAATGAAAGTTAAAAACCGCTTCCAGTAGAAGCGGCCTGTAAAAATACAGCTTAAATATCTACGTCCACATCGCGACCTTGCGCTTCCATCCAAGCCCGACGGCTGGCTGCTTCCCCTTTGCCCATCAATTTCACAAAGATGGCATGGGTTTGTTCATGTTCTTGTTCTGGGATGGACACAGGTAACAAGCGGCGTGTATCTGGATGCATGGTCGTGTCTTTAAGTTGGTCGGGATTCATCTCACCCAAGCCTTTAAAACGGCTGATACTGTATGCTGTCTCTTTGACACCTTCTTGTTGCAAACGGTCTAAAATGCTGTTTAATTCTTGCTGATCTAGTGCATACAATTTACGTGCAGATTTGGTTTTGCCTTGCGCATTGACATCCACGCGGAATAACGGTGGTTGAGCAATAAAAATATGACCGTGAGCGATTAATTGTGGGAAATGGCGGTAGAACAGCGTCAATAATAAAACTTGAATGTGAGAGCCATCCACGTCGGCATCGGATAAAATGGCGATTTTGCCATATCGCAAACCTGATAAATCCACTTTGTCATTCGGGCCGTGTGGGTCGACGCCGATGGCAACCGAAATATCATGGATTTCATTGTTGGCAAACAATTGGTCTTGGTGGGTTTCAAACGAATTTAAAACTTTACCACGCAAAGGTAAAATCGCTTGAGTGGCTTTGTTGCGTGCCAATTTGGCAGAACCACCTGCCGAATCACCTTCGACCAAGAACAATTCATTTTCGCGTATGTCTTCGCTTTCACAGTCGGTTAATTTGCCAGGCAAAACCGCCACGCCTGAGCCTTTGCGTTTTTCAATTTTCTTAACGGATCGCTGGCGTGCTTGTGCTTGTTTGATGGCCAATTCGGCAATTTTTTTACCAATTTCAGTGTCTTTGTTCAACGCCAATTCAATGGCATCGACCGCCACTGCAGACACCAAGCGCAAGGCATCACGATTGGTTAATTTGTCTTTGGTCTGACCTTGGAATTGTGGATCTAAAACCCGCGCTGACAAAACAAACGCCGCTTTGGCAAACACATCATCGGCCTGTAATTTGATGCCTCGTGGCAATAAATTGTGGTGTTCAATGAAATTGCTAACGCCAATGAATAAAGCTTGTTTGAGCCCTGCAATATGGGTGCCACCCAATGGCGTCGGAATCAAATTGACATAGCTTTCATTGGCAATAGAACCTTCTTCTAAAAAAGACAGGGCAAATGCAGCGCCTTCGCCAGCTTGAAAATCGTCATGCTCGGAGCCGATATATTGTGCGGTATGTAAAATAGGTACCAGCAATTGAGCATGGTTTTGTTCAACCAAATCTTGCAAATACCCTTGTAAGCCATCAGGATAATGCCATTCTTGCACTTGAGAGTTGGCCAAAGTCAAACTGACTTTGACACCGGGCAACAAAACGGCTTTGGCACGCAATAAGCGTTCGATTTCAGCAATAGAATAGTGAGCATCTTCAAAATATTGTCCATCAGGCCACACTCGCACCGTCGTGCCAGTATCTTTTTTGGCGCAAGTGCCGATGGCTTGCAAAGGCTCAATAATATCGCCGCCTGCAAAGACAATTTTCGATATCACACCATCGCGTTTGACAGTAACTTCTAAACGGGTAGACAAGGCATTGGTCACTGATACACCTACGCCATGCAAGCCGCCTGAAAACGCATAAGCACCACCGTCTTTTTTATTGAATTTACCGCCAGCATGTAAACGGGTGAATACTAATTCGACGACGCTCACTTGCTCGCTAGGATGCAAACCCACAGGAATACCACGACCATTATCAGCAATACTCATCGAGCCATCGGTATGAATGGTGACAGCGATGGTCGAAGCGTAGCCACCCAGAGCTTCATCGGCTGCGTTGTCGATGACTTCTTGGCAAATGTGAGTAGGATTGTCGGTGCGAGTGTACATGCCTGGACGCTGTTTAACAGGTTCCAAGCCTTTTAAGACTGTGACGCTGGATTCGTCATATTGCTGCTGTAAATCTGACATAAGGAGTGTGAGCGATTCAAAAATGGGATTAGTGTAACGGTTTTTGCCGTATTACCACAAATGCAATACAAATCAGGCAAAATTCCGCTCAACTTACATGAGGTTGAAGGTCTTTTTTTCAATCAGAGTGTGACAGTTTATTTTTTTAAACGGATTTTGCCTTTGGGCTGAGTCCGCGCGAATTGAATTGGAGCGGCCTGTAAGCGTTCTAGCAGTAAGTTGATGCGTTTGATTTTGTGCGCTCGCACAGCTTTTCCCAAAAAAGAGGGCGCGTTGATGGGAAAGTAAATCATTTTGAATAAAAAATTAACCGCTTCCAAAACCTCTAAATTGGCACTGCCGTCGGTATTGGGTTGTAAGTGCAATTCGGTCAAGCTGGTGAGCCAGCCCTTGCCTTTGCGAAAGACTTGTATGCCGTTATGTTCGGACAGGTGTTTGTAGCCGTAAGCTTGTGCAAAGGTTTGTATGGTAGACAAGATGTTGTCTTGGCTAGGAATATGAACCACGCATTTGGGTGCCGATTTGGCAGCATTCTGAGCCATCCATGCCATTGCTCCCAAAAGAACGCCAAGATACGATAAAAAGGCCAATAAAAATATGAGCATCCAAACAATATCTGACATGGTAATCCTTCTATGATGAGCAAAAAAGATGCGTGGGTTCAGTCACGCATCTTGGTTCAGGCTGACATTGATTCCAATAGAGTGTTGTTTGCGTTGTTGATAGGTTTCCCAGTTTTCAAGCGGCCTTAAAAAACGCGATAATTCTTGTAAGGCATCCAAATAGACATTGCGTTTGAAGTCTATGACTTCATCGACAGGTGCCCAATAATCATGCCAACGCCATGCATCAAATTCAGGTTTGGTATTGGCACGCAAATACACATCGCATTCACGCCCAGTTAGGCGCAATAAATACCAAATTTGCTTTTGCCCACGATAAGAACCGCGCCATTCACGTTTCACCCAAGTACTGGGCACATCGTAGCGCAGCCAATCGCGTGTGCGCCCTAAGATTTTGACATGGTGTGGTGACAAGCCGACTTCTTCCATCAATTCTCGATACATGGCTGCTTCTGGGCTTTCGCCTGGTTTGATGCCGCCTTGTGGAAATTGCCAGTTGTATTCTCGTACACGTTTGCCCCAGAATACTTGATTGCGATTGTTGACGATGATGATGCCAACATTGGGGCGATAACCTTCTCTGTCTAACATGCTCATTCGCCCAATATGAATAATAGTTACTTACATTGTCGCATAAATGCATTGGGGCAGCCATATTTGTGTCACAGATAACGGTGGCTTTGCAATCAGTGTTCGGGCGTGATGAAGATCATTTATTTTTGTAAAAAGCGAAAAATCAAATGTGGGCAGTGCAGCATAATCAAAGTTGGTAAGTTGTGGTCATTGGCTTGGCTATTGGTGAAATCTCTTGCATGGTAGGTTAATAATGGCCACGGCGTGAGGCGTGCACGCAAGGTAATATTGGCTGGCGCTTGACTGAGTAAGTGATCGATATTGTGGTTGTAAATATCAATATAGGTGATGTTTTTTAAATCTATGGTTTTGGTACGCAGATGCAAAGTCGGTAAATACCAATACAAGCAATGTTCTTCAAAGACCAATTCCGTTTGAAAAATACCATGTAATAGATTCAAAACCAAATTTCTAAACAACATCACTGCCAAAGCCAATAAAATGATGTGCCACATAAAAGATGTTGTAGATGGGGAGAAACCAGACCAAAGAGGTAGCCAAGTGCTCCAAGAAGAGCTCATGATTTGTGAACACTGGTTACTGACCAAAGCACAAGTATAAGGCATTAAAAATGTCAAAATGAACAGCAAACCCAAAGTTTGCCAAATACAAATCAAAATATGGCGCAAGCGTGCTTCTGCGGAAAAGCCGAGGCGAAGTAAAGCGCTGGGTGGTTCAGAATGTGCCATGATAATCCTGATGATTTTGTTGCTTGGTATGATATTGATTTTGATTGTGTTTTTTGGTTCGGCGTCAAGCTTGGGAATCGTGCTTGAATGTTTGTGTTTTGCACCATTTTGCAAAATAAGTGATGGCTGAGTGGGTTTTAGAGCCATCTTCAGAATCATGTATAATAGTGTGTTTTTAAATTTTTCTGAGCATGTCTATTTCAAAAAGGCATTGCAAAATAAGAGATTGGGATGTACACACATGCAGCAATACCATGATTTGATGCGCCATGTTTTAGAGCATGGACAAGACAAAGGCGATCGTACGGGTACGGGTACACGTTCGGTTTTTGGTTACCAAATGCGCTTTGATTTGAGCGAAGGTTTTCCTGTTTTAACCACTAAAAAACTGCATTTGCGTTCTATCATTCATGAATTGTTGTGGTTTTTACAGGGCGACACCAATATTCGCTATTTGAAAGACAATGGCGTGTCGATTTGGGATGAATGGGCGGATGAAAATGGTAATTTGGGACCTGTATATGGTTATCAGTGGCGTTCTTGGCCCAATCCTAATGGCGGTCACATTGACCAAATCGCCAATGTGATTGAGCAGATTAAAACCAATCCCAACTCACGTCGCTTGATGGTGTCGGCTTGGAATCCTGCTTTGGTCGATGAAATGGCGTTGCCGCCTTGTCACGCTTTATTCCAGTTTTATGTGGCCGATGGCAAGCTCAGTTGCCAATTGTACCAACGCAGTGCCGATATTTTCTTGGGCGTGCCGTTTAACATTGCGTCTTATGCATTGCTGACGATGATGGTGGCGCAAGTGTGCGGTTTGAAACCAGGTGATTTTGTGCATACTTTGGGCGATGCGCATTTATACAGCAATCATTTTGAACAAGCGCAATTGCAATTGACCCGCACACCTAAAACTTTGCCAACAATGCAAATCAATCCTGAAGTGACCGATTTGTTCGCCTTCAAATTTGAAGACTTTGAATTGGTCGGTTACGAGCCTGATGCACACATCAAAGCGGCGGTGGCGGTATGACACCACTCATCACCTTGGTGGTCGCAACAGCAAAAAACGGATGTATTGGCATCAACAACGACATGCCGTGGCACATTCCTGAAGACTTTGCGTTTTTCAAAGCCTATACATCCGGCAAACCTGTGGTGATGGGGCGCAAAACATGGGAATCTTTGCCTAAAAAACCGCTACCGAATCGCCGCAATATTGTCATCAGCCGCAATCAAAATTATGTCGCAGAAGGCGCAGAAGTGGTCGACAGCTTACAGGCCGCTTTATCTTTGTGTGCGCAAGAAGCGGAAACCATCATCATGGGTGGGGCGCAGATTTATGCTGAGGCTTTGCCATTGGCGACCGATTTGCGTATCACTGAAGTGGACTTAATGGTCGATGGCGATGCTTTTTTCCCAAGCATAGACAAAAATCAATTTGTAGAATGCGAGCGTTTGCCACATGTCAGCGCCAAAGGCATTGGTTTTGATTTTGTGCATTATCATCGTCAAGGTTGATTTGCAATAAAGTGATTAGAAGCGTCCTGTAACGATACAGGGCGCTTTTTTATATGGTTCAAATGTAAAAAGTAAAATTACGTGAATCTATTTTTATTTTTAAACTCAAAATTCAGGAAGTGGCTCAATATGTAAGAATTGATTAAGAGGATGTGAGAATGATGTGGTTAATATGGTTGGGTATGAGCATCGTCAGTGCCATCAGTGGGCTGATGAGCAGTCGCCGTTATTTGAAATCTACATCTGCAAATCGAGGCAGTATCACGTTTTACCATGTGGTTGCGGCTTTGAATTATGTTTTGTTTGCGTTTGGTTTAGTGAGTATTGCGGGATATTTATTGGCATTAGGGACGTTGGTGCAAATCAATTTGCTGTTATTACAAACGATTACTTGTGTGATGAATGTCAGCATTGCTTTGTCGGCATTGCGAAAAGTGGGGCGTATCTTAAAAGAAAATGGTCAACAAAAAGGTGTTGAAATGGTTACACGGAGGTTACCCCAACAAATTTAAATCCAAGTGATGCCATAGTGAACAAAAGATTTTTCATGCCGTTTGGCGAGCGATTGGTATGTCACTCAGGTTTGTATGTTCTGCTTGGGTTTGTTCTTTATCAAGTGAATAAAATCATGTAAGCTTTAGAAGAGGTAAAAGTGTGCAAGCAAAAGTATATTTTGACTTGGGTTTGCGTGAGCAATGATGACGATAAAGACAGTGATGAGTACTTTAGAATTAACCAAACAATTGATGGCAAGAGCTTCGGTGACGCCTGCGGACGAAGGTTGCCAGCAAGTATTGATAAACAGATTGGAAGCGCTTGGCTTTACGGCTGAGCGTTTGCGTTTTGGTGAAACCGATAATTTGTGGTTGCGTTTTGGCACACAAAGCCCGTTGATTTGCTTTGCAGGCCACACAGATGTGGTACCAACAGGACCTGTGGAGCAATGGACTTCTGATCCATTTTTACCGATTGAGCGTGACGGCAAATTGTACGGTCGCGGTGCGGCGGATATGAAAACCAGCATTGCCGCTTTTGTGACGGCATGTGAGCGTTTGCTTGCCGATCAGCCTGATTACCCTGCCAGTATTGCATTGCTCATCACTTCTGACGAAGAAGGCGATGCACACGATGGTACGACCAAAGTGGTGGATGTGTTGCGTGAGCGTGGCGAACTGATTGATTATTGTGTTGTGGGTGAACCAACGAGCAGTACGGTTTTGGGTGACACCATCAAAAACGGTCGTCGCGGTTCCTTATCGGGCAATTTAACGGTGATTGGCAAGCAAGGTCACATCGCTTATCCGCATTTGGCGATTAATCCTGTGCACACATTTGCCCCTGCAATGGCGGATTTGACGCGTGAAGTGTGGGATGAAGGCAATGAATATTTTCCTGCGACCAGTTTTCAAATTTCCAATATTAACGGCGGTACAGGTGCTACCAATGTGATTGCGGGCAGCTTGAATGTGAAATTCAATTTCCGTTTCAGTACCGAAGTGACGGCAGAGCAATTGAAACAGCGTGTGCATGCCATTTTGGATGCGCACAATATCCAATACGAATTGGCGTGGTCTTTGTCAGGTCAACCATTTTTGACCGATGCAGGCCGCTTGACTGAAGTGGCACAAGCGGCGATTGCGGCCGAATGTGGTGTTCGCGCCGAGCTTTCTACCACAGGCGGTACCTCTGATGGCCGTTTTATCAAAGCCATTGCAAAAGAGTTGATTGAATTGGGCCCAATCAATGCCAGCATTCACCAAATTGATGAACATGTGAATGTGGCCGATATTGAGCCATTATCGAATATTTACCAACGTATGTTGGTGTCTTTGGCAGTTTAAGGGAAAGTGTAAATGTCTTCTTTGTATGGTAAACATTTTTTGAAGTTGGCGGATTTTTCACAAGCTGAAGTTTTGTCTTTGTTAAGTTTGGCGGCAGACTTGAAAGCGGCTAAGAAAAACGGTACTGAAACACAAGCTTTGCGTGGCAAAAACGTGGCGTTGATTTTTGAAAAAACCTCGACTCGTACCCGATGTGCTTTTGAAGTAGGCGCTGCCGATCAAGGTGCTACGACCACGTATTTGGGCCCCACTGGCAGCCAAATCGGTCACAAAGAAAGCATCAAAGACACCGCGCGCGTGTTGGGTCGCATGTATGATGCGATTGAGTATCGTGGTTTTGGTCAAGAGATTGTGGAGGAGTTGGCGCAATACGCTGGCGTGCCTGTTTACAATGGTTTGACAGATGAATGGCATCCAACACAAATGTTGGCGGATTTGTTGACCATGCAAGAGCATTCTACCAAGCCTCTGAATGAAATTTCGTTTGTGTACACAGGCGATGCACGTTGCAATACGGGCAATTCTTTGCTTGAAGTCGGTTGTTTGATGGGTATGGATGTGCGCATTGCAGCACCTAAAGCCTTGCAGCCAAGCGCTGAGGTGTTAGCGCATTGTATGGCTTTGGCGGCACAAAGCGGTGCGCATGTATTGGTGACGGAAGATTTACAGGCCGCTGTGCAAGGCGTGGATTTTATTCATACCGATGTGTGGGTGTCTATGGGTGAGCCTGAATCGGCGTGGCAAGAGCGCATTGCTTTGCTCAAACCTTATCAAGTGAACCGTGAATTGATGAGCGCATCAGGCAATGCCAATGTGAAATTTATGCATTGCTTGCCCGCTTTTCATGACAATGAAACCAAAGTGGGTCGTTGGATTGAAGAAACATTTGGTTTGGTGGGCGTGGAAGTGACCGATGATGTGTTTGAAAGCGAGGCCGCTGTGGTATTTGACCAAGCGGAAAACCGCATGCACACGATTAAGGCTGTTATGGTAGCGACTTTGTCACAATAAGTTTGATGGTTGTTTTTAAGCGTCCTGTAAATGTTACAGGACGCTTAAAATAGCACATGTGTATCAACGGCGTTCTTGGCGGCGTATCCAATAAATGGCAACAATCAAGAATAACAATGTTGGCAATACGGCAGCGACTGCTGCGTTGATATTGTACAACTGAGCGCTGAAAGCAAAAAAACGATTGGCAAAGTGAAATGCCACGCCAATGAAAATGCCGACAAACAATTTCAAAGTGGTGTTGCTGCGGCGCGTGTTTTGCGGCGTGAATGCCAAGGCAATCAAGGCCATCGCCAAAGCGGCAATCGGATACGTGAGTTTGCGCCACCATGCAATTTCATAACGCTCAGATTGTTGTTGGTTGGCATTCAAATGTTGAATGTAATTGCCCAAAGCCATCAAAGACATTTGTTCTGGTTTGACTTGCAAAGCGTTCAAAACATTGTCATCGATTTGCAAAGCCAGCGTTAATTGCGCTTGTTTAGAGGCTTTGCTGCTGTTGGGTTGTAAATCAGTGATGGCGACATCGGTCAATTGCCATTGGTCATTGCCTAAATTTTTCGCTTGTTTGGCATACAAAGTTTGGGTCAATTGGTAATCAGCGTTGTGGCTGTAAATGGTGAAATCGCGCACACTTAAATCAGGCAATAACTCACCAAAATTGACATAGCGACCTTCATTTTTAATCCAAACACCTGACTGTCCAACGGGCGCATCTTTGCTTTGGGCATGGTTTTTGACCCGCTCAGCCCATTGTTGGGTTTGCGGGGCGAGCCATTCACCCAAAACAGCGGTCAAAATGGCAAACACCATGCCAAATCCAAGCAAGATGGTGACAAAGCGTTTGGTTGAAATGCCACTGGCTTTCATGACCGTCAATTCACTGCTGTTAGCCAGGCCTGATAAAGCAATCAAGCCGCCAATCAACACCGCCAAAGGCAACAATTCGTAAATGTGCGCAGGAATGAGCAAGGCAACATAGACAAGCATGTTGCTTACGCTATAACCATCTTTGCCCAAATCGGCACTTTCATTCAAAACATCAAAAAACACATACAAAGCCAATAAAGCAATCAGGCTAAATAGTGTCATGGAGCCCAAGCGTTTGAGTAGGTAGCGGGTCAATAAACTCATGCGCGGTTTCCTTTCACTGCGGCTTTTAAAGTCGGCCAAAATGCGCCATTAGGTTGATTTCGATAACGCAACATCAGCCAAGCCAATGCCATCATGAAAATGTGCATCGGTAAAAAGCCAACCCAGAATGGTAAACCATCTTCAATCGCACGGCGCAGTAAAGTTAAACCGTTTTGATACACTAAAAACAGACCCACTGCGGCAATCAAATTGTAGCTGTGACCTGAGCGGGTATTAAAATGTGACAAAGGCACAGATAGCAGACCTAACACCAATACGGTTAAAGGCAGGGACAAACGCCACATCAATTCTGCTTGATGGCGAGGCTCATGACTGCCAAGGAGCGTCATTGTTGGAATGGCTTGGCGAGCGGTGCTGGCTGTAATGGGCTCAATGTCATTTTTTAGCAATAAATCCAATTGTGCAAAATGCACCACTTCATAATCGGCTTGTCCCGGTGTGCCGACATAGCGGCGACCATTGAGCAATTGTAAAGAGCGTTCAGTGGCATGTGGGTCTATGTTGAAATTACCAGATTGTGCGGTGATGACCGCACTTTTGCCATCTTCCATTTGTTCACGGATGAATAGGTTTTGGGCAATGCCTGCTTCGCTGTCGAATGTTTCGATGAAATACAAACGATGATCCCCAATACCACGAAACACACCTTGCTCGACCATAGACAAAGCTTGTTGTTGTTTGAGAATTTGTGCGTATTCTTGGCTGCGACTTTCTGCCCAAGGCAATACCGCCAAGGTCAAGCCGCCAATCAATAAAGCAAAGGGTACGACAAACCATGCCACAGGTTTGAGCCAGCTGTGCAAAGACAAGCCACCTGCGCGCCATACTGCCATTTCGCTGTCACGCCAATAACGGGTTAATACGGTTAACAAACTGATGAAGACCGTTAGAATTAACAATAAGGGCGTTAAACCAACCATCCAAAAGCCAATCAAAGCACCGACGGCATCGATGGCGACACGGCCGTCTGCGGCACGTCCAAGTAAGTTGACCACTTGCGTGCACAATAAAATCGCCAACAACACCAAAAATATACCTATGGCGGTGTAAGAGAGTTCTTTTATAAATTTGCGTTGATAAATCATAATGAGCTGTTTGCCCTAACTGGCATGGTTTTAGAGGTTGTCGTCAGGTACAATAAAGTGGTTTGACGGCATAGACTTCTATTAGCCAAAATTTGGAGATAAATGATATGAAATTTAGCATAAATAGCGAAAAAAATCAGCCAGAACCAGCATCGGCTTATGTTCAGGTCACAGTAAAAGGCGATAAAAAAGAAGCGGTAGCGTATGCTGAAGTATTGAATGCATTGCAAAATACTT
The DNA here is from genome assembly GCF_000382305.1 of Vitreoscilla stercoraria DSM 513. Classification (GTDB taxonomy): domain Bacteria; phylum Pseudomonadota; class Gammaproteobacteria; order Burkholderiales; family Neisseriaceae; genus Vitreoscilla; species Vitreoscilla stercoraria. The sequence goes on from NZ_KB908019.1 coordinate 111,162, forward strand.
TAGATGCAGATGCGGCGGTAGACAGTGTCGTAAATTTGACTATGGTAGATGCAACGCTAGTACCTATGGCAGTGTTGCAAGTGACGGCAGATGCCACACGTGCCAAAATTGAAAAACAAGCTGTCAAAATTGCACAGTATTTTGAAGAGCGTCAAGCCAGCCACGCTGTGGTGGATTTGACTGCTTTGACCGCTGAGCAAGGCGCAGAGTGCTTGGAAACTTTGGTATTGGCATTTGACAAAGCGGCTTATCGTTTTGACGAACACAAACGCGATGCCAAAGCAGTGTCTTTACAAGAAGTTGAATTTTTGGCAGATGACAGCTTACAGGCCGCTTTGAATACAGCGGTGGTTTTGGCTAAAGCGATGGCATTTGCCAAAGATTTGGGCAATCAAGCACCCAATATTTGCACACCAACATTCTTGGCTGAGCAAGCCCGAGCCCATGCTGAAGCCGTAGGTGCACAAGCGGTGTTACATGATGCAGCTGCCATCCAAAGCATGGGTATGGGTTCATTTTGGTCTGTGGCCAAAGGCAGTGTTGAAACACCTTATTTGATCGAATTGACGCACAATGGCGCCGCAGATGCCAATGAACAGCCGTATGTGTTGGTTGGTAAAGGCATTACTTTTGATACAGGCGGCATTTCGTTAAAGCCAGGCGCCAACATGGATGAAATGAAATATGATATGTTCGGTGCGGCTTCTGTGATTGCAACATTCTGTGCTGCAGCCGAGTTGAATTTGCCGATTAATTTGAAAGCCATTGTACCAACTTGTGAAAACATGCCTTCAGGTGGCGCAGTGAAACCTGGTGATATTGTCAAAGCAATGAATGGCATTAGCATTGAAGTATTGAATACCGATGCCGAAGGACGTTTGATTTTGTGCGATGCGCTGTCTTATGCAGAGCAATTCAAACCTAAAGCAGTCATTGATGTCGCCACGTTGACGGGTGCTTGTATTGTGGCATTGGGTCACCAAGTCAGTGGTGTGATGGGTAATGATCAAGCATTGGTAGATGAATTGGTACAAATTGGTACAGATGTGAATGATCGTGTGTGGCAATTGCCTTTGTTTGAAGAATATCGTGACCAATTGAAGAGCAATTTTGCTGATTTGGCCAATATTGGTACTCCTGGTGCGGGCACGATTACCGCAGCCACATTCTTGTCTTATTTCACCGAAAACTATTCTTGGGCACACTTGGATGTGGCAGGTACGGCTTGGGTTAGTGGTGCTAATAAAGGTGCAAGTGGTCGTCCTGTACCGTTGTTGTTGAATTATTTGCGTGCACAAGCTGAGAAATAATAGATTTGATATAAATCAATGAAGTCTTGATAGGCCTATATTCTGATTGAATATAGGCTTTTTTTATGTGGAAAGCTTGTCTTAGATTAAAACGCGTTCCTTTATTTTTGGCATGCTTTTGCCTGCTGAGTGAAATGTATTTTTCGTTTGGTAACCCTTGTCGCAGTCATATGCCTTGTGGAAAATGTTATTTAAATTATTGATAAAATTGTAATAATACTTTCATTGAGTATTTTTAGCATATTTACAGAAAATTATTCTAATAAGCAAAAGGAAAATGTCATGAACAACTATTTGTGGCAAGACATGTCTTTAGATGATGTGATTGCAGATTCTCATCCTTATGAATATGTTCATCAGTTTTCTAATGGTCAGAAAAGAAAACTATGGGTTTTAGATGAGGAAGTGCCGTATCCTGATGGCCGGATGATTGTTTCTAGAACAGATTTGAATGGGGTGATTACCCATGCCAACCAAGCTTTTGTTGATATTTCTGCTTATGAGCGAGAAGAGTTAATTGGTGCGCCGCAATGCATTTTACGTCATCCAGATATTCCAAATAGTGTGTTTAGTCAGATGTGGCAAACGATTCAAAGTGGTCAATCGTGGTTTGGTTATGTGAAAAATTTGCGTAAAGATGGTCGTTATTATTGGGTTTATGCTTCGGTCAATCCCAATTATCGTGATGGTAAAATCGTTGCCTATACTTCGGTTCGACGCAAACCTGCGCGGGCTAAAATTTTAGAAATGGAAACATTCATTAGTCAATATACAAAGGTGTCTTGAAATGAGTGACATTCATTTGCGTTTTGCGATTGCTCCCGATGTACATCCAGATTATTTATCAGGTTGGCATATTTTTTTGCGTTATTTGCAAAAACAACTACAAGTACGTTTGAATATTACAACGTATGAAAATTTTGGACAATTGCGCCAAGGCTTAGAAAATGATGCTTTGGACTTGGTATTTGCCAGTGCTGCCGATTGTAGTTTTTTAGTACAGCAAAAGCATTTTCAAGTGGTGGCGAGACCTGAAAATGATGTCACCGAAGTGATGGTATTGTGTCGAGAAGATGAGCCATGGCAAAGTATGGACGATATGCATGATGAGTATCATGCGATTGCTTGTGTTGATAGTCCAGAAGTGCAGCAATTGGGTTTGATTTTATTAGAATGTGCAGACATTGATGCCGATCACATTGACATGCAAACAGCGCAAAATCATTTGCAAGCCGTCAAATATTTGATGAATGGTACGGTGGATTTGGCTTTTGTGCCAACAGATGTGTATCACTCTTGGAGTGCTACTTTGCGCAAATCAGTACGCCCATTGGTGCAAACGATGAAAGACGATGTTGAGGTATTAAGCCATGTGTTGTTGTTATCACCTCAATATCCGACTGTATTAGAACCGTTGAAGAATATTTTGAATGATTTGAATGGCAATACCTATCAAGGCATGTTGCAAGATATTAATATTAGAAAATGGCGTATTTTAAACGACAACAGCGACATTGATTTTTTAATCGATTTGGTCGACACTTTGCAAATTTGAGTATTGAGAATAATGAAAATAAAAAAACGTGCCATTGGGCACGTTTTTTTATTCGGCTTCGTCTATCCAAGCTTGTTGAATCGCTTCTAAGATTTTTTCACCACAACGATCGGGATCATCGTTAAAATCAGGCAAATCCAAAACCAATTGACGCAATTGGGTAAAGCGGATGGTTTTGGGGTCGATGTCATCGTGAGTGTCAGCCAAATCTTCGGCAATGCGTAAGGTGTCAGTCCATTTCATGGTGGGTTCCTTATTTTACAGGACGCTGTTAGTGTTCACGTGCATGGTTAATGGTGTATTTTGGCAATTCTACCACCAAATCTTTGTCCGCTACTTTGGCTTGGCAGCTCAAGCGTGACAAAGAGGTCAAGCCCCAAGCTTGGTCTAACAAATCTTCTTCCAAGTCCGTCGCTTCTTCTAAGCTGTTAAAACCTTCACGTACCACCACATGGCAAGTGGTACATGCGCATGATTTTTCACAAGCATGGTCGATGTCAACATGGTGTTGTAACAACACGTCACAAATGGTTTGACCTTGTTCGGCGTTATTGATTTGTGCGCCTTCAGGGCACAAGACAGGATGAGGTAATACCGTGATTTTGGGCATGTGGTTTCCTAATGGTGGAACAAGAAGCGGATTCTTGTTCTTAATTCAGCAATTTGGTGTTACAGGACGCTGTATAAGCGACCTGTAACCTGTTTTTTTAGTTGTATGGTGTATCAATATTGGCGTATGAATGGTTTAAATATCGGCAATATTGTGACCGGTTAACGCACGTTGGATGTTGCGGTCCATGCGTGCTGCTGCAAAAGCATCGGTGGCATGATTTAAGTGTTCAATTTTGGCACGAATGCTGGCAGCATCGCCTGATTCGGTTTCAGTGCGCAAAGCTTGCATCACAGCATCGACATCGGCACGCTCTTGTTCATTCAACAAATCACCATCGCTCTCCAAAGCCACGCCCACTGCAGTCAAAATGCTTTCTGCTTCCACCAAGGCTTCTTGACGGGCACGACTGGTCATGTCTTCAGCGGCAAATTTCATGGAATCTTTCAACATTTGCATGATGGTTGTATCGTCCAAGCCGTAAGAGGGCTTCACTTCGACAGCGGCCTGTACGCCTGTGGTTTGTTCTTGCGCTGACACGGACAATAAACCATCGGCATCCACTTGGAAGGTCACACGAATGCGTGCAGCACCTGCCACCATCGGTGGAATGCCACGCAAGGTAAAACGTGCCAAAGAGCGGCAATCGCTGACCAATTCACGCTCGCCTTGCACCACATGAATCATCATCGCATTTTGACCGTCTTTGAATGTGGTGAATTCTTGTGCCATTGCCGTTGGAATGGTGGAGTTGCGTGGAATCACTTTTTCCACCAAACCGCCATAGGTTTCCAAACCCAAAGACAAAGGTGTCACATCCAATAACAGCCATTCGTCATCGGCTTTGTTGCCTGCCAAAACATTGGCTTGAATTGCCGCGCCCAAAGCCACGACTTCATCGGGATTCAAATTGTTCAATGGCGCTTGACCAAAAAAGTCTGCCACCGCTTGTTGTACATGCGGCATGCGCGTTGAGCCACCGACCATAATAATGCCGTTGATATCGCTCTTATGGACATCTGCATCACGCAAAGCCTGTTTCACAGGCTCGATGGTTTGTGCGACCAAGTCTTGAGTTAAGGCATGGAAATGTTCGCGAGCAAGCGTTGCTTGCACTTCGTGACCATCACTCAATACGGCACGCAAAGTGGCGGTTTCGCTGTCGGTCAATTCTTGTTTGGCTGCACGAATCAAGCTTAACAATAATTGAGCGTCTTGTTCGGCTAAATCATTCAAGTCTTTTTGTTCTAATAACCAAGTGTACAAGCGGTGGTCAAAATCATCACCGCCCAAAGCGCTGTTGCCGCCTGTTGCCAAAACTTGGAACAAGCCTTGCTCTAAGCGCAAAATCGACACATCAAACGTACCGCCACCCAAATCAAACACCACAAACGTGCCTTCAGAACGGTTGTCCAAACCATAAGCAATCGCAGCTGCCGTTGGTTCGTTCAACAAACGCAATACGTTCAAACCAGCTAGCTTGGCAGCGTCTTTGGTCGCTTGGCGTTGGGCATCGTCAAAATAAGCAGGAACAGTAATGACCGCACCCGTTAAAGCACCGCCCAAACTTTCTTCAGCACGTTGTTTTAACGCTTTGAGGATTTCGGAAGACACTTCAATCGGTGTTTTCAAGCCTTGACGGGTTTCCAATTCGATGATTTTGTTATTGTCAGTGAAGCGATAAGCCCATTGAGTAGGGTCTAAATCACCCACTTGGCGACCAATCAAACGTTTGGCGGAACTGATGGTGTTCAATGGGTCAATTTTTTGTGCTTTGAGTGCGCCATAACCTACTTCAATGTCTTCACCATAACGCACCACCGATGGTACTGTGCTGCGACCAAATGAATCAGGTAAACAGTTGGCGCTGCCACTTTTCACCGTTGCCACCAAACTGTTGGTGGTACCCAAATCGATACCCACTGCCAAACGGTGTTGGTGGGGCGCTGCTGACATGCCTGGTTCGGCGATTTGTAGTAAAGCCATGAGTTGTGTTCTGTTCTTTAGTTAAGGTAAGGCTTGTTTGATTTGTTGTAATAATTTGCTGATAAAGCGGCCTTCACGCACATGTGCGGCGGCTTGTTGCCATTGTTCTTGGGCAAAATCGTTTAACAAGTCTTGTTGCAAAGTTTGATAAGCTTGGTTGATGTCTTTTTGCAGTGCCAATAAAGCGGCTTCATTGCCTTGAGCATCGTCCAAATCTTCACGCCATTGCATTTGTTGCATTAAAAACTCGGGTGCAAATTGCGTGTGTTCAGGCGCATCGGCATGGATGCCTTGTTCTTTGAGCAAATATGCCGCACGATCCAAAGGGGACTTCAACACGCGATAGGCTTCGTTGATGGTTGCCGATAACATCACCGCTTGTTTCTGTTCAAATGCGGACAAATGTGCGGTTTTATCTGGATGGTATTGGGTGGAAAGGCGGCGGTATGTTTGCTCTAATACTTGCGTATCTAAAGGATAGCTTTTGTCCAAAGCAAACATTTTAAAATAATCTATGGCCATACAAAGCGTCCTGTAAACACACTCAAACACGTTTTAAACGTGGAAACTCTCACCACAACCACATTCGTCTTTGACGTTGGGATTGTTGAATTTGAAGCCTTCTTGTAAGCCTTCTTTGGTGTAATCCAATTCGGTACCGTCTAAATAAGCGTGGCTTTTGGCATCGGTGATGACTTTGACGCCAAAACCTTCAAATACGATGTCATCTTCGGTGGTTTCATCGGCAAACTCTAAAGTATAAGCCATGCCTGAGCAGCCGCTGGTTTTCACACCCAAACGGATGCCAACGCCTTTACCACGGTTGTTCAAGAAGTTTTGGATGTGCGCTGCTGCGCTTTCGGTCAAGGTAATCATGGTGCATCCTTATGAGGTCTACCCATTTATATGGGTTACAGGACGCCTTTTAAGCGTCCTGTAAAAGGTCAAACTACCAAAATCAGCTTAGTTGCCGTTTTTGGTTTTATAGTCGCTGACTGCTGCTTTGATGGCGTCTTCTGCCAAGATAGAGCAGTGTACTTTTACAGGTGGCAAAGCCAACTCTTCGGCGATTTGGCTGTTTTTAATTGCCATCGCTTCGTCCAAAGTTTTGCCCTTGACCCACTCGGTAATCAAAGAAGAAGAAGCAATGGCAGAGCCACAACCGTAAGTTTTGAATTTAGCGTCTTCAATCACGCCCGCTTCGTTGACTTTGATTTGCAATTTCATCACGTCGCCACACGCAGGGGCACCAACCATACCTGTACCCACGCTGCCGTCGTTTTTGTCAAATGAACCCACATTGCGTGGATTTTCGTAGTGATCGATTACTTTATCGCTGTAAGCCATGATGGTATTCCTTTTACAGGACGGCTGATGCCGCCCAAATCAAATGATTAGTGTTCTGCCCATTGTACGGTAGACAAATCGATGCCTTCTTTGAACATTTCCCACAAAGGCGATAAATCGCGCAATTTGCCAATTTTTGATTTGATCAATTCAGCTGCGTATTCTACTTCTTCCATGGTGGTAAAGCGGCCGAAGCTGATGCGCAAAGAGCTGTGTGCCAATTCGTCGTTGCGGCCCAAAGCACGCAATACGTATGAAGGCTCTAAACTTGCAGAAGTACATGCAGAGCCACTTGAAACAGCCAATTCTTTGATGGCCATGATCAAGCTTTCGCCTTCTACATAGTTGAAGCTCACGTTCAAATTACCAACATAGCGTTGTTCTAAGTCACCGTTGATGTACACTTCTTCAACGTCTTTGATCAATTCCAAGAAGCGATTGCGCAGACCTAACAAACGTTCGTTTTCTGCAGCCATTTCTTCTTTGGCAATGCGGAATGCTTCGCCCATGCCGACGATTTGGTGTGAAGCCAAAGTGCCGCTGCGGAAACCACGTTCATGACCACCACCGTGCAATTGCGCTTCCAAACGAATACGAGGTTTGCGACGCACATACAAAGCGCCAATGCCTTTAGGGCCGTATATTTTGTGCGCTGACAAGCTGATCAAGTCTACCTTAACCGCATTCACATCGATTTCAATTTTACCGGCCGCTTGCGCTGCGTCCACATGGAACACAATGCCACGTTCGCGACAAATTTCACCGATGGCAGCGATGTCTTGAATCACGCCGATTTCATTGTTAACCCACATCACAGACACCAAAATGGTATCGTCGCGCAAAGCCGCTTTGAAGACTTCCAAGTCAATCAAACCATTGTCTTGTACATCCAAGTAAGTCACTTCAAAACCTTGGCGTTCCAATTCACGCATCGTATCCAAAACCGCTTTGTGCTCGGTTTTAACAGTGATTAAATGTTTGCCTTTGTTTTGGTAAAAATGTGCCGCACCCTTGATAGCCAAGTTGTCAGATTCAGATGCACCTGAAGTAAAGATGATTTCTTTGCTGTCAGCATTCAACAAAGCTGCCACTTGCTCACGAGCGGTTTCTACAGCTTCTTCTGCAGCCCAACCAAAAGCATGGCTAGAGCTGGCAGGATTGCCATAGATTTCAGTCAAAAACGGAATCATTTTTTCAGCGACACGAGGATCCACACGGGTGGTGGCAGCGTTGTCTAAATAAACTGGAGTTTGAACAGCCATAATTTTTCTCTTTAACTAATGGTGGGTGCGTTAAAACGTACCGCATGTTCTTGAGGTGCGTGTTGTTGTTTGACCAAGTCATCCAAATGGATGTTGCTCAGGTAATTGTCTATGGTTTTGTTGAGGTTTTCCCATAAATGATGGGTCATACAGGGCGCCTCACCATGACAATTTCCCTTGCCACCACATTGAGTCGCATCCAAACCATCTTCGACTGCATTGACAATGCAAGCGATGCTGATGTCATTGGTAGTGCGGTTTAAAACATAACCGCCACCAGGACCCCGTATGGATTTGACCAATTGCGCGCGGCGCAACTTCACAAACAATTGTTCCAAATAAGCTAAGGAAATGTGTTGGCGTTCACTGATGGCAGTCAGGCTGACCGCATTGTCTTGACCATATAAGGCCAAGTCCAACATGGCTGAAACCGCAAACCGTCCTTTAGTGGTTAATCGCATACGTCTTTCCTGCTTGAATATGTATTAATTATCCTATTTCCGACTAAATTGGTCAACTATTATCAAGACCAATTTATGTGCTCATAGCAGATTTTAATCGTTGTTGAAGCAATGGTATATCGCATCCAATCCGCCAAAGTCGATACAAATATCTGCATGCTCACGGGTTTTGGGCTTGGCATGAATCGCCACACCGAAACCTGCGGCCTGTAACATTGGAATGTCATTGGCACCATCGCCCATGGCCAAAGTTTGACTTAGAGGAATGTTCAATTCATTGGCATATTGGTGCAACAAATCGGCTTTGGCTTGGGCATCAATGAGGCGTCCTGTAAGGTTGCCGGTTAATTTGCCATCGACAATTTCCAATTCATTGGCATAAGCGTATTCAAAACCCAAGCGTTTTTTGAGGTGTTCGGTAAAGAAGGTGAAGCCGCCTGAAACGAGCATGAATTTGACATCATGTTGTTTGCAATGAGCCAAGAAGGCTTCTGCACCACGATTCAATTGCAATACATGGTCGTAAACATAAGCCAATTCCATTTCAGGCAAGCCTTTGAGCAAAGCCACACGTTGACGCAAAGACGCTTCAAAATCCAATTCGCCACGCATAGAGCGCTCGGTAATGGCAGCTACTTGGTCTTTTAAGCCATTGCCTGCAGCGACTTCATCGATGCACTCGATGGTAATCAATGTGGAATCCATGTCGCTGACCACCAAGCCTAAATCAGTAAATTTGGCAGTGGTCGGCATGATAGCGGCATCAACTTGATGTTGCAGCAACCAGATTTTTTGATTTTCGGTGAGTTTGAAATCGGCGTTGACTGAAATTCGCCAAACGGATGATGGTGCCTGATTGTTAGGTGTGAAAGTGTCAGACCAAAATTGCCAATCCAATTGAGTCAGATTGGGGTGTTGCAAAACCAAAACCGCCATTGTTCGTCACCATAAAAAGGCATTATTTTGCCATATTCTGATGGGTATCAGCGGATTTTTTCGGCCAGATTTTGGTTTTTGATAAGGTTCTGATATCTATATTGCCGCATTGACCATCGCCTCGTCCTGTAAAACCACCATTGGGCGAGCAAATTTTTTGACCTTGGGCATTGTATAAAACACTGAAACGGTCACAACAACCGGGCACGGTCAGATAATATTTTTCTTGATGGTGTTCTAAAGTGTAAACGGCTTGGAGTAAGTGAGGTTCGGCTTCGGCTTGGGTGATTAGGTTGGTTAACCACGGTGCCGATGGCGTGGTGGTTTCAGATTTTTGAATACTCAAACAAGCGGTCAGCAGTAATACGCAGCTTAAAGCTAGGCTGACCATGATACCAATTTGATTCTCTGTTTTCATTTCAACACTTTTTCAATTGCCGTGACCATACTCATTGGATTGCGCCAAGTGGCAACACGTTCCACAACTTCGCCGGAACGATTGATTAAAAATTTGGTGAAATTCCATTTGATGGATGAAGTGCCTAAGAAGCCTGTTTGGGCTTGTTTTAAGTCTTGCCATAAAGGGTGGGTGTGAGGGCCGTTGACATCGATTTTTTCAGTCATCAAAAAAGGAATGTGATAGCGGCTTTCACAAAACTGCGCAATTTCGTTCGCAGAGCCAGGTTCTTGCTGGCGAAATTGATTGCATGGGCAACCTATAATGACCAAACCTTGGTGGGCGTATTGATGATGCAATTGTACTAATTGCGTTAATTGTGGGGTGAAGCCACATTCGCTGGCAGAATTGAAAATTAAAATGGCGTGGTTTTGATAATCTGTTAAAGATATAGGATGGCCAGATAGGTCATTTATGAAATGAGAATAAATATTCATGCGTATATTTAGCCCAAAAAAATACGCTGTACGGCAAGGGGACAGCCTGTACAGCGTTTGAATATCAATTCAAAATAAGGGAATAATGCAAAATATCCAGGAGGAAACATTTGCAAGTAATATTCTACCCATTTTTTTTAAAAAAAACACTATTAAATCGCAAACTTGCGTAAAAATGTTTTTTAAATTCAGCTTTAAAGTCAATTGCTTTAGGCTTTTGGTAAAGTTACCCCAGTTTGACCCATATATTTACCATTTCTATCTTTATAAGATACGTCACAGTCTTCATCACTTTCGAAGAATAAGACTTGTGCAACCCCTTCATTTGCATAAATTTTTGCAGGTAATGGCGTGGTGTTGGAAAATTCCAAAGTCACATAGCCTTCCCATTCAGGCTCAAATGGTGTCACATTGACAATAATGCCACAGCGAGCGTAAGTTGATTTGCCCAAACACACTGTTAATACGTTGCGTGGAATGCGGAAGTATTCTACTGTGCGCGCCAAAGCAAATGAGTTTGGCGGAATGATGCAATAATCGTCTTCCACTTCCACAAAATTGCGTGGGTCGAAGTTTTTAGGGTCGACAATGGTGGAATTGATGTTGGTGAAAATCTTGAATTCACGCGCACAACGGATGTCATAGCCGTAGCTAGAAGTGCCGTAAGAGATGATTTTCTCACCATCACGGTGTTTGATTTGATTCGGTTCAAATGGCGAAATCATGCCATGTTCTTCGCTCATGCGGCGAATCCATTTATCGGATTTGATGCTCATATATAGTCTTTCAGGCCGCTTGTAAGCCACCTAAGTGGTCGATTAATTCATGTACCAACAGGCTCAAGTTTTGGGTCATAATGAGTTGGGTTGCGCTCATCAAACTTTCGGGATCGTCGCCTTGGTTGGCAGCCTCTTCTTGTAACATGTCCAAATATTGGATGCGCTTCAAGCTCAAGTCTTCATTCAAGACAAAACGGATTTGTTCGTTCCAAATCAAGCCTAATTGGGTGCAGATTTTACCATGTTCTAGGTGTTGTTTGACTTCTTCTGTGTCTAATGCTTGTTTGCTAATTTTAATCACTGGCACAATATCGCCTGTGCCTTTGAGTTCGCAGTCGGTGTCTAGCTCAAAATTGCCCGCCGCTTCCCCTTGCATAAGCCAAGCAGTCATTAAGCTGCTAGGCGATTCTTGTGTGCGGGGCAATGAGGCTGGCAAACCGCCCAAAGCTTGGCGCAATTGGCTGACAAAATTCTCAGATTTATTGGGATTGCTTTGATTGACCAACAACAACTGGCTTTGTAAATCCATCACCGCTTCGGTATAGCGTGAACGTACAAATGCGCGAGGCAACAAATCATCGGTGATTTGTTCTTTTAATTGCATTTTTTCTTTGCGCCCGATAATGCGGCCTTCGGTGGCTTGCAATTCAGCCAATTTCTCATCTAAAAATTCACGCACCACCGTAGTTGGCAACACTTTGTCTTCTTGGCGCAAAGAAAAACGCCATGTGTCTTGAAAATTGAAAATCAATTCTTCGCGAAATGGCACTGCGCGCGCAAAGCCTTCGCTTTTCCAATCCAAACCTTGGCAAGGCTGGAATGCTGCGGCAGACAATTTGTCATGCCAAGCTTCAAAATCGGTTTTTAAGTCTTGTGCTAAGGCGAACACGCTGATTTGTTTGAACCACATAATAGGCAGACCTCAAATAAAAATATCGCACCAAGTGCGATACGGTATTCAAAAAAGGGAATCAAGCGTCCTGTAAAAGTTTACAGGACGCTTTGAATATTAATTTGGAATGTATTCCAATGGATTCACAGGTTTACCGTTTTGGCGCACTTCAAAGTGTAATTTGTAACGGTCGGTGTGTGAATTGCCCATGTGAGCGATGGTTTGACCACGTTTGACAGTGTCGTTTTCTTTCACCAACAATTTTTGGTTGTGACCATAAGCGGTTAAGAAAGTAGAGTTGTGTTGCACAATCAACAAATTGCCATAACCGCGCAAATCGCTGCCACTGTAAACCACTTTGCCATCGGCAGCGGCAACCACGTTTTGACCTGCGTTACCTGCAATATCAACGCCTTTGTTCACAGTGGTGAATTGGGTAATGATGTTACCTTGGGTTGGACGCATCCATGTAATACCGTTGACACTGCGAGTCCCATTGGCCGTTGTGCTGGTCGATTGGCTTGGAACTGCGCTGGTCGTGTTGGTTACTGGAGGTGTAACCACGGGTGGTGGCGTGTAAGTAGGTTGGGTGACAACTGGCTGAGTAATCGGTTGTGTCACGGTTTGTGTGGCGTTTGACGCCACATAGTCAGTCGGTTTGACACGCAAGCGTGAGCCTAAACGGATGTTGTTGTCAGCCAAATTGTTCCATAAGCGCAATTGGTCTTGGGTAATGCCATAGCGTTTGGTGATGTTGTAAACAGTATCGCCTGCAGTGACTGTATGCGAGACAGCGTTGACATCCACAGGGGTGTAATTACCCACATAAGCATTACCGCTGCCTGTATTGGCAGGCGGAGTATAAGGTGTCGTATTGACAGTGGTGTTGCCATAAGGGTTATCAATCGGTGCGGTGCCATAAGGATTGTTATCGGGCAAAGTGGTGGTCACCACATTGCCTTGGGTCAGGCTGCCACTATGGGTACCGTCTTGCACGGTGGCAGCAGGTTGAGTCCAATTTTGGCACGCGGCCATGCTCAAAATGGTTGCAGTCAGCAAACCTGTTTTCAAAAGCTTTGATTGTTGCATCTGTGAGTAACCCTTATTTTTATGTGTGAAATCCATGTTAGCCCCATATGATGGTAGGGCATTTTGAGCGAAACTGCCAGTTTATGACACTATTTTACATATATTATTTGCATGTCTTAAAAATCAGCATCTTGCTCATTAATCAGAGGTACAAAATTGGCTTCTTGTACGCATGTTTCATGAAAACCGTAGGGCGTTTTTTCAATTAACCATAAGTATTGCACGCCATCTGGTTCTTCTAATGGTAAAACCATTCTGCCACCAATAGCCAATTGTTGTAATAGTGCTAAAGGCATGTTGGGAGCTGCAGCTGTCACAATAATACGATCAAATGGCGCTTCGGAAGGCAGACCCAAATAACCATCATCATAAGCCAAGCGCACCAAGCTTGCACCCACACTGCGCAATTGTTTTTTGGCCAATTGATGTAGTTCAAAAATGCGTTCTATGGAAAAAACACGATTGCCATAAATGGCGTGCAAAATGGCGGTTTGATAACCGCAACCTGTGCCAATTTCCAACACTTTTTCATCACCGCTCACTCCAGCACCAATCAATAATTGGGTCATGATGCCGACAGTATAAGGCTGAGAAATGGTTTGCCCCAATCCTATGGGCAAAGCGGTTTCATCATAGGCGCGTGAACGCAAAGCCTCTTCCACAAACAAATGGCGCGGCGTGCGTGACAAAGCATGTAAGACATCGGGTTGATGCACGCCCATGTGTTGTAGGCGATGCACCATGCGTTCACGTCGCCAATCAAAGCCTTGCCAATGACCGCTACGAGAGACTAAAGACTCCATTGGCGAATGGCTTCTTGCACTTGTGGCATTTGATTGTAAGCAGTCAAATCAATAGAAAGAGGCGTCACGGTAATATAGCCTTCGGCAGTGGCTGCAAAGTCGGTGCCGCTGTCGCAGTCTTGTGCTTCGCCAGGTAAACCGATCCAATATACAGGCTGACCACGAGGATTTTCAGCAGGGACTATGCTTTGCATGTGATGGCGACGACCTAAGCGAGCGACTTTGAAGCCTTTGAGCTCTTCTGGTTCGACTTTGGGGATGTTAATACTCCATAAAATCGGTGCTTTGGGTGGGTTTTGGCTGAAATATTTGGCCACTTCCCATGCTACTTTTGCTGCCGTATGAAAATAACGTTCGGTTTTGTCGTGCAATGAAAAAGCCACCGCAGGAATGCCCAATAAATACGCTTCGGTTGCCGCAGCAACAGTGCCTGAATATAAAGTATCATCGCCCATATTGGCACCATGGTTAATGCCTGAAAAAACCATATCAGGCACAAAATCAGGCATGGCATGTAAACCCAAATGAACACAATCAGTAGGAGTGCCATTGACATAGTAAAAGCCATTGTCAGCTTGGCGTATCGTCAATGGGCGGTCTAAAGTGAGTGAATTGCTGACAGCGCTGCGATCGCGATCGGGTGCCACAACGCGCACATTGGCAAATTCTGAGGTGACACGAGCCAAGGTACGAATGCCCTCAGCCAAATAGCCATCATCATTGCAAATTAAAATATTCATTTGGGTTCCCCTATTTTCGGCACATATTGTACCTTTTTTTTGCAATAATGGTAGGAGGCTTATGGTTTGACAGTTGCAAATGTTTGGTTTATCTTCTTGGCTTATTCTAACAATCGCGCCCATCGTCTAGCTGGCCAAGGACACCACTTCTTCAAAGTGGCAACCGGGGTTCGAATCCCTGTGGGCGTGCCACCCAATACCACAGATTGTGATGCTTCCACTCTCAATAGTAGTATCGTTTCTGTCTGCACAATACAGATTCAAACATGAATGGTTAGATATGCCCATACAATTGAATCTTAAGTGTTTGCATAAAAAAATAAGCGTCCTGTAAGTTACAGGACGCTTATTTTGATTGTGAATGAATATTTATTCTATGTGTGAGGCATCAATAGGTAGCTCGACAATAAAGCGTGCCCCTTGTCCAATGTCGCTTTCCACCCAAACTTTGCCTTGATGTGCCTGTACAATTTCTTTGACAATGTGCAATCCCAATCCCAAACCGGGTTTTTTACTGTTAGGAGACACCACCCGTTCATAGCGTTGAAACACTTTTTCATGGTCACATGCGGCAATGCCATTGCCTTGGTCTTGCACCTCTAATCTAGCCACACCATCTTGCAAGCTTAAATGAATATTGACAGGGTGGTTGTCGCCATATTTCAAAGCATTGGTAATCAAATTGGTGCACACTTGTTCAATTTTAAATTGATCCCAATAACCCATCACTTCTGCCTCTGAATGCAAATTCAACGAGGTTTTGGCCTCTTTGACCAAAGGCTGTAAACGGTCACTGACATCGTGTAACACTTCAGTCAAATTGAAATAATGGCAACGCAATTGTAGTTTGCCTTCTGCCACATTGCTTAAATCCAACATTTGGCGAACTGCCGCAATGACTTTATCAATGCGTGTGGCATGGTTGTCTAAGAGGGTTAAAATATCTTCTTGTGATAATTCGCCTTCTTGTAACATTTCCTTATTAATCTCGGTTTGCATTTTCAACAAAGCCAACGGCGAGCTTAATTCATGCGATGCAATAGACAAAAACTCATCTCGCATATGAATGGATTTGGTCAATTCTTCATTTAATAGACGTGCTTGTTCGGCTTTGATCAATTCTTCTTGTTCAATTAATTTGCGCTCAATGGCAATACCCGCAATGTGTGAGGTGACTTCAATTTGATATAAATTGGTAGAAGCAGGGTCTACATGTTTTTTGTGATACATCGCAAACGTTCCCAGCACTTCGCCCGTAGACGAAAAAATAGGCTGAGAACGGCATGATTGCAAATCGTTGCTCAATGCCCAATCACGCCATGGTGCTTGCCAACGGTCATCGTTTTCAATGTCGCTGACCAAAACGGGTTCATGCAAATGAGAAGCCATGCAACAAGGTCCCATATAGGGCGGCAAAATAGAAACGCCAGTTTCCTCTTCACAATAGTTTTTTTCGTACTCAACACGCACACCGGCCTTAAAGGTTTTTTGTACATTGTCTACCAACAAAATAGAGCAAAAAGTGCCTTCATATTGCTCTTCTACAATAGAAACCAAGCGGTGTAATACTTGGAATAAAGGTGCGCGTTTGGCCAATAACTCTAAGACTTCTTTTTGTCCAGATAACAATGCATCTGCTTTCAAAACGGATTGAATGATTTGGTTGTATTCAGGATAGCGGGCTAGAGAATTTGGCATGGCATCTACTCTTAATCAAGTGAGGTCACAGTGGCTCTATTATGCGCAAAAAATTTGGCTCGCAGTAATCTTTTTGCCAGTGATATCATGATAATAATTTTAATTTAATCGTGATATTGGTAAGGAAATTGCTTGTAATAATACTTGTTTGAAGAAAAATTATATTGCTTAATTTTTGTTAATTGTCATATTTGACAGAACGATGTTTCGATAGATATAAAATTCAAAATAGATATTATACTCGGTTTGTGATGAAGGTAAAGTATCTGTACCGAGAGTGAATGGCAAAACAGCAGATGGATTTAATCTCCATCTGCTGTTGGTATGGCTATTTTTAATACGATATTAACCGATGGCGGCAACGGCTACTTTGGCTACTTCTGCATCCAATTCTTTTGCCAAGCCTGATACGCCCACAGCACCAATCACTTGACCATCTACCACAACAGGCACACCACCTTCTAACAAACCTTGTAGCGGTGCTGATACAAATGCGGTACGACCACCGTTAATCATGTCTTCATAACCTTTGGTTTCGCGGCGACCTAAAGCGGCACTTTTGGCTTTTTCCAAAGCAATGTGTGCAGCCACAGGTGCGCAACCGTCTAAGCGGCTAAAACCCAACAAATGACCGCCATCATCCACAATTGCAACAGCGACTTGCCAATTGTTTTCATGGGCTTTGGCAGTGGCAGCTTGCAACATGGCTTGGATTTCTTGTTCGCCTAAGATAGATTTGGTTTGCATCAAATAGTCCTTTGTTTCTATGTGTTGAAAACTGACAAATATGACAGTTTTGGTATTAAGGCTGCGCTTCGCTGGCGATAGGGCCAGACGCATATTCAGCAGCCAGTTTTTGTTGTATTTGTTCTGAGCAAGACAACACCAATGGGCGCGTCAAATCTAACATTTGCTCAGGTGTTTGCTTGGATAAAGCGGTTAATTGGGTGTTGTCGTTGTTTTGTACCAAATTGAAAGAAATACATTCACAGATGCCTTTAGCAGCTTGATAGTCACGTTCGGTAGCAGGTTGTGGACGTTGTTCAAAATTTTGAATAAAGCCGTTGTAACAAGCTTGATTGAAATCATCGCTAAACTGCTGTTTGTATGTTTCATCGTTTTTAGGCGCATCAGGAATGGTGACTGTTGATTGTTCAAAACAAGCCGCCAAACCCAAACACATACCACTGATTAACACAACACGTCCCAATAATGCTTTCATTTATCCACCCAATTGTTGGTCTAAGTATTCAATCCAATGCATGACAGGAATATCGGTACCGCTACCGATGTGGGCGATACAGCCGATATTGCCTGAAAGCACCGCTTGAGGTTTGAGGGCTTCTAAATTGTTGACTTTGTTTTGGCGCAAACGCTCTGACAATTCAGGCTGTAAGAACGAATACGTACCCGCAGAGCCACAACACAAGTGGCTGTCTTTAGGCAACAACACAGGAAAACCCAAACCCGCTAACAAGGATTCTACCTTACCGCCTAACTTTTGACCGTGTTGCAATGAGCAAGGCGGGTGGTATGCCAAAGTTTGTTGCGTCGGAGCCTGAGTGAAGAGGGTTTGCAAACGCTCGGTTTCGCCAATCAACACTTCGACAATGTCTTTGGCCAATTCGCTAACTCGTTGTGCTTTGGCGGCATAACGCGCATCGCTTTGCAAATGAAAACCGTATTCTTTGACGGTTGAACCGCAACCTGAAGCATTGATTAAAATCGCCTCTGCGCCCGCTTCAATGGCAGGCCACCAAGCATCAATATTACGGCGCATGTCGTTCAAACCATCATCATGCATTTGATTGTGCAAATGAATCGCACCACAACAGCCCGCTGAACTTGGACGCAATAATTCCAAACCCAATTTGTCTAAAACGCGCAAGGTGGCGTGGTTGATATTCGGTGACATAGAAGGTTGTACACAGCCTTCTAACATCAACATTTTGCGTGTGTGTGTTTGGGTTGGAACGGCTTTTAATGGCTTTTGAGCCAACACTTTGCTTTGTAATTTTTTTGGTAAAAAGCCGCGCACCGATTGACCCATCGTATAAGCACTGTGGAACAATTTCGGTGAGGTGGTTAATTTGAACAAGGCTTGGCGTTTGAATTTATCTGCACCTGTGCGTGGCAATTGTTTGTCGACCACTTCGCGCCCGATTTCAATCAATTTGCCGTATTCCACGCCTGACGGGCATGTGGTTTCACAGCTGCGGCAAGTTAAGCAGCGGTCTAAATGCATTTGCACAGTCGGAGTGGCGGGTGTGCCTTCTAAAACTTGTTTGATTTGGTAAATACGGCCACGAGGACCGTCCAATTCGTCTTGTAACAATTGGTAAGTCGGGCAAGTGGCGGTACAAAAACCGCAGTGAACGCATTTGCGCAAAATCGATTCGGCGATTTTGCCTTGTTCGGTGTCTTTGATGAAATCGGCTAAAGTGGTTTGCATGGGGTGTTCTCTTCGGTTTTATTCTTTTACAGGACGCTGGATTCAGTATTCAGGGTAAATTCTGCCAATATTGAACACATGATTGGGATCAAAAGCATCTTTCAAACGTTTTTGTATCGCCAAATGTGCGGCAGAAACTGGCGTGAATACCGGCACACCTGCTTGATGGCCTTTGAATACGGTGGCATTGCCGCCATGGCGTTCGGTCAAATCACGCACAGTTTGCGCACTCGTTTGAGTCCGAATCCAACGCAAGCCGCCGCCCCATTCGATGATTTGCTCGCCACCCAAATCAAAAAACGGTGCCGTATCAGGTACAGCGATGCGCCATAAGGTTTGGTTTTCAGGACGCTCGCTGAAAAATGGCAAATGCTGCTCGCGCAAATCTGCCCACAATGGCGTGGCTTGCTCTGCGTCTATTAAGCGGCCTGAAAGGGTTTTGATAGCTGCATCTACTGCCGCTCGTGCACCGCTCAAACGCACATACAACATGCCGTCTTGCCACAAAGTGCCTGCCAATGGCAAAGGTTTGCCCATCCAACCATTCATTTGCGCCAAAGCGGTTTTGGCATCGTATTCAAAACAAATGGTTTGTGTGGCCATAGGGCGAGGCAAGACTTTCAACGACACTTCGGTAATCAAGCCCAAAGTACCCATAGAACCAGTTAATAAGCGTGAAACGTCATAGCCTGCGACGTTTTTCATCACTTGACCGCCAAACTCTAAATGTTCGCCTTTGCCGTTGATGAGTTTGGTGCCTAAAATAAAATCACGCACCGCGCCTGCATGTGCGCGTCGTGGACCCGATAAACCTGCTGCCACACAGCCGCCGATGGTGGCGTGTTTGCCAAAATGTGGTGGTTCAAACGCGAGCATTTGCCCTTTTTCAGCCAAAGCCGCTTCAATGTCTTGCAAAGGCGTGCCACAACGGGCGGTAATCACCAATTCAGGCGCATCGTATTCGACGATACCGCAATAAGCGTGGGTATCTAAAATATGGTCGGTGGCCACTTGCTCACCATAAAACGCTTTGGTGCCGCCGCCTTGTATGGTCAGTTGGGTGCCTGTTTGAGCGGCCTGTAAAATGTGTTCTTGTAATAAATGTAATTCGTTTCGCATGTTTTGAGGCTTTCAGGACGCTTAGAAGCGGCTTAATTCAGAATGAGGCAAGGTTTCGCCACGACGCACCACCAATTTGCCATATTCGGCACAGCGGTTTTTGGTCGGAATGGCTTTGTCAAAATTGAGCAAGCCTGTCGGATCGAAGGCATATTTCACGCTCCAAAACGCATCGCGTTCTTGTTCGGTGTATTGCACACACATTGAATTGATTTTCTCAATGCCCACGCCATGCTCGCCTGTGACGGTGCCGCCCAAACGCACACATTCTTCCAAAATATCCGCACCAAATGCTTCCGCGCGCAACCATTCTTCATGGTCTTGGCCATTGAACAATACCAATGGGTGCATGTTGCCATCGCCTGCATGAAACACGTTGATGCAGCGCAATTGGTATTTTTGTTCCATTTCTTCAATCGAGCGCAACAAATTACCAATGGAGCGGCGAGGAATGGTGCCATCCATACAGTAGTAATCAGGCGATAAGCGTCCTGCGGCAGGGAAGGCATTTTTGCGACCCGACCAAAACACCAAACGCTCAATTTCATTGCGGGAGACTTGGATGCGAGTGGCACCACAACCATTCAAAACCTCTTCCATATGCGCAATTTCTTCGGCCACTTCTTCAGGCGTACCATCAGATTCGCACAATAAAATTGCTTTGGCATTGGTGTCATAACCTGCGTGTAAAAAGTCTTCGACCGCTTGCGTGGCAGGACCGTCCATCATTTCCAAGCCAGCTGGAATAATCCCTGCCGCAATCACCGCCGCTACCGCATCGCCTGCTTTGCCCATGTCGTCAAACGATGCCATGATTACTTGCGCCAATTGTGGCTTTGGAACGAGTTTCACGACCACTTCAGTGGTCACGCAAAACATACCTTCCGAACCAATCAACACACCCAATAAATCCAAGCCGGGAGAATCAGGCGCGCGTGAACCGAATTCGATGATGTCGCCATCAATGGTGACCGCACGCACTTGCAAGACATTGTTCACTGTCAAACCGTATTTCAAACAATGCACGCCACCTGAGTTTTCCGCCACGTTGCCGCCAATGGTGCAGGCAATTTGGCTAGATGGGTCGGGTGCGTAATACAGTTGATAGGGTGCTGCTGCTTCGGAAATGGCCAAATTGCGCACACCCGGTTGCACCGTAGCAGTGCGAGACTGTAAATCAACGTCCAAAATACGGTTGAATTTCGCCATAGACAACACCACGCCATCGGGAATGGGCATGGCTGAGCCTGCCAAACCTGTTCCTGCGCCACGCGGCACCACAGGTAGATTTAACTGTTGACATGTTTTCAATACCTGCTGCACTTGTGCTTCGGTCTCAGGCAAAACCACTGCCAAAGGCACTTCGCGATAAGCTGCCAAACCATCACATTCATAAGGAATGACTTCTTCAGGTTTGGTCAATACATACATGTCTGACCAAAGAGTATGCAAGCGCTG
Organism: Vitreoscilla stercoraria DSM 513; assembly: GCF_000382305.1. Lineage (GTDB taxonomy): Bacteria > Pseudomonadota > Gammaproteobacteria > Burkholderiales > Neisseriaceae > Vitreoscilla > Vitreoscilla stercoraria. The sequence goes on from NZ_KB908019.1 coordinate 132,553, forward strand.
TTGCAAACGCACGCGCTCGTCCTCACTTAAACGGTTTCTCTGAGTTGTTTCCATGGTTTTTTCAACCTTCTTTTAGTGAAATATTAAGGTGTTGTAAAAAGGGTCAGACAGATGACAAAACGCGCCCTGACTGCAGTGCATACGCCCAATCAAAGCGGTGCAAACCTTGTGCTTGTGCGGCGGCTTCGGCATGGTGATAAGCACACCAATATTGTTGCCATTGCCAAACACCATGGGCTTGGTGTTCCAAAATGCCATAGGCGGCATCAGGGCGGAAGGTTTGCATTTGGTGTGGCCATGGCAATGCGTCTTCGTAAGCGGGTAAACCCACGCTACCGGGATTGATAATGGTTTGACCATTATTCAAACGCACATGACGTGGAATGTGGCTGTGACCGCACAACAACACCGCTTCGGTTCGACAGGCCAAACGTTGCAGCAAAGTTTGGTCTGTCGCTAGCCTAGGTTGCCCCGATGAGACGTCTTCCAACCAATATTCTGTGTTACCAAGCGGCGTACCATGGCATGCAAACAACTCAGCCTGTGGCGAACATGTGTTTGGTAATGCACGCAACCATGCAATGGCTTGGGGCGATAATTCTTGCAACACAAATGCCATCGTCGCTGAGAGTGTTGGCGAATCCATGGCTTGTAAAATCTCGTCATCTTGGTTGCCTTTGATCTGCCACACAGGTACAGAAGCGGCCTGTAAACATTCAAACGTCGCTTGTGGTGCCAACGGACCATATAAAACATCGCCCAATTGCACGATGGCATCCACACCGTGTTTCGCAAGGTCTTGCAATACCGCTTCCAAAGCCCAAACATTGGCATGTATGTCTGAAATCACGGCATAACGCATGGCAAATCTCCTGTAAATGGCCAATATTTGCCCAAAAAATGGGTTGGCGACTTTACCAATTATATTCTTATGCCAATAAACATAAGGGTTTTATTGGTCTGACCAATTTTCAATACAAGCCAAGTTGACACAATAATGAATATTCAATCAAATGTGAATACTTTTAAGCGTTTGGTCTATTCAGAAAATTGCCAATGTGCATGTAAGTTTGTTCGCATTCTTCGGCACACAAATCTTCCAAATTCAAATAAGCATGAATCAAATCATCGTATTGAATGTGTTGTACCGTAATGTGTTGGTCACGAAGCTTTTGAGCATATGCCAAGCCCTCGTCACGCAAAGGGTCAAAACCTGCGGTGAAAATGAGTGTCGGTGGCGTTTGTGGATGGATGGGATTGTGCAAGGCTGACATATGGCAATAATCCTCGCCATTTTGAAAGTATTGCGCAAAATACCAACGCATGCGTTCTGCTGTTAAGAAATAACCTTGTCCTAAGGTTTGTACCGATTCTGAACCCATACAAAAATCAACCGATGGGTAAATCAAAATCTGAGCGTGGATGGCTTGCTGGCTATAATCCCAATTTCTGACCAAGTTGTTACACAAAGCACCACCTGCGCTGTCACCACCAATGCTCACTTGATTGATGTAGGCAATATTGCGCGTATCCAAAACCTCACGCCAATGCAATAAAGCATTTTTTGCATCGATTTGACCTGCTGGATAAGGGTTTTCAGGTGCCAAACGGTATTCAATCGCCATCACAATGTGTTGGGTGGTTTGAGCCAAACGGCGCAAAATCGGATCGTAAACCGTCACGCTGCCTACCGCACCGCCGCCGCCATGAAAATAAATCAAAACAGGCAATGCTTTTTCAGGACGCGGGTGAAAAATGCGCACAGGCACAGCATAAGGCTGCGTATTGAACGTGTCGTCCCACACGCCCGCACAATCGACAGTCTTGGTAACCAAAGTTTTGGTGACATTCGCCAAAGCTTCACGGGCATTGATGAGATTGGGTTTGAAACCGCTGGCAATCAATTTGGGGATGATTTTGTGGTTCAAAATGTCCAAATATGCCTGTATGGTAGGTTTGAGTGTTGCACTCATGACCGATCTCGTTTCTCGTTTTTGTAGACAAATATGATTTTATTTTGGAAATAGTCTAGCAAGAGTGTTTTCTTTTGTCTTGTTTTGGCGCAAATCACAGGGAATGTTTGCAAAAATGGAATAATTATTTTTAATTCATTCCATTTTTTGAGATGGTTTTAAGGTGTTTACAGGACGCTTGTTGTGAAGGTGTCATAATTTGAATCTAGGCTTAGATTGAATATTTAACATATGCATAAAATGCAATCAATGTGACGGCAAAGGCAAGTATCAGGTAAAATATGTGCCCATCGCTTAACCTCACCAAATAAGGTTTATCATTATGGCTTCTCAATTGGCAAACGCCATTCGTTTTTTGTCAGCAGATGCAGTTCAACAAGCAAACTCAGGTCACCCAGGCGCACCTATGGGCATGGCGGACATGGCTGAAGTGTTGTGGAATCAATTTTTGCGTCACAACCCAAACAATCCAAAATTCGCTAACCGTGACCGTTTCGTGTTGTCAAACGGACATGCGTCGATGTTGATTTATTCTTTGTTGCATTTGTCTGGCTACAACGTTTCTATTGATGATTTGAAAAACTTCCGCCAATGGCACAGCAAAACCCCAGGCCATCCTGAATACGGTTACACCGATGGTGTGGAAACCACCACAGGTCCTTTGGGTCAAGGTATTGCCAATGCGGTGGGCATGGCGTTGGCAGAACAATTGTTGGCCAAAGAATTCAACCGCGAAGGCTTTCCGATTGTCGATCATTACACTTATGTATTCTTGGGCGATGGTTGCTTGATGGAAGGCATTTCGCACGAAGTGGCGTCTTTGGCAGGCACTTTAGGTCTGGGAAAATTGGTTTGCTTGTACGACGACAACAACATTTCTATCGACGGCAAAATCGACAACTGGTTTAGCGAAAACGTACCACAACGCTTTGAGAGCTATGGCTGGCATGTGGTGGCAAATGTTGATGGTCATGATGCCAAAGCGGTGGCAGCAGCGATTGAAGAAGCTAAACAAAATAGCGACAAACCGTCAATGATTTGCTGCAAAACCTTGATTGGCAAGGGCGCAGCGAACAAAGAGGGCAGCCACAAAACGCATGGTGCACCTTTGGGTGCGGACGAAATCGAAGCCACACGCAAGGCTTTGGGTTGGAATTACGGCGCGTTTGAAGTGCCTGAAGAAGTGTACGCGGCTTGGAATGCCAAAGAGCGCGGTGAGGCTTTGGAAAGCGCGTGGAACGAGTTGTTCGCGTCTTACCAAGCACAATATCCAGAATTGGCAGCAGAATACTTGCGCCGTGAAAACGGCCAATTGCCTGAGAATTTTGATGCGCATATTCAGAACGCATTGGCTGAAATCTCTGGCAAAGCTGAAAAAATCGCCACTCGCAAAGCCAGCCAAAACGCGATTGAAGTGTTGGCGCAAGTGTTGCCTGAGTTGGTGGGTGGTTCTGCCGATTTGACACCATCGAATTTGACCGACTGGTCTAACTCTGTGTCGGTAACGCGCGACAACGGCGGTAACTACATTCATTACGGCGTGCGTGAGTTTGGCATGAGCGCCATCATGAATGGCATGAATTTGCACGGCGGCTTGCGTCCGTTTGGCGGCACGTTCTTGATGTTCAGTGAATACGCGCGCAATGCTTTGCGTATGGCAGCGTTGATGAAAACCAATACTTTGTTTGTGTACACGCACGACTCGATTGGTTTGGGCGAAGATGGCCCGACGCACCAACCGATTGAACAAATCGCCACTTTGCGCATGATTCCTAACATGAAAGTTTGGCGTCCTTGCGACACGGCCGAATCTTTGGTGGCTTGGTCTGAAGCGATGAAAGCGAAAACCAGCCCAGCTTGCTTGATTTTCAGCCGTCAAAACTTGCCGTTCGTGGCGCGTGACGAAGCGACTTTGGCGAACATTGCCAAAGGCGGTTATGTTATCAAAGCATCCGAAAGCGAAGCACAAGCGGTCATCATCGCGACGGGTTCGGAAGTTGAATTGGCATTGAACGCGCAAGCGGCTTTGGCACAAGAAGGCGTGAATGTGAACGTGGTGTCTATGCCATCGACCAATGTGTTTGATGCACAAGACAAAGCTTACCAACAATCTGTGTTGCCAAAAGGCTTGCCACGCGTGGCGGTTGAAGCGGGTGTGTCGGACTTCTGGCGCAAGTATGTTGGCTTGGACGGCGCGGTGGTTGGCATCGATCACTTCGGCGAATCTGCCCCTGCTGACATCTTGTTCAAAGAGTTTGGCTTTACCACGGAGAATGTGGTGGCGGCTGTTAAATCGGTCTTGTGATTTGATTATATGTGTTGCTAATAAATCAATAATATAGATATATAAATTATTTGATTTGAGTATTTTGAAAGCGTCCTGTAAGGTTTACAGGACGCTTTTTGATTGCACATCAAATAATAAATAGAATATAGGAATGTTTTGTGTGAATTTTGATCAGTTAATTTTTGATTTGAAAGGATTGCCTGCAACAACAGCCGCCCATGAAATCACGATGTTTGAAAGACTTGATGTCAATCGTTATGAAAACGTTAGTTCTAAAATGTTGGAATTTTTATTTCAAATTGATGAACAGCATGAGATTGGGAATTTAGCATTGCTTGCGTTGTTGGAAGAGGCAAAAATTCAATATGAACATATGCCAAAGGGTACAGAGGTTTTGTCTGAAGTTCATGCTAAATCAAGTCAACATGATAATTTAGGATTCATTGATTTGGTTGTGCATACATCTGAATTCAGTTTGATCATTGAAAATAAAGTCAGACATATATTGAATAATCCGATTGATGTCTATCAATTATTTGTAAAACAACAATACACTAAAAAAAATAGTTACAGTGGTAAAAACCATTTTATATTGATGGCGATTGATAAGCCTAAAAAAATTCCCAAAAATTATGTATTTGTCAGTCATGAGAGTTTTTGTTTGAATTTAAAATCCAAACTTGAGGAGTTTTTTCAAAATACAGAAAAAAACCGCTACTCTTATTTTATTGAAGATTACATAAAAGCGATGATTAAAATGTCCAATACTCAAATCAATCATGATAAAAAAAGTTTTTTTAAACTGGTTACAGAGCATTACAATGAAATTGATGAAATTCAAACTAGAAAAAAGAATGTATTTGATGTCACGAAAAGTTATCTTACAGAAATAATAGAGGAATCAAACTACAAGGAAGATTTTTTTCAAAATGTTAAGATAAAAGAAATGATTCTATTTCTTGGAAATATAAAGGAAGTTTTTTATATTCAGATACTATTAAAAAAGTATTGAATGGCAGTCAAATTACGCTTGGAGTAGGTACCTTAGTTTATGGCGTATCTATATCTATTGTGATGTATGACAATCGTCGTAAAAAGTATTACTCAATAGAAGAAATTCAAGAAGCTTTAAAAGACATTAGATTTATTGCCTCTCATAAACAACATGAGCAAGATTTTGATGGTGAATTGATTGTTGAAAATTATTCGTATGAAGATTTTGATGCGAAAATGGTTGCTAATCGAATAGATTTCTATATTGATAAAATTCAGAATTTGAATCTTGAAAAGTGAAAATAGTGTTTTAAAAATTATTTAAGAAAAATAAATTCAATCAGAGTTTTGTTTGATAAAAAAGCCGTCCTGTAACTTTTACAGGACGCTTATTTATGTTTTGAACAACAAAAATCATTTATTTTATTTCAAACCCAACTACCCACAACGGTAAAACGTTTCTTGTGGCAAAGCACCGACTTTCAAAGCGTCGTCTTTGAGGCTGTAGTGGTAGGAATAGGCTTTGTAGATGCGCGATTCGTTTGGTTTGTTGTTGTCGGCGATGTATTCACGGCGGCTGGTGCCGCGGATGACCGAGTCGGAGTGTTCGCGAAAGCGAAGCGTGTCTAAATTGATGCGCACGGTGTGACCTTTGGCGCTGAAATGGTGGTGGACGATTTGCTCAGGCGAAATGTCAATTACATGCAGTTTTTTAGCATTATCAAAATTGGCATGGGCAAAACCATTTTGGCAAACAACATCGCGCTCGCTTGGACTGGCAATGTTCACCCATGTGTCTTGAAAGGTTGCGGGAATGGTGTTTTTGCTTTGGGCAAAAGCACTGTTGGCGCACAAAATCAAACTGGCACTCAAACCTAAAATCCATGCTTTCATGGGAAAATCCTTATCTTGTTTGGCAAGCAATCAGCCTTTTAGAAGCCATCATGACAAATAAGTTCTGAAACATAGAAGGCAAGCATCCTGAAATTTTGTGTTTGGATGGGCGCAGTGTATGTATTGCAATGGAATAAATATGCCTAATTGTCATATAATGCGGCGATTGTGTGAATTTGAAAACAAAACAAATACAACAGGAAATGGCAATGGGTAAGCGTTCGATAGTAACAAGTTGGTGGCTGATTTTGGCTTTGGGTTTGGGTGGATGTGATTACATCAGTGCGCTGCAAGGCAAAAAAGTATCGTGTTCCGATCCAACAGGTCAAACTTTGGTGCATGACATCATCAAAGAGCAAGCACAAAAACACTTGCAAGCCTATGTGGGCGACGATGGCAAACGCCGTTTTGATTTGGCCAATATTCGCGCGTCGGTGTCGCAATTGCAATACGCTTTGCAAAGCATTCGTACCAGCAAGGAAGACCCCAACAGCAGTAAGGTGTTTTGTGAGGCGGAATTGGCGTTGACGGTGCCAACGAAGGTTTTGGATGATGCGAACATGTCGCTAGAAGAAATGGGTGGCGTGGACAGTACGGTGGAAGAAACCTTGTTGCGTTATGGCTTTAAAAAGTCGGGCAATGCCGCGAACGTGTACCAAGCGACGGTTTTGTATTCGGTGCAACCAACGGATGATGGCAAACAAGTGTATGCGCAAGTGGACAATGCAGAAGATTTGGCCGAAGGCGTGAGCGATGTGTTGCATGCTTCGATGAGCAAATTGATGGTTTTGGAGGCTAAAAACAAAGAGCAAAAAGCGCAAGCTGAAGCCGAGGCCGAAGAAATACGCTTGCAACAAGAAGCGGATGCTGCGATACAAAAAGAAATTTTGGCCGAAGAAGCGCGTGTGCGTGGCATAGAGTTGGCGGAAGAGGCGGAGCAAAAAGCCCGTTTGAAACAAGTACAAGAAGAAAACAAATTGTACAAACAGCAATTGAATCGCATTTGGTCAGGTTTGGATGCGGATATTCAAGCCCAAATTGAAGGCGCACAAAAAGCTTGGGTAGATGAAAAAGCAGCGGCCTGTAAAAAAGAATCGCTCAGCACTTATGGCACTGAAACAGAATTGGAAATAGTGCGTTTGCAATGCGACAGCAAATGGGTACAAAAACGTGTTCGTGAATACCAAGCGGCTTTTTAATTGAAATATGTGGTTGGATAAGCGTCCTGTAAATGTTTACAGGACGCTTTTTTATGACGCAAAGCCTGTTAATGCCGCAACGCCTGTCTCAGGATTCAGAACATCATAAGAAAATCCTGCTGCAATGAGGGTATTGGCAAGCTCTGTATGCCAATGGTCGGCATGAATCCATGCTTGGGCTTGATAGGCATTCCAATACAAAACGGGTAGATGTTGTTGTAAGGCATTTAAAAATGCTGCATCTGAGGATTGTAAAACCAGAAAATGGCGAGGCTCTAGTGGTATCAAACCGATGTGATAGCCTTTGCTGCGGCTAAAGCGCAGGTATTTGACTTTAGCTAGCGCATGGGCCACTGTTTTCATGGGTTTTAACGGGATTTTGATGGGTAATTTGAGGCTTGTATCGGCAGTGACACTGATGCGAAACAGTTTTAAATTCAAGGCTTGAATTTGGTCACGAATGGCTAAATCGGTCTGGCTCATGGTTAAGATAGGCTGCAAAACCCACAGTATAACAGCTTGATTTACATATTTTTAAATTCAATTGGGCGTGGTTTAATCTTTTGAATGGATTGTGTTTTTTGAAATGTCACTTTAATTAAGGTGTATGCCATGACAGATGGAGGTCTCAATGGTGTGTAGAGCAGCGGAAGCTTTGAACTTTTAAGGCAGCTATTTGACCAATGGTGTGACTTTTAACATTCTAAATGTATGCAGTGTGGGATAAGAGCTGGGTGGTAAGCTGCATCATAAATCCAATACAAGAGGTGAAACATGGACTTAAAAAAGATTTATCGAGAGCTAAAAGAGGTGAAAAGCAATCCTGCCGTGAGCATCTTTGTGCCAACTCACCGTACTTTTCCTGACAATGAAGCAGATTCTATTCAACTGAAAAATGCTTTGTCTGAAACCGAAAAACGTTTGTTAGAACATTATGAAAAACGCTTGGTGTGGGATGTGATGGGACACATCAATCAGAAGTTCGAAAACCATGATCACAATTACAATTTGGACACCTTGGCTATTTTTGCCACGCCAGACCAAGCTGAGGTATACAATTTCCCATTTCATGTTGTGCCACGGGTGATTTTTGATGACAATTTTGCTTTGCGCGATGTGATACGTGAAGATTTGCAATCGCAGCATTATTATTTGCTGACGGTGTCTTGGAGCGAAGCGAATTTGTACGAAGTGTTCAATGGTGCGGTAGTGAAAACCTTTACAGGCGAAGACAAGCTGCTAGATAACGTGAGTTTCCCAATTGCAAACACGCTGTTCAAAGAAAAAACTTCTGACGACCAAGCCAATAGCATTGCCAAAGAGAATTTATACCGTGAATATTTGAATCGTGTTGACAAGAGCATGCAAGAAATCCACAAATCTTTGGCTTTGCCTGTGTTTGTGGCAGGTGATGACAAGGCAGTGGCTTTTTATCAACAAGAAAGCGACAATTTGAGTATTGTAGCAGGGTCATTGACGCAAACTGAAAATGTGGAATGGGATGTGCGTTTATTGATTCAGGATTTACAGCCAGTTCTGGATGAATATCAGTTGAATCAAGAAAAAGCGGCGGTTGATTTGATTGGTCAAACCCGTGGTCAAAATTTGCTGATGGCAGATTTGGCGTCTATTTATCGCAGTGCCAAAGAAGGGCGTATTGATACGTTGTTTGTGCGCAAAGGTTATGTGGCACCTGCTCAAGTGGATGCAGAAACCTTAGATGTGGTGGTCAATTTGGCTGAAGGCGAAACGCCAACCACTGATGATGTGGTCGATGATTTGATTGATGCGGTGTTAAATACCAGCGGTAATATTGCCTTTATCCGACCTGAATTGTTTGATGAGGGTGAAAATGTTTTGGCAAAATTGCGTTATTAATACGATGTCAGAAGAACAGCCTTAGGGCTGTTTTTTTATGTTGTCTTGGTACCTAAAGACAGATGCGAGGATGGCAATATGGATTGCGGTACAATGGCGCAAAATAAGGAGAAAATGATGCGCATTTTTGTATTGATGTGGATGGTTTTATTGAGCTTATTGCTCAATGGCTGTGCGATGGTGTCTTTAAAACAGCAGACCAATGCCGATTATATTGCCATCAAACGAGATGATGTATTGAGTAAAGGTGTGCTCAGTGAAGCTAGCATGACAACGGTTTCGGTGGTTGGATTGGCTCGTGCAGAATGTGAAAAAAAACTACCCGAATGTATTGAAAAAATTGCTGCTTTAGAAGAAACCGAAGCAGACATGCGTTTGGCTGCTTTGTCTGAATTGTGGTTGTTGCAAGCCAAAAGTTTAGAGAAAAACAAACAGCCATTTGAAACCATACAAGATGCTTTGTTAGAAAGTGCTCGTTATGCGTATGCGTATTTGTTTTTTGGTAGCCGTGACCCCAAACAACGAGTGTTAGAGTCACGCCAAACGCAAATTGTGGAATATTATAATTATGCCATACAACAATTTGTGGGCAATAATGCCAAGCGGTATGCGGTGGAAGATTGGCGCGAACTGGCGGAAACAGGGCAAATGCAATTGGGTAAATGGCGTTTGCAAAGCGATATGAGCCAATTGAATTTGCCAGATGGCATGGCTTGGCCAAAAGACATTGTTATTGCCTCCAATCTAAAATTTGCAGGTTTGCGCAATGTGTATCAGCGTGATGGCTTTGGTGCAGAATTGGTCGCGATTTTAGACGATGAGCCGTTACTGCAAACAGACCAACCTTTTAGCGAAACCAATACAGCACCTGCCACATTGATTGTGCATTTTCAAGGTCAGAATTTAGATGAAGTTTTACAAACTCATGATTTAAACATTCAATCTTTTGATCCTTTTACTTATGACAGCATCACCATTAATCATAAAAAAGTGCCATTGGCAGCCAATTTTACTGCGCCTTATGGGGTGTGGTTGGCTGAGTCTGGTTTTGCTAAGCAAGCGATTAAAACCTTATTGGGGCGAGATGGTGGTATTGAAAAGCCACATGTGTTTTTGATGCAGCCGTATGATCCGAACAAGCGTATTTTATTGATGGTGCATGGCTTGGCCAGCAGTCCTGAGGCTTGGGTGAATATGGCCAATGAGATTTTAGGCGATGTGAAGCTGCGCCAAACTTATCAAATTTGGCAAGTATATTATCCGACCAATATGCCGATTGTTTTGAATCATGTGGCGATACGCCATATTGTGAATGAAACGATGCAACATTTTGATCCGCAGGGAAAAAACATTGCTTCACAGAATATGGTGCTAGTAGGGCATAGCATGGGCGGTGTCATTGGACGCATGATGATTGCCAATGATGGTGGTGCTTTGGATGAGTGGTTTAAAGAAGCTTTGGGTGTAGATAAGATTCCACCACGCATATTGCCTTTGGTACGCTTTGAGCCGATGCCACAAATTGGTCGAGTGGTTTTTATCGCGGCACCGCATCAAGGGACGCAAATGGCTGGCGGCAAAGTGGGGCGGTTGATTGGCAGCGTGGTGCGTCTGCCATTTAGAACATTGCAAACGCTAGAACAAAGTTTGGCCGATGCATTTTCCAACAATCGACGAGATTTATTGCGTTTGCAAAAAGATGGGATTTTTGTGCCCAATAGCATTGATAATTTGGATGAAAAAAACCGTTTTGTCATAGCTAATCGCAATATTCGGATTTCAGAGACCATTCCTTACCATTCTATTATTGCCCAACGTAAGCCTAACGTGCCTTTAGAACAAAGCAATGATGGGGTAGTGCCTTATTTGAGTGCCCATTTGGCGCATGCACAATCTGAAAAAGTGATAGTAGCGGCAGATCACAGCGTTCAAGAGCATCCGCAAGCCATTTTAGAAATCAGGCGAATTTTGAATGAGGACATGAAAACATTGAGCCGTTAATGTGATATCAAGCACCAGATAAGATACAAGCGTCCTGTAAGGTTTACAGGCCGCTTGATGTATGTGTGATGGTCTTGTGTGAGGATTTTGAGCTTGGTTTGTTGTGCGTAAATATTTTGACAAAACAAACTGCTTTATTTATGCTGTGTCTTGAATCATCCAGATTTGGTGCTGTGCACCATGCCAACCTGCCAACTCGGGCAAGGTGGACGTAAAGATGAGGTTGAGTGAATCAACAACAAAGCGAGTTTGTTAATGATACTGTGGCCTTCCTCTTTTGATGGAAGGTTTTTTTTTGGTGATTTATCTTAACTTGCGACCAATCAAACGCTAAATCAAGAAAGAAAATACGATGAATACTTATTGTAATATTGCGGCTTTAAATTGTGACATTGTTTTCAAAACCATTGAACATTCACACGTTGTGGGGGTGTGGTGGGTCAATCCTGTGCAATGCTCACAAATATTACACCTTGGGCAATACCATGTGCAAGAAGATGCGTGGTGTGATGGTTTGAGCGGTGGCATACATGGTTTAAGCGATGAGGCTTGTTTGAAATTACGCCCTGCGGTGCGTCTGAATGTGTCTGATTTGATTGAGATTCGAGCACAAGCCCAAGTGTTGTTTGGTCAGCGCAAAGCGATGGCGGCATAATATCCCAACACAAAAGCCCAAAGTATCGAGGTACTTTGGGCTGTATATTGATATCAGTGTGCTGATTATTGGCGGGTTAGTTTGGCATCTTCAGATGCATCATGATTCAAAATATGTTGAATCACTTCTTTGAATGCATCAATGGATTGGGCTCCTGCCACCGCCAAACGGCCATCAAAACCAAAAAATGGCACGCCTGTGATGTTTAATTCTTGTCCTGATGCTTTATCTACTCGCACTGCCGTAGCAAATGCTTGGCTTTGTAATGCTTTTTGCGTGGCAGTATGGTTTAAGCCCGCTTCAGTAGCCAAATCAGCTAGAACATCGATATGATTGATATTCAAACCACGATTGAATACCGCATCAAATAAAAGTTGGTTTATAGCGTGACCTTGCTCACTACCAATGCTGTTGGCGTATTGCTGTAATTGGTGAGCCAAGAAAGTATTGCCATAATAGGCTTGTTCAAAATCCATTTTCAGGCCGCAGCTTTCGCCAATCTTTGCCAACTGTCCACATTTTTCAGCCGCTTGTTCGGCGCTGACTTGGAATTTTTGTTGTAACACATCGTAATGATGGCTAGGACCATCGATAGGATAGGTTGGGTCTAATTCAAAACTGCGCCAAACAAATTCGGCTTCTACTTGCAGTTCAGTTAAGGCTTGCAATAAATTGGCTTTGCCGATATAGCAAAACGGGCAGACATAATCTGACCAAATTTCAATTTTCATCATGGTTCATTGCTTTAGTGACATCATCAAGACTCAAACATACCACAACACGCTTTAATACGCAGTTATTGTATTTAAATCAAATTTGGACATTTGTTTGATTCTGTTCAGTAGTCACAAACGGGAGTATCATGATTTTGCTAACCAATGTCATAAATGGATTACATTAAGCGCAGCAGTCAATGAAATATAGAAAAATAATATGAATTGGATCAATTATCTACAAAGAGGGTTGAAAATGACGAAGCAATATCTGCATGATCTCAATCAACGTGGTATGACGGCATATATTACCCATGGTAAGTGTTTGGAACACAATATGGGTGAGGGCCATCCTGAAGGACCTGAGCGTTTGGCTGCCATTAAAGACCGTTTGATGGCTTCGCAAATTTTCGACTTTTTGCATGAAATTGAAGCACCCGAAGTCAGTGATATTCAATTATCACGTGTGCATACACCGCGTTATTTGTCTTATTTGGAATCGGTACAGCCGCATGTGGGCACGTTTCGTGTCGACACCGATACGGCGATGAACAGTGCGACTTTGAATGCTGCCAGACACAGTGCAGGAGCGGTGATTAAGGCGGTTGATATGGTCATGAAAAAGCAAGCACCGAATGCATTTTGTGCCATTCGTCCGCCAGGACACCATGCTTGCAGCGACAAAGCCATGGGTTTTTGTTTTTTCAATAATGTGGCTGTTGGGGCGATGCATGCCATTGCTGAGCATGGTTTGGAGCGGGTGGCGATTTTGGATTTCGATGTGCATCATGGTAATGGCACAGAAGAGATTTTCAAAGACGATGAACGGGTCATGTTGCTGTCTTTATTCCAACATCCATTTTTCCCGTATAGCGGCGACAAAGCCTTGGGCAGTAATCCCAATATTGTCAACACACCTTTAAAATCAGGCACGCATGGGCAAGAGGTGCGTGAAGTGGTCGCAGATTTGTGGCAATACAAATTGGAGGAGTTTCAGCCGCAAATGGTGTTTATCAGTGCAGGATTCGATGGGCATTTGGAAGACGATATGGGCAATTTTGGCTTGGTTGAAGCGGATTACAAATGGATCACTGAGCGCATTGTGAAGTGGTCAAAAAAATGGTGCGATGGGCGTATTGTGTCGGTTTTAGAAGGTGGTTATGATTTGTCCTCGTTGGCGCGCAGCGTGGCGGTACATGTCAAAGTTTTGGCAGATGCTTAAAAATTGATTGCTTAATATCCAGATATAAAAAGCGTCCTGTAAAGATTACAGGACGCTTTTTAATCATTTTAAACTTGGTTTAAGAGTTCAAAGCCTCTGCCAAATCAGCATCGTTCATCAAATTCAATGCTGCCAATGGGTCGTGGTTTTCGTCCACACCATCGATGGGTTTTTGGTCGCCATGCAATTTGATGGTCAAGCGCAAATCGTTGACCGAGTCGGCATTGCGCAAAGCCTCTTCGTATGAAATTTTGTCTTGCATATACAAATCAAACAAAGCTTGGTCAAAGGTTTGCATGCCCAATTCGCGCGATTTTTTCATGATTTCTTTGATTTCACCGGTTTCACCTTTGAAAATCAATTCAGAAATCAATGGACTATTGAGCATGATTTCAATTGCAGCTGCACGTCCTTTACCGCCTTTGCGTGGAATCAAACGTTGTGAAACCATGCCACGCAAATTCAAAGACAAGTCCATCAGCAATTGTTGGTGGCGTTCTTCTGGGAAGAAGTTAATGATGCGGTCAATCGCTTGGTTGGCGCTGTTGGCATGCAACGTGGCCAAACACAAGTGACCCGTTTCGGCAAACGCCATCGCGTGTTCCATCGTTTCCGCATCGCGAATCTCACCCATCAAAATCACATCAGGCGCTTGGCGCAAGGTGTTTTTCAAAGCAATTTCCCAATTGTCGGTATCAATGCCCACTTCACGCTGCATCACCACGCAGTTTTTGTGTGGATGTACAAATTCCACAGGGTCTTCGATGGTGATGATGTGACCGTGTGAGTTTTCATTGCGATAGTCTACCATCGCCGCGAGCGTGGTGGATTTGCCCGAGCCTGTGCCGCCCACCAAAATACACAAACCACGTTTGGCCATTACCACATCTTTTAAAATTTCAGGCACACCCAAACCATCAATGGTCGGCAATTCGGTTGGAATCACACGCAATACCATCCCTGCCGAACCTTGTTGTACAAAAGCATTGACACGAAAACGACCAATGCCATTGGGAGAAATGGCAAAATTACATTCTTTGGTGGTTTCAAATTCCTTGATTTGATTTTCCGTCATGATGGATTGAACCAATGCCAAAGTATGCGTCGCTGTTAAATTTTGCGGATCCATTTTGGTCATTTTGCCATCAATTTTCATAGCAGGAGGGTAGTTCACCGTAATGAATAAGTCACTGCTTTTTTTGGATAACATGAGTTTGAGCAATTCACAAACATATTGATAGGCTTGCTTGCGATCCATAGGTGGGATTTCCTTTACATTGATACAGCATTATTCCAGTAATACAAGTTTTATTTTGATATTTCGGATGGGATATTACTGGCAATTTTGGAAGTTTTAAATGAGTGGGAGTGATTTTTTATGAAAAACATATGGCGCTGATCGCTACCATTAATTAATTTGTCATTAATTAAAGTATTTTTAATATTGGATTTGTTTAATTTTGATTAAAAATCAATGCTTTAAATTCAAATAAAGCATGATGTTAAGTTGAATGGAAAAAAGAACAAATACCAATATTTGTTGCGGTATTTGTTCTTTTTTTAAACCGATGTGATCGATTAATGCATGTGCCAACCATGGCTGGCAATAAACGATTGCCCTGTTAAGGCTGAAGTAGGAAAGGCGGCTAAAAACAATGCCAATTGGGCGATGTCATCGGTGGTGGTGAATTCGCCATCTACGGTTTGACCGAGCATGACATTTTTAACCACTTCTTCTTCGCTGATACCACGTTCAAGCGCTTGTTCGGGAATTTGTTTTTCCACCAACGGTGTCTTAACAAAGCCCGGACACACCACATACGAACGCACATTGTGTGGTGCACCTTCTTTGGCCAAAGTCCGCGCCAAACCCAATAAACCATGTTTGGCGGTAACATAAGGCGCTTTTAAGGGCGATGCCAAATGCGAATGCACCGAACCCATGTAAATGACTGTGCTAGGTTCTGTTTGTTGGTGCATGTGTTTTAAGGCCGCTTGCGTGGTCAAAAATGCACCGCCTAAATGAATATTCAGCATTTTTTGCCATTGCGAATAAGGCATGTTGGCAATCGAATCGATGATTTGGATGCCTGCGTTGGATACCAAGATATCATAGCGACCAAATGCGTCGACCAATTTTTGTGTACCCGCTATCACTGCTTCTTCATTGGTGACATCCATTTCAATGGCAATGGCTTTGCCGCCTGCTGCGTTGATGGCATCGGCGGTGGCTTGTGCGCCAGCCAAATTCAAATCGGCAATGCCAACGGCTGCACCTGCTTGTGCAAAAGTTTCGGCAATGTCACGCCCAAGACCGCTTGCAGCACCTGTGACCAATGCTACTTGCCCTTGTAATTGAGTGCTTAATTGTGTTGGCATAAAGCTTCCTTTTTCAATATGTGAATGACAGTGCTTTGAGTATCAAACTGGCAATTGAGCGTCCTGTAAAGCTTACAGGACGCTTGATGGCTTGAATTTAAACTAAAACAGGGACGGCAGTAGCATTTTGTAAGTCTTCCAAACTCACGCCTTCTGCCAACTCTACCAATTTCACACCTTCAGTGGTAATGTCTAACACACCCAAATCGGTGATGATGCGGTTGACCACGCCTTTGCCGGTTAAAGGCAAAGTGCAACTTGGCAAGATTTTGGATTCGCCTTTTTTGGTGCAATGCTCCATCAACACAATCACGCGTTGTACGCCGCCTACCAAATCCATCGCACCGCCCATGCCTTTGACCATTTTCCCCGGTATCATCCAGTTGGCCAAATCGCCATTGCCCGCGACTTCCATCGCGCCCAAAATCGCCAAATTCACCGCACCACCGCGTATCATCGCAAACGATTCTGAGCTTGAAAAAAAGCTTGCGCCTTGGCGTGCGGTCACGGTTTGTTTGCCTGCATTGATTAAGTCGGGGTCTATGGTGTCTTCGGTAGGAAATTCGCCAATGCCCAGTAAGCCGTTTTCAGATTGCAACCACACATCCACGCCTTCGGGAATGTGATTGGCGACCAAAGTCGGCAAGCCTATGCCCAAATTCACATAAAAACCGTCCTGTAACTCTTGCGCAGCGCGTGCTGCCATTTGATCGTGTGTCCAAGCCATTGTGTATCCTTTCTTAAGCGTCACGCAAAGTGCGTTTTTCGATGCGTTTTTCAGGGTGGGCATTCACCACAATGCGTTGTACGTAAATGCCGGGCAAGTGAATGTGGTTGGGGTCTAATTCGCCAATTTCCACAATTTCTTCCACTTCCACAATGGTAATGCGTCCGCTCATGGCACATTCTGGGTTGAAATTTCGTGCCGTTTTATTGAAAATCAAGTTGCCCGCTTTATCGGCTTTTTGTGCTTTGACCAAAGCCACATCCGCGGTTAAGGTTTCTTCTAAAATGTATTCTTGACCGTTGAATATTTTAACGTCTTTGCCTTCGGCAATTTGTGTGCCTACGCCTGTTTTGGTGAAAAAGGCAGGGATACCAGCGCCGCCTGAGCGCAATTTTTCCGCCAAAGTGCCTTGTGGCGTCAATTCTACTTCCAATTCGCCTGCCAAATATTGGCGTTCAAATTCCTTGTTTTCACCGACATAAGAAGCAATCATTTTTTTAATTTGGCGGGTTTCCAACAGCAAACCCAAGCCAAAACCATCGACACCTGCGTTGTTGCTGATGCAAGTTAAATCGGTTTTGCCACTGTCACGCACTGCCACAATCAGACTTTCAGGAATGCCGCACAAACCAAAACCACCCACAGCCACAGTCTGACCGTCGGCAATGACATCAGCCAAAGCAGTGGCTGCATCAGGATAAAGCTTATTCATTCAGACTCCTCAATTTCTTTGATTTTCTTTGTAGGTATGAATTACGCAAAGTATTTTGCCAACTTTACTAGATGGAAACCTTAACACCGAATCAACAACATGGAAACCGTCTTATACAATTTCGATACATATTGTATCAAAATAAAAAGCCACTCTTGCGAATGGCTCAGTCGGTTGCTGTTTAAAAGCAGATGGATTAACGCTCGCTGACATGGCTCACAGCAGGCTCTGCTTGTGGCACAGGTACAGTGCTGTTTTTATCAGCCACTTGGCGGCGAGTGTGTTGTAAGGCTTGAAAGTTTTGCATTCTGCGACGGTGTTGCATGATCTCTATCCTTTTCTTATTTATTATCATTAATGGTTCAGATGCGTGGCATCTTAACCGTCATTGATGACAAAATCGTGACCAAATCAGTCTATAAAATCAATTGTCTGTCATCAACAGTTGGTTGCGCAGCTGTCTTGCTGCATCAATCAACTCTGTTGCTACCATACCAATAGGTCCAATCTGTTGTAAAGACAAAATTTCAGCTGCAACGCCATGTAACCACACAGCTGCGCAAGCCGCTTGAGCGCAATCCATGCCTTGAGCAAGCAAACTGACCATCATGCCAGCCAAAACATCACCACTGCCTGCCGTTGCCAAACCTGCATGACCACTTTCATTTAAATAGTATTGAGTATCAGTGATTTGTACCAAAGTTTGATAGCCTTTTAAGACGCTGATACAGTGGTATTGCTGATATAAATTTAAAGCAGCGAGCGTCCGCTGTGCTTGAATCTCAGCGGTTTGCTGTTGCAACAATCTTGCTGCTTCTGTGGGGTGAGGGGTGATGATGTGGTTTGAGTTTAATAAAGTGTGAAATTTTGTATACTTCGCCAATAAATTTAACGCATCCGCATCCCAAACAATGGGTTTGTGTAATTGATGTTCAGACAATGTTTGTAAAATATGGCAAGCATTGTTATCTGTACCCATTCCGCATCCTATAAGCCATGCGTTAATGTCTTGTTGTTGCAACAATTGTTGGGCAGTGTACAACATAATTTCAGGCTGGCTTTCCAAAACAGGCATAGGCAAGCTGTTTTGCACAAAGCCAATTTTGACTTTGCCTGCACCCAATTTCAGGGCGGCTTTGGCAGCCATAATGACCGAACCACTCATACCAACATTGCCGCCAATGATGCCAACTGTACCATGAGTGCCTTTGTGGCTGTCTTTTGCACGAGGTTTGAGCACATCAGGAAAATGTTGCTGCGCAAAACTGCGGTAAATATGCCAAGGAATGTTCATAAATGAAGCGTCCTGTAAATCAATGAGCTATAAAAAAAGCAGCCCGTAGGCTGCTTGCAAGCATACACTTTATTTTTTCAGTTGGGCATGTAAGTCTTGTGCCCATTGGTAAGCTTGATTAGCGTCCTGTGCCAATGTGGTGAAATGGCCCATTTTACGACCTTTACGAGCCGATTTTTTGCCATACAAATGCAAATGGCTGGCTGCGTGTTGTTGCAATGGCAACCAATTGGGTTCAGAACCATCTTCGCCCCACACATCACCCAAAATATTTGCCATAGTGCAAGGCGATAACAACGATGTGTCGCCAGGATTCAGGCCGCACATCAAACGCACTTGTTGTTGAAATTGATCGGTCACACAGGCATTGATGGTATGGTGTCCTGAATTGTGCGGACGAGGGGCGATTTCATTGACCACCAATTGTGCATCATCGCCCACCACAAACATTTCTACCGCCAATACGCCTACATAATTTAATTCATCTGCCAAGCGTTTGGCCATGTCTTTGGCTTGTTGTTGCAAAGATTCAGGCAAGCGTGCAGGCACAATCGAATATGCCAAAATGCCATCAATGTGTTCGTTTTCAGCAGGATCAAAACACATGCTGGTGTCGTTATTCAAACGACACACAATCACCGAAATTTCGCTACGCAAATCCACCATTTTCTCAAGTACACACGCCACGCCTTGGTGTTGTTTGAAAGCGGCCACCAATTCAGACAAGGTTTTGACACGAATTTGACCTTTGCCATCGTAGCCTAAAGTCGCTGTTTTCAAAATACCTGGTAAAAATGCTTCCGATGCATCGGAAATATCAGATTCTTGTTCTATCACTTGGTAAGGAGCGGTTTCCAAACCTGCTTTGCGTATCCATGCTTTTTCCAAAATGCGGTTTTGTGCAATGGCGACGCAATCGCCACTTGGAGAAACAATGGTGTGTTGTGCCAAAGAACGCATCGCATCGGCGCTAACATTTTCAAATTCAGTCGTCACTGCAGCACATTGCGCCAATTGTGCCAAAGCGGCTTCATCGGTGAAAGCGGCGCACAAATGTTCATCGGCAAATTCAGCCGCAGGTGCCAATGGATCTGGATCGAGTACCACCACTTGGTAGCCCATGGTTTTGGCTGCCACGGTGAACATGCGACCTAATTGGCCGCCGCCTAAAATGCCCAAACGAGCAGGAGGTAAGATGGGGGTAGAAATGTGCATGGTGTCGTTTACTTATTCAATTTGAAAATGCAGATAGGGTTTACAGGACGCTGATGACACCGCAACGCTGAGAGTGGTCAGGTGTACAAGCGTCCTGTAAGGTCTTACAAGTCAACAGCAGGTAAATCCATGGCCAAAACCGTGTCGGTTTGTTTTTGACGGAAGTCTGCTAATTTTTGAGCCAATTCAGGGTTTTCATTGGCAAGCAAAGAAATGGCAAACAAAGCGGCGTTCGCAGCACCCGCTTCACCAATGGCAAAAGTTGCTACAGGTACGCCTTTGGGCATTTGGACAATCGACAACAAAGAATCTTCACCACGCAAATATTTACTTGGTACAGGCACACCCAAAACAGGCAAAGTGGTTTTAGCCGCAACCATGCCAGGCAAATGCGCCGCACCACCTGCGCCTGCAATGATGGCTTTCAAACCACGTTCGCGCGCTTGTTCGGCATATTCAAACATCAAATCAGGGGTACGATGCGCTGACACGACTTTGCATTCAAAAGCCACACCAAATTCTTGTAAGAAGGCGGCGGCATATTGCATGACGTTCCAGTCACTGTTGCTGCCCATAATAATGCCCACTTGTACCATTAGAGTTTTCCTTAACTTATCGTAATTGCTGCGCAGCCATACGAGCGGCGGCGCTGTGAGGATAAAGCACACGCACACGTTTCCATGTTTCACGGGCGATGTCTTTTTGCTGCATATCGTATTGGCATTGACCAACACTGTAAAGCGCTTCCGCTGCCCGAATGTGGGTAGGGAAACGTTGTTGAAATTGGCGTCCGATGGTGATGGTGGACTCACATTGTTTGAGTTGTTTGTGCGACAGCATCAACAAATACATGCCGTTAATGGCATCAGTTGAGCCACTGCCACCACTGTTGTATGGCTTGAGAGTTTGTATGGCTTGGGCGTATTGTTTTTTTTGATATTGTGCATATGCACGAGAATAAGTGGCATCGTGCGGCAAGTCGTTGTGTGTTTCGATGTCAACGGTTTTGACATGAATGCGTTGATTTTTAGCAACGTGCTCCATGTTTTGATTCAAAGCCACTTGTTGGCGTTGCAAAGCACGCATTTGTTCTTGCATTAAAAACAGATTTTGCTCTAGCAATTTCACATGCTCTTGCAAAATTTCCACTTCATCAATGTCATCCATATCATCGTGATGTGCTGGTGCTACGGGAGTCGATGCAGATGCAGTGGGCAAAGGGGGCGTATGTGTGGAAGTGTTGAACGATGAAGGCGCCGTCATTTGGCTACACGCGTTGATGCTCATCATGGTTGCCAAAATCACACTCAAACGCCTTATCATGATGTCAACCTTGTGGATGTTTAATCAGTAAAGTCATGCCATCGCCAACAGGCAAGGTAATGGCCATGTAACGAGGATCTTGCGGCATATTGCGATTGAATTGCTGCAAAATCGCGACGCTCGGTGGACTGTGTTCATCAGCGTCCTGTAACACACGACCGCCTAGTAAAACATTGTCTATGGCAATGATGCCGCCATCTCGAACCAGTTGCAAACACAAGTCTACATATTCAGGTGTGGGCGCTTTGTCGGCATCAATGAATGCCATGTCAAACGTGCCTGCCATGCCTTCGTCTAGCAACTCTTCTAAACTGAATAAGGCAGGCTGTAAACGCAATTGAATTTTATCGCTGACACCTGCTTCTTGCCATGCTTCTTGTGCCAAAGCGGTGAAGCTGGCATTCAAATCACAGGCAACAATGCGGCCATCTTCAGGCAAAGCCAAAGCCATCGCAGTGCTGCTATAGCCTGTGAACACGCCCAATTCTAAATAACGTTTCACGCCTGTGAGCTTGGCTAACCATACCAATAATTGCGCTTGCTCAGGTGCCAAACTCATTTTGCCCAAGCGATGACCTTCGTTGCGCTCACGCAAGCGTTTTAAAATGTTCGGTTCGCTAGGACCAATAGCATGTAAATATTGCGCCAATTCAGGAGCAATACTCCAAGAAGCCACTGTCACAACAATTACTCAGCGCTAGGTTGGTAAGTGTAAGCTGGCTTTGGCAATTCAGCGGCTTCGAAGTCGGCTTGTTCTTCGTTTTTCAAAGTCACGTCCCACAATTTGGCACGATTGGTCAGGCGCTCAGCGGCCACATCTGGATTTTGCTCCAAGTATTCATTCATGAATTTGGTGAAATCTGATTGGTAATTGTACATAGTTGGCTCTGTCTTATCATGCTCAAGCTATGGCTTGAGCCAGCAAAAAATAAAGGCGTATTATAACCAAACTTCAGGCCACTAGGTAGCAGCTTGCAGCATAAATTGGCGTGGTTCGCATGAAAACCGAGCAATTGACGTATAATGAGCCCACTATATTTACTGTGATGCTGTTTGCCAGCATCGATACACATGAATTCAAAAAAGAAGTTATCCCCTTTGTTGACCACTGATTTACCATCGTTACCTGTCCATATTTGGGATGGTAATGAGTTTGGTTTGAGCTTGTCGCGCCTAAGCCATGCAGCGCAAAAAGTGGTCAAACAATTACATCAATCTGGCTATGATGCCATGGTGGTCGGCGGCGGTGTACGTGATTTATTGGTGGGTCAATCGCCTAAAGATTTTGATATCGCTACCAATGCCACGCCAGAAGAAGTCAAGGCAGTGTTCAAACGCAGCCGCATTATTGGTCGCCGTTTTCGCATTGTGCATGTGAT
The DNA here is from genome assembly GCF_000382305.1 of Vitreoscilla stercoraria DSM 513. GTDB lineage: Bacteria > Pseudomonadota > Gammaproteobacteria > Burkholderiales > Neisseriaceae > Vitreoscilla > Vitreoscilla stercoraria. The sequence continues at coordinate 155,397 of NZ_KB908019.1, forward strand.
GATGGGTGCTGAAACCATCGAAGTGACTACTTATCGTGGTGGCGATCAGATGCAGCAAAATGAGCAAGGTCGCATCATGCGTGACAACACGTTTGGCTCGCAAGCTGAAGACGCTTTGCGTCGTGATTTTACATGCAATGCTTTGTATTACGATGCCATCGCCAATCAGGTTATTGATTATCATCATGGTATGGCGGACATTCAAAAACGCCGCTTGGTGATGATAGGCGAGCCTAAGCAGCGTTTTCGCGAAGACCCTGTGCGAGTGTTGCGTGCTTTGCGTTTGTCGACCAAATTAGGCTTTGAATTGGATGATGCCATCGCCAACGTGATGGCAGAGTGTGCGCCGTGGCTTGCCGCTGAACCGCCTGCACGTTTGGTCGATGAGTTGATCAAATTGTTATTGTCTGGTCATGCTTTGGCGTGTTTGCAAAATGTTCGCCGTTTTGGCATACAAGCGAATGTGCATCCGTTTTTACAAGTATTGATGACACAAGACTTGAACGAGCCTTTTATTCAGTTGGCTTTGAAAAATACCGACTTGCGTATCAAACAAGGCAAACATGTGTCGGTAGGTTTTTTATTGGCAGCATTGTTGTGGCCTAAAGTGCGAGACCAGTGGCAATTTTTTATAGCAAGCGGCCTGAAAAAATCTATGGCTTTGAGTGCGGCTGTGGAATCAGTGCGAGAAGAACTCGATGGTAGTCGCTGGGGTTTGCCACATCGTATGACGGCTATGTGCCGTGAGATTTGGCAATTGCAATCGCAATTTGACAATCAAAAAGGTCAGCGTCCTTATCGCTTGATTGCACAACCACGTTTCAGAGCGGCGTACGACTTTTTGTTGTTGCGCTATGAGGTAGGAGAAGCTGATACTGAGGCGGCGCTGTGGTGGCAGCGTTTCCAAGAAGTATCGACTCATGAACGTGAGGCCATGGTGGGTACTGCGGCGCGCCCTTATTCCGAAGCGGTAGAAGCAGTGGTTATAGAACAACCTAAAAAACGCCGCCGTCGCCGTCGTCCGAAAAACACTTCTATGATTCATGAAAATTAAACTATGTTGAAATATACTGCTTTGATTGCTTTGGGCAGCAATTTGTCTGAGCCTGTTGCTCAAGTGCAACGAGCCATTGATTGCTTGAAAAAGCATAATGCAATTGACATTATTGCGTCCTCTCGTTTATACCGTACAGCGCCTGTAGGTTATTTAGATCAGCCTGACTTTATTAATGCTGCAGTGCAAATAGAAACCACGCTTGAACCCATGTTATTGTTACAACTTCTGAATCAAGTTGAAGCAGATTTTGGACGTGAGCGGACATTTCAAAATGCGCCACGTACTTTGGATTTAGATATCATTGATTACGCAGGTCAAATTTGGAATACAGAGCGTTTGACTTTACCGCATCCTCGCGCGCATGAGCGTGGTTTTGTATTGATGCCTTTACATGACATTGTGCCAAATGTTTATTTAGGTGAAAAAGGCAGTGTTGCGGATTTATTGGCGCAAGTAGATGTCAGTGACATTGAGTGTTTGCACGATGTAATGTGAAGTAAATACAATAACTTGGATAGAAACGGGAGTTGAGTGATGGATTACCGCTATTTGGTCGTAGAAGGTTCAATTGGAAGTGGTAAAACGGCTTTGAGTCGTAAATTGGCCGAGCGTTTTGAGTGCGAGCTGCTGAGTGAGGCCCCAGAGCAAAACCCGTTTTTGACCAAGTTTTACTTGAATGCGACGAATCATGGTTTGGCTACACAATTGCATTTTTTGATGGAGCGAGCTGCGGCGGCGACCATGGTTTTAGAAGAAGATCGCCAACAACAACGGGTTGTCAGTGATTTTTTATTGGAAAAAGATCAAATATTTGTGCCAATTGTCTTGCAAGATGATGAGGCGACCTTATATTGGCAAGTCAAACAGCAAGTTTTGCCTGAATATCCGGTACCGGATTTGGTCATTTACTTGCAAGGCAAGCAAGATGCGAATAAACATTCGGGTAGTACTGCACAATCAGCGCATTATAAATTATTCCCGAATGGTTATATGAAACAAGTGGATGAGGAATACAGCCATTTTTTCCATTTGTACACTCATGCACCTTTGTTGATTGCCAATACCGATGAATTGGATTTCATTCACAATGAAGACCATTTTCAAATGTTGCTCGATACCATGCACAATATGCGTGGTTCACGTCATTATTTGAATTTGAATGAAACCACCACGTATTAAAAAATATAAAGAGTCACGATGATTACTGTAAGTACTTTATTAAAAATGAAACAAGCTGGTGAAAAAATCACCATGTTAACTTGTTATGAAGCCAGTTTTGCCCGCTTGATGAGTGATACTGGTGTGGATATGTTACTCGTGGGCGATTCTTTAGGCATGACGGTACAAGGTCATGATTCTACTTTGCCAGTTTCTTTAGCAGATATGGTTTATCACACCAAAGCGGTGGCACGCGGTAATCAAAATGCGATGATTGTGACGGATTTGTCGTTTGGCTCTTATCAGCAAAGCAAAGAGCAAGCATTTGCAGCCGCTTCTGAATTGATGGCGGCAGGTGCGCATATGGTCAAATTAGAAGGTGGTGCTTGGATGGCTGAAACCACTGAATTTTTGCAAATGCGTGGCATTCCTGTGTGTGCACACATTGGTTTGACGCCACAGTCTGTGCATGCGTTTGGCGGTTACAAAGTACAAGGTAAAGGCGATGTGGCTGCCAATGCTTTGAAAGCCGATGCCCAAGCCCATGCGGATGCAGGTGCTGCTTTGGTATTGATGGAATGCGTACCAGCGGCTTTGGCTGCTGAAGTGACTGCTTCTTTGGCTTGCCCGACCATCGGTATTGGTGCTGGCGTCGATTGTGATGGTCAAGTATTGGTGATGCACGATATGTTGGGTGTGTATCCTGGCAAAACGGCACGCTTTGTACGCAATTTTATGCAAGGACAAAACAGCATTCAAGATGCAGTCAAAGCTTATGTGGATGCGGTCAAAAAATCTGAATTCCCTGCTGCAGAGCATCAATTTAGCGAGTAAGATAAAGTTTATCTGAGCAAAATCAGGCTACCAATGAATTATTGGTGGCCTTTGTCTTTCATAAAATAGGATATCGTGATGCAAATTATCACAAGCATTCAGGATTTACGCGCTTGGCGCAAAGCAGCGGGCGTGGTGGCATTTGTGCCAACCATGGGCAATTTACATGATGGTCATTTGGCTTTGGTGACCGAGGCGAAGAAACATGCTGAAAAGATTGTGGTCAGCATTTTTGTGAATCGTTTGCAATTTGGTCAAGGTGAAGACTTTATGTCTTATCCTCGCACGTTGGATGTTGATGCTGAAAAGTTACAGGCCGCTGGTGTGGATGTGTTGTTTGCGCCCAATGAAATGGAATTGTATCCACATGTGAGCCAACACTATAATGTGGAACCACCAAATATTCAAAATGAATTATGTGGTGTGTTCCGACCGGGTCATTTCCGTGGTGTGGCAACAGTGGTAACCAAATTATTCAATATTGTCAAACCTGATGTCGCTTGTTTTGGCAAAAAAGATTACCAGCAATTGGCGGTGATTCGAGGCTTTGTTGAAGACTTGAATATGGACATTAAAATTGTTGGCGTGGATACAGGTCGTGCGGCGGATGGTTTGGCTTTGTCCAGTCGCAATGGGTATTTGAGTGAAGCCGAACGCGCGCAAGCGCCACAGTTGTATCAAGCTTTGACACAAATGGCTGCCCAAATTCGTTCAGGCCGCCAAGACTATGCCAAACTGGAGCAACAAGCAGTCAAAACTTTGACGGAACAAGCTTGGGTTGTGGATTACGTGGAAGTACGCAATACGCATGATTTACAGGTCGCTCATGCGGGCGATGCTCACGTGGTGATTGTGGCAGCGGCTCGTTTAGGCAACACGCGTTTGATTGATAATTTAGAAATACATTTAGAAGGGTAAGTGATGAATTGCAAGCAATGGATGGTAGCGGCGGTAGTGTCGGCAATGGCTATGCCTGCATGGGCGGTGACAGAAACCAATTTGGTTGGAAGTTGGGCAATGCCCGTGCCAAACAATGCTCAATGTTCTGAATATTATCGTTTTGAAGCCGATGGAAATTTGCAAATTAACAGCGCTTTAGAGCGTATCAGCGCGCGCTATGAAGTGAAAAATACAGCGGGATTGCCGCAAATGAATGTGGTGTTTGTAGAAGACAATGGCATGGTAGATTGTTTTGGAAACGGTGCTAACCAATCAGGTCAAAGTACCACCCATTTTTTAAAATGGGAAAACGCCAATCATGTGCGTTATTGCTCTGATGCATTGGGTCAAAACTGTCCTGTGAGTTTGTACCGTCAGTAAATGTATGGATTAAACCAAGCCATCTTTGTGAAAAGGTGGCTTTTTTGTATTTTTGTACAGAAATGTACTAAAACCATGCTTCAATCATGTTCAGTGTGAAAACAGGATTTAGCATCGCTTGTGTGGATTGCTTAAAGCATAAACAGAGGCTTATGTTACAATAACGCCATTATTTAAGACTAAAGATTTTCAGGACGCCTTATGAGTTTGAAATGTGGCATCGTTGGCTTGCCTAACGTGGGTAAATCAACTTTATTCAATGCATTGACCAAAGCCGGCATCGAAGCGGCAAACTACCCATTTTGTACCATTGAGCCTAATGTCGGCATCGTAGAAGTACCCGATGCACGCATGGATGATTTGGCTAAAATTGTGAATCCGCAAAAAATGCAACCTGCGATTGTAGAGTTTGTGGACATTGCTGGTTTGGTAGCAGGTGCGAGCAAGGGCGAAGGTTTGGGTAACCAATTTTTGGCCAATATCCGTGAAACCGATGCGATTGTGAACGTGGTACGTTGTTTTGAAGACGACAATATTATTCACGTAGCAGGCAAAGTGGACCCGATTTCTGACATCGAAACCATCGGCACCGAATTGGCTTTAGCGGATTTGGCATCGGTTGAAAAATCGATTTTGCGTGAAGGCAAAAAAGCCAAATCTGGCGATAAAGATGCACAAAAATTGGTAGCAATTTTAGAACGTCTGCAAGCGCATTTGGACCAAGGTCAACCTGTGCGTTCGGCAGGTTTGGATGCGGATGAGTTGGCGATTATCAAGCCGATTTGTTTGTTGACGGTGAAACCTGCGATGTATGTGGCAAACGTGTCAGAAGACGGTTTTGAAAACAATTCATTGTTGGATGCTTTGACCGAATTGGCGAACAAAGAAGGTGCGCCTGTGGTAGCGGTTTGTGCGGCAATGGAAGCGGAAATTGCGGATTTGGATGATGCGGACAAGAACGAATTTTTGCAAGAAATGGGCTTGGAAGAACCTGGTTTGAATCGTTTGATTCGTGCTGGCTATGATTTGTTGGGCTTACAAACTTATTTCACCGCTGGTGTGAAAGAAGTGCGTGCTTGGACGATTCACAAAGGTGATACTGCACCACAAGCGGCAGGCGTGATTCACACTGACTTTGAACGTGGTTTCATTCGTGCGCAAGTAATTGCATTTGATGATTACATCGCTTTGGGTGGTGAGGTGAAAGCCAAAGAAGCTGGTAAGATGCGCGCTGAAGGCAAAGAATATGTGGTGGCAGATGGTGATGTCATCAACTTCTTATTCAATGTGTAAAGCATTGTGAAAAAAAGCGCCTGATTGAGGGCGCTTTTTTTAATTGAAATTCAACTGAGGGAGCGGTGATGAGTACGATTATTTATTTTCATGGTTATCAATCTGATTGTAAAACGGAGAAATTTGACCGCACCAAAGCATTTTTTGCCGAGCATGGCATACAAGTGGTGGGCATGGAGCTCGATTATGAAAACATTCCACCGAATGCGATTGATAAAATCATTGATTTGATTTTCAAGCGGCATGAAATCATTGGTTGTATTGGCTGTAGCTTGGGTGGTTATTGGGCCAATCGTGTGGGTGTCTTACGCAAAGTAGCGGTGGCAGTTGCCAATCCTGCTATCGAATTTTACCAAACCAAAGGCAAAGACATTGAAGCTTTGGCCGAGTATAAACAAGAAAAAGCTTATACCGAATCGAATGGTGCTAAGCGTTTGGTGATGTTGGGCACTGCTGATGAGGTATTGGACTATCGTGTGGCACAAAAAGCATTCCCTGCTCAAGAAGTGAAATTAATCGAAGGTGGCTCGCATTCGGGCTATGATTTCTTAGATGCGTTTTTACAGGCCGCTTTGAAAACCTTTCAATGAATGGGTTTTTATTCATAATGAGTGAACTTTAAGTGAATTTGTTTTCTAATTCATTTTGATATCATGATGAAGGAGTATGACTATGGCAGCTTATCAAGTGGGTATGGTGGTCGGTAGTTTGCGCCAAGATTCTTTCAATTTGAAATTGGCCAAAGCATTGGCAAAATTGTTTCCAAGCGAGATTGAAATTTCTTTTGTCGATATCAGCCAGTTGCCCTTGTACAACCAAGACTTGGACAATCAGCCGACCGAAACAGTCAGCACTTTCAAGCAAGCTGTGGCTGCGCTACAAGGTGTGGTGTTTGTAACGCCAGAACACAATCGTTCTATTAGCGCAGCTTTGAAAAACGCTTTAGATCATGGCTCTCGTCCTTACGGTAAAAGCGTTTGGGCAGGTAAAGTTGCAGGTGTGATAGGTACATCGCCAGGAGCAATAGCAACGGCAGTAGCGCAACAACATTTGCGCAACATCGTGGCAGCTTTGGACATGCCGACGGTGAATCAGCCTGAAGCTTTTGTACAATGGACTGATGATTTGATGGATGCCGAAGGTGTTTTCAATAAGCGTAGCGCTGCATTTTTGCAACAATGGGTCCATGCTTATGTCGCTTTATTGAAACAACAGGCAGCGTAAACAATTTGAAGCATCATAAAGCGCGCTAAAATAGCGCGTTTTTGATTTTTAAAGTGTGAATAATGTTGACTAAAACCGCAGTGGTATTGATTTTATTGGTGTTTTCAAACTTGTTGATGACCATCGCTTGGTATTGGCATTTGAAACCTGGTGGTGCAGAAATGCCGCTGTGGAAAATCATTTTGATTTCATGGACGATTGCTTTGTTTGAATATTGCTTGGTTATTCCTGCTAATCATTTTGGCAGTGAATGGGGCATACGACCCTTTCAATTGAAAATCATGCAAGAAGTGGTCACGCTAACAGTATTTGCTTTTTTTGCTGTATTTTATTTGAAAGAAGGCTTTAAACTCAATTATTTGATTAGTTTTGGGTTTATTTTAGGGGCTGTGTATTTTGCATTTAAAAAATAAATATTTAGGCTTGAAACCATAAAGGGGAAAACCAAATGCATTATCGCGATTTATTCATTGTGTCATCGGCATTGGTCACACAATATGGTCTGTTCCCGACTGAAGAACGTTTGGCGCAAACGATGGCAACATTGGACAGCATTCGCCAAATGGCACCGCATGCAGACATTATTGTGATGGAATTGTCGCGTGAACGCATTCCCCCGCAATATGAGCAAAATTTTATGCAACATGGCGCGAACCATATTCTGCATTTCTCTCAACATCCAACCATACAACACAATTACGCCATTTGTTCGCCTGAGACAGATCCGATGGGTAATGTGATTAAAAATTTGAATGAAATGGCAGGCATGCACGGTTTATTAGAATGGGCGCGTTTGAATCAATATTTGGATGGTTATCGCCGTGTGTTTAAGGTTTCAGGCCGCTATCGTGTGTGTGCACCTTTTTCACAAGATTTTTACAACCATGAACAATTTGCCCATAAAGCCGCTTTTTTGTGTCGTACCGATGGTTTTTTACCTTTACACAATAGCGGTGGAACCAAAATGCATTATATGACACGCTTGTGGAGTTTTGACCCTGTGTTGATGCCCAAATTTGAAGCATGGTTTGAGGCCATGTGTGACATGATGTATAAGCGTTTGGAGCTAGACGGTTATATTGATATTGAACATTTATTGGCTTTGGTTGTGCCGCGCCAATACTGTGTTTATTTGTCGCGTGTTGGCGTGGCGGGCATGGTGGGATTGAATGGAAACATGATTGTTGAATAGTTTGTTTGCGCATAAGGTTAGCCCAAGTGCTCACTATCCTGTAAAATGAACGCCGTTTACATATTTATTTACAGCTTTCAGGTCGCCTGAAAGCTTTTTTAACACTGTTTTTGAAGATAAGTTAACGATGAGCGGATTGATCAATGAATTACAACAACGTGGTTTGATTGCACAGACTACGGATGCTGAAGCCTTACAACAATTGTTAGACGATGGCCAAATTTCTTTGTATTGCGGCTTCGATCCTACTGCTGACAGTTTGCACATCGGTCACTTATTGCCAGTATTGGCTTTGCGCCGTTTTCAATTGGCAGGCCACAAACCGATTGCATTGGTTGGCGGTGCGACAGGCATGATTGGTGACCCAAGTTTTAAAGCAGTAGAACGCAGTTTGAATACGCCTGAAACCGTGGCAGGTTGGGTGCAAAAAATTCGCAATCAATTGACGCCATTTTTGTCGTTTGAAGGCGATAATGCGGCGGTGATGGCGAACAATTACGATTGGTTCGGCGGCATGGGCTGCTTGGACTTTTTGCGTGACATCGGTAAGCATTTTTCTGTCAACGCGATGATGAACAAAGAATCTGTGAAGCAACGCTTGAACCGTGACGATGTCGGCATTTCGTTTACCGAATTTGCATACAGCTTGTTGCAAGGTTATGACTTTAGCGAATTGAACAAACGCCACGGTTGTAAATTGCAAATTGGTGGCTCTGATCAATGGGGTAATATTACCGCAGGTATTGATTTAACCCGCCGCTTGAACAAAGACAGCGTGTATGGTTTGACTTTGCCATTGGTGACCAAATCTGACGGCACCAAATTCGGTAAAACCGAAGGTGGTGCGGTGTGGTTGGATGCTAGCAAAACCTCGCCTTACCAATTTTACCAATTTTGGTTGAAAGTGGCCGATGCGGATGTTTATAAATTCTTGAAGTTCTTTACTTTCTTGAGCGTAGAAGAAATCAATGCGATTGAAGCTGCTGACCAAGCCAGCGGTACTAAACCTGAGGCGCAGCGCATTTTGGCAGAGCAAATGACGCGCTTGATTCATGGCGAAGAAGCATTGGCAGCTGCCAAGCGTATTTCTGAAAGTTTGTTTGCTGAAGACCAAAGTGCATTGACCGAAAGCGATTTTGAGCAATTGGCATTGGATGGTTTGCCTGTGTTTGAGATGACTGGCAATGTGAATGTGGTGGAAGCATTGATTGTCAGCGGCTTGGCGAAATCCAATAAAGAAGGTCGTGGTTTTGTTGCCAGTGGTGCGGTGGCGTTGAATGGCGCGGCTGCTGCGCTTAACAATCCTGAACACGCACCTGAAAAACCAGACGATGCTTATTTGTTGACCGATGAGCACAAACGCTTTGGTCGTTATACCATCATTCGTCGTGGTAAAAAATTGCATGCTTTGTTGGTGTGGCAATAAACATTATTGTCATATTTGAATGACATCATAAAGCGTCCTGTAAAGTTTACAGGACGCTTTTTATTGTTAACCAAGAGTAAAAGAGCATTGCATCAATCCAACTTGTTGATTGGCGCAAAACCGTTTACATTACTTAGCTTGTGTCATATATTTTGTTTGTAGCAACACATGTTGCAGTGACCACCATTACCATACTAAAAAAGGACGTTCTCATGAAAAAAAGTGCATTATTGGGTTTGGCAACAGTGTTGATGACTGCGGCTTTGTCTGTGCAAGCTGCGCCAGTGAAATATGAATTTGACCCTGAACACACTTATCCAAGTTTTGAAGCCGATCACATGGGTGGTTTGTCGGTTTGGCGTGGCAAGTTTAATAAAACCAGTGGCTTTGTCACCATTGATACCGCGAAAAAAACGGGTGAATTAGAAGCGGTTATTGACATGAATTCTTTTAATTCAGGTCATGAGGGTTTTAATACCCATGCCAAAAGTGCAGACCTTTTGGATGTGGCAAAATACCCAACCGCGGTTTACAAAGGTCGTTTAACCGATTTTGAAGATGGCAAACCAGGCAAAGTAGTAGGTCATTTGACTTTGAAAGGTGTGACCAAACCTGTGAATTTGGATATTGAAAACTTCAAATGCATGGAAAATCCGATGACCAAAGCTTACACTTGTGGCGCGGATGTAGAAGGTGAGTTTGACCGTGATGCATTTGGTGTGGATTATGCTAAGAAGTTTGGTTTTAACATGAAAACCAAATTGAAAATTCAAGTAGAAGCCATTCGCAAATAATAGATGGCTTTTTAGTCTAAAACAGGGTGTTTGCCAGAGGCAAGCACCCTGTTTTTATGATAATAGCCAGTGCAATGGATTTCATATTCATTTCACGCAGGACTATGCTTGCTTCATGTTAGGATGGAACATCTTTTTACCTTGGCACAAGGAGTGGTTATGTATGTGCGCAAACGCAGTACGTATCTCAATTGGGTGGTTGGCTTTGTCATTGTATTGATATTAGGCTTTCTCGTTCACCAGTTAAGTACCATTTTAACGCCTTTCATTGCTGCAGCTATTTTGGCTTATATTTTAAATCCTGTGGTCAATCAATTGACTAGGCGTAAATTGAGCCGCAACTTTTCGGCCATTTTGGTGACTTTATTTGCTATTTTTATTGTGGTGAGTCTCATTTTGTTCATCATTCCGATGATGTTGAAGCAATTTGAGGCAGCATGGCAAAAATTGCCTGATATGGTGCGTTATATTGAAACGGCTTTGTTGCCATGGGTGAATCAGACTTTCCATGTTCAGTGGGGTTTGGACAGTAAATTTGTCATCAAATATGTGACTGAAAATGGTGAGCAAATCCGCACAGGTGTGACCAAAATCATGCCATTTTTGGCCAATCAAGGTGGACATTTGGTCGTGATGCTGGTGAATTTGTTTTTATTGCCGATTTTACTGTATTACTTTTTAGTGGATTGGCCACGTTGGTCGGCAGGACTGGTGAAGATGATTCCGCGGCGTTATTTAGAGCGTTTTAGCCGCATTGGTCATGAAATCGATGAAACCTTGAGCGAGTATTTGCGTGGTCAGTTGTTGGTCATGATTTTGGTCGGTTTGATTTATGGCGGTGGTTTGGCTTTAATCGGATTGGATTCGGGCTTTGCCATTGGCATGATTGCAGGTATGTTGGTCATTATTCCTTATTTGGGTGCGTTTATAGGTTTATTGTTGGCTACCATGGCAGCTTTATTGCAGTTTGGTAATTTGAGTGGCTTATTGTCTGTTTGGGCGGTATTTTTAGTGGGGCAAAGTTTAGAAAGCTATGTCATTACGCCAAGATTTGTAGGTGAGCGCATAGGCTTATCACCATTGTTGGTGATTTTTGCATTGATGGCTTTTGGTCAGCTCATGGGGTTTGTCGGTATGTTATTGGCTTTGCCGTTGGCCGCTATTTGTTTGGTCTTATTCCGCGAATTGATGCAAAACTATTATAAAAGTCATTATTATCGTCGTTAAGATGTTTCTTAATAGGATGGCGTGCGGTTGCTTTGCTAGGGGGCGCACGCTACAATAAGCCTCATGTGTTTCTTTTTATTTCATGAAATCTCTATATTGTGTCTCAATTGATTTTGAATTTTGAGCATCAAGTTTCTCCTGATTTTACCAAATTTTTAGGACAGGCGAACCGCGAACTTTTGCAAGTCTTACAAGATCAGCAAGAGCGTTTGATCTATGTATGGGGCGCAGAGGGGCGGGGAAAAAGCCATTTCCTCAAAGCATGGGTGGCTCAGGCTGTGAGTCAAGGGCATTCGGCACAATATTGGGATGCCAAGACCAAACCTTTTGCCCTCGCATCGGCTCAAGCCCAATATATCGCCATTGATGCCATTGAGTTTCTCGATAGCACCGAACAGCAAGATTTATTCCATTTATTTAACCAAATTCGTGATGGCGGGTTTGGTTATTTGTTAATGTGCGCCAACATTCCACCGTTACAATTGTCTTTGCGTGAGGATTTGCGCACCCGCATGGCTTATGCTTTGGTCTATGAGCTTAAAGCCATCAACGACGATGAAAAGCTGGCGGCTTTACAAGATTTGGCGCAATCTCGCCAATTGGCCATTAGTGACGATTTATTCAAATTTCTGCTGTTGCATTGGCGCCGTGACATGGATTCATTGGTGACGATGGTACAGCAACTGGATGATTACTCCCTGATGACGGGACGACACATTACTTTACCTTTACTGAAAAAACTGCTTGAAGACCAAAATGAATCTAGCCATATTTGACCTTGACCACACTTTAATTGCCAGCGATTCAGACAATGAATGGCCAAAATATTTGATGCACAAAGGCATCGTTGACAAAGCCTTCGTAGAAAAGAAAAACGATTATTTTTACCAGCAATATTTGCAGGGTCGTTTGAATGTGGATGAGTTTTTAGAGTTTCAATTAGAACCTTTAACCCATTACAGTATGGAACAGTTGGCGGTGATGCATGAGGAATTCATGTGTGAGTTCATTCGTCCAACCATTACTGAGGTGGCGCGCGAATTGGTGGCTAAACACCAGCGAGCGGGTGATGATTTGTTGCTGATTTCGGCAACCAACGAATTCATCATTACGCCGATTGCGAACGAATTTGGAATTACTGAAGTCATTGGTGTGACTTTAGAAATTGGTGTAGATGGGCGTTATACAGGCAATTATATCGGCGTGCCGAGTTATCAAGGCGGTAAAATTGTTCGTTTAGAGCAGTGGCTACAAGAAAAAGGCAAAACGCGTTCTGATTATGACGATATTTATTTCTACAGCGATTCACGTAATGATTTGCCTTTGCTGCAAGATGTGAGCCGTCCTGTAGCGGTCAATCCTGATGACATTTTATTGGCACATGCCACCGAACACGGTTGGGAGATTGTGCACACACATTAAAGGTGAATGAACATGGCACGCAGACTGTATCGACAAGGGTTATGGGCTGTGTGTTGTGTGATGGGTAGCATGTCTGCATGGGCGAGCGATTTGCCATGTGAGGCGCAAGTGTTACAAGGTTTGGGTTGGCAAGCAGTTTCGCAAGCGGTGCAACCTCGCTTACAGGACGCTTCCATATGCAATATGCCCCATTTACAAGCCGCTCAAAGCCAATCAAGTCTGCATTATCCCAGTCATTGGCATCAGAATGTCGCAGTGTTACAGGCCGCTTTGAACAGCCAAGCCAGTCGCTGCGCTTTTCAATTTAAGATGTCTGCGGCGGTTCAGTCTGCCACACAAAAATTAAGTTTGAATACAGGTTTTCGTTTTACTGCTGTGCAAGCCTCTTGGGTCAATTTTGGCGCAAATGAGCGGTTGTTATGGCGGCAAACACAAAGTTTTGGGCGGCGTTTTGAGCCTCAATATACCCATAGCGACGCTTTTGAAGTATTTTATTCTGGCAAAGTGCGTACCGAATGCAGTACAGGCCGCCAAATTGCCCAAATAGCTACTTTGCGTGAATTGTTTGGAGATGAAGATTTCAATCGTGTGTTTACTGCTGCAGAATTAAGCATAGGCAGGTCAATTTCTTTGCATGACACTGACAGTATTTTATTGGGACGCCATAAAGGTGAGTGGTTTCAGGATGGCTCTGGTCGCAAAACGGCTGCTTTAGGGCGGCAGGCATGGCTAGGTGCACCGGGAATGATTGTGCATGTAAAAGATGCTTCGTATTTGGATGATATCAGCAATCAAGCAGAGAATTTTGTTGTGGTGGCGGTCAGTGCTGCTGCGCAGCAGCAATTGTCACAAGGGCAAGGTTTGATACGATTTCAACGTGACAATTTAAAATTGTGGCATTTGTCACAAAGTATTAACCAAGTGGACAGGCGTTATTTTCAACGTTTGCTCATCGAAAAAGATTCCAATTTGTGGCAAGCACTGCCTCAAGCACAACGCCAAATTGCCAATCAAATGTTGGCTTTGTTGCAACAGCCGTTTTATCAGGAATTTTTGATTTATGTGCATCCGATGGGCATTCAATCGGTAGGGTTTCATATGGCAAGGCTGTTAGACCGAAACCCTCGTACGCCTTATACGATAGAATTGGCGTTGCACAATATTCCAACTGAAATTTACCAACGTTGGCTACAAGCACAATTACAAAAATGTCATATTCATCAGCGTTTACAGGACGCTGGGTCTGCATCTTGAAAGGAAAAAATGAGCGAATTTAAAATCAAAACCATCAATACTTTTTTCAAACGTGCGGTGTCGGTTTTGGAGCGTTTGGATGCATTATTGCCACAAGCATTGCAAGAGCCTAATTGGGCAGCAGTGGCGTTTCGTTGGGAAAAAGTAGGTCAACAAGGTATTTTGCAGGTTTTACCAACGCCACATACTTTCCCATTGTCACGTTTGGCGGCAGTGGATGGGCAGATGCAAAAATTGGTGCGCAATACGGAGCAGTTTTTAGCTGGTCGTCCTGCCAATAATGTGTTGTTGTCTGGAGCGCGTGGTACGGGTAAATCTTCTTTGGTCAAAGCTTTATTGCATGAATATGCTGAGCAAGGTTTGCGTTTGATTGAGGTGGATAAAGAGGATTTATCGAGTTTGCCAAGCTTGTTGAATTTGTTGGTTGGGCGTCCTGAAAAATTTATTGTGTTTTGCGATGACTTGTCATTTGAGCAAGGGGATCATGGTTATAAAGCCCTGAAAACGGCTTTGGATGGTGGTTTGTCACAGCGAGCGGACAATGTGTTGGTTTATGCCACCAGCAACCGTCGTCATTTATTGCCTGAGTATTTCAGCGAAAATACAGGACATACGGGTATAGGCGGCGAAGTGCATCCACAAGAGGCTATCGAGGAAAAAGTGTCTTTATCGGATCGTTTTGGGTTGTGGTTGAGTTTTTACCCGTTTGATCAAGTGGCATATTTGCAAGCGGTGGAAAATTGGTTACATGCTTATGATGTGGCATACGATGATGTGGCAAGACAAGCTGCTTTGAATTGGTCTTTGAGCCGGGGCGGACGTTCAGGACGGGTTGCATGGCAATTTGTGTGCGATTGGGTAGGGCGTGTACCTGAAAATAGAATTTTAGATTAAAAATTCACACATTGAAATCAGTCTTAAGTGGCTGATTTTTTGATATTTAAGGTTTTAAATAGAGACAGGTTATGGAATCTTTACTATAAATAGTAATAATTATCATTTACAAAGTGAAAAACTTAGATTACTATGTTTCCAGCTTAAGACGAACAAGCTAAGGGGAAGCAAACAAGCCATCTGATTGTGACTATTCATTGCAGTTGCAATCTAAATCAAGCGTCAATAGTTTGGTTTTAAATGGGATGGGTCTTGTGAGTAATGACTGAAATTCATACGCCACGAATGGGTTTTTCGAGTGAAATGATTTTGCTGCAACAGGTCATGGTCAGTGAAGTTGTGAAGATTGGACAACCGATTCGTTGGTGTATCAGTTCCTCAAATTGTACGCCTTAGTCCTTTTTCTGTGTCAAGATGCATGGTTGATGCATCTGACCAAAAGTCAAAAACCGATTGCGAGGCAATCGGTTCGTACGGAGTTTATGAGGTGTGTTCCGTTAGCCCCCGTTCATTCGGGGGCCTTTTTTTGTGTGTGCTCATTATCATGTTTATCGCGCTGCTTGTCAAATTTCTAATCGATAAATGACTTTAAACAATAGGATTTTGTAGTAAATTATGCGCGTAATAGACCAAGCCCAAAGCCAGCCAAAACATCAATACACCAATGCCAAAGTCCAAAACTTGCCATGTTTTGGATTTGGAGAACCAAGGCAGCAATAGTCTAGCGCCAAAGCCCACACCAAAAAACCAAATCAATGACGTGGTTAGCGCACCTGTGAGAAACCACCATTTTTGTTCTAAAGTCAAAGTCCCTGCGATACCGCCTATGATGATGATGGTATCTAAATACACATGTGGATTTAAAAAAGTCAGTGCAAAAGCCATCAAAGCAACCTTTTTGTGGCTGTGCAATGTCACTTGATCGGCCTGTAAATGCAAGGCAGATTGTCCTGTATAAGCACTTTTCAAGCAGCGATACGAATACAATAACAAAAATATGGCACCGACAATCGCTAACATTAAGCTCAGTAAAGGAATGCGCGTCAACATGCTGCCTGCGCCCAAAATACTGAAACTCATCAAAACCACATCACCCAAAAAACAAATCCCCGCCACGGTGGCAATGTATTGTTTGCTCAAGCCTTGCTTGATTAAAAAAGCATTTTGCGCCCCAATCGCTATAATCAAGCTGGCACCTACGAATAAACCTTGCCAAAAAACCACCATTGATTGTCCCTTATGACTGTTTTCTTTGAGAAGAGATTGTGTGCTGTGTGCCAATTAAATGAAACAAAAGTGAATAAATTTTAGTAAGATTAAATTTTACTTCATTTAAGAGCAAATACATGCAGCCATTAGACAGCAAACAAACCGAGGCTTTGCTTGCCGTATTGGATAGTGGCAGTTTTGAATTGGCCGCTACACAATTGCGTTTAACACCTTCAGCAGTATCACAAAGAGTCAAGGCATTGGAAGCGGGCATTGGTATGCCTTTGGTTGAGCGTACTCGACCTTGTCGTCCTACGGCTTCAGGACGCATGTTGTTGCAATATTTGCGGCGGCGTAAGCTCTTGGAAGAGGAGTTTGCAGCCAATTTTGCGCACAACGAATATTTCATGCATGCACCGATTGCCACCAACCATGACTCCTTAGAAACATGGTTACTGCCTGCTTTGGCACCTGTGGCGATTGCGGAAAATGTGTTGTTGCAATTGAGTGTGGACGATCAAGAATTTACCCATCAAAAACTGCTCGATGGTTCGGTTGTCGCTGCCATTTCATCGAAAGACACGCCGATTAAAGGCTGTGCGGCGACACCTTTGGGTACGGTGCGTTATCGATTGATGGCCAATGTGGCGTTCCAGCAGCGTTATTTTTCTCAAGGCTTGACGCATGCTGCTTTGAAAGCCGCGCCTTTGGTGCGTTATAACCACAAAGATTTGTTGCAACATGATTTTTTACATCGGTTTTGTCATTTTAATGCCGATGCATGCCCACAATTGATGATTCCGTCTACCCAAGCATTTTATAAAGCGGTGGAATTGGGGTTGGGTTATGGCATGATTTTGGATGTGCAACAACAACAATTACAGGGCGCTGTGTTGGATTTGATGCCCGGAGCATTTGTAGATGTGCCTTTGTATTGGCATGATTGGCGTTTGCAATCGCCTAAAATGCAGCGTTTGAACCAAGCTTTGATTGAACATGCCAGTGCTTATTTATTGCCTTTGTCTCAATAAATACAGATACAAAAAGCGTCCTGTAAGTTTACAGGACGCTTATAAGAGGTGTTTTAAGCGTTGGCTTGCGCCAAAACTTTGTCTAAAGCATCGCTGAACAATTGCACTGAACGTTCGATGTCTTCTAATTTGTCTAAGCCAAACAAACCAATGCGGAACGATTTGTAAGAAGCAGGTTCATCGACTTTCAAAGGCACGCCGCCTGCAATTTGTACGCCTTCGGCGATGAATTTTTTGGTGTTGGAAATGTTGTCGTCATCGGTGAAACACACAACCACGCCAGGCGCTGCAAATTCGTCTGCCGCCACGCTGACAACGCCACGTTGTTTCATGACATCACGAATGCGCTCGCCCAATTCTTGTTGCTTGGCTTTTAATTGTTCAAAACCAATTTGTGCCGATTCTTGCATCACATCACGCAATACCACCAAAGCATTGGTAGGCATGGTTGCATGATAAGCATGACCGCCATTTTCATAAGCTTGCATGATTTCCAACCATTTTTTTAAATCCATTGCAAAACTGTTGCTTTGGCTGGTTTGCACAGCTTGCTTGGCCGTTTCATTCATCATTACCATGCCGCAGCAAGGTGGTGCTGACCAACCTTTTTGTGGTGCAGAAATCAAAATGTCGACACCCAAATCTTTCATATCCACCCAGATGCAGCCTGAAGCGATACAGTCTAAAACCAATAAACCACCAACTTCATGGGTTGCAGCCGCAATTTGGCGGATGTAGTCATCAGGTAAAATCATGCCTGCTGCGGTTTCGGTATGTGCTGCAAATACCACTTGTGGTTGGTTCGCGCGAATGGCAGCAACGGCTTCTTCGACAGGAATAGGGGTGAATGGTGATTGTGGATGGTTGGCATCTATTTGGCGTGCTTTTAAGACGATTTCTTCTTGTGGTAAGCGCGCCATTTCAAAAATTTGGCTCCAACGGAAGCTGAAAAAACCATTGCGAATGACCAAGCAAGTTTTGTTTTGTGCCAATTGGCGTGCCACGGCTTCCATGGCGTAAGTGCCTGATCCTGGCACGATGGCGACTGCATCGGCTTGGTAAACTTGTTTTAATGTGGTTGATAAATCACGCATCACTTGTTGAAATTTTTGTGACATGTGGTTGAGTGAGCGGTCGGTATAGACCACTGAATATTCCAACAAACCCTCTGTATCAATGTCGTTGCGTAAGGCTGGCATTGTTTTTCCTCTGTTATATGTGTGTCAGAAAGACTAGCTTAAACGACTTTGAGGTCGCTTGTCAGCTTAATAACGACGGGTAAACTGTGGTTGATAAGGACAATAGGGGCCAGCTACCAATTTAGTTTGCTGTTTTTGCATATATTTCCAGTTGTACCATCCATAAATGGCGTTGATGATTTTCAGTAGCCACATGGCAACAAATATCCAAGCAGCATCATCTCCGGGTGTAAATAGCAGTAACCAAACGGCTGAATTGACGATATTGATACAAATCCAAGCCACCCATTGTTCTACAAACCGCCAAGTCATGAGCAATTGTCCCGTTATGGCCATAATCATCAATACGCTGTCCCACGGAAAATGGTCGGCTTGGTAGTAAATTTGTAAGACTTGTATATAGATTAAGGACACAATGATGAGGGCAATTAAGATGGCCAACCAACCACGAGGAAAGATTTCTCGAATCACAATGTGTTCGTGTTTGATGGCGTACAGCGGCTTGTGTTTAGACCACACTTTCCACCCAACCCATTGCAAGGGTAGATAGAAACACAAATACAATCCTGTCATGAAATATAAGCCATATTTAAAACTGATATAAGCATGTAATGTGACATAAACCGTGCCAACATAAAAATTGGATAAATGCCCTTTCGCAACCAAAAAGACGCACCACATACCTAAAATGGTGGCAGACATGTTTAGCAATGGCGTATTTTTAAATACTGCCACGCCCAAACCGACCACTGTGAACGTGATGCACCACCACTTTTCAAAAGTGCTGCATTGTTGCCAGAAAGTGCGGATAGTGTTCATGGTGTGGTGGTAGCATTCTATCAATAAGGGTTAGCAAACAAATGAGTCATGTAGCTAGCAAAATTGTGTTATGGGTTGGTTATTTTTCCTACTTGAGGGATGGGTTTTTGAATATTGGAGGCCAAACGCAAAGAGCAATAAGGGCCGACAAACATTTCATTTTGCAATTGACTTATTCGATTCCAACGGTAACAGCCATAAAGACAATTGACTAAAAAAATACCCATCATAAAGCCTGAAATGTAAATAGGTGGGCTGAGCATGGAGGTATAAGCCCAATAACCAATGTTAAAGACATTGACTGCTATCCAAGCGACCCAACACTCTACGAAGCGTGCCAACATCAAAACATTGGCGATGATACTGAAAATAACCGCAATTATCACCAAATTAGGCATGCCATTGCCCAAACTGTAAATGACTTGTGCAGTAAAAGCTGCAATTAAAATCATGCCCAATACAATGGCAATCCACGCATTGGGAAACAAGCGCCGCAGTAAAATATTTTCTTGTAAAGTAGGATGACCAATGCTGTTTTTTTGCCAGAGATAAATACCCAAAATTTGTAGAGGCAGATGAAAGCAAAGGTGTAAATACATCGTCAATTCGTCATTGACCAAATAGCAATGTAAGGCATATAAGAGGTTGTAAACCACGCCGCAGTAAAAAGTGATGGTTTTGGCTTTTGCTGCAAAGAAGATACACAAACTACCAGCGCATGCGATGACCAACGACAGTCCGTCGAGTTGCTCTAAGGCAAACAGAGCTAAAAATGAAATGATACAGAACACCAACCATGACTGCTCAAAGTGGGTGCACTCTTTCCATAGATACATGGTGAAACCTTGTGTGTGTTTTAAGGTGTTGTTGTGTGGGACATCACCTTTAGTGTGTCTTAAAAAGCAAGCATCTATTATGCCAAGGTTATGTTTTGTGTGATGAGAACGAGTTAATAACTGGGTTTATTGTTTTATATCAATGTTTTTATTTAAAGTAAAAAAAGCGCCCTGATTCACAGCAGGACGCTTTTTAAAAGTCAGATTGAATTAAGCAACGTATACAGGACGCTTAGCGCACAAAGCCGTTACTTTCACTGCAATCGCTTGCAACGCAGCAGCATCGTTTGGTGTATCCAAAACGTCCGCAATCAAATGAGCCAATTCGCGCGTGTCGTTTTCGTCAAAACCACGAGTGGTGATGGCCGGTGTACCCAAACGGATACCTGAAGTCACGAATGGTTTTTCAGGGTCATTAGGAATGGCGTTTTTGTTCACAGTGATGTGTGCTTTGCCCAAAGCTTCTTCTGCCGCTTTGCCGGTGATTTGCTTAGCACGCAAGTCTACCAAGAATACATGGCTTTCGGTGCGGCCTGAAACAATGCGCAAACCACGCTCGGTCAACACTTCAGCCAAAACTTTGGCATTGGCTTTCACTTGTTTGGCGTAATCTTTCCAAGATGGATCCAAAGCCTCTTTGAAAGCCACCGCTTTGGCAGCAATCACGTGCATCAATGGGCCGCCTTGCAACGATGGGAAAATCGCTGAGTTGATTTTTTTCGCCAAAGCTTCGTCATTGGTCAACACGATACCTCCGCGAGGACCACGCAAGGTTTTGTGAGTGGTAGAGGTCACAAAGTGCGCGTGAGGCACAGGGTTAGGGTATTCGCCAGCGGCAATCAAACCCGCGTAATGCGCCATATCAACAAACAAATACGCACCGACTTTGTCTGCAATTTCGCGGAAGCGTTTGAAATCGATTTCCAACGCGTAAGCCGAAGCACCTGCCACAATCATTTTAGGTTGGTTTTCAATGGCCAAACGTTCTACTTCATCGTAGTCAATTTCTTCGGCATCATTCAAGCTGTAAGGCACAACTTTGTACAATTTGCCCGAAATATTCACCGATGCGCCATGCGTCAAGTGACCGCCATGCGCCAAATTCATGCCCATGATGGTGTCGCCTGGTTGCAAAACCGAAGTGTAAACCGCTTGGTTGGCTTGTGAGCCTGAATGTGGTTGAACATTGGCAAACTCAGCACCAAACAATTGTTTCAAACGGTCAATCGCCAATTGTTCAGCCACATCGACAAACTCGCAACCGCCATAATAGCGTTTGCCAGGATAGCCTTCTGCGTATTTGTTGGTCAATTGTGAGCCTTGGGCTTCCATAACGGCTGGTGAAACATAGTTTTCAGAAGCAATCAATTCAACGTGGTCTTGTTGACGTTCTACTTCTTGGGCAATGGCTTGCGCCAACTCTGGATCAAATGATGCAACGGTAACACTGCGAGAAAACATGACTATCCTTCCAATGAGAGTGCATAAAACAGGTCAAAAACCTGAATCAGGAATGGTATTTTAGCCCATCTTGAAGGTTTTTGCATGGGCTGAAAATACTTGCAATGCGCAATTGTTTATTTATTCGGAACAAATCTTTTGTAAACAGACATTTTGCAAGGAACAATCATTTTTGCATTGAAAATGATATGTCGGTTTATGAAGCATTTTAGCTAGAATTGGGTAGGTTGGTATCAAACCGATTGTGCCGTAATATGTGCCAATAAAGGTTTACAGGACGCTTGTAGCAAACGTTTGGTTTCTTCAAAGTCACCCGTATGCCAAGGATCGGGTACGCCTTGTGGATAGTTTAATTCAGGAAGCAAATCGGTGATGACAAACATGTGTTGGGCATCTTTGGTGAGTAACTGCTGCAAGGTTTGTAAATTGTTGGCATCCATCGCCACGATATAATCGTATTTTTCCGCGTCTTGTGGGCGCACTTGGCTGCTGACAAAGCCGCGGCTGTCTATGTTCAATCCGTCTAAAATATCCGCAGTGCCACAATGCATGTCTTCGCCATTGTGCCAACCTGATGTGCCTGCGCTGTCGATGTGAAACAAATGGCTTTGCCCTTGTTCTGTCAGCCATTGTTTCATGATAAATTCTGCCATCGGTGAACGGCAAATATTGCCCAAACAAACAAATAAAATGTGCGTCATGACCAGCTCCATTGGTTTACAGGACGCTTGAAGGCGTCCTGTAAATGTTTTAGTTAGGGAACATCGGATTGTGGCTTGGCATGTCTACGGCTCTGGCATAGCTAGGCAAAACATCCGTGTCTTGTAAAGCTTCATGCAAAATGCGAATGTGTTCTACTTGGCATTCGACCATCAAATCAATGAAATTGGCCAAAATCAGATTGATATCGTCATTCGGTGCCAAAGTCCATGTGAAAATTTGTGGTGCCAAACTCATGACTTCGTCGGTTGAATTAAAGCCAAACAAAATTTTGCCGCCTTCTTGTGCTGCCACCACCACACCTGCACGCGGGCTTTGTAAACGAATGGCGCGCAAAGCATTGGCAGCAAAGACATCCAAAGCCATGCGTGTGCGCAAAGCCGAGCCTTGTTGCAAGGCCAACATCGGTGTGGTCGGTGCCACGGGATTGGCAAAAACGGTGACGCCATTGCCATGTAAATGCTCAATCCACAATTGCATCAATGGCATTGCAGCTTCTTTTAAGGCTTGGTTCAAAGCGTCCTGTAAGTGTTTTTGACCATAGCCAACAGCATAAGCCACAACCACTTCTTGGCCTGCGGCAAATTGCAATGAAGCACTTGGAATTTGTGCTGCCAATTGTTCCGATGCCGCCATGTTTTGTTTGGCAGCATACCAAGCGTCCGATTTGAAATAAGCCAAATCAGAGCCGTCGATTAAATTGGGCAACCACGTTGTTTGTTGTAAGGCGGCAAATTGTGGGTATTGCGCAAAAAAGGCATTCAAATCAGGCAAGCTTTGTTTCAATTGCACAGGTTGTTTGCTACCGACCACCAAAATCACTGGCATGGCAATCCATTGAATTTCTTCTTCGGTTTGCGCCAATAACACTTGGTTCAAAGACAGCCACAATTGTTGGTAAACCGCTGCGTCCGGTGCCATAGACATGGCGACTGACAAGCCTAAAATGTGGCGTTGGAACAACATGTCAGAAATTTGATGGCGCAATTGTTCGCCTGCCAATTTGCCTTGGGCATTGTTAGGATTGGCAGCCATTTGACCTGCATACATCAACAAGTCATTTTTAACTGGGTCAGTTGGGAAGGGGCGGGTATCAGGGAGTAATGTGTTCACAGCGGTCTACATCCAAAAAGATTCAGACCGCTATTTTAACAGACGCAAGCGCAGAGGTTAAATAAGGCTGCGCTATTGTGCATTAGCCTCGGCTATTTTCATGACTTCTAAGTCTTTTTTGGCAATCGGTTGCAGCCATTTGTTTGCAGGCGTCAAATGTGGATCATGGTGCATGCGCCATTCATGTAATGCAATCATGGCACTTTGATGGTGAAAACCACTTTGGCGTTGACTGCGAATGTGCAACGCACCCGATAAAACCAAACTTAACAACATCATATAAGCCGATTGATGAATGTCAGGTACGGCTTTGAATTTGGTTTCCAGTAGCTCTAGCAATTTTTTAACTGCCAAAGTGCAGTTAGCATGGTAAACATGGTTGATGGATTCTAGCAACATGCTGTTCAAAATGGTGGCACTGACGGCGATTTGTGGATTTAAAGTGCTGCGCCAAATGGTTTGCTCTTGCTCGAGTTGAAAATGACCTGAGATGTGTAGTGAATCCAAGCTTTCATACATATCCTCATGCGAAGGCAGTCGAAATTGCAGCAATTGTGCAATCGGCATGATTAAGCTTGCGCGGCTGCTTTGATGGGTGAGTAAGTCGTATAAATTCTCACTTAAATGTCTGTTTCGGCCGCAGTGCGCTTGGATATCATCTGGTAAAGGTTGAAAATAATAGCGGGAAATATCGCTGTCGCAAACATAACCTAATTTTAATTCATGTAATCGGTGTAAAAAATCATCTGCAGTTTCCGTCTGAGCTTGTTTGAGTGACCAATAGCCATTGAGGCTCGGATGGGTACGCAAATTCATTTTTGGCATGATGTGGTTGAGTTGATGGCATAAAGGATGACTGGTCGGTAAATACCGATACAGCAAATTAATGCTTTGATTGAACGTGGTTTCATCAATAGATTGCAAATTTTCTGCTGGGTAAATTTGCGTCAATATATATTGCATGTTTTCAAAAGCTTGCCAGCCTGATGTGGTTAAATAATCAATGTAAACCATGCCTTGTGGATGTATCACTTTGGCAATTTGCGCAGTATGGCGTTGTTTTTCATCATCCGATAAATAACTGTAATAACCATGACACAGTACGTAGTCAATTGGTGTTTTAGGAGTGAAGTCTAACCATTTAGATACAGAAAGTATGCGCACATTTTTTATTTTTAAGTGTTTGCATGCTTCCTGTATTCGTTGGGCATACACAGCAGCACTGGCCACCGCAATGATTTTTGCGTTCGGATATTCACATGCTAAGGCCAAAGCATTGGCACCATGGCTGACACCCAATAAAACAATTTGCGCTTGTTCAACCGGTTGGGGTTGTGGCAATTTGAATAAGACACTCAACGCACGTAGGCGGTCTGGGTGTAAGTCAAATTTGGGCTGGTCGTCAGGCAAGTGCATGGCTTATTCTTTCTTTATTTTATGGTTATATCTTATGGTTAAGAAACCTGCTTGAAATAATTTATGTTAAATGGCATTTATTGTAATGCCGCAATGCAATATATTGATATGTTAAGTCAATTTTTAGCAATGCTTAACCGCTTGAGAGCGGATGGTGATATCCATTTTGGTTAAGCTAAATAACTGAGTCATTTGTTTGCTAGCATTGTCATTGGCCAGTTGCAAAATTTTTGCTTGGCAAGCAGATTGTTGGATTTGAACCTTCGCAGCATTTTGTGCTTGTTGGAGTAGATTGTTATCCAATGGTTCTAAATTCATCCAACCTCGTTGGTGGTCGTAAACTTGAATATTGGAAATTTGGGTGGAAAAAACTTCCGCAGCAGGCAAATCGACAATCATTTTTTGACCATCGGCCGAAACTGTGACATCACTGGCATCTAATTTTGATAAATCCACACCTGCCACCACTTGTCCTTTGACAATGAACAAACCTTTTTCATGGTCTTGCCATAATTTATACCAATTGCCTTGTTTCTCAGAATGCACCACGGTGTCGATGTGAAAAGCCATGGTTTCTAAGCGATTGAGTTCTTGGATTTTGGTTAATACGCCTTCACGCGTGATGGTCACGTGTTGTTGCTGGCTGATTTGTTGCTGTTTTTGATAGAAAAAATAAGCATAATAAGCTGCGGCTGCGAAGATGACAAGCAAGCTGAGAACGAGCAACAGTGAAAAGAGTTTTTTCATGTATTTTGAGTGCGGACTTTGGGAGAAAGGCTGCATCATAAAGCTTTGTGATTATAAATAGGGTTTGTACAGGTAAAAGTGGTTTAAAGCGTGTTTAAAAAGCGGATTAAAAAGCGTCCTGTAAGATTTACAGGACGCTGGTGAGACATCAACGTGAGAGCATTAGTCTAATTTTTTGAAATGACGACGGCGTTCGGTTTCGCTCAAGTAGCGTTTGCGCAAACGAATCGATTGTGGTGTGATTTCTACCAATTCATCATCGTCGATGAATTCAACCGCGCTTTCCAAAGTCAATTTCATAGGTGTGGTCAAACGAACCGCTTCGTCAGTACCAGAGGCACGAACGTTGGTCAATTTTTTACCTTTTAATGGGTTAACCACCAAGTCGTTGTCACGGCTGTGAATACCGATAATCATACCTTCGTACAATTTGTCGCCTGGGCTCACAAACATACGACCACGGTCTTCCAAGTTCCACAATGCGTAAGCCACGGCTTCGCCTTGTTCTTGAGAAATCAACACGCCATTATGACGACCTGGCATGTCAGCTTTGACAGGACCGTAATCGTCAAAGACGTGAGACATCAAACCCACACCACGGGTCATGGTCATGAATTCGCCTTGGAAACCAATCAAGCCACGTGCTGGGATTTTGTATTCCAAACGAGTGCGGCCTTTGCCATCACTTTCCATGTTCACCAATTCACCACGGCGACGACCCAATTCTTCCATTACCGCGCCTTGGGTGTTGTCTTCCATGTCTACGGTCAAGTTTTCGTAAGGCTCAGATTTCACGCCATCGATGTCTTTGAATACCACGCGAGGTTTGGCAACAGCCATTTCAAAACCTTCACGACGCATGTTTTCCAACAAAATGGTCAAGTGCAACTCACCACGACCAGACACACGGAAGATGTCCGCATCGGCAGTGTCTTCCACGCGCAATGCCACATTGGTCAACAATTCGTGAGTCAAACGGTCACGGATTTGGCGAGAGGTAACGAATTTACCTTCAGTGCCTGCCAAAGGTGAAGTGTTCACCATGAAGTCCATGGTCAAAGTCGGCTCATCCACAGACAACATTGGCAAACCTTTAGGGTTTTCTTTGTCAGAAATGGTCACACCGATGTTGATGTCGTCCAAACCTGAAATGATGACGATGTCGCCAGCTTCAGCTTCTTCCAAAGGCACACGATCCAAACCTTTAAAGCCCAATAATTGGTTGATACGGCCTTGAGCGATTTGTGTATCAGCTTGCATCACAGACACGATTTGACCTGGTTTGATACGACCGTTCAAGATACGACCAATACCCAAACGACCGGTATAAGTTGAGTAATCCAATTGTGAAATTTGGAATTGCAACACTTCGTCAGCCGAACCAGCTGGCTCTGGAGTGTGTTTCAAAATGGTTTCAAACAAAGGACGCATGTTGTCTGATTCGTCTTCTTCTTGCAATTTGGCAAAGCCAGATAAGCCAGAAGCGTAAACAATTGGGAAATCCAATTGTTCGTCGGTTGCGCCCAAGTTGTCGAACAATTCAAATGTTTGGTCAATCGCCCAGCTAGGACGCGCACCTGGTTTGTCTACTTTGTTTACTACAACAATCGGGTGCAAACCCAAAGCCAAAGCTTTTTTGGTCACAAAACGGGTTTGTGGCATAGGACCTTCTTGCGCATCCACCAACAATACCACGCAGTCAACCATACCCAATACACGTTCAACTTCACCACCGAAGTCCGCGTGTCCTGGAGTGTCAACGATGTTGATGTGGTAACCTTCGTAATCAATGGCAGTGTTTTTTGCCAAAATGGTAATACCGCGTTCTTTTTCGATGTCGCCATTGTCCATTACGCGTTCATCTACTTGTTGGTGAGCGCTAAATGTACCTGATTGACGTAATAATTGGTCCACTAATGTGGTTTTGCCATGATCGACGTGGGCAATGATGGCGATATTGCGAATTTGTTTGCTCATAATCTCGTTGATATCTAATGAATTTTTTGTAACAGTACATTATAGCACCATTCAAAAAACCATGATGCAATTTCTATTGCACCGCAATGTAATAAAATTTTATATTAAAAAATAATCAGTTAAAAAAATTCAAATGACCGTTGACGGTGTTTTGATTCAATACAAAGGGATAAATATGCGCATATTACAGCTTGGACGTTTGTCAAATGATGTTAATGAAGCTTTGGCCAGTGGCTATGACACCACATTTTTGTGGCAACAAACACAAGCGGACGAATATTTGCGCCAAAATGGCAATCGGTTTGATTTGGTGGTGACATCGGCACAGTTTGGTTTGACTCAAACCCAATTAGAATACCTGCCGAATTTGAAAGCAGTGTGCAGTTTTGGCGTGGGCTACGATGCCATCAATGTGGCAGATTTGCAAAAACGCGGCATTGTTTTGAGCAATACGCCCGATGTATTGACCGATTGTGTGGCTGACTTGGCATGGGGATTGATTTTAGATGTGGCCAGACGCATCAGCGCAGCAGACCGCTATGTGCGCAGTTTGTCTTGGGGAGGCAAGCAGCGTTTTGGTAACAGTACCCGCGTCAGTGGCAAGCGTTTGGGCATTTTAGGTCTGGGTCGCATAGGCAAAGCCATTGCCAAACGGGGCGAGGGTTTTGGGATGGATATCGCTTACCACAATCGCCAAAAAGTGGCAGATGTGGCGTATGCTTATTTTGATGATTTGGGCGAATTGGCCACTTGGGCTGATTTTTTGGTCATTGCTTGCCCTGGCGGCAAAGAAACGCAAGGTTTGGTTGATGCAAGCGTCCTGAAAGCTTTGGGCGAACATGGCTTTTTAATCAACATTGCGCGTGGCTCTATTGTCGATGAGGCAGCATTGATTGAGGTGTTGCAAGCCAAACAATTGGCGGGTGCGGCTTTGGATGTGTATGCACACGAACCTAATATACCGACTGCATTGTTACAAAACGGCACGGTGGTATTAACGCCACATATGGGCAGTGCGACTTTGGAAACCCGTCAAGACATGGATACGTTGTTGTTGGACAATGTGGCCAGCTTTATGCAAACAGGACGGTTGTTAACTGCGGTAACATTGTAAACTATGGTTAGCTCGTGTTCAGTGCTGTCTAGGTGTAAAGGAATGGTGCAATGGTCAATTTATATGAGTTATTAGACATACCAGAAAATGCAGATCGCTTGACTATCGAGCGAGCCATTCGGTTGGCAAGAAGCCAAGGCAATGTGGAAGAGCGTTATTTGCAATTGGCGAGCAATTATTTATTACATGATAAAAGACGAGCTCAATACAATCAAAAAATGGGTATTAAGGCGCGTACTCGTGAAAAAAATCGATTGTCAGTAGGAACGGATTGGCGTTATGTGGGTGGTGGCGTGGCTTTGGTGTTGTCTTTGTTCATACCGCTTGGTTATGTGATGTTAGGACAGCAAAAAGCGGCCGAGCAATTGTATCAAAATCCAAATAGCGAATATCAAAAAGCACAAGAATCCATGCAAAAAGCGTGGTCCAACCATCCTGCACAGCCAGATGAGTTACAACACAAAGCCATAGAGCGGCAATTAAATGAGGCGGCTGAGGCGCATCAGAAAAAATTAGAGCAGATGCAATAACTATAGAGTCAATGCAGTATAAGTATTGGTAATGTTTCCAAAACACGGTAATATGCCACGATATTTAACTTGAAGGAAACATATCATGACCGTTGAGAATGGCAAAGTAGTTAGCTTCCATTACACCTTGACCAATGCAGCTGGTGAAGTTTTGGATAAATCTCAAGAGCATCCTATGCCTTACTTGCACGGTGCAGGTAACATCATTCCTGGTTTGGAAAAAGAGTTGGCAGGTAAAGTCGCTGGTGACAAATTGACTGTGAATGTTCCTGCTGCAGAAGCTTACGGCGAATACCATGAGCAATTGGTTAACGAAGTGCCGCGTGAAGCATTCCAAGGTGTGGATGTGATTGAGCCTGGTATGCAATTTCAAGCAGGTACACCAGAAGGCGTGCAAATCATCACTGTTAAAGCCGTAGAAGGCGACTTGGTGATTGTGGACGCTAACCACCCATTGGCTGGTGAAGATTTGACTTTTGAAGTAGAAATCGTAGAAGTGCGTGAAGCGACTGAAGAAGAAACTGCTCACGGTCATGTACACGGTGTAGGTGGTCATCACCACTAATTAAACTGAGTATTCGGTTTTTAAAGCGTCCTGTAAACATTTACAGGACGCTTTTTTATGTCTGACAAATCATTTGATTTTCTTGTGTCGCAATGGCAATAAACGCCCATTGCGCTTCAAACTCATCATGACCATATTCGATTGTATGTCCCGCACACCTTTGATTTGATTCAAGGTATGGACAATGAATTCTGAAAAATGCTCAAAGTCTTGCGTGCGAATGTGCAGCAAATAGTTTGAGCCACCTGTAATCACATACGCATCAGAAATCTCGTCTAATTGTTCGATGGTATCTTGGAAAGATTGATGCCAATCGTCTGCACCTTGATCGATGCGCACTTGTACAAAAGCTTCAACGGTATAGCCTAATTTTTTCGCATTGAGCAAAGCATGGTAGCCCTGAATGTAGCCTGCTTGCTCCAAGGTCTTGACGCGGCGCAAACAAGCGGAAGGCGATAAAGCAACCATGTCGGCCAAATCTTGATTGCTGAGTCTGCCATTGGTTTGCAAGTGGCGAAGGATTTTAAAGTCAGTTTGGTCTAACATCATTACTCCTGCGAAAAATAAGCTATTAATTAGAATATTATTTGAAAATACTATTTTCCATGTCATATATATGCAATATTCTGCATGAAGGCTTATGCTACACTGATTTATGATTTTGTAGTAAAAAATAAAAATTTTCTAAGTGAATTTAATATCTTATTGAGATTATGATGAAAAATGAACGCCCGCCTGTTTATTATGCAGAATACTTGCAATTAGAGAAAATACTCAATGCTCAAGCACCTGAAAGCGTCAAAGAGGGTGTGCGTGCTGATGATGAAATGTTGTTCATCATTATCCACCAAACTTATGAGCTTTGGTTTAAGCAAATATTGCATGAAATCAACATTGTGCGTGATATTTTTGCGCAGCCCAATGTGTCTGATAATGCGCCTGATGTTTACAATGCAGTGAGTCGTTTAAAACGGGTGTGTGAGATTTTAGAAGTATTGGTCAAGCAAATTTCAGTTTTAGAAACCATGACGGCATTGGATTTTTTGGATTTTCGCGATTTTCTGCGTCCAGCTTCGGGTTTTCAAAGCATACAGTTCAAAATCATCGAAGCTTTATTGGGTTTGCAATATCAAAGCCGCCACGGCCAAGAATATTACTTGTCGCAATTGAGTGAAACAGACCGTTTGCGTGTACAAGCGGTAGAGAGTGAAACGTCATTATTGTCTTTGCTCAATGTTTGGTTAGAACGCATGCCTTTGGCCGAACATCACAATGCATGGGCTACAAGCCATGAGAAAGATTGGGGTTTTTGGCAGCAGTTGCGTCATACGTATGCCAAAGATTTGTCTGAGGGTGAGCAAAACAATTTAGCGGTGTTTGATCAATTGTTTATGACGCAAGACACTTATCCGACAGAACGGCGTTTGAGCCAATTGGCGAGCAAAAATGCGTTGTTCATCATGATGTATCGTGACCATCCATTGTTGCAATTGCCGTATGAATTGCTCAATTTATTATTAGAAATCGATGAACAATTGTCTTTATGGCGCTATCGCCACATTCATATGGTTGGCCGCACGATAGGCAAGCGTGTCGGTACCGGTGGCAGCACAGGTGCAGGTTATTTGAAAGCCGCTGCTGAGAGCCACATGATATTCAAAGAAATTTCAGAGTTAACCTCATTTTTGATGCCAAGACACCAATTGCCACAACCGCCACAAGAAGTGGTGGCATGCATGTCTTTTGCATCGAGCCGTTGAAAATTGATTTAAACCACACATTCCATTGAGAAATAGAGGAAAAAAGTATGTTGACATTAGAATACTGCCGCGAGTTGGACGAAAAAGACGTTTTGGCGGCGATGAAATCTGAATTTGCTTTGCCGAACAACACCATTTATTTGGATGGCAATTCGCTAGGTGTGCGCCCACATGCTGCTTTAGAGCGTGTTAACCACATTGTGCGCCAAGAGTGGGAACAAGATTTAATTGGCAGCTGGAACACGCATGGTTGGTGGGAGCTGCCTTTGCACATTGGTAACAAAGTGGCGCAATTGGTGGGTGCGAAAGCGGGTGAAGTGGCTGTGACCGATACTACCAGCTCTAACTTATTCAAAGTGTTGGCAACAGCTTTGAAAATTCAACAAGATGACAGCAAACGCAAAATCATTTTGGCTGAACGTGAGGCGTTTCCAACCGATTTGTACATCATTCAAGGCATGACAGCATGGTTAGAGCGTGGTTATGAGTTGCGCTTGATTGATGGCCCACAAGATTTACAGGACGCTTTGAGTGATGAAGTGGTGGCAGTGGTGTTGTCACATGTGAATTATCGCAGCGGTTATTTATGGCCTATGCAAGAAACCACCGCTCAAATTCATGCTCACGGTGCTTTGGTTATTTGGGATTTGTGTCATTCTATTGGTGCGGTCGAAATTGATTTGAATGGCAGCGATGCTGACTTTGCTATTGGTTGTACTTATAAATATTTGAATGGTGGCCCTGGTGCGCCTGCGATGGTGTGGGTGCCTGAAAAACACGTTAACCAAGTCGGTCAGCCTTTGTCTGGTTGGTGGGGACATGCTAAGCCATTTGATATGGCGACCGATTACACGCCTGCTCAAGGCATACGCCGTTATTTGAGTGGGACACAGCCAATCACTTCTTTGGCATTGGTGGATTGTGGCGTGGATGTGTTCTTAAAAACACAGATGTCCCAAATCCGCAGCAAATCTTTGGCTTTGACCGATTTGTTCATTGCTTTGGTAGAGCAAGAATGTGGACAGCATGCGTTGACTTTGGTAACGCCGCGCGAGCAAGCGATTCGTGGCAGCCATGTGAGTTTCCGTCATGAACATGGCTTTGCCATCATTCAAGCTTTGATTGAGCGTGGTGTGGTGGGAGATTATCGTGAGCCTGAAGTGATGCGTTTTGGTATTACACCACTTTATTTGAGCCATGAAGACATTTGGGATGCGGTACAACATTTGAAAAATATTTTAGACACAGGCAGCTGGGATCAAGCCCATTTTCACCGTCGTGGTGCTGTGACTTAATCTGATTCAATCAAAAGCGATGGTTAACAAATAAGCATCGCTTTTTTTTGTAGCAATACTACAAAAGCAAAAAGCAAAATTACAAAATGTCAGAAGGAAGTTTAGATGAGTCAATTTGATAAAATTCAAGCGCGTGAGGCGGGCTTGCACAAAAAGCTCACTGCACGGCAAATGAGCATGATTGCCATCGGTGGCGCCATTGGTACGGGTTTATTCTTGGGCAGTAAGTTTGCCATCAGTTTTGCAGGGCCTGCGGTGATTGTCAGTTATGCCATTGGCGGTGTGATTGCTTTGTTATTGATGGCATGTTTGGCTGAAATGACGATTGCCCATCCTACTTCAGGTTCGTTTGGTGCTTATGCCGAGCATTATATCAGTCCGTTGGCGGGTTTTTTGGTGAGGTATAGTTATTGGTCGTGTATTGTGTTGGCAGTGGGTACAGAAGTGACGGCAGTGGCGGAATACATGAAAATGTGGTTTCCTGATGTGGCTTCATGGTGGTGGATTGTGGGTTTTTCTGCGGCTTTGATTGGTGTGAATGCTTACAGTGTGAAAGCTTTTGGTTCGGTGGAGTATTGGTTTTCATCGGTGAAAGTGTTTGCAATTTTGGCGTTCATTTTATTGGCGGTGATTGTGTTGTTTGGTCAACATGGCATCAGCGATGGCATGAAGAATTTGACCGCACATGAAGGTTTTGCTCCGAATGGTTTTTGGGGTATTTGGGTTGGTGTGATTATTTCGATTTTCAGTTATTTGAGTATTGAGATGATTGCGGTGGCAGCAGGCGAAGCTGAAAACCCAGAAGAGTCGGTGCGCAAAGCTTTTCGTGCCACTGTATATCGTTTGGTAATTTTTTACTTGTTATCATTGAGTTTGATTGTAATGTTGGTACCTTGGACGGCATTGGTGGCTAAAGGTGCGAGCAGTCCATTCATTACTGTGATGCAAGAGTTGGGTATTCCGTTTGCTGATGGCATTTTGAATTTTATTGTGATTATTGCAGCTTTGTCAGCGATGAACAGTATGTTGTACATTTCTACTCGCATGATGTTCAGTTTGTCACGCGCAGGCGATGCGCCGAAAATGTTCGGTAAAATCAAAGCCAATGGTGTGCCGATGAATGCGTTGATTTTGTCAGCCAGCGGCATTGCGGTGGCTTCTATTGTGTATGGCATCAATCCTGAGGCGGCTTTCCCAGTGATGATTTCTTTGTCGATGTTTGGGGCGATGCTCACTTGGGGCATGATTTTTGTGACGCATTTCTTTTTCCGTCGTCAAATTGAAAAAGAAGGTCGTGTGTTGAGTTTCCGTGTCCCTGGTTTCCCTGTTGGTACGATTTTGGGTGCGGTGTTGATGTTGGCGATTATGTTGACCACTTATATGACTGATGTATTCAAATCCACTTTGTTGTTTGGCTTACCATTCACCATCGCTTTGGTCGGTTTGTATTATGTGTTGCGTCGCAAACCACAAGCACCTGAAACTTTGACTCAAGCAGAGCAAGAGCAAGTTTAAGTCATTCATTGGATGGTTTGATTTTACAGGACGCTGAGTCACATCAGCGTCCTGTATTATTTATGCTTGAGTTATTTCCAATAAGCGCGCCAATGTAGCATCGGTCGTATTGAAGATGTTGTCTAAAATAGTGTAATGGTTGGTGTGAGTCATCGGGTGCACGATGGGATGAAAACCTTGTTGCATCAGTTGTTCAGCATAATGACTCGATTGCCATTGCAACTCGTCTAGTTCTTCCAAGCCATAAGCAATGTGCAAAGGCTTGGTACTGGCTGTGTGGCGACTTGGGCTGTATTGCACAATATCTTGTTTACTGAGTTTCAAAGCTTCGTTCAAATGGGTATGCACCAAAGGTTGTAAATCATACAGGCCGCTGATGGCAATAATATGATTGACCCAAGCATGGTGTTGCCATTGTGCGCTTAAATGTCCGCCCGCAGAATGACCACACAAATACACTTGGCGGTTTTGCCATTGTGGCTGTTGTGCTAAAAAATCCAAACCTTGTCCAACGCTTTGAACCAATTGTTCAAACGAGACATCAGGTGTTAATGGATATTCCAACAATAAAACATCCAAACCTGTGGCCAATAAAGATGGCACGATAAAACCAAAATCCTCTTTGCAGCACCACTGCCAATAGCCTCCATGAATAAAAACCAATATGGGCGCTTGTTCACGCGCGCATTCAAATACATCTATGGTTTGGCGTGGGTGGGTGCCATAAGTCAGTGTGTGGTTGGGATGGTTTTGGTAAACGGTGCTACTGCGTTGTTGAAAATCCACCAAAATGGCATCTTCATTGGCTACAGTGCGGCTGTTGTCGTATAAACGCATGCAAAATCCTTTAAAAATGGGCTTTCTTGTATGGCTATGTTAGGAGGCGGTAGAGATTCTGTAATAATGCAGGTTGGTATTTGTTTAACATGATATTGGAATTATTTATGAAATCCATAATGGCTTTGTCTTCATTGTTTACCTCGGTCTCGGTGTTGTTCATCGGCGTCGGTTTGTTCATCTTTTTTTCCAATATTGAGTTGGCCAATGCAGGTGTGAGTTCTGAAAAAATTGGCTTAATCAATGCAGGTTTTTATTTTGGTGCATTGCTCAGTGGCATTGCCGCGCAGCGTTGGGTGGCCAAAGTGGGTCATATCCGCGCTTTTGCATTGTTTACGGCATTGGTTGTCATCAGTATTTTAATGCATGTTTTGGTTAAAAATGAATATGCTTTGGTGGGTTTTCGTGTGATATTGGGTTTTGCCGATTACAGTTTGTTAATGGTGGTGGAAAGTTGGCTCAATGCCCGTTCTACCAACAAAAACCGCAGCAGTATTTTGGCAGTATATACCATGGTTTTTTACATGGCGTTCATGGTCGCATCATTGGTCATTGCTTATCCTATTGGTGCCGCATCTATGTATGTTTTGTGTGCCATATTGGCGGTGGGTGCCATCATTCCCATCATGCTCACGCGCACCGAACAGCCTGAGTTACCCCATAAAATGGGCATCAGTTTTCCAAAATTGTGGGAAGTCGTGCCATTGGCCTTGCTTGGGACGGTGGTAGCGGGTTTCTTGGTCGGTGGCTTTATCACGATGGCGCCTGTGTATGTGTCTTTGCGTGGCTTGGACAATCAAGTGGCATCGTATTTTATTTTGGCAGCCATGACCGCAGGTTTGATGATTCAAATTCCAATGGGGAAATTCTCGTATCGCTTTGGTCGTCGAGCAGGTTTGATTTTGGCTTCATCGTTTGCCATTGTGGCGGCTGCTTTGATGTGGACCTTGGGCCAATATGAATATGTATTAATTGGTTCGGCATTTTTGATGGGTTGTGGCGTGTTTACCATGTATTCATTGAGTTCCGCTCGAGCCAACGACAGTATTCCTGCGCACTCCAATGTGGTAGAGGTTGGTCGCAGTTTGTTGTTCAGCTATTGTATTGGCTCATTTTTATCGCCTTTGTTATTGGGCTTTTTGATGAAATATATGGGTGCAGAAGGCTTTGTATTGCAATACTTGGTATTGGCTGGGATTTTGTTGGTCTTCGCTTTGACTCAAGCCGTGATTCCTTTGGCAAAACGGGGTCGTTATGTGTCTATGCCAGTGAATGCAGGCATGGGCAGCGTGTTGGTCGCGCAGGAATTAGAAGATGTGCAAGCACAGCAAGCGCAAGAATCAGCAGATGCCGCTTCTGCTGGTGAATCGGAGACAATCGTGACAGCGTCAAGCCCAGTTAGTCAAGAGACTCAGAAGGATAATACTGTTTTACAGGACGCTTCTATTGTATTGGATGAAAGCCTTAAAGCTGAAGCAATCATCATAGAAGATACAAAGCCTATGATGATGGAAGAAGGTGTTGATAAGTCTGAAAACGCAGATAAAAACAGCTTAACCACGCTTTAATTCACAACAATTTATGGGTGCGGCTCTTGTAATTTGAGTTTGCACCCATATTTGTACCCCATTCTCAACCATTTAGCCAAACCAACGAACATGAGTCAACGTGATTTTTATGAAGTGTTGGGTGTATCGAAAAGCGCCAGCGATGAGGAAATTAAAAAATCCTACCGCAAATTGGCGATGAAATACCATCCTGACCGCAATCCAGATAACAAAGAAGCTGAAGAAAAATTCAAAGAAATTCAGAAAGCTTATGACATCTTGTCCACGCCTGATAAAAAAGCAGCGTACGACCAATATGGCCATGCCGGTGTAGATCCTAATATGGGCGGCGGTGGTTTTGGTGGCGGCTTTGGCGGTGGTGGTGGTTTTAATGGCGATTTTGGCGATATTTTCAGCCAAATGTTTGGTGGCGCAGGTAGCGGTGGTGGTCGCTCGCGTCAACCTGATTATAGTGGTGCTGATTTGCGTTATGATTTGCGCATCACTTTGGAAGAAGCCGCGCATGGCGTGAAAAAGCAAATCACGTTTGCCACACACGATGAATGCGATGTTTGTCATGGCACAGGTGCCAAAGCTGGTAGTACACCTACAACTTGTCATACTTGTCATGGTTCAGGTTCGGTACACATTCGACAAGCGATTTTCCAAGTACAGCAAACTTGCCCGACTTGCCAAGGCGCAGGCGTGGAAATCAAAGACCCATGTATCAAATGTAAAGGTCATGGCAAAGTTCGCACCAGTCGCACTTTGGATGTCAATATCCCCGCTGGCGTGGATACAGGCAGCCGTATCCGTTTGAGCGGTGAGGGCGAAGCAGGTACGCACGGTGCGTCTTCAGGCGATTTGTATGTGTTTATTGAAGTGGCTGAACACAAGATTTTCGAACGTGATGGCATTGATTTGCATTGTGAAGTGCCGATTGGTTTTACCACCGCAGCTTTGGGCGGTGAAGTGGAAGTGCCGACTATTGACGGACGTGTGAAATTGAAAATTCCACCAGAAACCCAATACGGTCGTAAGATGCGCATTAAAGGCAAGGGTATCAAATCATTGCGCTCAAGTTCAGTCGGCGATTTGTATTGCCATATTTTGGTAGAAACGCCAGTGAATTTGACCGAACGTCAACAAGAATTGTTGGAAGAGTTTGAAACCATTTCAACGGGTCAAGAGCGTTCACAAACCCCGCGCCAAAAATCATTCATGGATAAATTACGCGATTTGTTTGATTGATTCATCAGTATTAAAAAAGCGTCCTGTAACTGTTTACAGGACGCTTTTTATTGGCTTGAAAATGTTTATTTAATCGTCCAATGGAATATCCACGCAGAACAATTTTTTAGCACTGTCCCAAGTCGCAGCATCGGTGTTTTCCACGCCTTGATTGAATAATTTGGTGCTGGTTTTAATTTTGCTCAAAGTTTTGGCATTGTCGCTGTCATTTAAAGATACAAATGCAACGCTGGTATGTTCAGAGATGGCTTTGATGGTTTTGCCTAATTTGACCCATGATGTCGGACGCACTTGGCTTGGGTAAATCAAGACATCGGCCTGTAAGCCTGCGTATAAATCTGCATGCAAAGCATGGATTTCATCGCCAAACGCAAAAGAAACTTGATGACCACGCACATTCAATACTCGTTTTTTGTTGATGCGCTTGATGAATTTGTCGCCTTGTTGGGTGATTTCTTCAATGCTACATTCACGACCCAATGAATCCACATCTTTGCGGCTGACCAACACATGTTTGGGTGCGTGACCGACACGCACTTGCTGGCAATACACTTTTTGGCCTTTGTGTAACACGGCTTGAATTTCTTCCACACTTGGGTACTCAAACACATAGTCACTATTGATGTGACTTAGGCTTGGGTTGTAAGTTGGCAAAACCACCAAATTTGCAGACGTTTCGCTAATGGCTTGCAAAATTTGTTGCTTGGTTGAGAAGAAAGAAGGTGAAATCAAACGCACCATACTCATGCTTGTTTTCCTTAGTATTATTTTGGTTACTGAACCTTAAATGGTAACCTGTTTGTATGGCAGTGTGTGATAAATCTGATTATTTCCATCTTGTGCCTTGATTTCAAAGCAAGATGATTCTATGAAAGAGGTCGTAAAAATGGAGTCTGAACACAAAAAAGTGCAAGTTTACCAAGATGAACCACACAATACCTTAGCGATTATCAGCTTGGTCGCAGGTGTGGCGGCTTGGGTGATTATTCCTATTTTAGGAGCGATTGTGGGTGTGATTTGTGGCCATTTGGCCAGAGGGCAGTTATTAGAAAGACCACATGAGACCAGTAGTATTATGGCTTTATTAGGCTTGATTTTGTCGTATGTGCAATTGGTTTGTGTGACTTTGCTCATTGGTTTTGTCGTTTGGTTTGGTTGGGCTTTGATACAAGGCGTGACATGATAAAGACTGGGTGGTTTTATTGAAATTTTAGCGTATGAAAATTTTAATTATTGCCATTTTTTTGACAGATAAAATTAAAGCCATGAATATTAATTGGCTTGTGTTTTCGTGTGGTTAAGGAAGACATTGTTGGTCGTTTGTGAATGATGTTGATGGCGTGAAGATGGGTTTGCATGAGGTATTTTGTGAGTTGAATGAGGAATAGTTGGTTGATGTCATAAGATGGTTTTCGCTGTATGACTGGTTTAGATGGCTTTGAATGTAGTCTATAAGAGCCATATTCACGGTTGTTGCTTGTTTTAATTTGTTTAATTGTAAAATGTTTCGGATTTTTATGTTTTTTGGTGTAAAATATTACGTTAATTGATGTAAAAAATAACGATAATACTGCCCATGATTCAAAAAACCAAATTGAACAGCCATGTTTATTTATGTGTGTTGTTTACCCTCTTGTCCTATACCATCTTGCCGATGATCGCATCATGGGCAGGCGTGTTGAGTGGTCAATCGGCATTGCGCGAAATCTCTCAAAATCCTGAAACATTTTATGGCGAACAAGCAGCAAGAATTGGCATATATGCTTCTTATTTTTCAGCTGGTATGTGGTTTTGTTTGATTGTTGGTTACGCCATATTCAGCTTGCTTAATACCAATATTGTGTAAGCTTTTTGCAGGCTTAAGCATTTTTAGGTAACATACTTGTTTTATTGTAAAGATTTCGGACAGTACCGAAATCTTTTTTCTTTTGGTGATTTGTGTCCGTGAACCATTCTGATATCCCTGTTACAAAATCGAAATTGAGCGACAAACAACTGTCTTTATTATTGGCTTTGCTGGTCGCCATTATGCCGTTTTCTATAGATACTTATTTGCCTGCCATGCCTATGATGGCAGAGGCTTTGAACAGCAATGTACATACCATTGAAAAAAGTTTGAGTGTGTATTTAGTGGGTGCCGCTTTAGGGCAATTGTTTGGGGGCTCTTTGTCAGATTTGAAAGGGCGCAAACCGATTTGTTTGGTGGGTTTGTTGATTTTTGTCATCAGCACGGCATGGATTACACAAACCAGCCAAGCCGACCACTTGATTGCATTGCGCTTGATTCAAGGTGCGGGTGCGGGTATGGCAACGGTGATTGTGCCAGCGATGGTGCGTGATCGTTATACAGGTTCCCAAGCGGCGCAAATGTTTGCCACCATTGGCATTATCATTATGATTGCGCCTGCGATTGCACCAATGGTCGGTGCTTTGATTCAAGGAATTTGGGGTTGGCAAGCAATCTTTGGTTTTTTGCTATTGTATGGTGTGGCTTTGCTAGGATGTATGTACCAATATTTGCCACACAATAAGCCACAACGAGAACCCAATGAAGCGTTTTGGAGTGGTGTTTTTAGCCGCTATCAAAGCGTCCTGAAACACAAAGAAGCCATGGGATTTTTGTTGTTACAAGGCTTTTGTTTCAGTTGTATGTTTGTGTTTTTGACGGAGTCGTCTTGGGTTTACCAACACCATTATGGTTTGAATCAGACCCAATATGCATGGGCATTCATGTTCAATATCATTGCAATGGCAACGTTTAACCGAATGACGGCTTGGCGTTTGAAAAAAGGCTCAGCCCCAAAAAACTTATTGCGTGCGGGCTTGGCAGTGCAAGTGATTGCAGCAAGCGTATTGCTGGGATGGAGTTTGGTGGCTTTGCCGCCATTGCCACTTATGGTTTTATTGTTGATGCTAACTATTGGTGCACAAGGCTTGATTGTGCCATCCAATCAGGCAATTTATATGTCTTACTTTAGTCGCGAAGCGGGCAGCGCCAATGCATTGTTAGGTGCGTGTATGCAGATGATTGCGGCTTTGATTGGTTGGAGTACTGCTGAATTGCATGCAACAACAGCAGGCAATGTGACGGTGATGCCTGCAATGATGTTTGCATCCACTTTGTGCGCCATCATTGCCATTAGCGTGTTGTCTCGTTCGGCGTTTAAAGTGTCATAATCAGCCTTTGATCATAAAATTGCATATGCTTTTTGAAAGCATTGTTTTATTCTTCTCAATGAAACAATGCATTATCAATGGTATTTTTCTGTTGAGCATATGGATTTAAAATCTGTTTTTAAATCCATATGCTTTTTTGAGTATATAGGTATGAAATAAAGTTCCTTTTTTCTTGTACAAGCTTCCTATATGATGTTAGTAAATAATATATTAACATCATAAATTGGAGCTCAAGAATGTCTCGTTTAACCATCAATACCGTTGCCACTGCCCCTAGCGATGCCCAAGCCCGTGTAGAAGCGGTTGAAAAAGCCAATGGTTTCATTCCCAACTTAATTGGTGTGTTGTCTAACGCACCAACGGCTTTGGAAATGTACCAAGAAGTGGGCAAAATCAATGCACGCACCAGCTTGTCTGCCGCGGAAATCGAAGTGGTACAAATCACGGCTGCTCGCATCAATGAATGTGGTTTTTGCGTGGCAGGTCACACCAAAATCTCAACGCTTAAAAAATTGTTTGCTGAGGAAGTATTGACTGCCATTCGCGCGGTAGAAGACTTTGCGGCGCAAGAACCTAAATTGAACGCTTTGGCACGTTACACCGTTGCGGTGATGCAAAACAAAGGTGCGGTGAGTGACGCAGAATTGGCTGCGTTTTTTGCCGCAGGTTACAACCAACAACAAGCCGTTGAAGTGGTGTTGGGTGTGGCTTTGGCAACGCTTTGCAATTACACCAACAATTTGGCTCAAACTGAAATCAATGAACAATTGCAAGCATTTGCTTAATTGATGCATTGATTGTGTGAGCGTCCTGTAAAACGCTTACAGGACGCTTTTTTATTTGTTGTCTTTGATATTTGTTTTTTGAAAGAACACCCTCCATGACTCGTGAATCTTTGATGCAAGCGGTGAGTTTGCATGCTCAAACTCAATTGCGCCCTTTGGTTGAAAAAATCGACCGCGAAGGTTTTTATCCTGCTGATTATTTGCGTGGCGTGGGTGAATTGGGTGGTTTTGCGGCATTGGGAACGGTGGCTGAAGGCGGTTTGGGTTTGGGCTTGGCGGCGCAAATTGAAGTCATTCGCCGCATCGGTCATGAGTGTGGTTCTACAGCATTTATGGCGTGGTGCCAAAGCGCATGTGCTTGGTATTTACACCAAAGTCAAAATGCTGGCGTGTGTGAGCGTTATTTGAAAGATGTGTTGCAAGCGAATGTATTGGCAGGCACAGGCATGTCCAACACCGTCAAACATTTGTCTGGCATTGAAAAACATTTGCTCAAAGCACAAAAAACCGATGATGGTTATGTGGTCAGCGGCATGTTGCCGTGGGTATCTAACATTGGTGAAGGTCATGTTTGGGCAGCAACAGCGCAAGTGAGTGAAACCGAATTTGTGATGTTCATGACGGGCACGCATATGGATGGTGTGACTTTGCGTGATTGTCCTGAGTTTTGCGGCTTGGAAGGCACGCGCACTTTGGGTGTGAAATTCAAAGATGTGGTGATTACCGAAGCCGATTTATTGGCAGACACACATCAATTTGCTGATTTCATCAAAGCGATTAAACCGGGCTTTATTTTGTTGCAAATTGGTATGGGTGCGGGTGTGGTGGATGGTTGCATCGACATCATGCGTGAAAGCAATGTGGTCACAGCACATGTGAATCAATATTTGGACGATGGCGAAGCCGAAACAGCAGCACAATTGGCTGACAATTGGGCAGCGACGGTGCGCTTGGCTGAGCAAGCCGATGCAGGCGATGTGTCGATGTTGGAGGTGTGCAAAACCCGTTTGGAGGCATCTGAATTGTCATTGGCTGCGGCACAGTCGGCGGCGTTGCATGCAGGTGCTAAGGGTTATTTGATGCGCCATCCTGCGCAGCGACGCAACCGTGAAGCGATGTTCGTGGCGATTGTGACTCCTGCCATCAAACATTTGCGCAAAGAAATTGCCAAGCTCGAATGCGAGTTGGTACAAGCGGCAACAGCAGAAAGTTAAGATAAAAATGGCACGTTATATTTGTGAGCCTTGTGGCTGGATTTACGATGAAACTGTGGGCGACCCAGAACATGGTTTGCCTGCAGGCACGTTGTTTGAAGACATTCCTGAGGATTGGGAATGCCCTGATTGCGGTATCGACAAAGAGTTTTTCACCCGTTTACCCGATTAATTGCTTGGAATCCGTTTCATGACTGTTTTACATGCTCACAACATCAATCTTGGCTATCAGCAAAAAGATGGTCAATTCAAGCGCATTTTGCAAAACTTTGATTTGCAATTGGCTCAAGGTCAGTTGGTGACTTTGCTTGGCCCCAGTGGCGTGGGCAAATCATCGTTGTTGCGTGTGATGGCGGGTTTGCAGCGTCCTGAAAGCGGTGAAGTGTCGTTATTCGACCAAAAAATTACCCAACCACATCCTCGTTTGGCATTTGTGTTTCAAAACCCGTCTTTATTGCCGTGGTTGAATGTGCGTGAGAATGTTGGTTTTGGTTTGCGTTTCAAAGACCAACCGAAAATCAGCAAAGAAGAAGCCGAGCAG
Organism: Vitreoscilla stercoraria DSM 513; assembly: GCF_000382305.1. Classification (GTDB taxonomy): domain Bacteria; phylum Pseudomonadota; class Gammaproteobacteria; order Burkholderiales; family Neisseriaceae; genus Vitreoscilla; species Vitreoscilla stercoraria. The sequence continues at coordinate 199,151 of NZ_KB908019.1, forward strand.
CGCATTACCGAAGCTTTGGCAGATGTGGATTTGGCACATGCGGGTGCTTTGTATCCGAGCGAATTGTCAGGCGGTATGGCGCAGCGTGTGGCTTTGGCACGTGCTTTGGCGCGTCAGCCGCAAATCATTTTGCTTGATGAGCCATTCAGTGCGCTGGACGAAATCACGCGCACACAAATGCAAGGTTTGCTCACGCGTTTGATTGACAAACACCAAGCTGCTGCTGTGCTGGTGACGCATGACATTGATGAAGCTTTGCTCGTGTCGCAGCGCATTGTGTTAATTGGTAAAATGCCCGGCCGCACGATTGGTGAATGGACTGTGCATCGCCAAGGCGAGGGTGAAGAGGCTTTATTGCAATTGCAACACGAGCGCGCAGACATTTTGCGTACCTTACAAAGTGCCAAAGGCGAGCAATTGCAAACGGCCACTGTTGATTTTGTGATTTAAGGACGCTTGCTCATGATGCCAAGAAATCGCCGTGAATTTTTAAAGCTCGCCAGTTTGTTCAGTATGGCAGGCAGTTTGCCGCTCTTACAAGCTTGTGGACAGCGTTTTGCCCAACAACCGAATGCGCCGCTGAAAATTGGTTATCTGCCGATTACCGATGCCACGCCTTTATTGGTTGCTTTAGACCAAGGCTTGTTTGAAAAACGTGGTTTGGAAGTTGAGCGTGCGGCAATGTTTCGCAGTTGGGCGCAATTGGTGGAAGCGTTCATTTCAGGCCAAGTCAATGTGGTGCATTTGTTGTCTCCCATGACGATTTGGACGCGTTACGGCTCAACTGCACCTGCCAAAGTGGTGATGTGGAATCACATGGCAGGCTCGGCTTTAACCGTTGGTTTGGACATCAACAGCGTCCAAGATTTGGGCGGCAAAACCGTCGCCATTCCATTTTGGTATTCGATACACAATGTGGTGTTGCAGCATATTTTGCGTGAAAGCGGCCTGAAAGTTACTGAAAAAACGCCTAAAAATGCGCAAGAAGTGCGTTTGTCGGTGATGGCACCTGCGGACATGGTGGCGGCGTTGGCTGCCAAAACCATTGCAGGTTTCATCGTGGCAGAGCCGTTTAATGCGGTGGCGGAAGTCAAAGGCGTGGGCAAAATCTTGCGTTTCAGTGCCGATGTTTGGCGCGATCATGCGTGTTGCGTGACGCTGATGCACGAACACGATGTGCAAAACCGTCCTGAATGGGTCGGTTCGGTGGTGGATGCATTGGTTGAAGCGCAATTGTGGGCAAATGCAAACCGCGCCCAAACCGCGCATTTGATGAGTAAGCAAGGGCAAAACAAATTCACGCCACACGAAGAAAAAGTGTTGCAACGCGTGTTGTCGCCTGACAGTGCGCAATGGCAATCGTATGTCGACAGCGGCATCATTCGCCATCCCGATTGGCAGCAACACCGCATTGATTTTCAACCATATCCTTTCCCAAGTTATACCGAATCCTTGGTAGACATGCTCCAACAAACGCATATTGCTGGTGTGAACACGTTCTTAAATGATTTGGATGGCAAGCAAGTGGCGCAAGATTTGGTGGACACACGTTTTGTCAAAGCGGCTTTGCAGCGCCAAAATGCGTTTGAAAAATTTGCTTTACCGCCATCTTTGCAACGCCAAGAAACCATCATTGTGTAAGGTCTTTGTATGAATCAGAAAAATTTGTTGTTGAACCTTGCAGGTTTGGCGGTTTTGTTGCTGTTGTGGTCGGTGGGCGTGGCGGCTTTGGGGCAAAATTTGCCATTGGCAAAATTATTATCACCAACGGCGACATTCAGTCATTTATACCATTTGTTGGCTGAAAATTTACTGACTGAGCATATTTTAGCCAGTTTGCAGCGTGTGGGCATTAGCTTAGGTTTGGCTTTGGCTTTGGGCGTGCCCATTGGTTTGGCAGTTGGACAATCGCGTTTATTGGAGACGGCCAGTAGCGGCTCGTTTCAATTGTTGCGCATGATTTCGCCATTATCATGGATGCCGATTGTGGTGATGCTTTTTGGCATTGGCAATGCGCCGATTTACTTTTTGCTGACCTTTGCAGCGATTTGGCCGATTATTTTGAATACTGCCACAGGTGTTAAAAACATTGATCCGCATTGGTTGCAACTGGGTGCATCTTTAAGTGCCACACGTTGGGAAATGCTGACTAAAATCACTTTGCCCGCCATCATAGGCCCGATTCTAACTGGTTTGCGTTTGGCCATAGGCGTGGTGTGGATTGTGCTCGTACCATGTGAGATGTTGGGCGTGAACGAAGGTTTGGGTTATTTTATTTTGGATACGCGCGACCGTTTGGCCTATTCAGAATTGATGGCGGCGATTATTTTGATTGGCGTGATTGGTTGGGCATTGGACAGCAGCGCTCGCGCTTTACACCGTTATTGGTTGCATTCATAAATTAGGTTATATCTATTCTAAATAAGCGTCCTGTAAATATTTACAGGACGCTTTGGTTTTTGTATGGTGCTGAAATAAAATTGAATAAGACAATGCAAAATGAATGAAAAAATGAAAATAGCCGTGTTGTACACAGGTGGTACAATCGGCATGTATGCGGGTGAGAATGGTTTGCGTCCGAGCCAAGAGACTGTTTTACAAGCTTTGAAGGTTTATCAAACACAAGCCGATTTTGACGTGACGGTGTGTCATCCATTGATAGACTCATCGCAAGTGACACAAGTGCATTGGTGCGAATGGCAGCAATGGTTGCAACAGCAAACTCATACAGATGCCATTTTGATTTTACATGGCACCGATACGATGGCGTATACGGCGAATGTATTGGCGTTGGCAATGGGCAGCTTGCGTGTGCCTGTGGTGTTGACAGGTTCGCAATATCCGTTGGGCACCGAAAATGGCGATGCTGAAACCAATTTAGAAGCGGCGGTACAAGCATTGTTGCAAAAAGCCGCGCCCAAACAAGTGAGTGTGGTGTTTGCAAACCAAATGTTGGCAGCCATTGGCAGCCGTAAAATCAGCACACAAAGTTTGGATGGTTTTGCCAATAAGCATCACCCACCTTTGAATGAATTTCAAAACGCTTTATGGTTGAAATCTTTATGCGAAACCAATGTGGCGTTGATGCCAAAAACTGCTATGACACCGCTCAACCCCAATATTCGTATCGCCAGTCATTATTGCGTGCCAGCAAGTGAGCAATGGGCGCTGCGTGCTATTTTGCACAGCGGTGCAGATGCCGTGATTTTGCAAAGTTTTGGTCATGGCAATGGTTGGTTTAGCCAAGCAGATGTGCAAGTGATGCAAGCGTATCAAGCGCAAGGCGGTATGATTATCAATGTTTCACAAGTTTTTGATGGACATGTCGCAGCGCAATATGAAGCTTCCAAAGCTTTGTTAGATGCGAAGGTGTTTATGGCGGGAGCTTGGACAGTGGAAACCGCTTATGCCAAAGTATGGGTGGGATTGAGCCAAGGTTTGCGTGGACATGCATTGCAGCATTATTTACAACAAGATGTGTTGGGTGACGCAGGTTGTGGGTCTTGATGCTGCGACAACAGATGATTAAAAGCGTCCTGTAAACTTTACAGGACGCTTTTTAATGGGTTTAACCATGTATGTCTAAGTGTTTGCGCATCAATTGGCATTGCACTGTCACTTGTTCATTCAAATTCAATTCGGCATCACCCAAAGCATGGTAATCGTTCAGTTCATAAAATGGCACTGAATTGAGCGATGCATACAGTTTCACAAAGCCCAAACCTGCATCAAACGCGACTTTTTCAGCTCTTTGTAGCAAAGCCGTACCCAAGCCTTGTTTGAATACAAACGGATGCACATACAAAGCATCCAATTGTGCTTCTTGGGTATCGAGCTGGAAAAAGCCTTGTACATGCCCTTTGTATTCAATCACCCATAAGGCTTTGTGTGGCAAAGTCATGGTTTCCAAATAGCTCTCAGGCGACAACAACACAGACCACGCATTCAAAATCGTGTCATTGTATGTGCTGGCGCAGGTATAACGCACCGCATACAAATGGGCATGATAAATCTCATCACAATCGGCAACAGTAGCAGGGCGAATCACAGTAGGTAAAGGCATGCAGTCAGGCTTTCTGAATCTATCGCATTACATGCGTGACAATTCGTTTTGCAAGGCTTGGACGTTTTGCATGCGATCATCAACCGCACGTTGCAAGCTGGCCAAGTTTTGTTGTTGGCGTTGGTCATTGTCTGAGCGGATCAATCGTCCATTGCTCAAAGCCAAACGGGCTTGTGCCAAGGCTTTTTTCTCATTGGACAATTCGGTGGTGAGAATGTCTCGTCGACCTTGGTCACGATGGTTTTGCGGATGATTGACAGGTTTGGCAGTGGCCGCCGCAGGCGCGGGTGTTGCTGCGTGTGTCGCGGCGGCGGCGGTTTGGGTACGAGCTTTGGGTGCGGCAGCGGGTGGATTGGCTGCGCTGGCATGATTGGCTTCATTTTGGCGAGCTAAAATCGTTTTATCGCTGGTATAAGAGCCAATTTTCTCTAATTTTGCCGTTTGACAATTGCCACTGGGCTTATTGGTGTAGACGTTTTGACCGTTGACCACGCAATGATAAACGTTTGCTTGTGCCGTAGACACCGATAACATGCCAAAGCCGACACAAGCCAACCAAATGATGGGCTTCATGTTCATACTCCTGTTTGATTATTCACCGAATTGGGCTTGTATGTCGGCAGTCAATTGTTCTAATTCATCTTGCCACATCAGCCAATCTTCTTCTATTTGTGCCAATTGTGCTTTGATTTCACCCAAGCGTGTGGCACTTTGCTGCATTTGGGCTTTGTTTTCGGGCGCATAAGCTTCTTCAGAAGACAAAAAGCTTTCTAAGCTTTGTTGTTCGTCTCCCAATTTTGCCATTGTCGTTTCGGCGGTGGCAATTTTTTTCTGCAAAGGCTTGGCTTGTTGTGATAATTGTTGGCGTATTTGCGCTTGCTGGCGTTTTTGGTCTTTGCGATTGCTGCTGCTCGAAGGCGTGGCATTGGCGTTGCCTGTGGATTGGTTGGCAGCTTGTTCTTGTTGCAAACGCCATTGGCGGTAATCGTTCAAATCGCCATCAAATTGGTGCAATTGATGGTCGTGAATGAACACAAAACCATCGGTCGTGGCTTCGAGCAAGCTTCTGTCGTGCGACACCACAATCAAAGCGCCCTGAAAGCTTTGTAAAGCCACTGTTAAAGCGTGGCGCATGTCCAAATCCAAATGGTTGGTCGGCTCGTCCAATAACAATAAATTCGGTTGTTGCCACACAATCATCGCCAAAGCCAAACGCGCTTTTTCACCGCCTGAAAACGGGGCAATCGCTTGCATCGCCATCTCGCCTTGAAATTGAAAACCGCCTAGAAAATTGCGAATTTCTTGTTCACGCACTTGCGGGCTCAATTGTTGAATGTGCCAAATCGGGCTTTGGTCGGAGCGCAGCGTTTCCAATTGGTGTTGGGCAAAATAGCCAATATTGAGTTTTTCAGCACGGATGATTTGACCTGCCAAAGCAGGAATTTCGCCTGAAATGGTTTTGATTAAAGTCGATTTACCGCTGCCATTGACGCCAAGCAAGCCAATGCGCGCGCCACTTTCTATCGAGAGCGACACTTTTTTCACAATGGTTTTGTCAGCATAACCCAAATCCACCTCGTCCAATTTCAACAAAGGATTGGGCAAATGTGCCGGTTCAATGAATTCAAAGGAAAATTCACTGTCCAGATGGGCAGGTGCAATGCGCTCCAAACGTGCCAAAGCTTTGATGCGGCTTTGCGCTTGTACGGCTTTGGTGGCTTTGGCTTTGAAGCGGTCGATGAACGATTGCAAATGGGCAATGTGCGCTTGTTGTTTCACATAGGCTGATTGTTGTTGTGCCAAACGCTGTGCGCGTTCTTGTTCGTAAAAATCGTAATTGCCGCCGTAAACCGTCAATTTTTGTTGGCTTAATTCCACGGTCGTGTTGGTCACAGCATTCAAAAAATCGCGGTCGTGCGAAATGATGATTTGAGTGCAATTTAAATTCGCCAAATGTTGCTCGAGCCACAACACCGTTTCTAAATCCAAGTGGTTGGTCGGCTCGTCAAGCAATAATAAATCCGCGCGACACATCAATGCTTGTGCCAAATTCAAACGCATGCGCCAGCCGCCCGAGAAAGTTTTAACGGCATTTTGTTGCTCTTCGGTGGAAAACCCCAAACCGTTGAGCAATTTTCCCGCACGAGCAGGCGCGCTGTAAGCATCAATTTCGTCCAATTGTGCCAACACATGCGCCATTTCTTCACCGTTATTGCTGTCTTCGGCTTGTTTCAAAGCGTCCTGTAAACGTTGCAATTGCGCATCGCCTTGCAAGACATAATCGATGGCTGAACAATCCAATGCAGGCGTGTTTTGTGCCACAGAAGCGAGCAGCCAATGCGCAGGCACAGAAGCATCGCCGCCATCGCTGTGCAATTCGCCTTTGAGCAAGGCGAACAAAGACGATTTGCCCGTTCCGTTTTTACCAATCAAGCCGATGCGTTGATTGGGATTGATGGTCAGATTGGCTTGGTCAAATAAGACTTTATTGCCGCGTTGTAAGGTCAGGTTTTGAATGTAAATCATGATGGCACACAGAACAAATGAGCCACCATTTTAACACCATCTGCCCATCATGATGTATGGATTACAGGACGCTTTTTAACGCATCGCGTTTGCCAGTGCTTGAATATTGTGGCGCATCAATCCCAAATAAGTATTGGCAGGCGCTTGCTGGCTCAAAGCATCGGCATACAATACGCCGCTTTGGCGTGTATGGGTTTCTTTGGCAATTTGCTGCACCAGTTTGGGATTGACCATATTTTCCACAAACACCGCCTTGATTTTGTCCCGTTTGATTTGTTGGATGAGTGCCGCCACGCTGGCTGCACTGGCGGCATCATGGGTAGAAATGCCTTGCGGTGCATAAAAATGAATGTGGTAGCGCTTGCCCAAATAAGCAAACGACTCATGTGCCGTCAAAGCTTTGCGTTGTGCCTGTGGAATGTTTTGAAACTGTTGCGCTGCCCAAGTGTGCAATTGCTGCAATTGGCTTTGGTATTGTTGCAAACGCTGTTGGTAATACGCTTTGCTTTGCGGGTCTATTTGTATCAATGCTTGGCTGATATTGCGGCTGTAAGTTTGCATCAAAATCGGGTCATGCCAAACGTGTGGGTCGAATGCACCGTGTTCGTGACTTGCATGGTGTTCGTGTTCTGCCATAGGCAATGCAGGTAAACCAGCAGCAGCGTGAACGATTTTTTTACCACTGTTTTGAGTGGCTCGGCGAATGTCTGCGCGCTCAAAACTCAAACCATTGAGCACAATCAATTGAGCGGCCTGAATCTTTTGCATGTCTTGCGCACGCAATTGATAAGTATGGGCATCGGTATTGGGACTTATCAGCGTGGTGACCTGAACCCGATTGCCACCTAATTGCTGCGTGATGTCTTGCAAAATACTGAAACTGGTCACAATCGCAATGGGTTTTTGAGCCCAAACCATCACAGGCATGAAAGCCAGCATAAGTATAAGAATCCAACGTTTAAAAATATTCATCTATAGGTCTTTCATTGCCAATTGAAATGGTCTTAATCATGGAGAGAATCGATAATCAGGCTTTACAATTGAAATGTTATAACATAACATAAATTAACAGCAAGCAAATTCGATTCAAAACATTGGGAGTCATGAATGAAGAAAACAGCAGTTTGGGTGGTATTGGGTTTGGTCGCAGCACAAGCGGCATCGGCACATGAAATGTGGGCAGCAGCCAAACACACACATGGCGGCGAAATGTTGCAAGCGGCGATTGGTTATGGACATTTTCCCAAGCAAGAGCCGATTGTGGCGGAGCGTTTGGCGATTTTCAAAGCCATGGAATTGGTTGGACGTGAAGGCAAACAAACGCTGAAGCAACAGGGTAAAAATTATCAATATGTCAGCAAAAAACCATTAAAAGAAGGCTCGTATTTGTTGTTGGCGACGTATCAGCCGACATTTTGGTCGGAAAACCAACAAGGTTGGAAGCAGCAATCTTTGTTGCAAATGAGAGATGCCCATTATTGTGAACAATCGGCGATGTATGGTAAGGCTGTTTTGAATATCGGTCATGGCGTGACCGACAATGCTGTTATCAGCCGTCCTGTAGGGCAAATGCTGGAGATTGTGCCTTTACTCAATCCTGCCAAAGTGCATGTGGGTGAAAAAATGCCGGTGCAAGTGTTGTTCAAAGGTGAGCCATTGGCGGGCGCGACTTTGGTGGCGACGTTCGATGGTTTTAGCCCAAGAGATTCTAACGATAAAAGCCATGCTTTGGGTGCACAAGCATTTTCGGATCAAACCGATGCTCAAGGCATCACACACATCATTCCTTTGCGTGAAGGGCATTGGAAGGCGAAAGTAGTGCACAAAGCCGATTATGCTAATTTAAGTGAATGTCAAAAATTGGCGGCTTATGCCACGTTGACTTTTGAAATTGGTTCTGCACACTGACAAGCATTCTTGTTGTAAGATGTGTCGATGACTGTTTGGCAAGCAGCAACAAACAGCTTTTTATCACCACACATGGGAGCAAATACATGGCAACAGTGAATTTACAAGGTAGCGCAGTACAATTGAACGGTGAGTTTGCACAAGTGGGTCAAGCGGCAACGGATTTTCAGCTGACCGCAGCGGATTTGAGCGATAAGGCTTTGGCAGATTTTGCAGGCAAACGCAAAATTTTGAACATTTTCCCAAGCGTGGACACGCCTGTGTGCGCCAATTCCGTTCGCAAATTCAATCAAGAAGCGAGTGCTTTGGACAATGCAGTGGTATTGTGTATTTCTGCTGATTTACCGTTTGCGCAAGCGCGTTTTTGTGGTGCTGAAGGTTTGGACAATGTGGTGAATTTGTCGACTTTCCGCAGCGCCTCGTTCCAAAGCGATTACGGTGTTGACTTGGCAGAAGGTCCGTTGAAAGGTTTGTGCGCTCGTGCGGTGGTGGTGTTGGATGAAAACAACCAAGTCATTCATGCGCAATTGGTGCCTGAAATCAAAGAAGAGCCAGATTACGCTGCGGCGTTGGCGGTGTTGTAATTGTATTGAATGGCTATAATATAAGCGTCCTGTAAACTTTTACAGGACGCTTTTGATGTGCGCTTAACGTGTGGCAATCAATGGCCAGCGCGGTTTGACATCAAAGCCGCCAACCGTTTGCGCTTTGTGCAAATTCATCGCCCCTGCAAACGCAATCATCGCGCCATTGTCGGTACACAAAGCCAAAGGCGGGAAAAACACCTTGGCAGGCAATTGTTTTAAATGTTCACGCAATTTCCAATTGGCACCGACGCCACCGGCAACGACCAAAGTATTGAAGCCTGTTTGTTTCAAAGCGTCTTGTACTTTGCGTGTTAATACATCGACCACAGCGTCCTGAAACGCCAAACAAATGTCTTTGCGGGTTTGTTCATCAATTTCGCCTTGTTCGGCTTTGATTTTGTTTACCGTGGTCAAAACAGATGTTTTCAAACCAGAAAAACTCATATTCAAATCGTGTGAATGCAACATCGGACGAGGAAATTCAAAGCGTCCTGTAACACCTTCTTTGGCCAATTGCGATAATTTGGCACCACCTGGGTATGGCAATCCGAGCAGTTTGGCGGTTTTGTCGAATGCTTCACCTGCAGCATCGTCAATGCTTTCGCCTAGCAATTGATATTGTCCGACATTGGTCACCGCCATGATTTGCGTGTGACCGCCTGAAACCAATAAAGCGACAAATGGAAATTCAGGTTTGTCATCGGCCAACATCGGTGACAATAAATGACCTTCCAAATGGTGCACTGCAATCACAGGTTTGTCGTTGGCAAACGCCAAAGCATTGGCAAAACTGGTGCCTGTGAGCAAAGCGCCACCCAAGCCGGGACCTTGTGTGTAAGCGATGGCATCGATGTCGGCAATGTTGACATTTGCTTCTGCCAAACACGCTTGCGTCAATGGTACCAAACGGTGAATGTGGTCACGGCTTGCCAATTCAGGTACGACGCCACCGTATTCAGCATGCATCGCCATTTGCGTGTGCAATTGGTTGCCAATCAAACCACGCTCGGTATCGTATAAAGCGACGCCAGTTTCATCACAAGAAGACTCAATTCCCAAAACCAACATGTTGCATATCCTATTTTTACAGACCGTTATTGTAGCCCAAATTGACACAGCTTGCCCGCATGTGTGAGAGCTTATGGCAATGGTATTGATTGATGGATTTTGATGGTTTTTAAATCAGGGAAATGGGCGATGAGGATGAATGTGATGGTCGATGAAGTGTGGTGTTGTGGCTGATTGGAGGTGTGGCGTGTGTGGTTGAATATTTGAATAGATTGGCTTAATCAGCTGATTGTATAAATTGTTGTTTGGATTGAACTGGCTATGGATTTTTTTGGAAGCGCGTCATGATAAAGCCACGGAGATGGTGAAAAACGCAGAAATGACTTGTCAGCTTAGAAAAAACGAAGTTTAATGGTCGGCAAGTTTACCGTCATAAATCAGTCAAACTTTATAGGCTTGACCCACGTCATTACATACATTCCAACGTGGGTGAAGGTCAGTCAACTTTATGGAATACAATTATGAAAAAAACACTTCTGGCATCTTCAATTGTGGTTATGTTTTTAGCGGCATGTGGTGGCGGTAATAGCAATGCAACACAAACGGCGCCATCTGAAACAAACAATGCTCCAGCGGCCAGTAGTGGTGCAGCAGCCGCACCTGTGGCAGCGGCAACAGGTGATTTGAAAATTTACAATTGGTCTGATTATGTTGACCCAGAAACCATCAAAGAATTTGAAGCTGCCAACAGCGTAAAAGTCACTTACGATGTGTATGACAGCAACGAAGCATTGGAAGCCAAAGTATTGACGGGCAAATCAGGTTACGATTTGGTGGCACCAAGCAATTCATTTGCAGGCCGCCAAATTAAAGCGGGCGCTTATTTGAAATTGGATAAGAGCCAAATCCCTAATTACAACAATATTGACCCATCTTTGTTGAAATTGTTGAATGAAGTCGATCCTGGCAATGAATATGCCGTGCCTTATTTCTGGGGCATCAATACTTTGGCGATTAACAAAGACAAAGTAGAAGCGGCTTTGGGCGGTCCATTGCCTGACAATCAATGGGATTTGTTGTTCAAGCCTGAATATTCGAGCAAATTGAAGTCTTGTGGCGTCAGCATTTTGGACAGCGCTGCTGAAGTATTCCCAATGGTTTTGAACTATATGGGTAAAGACCCACACAGTGACAAAGCGGAAGATTTGAAAGCCGCGCAAGAAGTGTTGATGAAGGCTCGTCCGAACATCCGCCGTTTCAGTTCGTCAGGCTATATTGATGACATGGCGCGTGGTGATTTGTGTGTGGTGTTGGGTTACGGTGGTGATTTGAACATCGCTGCACGCCGTGCCAAAGAAGTCGGCAGCAATGTGAACATTGATGTGTTGGTGCCTAAAGAAGGCTTTGGTGTGTGGATTGACTCTTGGATGATTCCAAAAGATGCGGCGAATGTGGCCAATGCTTACAAATACATCAATTCTACTTTGGATGCCAAAGTAGCGGCTAAAAATGGCAATTTTGTGACTTATGCGCCTGCGAGCAAAGGTGCGAAAGATTTGATGGAAAAAGAATATGCTGATAACCGTTCTATTTTCCCAACAGAACAAGATTTGCAAAATGGTTTTGTGATGATTCCAATGAATCCTGACAGTTTGAAATTGGCTGTGCGCTTGTGGCAAGACATCAAAAAAGGCAGCTAAAGTGATGGTTTTAAACAAAAGCCCGCGTGAATGCGGGCTTTTTTGTGTTTAAGGCATTTAAAAAGCGGTTTCTAAGGCAAAACGTGGAACGATTTGATGGTGGTGTTCAACCGATTCGGTAAACATCTTGAAAGGTCGCACCCACAAACCATAATCACCATACAAAGCACGGTATACCACGAGTATTTCTTCGGTTTCGCTGTGACGGGCACAATCTAAAACTTCGTACAACTGACCTTTGTAATGGCGGTAAATGCCTCGGGCAAGGATAGACATGAAAGCTTCTTTCTTAATAAATGCAAATGGTAGTAAATGATACAAGACAAGCGTCCTGTAACATTTGCAGGACGCTTGTTATTTGATGGAATGGGCATCAACGTTCGTTCATGCGCCGATTTTGAAATTCACGCGCTTGGCGATTTTGTTGGTATTGTATTTGACGATTTTGCTGCGTTTGGCGCATGATTTCTTGGCGTTGCGCCGCATTCAAATTAGGCCCCATTTTTTGTGGCGCAGGTCGATTTTGTTGGGCATTCGGACGCTGTTGGACGGTTGGTCGAGTGAGCTGTGGTCGATTTTGATTCACTTGTGGTCGTTGCTGATTGACCTGTGGTTGATTGGGTCTTACTTGTTGTGTATTGGGGCGACCATTGTTTGGGCGTACGTTGGGTCTGTTTTGATTTGGACGTTGTATGTGCGGTGGCGTTGGGCGATATTGGGGGTCAAAAGACGAGGCTTGATTGTGTTTCCAATGGTTGATTTGTGCTGCATTCAAATGGCGATAACGCGCATTGGGATGGTACATCGAAGGGCGGTTAAAATCAGGACGATAATAACGGCGATTATTATTGGTGTAATAGCTAACTGGATAATAGCGGTCGTTCCAATAATAGGCATTGCCAATCAAAAAGCCTGTGGTTACAGCAGCCGCAGAATTGGTATAAACGGTTTGAGTACTTACGGTATTGATAGGGTAGACGGTAGTGCCTGTGTCATCATAGTTTACACCAGAATAATAAGGGTCTATCACGCATGCAGTCGTGCTCAAAACTGCCATAGCGGCACAAATTTGCAGGCTTCGTTTGAACAAGAGATTCATTTGAGTATTCCTAAAAAAGAGGCGATAACGGTATTTAAACTACACAAAACCGCATCATAGTGGTGACAGACAACAATATGATAACAGTTGTTTTTTCTATTTTATCAATGGTGCGCTTGGTTTTACTTAGTTTTATGCTTATTCACATTGAATATGAAGCGTTAAAAAGAGTATAAAATCAAGATAATAGACAAACTGATGAACATCATGAGTGTGGTCAACAATAAGACTGCGGCACTGCGTGAACCGATGCCATATTGTTGTCCAAACAAGCTGAAAACCGTTGCCATGGAAATGGATGCAAGCAACACGCCTGCCATTTCCATTTCGGCGCTGACATTGGGTAAAAATTGAAACACCAACCAAACGGTCGCCGGCATCAACACCAATTTGATTGCGCTGATGAATAAAGCATGTTTGCCAGCGGCCTGTATCGAAGTACCTGCTAATGAGCCACCAATGACTAATAAGGCGATGGGAGAGGCGCAAGTGCTGATGAGGTTTAACACACGCTCTATTGGCGCGCTGACGCTGATTTTGAAACCTGACAATAACAAACCTATTGCCAAGCCAATTACCAATGGGTTTTTGATGACATTTTTGAAGGTTTGCAAGGCAATTTTGGCAATCGCTGTTTGGCTGTTTTGCTGTTTTCCCCATTCGGCTAAGGTCAAGACCAAAGGGATGATTAATAAGTTTTCAATCAGCAAATTCATGGAAAAATACACTGCCGCTTGCGGGCCAATGAGCATGCTTAAAACACCATAACCAATAAAGCCTGTATTGGACATAGACGCACCCATCGCCATAATCGCCGCTTGCGGTAAAGCTTCTTGTAAACGAATATGGTAGAGCCACAAAGCGGTGAATGCCGCCACCAAAGAGCCGATGCCATAAGCAATCAGATATTGGGTTTGCCAAATTTCGGCAAAATCTTTTTGCATCAACGCATTCACAATCAACAAAGGCAAAGCCACTTTCAAAACAAAAACACCCATGCCTTGAATGTGTTCACGTTTGAGCCATTCATAACGCACACAGACAAAACCCAAACCTATTAAGATTAAAATAGGTGCAATGATATTGAAAATTTGATTCATATTCGCATGTTATCAGAATAAAAACAGAGCGACATTATGCTCTTATAATTTAAAAACAACCACTAGGCTGACGGCAGTTTACAGGACACTTGTTGATTTAAATCTTTGGTGGCTTGCTCTAGCCATTGTGCAAATGCGTGCTCTTGGCAAAAAGCCACATTAAAACGAAACCACGGATGGCTTTGCCATTGGTCTATGGCAAACAACATGCCCGGTGCAAAGGTGAGATTGTCTTGGTAATGGTCTTGAGCAAATTGATAGGCATCGTCAATCAACGGGTGTTTGGCAAAAACGAACAAGCCGCTGCTGGCATGAGCAAATACTTCCCAACCCAAGCTTTCTAATAATTGTTGTACTTGGTGTTGTGCTTGGCTTAAACGGCTGCGCCACGAACTTAATTGTTTGTGACTGCGCAAGTCTTGCCACATCAACAAAGCCAAATGTTCGCTGATGACGGATGTTGTTAATCCCGCCAGCATTTTTTGTTGCATCAAAGCTTGGATGCGGCCTTCTGTGGCAAACACATAACCGACACGCAAAGCAGGTGACAAATGTTTGGTAAAACTGCCTATCAAAATGCTGTTTTGAATATTGTCCAATGCGCTCAAAGGTGGCGGTGGATTGTGGGCGAGCCAAAACGACACTTGGCTTTCAACCAACAAGCAATCGGCCTGCTTGAGCAATTGCAACACTTGATGCGCAGTGGCAAGACTGTATGACGCGCCTGTGGGATTTTGTAAAACGGGATTGGTAAACATCAATTTGGGCTGATATTGCTGTAATAATTGCGCCAATTGCACCACATCAGGACCATCTTCACGCCAAGGCACGCCCACAATGTTCAATTGTTTGCTGCGCAAACGTGTGAGCAAATTGGTATAGCCGGGGCTGTCGATAAAAACAGTGTCGCCTGCTTGGCAATATGTGGCGGTGATGATGTCTAAAGCTTGGCTAGCGCCTTGGGTTAACAACACTTGTTGGTCATCCAGCGGCAGATGGTGTGCTGCCCAGCGTTGGCTGAGCAATTGGCGCAATGGCAATAAGCCTTGCGGTTGACCGTATTGGTTTAACTGTAATGGTGAACGTGCCAATTTGCGCAAAGCAGCGCTGGCCAATTCTGGATCATACCAATCATCTGGCAGCCAACCGCAGCCCGCTTGCAACATGGCATCATCGCTTTGGTAAATGCCTTGCAATAACCATTCTGGATTCAATGGTTGGCGGGGTGTGCGAATGTGTAAAGGCGTGGTTTTGGCTTGGCTGACAAAAAATCCACGACCAGCTTCAGATTGAATACAGCCTTGTGTATTCAAGCGTGAATATGCTTCGGCAACGGTAAACGTGCTGACTTGATGCAATTTGGCTGCTTGGCGTATGGATGGCAATTTGCTGCCATGAGGCAATTGTCCTCGCTCAATTTGTGCACGTATGGTTCGAATCAATTCGTCTACTAAAGTGGTCATGGTTGGGCAGGATTCAGGTGAATGAAAATATCTTAACTGTATAGGAAAACAGACCTATACAGTAAGTCTAAAATTGTCAAAAGTGTCACTGTTTTTTTAGGCTGCAAATGCATAGAGTGAGCACTTCATTTGAATGTAATCCCCCACAAAGACAGAAAAGAGAAACGCCATGAATTTAGATGCAATGTGGATGCCTTTTAGTGCCAATGAGAGCTTTAAAGCCAATCCTCGCATTATCACTGCCGCGCAAGGCATGTACTTTACCGACAATACAGGCCGCCAAATTTTGGATGCCAGTGCCGGTTTATGGTGTGTCAATGCAGGTCATGGTAATGAGCGCATCATCAATGCGGTGACAGAACAAGCAAAAAAATTGGATTATGCACCATTTTTCAATATGTCTCATGACATTGGTTTTAAGGCCGCTGAGCGTTTGGTTGAGATGGCACCTAAAGGTTTTGATAAAGTCTTTTTCACCAATTCAGGTTCTGAGTCTGCAGACACGTCTTTGAAAATCGCCTTGGCTTACCATGCTGCGCGCGGAGAAACAGGTCGCATCAAATTCATCGGTCGTGAAAAAGGCTATCATGGTGTGAATTTCGGTGGTACTTCTGTTGGCGGTATTGGTTTTAACCGCAAAGCGTTCAACCATTTGTTGCCGTTTGTCGATCATTTGCGCCACACTTTGGACATTGAGCGCAATGGTTTTACCAAAGGTTTGCCTGCATATGGCGCGGAGTGGGCGGATGAATTGGAAAATCGTATTTTCACTTTGCACGATCCTAAAACCATCGCAGCCGTGATTATTGAGCCTATGGCAGGTTCTGCGGGCGTGATTTTGCCACCACAAGGTTATTTGCAACGCATTCGTGACATTTGTACCAAACATGGCATTTTGTTGATTTTTGATGAAGTGATTACGGGTTTTGGTCGCACAGGCGGCGATTGGGCGACCAACACGATGGGCGTGACACCTGATATTTTAAATTGTGCCAAAGGCATCACCAACGGTGTAGTGCCGATGGGTGCGGTGTTGGTGGGTAATGGCATTTACAATACGGTGGTGGATGCCGCGTCTGAGAAAACCATTGAGTTTGCACATGGCTATACTTATTCAGCGCATCCTTTGGCTTGTGCCGCAATGATTGCGACTTTAGACGTTTACCGCGATGAAGGTTTGTTTGAGCGCGCAGCGCAATTGTCACCTGTGTTTGAGCAAGCAGCGCACAGTTTACAAGGCACACCATTTGTCAAAGACATCCGCAATATCGGTTTGGTCGCTGGCGTGGAGTTGGAAACAAGCAGCGCAGGCTTGGGCAAACGTGCAGGCTTAGTACAACAAAAATGTTGGGAAGCGGGTGTGTTGATGCGCTTGACGGGCGAAACTTTGGCATTCTCTCCGCCATTGATTGTCAATGAAGCGGAAATTGAACGCATCTTCTCGACTTTAGGTCAGGCGATTACAGAAGTGGCCAATCAAGAAGCGGCTACGGTTTAAATTGTATTAAAATCAAGCGTCCTGTAACTTTACAGGACGCTTTTTTGTGGTTGGCAAAAGGGAAAATATGAACATTAGATTGGCACAACAGACCGATGTTGCTGCGATTGAAGCTTGTGCAATTGCTGCTTATTCGCCTTATATTGTAGCCATAGGGCGAAAACCTGCGCCCATGTTGGCAGATTTTGCGGCACAAATTGCGGCAAAATGTGTGTATGTGGCTGAGAATGAGGATGGGATTTTATGCGGTTATATTGTGTTTTTCCAACAAGATGAAGCGGTATTATTGGAAAGCGTGGCGGTTATCCAAGCTGCTCAAGGGCAAGGCGTGGGTAAGGCATTGGTGGCGTTTTGTGAACAAACGGCGCAATCTTGGGGCATCCACAAAGTGTGTTTGTACACCAATGAGAAAATGACGAACAATTCGGCGATGTATCCAAAAATCGGTTATGTGGAAGTGGATAGGCGCAGCGAAGAGGGTTTTAATCGGGTGTATTTTGAAAAAGTGTTATAAATGGGTGGTTGATGGTTTTGAAATTGTCTTGCAAATGGTTTTAGTGAGAGAAGATTGGGCGTGTTGTGATGGTTCAATTTGGTAACAATCAAGTGTCCTGTAAACCTTTACAGGACGCTTGATTGCTTATCGCTTTAAGGTTTTAAAATTTTCAACAAACTGCGAATCACGACACCATAAGGTGGTCCCATCAAACCCATGGTATTGAAGCGTTTTTGTACCAATACCGCTTTCAGATGTGACAAGCTGTCAAATCCTGTTTTGCCATGATACGCGCCCATGCCCGATGGACCAATGCCGCCAAAAGGCAAACCGTCTTGCACCACATGCAGCAACACTTCATTGATACACATGCCGCCTGCCACAATTTCTTGCAAACAGCGTTCTTGTACGGCTGAGTCTTGGCTGAACACATAACAGGCCAAAGGGCGAGGGCGGGCGTTGATGTAATGAATGCTGTCGTCCAATGATGCGGTGGTGACAATCGGCAAAATGGGACCAAAAATCTCTTCTTGCATCAAAGCGCAATGATTGGGTGCATCGATGACCAAACTTGGTGCTATTAAGCCTTCTTTGGCAGGTGCCAATGCCATGATGCGCGCGCCTTGGATTTGGGCTTCATCCAAATAAGCTTGCAAGCGTTGGTTTTGTTGGGTGTTGATGATGTGCGTGAAGTCGGAATTTTGTTCCCATTTTGGATAGGTCTTCGCAAACCAAGCTTGTGCCGCTGCGACAAAATCATCGAGTAAAGTATGGTGGATGAGCAAATAGTCTGGCGCAATACAAGTTTGCCCTGCATTGACCATTTTCCCATACATAATGCGCGCAACAGCTTGCTGTAAATGGCGCACATCGTGAATCAGAACAGGTGATTTGCCGCCCAATTCTAAGGTTACAGGGGTTAAATTTGGCGCTGCTGCTTGCATCACATGTTTACCGATAGCCGTTGAGCCGGTGAACAGCAAATGGTCAAATGGCAAGGCGCAAAATGCCGCTGCGACCTCTGCGCCGCCTGTGACCATGTTCACTTCGTCATCTTGAAAATACAAAGGTATGATGCGTGCCATCAATGCCGCAAAGACAGGTGCGTGTTCAGACAATTTAATCATCGCTCGATTGCCGGCGACCAAAGCATCGACCAAAGGACCGATGGTCAAAAACAAAGGATAATTCCACGGCACCACAATACCAATCACGCCTTTCGGCTGTGGCAAGACATGATTGGATGCAGGCAAAAACAACCACGAAGTTTTTACAGGCCGCTTGCGCATCCATTTTTTGCCATGTTTCAAAGCATGTTGGATGGCTTGTGTGCTTGGAATCAGTTCCAATACCGAGGTTTCAATTGGGTTGCGTTGCCCAAAATCTTCAGCAATGGCTGCTGTTATGGCGTGTTGCTGTTCTTTGAGCAATAACAATAATTGCTGCAAACGGTGTTGGCGCGTTGCCCAATCGACAACGATGTGGCGGCGACTGGCAGCATGGATTGCCGCAAACGATTCTTGTAAAGACTCAGCACTCATGAACACACTTTCTCAAATCAATTCAATGGGAGGCATCTACTTGGGTAATGCGTTGGTGGTCGGACAAATTGATGGCAGTCAAGGTGCGCCCCCAAATGGCACCCGTGTCCAAACCAATTACATGGTCATCTATATGCAAGCCCAAAGCTGACCAATGTCCAAATACAATGGTATGGTCGTTCCATGCTGGATTTTTGGCTTTGAACCAAGGCAATAAATTTTCAGGCATATCAGACACTTCACCTTTGAAATCCAAATCCAACTCGTGTTGTTGATTGATCACGCGCATCCGCGTCATCACATTCAAAGTAAAGCGCAAACGTTCTAATTCGGTCATTTCGCCATGGTCTTTAATCGGTTTGTTGCCATACATGTTTTGTAAAAACCAATCCAAACGCTCTGATGTGAGCACGTTTTGCACTTGTTCGGCATATTGCTTTGCCATATCAATGTCCCAGTGCGGCAGCAAGCCTGCATGCACCATCACATGTTGTTTGTGTTGGACCAGCAATGGTTGCGCACGCAGCCAATCGAGCAACACATCTTTGTCTGTGGCTTTTAAAATCGGGCTTAAAGTATCGCCTTTTTTGGCTTCAGCATGACCATGTGCCACCGCCAGCAAATGCAAATCATGATTGCCCAAAACGGTTTGCACACAATAATCATGTTCTTTGGCAAAGCGCAAAACTTCTAAAGATTTGGGACCACGATTGACCAAATCGCCTGTCAACCATAAGGTGTCGCTGCCAAAATTGAAGGCAATTTTAGACAACAATTTCATCAATTGTGTGTAACAACCTTGTACATCGCCAATAGCATAATGGGCCATGTGGTACTCCTGTGTGTGAATATCATACTGTTATATTGAAAATGTATGACAATGTTCTTGCTCAAAGTTCTCAGACCAAGACTTTGAAGTGGGATGGCTTTTATCTTACTGCAATTGCCATGACAAAAAACAGCGTCCTGTAAACCATTTACAGGACGCTGCCAAGATGTGTTTGATTCTATGGCGAAATCAATCTTCGCTGATGGATGCCAACAATTCTGCTTGGTGTTCGGTGACCAAAGCACTGGTGATTTCGCTCAAATCGCCATCCATGATGAAATCCAATTTGTACAAGGTCAAATTGATGCGATGGTCGGTCACGCGACCTTGAGGGTAGTTGTAAGTGCGAATGCGCTCTGAGCGGTCGCCACTGCCGACCAAACTCTTGCGTTCAGCCGCTTCTTTGTCGTGTGCTTCACGGCGTTGCAAATCGTTCAAACGTGCGGCCAAGACTTTCATCGCTTGCGCTTTGTTGCTGTGTTGCGAACGACCGTCTTGGCACTCCACCACCAAGCCTGTTGGAAAGTGGGTAATGCGAATCGCTGAGTCGGTTTTGTTGATGTGTTGACCACCTGCGCCTGAAGCACGGAAGGTGTCAATGCGAATGTCGGCGGCATTGATGGTGATGTCTTCGAGTTCATCCGCCTCAGCCATCACCGCGACCGTACAGGCCGATGTGTGCACACGGCCTTGGCTTTCGGTGGCTGGCACCCGTTGTACACGGTGCGCGCCCGATTCAAATTTCAATTGGCTGTAAACGCCTGTACCAATGATGCGCACAATCGCTTCTTTGTAGCCGCCCAAATCCGATTCGCTTTCAGATACCATTTCCGTTTGCCAGCCTTGACGCTCGGCATAACGCACATACATGCGCAGCAAATCGCCTGCAAACAAAGCCGCCTCGTCGCCGCCTGTGCCTGCACGCACTTCGATGAAGACGTTTTTGTCATCATCTTGGTCTTTAGGTAAAAGCAATTTTTGCAAAGCCAAATCCAATTGCTCGATTTTGTCATTGGCGGCCTGAATTTCTTCAACTGCAAATTCTTTCATGTCAGGGTCAGATAACATGTCTTCAGCATCGATTTTGTCTTGTTTGGCTTGCTCGTAAGCTTGGTAAGTTTCTACCAATGGCGTCAATTCTGCATATTCTTTGTTCAGCTTACGGTATTCATCCATATTGGCAGTGGCGTTTTCACTGGCCAATAAATGTGTCACTTCTTCTAAACGGTCTGCCAATTGGTGCAGTTTTTGTAACAAGGATTCTTTCATGTCAACTTTCTAAAGAGCGATTCAAAATAGCGTGTGTACAATGCAAACAAGCAAGATGCGTCCGATGGACACATCTTGCTTGTGTGAAAAACAGCGCTACAAATGTTCAGGTAAACGGTAAATTTCGGAGACCGCTTCAGACAAATGCGGATGTTGGTTGATTTGGTGTAAAGCGACAGTGGGCGCATGCAAAAGCTTGTTGGTCAATTGCAAAGACAATTTTTCTAAAACTTCTTCGGCAGACACGCCTTTGCCCAATTGCTTCAACGCGGTATTCAAAGCTTGCTGACGCTGCACATCTGCCGCTTCACGCAAAGCCTTGATGGTCGGAATGACTTGGCGTGAGCGTTGCCATAATAAAAATTCGTTCACGCGACTTTCGATGATGGATTCGGCTTCTGCGGCGGCTTCTTGGCGGGCTTCTTTGCCCATTTGTACCACTTGCATCATGTCATCGACGGTATACAAATAAGCATCGTTGATGTCTGCCACTTGCGCTTCAATGTCGCGAGGCACCGCCAAGTCTAATAAGAACATCGGATGGCGGCGACGTTGTTTCAGGGCGCATTCAATCATGCCTTTGCCGACTATCGGCAATGGGCTGGCAGTAGAAGACACCACCACATCGTATTGATGAATGATATTGGGTAAATCGGTCAATAAAGATGCATCGGTATTGCCGCCCAATTGTGAACACAATTGGCGAGCGCGCTCTAAAGTACGGTTGGCAACGGTGATTTTTTTCGGGCTTTTGGCAGCAAAATAAGTCGCTACCAATTCAATCATCTCGCCTGCGCCAATGAACAACACATTCAAATCGGCAATTTTAGGAAAAATTTGTTCAGCCATTTTGACCGATGCAGCCGCCATAGACACAGAGCTGTCGCCGACGGCAGTATTGCTGCGCACTTCTTTGGCGACGGAAAATGTTTTTTGAAACAGATTGTTCAGTGTGGTGTCGATGCTGGCTTGTTCTTGTGCCACACGCACGGCATCTTTAAGTTGTCCTAAAATTTGTGGTTCACCCAAAACCATAGAATCCAAGCCGCAAGAAACGCGAAAAGCGTGGCGGATGGTTTCGTCGCTGTCTAAGGTGTACAAATAAGGGCGGATGTCGTTTTCAGGCAAGCTGTGGTAGTCTGCCAACCAGTGGACGATGTCATTGGCTTTGCCGACGCAATAAAGCTCGGTGCGGTTGCAAGTGGATAAAATCACTGCTTCGCGCGCCGCACGGTTTTGTACAATTTGTTTCACTGCGTCAGGCAACGATTGTGCCGCAAACGCCAAGCGTTCGCGTATGCTCAATGGGGCTGTCTGATGGTTCAAACCGATTGCAGTCAATTGCATGGCAAAATGCATCCTTTTGAAAAGCTTGGGTCGTATTTTAACGCATTTTGCGTCAAAACGACATATTAATGGGTTGTTTAATAACTTAATTAAATTGGATTTATCGAAGCGTTTGCTTTGATTGGGGGTTGAGAATGGATTTACATGTCATCAGACAAGATTATGCCAAAGAAAGTTTAGAATTGAATGATTGCGCTGAACTTCCTTTGACGCAACTCAAAACTTGGCTGGAGGCGGCTTTGCATGCCAAAGTCAATGAACCGACAGCGATGAATGTGGCGGCAGTGGATGAAAATGGTCGTCCTAATGCGCGCATTGTGTTGCTCAAAGAAGTCAATGAACAAGGTTTGGTGTTTTTTACCAACTATAACAGTCGCAAAGGACAGGCTTTGCAAGCGAATCCATTTGCGGCGGTGACATTTTTTTGGCCAGAATTAGAACGTCAAGTGCGTGTAGAGGGCCAAGTGGTGAAATTGGATGCAGCGGCATCGGATGAGTATTTTGCCTCACGTCCCTATGCCAGCCGAATCGGTGCGTGGGCGAGCGAGCAAAGCCAAGTGATTCCTGACAAAGCGCATTTGATGAAGCGCGCCGCTGCCATCGGCATCAAACATCCATTGAACGTGCCACGTCCTGAGCATTGGGGTGGTTTTGTGGTGATTCCCGACAGTGTGGAATTTTGGCAAGGTCGCCCAAGTCGTTTGCATGACCGAGTGCAATACCGTTTGCAAGACGATGGACAGTGGACGAAAGTACGTTTGGCACCTTGATGTGCGGCTTTATTAGCACATGTGTGTGATGGCAAGCGGCCTGTAAACATTTGCAATACGTGGATCATGAAAACAGGAGTGCGATTATGAAAGGTTGGCTTGTGGGGGTATTGGGTATTTGGATGGCTCAGGCGCAGGCTTTGAGCTGTTTGCCTTCTGCACCATTTTCTGTGGTTCACACCCAAACCATGCAGCCGCATTCGGTGGTATGGTTGAATCGAGTCGAATCCGCACCTTACGCGCCAGTATGGCTACAAAGCCAACATGGTAAGAGCGATACCATGACCCAAACCGTGCATTGGTTGCCACAATGGGTGGCATTGGTGCCCAATCGCCCTTATGTTGCTGGTCGAACGTATACCGTGACTTCCAAGCAAATCACCGCTGAATATACGGACATGGTGGCGTTGAACAATTCGTTTCAGGTTGGTGTTTCTCAACCCAATACCGAGTTGAAGTGGCGACAAAAGCCCGTTTTGGATGCGGTGCAAGTGCATCAATCGCCATGGGGACAGGTGGGACATGTGACTTTGGGATTGGATGTGACAGTGGCACCTGAAAATTATTTGGTGATGGTAACCGCAGCTGATGATGCTGACATGCGAGATGCCAAAACGTGGTTGTTGCAGCCTACGCTCATCAATGGGCATACCAAATTGAAATTGTCTCACGGTCCTTGTATGGCCAACCATCAGGCATTTTGGTTTCAGGTAGGTCAAAGCAAATGGCTGACTTTGGCGCTTATCAGCCACGATGGTCGCATCATACCTTGGCAGGGCTCGCCTTGGCGTTTGGATTTGCCAGCCAAGTGAGGTGGTGATTAACTGCATTCAGTTGTTTGGCACCTGCGCCATCAGCTCTGCGCTGGTATTTCAAGTTGATACAATCCAGACCATTGATGTGTTGTCTGAGAATTTTGATGATGGTATCCAATCAAGCGTCCTGTAACTTTTTACAGGACGCTTGATTGGGTCAATCAGGATGATTCATTGACCACGCAAAAACAAAGCATCCAAATCGTTAAGTTTGAGTTTGACCCAAGTTGGTCTGCCATGATTGCATTGGTTGGCGCGAGGGGTTTGTTCCATGTCACGCAGCAATGCGTTCATTTCAGGTAAAGTCAAACTGCGTCCTGCTCGCACCGAGCCATGACACGCCATCGTGGCTAAGATATGGTTTTGGCTGGCTTGTAAGGTGTCGCTGCTGCCTACTTGTGCCAATTCTGCCAACACATTACGACTGAGTTTTTCGACATCACTTTTGGCCAGTAATGCAGGCACGGATTCAATGGCAATCGTGTGTTCAGCAACGGCTTTCAAGCTCAATCCCCATTGTTGTAAGGCGTTCTGAAAACCGTTTAATGTGGCCATTTCCAACGCGCTTGCGCGAAAGTCTTGCGCAATCAGCAACGCTTGTGTGGCGACATTGCCGCTTTCATGTTGGCTTTTTAGTTTTTCGTAAGTCACCCGTTCATGCGCGGCATGCATGTCTACCAAAATCAAACCATCGGCCGTTTGCGCCAAAATATAAATGCCCAACAATTGCGCCAAAGCATAACCTAATGGATTTTCCACCTCATCGTCGACTGCCAAATCCATATTCAAATCGTGTGAATGGTTGGTATGGGTTGAGGTTGATGCGCTGGTATGCGCTTGAGTGGCGGCAGCTGGGTGCAAAGGCTTGTCGTACAAGGTGGCATACGTTTGTAAAGCCTGTCTGCTTTCATGCGCGCTCAATGGTTTGGAAGAGGTGTTGCTAGCGTATTGAAACGGCGTTTGTGAACGAGTGGGGTGATGGTCTTGGCTGTTGTATGCTGGTGATGTGTGGCGTTCGAAAGCCGACGTATCACGCCATGGCAAGCTGTTTTGAGTGGGCGCAGCAGCAGTTTTTTGGACTTGTTGTTGTAAAACTTCACCAGCATTGCTGACTGAATCTGTGTGGCGTGCATCGGTTTTGGACAGTGCTTGGTGTAAAGCATGAAACACCAAACGATGTACCGATTGGCTGTCACGAAAACGCACTTCGGATTTGGTTGGATGCACATTGACATCCACCTCATGCGCAGGCACGTTGACGTTTAACACAAAAGCAGGCGTCAAAGCCACATGTAACACATCTTGATATACTTGTTTGACTGCATGCAAAACGATTTTATCGCGCACAAAACGCCCATTCACAAACACAAATTGCTTGTCGCTTTTGCCTTTGCTGTAAGTGGGTTTGCCGATAAAGCCTGATAAATGCATCAAGCCATTGTCGCCTTGTACGGGCAAACAAGCGTCCTGAAAATCGTTGCCAACGATAGCGCCTATGCGTTCAAGCAAGGTTTGTGCAGGCAATTGGTGTACGGTTTTTTGATTGTGTGAAATATAAAATGCGACATCAGGACGGCTCAAAGCAATGCGTTCGATGGCGGTCAAACAATGCGCCCATTCGGTTTGGTCGGATTTTAGAAATTTGCGTCGCGCAGGCGTGTTGAAATAAATGTCTGCCACTTCCACCGTGGTGCCTAGGCCGTGAGCGGCAGCCGTTGGGGCATGTAAGACGCCATCGATGGCGGTGACGCTCATGGCGTGCGGCGCATCCGCAGTTTTGCTGGTCAATGTTAAGCGGCTGATGGCGGCAATACTCGCCAAACCTTCGCCCCGAAAACCCATGCTCGAAACATTTTCCAAGTCTTGCAAAGAGCGAATCTTGCTGGTGGCGTGGCGGTGCAAAGCCAAAGCCAAATCTTCGTGAGCGATGCCATTGCCATTGTCAGTCAAACGAATGTGTTTGATGCCGCCTTGCTGCAAAGCAATGTCCACGCGCGTAGCACCAGCATCCAACGCATTTTCTAACAACTCTTTGAGCGCGTTTGCAGGACGCTCGACCACTTCGCCTGCGGCAATTTGGTTGATGAGGTGGTCGGGTAAGGTATGGATGCGTTGGTTCATGCGGTTTCTTTTTTGGCAGCCATTTTGTGACGGACAATTTCAATCACTGCAGGCAAAACAGACAACACAATAATGGCAATCAAAACCAAGCTTAAATTGTCTTTAACGATTTGCATATTGCCAAAGAAATAACCCAAATAAGAAAAACCCACTACCCACAACACCGCACCAATGACGTTGTACAAGAAAAATTGTCCATAATGCATGCGACCCATGCCAGCTACAAATGGTGCAAAAGTTCGCACAATCGGCATAAAGCGGGCAATGATGATGGTTTTGCCGCCATGTTTGGCGTAAAAATCTTGGGTTTTTTGTAAGTGAGATTGTTTGAATATCTTGGAATTGGGATTGGAAAACAGCTTTTCACCAAAATATTTGCCGATGGTGAAATTGACCGCATCGCCCAAAATCGCAGCAATAATCAGCAATAAAACCATCAAATGAATGTTCATGCCACCAATGGCCGCAATGCTGCCTGCGGCAAATAACAATGAATCACCTGGCAATAAAGGCATGACTACCAAGCCAGTTTCACAAAAAATAATCGCGAACAATATGGCGTAAATCCACACGCCATATTGTGCGCTCAGTTGGGTTAAGTGTTCATCAATGTGCAAAATGAAATCGATGATGAAATAGAAAAAATCCATAATATTGTATGTATTTCAAATGTAGAGGCGACCTGAAAGGTTTCAGGCCGCTTTGAGAGGCAGAAATTAAACCACAATTTCTTCTTTTTTCTTACGCTCTTTGACCAAGTTTTGACGGTTCAAACCAAATGCCATTAACAATGGGCTGGCCACCAAAACCGATGAATACACGCCAAACACAATACCGATGGTCAAAGCCATGGCAAAACCATGCAATGCCGTGCCACCGAAAATCAACATTGAAATCACCATCGCTTCGGTCGAGCCGTGGGTGATGATGGTACGGCTCATCGTGGCAGTGATGGCGTTGTCGATAACTTCAGGGATGGTTTTGTCACGCATTTGTGGTTTGCGGAAGTTCTCACGAATACGGTCAAATACCACCACCGATTCGTTCACCGAATAACCCAAAACCGCTAAAATGCCCGCCAAAACCGTCAATGAGAATTCCCATTGGAAGAGGGCAAAACAGCCCAAAATGATGATGACGTCGTGCATATTGGCAATGATGGCAGATACCGCAAAACGCCATTCAAAGCGCACCGACAAATAAATAATAATGCCGATACACACCATCGCCAAAGCCGATAAGCCATGGCTTACCAACTCTTCACCCACTTGTGGACCAATAAAATCGTTTTGCAATAATTGCACGTTCGGGTCTTGCTTTTTGAGCAATTCCATCACTTGATTGGACAAATTGGCATTGGCTTCTGAGCCTTTGTTAGGCAAGCGTATCATGATGTCACGCGTGGTGCCTAAGGCTTGAACTTGTACTTCACCTATGTTCAAAGTGTGCAAATCGTCACGGATTTTATTGACGTCTGCACCTTGGCTGTATTGCACTTGCATCACCGTGCCGCCTGTAAACTCTACTGAGAAATTCAGACCTTTGGTAAACAAGAAAAACATTGCCAAGATGAAAGTGATCAATGAAATGGCTGTGGTCAATTTGCCATAGCGCATGAACGGAATGTCACGTTTGATTTTGAACAATTCCATGGTTTACTCCTTTTCTACCGCAGGGCGTGTGTCTGTTTCAGGACGCCATACTTGACCAATGGAAATGGATTTCAAACGGGCTTGGCGACCGTACCACAAATTCACCAACGCACGTGAGCACACTACCGATGAGAACATCGAAGTCAAAATACCCAAACAATGCACCACCGCAAAACCACGAACAGGACCTGAACCAAAGATGAGCAATGCCACACCTGCAATCAACGAAGTCAAGTTAGAGTCCACAATCGTCGCCCAAGCATGTTCATAACCTTTGCTGATGGCAATATGAGGATGGAGCCCTGCGCGCAACTCTTCTCGAATGCGTTCATTGACCAACACGTTAGAGTCAATGGCCATACCCAAAGTCAATGCAATGGCAGCAATACCTGGTAAGGTTAAGGTCGCTTGTAAGATGGACAGCAAAGCAATTAAGAACAATAAGTTGAAGGTCAACGCAATCACAGAGAATACACCAAACACACGGTAGTAAATCACCATGAATACGGCCACAGCTATAAAGCCCCATAAGGTTGAATGGAAACCTTTGGTAATGTTGTCTGCACCCAAGCTAGGGCCAATGGTACGTTCTTCAATGATGTGCATCGGTGCTGCCAAAGAACCCGCGCGCAATAATAAGGCTGTATCGTTGGCTTCCGCCGCTGTCATGCTGCCTGAAATTTGTACACGACCACCGGTAATCGGTTCGTTGATGGTCGGTGCAGTCACCACTTCGGCATTGCCTTGGTCGATTAAGACCATCGCCATGCGCTTGTTGCGGTTGGCGCGAGTCAAATCTGCAAAAATGTCTGAACCAGAACTGTCCAAAACCAAATTCACAGATGCTTGGTTGTTTTCAGTAAAACCAGGTTGAGCGTCCTGAATGTTGTCACCAGTCAATTCCACTTGTTTGCTGACCAAAGTTGAACCTTGACCGCCTGCATTTGGCAACAATTCATAACCATCAGGTGCAGTACCTAACATCGCTTGTTGTACCAAAGCGGGATCATCCGACACCATGCGCACTTCCAACGTTGCCGTACGACCCAAAATGTCTTTGGCTTTGGCTGTGTCTTGTACGCCTGGCAATTGCACCACAATGCGGTTGCTACCTGCTTGTTGAATCACAGGTTCCGCTACGCCCAATTCATTGACACGATTGTGCAAGGTGTTCATGTTTTGTGACACAGCAGCCGAGCTGATTTGCAATAGTTGTGCTTCGGTTAACGATGCTTGTAATTGATTGCCTTCAAGCAATTGCAACGTGGCTTCTTGACCCAATTGGCGGCTCATGCTGCGGAACATTTCTTGCGCAGCAGCAGCGTCCTGAAACGGAATGATGACGCTGTTATCGGTGAGTTTGACTTCGCCCATCATTAATTTTTGTTTGGCTGCTTCACGACGGATATCGCCTGTGATGCGGTCTAAGGTTTTTTGCTGCGCTGCTTTCATGTCCACTTCTAAAGTGAAATGCACGCCACCACGTAAATCCAAACCTAAGAACATCGGGCGAGCGTTGATGTTGCTCATCCAAGTCGGTGTGTTGGGAATCAAGTTTAAAGCAATGATGTAGCCATCGCCCAAAGCTTGGTCTATCACATCACGCGCTTTGATTTGTTCTTCAGTAGACGCAAAACGGAATTTCAAACTGCCATCATCAAAAAAATCACCTTCGGTTTTGATGTTTGCTTGAGTCAGCGCAGTATTGATTTTTTGTGCCAATACATCGTCAATGACAATGGCTTGGCGGTTGGTAGAAACCTGTACAGCAGGGGTTTCACCATAGAAATTGGGTATGGTGTAAATACAACTGATGACGACCAATACGGCAATCAACAGGTATTTCCATAAAGGATAGCGATTCATGCCTTAAGCCTTTGAAGCACAATAAACCGCTCTTCAGAGCGGTTTATTGGAGAGAAATGATTAGTCTTTTTTGTCTTCGACGGCTGCGCCAGTGGCATCCAAACGAGCAGTAATGGCTTGACGTTCAAATTCCACATTCACATTAGGAGCAATTTCAACAGTGAAAAAACGGTCACTCACTTTGGTGATTTTGCCAACCATACCTGAGCCAGTCACGACTTTGTCGCCTTTTTTCAACTCAGTTAACATTTGTTGATGGGCTTTGAATTTCTTTTGTTGCGGACGCATGATCAAGAAATAAAACACACCCAAAACCAAAATCATTGGCAAAAACGACAGTACTTGTTCGTTCATTGTCTTCCTTAATGTATTAAAAATTGAATTAACAGTCAGCGGCTATTGTAATGACTCTTGCTTAAAAGTCAAAAACGCCACTTGTTTTTTACGTAGACTTTACACGCCGCGCGCACGCTCTGCTGCAAATTGCACACGGAAAGCTGCAAATTGACCTGCATCAATGGCGTCGCGTACGTCTTGCATCAATTGTTGGTAGTAGTGCAAATTGTGAATGGTGTTCAATTGTGCACCTAAAATTTCGCCAACACGATGCAAATGGTGTAAATAACCACGGCTGAAATTGCGACATGTGTAACAGGTGCAAGTTTCATCAATGGGACGTTTGTCTAATTTATGGACAGCATTTTTGATTTTCAAGTCACCAAAGCGGGTAAATAACCAACCATTACGCGCATTGCGTGTTGGCATCACACAGTCAAACATGTCCACACCATTGGCAACGCCTTCAATCAAATCTTCAGGTGTGCCCACGCCCATCAAATAATGTGGCTTGTTAGCAGGCAATTGCGGACCGATGTGTTGCAAAATGCGATACATGTCTTCTTTGGCTTCGCCCACTGACAAACCGCCAATGGCCACACCATCAAAATCCAGTTCATTCAAACCTGCCAAAGATTCATCACGCAAATCTTCATACATCGCGCCCTGAACAATGCCAAACAATGCATTAGGATTGTTCAAGCGGTCAAATTCATTTTTAGAGCGTTCCGCCCAACGTAAACTCATTTGCAAAGATTTTTGTGCCGCTTGAGCGCTGGCATCACCAGGAGTACATTCATCCAATTGCATCACAATATCAGAATTCAGGACGGTTTGAATTTGCATCGAGATTTCAGGAGACAAAAACAATTTGTCGCCATTGATTGGATTTTTGAAAGTACAGCCTTCTTCGGTGAGTTTGCGCATGTCAGACAAGCTGAATACTTGGAAGCCGCCTGAATCGGTCAAAATAGGCTTTTGCCAGCCCATAAAATCATGCAAGCCACCAAACTCACGAATCACATCCAAACCAGGACGCAACCACAAATGATAAGTATTGCCCAAAATGATTTGGGCATTGATGTCGTCTAAGTCTTTTGGCGTCATGGCTTTGACAGTGCCGTAAGTGCCAACAGGTTGGAAAACGGGCGTTTCGACCGTACCATGGTTCAAAGTGATGCGACCACGGCGGGCCAAACCATCTTGTTTTAACAGTTCAAATTTCAACATAGAATTGGTAGAGCAAATAAAAAAGCCATTATAAGCCAATCACGCCTGTATTGTATTGCCAATTAAATCGAATCTCGCTACAATAATCGCCTATTTTAAAAGTTAAGCATAGGCATGTAGCTCAGTTGGTTAGAGCATCACCTTGACATGGTGGGGGTCGTTGGTTCGAATCCAATCATGCCTACCAAAAATACCCATAGCGAACCTGAAGTTCGCTGTTTTTTTTGCAAGTAGTGGTAAAAACAACAGCGCATCAAGTTGGTGTTCAAACACGGAGTGTGAACCATGCCTCAAATTACTTTACCGGACGGCTCAGTTCGGTCATTCGATCATCCTGTCAGTGTCATGGAAGTGGCGCAATCTATTGGCGCTGGCTTGGCCAAAGCGACGATTGCAGGCAAAGTCAATGGTCAATTAGTAGACGCTTCAGACATCATTGCAGATGATGCCAAATTGAACATCATCACTGCCAAAGACAAAGAAGGCGTGGAAATCATCCGCCATTCTTGTGCGCATTTGATGGGTCACGCGGTGAAACAGTTGTACCCTGATGTGAAAATGGTTATCGGCCCTGTGATTGAAGATGGTTTTTACTACGATATTTACAGTGAGACGCCGTTTACACCTGAACACATGCAAGCGATTGAAGCACGCATGCAAAAATTGATTGATCAAGACTATGATGTCATCAAGAAGATGACACCGCGTGATGAAGTCATCAAAGTGTTTGCTGAGCGTGGCGAAACGTATAAATTGCGTTTGATTGACGACATGCCAAATGAAACGCATATGGGTTTGTATTACCATCAAGAATATGTCGACATGTGTCGTGGTCCTCACGTACCAAATACCCGTTTCTTAAAAGCGTTTAAATTGACCAAAATGTCGGGTGCTTACTGGCGTGGTGATGCTAAAAATGAGCAATTACAACGTGTTTACGGTACTGCGTGGGCAGACAAAAAACAATTAAAAGAATACATTCAACGCATTGAAGAAGCAGAAAAGCGTGATCACCGTAAATTGGGTCGCCAATTGGACTTGTTCCACATGCAAGACGAAGCGCCTGGTATGGCATTTTGGCATCCTAAAGGTTGGTCTTTGTGGCAAACCATTGAACAACACATGCGCAAAGAGTTGACTGCGGCAGGTTATAAAGAAATCCGTACGCCAACCATTATGGATAAAGTGTTGTGGGAAAAATCAGGTCACTGGGCGAACTATAAAGACAATATGTTCATCACAGAATCTGAAAAACGCGATTATGCTGTGAAACCGATGAATTGCCCAGGTCACGTACAAGTGTTCAACCAAGGCTTGCGTTCGTATCGTGATTTGCCATTGCGCTTGGCTGAGTTTGGCTCATGTCATCGCAATGAACCTTCTGGTGCTTTACATGGTTTGATGCGCGTGCGTGGATTTGTGCAAGACGATGCGCATATTTTCTGTACCGAAGACCAAATTGACAGCGAAGCGCAAGCTTTTAACCGTTTGGTGATGAAAGTTTATAAACAATTTGATTTTACCGATATCGATATCAAATTGTCATTGCGTCCTGAAAAACGTGCTGGCTCAGATGAGATTTGGGATAAAGCCGAAGAAGGTTTGCGCAATGCTTTGCGTGCTTGTGGTGTGCAGTGGGAAGAATTGCCGGGTGAGGGTGCATTCTACGGTCCTAAGGTTGAATACCATATTAAAGATGCTTTGGGTCGCTCATGGCAGTGTGGTACTATTCAGCTTGACTTTGTGTTGCCTGAACGATTGGATGCTGAGTATGTGACCGAAGACAATGGCCGTGCCCGTCCTGTGATGTTGCACCGTGCTATTTTGGGTTCTTTGGAGCGCTTTATTGGCATTTTGATTGAGCACCATGCAGGTGCATTCCCATTGTGGTTGGCGCCAGTGCAATTGGTGGTGATGAACATCACTTCAGACCAAGCTGAGTATTGCAGCAATATTGCAACACAATTTACCGAAGCCGGTTTCCGCGTTGAAACCGACTTGCGCAATGAAAAAATCGGTTACAAAATCCGTGAACACAGTGCGCAGCGTGTCCCTTATCAATTGGTGATTGGGGAAAAAGAAAAACAAGCGGGCAAAGTGGCCATTCGCCGTCGTGGTGAAGATTTAGGTCAAATGACTGTGGCAGAGTTTATTGCTTATATGCAGCAAGAAATCGCTACGACTTTCGCTCATTGATGATAGAACTGAAGGAGTATTACCATCGCTCAAGAACGCGAAGCACGTATAAACGGTGAAATCACTGTTAGAGAAGTGCGTTTAATCAGCAATACCGGTGAACAACTGGGTGTCGTTTCAACTCGTCAAGCCATGGCTTTGGCTGAAGAGCAAGATGTGGATTTGGTAGAAATTTCTCCCAACGCCACGCCACCTGTGTGCAAATTGATGGATTTTGGTAAGTTTAAATACGAACAAGCCAAAAAACGTGATGAAGCCAAAAAGAAACAAAAACAAGTGCAAATTAAGGAAATCAAATTCCGTCCAGGCACTGATGATGGCGATTACAACATCAAAATGCGCAATATCGTGCGATTCTTGGCCGATGGTGACAAAGTGAAAATCACTTTGCGTTTCCGTGGTCGTGAGATGGCTCACCAACAATTGGGTGCCCAATTGTTAAAACGTGTTCAGGAAGACTTGGTCGAAGTGGGTGCGGTAGAGCAATTTCCGAAAATGGAAGGCCGTCAAATGGTAATGATGGTTGCCCCAAAGAAAAAATAAAGCTATAATTTATGGCTGCCAAGTTGAGGCTGACCGACTTGGCAGTTTTATTGTTTAAGTTAGCATAAAAACCGTGGTGCTGGGCTTTAAAGGGCTTGTTTCAGGCCGCCCAATGCCTAATTAAATAACTGGAGTATTCCATGCCAAAAATGAAAAGCAAGTCGAGCGCGAAAAAACGCTTCATCGTGCAAGGCAGTGGTGGTATCAAACGCGCTAAAGCGTTCAAAAGCCATATCTTGACCAAGAAATCCACTAAAGTTAAACGTAACTTACGTGGTACCACTCAAGTTCATGACAGCGATACTTTGGCTGTCAAAAAAATGTTGCCTTACGCTTAATTGGAGTAGATTATGCCTCGCGTAAAACGCGGTGTTACCGCACGTGCTCGTCACAAAAAAGTCTTAGCCTTAGCCAAAGGTTACCGTGGTCGTCGTAAGAACGTCTACCGTGTAGCCAAACAAGCGGTGATGAAAGCCGGTCAATATGCATACCGTGACCGTCGTCAACGCAAACGCCAATTCCGTCAATTGTGGATTGTGCGTATTAACGCTGCAGCTCGTGAAAATGGTTTGTCTTACAGCAAATTCATGAACGGCTTGAAAAAAGCGTCAATCAACATTGACCGTAAAGTATTGGCTGACTTGGCCGTGTTCGACAAACCAGCATTTGCTAAATTGGTTGAACAAGCTAAAGCCCAACTTGCTTAATACAGGTTCATAAAAAGGGAGGCCTAGCCTCCCTTTTTTATCGATAGTTTGCCTATTGGTTTGTTCACATACAATCAATCAGCAAACTATTGTTTTTTTTAGGCGTCCTGTAAAGCTGTCACAAGATGCCACCTTCTTTATTTCGCAAGGTTATATTATGGACATGAAAGAAGTCACCGCGCTTGTGGATGGCGGTATTGCGCAAGTGGCGCAAATTGCCGATTTGCAAGCTTGGGAAGTGGTCAAAGCTGAATATTTGGGTAAGACTGGTAAAATCACTTCGTTGATGAAAGGTTTGGGCGCATTGTCTATCGAAGAGAAAAAAACCTTCGGTGCGGCCATTAATATTGAAAAACAACGTTTTCAGGACGCTATCAATCAAAAACGTGATGATTTGAATGCGGCTAAGTTAGAGGCACAATTGCAAGCGGAGAGCTTGGATGTGACTTTGCCTGGACGTGGTCAAGCGATGGGTGGTATGCATCCTGTCACCAATACTTTAGAACGTGTGGTGACTTTATTCGCTGGCATGGGTTTTGAAGTGGCAGATGGTCCTGAGATTGAAGAAGACTTCTACAATTTCCAAGCTTTGAATATTCCAGAAAATCATCCAGCGCGTGCGATGGCAGATACGTTTTATGTGGAGAATGGCGATGTGTTGCGTACGCATACTTCTCCTATTCAAGTACGCTATATGTTGGACAAGAAAAATCCACCGATTCGCATCATTGCGCCTGGTCGTGTTTACCGTGTCGATTCCGATGCCACCCATTCACCGATGTTCCACCAAGCTGAAGGCTTGTGGGTAGAAGAAGGTGTGACGATGGCAGATTTGAAAGCGGTCTTTACTGAGTTTATTCGCAATTTCTTTGAACGTGACGACATGCAAGTGCGTTTCCGTCCTTCATTCTTCCCATTTACCGAACCATCTGCTGAAATTGATATTTTGGGCGAGCGTGGTTGGTTGGAAGTAGGCGGTTGTGGCATGGTGCATCCGAACGTGTTGCGTAACGTGGGCATTGATCCTGAAAAATACACAGGTTTTGCGTTTGGTATTGGCCTCGATCGCTTTGCGATGTTGCGTTACGGCGTGAATGACTTGCGCTTGTTCTTCGACAACGACTTGAATTTCTTGAATCAATTCTAATTGGGAATCCATCATGCAATTTTCATATGACTGGTTAAAAAAATGGGTTTCACCCAATAAAACCGCGGACGAATTGGCACATTTGTTGACCATGTCGGGTTTGGAAGTGGAAGAAGTTGAAAAAGCAGCACCTGAGTTTACAGGTGTGGTGATTGCTGAAATCAAACACATTGAAAAACACCCTGATGCAGACCGTTTGAATATCACGCAAGTGGATGCTGGTACAGGCCAATTGGTGCAAATCGTCTGTGGCGCACCGAATGTAAAAGTTGGTATTAAAGTGCCTTGCTCGTTGCCAGGGGCTGTGTTGCCAGGCAATTTCAAAATCAAACCGACCAAAATGCGTGGTCAGGTTTCCAATGGCATGTTGTGTTCAGGCAAAGAATTAGGCATTCCTGATGATGTGGATGGCTTGTTGGTGTTGCCGGAAGACGCACCTGTTGGGACTGATATTCGTGAATACTTGGCTTTGAACGATGATTTGTTGACGTTGAAAATCACACCGAATCGTGCCGATTGTTTGGGTATTAAAGGCATTGCACGTGAAGTAGTGGCTTTAACGCAGTGTGAGCACCACAGTTTCAGTATTCCAGCCATGCCTGTGGCATCGACACGAACACAAGCGGTGCGCATTGATGCGCCTGCGGATTGCGGTCGTTTTATTGCGCGTGTAATTGAAGGCGTGGATGCTCAAGCAGTGACACCTGCTTGGATGGTGCAGCGCTTGAACCGTTCAGGCATTCGTTCGATTTCAGCATTGGTAGACATTGGTAACTATGTGATGCTTGAATTAGGTCAACCGATGCACATTTTCGATGCCGATAAAGTGACAGGTTCTATCATTGTGCGCCGTGCCAATGAAGGCGAAACTTTGTTGTGCTTGAATGACAAAGAAGTGACTTTGGCTGCCGATACTTTGGTGGTGGCAGACGAAGCGGGCGCGTTGAGTATGGCTGGTTTGATGGGCGGTGCTGCGAGTGCCGTATCGGATGAAACAGCCAATGTGGTTTTGGAGTCGGCTTGGTTCCAGCCTGATACGATTGCTGGCAAATCACGCCAATACGGTTTCGGTTCTGATTCTTCGTTCCGTTATGAGCGCGGTGTTGATTACCAATTGCAACAAGAGGCGATTGAACGTGCTTCATTCTTGGTGCAAAGCATTTGTGGTGGCAAAATTGGCGCATTGACTGAGGCTGTAGGGGATTTGCCAGCGGCAAACAAAGTTACTGTGCGTTTGGCGCGCATCAATCAAGTTTTGGGTATTGAAGTGCCTGAGACCGAAGTGGTGACGATTTTAAACCATTTGGGTTTGGAGCCTGTGGCGGTTGCAGGTGGCTTTGAAGTGACGGCACCAAGTTTCCGTTTTGACATTGAGCAAGAAGTAGACATCATCGAAGAAGTCGGCCGTGTGTATGGCTATGACAAAATTCCTGATGATTACACTTCAGGCCGCTTGTCTATGCTTAAGCGTCCTGAAAGTCGTCGTCCACGTTTTGCTGCTTACCATGCCTTTGCTGCACGTGGCTATCGTGAGATTGTCAGCTATGCGTTTGTAGACGAAGCTTGGGAAAAAGATTTTGCCAATAATGACAATCCGATTCGTTTGCAAAATCCATTGGCCAGTCACATGAGCGTGATGCGTTCGACTTTGATTGGCGGTTTGATCAAAACCTTGCAACACAATCTGAGTTACAAGCAAAATCGCGTGCGTTTGTTTGAAGTGGCGCGTGTGTTCAGTAAAGATGAACAAGGTGGTTTTGTACAAATTGAAAAAGTAGGCGGTTTGGCTTATGGCTTGGCTGTGCCTGAACAATGGGGCGAAGCGGCGCGCATTGTGGACTTTTTTGATGTAAAAGGCGATTTAGAACAGTTGCTCCACCCAAGTTTACCGTTACAATATCAATCTGTTACGCATCCTGCTTTTCATCCGGGTCGTTGTGCGGCTATTTTGTTGGATGGCCAACAAGTGGGTGTCTTGGGTCAGTTGCATCCGAAATGGGTACAACAATATGATTTGCCACAAGCGCCGATATTGTTTCAATTGGATTTGAGCGTGGTATTGCAAAGCCAAGCAGTTGCGTACAAAACAGTATCGAAATTGCCACCTGTGCGTCGTGATTTGGCGTTTTTGGTAGCAGACAGCATCAAAGCTGGTGATTTATTACAAGCATTGCGTCAGAGCGCCAACAGCTTGGTGCGTGATGTGCAATTGTTTGATGTATACAGCGGTACAGGCATTGAACCAGGCTTTAAGAGTATGGCAGTGAAAATCATTTTACAGGACGCTGAAAATACTTTGACCGATGTGGTGGTTGAAGAAGCGGTTCAACAATTGATTCAAGCAGCCCAAGCATTAGGTGTGTCTTTGCGCGCATAATGTTTTAGAAGTGAATAACACGTTTTTAGCTGATTAACAGCACACATTTAGAGTATAAAGGTAGTTGGAATATGACATTAACGAAAGCCGAATTGGCAGATATTTTGGTCGACAAAGTCGCTGGAATGAATAAAAATGATGCCAAAGAAATTGTAGAATTGTTTTTTGAGGAAATTCGTCAGGCTTTGGAAAGTGGCGAAGAAGTCAAAATCTCTGGTTTTGGCAACTTCCAATTACGTGACAAACCGCAGCGCCCAGGTCGCAACCCTAAAACCGGTGAAGAAGTACCGATTAGCGCGCGTCGCGTTGTCACTTTCCACGCAAGCCAAAAATTAAAAGGCATGGTGGAACATCATTATGATAAGCAAAGATAATTGGTCGATTCCGGCACAGCGTTATTTTACGTTAGATCAGTTGTGTCAATTGGTTGGTATCAGTCAAAAGCAGTTTGAAGCGTGGCAGCGTGATTATGGTTACGTTGGTTATGGTGGTCGACACTATACCCGTTTGGATGTGTTAAAAGTGATGCAGCTCAAACACACATTTGCCCCTTATGTGGATGCGTTCACGCACAATTTTGTGGATGAGGCGGGAAACCCTGCTGTTGATGCCATAGAAGTGCAGCAACAATTACAGCAATTGTTGCACAGCATAGACCATGTTTTGACGGTTTCTAATTTGGTTGAACAACAAACTTCGTAATATTCAGTTGTGTTTTAAAAAAAGCAGCGTCCTGTAAAGGCGCTGCTTTTTTGTATTCATTCATGCCCAATATGGGCATCAAATCAGTCATTTTTGATGGTTCTTCGAGTTCATTTATTGCCAATGGACAGTCTCTTTTTTCGTGTCAGCATTTTTTCAATCATAAAAATTTAAAAACCATCTTGATTTAACGCAAAAAAAGTAAGCCTTTGTAAGCCTTTTTTAATGAAAAAAAGGAACCAATTGCAAAAAAAATGGTTTATTGAAGCGACGTAATCCATTGATACAGTTTTGTTTCTTTGAATCTTGTTCTAAAAGACGATACGCCTTTTGGAACAAAACTTATTTTTTGAGTCATATACAAAGCCATAAAAAATTTACATTTTTTATATGAACGTAAATCTGATATTGCACCAAAAATGGGTTTGATGACCCGTCTTGATAGAGAAGGAATGTACCATGAACAAGGCATATAAAGTTGTCTACAACGAAACAACGGGAACCTATGTGGCGGTCGCGGAGATTGAATCCTCCCGAGGAAAGTCCACTAAGTCACAAACATCCGTGACCACGCGAGAGTCGGCATTAAATTCATTCCAATGGCAACCATTAAGTAAAATCAGTACTTTGCTGATTCCGATATTAGGGGGATTAGGCAGCTTGATGGTGTCTAATCAGGCATCGGCAATTATTTTAGAAGGAGATATTGCGTGTGCGAATGGTAATACGCAAACCATTGTTGGTCCTGATGGTGTGACTGTTTACAGCTCCAGCCCTGGCAATCCAATAGATGGCTATCTTTCACCTGCATCTACATGGTCGACCGTTGCAGGTTGTGGTGCTGATGGTGGGGAAGGTACAACTACTTATGCAAGTACTTTATATGGTGCTTTTACTAAAGCCACAGGTAATTTTGCAGTAGCGATGGGTTTTGATGCGCGATCAGCAGGTTCAGCAGTGGCTATTGGCACACAAGCACGTGCGAGCAGCCAAGGTTCTGTTGCAATTGGTACGAGTGCCAAGGCTCAGAATGTCAATGCAGTAGCTGTAGGTACCAATACTATTGCGGGTAACCAAAATGATGTGGTGATTGGTAACAACATTACCAGTACATCCACTCTTTTAACTTCTAGCGCCGAAGCTACAAGTAAAGAGTTTGGCACTATTGCTATTGGTAATGAAGTCGATGTTGGTGGCACCCGCATGGTGGTGATTGGCAATGAGTCAGGTATGACTGTTGGCAGTGGCACTGATTCCCATGACAGTATCGCCATCGGTACTCAAACACGGCTTAATGGTCAAAGGGTGATTGCCATTGGTACAGGTGTGAATAATATTGGTATCAACAGTATTGCAATGGGTAGCTATTCTAATGTGGATTTCGCTTCTCAAGGAGGAACCGCAGTGGGTCGTGAGACCAAATTGCAAAATTCTTTTTTAGGAACTGCCATTGGTAATCAAACTCATGTTGTAGGGAGTGATGGTGGTACGGCTGTGGGTGACCGCCATAAAGTAACGAACAGTGGTTATGCAGCTGCATTTGGTAGCCGTGCTGAAGTGACGGACTCGGCAAATGCTATTGCAATAGGTGCTGCTACTAAAGTAACCGGGGCTTCAAATGGTATTGCTATTGGTCGAGATTCAGCGACCAGTGCTGAGAATGGATTGGCATTGGGTACTGCATCTTCTACAAGTGGGTCGGCCAGTATTGCGATAGGCTCTAACTCCAAAAATCCAGCTGCCAATTCGATTGCATTAGGACATAAGGCATCTATTGTAAATGCTCAGAATGTAGGTGCTATTGTCATTGGTGACAATGCCAGATCAGAATATTATGGTGCTGCGGAACAATTTGTTATTGCCATAGGTGCAAATAGCAACAGCTATGCTTACAGTGTCGCATTAGGTAAGGAAGCTTCAGCTGATCGCGGTGCTTATGATGCCGAAGGTGGTTCGATTGCGATTGGTTATCGTGCTAATACGACTGATGCTAGTCGAGCCAGTATTGCAATGGGTGTCAATTCACAGGTAACCAGTC
Organism: Vitreoscilla stercoraria DSM 513; assembly: GCF_000382305.1. Classification (GTDB taxonomy): domain Bacteria; phylum Pseudomonadota; class Gammaproteobacteria; order Burkholderiales; family Neisseriaceae; genus Vitreoscilla; species Vitreoscilla stercoraria. Next base: position 240,085 of record NZ_KB908019.1, read on the forward strand.
AATATGGCGTGGCTATTGGTACACAAAGTAAAGCATCGGGCGCTAATGCAACTGCAATGGGCCACAATGCTTTGGCATCACGAGCTAATTCTATTGTGATAGGTACCAACGCAGTCAGCAATGGTGTGGCGGATAGTACGGTTGTCATTGGTGATGGCGCTAGCTCAGTTGGAGATGGTAGTCAGGGTATTATTATTGGTGCCAAGAGTTCTAACAACGATGCTGTGAATTCCATTACCATTGGTCATGATGCTTCAACTTATAAAGGTGATGCAGTTGTTAATATCGGTTATGGTGCCAATACTTCTGCAGGTTACTCTGTCACTATTGGTCCTAATGCGGCTTCTTTTGGTGCAATATCTGCTCAGCATCAAGTGACGATTGGTAGTGGTGCTAATACCAGTGCTGCAAATGCGATTGCTGTGGGCCACAGTGCTGCTTCTGCTGGTAGTAAGGCTGCGGCGTTTGGTTACCAATCTAATGCTTCTGCTTTGAGTGCCATGGCACTTGGCTCTCAATCTACTGCTTCTGGAATATATTCTGTTGCTGTTGGTGACAGCTCTAAAGCAATAGACAGATATGCTATTGCCATGGGTTACCAATCTAACGCATCAGGTCCAGACTCTATTGCCATTGGTGTTGGCAGTGCCGCATCTGGCAATCAATCCATTGCGGTTGGTTATAAAAACCAAGTCACAGGTAATAATTCTGGTGCTTTTGGTGACCCAAATGTAATCAGTGGTAACAATTCGTATGCTCTTGGTAATAATAATACGATATCAGGTAACTCAACTCATGTGCTGGGTAATAACAATACTGCCAAAGGAAGTAGCAGTTATATTATTGGTAATAACAGTTCAACCGAACTTTCTAATGATATTGCTATAGGTACAGAAGCGAAAACTGGAATTTCTACTCAGCCAACCGAAGGTTTTAGTGGCGCGCAAGTTGCAATTGGTTACAAAGCAACCACAGGCACAGATGGTCAGATTGCTTTGGGTACTATGACTAATGCCGGTGCTGTTAACCATACTATTGCAATTGGTACTAAAGCTACAACAACGGGTAATTCTAGTATTGCTGTGGGTCGTAATGCAGCATCAAGTGGACTCAACGCAGCGGCAGTTGGTGTGGGAGCTACGGCAGTAGGAAGTTCTTCTGCAGCATATGGTACCAATTCTAATTCAGAGGGCGGTAATTCAGTTGCTATTGGTTCTGCTGCACATTCAGCCTCTACCAATTCTATCGCGTTAGGCAATACTAGTGAGGTAACTGCTAACAATGCAATTGCCATAGGTAGTGGCGCAGTCGCAAGTGTAGCCAATAGTGTTGCATTGGGTAATGGTGCAACGACTTCTGCTGCGGTTGGTACTGCCTCAACAACATTGGGTAATACTACATTTAATGTGGCAGGTACTACTCCAACGGGTACAGTAAGTGTAGGTAAAGCAGGTTCTGAACGAACAGTCACCAACGTTGCTGCAGGCCGTGTAACTGCAACCAGCACCGATGCCATTAATGGCTCTCAATTATATGTGGTGGCTGCTTTTGCTGATCAAGGTTTGAATTTCACAGCCAACTCAGGTGGTACTGTGAACCGTGATTTGGGCCAAACTTTGAATATCGTAGGTTCTTTGAATAACAAAGCGTTAACAATTGAACCTACATCAGTGGCTGCAACGGCTGGTCAATATTCAGCTCGCAATACACAAACCGTTTCTGATCCAACTACAGGACGTATTCAAATCCAATTTGCAGATCGCCCAACACTTTCAGGTGTGGTATTAGATGGTAAAGATGGCCAAGATGCTGGAATACAGTTTGGTAAAGATGGTTTGTCTTTGAAGGGTGTTGGTGTTGATGGTAAAGATGGTATTACCATTGTTGGTGCGAATGGTAAAGATGGTATTACCTTTAATAAAGACGGTACCATTACCAATGTGGTTCAAAGCACAACTCCTGATGGTTTGGCAACTAACAAATCAGTAGATGATAAAGTGGCAGCCAATAAAGCATTGGGATTGAATTTCACTGGTAATACAGGTCCTACTTTACACCGTGATTTGGGTCAAACTTTAAGTATTATCGGTTCGGCTCAAACTTTGAATAAGAGCAGTGATGCGACCAAAGAAACGACTGCTGGCTCTTACTATGCTCGTAACTTGCAGACAGTCACAGTTGTCAATTCATTGACTGGTGACACAACGTTGCAAATGTTATTGGCTGATCGCCCGACATTCTCAGGTGTGGTTTTGGATGGTAAAGACGGTAAAGACGCTTCGATTCAATTTGGTAAAGATGGTTTGTCTTTGAAAGGTGTTGGTGTTGATGGTAAAGATGGTATTACCATTGTGGGTGCTAATGGTAAAGATGGTATCACCTTTAATAAAGATGGCACGATTACCAATGTCGTACAAAGTACAGGTCCTGATGGTTTGGTTACCAATAAACAATTGGACGATACCAAAGCACTTGGTCTGAATTTTACGGGCAATGCAGGTGGAACCGTTCATCGTAACTTGGGTGAAACCTTAAACATCATTGGTTCTGCTCAGGGTTTGAATAAGACTTTTGATACTGCCACTACAGGTTCTACGACTGGTGCATATTATAGTCGTAACTTGCAAACTGTGACCGATCCAATTACAGGCCGCGTTCAAGTTCAATTTGCAGACCGTCCAACTTTGTCAGGTGTGGTTTTGGATGGCAAAGATGGTAAGGATGCTTCGATTCAATTTGGTAAAGATGGTTTGTCTTTGAAGGGTGTGGGTGTTGATGGTAAAGATGGTATTACCATTGTGGGTGCCAATGGCAAAGATGGCATTACCTTTAATCAAGATGGCACGATTACCAATGTCGTACAAAGTACGGATCCTGACGGTTTGGTTACCAACAAACAATTGGACGACACCAAAGCACTTGGTCTGAATTTTACGGGCAATGCAGGTGGAACTGTTCATCGTAACTTGGGTGAAACCTTAAACATCATTGGTTCTGCTCAGAGTTTGAATAAGACTTTTGATACTGCTACTGCAGGTTCTACGACTGGCGAATACTACAGCCGTAACTTGCAAACTGTGACCGATCCAAATACAGGCCGCGTTCAAGTTCAATTTGCAGATCGTCCAACTTTGTCAGGTGTGGTTTTGGATGGCAAAGATGGTAAAGATGCATCCGTACAGTTTGGTAAAGATGGCTTGTCCATCACAGGTTTGGGCGTCAATGGCAAAGATGGCATTGGTATTCAAGGCATGACGGGTGCCAATGGTAAAGATGGTATTTCTTTCAATCCAGATGGCACGATTTCGAATGTGACCGATGGTAAAAATCC
>NZ_KB908020.1 GCF_000382305.1 Vitreoscilla stercoraria DSM 513
AAACGTAATGCCATTGCCCTATGGCATGGTGCGCTATGTCTTTAAAATCAATCATCTTGATTCCAATCAGTGAATAAAGCCGCACAAAGGCGGCTCGTGCTGCTTATTTGTTCGGATTTGTCATGTTTTTAGTGGCTTGTTGGCAATAACGGGCGTGTCCTGTATCGGTAAAGTCCATTACTGCCACGCCATTGGCATCAAAAACACCGACTAAGCCCAATTCCAAAGCCTCTACAATCACATCCTTGATATGGCGTAATTGGTGGGCAGTGGTGATTGTTGACTCAAAAATCCATATATTTTCTTTTGAATAAGGTAATTGGTGGCATGGTTGCCTTTGTATGGCATCTGTTTGCAACACACTAAAGCAAGGGATTAAACGGCTTGGTATTGCCTTATTTTTAATTTGGTTTTCCATTGAGTACACTCCATGCCTTATAAAAAGGCTGCAACAATCCAGCCTATGCCGTTTAAAAGCATGGGCTAGTTGGTTTCATGTAAGGGGAATTTAAGCCGCTAGGTAGACTTCACTATGGTGGCGTTGGCTTTTGCTGTGCGCTTTGTATTGTTATTGATGGCACAGTTGACCGTTGTCATGATGCTGCCTAATTCACGCATTACACGGGCTGCCATCAGCAATGTAGACGGACAATGTTGACTACTTTCATTGGCCATCTGATCTCGTGCTGCAAACTCAGCCATCGTACCTAATGTGTGTATTGCCAGTTCTGCTTGGGATTGCAAAACAATCGCCTCCGCATTTGGAAGTTCATCATCATAAAGACGCTTTTCAAGAGTTTGAGCCGCTATATTCAAGAATGTACTCAAGCCATCACAGTTCAATTCATAGTTTGGTTGGGGTGTGGTGGTGCTCATAAGGCGGCCTCTTTTTCCAATTCCACACGAAGTTCGCCAATGCCTTGTATATCGTAGACTTTTGAGGCTCGAATGATGGTGACCATTGTACGTAAGGCCATTTTTAGTTCATCGTCTTCTAAGTTGGCACTTAAAAAACTCATGCCTGCCAATTCAGCTTGCCATAGTGTTTCAGCCGCCATGTCATGTAATTCAATGTATTGTTGTGGAGTAGGGATTAATGCTTGATTCACGCGCAAACCCTCCCAACGGTCCAGCCTGTATGCGTTTGTTGGATATTGAAGCAAGCAAGCGCATTGCCACGTAAAAGAAAATCAACGTGACGGCTGGCGGCCTCAAGGGTCGGGAAATTGCGGATTGTTTGGATGTATAACGGGCGTGTGTAGCCCTTACGGATTGCGGACATGGCAAAGCCTTTTCTAACTGGTCTAATAGGACCACCCTTTACGCTGTCAATCGTTAGGGGTGGCAGACAAATGGCAGGGTTGACAGACTGGCAGTTAGAACCAGCAAGCCGTAAGGCTTCCCTGCCATTGCCCACCATAAAAAAGGCGCACCAATAGCGTGGTATTACAGACGTAAAAATGCCGCTTAGTAGGCGGCTTGTCTGCCTAACTGTATTCAGCCTGTCAAAGCTGGTCGATTGATTGAAACCGACAAGCGAATATTGCAACAATGCGCCTGAATGGTCAAGAGGTTTCATAACGCCACCCCGCTAATTGATGTAATTTGCATTTGGTGGCGTATTGGCGCTGCCAAATCAAACAAGTGTTGTTTGCGCTTTGGATAGGGTGTGTTTTGTAACAGCATCAAGACGTTTTCTTGTTCCAGCTTATCCAGCATGGCGATTTGCTCAAGCGTCAGGCTGTTGCGATCAATAGCGGTACGTTTACCCGTTAAGGCCTCATTAACAACCAATGCCTCATTGATGTAATGATGTGATTCTGTGGCTTTGCCCTCAGCAGTGCGCTTTTGTTCAATAAAACGATTACGAAGTATTGTGATGCTGGATAATTCAGTACGGTGTTTTTGCCATGTTTGGCCATTGGTAAGCATGGCTTCAATTTGTTCATCACACCAAATAGCAAAATCCATATCCAGCCATTGAGCAAAGCGTACCGCTAATTTACGGTGTAACCATGTACCTTGTTTAGCGGTATTGCCGCCTTTTATTGTTTTTACGAAGTGATTTTTAGTCACTTCGTTTTTTTTGCACAAAGTGTCAATGTAACGTTCTGTATCTACTTGCTTTAGCCAATCTACAGGCCGCTTATCAAACATAGCCGCCATTTCGGTGGCGTTAAACCATGCTTCGCTATTAGCATGGATAGACATGCCTTGATATTCTAAAGGTATTAATTTAGCCATCACTTCACCTCACTGAGTAAACTATAAACACCGATTTTGCGTTCAATACCAGCAACGTCAATTTCATAACGCCATGTTGTTGAGATGTCATAACCCTCTTGGCGCAAGCTGAAAATACGAGCGCGTGGATCATAGATGCCTCTCATGTGTAACTCATTGCTACTGTGTGGACGCTCACGCAAACAAGCCAATACAAACAACTTTTGTGTGGTGGCGTTCGTATTAATCAATTGGTCTGTGATAGAATGATTTTGTCTGTGAGATTGGCCGCCCTTGTTGGTGGCCTTTTTCTTTTCCATTGTTAAGCCTTTTGCTGTGCTTGCTCAGCAAGCCATTGTCGAACTTCGCCAGCAATATAAAAGCGGCAACGTGTGCCAATGACTTGGCGTGACCGTGGAAACAGACCTCTAGCCTCTAAACGGCGGATATGGCTTTCAGATAAACGGGTGTACCCACGTTTGTTTTTTGATGGGCTGCTTGCCAATTCTTTCAAGGTTAATTGTGCGTTGCTCGGCAACATGTCCAAGTTGATAATACTGTTTGAAGCTTGCATAAAAATGCCCTCATGGTTAATAGCTGTGCTGAGATGTCAGCAGCTTTCATGAGGGTGAATGTAAGGCTCTTGATTGGGTTATACGCAATACATAATGGGTTTAACTAAAATGGGTTGCACCCTAAACTGATGGGTATAACCCAATCTAAAAGGTACACCAGTACATGTTTTGAGGGTGTGACCCATTATTTCTTTTTTTGACCCCCTCTTTTAAATTGAATGGGACGGGCAAAGCGATCAATATGTTCAATATTACTTTTAGCGGGCTCTTCGCCAGTTAATTTCTTATAGCGCACTGCAATTTCATCATCTAAAGTTCCTTGCTTGGGTGGAATATCACCATCATTTAATGTGTCGTAGTAATCAGCACTAATAGATATAGCAACATCAATTAAAGGATTGTTATATTTTGATTTGTATCGCAATATTTCGGGTGTTTTTTGTTGCGTTTTGGCTTGAGTTAATTCATTCGTAAGGTCAGCAATCTTGATTTCAAGACTCTGTATTTTTTTTTGAAAAGTTTCTATGGTCATGGGCGCAACGGTAATCGTTGGTGTACCAAATTGACTCGAATCAACTTTTGGTAATGAATTAATAGCTTTATATTGCTCTACTTCATATGATTTATTTAGATAATCTTGTACAGTTATAATGTGCTTACCCAGATGTAAGTTATCTACAAAATTTTGTAAATCTTTTATTTTAATGTGAATGTTATATTCAATTTCTTGACCATTATCACCTACAGCATTATTGTTCAAAAAATCATGTAGGAACTCATTTACATCATTAAATAGTAAATAATCATCATTAAATTCACAAATATTAGTAGAATTTCCCCAGTTGTCAAGCTCTACCTGTAATTGATCATATACGCCTAAATAGTTTATAGAAAATACATTTTGAGAAAGAAATTTATCAAATTTATTAATCAGTAGATATTTTGCAATATCCGAAAAATTTGGGTTCTCCTCATCGATATATTGAAAATATAAAATAATTTGTTTGGCAGACATAAAGTCTTTTCTTAAATTTTGAAAGTGTTGAGAAATTATCCCCATTGAAAACCCTTTAATTTTAATCAATGTCCCTTAGGAAAAGGATAACCATGCCAACGATTAAGGGTTATCGGTTTCACCTTTGGTAGCTAATCGCAGGCTAGGCATGGTTAAAGTTGGTTTACTGTTCTATGTTGCCCAAAATCCAAGTTTGCAATGCGGTGCTGTTAATTTGAAGCGCATTGGTTGTGTCGCGGGTAATTAACTCTTGTCGCTCTAAGCGTCTAATACATCCCTGTACATTGGCAGTTGATACGGTATCAATGCCTAATGCCTCTGCGTAGTGTGTTCTTGAGGCCACGGTATATGGCGAGGTATTACCGCTTGCAATATCGGTTAATAACACTTTATCCAGTGGCTTTAATCCAGCCCATAAACCTGAGTAGTCGGACAATTCTTGTATCTGTTCTAATCGGATATTGGCTGCATCCTCAAGGCTAAGGGCAGGGTTTACAATCATGTCTTGTACAATTGCCCGCATGTACATAGGTGTTTTTTGCAGTCGTTCAAATACTTGATAAAAAGCAGCCTTGTCGGTGGCGTTGCCTGTCCTTTGTTCGTAAATGTCGGCTAGAAAGTCGGTAAAGTCTTGCCCCAGTGTCGGGAAGTCCAAAGAATGGGCAAAGTGAAAGAAGGGGGCTTTGCTGTCGTTGAATATGGCTTTTAAGCCGTTGGTACTACTACCCGTGAATATGGTCTTAATCTGGTTTTGATTAATATCAAGGCCAGTACGCAATGAACGTATTAGGTCTTTCGTATTGGATGCTCTGGCAAGCTCTTGTACTTCATCCAGTAGTAATAGGGTTTGGCGTTTATCATTGGCGATATGGCTAATAATGTTACTTATTGGCGGAATGGTTTGAGGGGATTCGTTCCGTTCAATTTCCACACCCATTGCCGCGATTTTTTTCACGCCAGCAAAAAAGGTTTTTGCCTTTTCAGTTGGCTTATTGGTTGCAAATTCGTACAAAGCGGCTTGGAATCGTTCGGCCAATGTGTCGGGGTTGTCATCCATGAATGAAAAATAAAATACGTTGAAGCCTATTTGCTCGGCCATTGGCGCAATGTCTTGTAGCAAAAATTGGGTCTTGCCCATGCGACGCGGTGCAAACAGAGTAAAGGCATGGGTGATGCCATCATGTAGACTGGTTAGCAATTTTTTTGCATAACTTGCTCTCGGAAAATATAGAGGGTCTGAGTGCTTCATAATATTCTCTAGCTGTCAGGAGTTAGCAGCAATTATACAATTAATAGCTAATTAGTCATCTAAAAACTAATTTTGGCTAATTTAAGGTTGCTGTAATTTCAAACCATCTAAATAATCCGCCCATGTTTGCATCATGGTTCGTCTGTCATTCAAATACTGAGCATGGTTGTATGTGCCACGTATTTCATTATTGTCTTTGTGGGCCAATTGCGCCTCTATCCACATTGTATTAAAGCCCTGTTCATGTAATAGGGTAGAGGCCGTATGTCGCCAGCCATGCGGGGTAAATTGCCCCTTATAGCCCATGCGTTCTAATGCTTTGCGTGTTGCTCCCTCACTTAATGCCTGTTTGGTGGCGTGATTCCAAAATACATACTCAAAGCGTCCTGAAAAAGGCTTCAAATCCTCAAGAATGGCAATAACCTGATTGCTTAAAGGCACAACATGGGCAATGCCGTTTTTCATTTGGTCGGCTTCTTTTGTCCATAGTCCTGCCTCTAAATCCAATTCACACCACCGCATTAGCCTAACTTCGCTAGGCCTTGTAAAAACATAAGGGGATATTTTTAGTAAAGCCCTAACGGTAGGTGTGCCATTCCATTGGTCAATGTTGGCCAATAGCTTGCCCAATTCTTTTTCATCTGTAATTGATGGGTAATTTTTGGAAACGTGGGTTTTTAATTCACTTGATAGATCGCTTGCTGGATTGAATACACACAGGCGCATTTTGACACCATAGGCAAATACTTGGCGCATGACATCTAAAACACGGTGGGCAGTATCTCCCTTGCCCCCAGCTTCGATATTCTTGGCAACGGTTAAAACGTCTAAAGGCATGATTGCCCCCAAGTCCTTGCCCCCAAGATAGGGGAAAACGTGTATTTCTAGGCTTCTCAATATTCGGGTGGCGTGTCCAGTAGTCCACCTGTTGTTATCGTCCTTGCGGTTGCTGTGCCATTGCCTTGCTATCACCTCAAACGTATGGCTATTGTCTACCTGTGCAATTTGTTGTTTGTGGTGTTGCTTTGGGTCTATGCCATCCTGAATAAGACTTTTGGCCTCAGCCTGTAGGATTCTTGCCGTTTTTAGGGATATGTCAGGATAACGCCCAAAAGTGAGCCTATCTTCTTTTTTGTCGTGTGGACGGCGATATTTAAGTCGCCATTGTTTTGAACCATTGGCGTATATCTCTATGTATAGCCCGCCACTGTCTGCCTTTTTCATGCTGCCTTTTTCAGGTGGCTTGATGGCGTTTATTTGTTTGTCTGTGAGCATTTTGGGGGCAAGCCTTTTTATTTTAGTACATTGTTTAGTAACAATATTTTTAGAATTTGGCTATTTTTGCCCCATTTTTGGTATTGTTTTTATGATAAAAAGAAAGGGGCAAATTGTTCTTGCCCCCAATTTTGCCCCCAAAGTGTGTGAGCTGTCCAGAGTATTGCTGAATATTGCAGCGTGTGAAATTAGCCTGAAACCCAATAAAAACAAGGGTTACCAGCATTGCTGATAACCCTTGGAATCTGTGTTTGGTGGAGGCGGGGGGAATTGAACCCCCGTCCGAAAACCCTCTACGAAGCGTTCTACATACTTAGTCTTGTCTACTTAAAATCTCATTCAAGCTCCGCCGACGGACAGGCTGAGATTGAACCAGTCACCTTAAGTCTCATCAATGCTTAAGTAACCCAAGCACCAACCAGTCAATGTGAATGACGTTGCGGAGGGTTTAACCCCTCATGGTCCATTGACCAACCATTGCAACGGCTAAGCCTTAAGCGGCTAAAGCGTAAGAATCGTCGTTTGCGATTATATATTTTTCAGTGTTTTACGAGATTCTGAGATCTCGGTATGCCCGCATCCGCTTTGCAATCCCCGTCGAAACCAAGATCGCCCCCAGATGTAAGAACTGTATTGTACGACAATCAGGTACAATACGCCAGTTTAATCACTATTTTTTCAGGACGCTTGTCGATAACATGGATTGAAAACAAGCGCCCTGTAATGGAAAATTACCATGTATGACGTCAATACCCACGACGTGCGCCGCTATTTTGCGCATGTTTGGCAAAATCGCCTGAATCCTTTGCAATTGGATGCTCTGCAACAAAAAGCCTTACGCATTATTGAGGCACATCCCGAATACCAAGTGTATTTAGAGAATATTGAAGATTATTTGGATAAAAATTGGACGCCAGAAGAAGGGCAAACCAATCCGTTTTTGCATTTGTCTTTGCATTTGTCCATTCAAGAACAAGTTGGTATTAATCAACCTTTTGGCATTCGTACGATACATCAAAAATTGGTCGGTATGTACAATGATAATTGGGTTAAAGCTGAAGATGAAATGATGGAAGCATTGGTCGAAACCATTTGGCAAGCACAGCGCCACAATCAAGGTTTGGATGTGAACGCTTACATGACGCGTTTGCGCCGCTTGGTGGGCTTGGGTGAAGAAGATGATCGTCGCTTGAATCCGCATGAAGTGCAAAACCATTTTGCTAAGAAATAGTAAGTTTTTGTAATGGCATTGTTCGGCATAATATTGGCACACCTATTGCTATAATTTAAATTGTGTGTAGTGTGTATATTTGGTTTGTGTGGCCTAATATATAAAAACTCAGCCCGCATACCAATCATTTTTATAGAAATGATTGGTATGCGGGCTGAGTTTTTGTGCTTGCTAGTACAAAAAAAGGCATTACACTTTTTTGATTATTAATGATTGACTTGGTTGTATTAAAAAAGCGTCCTGTAAAAACTTACAGGACGCTTGGAAATGCTTCAAATGAATACGAAACCATTATTTTGATTTAGGTGCAAATTCTTGTAAACATTGCTCATGGCGTTGTTGAAAACGCAGAGCGCCACCCATTTTTACCATGCGCTGTTCTGCAGATAAATCGCCAAATTTGCGAATTTCCGTTTCGCTCATGGGTTCAAATACAGGGAACAAAACGCATTCACAATATGCTTGAGGCAGCCATGAAGTATCGCCGCTGTAACCAAATTTTTTCAACTCCGCTGACCAGTTGGGTGCAGCAGGCGCGCTTTGAGTACAGTTGGTCACAAAACCATTGATAATATTGTTTTTTCCCAAAACGGTATATTTCATAGTGAAAAACAAAACAATAAATGACAAAATGATAATCCAAAGCCAAATCCGAATGGTTTTGGCTTTTTTGGGTAAAGCAGGATTAGCCACTAAATGGTTCCATGCGTATCATCACCACTGGCGTTACCACACGCTGTAAGTTTTCAATGCGCTCAATCGCTTCTTTGACATCGCGCTCTAAAGCCGAGTGGGTCAAAATCACAATTTCTGCTTCTTGGTGGTCGGTGGCTTTTTGAATCAAGGCTTCTACTGAAATATTGTGCTGAGCCAACATTGAAGTGATGGCTGCCAATACGCCCGGTTCATCGGTGCTGGTAATGCGCAAGTAATAGCTGCTGCGAATGTCATCGATGCTGATGGCAGGCAAAGTTTGTACTTGATCTGGTTGGAAAGCCAAATAAGGAACACGTTGTTCTGCTTGAGAATCCATTAAACGACAAATGTCTAAAATGTCTGCCACCACTGAGCTGGCAGTTGGCAAAGAGCCTGCGCCCGGGCCGTAATGCATGGTGACGCCTACCATATCGGCTTTGACCAATACCGCATTCATCACGCCATCGACTTTGGCAATCAAACGCTCTTCAGGAATCAAAGTCGGGTGTACACGCAATTCTACGCCATCTTCACGACGGCGAGTGATGCCCAATAATTTAACGCGGTAGCCCAATTCTTCAGCATATTTGATGTCTTTGCCTTCTAATGTAGAAATGCCTTCTAAATAGCATTTAGAGAAGTCTAAAGGCACGCCAAACGCCACAGACGACATGATGGTCAATTTGTGACCAGCATCATGACCTTCAATGTCAAATGTCGGGTCTGCTTCGGCATAGCCTTTTTCTTGGGCTTCTTTCAATACATCGGCAAAATCACTGCCTTTGGCGCGCATTTCGCTCAAAATAAAGTTACTGGTGCCATTGATAATGCCAGCAATCCATTCAATTTTGTTCGCTGCCAAGCCTTCACGCAAAGATTTGATGATCGGAATGCCGCCTGCAACGGCTGCTTCAAACATCACCATCACATTTTTTGCTTTGGCAGCTGCAAAAATTTCGTTACCGTGTTCAGCCAATAATTTTTTATTGGCAGTCACCACATGTTTGCCATTGGCAATGGCTTGTAACACCATGTCTTTGGCGATGGTTGTACCGCCAATTAATTCGACAATGATATCGATGTCTGGTTGATTCACCACTGTGGCAGCATCTGCCGTAATGGTGATATCGGTATCGGTACCAATGATTTCTTGGGCTTTGGTCGTGTCTCGGCGTGATACCATGGTGACGCGCACATCGCGGCCTAAACGGCGGCTGATTTCACTCGCATTTTCGCGCAATACTTGGGCAGTGCCTCCACCGACTACTCCCAAACCGATAATCCCGACATTGATGGGCTTCATGCATACTCCTACTAAGGGGTTTACTTTAGATGACAAACAAACTGATAAACAAACCCGTCATGCTAGCGTAAAATGCCCAATATTGCACCTTTAAAATCAAGCAAGAAAGAAACACACTATGGATTTTACCGAACACAATCAAGGCGACGTATTCCGCGTTGATGCTTATGATGCGGGCAGTATTGAGGTGGCTGGTCAAACTTATACTCAAGCCATTTTGGTTAAAAACAACCAAGTTTTGCCTTTGGATTTGGCAACGTGCCAAGAAATGACAGAAGAGTTATTGAGCGAATTATTGCAGCAATCTCATCAACCTGAGTTGATTGTGGTTGGAACGGGAAATAATCAGCAATTTTTACCTCCTAAATTGCAAGTCTTGATTGCCAAAAATCGCATTGGTTTGGAAATGATGGCCACACCTGCGGCATGTCGCACGTTCAATATTTTGCTCAGCGAAGACCGTAAAGTTTGGGCGATTTTGTGGCCCACGCAAGCGTCGTAACGGTTGTTGTACGTCTTTAGAATAACGTATAATCTTTCGCTGTTATTTTGACACAAGTGGTTCGTAACCCTCCCACTATAAAAAACTAGGCGTCTTACAATTGGTTCTGTCCCAGCGGTGTTGTGTACACCGCTTTTGTCTGTTCGCCCTGGTTGTAACTTAAATCAGGAATCTATTATGTATTCATTTTCTTCTACCCAGCGCCAAAAGGCGTTGTATTGGTTGTGTTTTTGGCATATTTGTGTGATTGCCGCCAGCAATTATTTGGTTCAATTTCCCATTCAAATCGGCTCTATTAATACCACTTTGGGCTCTTTTACTTATCCATTCATTTTTTTAGCGACAGATTTGACCGTACGTATTTTTGGCAGTCAAATGGCTCGCAAAATCATTTTGATGGTGATGTTGCCAGCGCTGGGCTTGTCTTATGTGATTTCGGCGTTGTTTGTGGATGGACAATGGCATGGTTTTGAAGCCATTCATACCTTTCATTCTATGGGCGCGCGCGTTGCGGTAGCGAGTTTTATGGCGTATTTGGTAGCGCAATTATTGGACATCAAAGTCTTTAACCGTTTGCGTGAATCCAAAACATGGTGGTTGGCACCTGCTGTGGCAGGCTTGGTAGGCAGCGCTATTGATACGTTTGTATTTTTCTCGGTGGCATTTTACCAAAGTGCAGATGCATTTATGGCCGCCAATTGGATAGGCATAGGTATGGTGGATTATTTGTGCAAATTGGTGATTGGTGCTTGCTTGTTTTTGCCGGTTTATGGCGTATTGTTGCAATACTTGTTGCGAAAATTGACGATTTTGCAAAAAACACCAGCACAATTGGTTTGAACCTGATGATGTTGGAAGATTGAATCAGGATGTTATCTTCATAATACTTACAGGACGCTTAACGAATATTAAGCGTCCTGTAATGTTTTGTAGGCTGATTTGAAAGACCAAATTACTTATTGCGTTTGTTGCGAAAGAAATCCGTCACCGATTCGGTACGCATGCGAGTGAGCAAGGATTGCTGCTCTTCATCGCTAGCTGGTGTTGCATCAGCAGGTGTTTCTGATGTCGCTTCTGTTTCTGTTGCCAAAGGTGTATCGGCTGCTGTTTTGTTATTGCGGAAAAACTCAGAGACAGATTCGGTGCGCATGCGTTGAAATAAAGACTGTTGGGTTTCGATTTCTTGAGTGGCTTCAGTCTCGATTTCGTTGGCAGAGGCTTTGGTTTCTTTGGTTGTGGTATCGGTTTTATTGTGACGGAAGAAATCTGTCACCGATTCGGTGCGCATGCGTTCAAACAAAGATGGCTCATTGCTGTTTGATTCGGTAATGTTATTTTCTTTTTTATTGTTACGAAAGAAGTCGGCTACCGATTCGGTACGCATGCGTTCAAATAAAGATTTGGTTGCATCGTTGATGGATTCCATTTCAGTGTCTGAAGTCTCTTGCGCTGTTGTATTGCTTGCAACTTCTTCTAATTGATCCAATTCAATGGAGATGATGTTGTCACCCAAATGGTGTTTAGAAACCGCCGCTGCTAAAGCTGCGTTTGCTTGTGCATCATAAATATAACCCCGTTGTTCCCATTGGGATTGGTCTGTGGTTGACATGTAATACAGCATCAAATCTGGAAGTGCTTTCGCTTGTTGCTGCAAATCTTGGCTGCCCAAAGTCTCACATGCACACAGCGTTAATTCCTCTAGTTTTGAAAACAAATTTAAAGCAGGAAATTCGCGTAAATCAGGAACATGGTGCAATTCCAATTCCACCAATGGCAATTGCGTCAAGGTCTTGCTCATGTTGATGGGACCTTTGATAATCAAAGTTTCCAAGGATAAAAATGGCAGCAATTGTAAACAATCAAATGGTATTTTTTGATGTCTATTCCAAACGATATCAATGTGTAACTCTTTGATATGGTATAAATTCGGCAAATTAGGGATGCGCCCATTGTGCTTGTCAGCTTTGAGAACTATCAGTGGCAGTTGATGCTCGTTAAAGAGCGGTTTAAACCATTCGCTGCCATGAGTGAGATGAATCTCACTGAATGAGGCATCATCGCAGCGCAAAGTCAAAGGTGCCAATAAGGCAAGATGTAAAATGACATGGTTTAAACCCGATACTTCTACGTCTAAAGCTACAAGAGGTTGCCATCTGACCGACAACACGCCGACTTTGCGTGCAAATTCAAATACACCGTGATCGTTGCCGATATAGTGAATGAAATTGGCACGCAAAGGCAAATAGTTTTGCCATTGCGGATTGTCGCTGACAATCAGCATGTCTTTGGTTTCATCAATCTGAATCGCTTCAGCATAATGTGACGGCACGATGTAAATGCAGCGAACACTCATGGCAAAGTCCTATTTATTGTTGTTGTAGCTTCAAAAGCAAATCGCGGAAGACATCTGGATTTTTGGTAAATGTCAATTCGCCAGCTGGTGGAAAATGGTAATCTAATAAGCGCGATACCCAAAAACGAATACAGGCCGCTTCTTGTGCCAGCGGCAAATATTGCTGCTCGGCTTTGCTCAATGGGCGCACGCTCATATAACCTGCCAACAAAGCGTCCTGAAACTCTGCATCAATGTGATTGGCATCGGTGCGAGCCCAATCATTGAGCGCAATGGCCAAGTCATACATAAAATTGCCATGACAAGCATAATAAAAATCAATGAATCCTGCCACATCATCACCATGTAATAATACATTGTCTTTGAACAAGTCGGCATGAATGATGCCGCTAGGCAATACACTGTCATCATGGGCATTCAGTTTGGCGATGGTGTCTTTGAGCAGTGTTGCATCCACATAACTCATCAATGGTAGCAAACGTTCACATTCCTTAGTCCACCAAGCTTTGCCGCGAGGGTTGTCCATATGTTGTTCAAAATGGCTGCCAGCGACATGCATCTTGGCTAACATTTTGCCCACAGAATGGCATTGTTCTGCGGTAGGATGGGCAACATCAGCGCCATGTAAGCAGCTGACCAAGCAAGCAGGTTTGCCCGCCAAGTTGGCATCTAATTGACCATTGATTTGGGCAATTGGTTTAGGGCAGGCGACATTGTTTTGACTCAAATGTTGCATTAATTGTAAATAAAATGGCAATTCGTCTTGGCTCAATACTTCAAATAAGGTCAAGACAAAACGTCCTTTTGTTGTGGTGACGAAATAATTGGTATTGGTGACGCCTTGCGCAATGCCTTTAAGGTTGGTGAATTCACCCAAATCGTAATGAGACAAAAACGAGCGCATTTGCGCTTCAGAGACAGAAGTATAAACAGACATGAGCTGAAGACCAGAAGACGGACAAAACCTGATGATAACAAAAATTATGGAATCAGTAGATGGATGCAATGATCATTTCATGCCAAATTAAAAAAAACATGCTAAGGTAGCTATTGTAATCTGTGTCGTCTTTAAAGGGCTTTGTCGTACAAAGCCTCATTCAAGTGACATTTTAGTCATTAAATGGTTTCAGTAAGGAGTGAGAAATGGGATTGTTCAGTTTTATCAGAAATGCAGGTGAGAAATTATTTGGTAAAGATGAAGAGGAAGTGCAAAAAGAAGCGACTTCTAATTTGCCAGAACTCAATCGCAAAGCTGCAGAAGCCATTCGTGCTCATGTTGAAGCACAAGGCTTGGGCTTGCAAGGTTTGGTTGTGTCGTTTGATGGTACAACAGGTTTGGTCACTTTGTCGGGCAATGCACCTAGCCAAGAAGCCGCTGAAAAAGCAGGTTTGGCAGCGGGCAATGTTACGGGTGTGTCCAGTGTGGACAATAATTTGATTGCACCAGTGGAAGAGCCTTCGCAATACCATGATGTGGTTAAAGGCGATACTTTGTCTGGCATTTCTAAAAAATATTATGGCAATGCCAATTTGTACATGAAGATTTTTGAAGCCAACAAACCATTGCTCTCGCATCCAGATAAAATTTATGTGGGTCAAAAATTGCGTATTCCTAAGTGATGTCAATTTGATGTTACATTGAGCAAAAAAAGCGTCCTGTAAAACATTTACAGGACGCTTTATTGCGTTTTTAACAGCATGAATTCGCTTAATATGCGGCTTTAAATGCTGTGTTCTGTGGGTTTTTAGTCAGAATTTGTCGCATCAACCACCAAGTCATGATGAATCATATAATTAACGCTTGTCTGAAAGTGGTTAAGCGTTTAAAATTGCACGTTTACAGAAATTTATTCTTTATATTATTAGGAGACATCCATGGCAAATAGCGCACAAGCTCGTAAGCGCGCCCGTCAGGCAATCAAACAACGCGCTCACAACGCTAGCTTGCGTACTGCTTTCCGTACTGCAGTAAAAAAAGTAATCAAAGCTGTTGAAGCTGGTGACAAAGCTGCTGCACAAGAAGTATTCCGTGACTCTACTCGCGTTTTGGACCGCATTGCGGACAAAGGCGTGTTCCACAAGAACAAAGCAGCTCGTCATAAGAGCCGCTTGTCTGCTAAAGTTAAAGCAATGGCTTAATTTTAGCGAATATGCTTAAAAGGCTCCGCTTTGCGGAGCTTTTTTTTGCTATCTATGCTCATAGGCATTTGGGGAGAAATTGCATGCAAAAATTATCTAAATTGGCTGCGGCAATCTGTATGCTAAGCAGTTCGCAATGGGTTTTGGCGCAAAATATCAATGGTATTGAGCAATGTGTTGCCATTGGTGACAATGTCGCGCGTTTGGCTTGTTATGACCGTATGGCAGCCGTAGATGGAAAAGTCTCAAAAACGGTCAAAGCGGTAGATTTGGAAAAAACAGTGGCGGCTAAGTTGGAAAACAGCGATGCTCAAATTGTTTTTACAGATACCGATCACCAAGCCCAATTGGCCGATATGGATGCAGAATCTTACATCAGTGATACGTATACGCCTTTGAGTCAGGCGTGGGATCTCGATCGCAATCACGACAGCGGGATTTTTTCCGTGCGTGAGCACCATCCAATTTCCTTGATGCCTGTTTGGTACAATTCTAAACGCAATAACACGCCTCAATCACCGACACGTCAAGCCGCTCAAGCATCTACCGATGGCGATCAAAACGTCGAATCACGCATGCAAATTTCATTTAAAACCAAATTGGCCGAAGATTTATTCAGCACACGTGCTGATTTGTGGTTTGGCTACAATCAAGTATCGCATTGGCAAGTGTATAACCGTGATAACTCCGCTCCATTTCGCAATACCGATTACGAGCCAGAATTGATTTTGACCCAACCGGTGAAAATGAATTTGCCATTCGATGGTCAATTGCGCATGTTGGGTGCGGGCTTGGTGCATCAATCTAATGGTCGCACTGAGCCTTTGTCTCGTTCTTGGAATCGAGCTTATGTGATGGCGGGTATGGAATGGGGTAAATTGTCTGTGATGCCGCGCGTGTGGGTGCGTGTTGATGGCGAAGACAGTGACGACAATCCTGATATTTCAGATTATATGGGTTATGGTGATATCAGCGCTACTTACCAATTGCCCAACAAAAAATCTGTCAGCACTTTGGTGCGTTTGAATCCTGCCACAGGCAAAGGTGCAATACAGGCCGATTATACTTTCCCTATCAAAGACAAACTTAAAGGCTATGTGCGTTATTTTGATGGTTATGGCATGAATTTATTAGACTATAACCATTACAATCGCAGTATTGGCATCGGTATCAAACTGACGGATTGGCACAGTTTGTAGCAAAAGTGTAAACTCATGCACTTGCGCACAGACACCTCAAGGAAAATAACAGTATGTCGTCACAGACAACATCAGACAAGAAAAGCAAATTTTCATTAAAGCGTTATTTGCTCACCGGTTTATTAGTATGGTTGCCCATTGTGGTGACATTGTGGGTTATCTCTTACATCATCGGTTTGTCAGATGGATTGGTTTCTTTATTGCCTGCTGAGTGGCAGCCGCGCGTTTTAGTCGGTCATGATGTGCCTGGTTTTGGCTTAATCATTGCCGTATTGGTATTGTTTTTTACTGGTGTGTTTGGTGCCAATGTCATTGGCCGCAAAATCATTGAAATGTGGGATGCGATGATGGGGCGCATTCCAGTGGTTAAATCGATTTATTCGAGCACCAAAAAAGTGTCTGAATCCTTGTTATCCGATTCCCGCCAATCGTTTAAAACCCCATTGTTGGTGAATTTTCCTCATGGACAGGTTTGGACAGTGGCATTTGTTTCAGGCTCAGTGCCGCAAATTTTGCTTGATACACTGCCTGAAATTGATGCCGATGATGAATATTTGAATGTGTATGTACCCACCACACCGAATCCAACGGGTGGTTATTACATCACTGTTAAAAAATCGGATACCAAAGCACTCGATATGAGTGTCGATGATGCGTTAAAATACATCATTTCTATTGGTATGGTCGGTCCTGATGGGCGCGAACCAAACGAACAGCAAGAAGAGCCGCTGTCAAAATAAATGACAGCCATTAATTAAGGAAGAACATGCGTACCAATTATTGTGGTTTGATTAACGAAGCTTATTTAGACCAAACTGTAACCGTAAAAGGTTGGGTACACCGTCGTCGTGACCACGGTGGTGTGATTTTCATCGACTTGCGTGACCGTGAAGGCATGGTACAAGTGGTGATTGACCCTGATACCCCAGAAGCCTTTGCATTGGCTGATCAATCTCGTAACGAATACGTATTGAGCATTACAGGCCGCGTGCGCAGCCGTCCTGAAGGCACTAAAAACGCACGTATGATTTCAGGCGGTATTGAAATTTTGGGCAAAGAAATCGAAATTTTGAATGCAGCGGCAACGCCTCCATTCCAAATCGACGAAGAAAACATTTCTGAAAACGTGCGTTTGACCAATCGTGTGATTGACTTGCGTCGTCCTGTGATGCAAAAAAACATGCGCATGCGCTACCAAGTGGCCATGGGTGTGCGTCGTTATTTGGATGACCAAGGCTTCATCGACATTGAAACACCTGTATTGACTCGCTCAACGCCAGAAGGCGCGCGTGACTATTTGGTGCCTAGCCGTGTGAGCCCGGGCGAATTTTACGCTTTGCCACAATCACCACAATTGTTCAAACAATTGTTGATGGTGGCAGGTTTTGACCGTTACTACCAAATCACCAAATGTTTCCGTGACGAAGACTTGCGTGCTGACCGTCAGCCTGAATTTACCCAAATCGACTTGGAAACTTCGTTCTTAAATGAAAACGAAATCATGGACATCACCGAAGGCATGGCGAAAAAAGTCTTCAAAGATGTTTTGAACGTAGAACTGGGCGATTTCCCACGCATGCCGTTCTCTGAAGCGATGTTCAAATACGGTTCAGACAAACCTGACATGCGCATCAATTTGGCATTCACTGAATTGACCGATTTGATGAAAACGGAAGAATTCAAAGTCTTCCGCGGTGCAGCTGACATGAAAAATGGTCGTGTTGTGGCTTTGCGCGTGCCTAATGGCGCGAAATTCAGCCGCAAAGAAATCGACGAATACACCAAATTTGTGGGTATTTATGGTGCCAAAGGCTTGGCATACATCAAAGTCAACGATGTGACCAACTTGAGCAACGGTGAAGACAGCGGCTTGCAGTCTCCAATCGTGAAATTCTTGTCTAACGAAGCTTTGGCTGAAATCATCGCACGCACCGAAGCGCAAAACGGCGACATCATTTTCTTTGGCGCAGACAAAGCCAAAGTCGTGAACGAAGCCATTGGCGCATTGCGTATCCGCGTGGGTAAAGAACACGGTTTGGCCAACGGCTACTTCGTGGACGAATGGCGTCCATTGTGGGTGGTTGACTTCCCAATGTTTGAATACGACGAAGATGACGACCGTTGGACTGCGGTTCACCATCCGTTTACCGCACCAAAACCAGGTCATGAAGATTTGATGGATTCTGATCCTGAAAACTGCTTGGCACGTGCTTACGACATGGTATTGAATGGTTGGGAAATCGGTGGCGGTTCGGTGCGTATTCACCAAGCTGACGTACAAGAAAAAGTGTTTGCGGCGTTGAAAATTTCTCCTGAAGAGCAACAAAACAAATTCGGTTTCTTGTTGGATAACTTGAAATTCGGCGCACCTCCTCATGGTGGTTTGGCATTTGGTTTGGATCGCTTGGTAGCGATGATGACTGGCGCTGAGTCGATTCGTGATGTGATTGCCTTCCCTAAAACGCAACGTGCACAAGACTTGTTGGTTGACGCACCTAACTTGGTTGACGAGAAACAATTGAAAGAATTGGGCTTGCGCTTGAAAGTGAAACAAGCAGAAGAACCTAAGGCTTAATTGGTTTAAGTTTTGAGTGTTTTAAAAGCGTCCTGTAAATGGTTACAGGACGCTTTTTTATTCTTTTAAACCTGTATTAATATACGCACTCCAAGTAGTATTTAATTCTAAAGGAAGATTGACAGGAGTGATTGATAATTCATGCCAAAAACTATCTATATGAGATGTGCTTAAATTGAAATGTACCATTTTTAAATAAGAGTAGTTTGTAGTTAATAGTCTCATGAAAAAATGACCTGTAGCCTGACTTACATTGTTTCTAAATGTACTTTCAATATACCTGTTGTTTTCAGTAGACCTGTACTCCTGAAAATTTTCCTCAAATGAAAAAAGCTTTTCTTTAATAAATTTCTCAATTTCATCACTATTTGCAGTCACCAGATTTTTATCAAAATAGCGACTAAAATCATAAATCATGTGCATAAATAAAGGTATTTGATTGTCTAAATTAGGAAAAAATAATTTATACAGCAAAGCAACGTCTTTTATCTCATTTTTTAAATACAATAAGCTGAAACGATTTAAAATTTTCTTTATTTGACGAATTGAAGTGTTGGAAATGGTTGAAAAAATCAAGCCAAAATATTGATATCTAATGACCTCTTCATCTGAAAAGCCAAGATTTGTGAGGGTTGTAGAAAAGATTTGTAAATACTCATCTTTTCTGTCTATATTTTTTGGACGCTCTAATTTAATTGAAAAATCCACAAACTTGTCCAAATACGCTTCGCTTGCCGCCTCATTGTAACCAAATTGATGGCAAATTGTTGCTTGCAATTGGGTCTTGTCTGTCACCAATACAAACACAATATTCGGAATATCAAAAAAATGTTTGATGCGTTCAATCAAACGTACTGAAAACAGCGGATTGCAGCGGTCTAATTCGTCAATGATGAAAACCAAAGGTTTGGGATTCAAATCTTTATTGGCTGCCAATGTACTTAAAGATTGTTTGAAAGATTCTAACGTTTGTTTGTCGGTTTCATGTTTTTCAAAACGTTCTTTGATGGCTTCTTGAATATTCTCATTGATGGTTTCATTGATACCATCAAACACTTCATCACCATATGTTTCCTTAGTTGTATTGATAGCATCTTGAGCTGTACTCACTGCATTTTCTAAAGTTTTACCCAAATAACCTGCACCCATTAAAGTGATACCCAGTGAAAGCATTAACTTAGGTAATTCAGGCAATAAAGCTTTGGTGGCGTTGATGGCTTGGTCTTTGAAACTTTGAATCAATGGATGTTCATCGTTAGCCGTATCAAAAGCATGGCTGATTTCTGCTGCCAAAACCATAAATGGGTCTTCTAAATAGTCTTGTGTAAATGCATTCAAATAAATCACATTGTGTGGTTTTTCTGTTTGTTCTAAATATGCTTTCCAATTTTGTACAAACCACGTTTTGCCTTCACCCCAACGTGCATCTAGTGCCAAAACGGCACCGACTTGCAAACGGTCGATGTAGCGAGTCAAATGTTCAGCCAAAGGTTTTCGCTTTAATAAACAGCCCTTAAAAGGTTCGGTAATTTTGGCATAATCGGTATCACGTTGAAAACCGAATGGTTCGAGAGTATTTTCAGCAGTTTCAGACATTTTGAACTTTCAAAAATAGATGCTTGATTATATGCCATAAATATAATTAAGCGTCCTGTAAACCTTTACAGGACGCTTATATTCATTTCTAAACCATTATTTTGAGCCAGCCTTCCATTGAAAGCCAAAGTGGTAATGTTGGTCTAGGAATTCTTGGTTTTTAAAATACTTCACTTCTCGTTGGGCTTGAATGCTGTTGTTGGTATTGGTTAATGCCACAATCGCACAGGTTCCTAGCGGCGAAGATTCGGTCAGTTGTACTTCAATGGGGGCTTGTTGGGGGATTTGTATGGTGACAAACGCATCGGTGCTGGCCCAATTTGGCACGCCTTCATAAATAAAGGTGTACACCACAATGCGCTCAATTTGATCCCAACAATTGCCATTGATGTACAACCATTCGCCATCGCTCGATGCGCCTGTGCGGTCATCGCCTTGCAATTGCATCAATGGCGGCGCATTGTATTGACCAAAACGCTTGCCCAAAGCCTGTACCAAATCAATATGACCATTTTTAAATTGAATCATGGCACCCAAATCAAGGTCGATGCCTTTGGTTTTGGCAAATGGATTGAATCTGCTCGGTTTTTTCGCATTTTCAGGGTTGCGGTTCCAGTTTAAATTGATGGCGATGCGACCAAAACGCCCGTCATTTTTAGACAAATTGATGGAAGGGCGGCTTTTATCCAAGGTGATTTTGGACAAATTGATGGTAGAAGCGGGTTTGGGTGTTTCAACAGGCGGCGGAGGTGCGCTTGGCGTTGGCTCATTGGCAATCACGACACCAAAATGTTCGGCCAAAGGTTGTAAGCCACCATTGAAACCTTGATTGACAAAGCGGAATTTCCATGTGCCTTTGTGGTTGTAGATTTCTGCCAAAATCAAAGCTTTTTCAGTTTTAGACGCACTGTTTACCAAAGCCGTGGCTGTAATTTGATTGTGACTGCAAAGCTCGATTTGGATATCTTGCAATGCGCTGATATTGGCTTGACCATCTAGCGTGGCACACAAGGCGATTTTACCCACGCTGCTGTCCAATAAATTGGTATTGACATGCAATGTGGTTTCAAACGGTGATTTGTGTGCAGATTCTTGTAATTCGACACTTTTATTGGCAGTGTGTGTTTGACCATAAAAAATCATGTCTGCATTACCACGCACTTTGGATGTTGATGCATCTAGAATATAAGCGGTAATATCTAAACCAAGATGAGAAGGTACAGACGTTTTGATTTTGACCATTACATCCGAATTTGGAAGTGCCAAATTGGCGCCAGCGGTAAGTTGCATTCTATTTCCCTTAATAATCTGATGAGTTTTGGATTCACTGCTTTGGAGTATTCAAACTTTGAGTCTACCTTAATTTGCCCTAGAAAGAGTTAAAAACCATACCAGTCAATTGAATAGAGGAGTCAGCTACAATGCAATCATTAAGCAATGGCCAAAAACAGCCGCTGAGCCATTTATTGGGGTCGCAGCAGCAGTTTGAAATTCGGATGCAATTTCAAGCACCATTTGTAATGGATTATTCTTGTTTTGGTTTGAATGAACAAGCCAAATTACTGCATGATGATTACATGACTTTTTTCAATCAGCCACAATCGCCTCATGCTGAAGTGTGTTATCAAAAAAATGGGCAGGCAGAATCTTTCAAATTCGATTTGACTAAAATACAAGCCGCTTCGCCACAACGTTATGTCATTTGTGCCACGCTAGACCATCCTACAGCCGTGATATCACAGGTTGCGCAAGGCAAAATTGAGCTGGTAAATCAAGGGCAGGTGGTGGCGGTATATACATTTAAGCCTGAACAATTTGCAGCTGAAAAAGCGGTGATGTTTGTGGAGGTGTATCAAAAAAGTGGTGTGTGGCGTTTGGGTATGATTGGACAAGGTTTTAATGGTGGTTTGAAGGCTTTGGTCGAGCATTTTGGTGGCGAAGTGGCACAAGAGTCTGCTCCTGTGACACCAGCGCCAGTGGCATCCAATATTGATTTGCGTAAAAAATTGGTGTTGGATAAAGTCGCCCATCAAGCACCGCAATTGCTGGATTTAACCAAAAAATCGCTCATTTCTTTAGAAAAAAAGAATTTGCTCAATTTGAAAGCCCGTGTGGGTTTGGTGTTAGACCGTTCAGGTTCGATGTTTAAACAATACCAGCAAGGCGATGTGCAAAAAGTGATAGATCGGGTATTGCCTTTGGCACTGAATTTTGATGATGATGGCAGTTTTGAATGTTGGGCTTTTGGTCGCAATACGGTGCAATTAGACGATGTGTCTATGAAAAATGTGCGTGATTATACCAACCGATTCCAATCGGGGTTGGCGCAATTGGGATGTCGGTCCTGCGGTCAATTATGAGCCTGAAGCCATTGAGAAAGTCATGGCGTATTATTCTCGTTTTAACGATGGCATTCCCACTTATATTGTCTTTATTTCCGATGGTGGTGTTGGTGAGAGCCGTAGAATTACCCGTTTGATTTCTGAAGCAGTAAGACTGCCTATTTTTTGGCAATTCATTGGCATTGGTGGGCATGGCTATGGCATTTTAGAAAAGTTGGATGAGATGTCAGGGCGTTTTATCGATAATTGTAATTTTTTTGCGCTAGACCATATTACGCAAATATCGGATGAGCAATTGTATGAATGCTTGTTAAAAGAGTTTCCGCAGTGGCTGACAGAAGCCAAGCAAAAAAATATTTTAAGATAATCATACGCTGTGTTTGCTGTAGTGAGTATTGCAGCCAGATTATTCCCATCCAACAAGCGTCCTGTAAGCATTTACAGGACGCTTGTTTTCATAGGTTTGATTGAATATACAACAGATGGAAGTATGAAGAGATGAAAGTAATGACTTGATGGTTAATAATTGATTTTGCTTTATTTTTGAATGATTTGATTTAGGAACTCATAAAATAAAGCATGGGTCTATCCTAAGCCATTTTGAATGGCCAATGATGATTTGAAATACAGAAAGGTCAAAGATGAACAATATACCGCTGGATGATGAGAGTCGAGCCATGTTGCATGCCAATCGGAAATGGTATTTGCTGCTTGGGGTTGTTTTTATTTTGTTTGCAACAGGGCTGTTTACTTTTTTACCTTTTGCGACGTTTGCAGTCATTTTTTGGTTTGGTTTGGCCATGATGGTAGGTGGCGTGATACACATTATTGCGGGAGTGAAACTGTTTGATGGCGTGTTTCGCATTTTTTGGTTGTTGTTTGCCATTTTGTATTTTATTGCAGGCTATTATGCGTTGACGTCACCGGCACAAACTGCGGTTGCTTTGACCAACTTATTGGCTATTTTCTTAATCATTGCGGGTATTACACGCATGGTTGGGGTGTTTTTTGCAAAAAATATGCATGCCCGTGGCTGGACTTTCCTCTCAGGTGTGATTACGACCGTGGCAGGTTTGATGGTGTTGTTCACTCCGACAGCACCGTTTTGGGTTTTAGGCTTGTTTTTTGCCATGGATTTGTTGTTTCAAGGATTTAATTATTTGGCTTTGTCTTCTTATATCAAACGCGAAGTGCCTAAGCCTACTTAGTCGAAATATTAATTTTTATTAATTCAATTGACATATCAAGCCAGCTTCTTTGTAATGGTAAGCGTCCTGTAATCACAATTACAGGACGCTTTAACGATAGGGGGGGTGATATGTTTGATGTAGAAAGTGAAGACGATATTGCTTTGGAAATGTTGCAAGCAATCGAAGCAGAGCGCGATGATTTACAAGCGCAATTGCGACAGAAAAACCAAGAAATACATGCGTTAAATCAAAAATTAGAAGTCACAGAGAATAACTTGCGTAAGGCTAAGGCGGCAAAAAACAAAACGGCAGCGCAGCAACAAAGTGGTGTGTATTTGAAAATGAATGCAGTCAGTGAATATTATGATGGAGAAATCCGTTATTTCATCATTGAAGCTTTGAAAACCCACCGATTATATGGGCATCACAAGCGATACACACAATTGGTGGATGATTTAAAACAGCAGAATATGGAAGTTTTGCAACAAGTAGAACAAGATTTACAAGATTTAAGAGCGGTATTGGTCGGTTATAAAGGACCTACGCCACAAGTCATGGAGGCATTGGGCAAGT
Source organism: Vitreoscilla stercoraria DSM 513 (assembly GCF_000382305.1). Lineage (GTDB taxonomy): Bacteria > Pseudomonadota > Gammaproteobacteria > Burkholderiales > Neisseriaceae > Vitreoscilla > Vitreoscilla stercoraria. The sequence goes on from NZ_KB908020.1 coordinate 24,037, forward strand.
TTGGTATTGAACTGTTTGAAAACAACAAGCATATTAAAGCCCGTTTCGCCAATGACCATCAATATATGGTGACGTTGGGTAAGTCTGCCAGTGACCATAAGGCAGGTATAAATAACTTTAAATATTTTACAGACAATTTATTGCCAAAATTCAATTGAGTGAAGCCAGATGATGGATGATGTCAATCAAAGCGTCCTGCCAGATACAGGCCGCTTTGATGGTTTAAACAGCTATTGTTTTTTGGTGTAGTTTGAGCATGGCTGTGCGGGCAATCGGTTGAATGACCAAGGCTTCTGCCAATAAAACGATGAAAAAATTGCGTGGCCATTGATGCCACAGTGTCACTGCAAAGTTTGCATGTAAACCTTTGCTTAACATAATGCCGATGCTGGTCATGGCTAACGACATGCCAAACACAGTGAAAATCAAGCGAAACATGATTTTTGCATTACCGCTGTCTGTGGGAGGGCTGAGTTTGTGCATGGCTTTTTCTGCTAAGCGACCAATCAACATAGGTTCAATGACCATGGCAATGACAAACATCAGTGGCCACCATTTGAATATGGCCAATAAAGCTTGTTGATGCAAGCCTCCCATCATCCAATAGACGTTGAGAACCGTCATGAACAAACTGGTTAGAAAACAAATGATAGCGCCATAAATTGCCCCTTCGCGTGGTGTATGTGGCAAACGAGGATCTAATTGCATGGATTGTCCTAACAAAGCCATCGATTTTACGCAGTATTTTTTATGCGAGGTAAGTTGGGATTTTTTATGAGCAGGATTGATTTATACATCATTGAAAGTCTTAAAACTGTGAGCAATGCGGGCATTTATAAACGTTGAAATGATTTGGATATTTGTGATTTGGTACTCATTAGCCAAGAGCGTTGATGGTTGTATATCAAGTCTAAATTATTTTATGATGCTGTGTGTATTTTGGTGTTTAAGTGGTTTTCAACAAAACATTTAGATACAATAAACGCCAATATTTTATTTAGTTATCATAGTTAGAGAGCCATGGGCGTTGCTGAAAACCAATTTTTAGGATTTAGAATCAGGTCTTTGCGCAAAAGTAAAAAAATTACTTTGGCAAATTTGGCTCAAATGTGTGATTTGTCGATTGGCTATATCAGTCAGTTAGAGCGTGGTTTGGCGCAACCTTCAATTAATGCCTTAATCAATATCGCCCAACAATTGGGTGTGACGGTGCAGTGGTTTTTTGCATCCTCTGCACAAATTGTCAATGCTGCTGACAAAGGTTATGTGGTGCGTGCGGACTGTCGTACTCGGGTTGAGTATGAAAATGGAATTGTGGATGAATTTATGGCATTCGCTGAAAATCGACAATTGGAAATGTTGGTTTCCCACTTTCCACCTAATACTTTTTCAGACAAACAATATGCGCATGAAGGCGAAGAGGCTGGTTTGGTCATGCAAGGGGAGTTTGAGATTTGGGTAGGAGAGCGGCATTTTCAATTGAAAGAAGGCGATTCATTTAGCTTTTTAAGTACGCAGCCACATCGCTATGGCAATACAGGCAAAGAGCTTGCTAAAATTTTATGGGTGATTACACCACCCACTTATTAATAAATACATTATTTTAAAGCAGCTGTCTTATCGATGAAGACGGCTGTTTTTTTTATGGTAGGTTGCATTGAAAAACGGATATAAATTTTTATAAAAGTAAAAAAATATATTGATTTTTTACTTTTATCTGATTAATCTGCGATGACAGTTATGAAACATGCATGAAGTCATGGCGTTATACAATGGTCTCAAAACAGATTAATCGATTCAGTCACAAAGGAAAAACAATGCAACCGATACATTTTAAATTAGAAGGCGATGCGCAATTTGGTGAAGCAAAACCTTTAGGTAAGCCAGTGGGTGTGCCAATTGCACAAGCACGTTTGGCTTTGAACGAAGAAGTGCCACAAGCAGACATTGGTTTTTGGGAATGTACGGTGGGCAGTTTTGAGCGTGAAATCATGCAAGCTGAATACAGTTATTTCTTAAAAGGTGCAGGCCGCTTTACACCTGTTGGTGGAGAGACGATTGAGTTTAAAGCAGGGGAAAGCATGTATTTTTCTGCTAATACGCATGGCGTATGGGAAGTGGATGAGCCTGTTTGTAAAACGTATGTGATTTTCAAAGACAGCGCCCAATAAAATTGTGATGAGAAACATCAAGCAAGCATGGTCTTGCTTGATAGGTTGGTTTTGGATGTAAAAATTGATAAAAAATCTACAAAAATAGAGAGAATTGGAACATGTCATCATCTTTAACGCATTTGTTTGAGCCGCTAAAAATTCGCCATTTGAGCATCAAAAATCGTATTTTTTCAACCGGTCACGACACCACGATGCCAACCGATGGCACGATTAATGAGCGTTTGCTCGCTTACCATCAAGCTCGTATTGATGGTGGCGTGGGTATGATTGTGTTGCAAGTGTCGGGCGTTCACGAAAGTGCGCGTTATACCACGCATTTGTTGATGGCAACCGATGACGGCTGTGTTGAAGGCTATCGTAAAATGGCGCAGATGTGTCATGAACAAGATTGTGCGGTGGTGGGGCAGATTTTCCATCCGGGACGTGAAATTATGGAGGCGGGCGAAGGTTTGTTGGCGGTAGCATACTCTGCTTCTGCTGTGCCCAACGAGCGTTTTCATGTGATGCCCAAGCCTTTGAATCAAAAAATGATAGATGAAATATCAGCAGGTTATGTACAGGCCGCTCGTTATATGCATGAAGCGGGCATGGATGGTGTGGAGTTTGTTGCCAGTCATGGTTATTTGCCAGCACAATTTATGAACACACAAGTGAATTTGCGTGAAGACCAATATGGCGGTTCATTGGAAAACCGTTTGCGTTTCAGCGTGGACATTTTGCAAGCGATTCGGGAAGCCACTTCGGATGATTTCATCATTGGAATGCGCATTTCTGCTGATGAACAAGATGCCAGTGGTTTGGCGGCAGATGAGGTTTTGCAAATCACCCAAGCTTTAGAGCCTCATTTGGATTATGTGAACTTGACTTTGGGTACATCGGCAAGCTTAGGCGGTGCGATGCACATTGCGCCACCGATGGCATTCAAAGCAGGCTATGTGGCGGAACAAACCAAAATTTTCAAAGATCATTTGAATATTCCTGTGTTGATTGCAGGTCGCATCAATCAGCCACAAGACGCCAATGTCATCATTGAAAAAGGCCAAGCTGATATGTGTGGTATGACTCGTGCATTGATTTGTGACCCGAAAATGCCACAAAAAGCAGCTGACAACCAATTCGATGACATTCGTGCTTGTATCGGTTGCAATCAAGCTTGTATTGGTCACTTTCACAAAGGCCAACCAATTTCTTGCATCCAACATCCGCAAACAGGGCGTGAGCAACAATATGGACAATTGGCGCAGGCGCAGCAAACCAAAAAAGTCATGGTTATTGGTGGCGGACCTGCGGGCATGAAAGCGGCTTTGATTGCGGCACAACGAGGTCATCAAGTCAGTTTGTATGAACAAGCATCGCAATTGGGCGGACAAGCGTTGTTGGCACAAAACTTGTCGCGGCGCAGTGAATTTGGTGGTTTGATTACCAATTTGAAACAGGCTTTGTCACATCAAGACGTCAGCATCCATTTGAATACGCCCGTAGATGCGGCTTTGATTCAAGCGCAGCAACCTGATGAGGTGTTATTGGCAACGGGAGCGGTGCCGTATGAGCGGGCTTTGGAGGCACAAGACGACAGCGTACAGCGTTTGAATGCATGGCAATATTTGCAAGGCGCAAGTTTAAAAGGCAAATCGGTGTTGATTACCGATTGGCGTTGCGATTGGATTGCCCCCGGGATTGCAGAATCATTGGTCAAACAAGGTTTTGATGTCACGGTTGCTATCAATGGTTTGTGTTTGGGCGAGACTTTGCCTTTGTATGTGCGTGACGATTTGAGCGCGACGGCACACCGCTTGGGCATTCGTTTGTTACACAACAGCCGCTTGTATGGTTTTGATGCAGGCACCGTCTATTTGCAACACAATACCAGTGCTGAAGCCATTGAATTAGAAGGTATTGATAGCATCATCACGTGTGATGGGCATGTGGCTAAAGATGAATTGGGTGAGGTGTTGGAAGACATGGGCATACCATTATACCGTTTGGGTGATTGCAATACGCCACGCACAGCCGAAGAAGCGATTTATGAAGGTTTGAAATATGCTGCCATGATTTGATTGGCATGTTTTAAAGCGTCCTGTAAATGTTTACAGGACGCTTTTTTATTGGATAAAAACCAAAGTATGACTAATTGGCTAACCAAGCATTAAAACGAGCTGTCAACTCCTCTGAACGATCGACCCAATACGTGGCATTCCAAGCAAACGCACCTTGCATATTGGCAGGCGTAGAGGGCAAATCCGCTGCCAATTGAGGAGACACTTTGCTGATAGCCGCTTTATTGGTAATGCCATATGCTTGGGTTTCAGGTAGTTTAGATTGAATGTCTGCTGAGGTTGCATAAGCGATAAAATCCATGCCCACATCTTTATAAGGCGAGCCTTTTAAGATGGTCCAGCTGTCTATGCCATACAAGCTTTCATTCCATACAATTTTAAAATTGGTGCCTTCGGTACGGTTCATACCCGTGACGCGACCATTGAAAGCCGCTGCCATGCTCACTTCACCTGAAGCCAAAAATTGCAATGGTTGTGCGCCACTATCCCACCACAATACTTGCGACTTGATTTCATCCAACTTTTTGAAAGCTCGGTTGATGCCTTCTTCGGTTTCCAACAATGGATACACTTGATCGGTCTGTACGCCATCTGCCAATAAGGCAGCTTCTAAAGCGTATTCAGGCGTTTTGCGCAAAGAGCGTTTGCCTGGAAATTGTTTCAAATCCCAAAAATCTGCCCATGATTTCGGACCGTCTTGCAATTTATTACCGTCGTAAACAATCGCTGTTGACCACATGATTGAGCCGACGCCGCATTCGCTGAAAGTGGCACTGTCGATAAAGCTTTCTTTGCCGCCCAATTTTGCCCAATCCAAAGGCTCTAACAAGCCATCGTCGCAAGCTCGAATCAAGTCTTGGGCTTCCATTTGTACCACATCCCAATTGGCGTTGCCGCCTTGTACTTTGGCTTGAATGATGCCAAAGCCACCATCAAACACCTCGTCTAAAACAGGTTGTTTGATTTTCTCTGAAAAAGGCTTGAAATATAAGGTTCGTATGGCATCTTGATAATTGCCACCAGTGGCGGCAATGGTGAAGCTGCGTTGGTTGGAATGGGTATTAGAACTTGCTTGAGTATCTGTTGCCGCATTGCTGGTGGTTTGATTGCTTTGACCACATGCCGCAACTGCGAACAAACTGCTGAGGCATAAGGCGATTGATGCAAATTTCATAAACTTCCTTTGTAGAGACGTTTTTTATTTTTATAAAGTGTAAAAAAACATAAGTGGTATGTGAATGGGGAAAGCCTTTATCAAGATGATTTTTATTCCATGCTTTTGGCGAATTATTGCATGAGCATGGTTTAAAATTCATATTCAGAATAATTAGTTAAAAGTAAAAAATCAATATTATTTTTTACTTTTAATAAAATTTAAGCCGTTGTAAATTCGATTGAAAATGGTTTTTAAATGTTTGAAATATTAATGAATATTTGAATGTTTTATATGGATTATTGAAGAAGCGTCCTGTAAATCTTTACAGGACGCTTCTTAAGATGTGATTAAATGTATGAAGATACAGAAGGCGATAAGATGTCAAAATCACCTTCATCAATCCATCGCTTTATTAAAATCATGTGGGCGTTTGCCGACATCAGCAGAAGTATATAGGTTGATTTGCGGTTATTTGCGTTTGCGAAAATCGCTGGGATTTTCCACTTTGCGGTTTTTCCACAAGCCGATTTTCTTGGTTTTCGCTTTGGCTTGCAAAGACAATAAATGTTCTTTGTGGGCTTTGTTTTTACCATAAGTCGGATAAGCCCACGCATGGCCTTGGGTAATCATGGTTTCGTTGATGTTTTTGCCATTGCGGTACAAATCGCCGACATGGCGACCATAACCATCGATGGTGGTAATCAAAATTTGGACGTTTTTGTTCAAGACCATGCGTTGTAAAGCATGTGTGGATTCACTGCCGTAAACTTGCTTGCTTTCGGGGGCATCGATATAGGCTAGGCGCACAGTGGTTTGTTGGCGACTGAAAAAGCGTTTTTGGCAAACCACAGTATCGCCATCGGTGACACGGATGATTTTACAACGGTAAGTGTGGCCTTTTTTAAACGGTTCAGTCCAAATCATCCATAAGCGGTGTATTTGTTTTAAGGTGTAGACTACAACGACAATCAGCAACAACATTAACACTGCAACGACCAGCCATTGCCAATATTCTAATAACCAAGCTTTCAAAACCACATCCACATTCGTGCTGTTGCACATTAAAAAGAGAGTCATTGTAAAATAGATACACGCATTGCCAAAGCTTTTTTGCCTTAATATGAGATTTGTTTACAATGTGTACTATGACAAAAAAATAAGGAAAACCGATGACAGTAAAAACATGGCAAAGTTTGACTTTGGCAGCAGTAAGTATGGTTTTAGGCAGTTCTTTGGCTTGGGCAGCACCACCGAAATCGTGTAAATCTGTGAGTTTGGGTGCGGGTGCAGACAAAATGGTTTGTGTGTATGAAAGCCAAAATTTGAGCCAAGTTTATCAACATGTGCGCAGCGTGTTGGATGGTGGCGATTTATTGCGTGAACAATTTCCACAACAAGCTGTGAGCGATGAATTGCCTGAGAACAACGATGAGGGTTTGGTGAAGGCGGCATATTCATTGAAAAATGGTGCTTGGGTTATGGATTTGGGTTATCAAGGCGGTGAAACCACCGTTTTATTGCAACCTAAAGGTGGCAATGTACAAGTGGAAATTGTGATGTCTGCGGATTAGTTAATATGTATGCATCAAGCAGCCTGTAAACTTTACAGGCCGCTTTTTTATTGGAATTAATAAGGTGAATCTTTGGGACAAGGATAAAAACGTTTGCTAGGCAAATGAGGTGTGTATGACATGGTTGTCAATGGTGTAAGCAAAAGGCAGATTAAAGCGCACAGGAAATTCGGTCTCTGTCCCCCATTTTTGGTATTCTTGCTCGCTTTTACCAATAATGTGGTTGGCGTTAAAAATGCTGTAACGCAGCTTGAATTCATTCACAAAAATCGGTTGACCGTTTGCAATATAGCGATGCTCAACCGTTTGCTCTGTGAAGGTGAGGGCGTAAATTTTGGGAATGGGCATATGAGCGTTTTCTGCCAATTGACGGCATAATTTCAAACGGCGTGTTTCATTGGCAACATTCATCCAATCGCCTTGAAAGCTGCTGGGAATAGGCGGCATTGATTTTTTAAGATGGGTGGCATGCGCGGAAAAAAGGCAAAGATTGAAGGCGACAGCGATGAAAAGGTGGTGGGTGTGTTCATGGCATGGTCTTAATCAATGATGGTGAACAGGCATATGACATAGAGTCATGGCCTCGAAATTTGTTGACCCATGTCAGGTGTTTTTTTGCTTATTGATAGTCGGTTAGCGAAGATGAATGAATATGCCAATGATGTATATATTGAGAGAATGACACGGCTATTTCACATAAAAAAAGCGTCCTGTAAGCTTTACAGGACGCTGTATATTGTGACTGCTTAAGTCAATTAATGACCCACTACTTGATTGGCATTGCTAGCAGATTTTTTCTCTGGATACACAGCATTTTTCACCAACAAGCACACCATCATGATGACAGAAGGGATTGCCAAAACGTAGAACATGTTTTCCAAAGTCATTTCGCGCGCTACCATTTCAGCCATCAAGAATGAGCCTGCAATCGCACCGAAGCGACCAATGCCAGTCATCCAAGACACGCCAGTAGTACGACCAGCAGTTGGGTAGAAGTTGGCTGCCAAAGAAGGCAAAGACGATTGGGCTGTGTTTTGGAAAATACCTGCCAAAATCACCACAGCAATGAATGCCGATACGCCCCAGCTCAAAGACACACCAATGATGCCTACAAACACAGCAGTTAAAATGCTGAACAAAGCAATCAACAAGTTACCGTTAAAGCGGTCCATCAACCAACCATTGGCAATCGCGCCCAAACCACCCAAAGCAAACAAACCAGAAATCACAGGACCTAATTTAGGATCCATACCTGCACCTTTGGCTTCGGCAATCAAAGTTGGCATCCAGTTGATGATGGCATAAAACACCATCAAGCCCAAGAAGTAAGATGCCCACAACATCACCGAACCCACGATGTAGTGTTTAGACAATACTACTGACATACCACTTTGTTGATTGGTTGTCACAGGTGCTTTTTCAGTCAAGACGAATTCGGTTGCTTGGTTAGCAGAAGGGTCGATTTTGGCCAAAGTGCGTTTGATTTTATCCAACGGGTGTTTGTTCAAAACCATGTAGTTTACAGATTCAGGAATCATAAACAACATGATGATGCTCATGATCAATGGAATCGAGCCACCCACAATCAATACAGACTGCCAACCAAAATTAGGAATCAACCACGCTGAAACAAAACCGCCTGCTGCCGCACCCAAAGGAAAACCACAATACATGGTGTTCACCAAGAATGAGCGTTTTTTCTCAGGACAAAATTCAGACAAAATGGTCACAGCATTAGGCATCGCTGCACCCAAGCCCACGCCTGTGATAAAGCGCAAGATTTCCAATTGCGTTAAGTTGGTTGCAAAAGCAGACGCGATACTGAATGCAGAGAAAATGAAGACAGATACGACTAACATCAATTTACGACCGACTTTGTCAGCCAAAGGACCGAATGCCACTGCACCGAATGCCAAGCCAAACAAGGCAGCACTCATCACAGGAGCCAATTCTTTTTTCTCCATGCCCCATTCTGCGAGCAAGCTTGGTGCAATGTAACCGATGGCAGCGGTATCCAAGCCATCAAAAAATGCCACTAAGAATGTGAATACGAAAATCATCCATTGAAAGGATGACAACTTGTGTTGATTGAAAAATTCCTGCACGTTAATCTTCATTTGGTCTTCTCTTCTGACTAGTTGTTTGAGAAGCCTCGCGTTTATTATGTTTAAAATGCATATTTAATATGCTTAGTTATACGAGGCGAAGATGCATATTAGGCGCAATTTTGTCTAGGAAATAGCAAAAAACTTATCTAATTGATATGTTTTAAATGCATAGCTGAATTAATGTATTCGTTTATTTTTGGTTGATTTTGACATGAAATAGTCATATTTTGAGTATAAAAATACCCATTAATGTGGCAGATGCATCAATGGGCATCATGTATAAATTGTTTTCTAATTGCCTGAAGAAAAATAGATTTTTTCTTTAGATTTTGGTGCAATGACATACACTTCTTGGGCATGGCGATTTTTGAAGTTTAATTTAACGTTTTTATTCACAAAGGTTTCGTTGATGGGTTTTATTTTTGCAATATTGTCATCGCATGCATCGACATTGCCATCGGCTTCTTGCTTGTAAATCATTTTACCTGTTTGAAAATTGACATCAATTTTTGTCCAAGAATCACAAATACGCCCACTGGAAGATTGGTAGCCGATTAATTCAAATTGACCATTTTGATAGCGATATTGGTCGCGTGTGTCCCATTTCCATGAGCTGCCACCGGCGTGGTTGACAAACAAAGAGCCGTTTTTGATGCTGATTTCTTGAAACGGATCGCCCATCATACCACCTGCTTGGGAAGGCAAAATCACTTGTTGGCTTTGTTGCCACAAGCTGCGTTTACCATTTTGGATTTTGAATACTTCCAATTTGCGTATGCTGCCTAAATCATTGTTGCTTGGGCGTCCTGTATCGGTCACCACCACGATTTCTGCTTGCCCATCACCATCCAAATCCCCGCGCGCTTCGCCTAAAACCTGTGCTTGTGCCCATTGAGCCGTGCCTAAAACCATACTGATAGCGATGATTTTGTGTATTGTTTTCAACATTTTTCTCCTAATCTCAATATGCTTGCAAGATTAAAACAGTAAGAGATTGTTTGGCAATGGCTTTATTCTAAATGAATGTAAAAAGCGTCCTGTAAAGATTTACAGGACGCTTGGATTAATGGGTAGAGTCGATTGATGCCGTTTCTTGTAATTCGGCAATTAAAGCATTCATTTGATTGGGTTCTCGCAGCAATTGCATCAAATAATCAGCAATACTGTGCAAAACTTCCAAATCTTGCTCGTTCAAGCTGCGACTTTGATGGTTCATAATGGATAAACATCCCAAAATCAAACCTTTTTTATTGCGCAGTGGCACACCTGCATAAAAACGGATTTTATGACCTGCCAATTCAGAATGTTTGTCAAAACGAGGATCGTTTTGAATGTCTTCCAAAATCAAATCTTCATTTTCATACACGATATAGGTGGCGATGGATTGTTCGCGTGCAATGCCAGTGTCTTGTGTGTTTGATAACAAAGTATTGGCAGGGGTGTGTACCCAATGCTCGTCTACCCAAGCAATTTGTGCATAATCCACATTGAAGCTGTGCAAGGTTTGTTTAATAATATGTTGATAAACAGGCAAATAAGCGGCATTGAAGACATCGCATTGCACCAAAGCTTGTAAACGTTCCGCTTCGTTGTCGGGCAATAAAGTCGGGTTAATGGTGGTGGAATGATGGCTAGGCAATAAAGGCAAGTGCAAGTTTAAACTGTGTATGCTGTCCACAACTGCGGTCAATTCAAATCGCTCTTGCATGGCGACGTTCAAGGTTTGAATATCGCCATTCCATGCAATGACAATAATATGCAAATGCTCATATGCGCGTAAATGGCGGGCAATCAGGCGAATTTGTGCCATGGGTTCGGCATTGAAAATAGACAAACACAATACATCCATATTTTCCCAATCAATTTGCTCCAAACCATTTTGGTTTTGCAAAAAAGCATTGTTGTGAGTTTGTGCTTGAAAGCCGCTCAATTGCAATGCATGGGTCACCATTGCCGCCGCTTGCACATCGACATACCAGCGTGCGCCCAAACACACAATATTCAAATCACATACGGAGGCAATGTCGTTAACTGGATAATCTTTGTACATATGTTGGTTGAATTCAGCGATGCCTAAATTCATACGCAAGCGGTGGCGCGCGGTGGCGATATCATCGTGTGAAGAGGAAAACAAGCGCAAAGCTTCAATGGCAACATCATCGTAAAAACCAATGACTTTGCGTGCCAGCAGTGGTGTATCGGCTTTGTGCGGTAAGTCGGCTTCGATGTAATTTTCGGCCAGCTCTACCGCTTCGGCAATATTTTGTGCTAACAATCTTTGGTAAAAGCGTTGTGGGGTTTCTAAAACAGGATCACTGCCAATAATAACCTCAATAAAACGCAAAGATGGAATGGAGCGAGACAACACCAACAAACAAGCCGTCATCGGGGTGGACAAAATCAAGCCCACAGGTCCCCAAATAGCGGTCCAAAATGTGGCGGCTAAAATGATGGATAAGGTGGACAAACCCGTACTGCTGCCATACAGCCACGGCTCGATGACATTGTTGCTGATCAATTCCAATACCACAATCAAACCAATAGTCCACAAAACCATGTCCCAACTAGGGTCTACCGCAAAAGCCAAAGCCAATGGAAAAATGGATGAAATCACAGGACCGACATACGGAATAAAACGCATGACAACGGCAATCGTGCCCCACAAAAATGCAGCAGGCACACCAATAAACCACAGACCTATGGCCATAGGAATGCCGTAGCTGGCGTTGACCAACAATTGCATGCGCAAATAAGTACCGATGCGTTGTGCGGCTTCATTGAGCATGTCAGTGGCGACGTTCAAATTTCTACCTAAAATCAATAAAATGCGATCACGCAATTCGCTGCGATTGATTAAAATTAAAATCACAAACAACAACGCAATGCCTGCGGTGACAATCGGTTCTGCCACCGCTTGAATCCATACCGCCACTGCATTGATGGGATTGGATTCATCTGAAACAATTTTGACTTCGGTAATGGCCGCTTCATTGGAATTTTTGGGTTCTTGGTCATCATCGTGTTTGATGTTAGGTGCTGTGTCGCTGATGGTTTGTTGAATGATAGAAAATGTGCTGATGGCGCCGTCCCACACGCTTGGTCCTTCGGTATAGGTTTTCAGGTTTTGGGCTTTTTCTTGAATGGTGTCTTGGTAAGTGGGCAATTGTTGGCTCAAATTCACCAATTGCATGCCCAAATAAGTGGTGCCAGCGATGAGCAAAGCCAAGCAGACTGTAATCACCGTCATCACTGAAACCAAATGTGGCAAGCCCCAATGTTTGAGTTTTAAGACGATGGGATGCAATAAAAAGCCTAAAAATGTTGCCAAAGCTAAGGGAATCAATAAAGAGCGTCCAAAATACAAACCACTGATGACCAAAGCGGCAATACACAATCCAATTAAGATGCGCAAATTGGGCAATAATGAGACTATTTGCGCCATTAAATGTTGGTTTTCTAAGGTGGTATCTGAGGGTTGCGGTGTTGTATTGTCGTGTGGGTTTTCGGCAGAGGGCGTGGGTTTATTTGGAGGAAGATGGGGATTGGGTTGATTCATGGCAACCATCCTTATGTATTGATTCATGAAGATTTAAATTGAATTCATCAGTATGAATTCAGATGAATGACGGACGGTAAAAGTTCAGGCTGTCGTTTAACATGAATATGGCAAATCATCTTTTACGCGTCCTGTAAAGTTTTAAGCATGCCGCAGCTGACGACTTAAATGGTCGGGGATTGTGTTTGTGTTAACGGTGTTTTTAAACGCAATTTGGCATCGTGGCGGCGTTGAAAAGTGGCGTTGATGATGCCTCCAAAAATCAAAATCATGCCAGTGAAATACAGCCATAACATCAGCACAATCACACCACCAATGCTGCCGTAAGTGGCTGAATAATTGCCAAAATGGGCAATGTAAGTGGAAAAGCCATAAGTCAACGCCAACCAACCTAAGCTTGCGACCGATGTGCCTACAAAGACACGTGAGACATGTAAGCGCGGTTTGGTTTTGGGCACAATCCAATACATTGCCAATAACAACACAAAAATCATCAACGCAGGCATAATCAAACGCAAAGTCTCCCACAAGCCACGTATGGCATCGGGCACGTCAATCCATTGGTGTACAAATGTCATAATCGCCCCACCAAAAATTGGCAATACCAACGCCATCAGCAGCAGTGCTAAAAACAGCAAAGTAAATATCACCGACCACAAACGGTCTGTGAAAGTCATGGCGGTCTCGAGGTTGTAAGCTTTGTTCAGCGCAGCCATCAAAGCATTCATGCCTTTAGAAGCCGACCATAAAGTACCTAATGCACCCAAAGACAAAATATTGCTGTTTTGATGGGTCAAAATCGGGCTTAGAATTTGTTGTACCATTTTAAAAATATCAGGCGGCATCACATCCGCCATCAATTCATACACATGCGATGGGTTTAAATTCAAATAGGGAATCAAACCGATGAAAAAAATCATCAGCGGAAAAAATGACAATAAGAAAAAATAGGCCAATTGAGCCCCTAATGCAGACAAGTCCACGTTTTTGACCCGCCAAATCAAATCTTGCCACATGCCTTTGTGAGTCAAAATATCGATTTGATTGGGATTTTTCACTACAAATGATTGAATATATTGGATGAATGGAGGCATATGTGGCCTTTTTGTATAAACCAAATGAATGATAGATAAAATCAAGGTCAAACAAGTTTATTTTTATTTGATCCATTTGTGTGATTTTTGATGGTTAAAGTTGCGTTAGGTTTGAGATGGCCTATTCAGCAACAGACATCATAGAATGCACGTTTTAATATTATTTAAGAGGTGGGGCTATGTCCAATTTAGAAGATCCGAGAGTTTTGTTTGCATTAGAGCGTACGGCTTTGGCTTGGAATCGCAGTGCTTTGGCCTTGGTCGCATTTGGTTTTTTGATTCAAAAATCCAGCTTGTTGGTACAGTTAATTGACCCTATAAAATACCATGACAAAATTGTTTACAACCATTGGTTGGGCGTGGCGGTGATTGTGTTTGGCATGGTGGTAAATGTCGGTTCTTTGTTTCAATACCGAGCAGGTTTGCGCTCTTTAACCGAGGCAGAATTTTTGCCACATTATCGCACCCAATATCCGCTGGTATTAAACTTATTTACTTTGTTAACAGGCTTGTTGCTCATGGTTTCGTTTTGGATACATTAAGTTTTACAGGACGCTTGTAAACTGATTATGCTTGGCAATACAGTTGGTGCAAGGTTTGCATCAGTGTGAGCACTTTGTCATCATGGATTTGATAAAAAATTTGTTTGCCATCACGGCGCGTGGTGACCATGTGATGGTTGCGTAAAATGGTCAATTGTTGTGATAACGTGGGTTGATGGATGTCGGTCATGGCTTCAATTTGTTGCACATTCAATTCAGCATTGGCCAAAACACACAAGATTTTCAATCGCACAGGATTGGACAAAACTTTCAAACATTGGCTGACAAGCTCCGCTTGCGAAAAATCGAAATGGGTGTGAGTAGTGTCGGGATTCATTTGGGTATCCATAGGTATTTGAAACATCATGCTTGTTATATTATATAAAATTATATAATATAAAAATATATTTTATTTTTGAGGTGTTGAGCATGCACGATTTTTTGGCTGCCTTTTTAGGTGGTGCTTTGTTAGGGCTGGCGGCGGTGGGCTATTTGTACGTCCACGGTCGCATTGCCGGCATCAGCGGCTTGATTGCCCAAACTTTAAATCCGCAAACGGCTTTCAAAACACCTGCCATTTGGTTTTTAGCGGGTTTGTTGATTGTGCCGTTTGGATATGCGTGGTTTTCTCAGCCTGAAATCTGGGTGGATGCCAATCCTTGGATGATGATTTTAGCAGGTTTGTTGGTGGGCTTTGGCACGCGTATGGGTTCAGGCTGCACCAGTGGGCATGGCATTTGTGGTATTAGTCGTTTGTCCAAGCGTTCGTTGGTGGCAACGGCCGTATTCATGTTAGCAGGCATGGCTACGGTTGCAGTAATGCGCCATGTGGTGGGAGTCATTTCATGAAAAATATTTTGGCGTTTGTATTCGGTGGCATCTTTGCCATAGGTTTGTCGTTTTCAGGTATGGCCAATCCTGAAAAAGTGTTGGGCTTTTTGGATGTTTTTGGACAATGGGATGCCAGCTTGGCTTTTGTGATGATGGGTGCAATTGCGGTGGCGTTTGTGCCATTTCAAAAAGCAGCGCGCCAAGCCAAACCGACTACCGTATTCAATGAGCCGATAGATTTGCCACAAGCCATACAAATTGACCGCCCATTGCTAATAGGCAGTGTGTTGTTTGGTATCGGTTGGGGCATTGCAGGCATGTGTCCAGCACCGAGCTTGACCTTAATTGGTTTGGGTCATTATGAGGCTGGTTATTTTATTGTTGCGATGGCCGTTGGTGTGTGGTTGCATCGTCAATATTCAAAAAGGTGAATACATCGTGTCCCAAGCCATAGTCCAAGCTTTTTTTGATGAATCAAGCAATACCTTCAGTTATGTGGTCAGTGATGCCAATACCCGTGAGTGTGCCATTATCGACAGTGTATTGGATTATGATACAGCCAGTGCCACCACGACAACGACTCATGCAGACCGCATCATTGCCTATATACAAGAACAAAAATTGACCGTGGCATGGTTGTTGGAAACCCATGTGCACGCAGACCATTTGAGTGCTGCGCATTATTTGCAACAGCAGCTGGGTGGTCAAGTAGCGATGAGTGCACACATCGTGTTGGTGCAAGAAATGTTCAGTCAAATTTACCATTTGGATGTGCAAAAATACCGAGACATGCCGCCTTTTGATCATTTGTTTGCCGATGGTGAGGCTTTTCAAATCGGTACTTTGCAAGCGTACAATATTCCCACACCAGGACATACTCCTGCATGTTTGAGTTATGTGATTGGCGATAATGTGTTTGTAGGCGATACTTTGTTCATGCCTGATTATGGTACGGCACGTTGTGATTTTCCTAAAGGCAATGCTGCCGATTTGTTCGATTCAGTGCAAAAATTATATGCTTTGCCTGAAACCACACGGGTATTTTTATGCCATGATTATTTGCCTGAAAGCCGAAGTGAATATGTATATCAGACCGATATTCGCACGCAAAAGCAACACAATATTCACATTAACCAACACACCACTAAAACCGATTTTATCAGTCTGCGCCAAAGCCGCGATGCATTTTTGAGCATGCCCAAATTGATGTTGCCTGCCATTCAAATTAACATGAACGGCGGTCAATTGCCAGAGCCGGAAAGCAATGGTGTGTCGTATTTGAAATTGCCTTTGAATTATTTTAAAAAATAATATTGATTTCCAACGTGTATGCAATCAGCGTCCTGTAAGTGTTTACAGGACGCTTTTACTTATTTGGAATTTATGAGGCAAAGCATTATATTGTCGTGTAGATAGACATAACCTGTCTTTTTGCAGTGGTATATATGCCGAACGAATTTAAAACACAATATTGTATGTCAGTAAGGAAATGGTATGGCAAAGAACATTGAACCAACATTGAAATTAATCAGTACTTATTTACAGTTAGAAAAATCTGCTAAGTTTGTGATTCCTAACTATCAAAGAGCATATTCTTGGGGTTTGGATCAGTGTGATAAATTATGGCAAGACATTGAAGCATTTCGGACATCAGAATCCGATGATCCTTATTTTTTCGGTACGGTGATTGTGGATGTGTCAGATTCTAAAACATTTAGTTTGATTGATGGACAGCAAAGAACCACGACATTTTTATTGTTACTAAAAGCATTATTGGTGCGGTTGAATGAGGTGATTCCCAAAATCTCTAATGATGAGGAATCGGAACCTTTGAAAGAAGGTTTAAAAGACAATCGCAAGAAAATTATGGGTATCTTGTATCAAGCAGAAGCAGAAGATATCCCTGCGATGATTAAAAATCCTAGCAGTATGCAAGGTATTGTCATTTTAGAAAATCATTCTATTAATGAACTTTACAAAGATGAAGTGGCAAAAATTCTTGCTGCTGTGGATTTTATGGATGCAGAAAAACATGTGGCCAAATTGCCGCGCAAGCAAAGAGACAACAAATACACCCACCATTTTCGAAATTTCAAATTTTTCTACAAAGAGTTGGAGAAAAAAGATGGATCTGAATTAAATGGTTTTGCTAAAAATTTTTTAGGTAAATGCCAAATCATTGAAATTCGCAGTTGGGAAGTCGCTCAAGCCATCACGATGTTCAATTCTCTGAATTCAACAGGTATGCCGTTGTCAGATGCAGACATCATTTCAGCACAAATGTATTCCAAGTCTGAAGACAAAACTCAATTTAATACAGAGTGGGAAAAAATCAACCATTTGGTGCATGAATTAAGCCATCAAAAAATGGTGGATATGAATTCGGTATTGCAACAATTTATGTATATTCAGCGTGCTAAAAACAATGAGTTCGATGCCAGCACACCGGGATTGAGACGGTATTACACTGAAATCAATAGTGCATTATTAGATCAGCCGATGCAGTTGTGTGCGGATTTGTTGAAAATCGCCGATGCTTGGGATGCCATTAAAACGCATCCTATGGTGAAATTGTTGTTGAAATTCAATGAAAATGCCAAGTTGTTTTTGGCCAGTTATGTATATCGTTATGATGTTGCGCAATTAACCGATGCCATTATTACCGATATTTGTGAATGTTTGTTGCGTTTGTTTGTGTTGTTAGAGCTTGATGATACGGCTTATTCTAGCGCGAAATACAAAGCTTTTTTATTCAAAGAAAACATCAGATTGGTCGATGCTGAAATTGATTTTAATGCAATCGAGCAAGACTTTAATCAGCATATAGGCAATGAAAAAAATTGGCGTTCTGAAGCGGTTGCAGAGGCGATTTGGGTATATGAAAAAAATGCGTTGGTGTATTTAAATGAATATTTGTATGCCAAAGAAAAAGGTTTGCCATTTGATTTTGCAGACAATGTGAATATTGAACACATCATGCCATCTAGCGGCAATAACATCACCAGCATTCAGACCGATGCAGGCATTGAGGACAAAGAAGAGTTCAAAGCGTTGGTGAACCAAGTGGGCAATAAAATTTTGTTGGAAGAAAACATTAACAAATCCATTGGCAACCAATGGTTTAAAACCAAAAAACAAAAGACCGTGTCCGAAAAATCGGGTTATAAAGACAGCCAATACCACATTGCAGCAGCATTACAGCATTATCCAAAAGATGTTTGGGAAAAGTCAGACATTGAAGCGGCCACTGACAAAGCCACGCAGCGTTTGATTGATTTTATTTTTATGCAGTAATGGTATCGCATTAAAAACAAGCGTCCTGTAAACCTTACAGGACGCTTTTTAAATGGTTTAAAGTGGTTTCAAGCTTAGATTATTCGCTTAACAAGGCAATGTCTGCTACGGCATTCAATTGCAAATTCAATTGATTGAGCAAATTCAAGCGGTTTTGTTTCAAAGCGGCATCATCTGCCATCACCATCACGCCATCAAAGAACGCATCCACAGGTGCACGCAAAGTCGCCAATTGGCTTAAAGCTGCGGTGAAGTCTTGCGCTGCAATGGCAGTGTTGATGCTCGCTTGCAAGTTCTCAGTGGCTGCAAACAAAGCTTTTTCCGCGTCTTCTTGTAAACCATCGGCATTCACTGCACCCAATTCACCATCGGTTTTCTTGAGCAAATTGTGCACACGTTTGTTGGCTGCTGCCAAAGCTGCCGCTTCTGGCAAGGCTTTGAATGCGCTGACCGCTTCCAAACGTGCGCCAATGTCGTGCAAGCTTTCAGGGCGGTGTGCCAAGACTGCTGCGACCACGTCGTGGGCGTAATCGCCTTGCAACAATACCGCCAAACGCGCGTACATGAAGTCGACCACTTCAGAGACAGTTTTATCAGCCAAAATGCCTGCAGGGAAGCTGTCGTAAGCGGCCTGTACCAAGCTCGGTAAGTTGACATTGTATTGCATCAACATGCGTACCACGCCCAAAGCCGCACGGCGCAAAGCGTAAGGGTCTTTGTCGCCTGTTGGAATCAAGCCAATGCCCCAAATGCCGACAATCGCTTCGAGTTTGTCTGCTAAAGCGACTGCAGTGGCTTCGGCTGAGTCAGGCAAAGCATCGCCTGCAAAACGTGGTTGGTAATGTTGTTCGATGGCTTGGGCAACAATGGCGTTTTCGTTATCGTGTTGGGCATAATATTTGCCCATAGTGCCTTGCAATTCCGGGAATTCGCCCACCATTTCAGTGACCAAATCGGCTTTGGCCAAGCGTGCAGCACGTTCGCTTAAGGTCACATCGGCACCAATCAAACTTGCGATGTGAGAGGCGATGCCCACCAAACGTCCAATGCGTTCGCTTTGGCTGCCAATTTTGTTGTGGTAAACCACAGTATCCAAACGTGGTAAACGGCTTTCCAAAGTATTTTTGCGGTCGGTTTGGTAGAAAAATTCCGCATCAGACAAACGCGCACGCAACACACGTTCGTTGCCTTGAACGATGTGAATCGGGTCTTGGGCTTTCAAGTTAGACACGAGCAAGAAACGGTTCATCAACTTGCCATTGGCATCGAGCAATGGGAAGTATTTTTGATTTTGTTGCATGGTCAAAATCAAGCATTCTTGTGGCACATTCAAAAAATGCGCCTCAAAACCTGCTTCCAAAACCACAGGCAATTCTACCAATGCGGTGACTTCGTCACGCAAAGCTTCATCAGCGGCAACGGTGGCGTTTAATTTGTCAGCCGCTTGTGCCAAATGTGAATTAATCAAAGCACGACGCGCCGCGAAATTGGCAATCACTTTGCCTTGTTCGGCAATTTTGGTTTCGTATTCGTCAGCATGGTTGAAAGTCACAGGGTCGTTAGACAAAAAGCGGTGACCCAAAGTCCAGTTTTGGCTTTCTAAACCCAACACAGAAGCGTTCAAAGTTTGTGCACCCAACATCACGATTAAGCCGTGTACAGGACGCACAAAAGTGTAAGTTGAGCTGCCCCAACGCATCACTTTAGGAATCGGCAATTTTTTTACCGCTTGTGCCAACACATCTGAAATCACGCTTTCCAAGCTTTGACCCGCTTGGGTGTATTCGTAGGCGTAAACGTCTTGTTTACCATCGAAAACAACTTTTAAATCCGCCACGTCCGCGCCAGCACCACGGGCAAAACCCAATAAAGCTTTGGTTGGTTCGCCATCTTTCATGCCATTGGCAACAGATGGACCTTTTTTCACGATTTGTTGATCGGCTTGAATGGCGGTGACGTTTTGGATTTGCACACCCAAACGACGTGGTGAGGCAAAGACTTTGTAAACGGCATCTTGACCAATGAATTGGTCTTTTTGCAATTGTTCGATGATGTTTTGGGCAAAGCTTTGACCTAAGTTGTTCAAAGCTTTTGGCGGCAATTCTTCGGTACGAAGTTCAATCAATAGGGTTTCGGTGCTCATTTGGCTAACCTTTTTTGCAATCTTGGAAATCAAGCGTCCTGTAAAAACAGATTGGGTTTACAGGACGCTTTAATATTATTTGTCGGCGTTTTTAATCAATGGGAAGCCCAAAGCTTCGCGGCTGTCGACGTATTTTTGTGCCACAGCGCGGCTCAACGCACGCACACGACCAATGTAAGTGGCGCGTTCGGTCACAGAAATGGCGCCGCGCGCATCCAATAAGTTGAAAGTGTGACCTGCTTTTAACACCAATTCGTAAGCAGGCAAAGCCAAAGATGCGTCTTCCACTGCCAATATGCGTTGCGCTTGTGCTTCGTATTGGTTGAATTGACCCAATAACCATTCAGCATCGGAATATTCAAAATTGTACGTCGATTGTTCCACTTCGTTTTGGTGGTACACATCGCCATAAGTGACGGTTTGACCATCTAAGGTTTTTGCCCACACCAAATCGTACACATTTTCTACGCCTTGCAAATACATCGCCAAGCGTTCGATGCCGTAAGTGATTTCACCCAAAACAGGTGAGCAATCAATGCCGCCAACTTGTTGGAAATAGGTAAATTGCGTCACTTCCATACCATTTAACCAAATTTCCCAACCCAAGCCCCAAGCGCCCAAAGTAGGATTTTCCCAATCGTCTTCGACAAAACGGATGTCGTGTTCCAAAGGAGACAAGCCCAATTCTTGTAACGATTGTAAGTACAATTCTTGGATGTTGTCAGGAGCGGGTTTCAAAGCGACCTGAAATTGGTAATAGTGTTGCAAACGGTTTGGATTATCGCCATAACGACCGTCTTTAGGGCGGCGTGAAGGTTGTACATAAGCGGCAAACCAAGGTTCAGGGCCCAAAGCATGTAAGCAAGTGGCAGGGTGGGATGTACCTGCGCCGACTTCTAAGTCAAATGGTTGTAAAACCACACAGCCTTGGGCTGCCCAAAATGATTGTAATTTGAAAATGATTTCTTGAAAGGTCAACATGGAACGGACTTTAGAGGTAGTCGTAAATAGGCTTATTCTACTGTATCAAGCGGACAGTGGGTAGTGAACGGCGCCGATTGCATGGCAAAACATACGCATAGAAAATAAAAAACAGTATAATGCTTTGGTTTTATTGAAAAGTTCAGTTTGATTTTGTTCCCATTGATAGAAGTAACAAGGAGTGTCAGGTGTCGTTCGATAATGAAGATGAAGATTTAAAGACCCAACGTAAATTGTTTTTGTTTCTCGGTACGTTGGTGGGTGCGGTGACGGCAATCGTGTTGTTTTATGCCATTGCGGTGGATGCCAAAGAAAATCAAGCACCGTCAGCAAGCGATGTGGTGGCTGAGCAGCCTGCCACAGCCGACAGCCAAGAAATTGCAGAAGCCAATGGTTTGGTCATCGTTGAACCTGCTGTGATGGCGAGTGCGAGTGAGCCTGTGGCTGCGGTGGAGAGTGACGGTGCGCGCGTGGTGGTAGAACAAGGCACGGTGAAATTTTATTTTGCGTCAGGTCAAACTGCTTTGGCAACCGGTGCTGATGAGGCTTTAGAAGCCATAGTTGCAGGCGTGAAACAAGGCAAAAAAGCACAAGTGTCGGGTTTTCACGACAGTACGGGTTCGTTGGAAGTGAATGAGCGCGTGTCTAAGGAACGAGCGCAGGCGGTGCGTGATGCATTGGTGAAATTGGGTGTGCCTGAGCAAGACATTGAATTGGTGAAACCAAAAGTATTGGAAGGCACAGGCGAAAATGCTGAGGCACGTCGCGTGGAAGTGGTTTTGAAATAAATGAATTGAAATGGCATACAAAGCGTCCTGTAAATGTTTACAGGACGCTTTTTTAAATGTTCAAAAATAGAATATTTTGTTGTTTATGAATCTACATAAGAGGCACATAAAGCGTTGTTTTCGATGTAAACAAGTCACAATCATGGCAAAAAAATGCTCAATCTTGGTATGAACATTGGGATTTTTGGCATTTAATAAATATTTTATGCTGATTTTATTTAGATGTGTATGAATAACAACCAATTGCTTATTTTAAACTTGTATCATCATTGCTCAGAGTTTGTTATTCGAAATAAATGAATTGGCGTGTCAATGGCATGTGTCAGCAACAAAATGACATTGACGGGCAGTTGTTGGGATGAGGTGTGATGGGTGTAATCAAGTGTTTGCCGCAAGTGGATGGGGATTTGGGTTGGTATTTGACGGCTGCCAATGTCAAGCAAAGTATTGGACGACCTTTAAAAGGTCAGCAGCGCGCAGACATTGTGGTGTTGGGCGCGGGTTTTACGGGCTTATCAGCAGCGCAGCGTTTGAAGGAATTGTATCCCAATCAAACCATTGCCGTTGTGGAGGCTTTGGATGTGGGGCAAGGCACTTCAGGCCGCAATGCCGGATTCATCATTGATTTGCCTCACAATGTCGATGCTCAAGAAAACACGCCTGAACAAGATGCACACATTCGCCGATTGAATGCGTTTGCCATTGAGCGTTTGCAAAATTGGCGTGAGCAATTTCAAATTGATTGTTTGTGGCACCAAGCTGGCAAATATTTGGTTGCCAAAGAAACCGCCAATTTAGCCGGTTTGGATGCGTTTGAAGCCTCGTTGCAAAAACGTCAAGATGCTTATCAACGCTTCAAGCGGGACGCATTGGCGGCACGTTTGGGAACAGATTATTATCAAGAAGGTATTTTCACACCGGGTAATATTTTGATGAATCCTGCGGCTTTGGTGCGCGGTATTGCTTTGGGTTTGCAAGAACACATCGATTTTTATACCCGTTCTCCCATCATTCATATTGAATATGGCGATGAAATTAAATTGCATACGGTAGGTGGCGTGTTACATGCCAAAAAAATGGTGCAATGTACCAGCTCATTTACCGATGTCAGTGCGTTGACCAAAAATACCATCGCGCCTGTATTCACCTATGGCAGCTTAACCGACCCATTACCAGAACATTTGTGGCAAAAACATTTTCATCATATTCAGCCTTGGGGTGTGACTTCGGCACATCCTGCGGGGACCACGGTTCGATGGACGCCAGACCGCCGTATTTTAGTGCGCAATATTTTGGAATTCAATCCTAGTCAACATTCTAGCGAGCAGCAGCGCCAACAAGCATGGCAACAACATCGTGCCTCGTTTGAAGCGCGTTTCCCATTTTTGAAACAAGTGGATTTTCAATACACTTGGGGCGGCGTGTTGGCGGTGACGATGAATTACCAATCGGTGTTTGCACAGCCGCAAGACAATGTGTATGTGATTTGTGGTTGTAACGGTGTGGGCGTGGCTAAGGGAACGTATTTGGGTTATTACATGGCAGAAATGATGCATGGCAATAACAGCGAGGCTTTGGAGTTTATTCGCCAAACCAGCCAACCAACCAAAGTACCACCTGAGCCATTTCGCAGCTTAGGTGCCAAATGGCGCATCCATAAAGAGCAGCAAACTGCGGGTTTGGATATTTGACGGAGCAGCTGATGGCTCTTACGCATCAGCCACAGCATTGCTGTGTTTTTTAGACTGAAGTAGTGGCGCTGCGGCGCATTGGGAGAGATGTATGTTGGGCTTGAAAACGACGATGACTTTGACTGCGGCTTTTGTCAGCTTGGGTTTGGCTGCTTGTTCACCACAAGCGGCTGCGCCTGCGGCCAAAGAAGCGTCTGGTAGTGCAGTGAGTGTGGATGTTGAGAAAAAAGAAATTGTGATTGGTACGTCTGCGGGCGATTTTGGTGACATGGTGAAAGATTCCATTAAGCCAATTTTGGAAAAGCAAGGCTATCAAGTCAAATTGACCGAATTCAATGATTATGTAACCCCAAATATGGCTTTGGCTGAGGGTGCGGTGGATGTGAACGTATTCCAACACAAACCGTATTTTGACAGTTTTGTGGCCGAACACAAATTGCCTTTGAGCATGGGTTTCCAAGTGCCGACTTCGTCATTGGGCTTGTATGCAGGTAAATTGACCGCGCTAGACCAAGTCAAAGATGGCGTGACTGTTGCTGTGCCGAATGACCCATCGAATTTTGCACGTGCGATTGTGATGTTGAGTGAATTGGGTTGGATTCGTTTGAATGACAATGTCAATGCTTTGCAAGCTTCGAAAGCCGACATTGCTGAAAACATCAAAAAAGTAGAATTCATCGAAATGGAAGCGGCGAATTTGCCCCGCGCGCGCGTTGATGCCGATTATGCCATTATCAATGGCAATTTCGTTTTGAGCAGCGGCATGAAATTGACCGATGCTTTGTACCAAGAGCCAAGCTATGCGTATGTGAACTGGGGCGCATTCCGTACCGCTGACAAAGACAGCAAATGGGCGCAAGATGTCATCGCAGCTTATGAGTCAGATGAGTTCAAAAAATACACGTTTGCAACTTATCCAGGTTACAAATACCCAGTACAGTGGAAAGTCGCGGGTAAATCAGGTGCCAGCGAAGGCTCAGCTGAAGCTTTGCAAGCAGCTTCTGCAACCCATTGATTTGACGTAATGTGATTGTCAATCAAGCGTCCTGTAAATGTTTTACAGGACGCTTGATTTTATACAATGCTTAATGCATTGATGGTGAAATATCCTTTTTAAGCGGCAATCTCTTCCAAACGATGACAGGCAACCAAGCGACCTTGCCATGGACGCAGCTCAGGTTCGCTGTGGCCGCACGTTTCTTGGGCAAAAGGACAACGCAAATGCAAGGCGCAGCCTTGCGGCAAATTCAAAGGGCTGGGCAATTCGCCTGCAAGCTTGATTTGGGCTTGATGACCGTTCAAGCTGGGAGCGGCAGCGAGCAAAGCTTGTGTGTAGGGATGGCAAGGTTTGTCAAAAATGGCTTTTTTGGGGCCGTGTTCCACCGCTTTGCCCAAATACATCACCATCAAATCGTCCGCCACATGGCGCACCACCGATAAATTGTGTGAAATGAACACATAAGCGGTGTGATAAGCGTCCTGTAAATCCATGAACAAGTTCAATACTTGTGCTTGAATTGACACATCTAAAGCGGAAGTGGGCTCATCGGCAACAATGATTTTGGGATTCAACATCATCGCTCGCGCTAAGGCGATGCGCTGGCGTTGGCCGCCTGAAAACATGTGCGGATAGCGCCCTACATGTTCAGGTCGCAAGCCGACTTGTTTCATAATCGCTTCCACTTGGTCTTTTTTTTCTGTTTTGCTCAGCGATGTGTGTATGTCCAAAGGTTCGGTCAATTGAAAACCAATGGTATGGCGCGGATTCAATGAGCCGTATGGGTTTTGAAACACCATTTGAATTTCGGTACGCAGTTTTTTTTGGGCGTTTTTGTTCAAATGGGTGGTGTCTTGACCATTGACATACAAGCTGCCACCAGTGGGTTCTTCAATTAAAGTCAGTTGTCGGGCGAGCGTGGATTTACCACAACCAGATTCGCCCACGATGGCCAAGGTTTTGCCTTGCGCCAATTCAAACGACACGCCATTTAAGGCTTTGACAGTGGCTTTGGATTTGCCAAAGCCTTGTGGAATTTGATAATGGCGGCTCAATTGTTGGGCGCTGAGCACGATGTTTTGTGAATGGGTCATGCTGAAACTCCCGTGATTTGAGAGGTGGAAATGGCGCTGATGTCAGGATAAACGCAGCGCACTTGTCCAAAAGGGCTGTTTTGCAACAACACGGGCTGGTGACACGCCTCATGTACATAAGGGCAGCGCGGTGACAGCAAACAACCTTGTGGGCGGTCATATTGGCTCGGTACGACCCCTGGTAAAGAATGCAAGCGTTTTTGACCAATAGACAATTCAGGAATGGCAGCGAGCAAAGCTTCGGTATAAGGATGGGCAGGGCGTTTGAAAATTTTGGCAACGTGTGAGCGTTCCACCATTTGCCCTGCGTACATCACCGCCACTTCATGGGCATTTTCTGCTACCAAACCTAAATCATGTGTGATTAAAATCATCGCCATATGTCGTTCTTGCTGTAAGCGGCGCAACAAATCCATAATTTGTGCTTGTACCGTTACATCCAGTGCGGTGGTCGGTTCATCGGCAATCAACAATTTGGGCTCACACGCCAAAGCCATCGCAATCATGACCCGTTGGCTCATGCCGCCTGATAATTGATGTGGATAGGCTTTGAGACGATTTTTGGCATCGGGAATTTCCACCAGTTGCAGCAATTCAATACAGCGTTGGTGAGCGGCTGCCCCTTTTAAACCCAAATGGGTTTTTAAAACTTCGCTGATTTGGGTTTCGATGGTGAAGCTTGGGTTCAGGCTGCTCATAGCGTCCTGAAAAATCATCGAGATGTCTTTGCCGATGATTTGACGCTTTTGCTTGGCGCTCATGGCTTGCAAATCCTGGCCATTAAAACGCAAGCTGTTGGCGTGGATATTGGCGCTGCTGGGTAATAAACCCATCAATGCCATCATCGTGACTGATTTGCCAGAACCCGATTCTCCGACTACGGCTAACACATCTTGCGCTTGTAAAGACAAGCTCACTTGATCGACTGCACGAAAAGCCCGTTCGCCTTTGCCAAACACCACGCTCAAATGGTCTATGTGTAATAAAGGTTCTGTCATTATGATACCTCTTTGAGTTTTGGATCTAAGGCATCGCGCAAACCGTCGCCAGTCAAATTAATTGCCAATGCAGAAATGAAAATTGCCACACCTGGAAAAATCGCCAACCACACATTGCTTTGGATGTATTGGCGTGCTGTGCCGAGCATCGCACCCCATTCGGCATCGGGTGGTTGAACGCCAAAGCCTAAGAAACCAATGGCACCAGCTTCCAAAATTGCCGAAGAAAAGACCATGGTCGCTTGTACAATCAGCGGCGCCATACAATTGGGCAAAATGGTGACAAATAACAAACGCATGGTGCCCGCACCCATGACCCGAGAAGCGGTAACATAATCGCGTTGCAATTCCACCATAGCGGTGGCACGGGTCAAACGGATGAATGGCGGCAAACACACCAAGGCAATGGTTAAAATGGTATTGGTCATCGATGGCCCTAAGATGGCGGCGATGATGATGGCCAATAGCAAGCTTGGATAAGACATCAAAATGTCATTGATGAGCATGATGAATTTTCCTAAAAGCTTGGGCCAAAATGCGGCCATCAAACCTAAACTGACGCCTATCAATAAAGACAAAGTGGTGGCACACAAACCAATGAACAAAGAATAGCGTGCGCCGTACAGGACGCGTGACAAGGTATCGCGTCCTGCATCGTCCGTACCCAATAAAAACGTACTGTCGCCACCTTCCATGAAGACAGGTGGCAATTGCTCTTTGCCTTGAAACAATTCATATGGGTTGTGTGGGGCGATGAGCGGGGCGAAAAGTGCGATGATGATGGAAGCAATCAAGACCAATAAGCCAATGACTGCGCCGCGGTTTTTCATAAAAGCACTGACAAATTGTTGCCACTGTTTGGGTGGTGTTAAACTGGCGGCTGTGGCGGGGGTGGTCGTTTGTGACATATAAAAGCCCTTCCTTATTTGGCCGCGTGGCGAATGCGAGGGTTAATCAAGCCGTACAAAATGTCTACCAGCAAGCTGATGAGCATCAAGGCGGTGGCGACTAATAAAATGCCGTTTTGCACCACAGGGTAATCGCGATTGTGAAAGCCATCGAGCAACCAGTTGCCAACGCCCGGCCATGAAAAAATGGTCTCAGTCAAAATTGCGCCTGCCAGTAAAGTCGCCATTTGCAAACCAATGACAGTGACAACGGTAATCAAAGCATTGCGCATCACATGAACGAGCACGATGCGAGTCGGGGACAGACCTTTGGCTTTGGCGGTACGAATGTAGTCTTCACCCAAAACTTCTAAAATAGCAGAGCGGGTCATGCGGGCAATCATGGCTAGTGGGATGGTTGATAAGGCAATGGATGGCAAGATAAAGTGTTTGATGACGTCCCAAAATGCCCCTGGTTGGTCGCTGAAGAAAGAACCCAATAACCATGAGCCATAATAAGGCTCAACATCTAAAAATTGCATTACGCTGATGACGCCAGACACGGGCAACAAGCCCAAGTAGTGCGCAAAAATACCAGTTAAAATTGGACCTAATAAGTAAATAGGCATCGAGTAGCCAGCCAAAGAAGCACTCATCAATGTGTAGTCTAGCCACGAGCCACGTTTGAGTGCAGCGATAATGCCAAATGAAACTCCCAAAACACTGGCAATCAAGATGGCGCAAATGGCCAACTCTAAAGTGGGTACAAAATGAGAGAAAAAGTCATTCAAAACCGGGCTGCGGTCGCGGAAAGAATTGCCAAAGTCACCTTTTAAAATTTTGGTGAGATAGTCAAAATATTGCACCGGCAAGGGTTGATCTAGCCCTAAGCGCTTCATGGCTTGGGCATGTAATTCTGGATCGACCATTCTTTCACCCATTAAAACTTGCACAATGTCTCCTGGCACCATACGAACCAAGGTGAAGGTGGAGAGGGTCAAGCCGATGTAAATCGGAATCAGCAGTAAGATCCGTTTACAAATAAAAGAAAACATATGCACTTCCTTGTGGGAAAACAATCAACAGGTAAAAAAAACCGTACTGCCACGAGTGTGTCAGTACGGTTGTTGTTGCATCATCAGTCGATTTTGACCCCTTCAAAGCGTACAGAACCAAATGGATCAATCTTGAATTCTTTCACATTCGGTGTGGTCATTACCGTCACCACCGAGTGAGCCATCGTCGTCCATGGCAATTCTTGTTTGAATATGACTTGGGCTTGTGAATACAATTCAGTGCGCTTGCTCGTATCGGTGATGCGGCGAGCATCAGTGACCAATTGGTCGAACTGTGGATTACACCATTGGGCATAATTATTGCCGCCAATGGCTTTACAGCTTAACAACGTACCCAGCCAGTTATCAGGGTCACCATTGTCACCAGTCCAACCAACGATGATCGCATCGTGTTCACCTTTGGAAGCGCGTTTCAAATATTCGCCCCATTCATAGCTGACAATATTGGCTTTGATACCGACTTTCGCCCAATCTGCTTGAATCATCTCAGACATCAATTTGGCGTTAGGATTGTATGGACGTTGTACTGGCATTGCCCATAAGTTGATTTGATGGCCTTCTGGTACACCTGCTTCTTTTAACAAAGTTTTGGCTTTTTCAGGATCATAAGGTGCATTTTTCAACGTGTCATTGTAAGACCATTGGGTCGGTGGCATGGGATTGGTCGCAACCGTACCTGCACCTTGATATACGGCATTGATGATGGCATCACGATTGATCGCCATGTCCAAAGCTTGGCGTACTTTCAGGTCGCCCAATTTGTCTTTTTTGACGTTGTAACCGACATAGCCGACGTTAAAGCCTGGTTTGTCTAGTACATTGACTTTGCTAGACTTTTTAGCCGCTTCAATTTCGGCGGTTTTTGGGTAAGCTGATACATTACATTCACCTGCTTGGACTTTTTGCGCCCGTACCGCAGAATCTTTGGTGATGGCAAAGACCAAATTATCGATGTGGATATTGTCTTTGTCCCAATATTCAGGATGTTTCGCGTAGCGAATCATATTGTCTTTTTGATAAGACTTGAACACAAATGGACCTGTGCCAATCGGATGGGTATTGATGTCAGCGGCTTTGCCTTCTTTTTCTAGTTTTTCTGCGTATTCAGCCGAATGCAAATAAGCAAAAGGCATGGCTAGATTCTGGATAAAAGGAGCATCTACTTCTTTTAAAGTGAATTTGACTGTGTGGTCATCGATTTTGTCAATTGCGACAATGTTGTCAGGCAAACCCATATCGGTGGCGTATGGAAACTCTGCAGGATAAGCTTTGTTGAATGCAAAATTAGGATCAGTCAAACGTTTGAAGGTGAATACTACATCGTCTGCATTGAAGTCACGAGAAGGTGTGAAGTAGTCGGTGGTATGAAATTTAACGCCTTTGCGTAAATGGAAAGTATAGGTTTTACCGTCTTCTGAAATATCCCATTTTTCAGCCAAACCTGCCTTGGCTTCGGTGCCACCGCGTTCAAACTGTACCAGACCATTGCGAATCGGGTATGCCGCCGCATCAAAGTCTGTACCAGCAGTATATTGACCAGGGTCAAAACCAGCGGGGCTGCCTTCTGAGCAATACACCAATGTTTTACTGCCGCCAGTGGCAGCAGCTTCTTGCTTGGCAGGCTCGTTACCCTTAGCAGGGGCATCATTGCCACCACCACATGCAGCAAGTAATAAACTTGCGCTGATTACAGACAAAGTACAAAGACGTTTTTTCATTATGACTACTCCGATTCTTTAAAGAGGAACTTCAAATTTACTTGGGGAGTACAACAGAGTTTGTTACGACTTTATGAAATGCTGAATAAATATAGTGACAATAAAATTCAAAATCAAGAAAATTTCTGCAGTGAACGGGTGTTAAATGAATAAATTTGACAATTTTGTATTGATTGAATTGATTTTTTTTGATGGGTAAATAATCTATTTAAAGTAGCAAAATAAGGTCAGATAGTGAATTATCAGGGGCTTTTAGGAGCTTCAAAAGCTGGATTGCGCTACCTATTTTGCTGAGTAGGCAGGGTTTAAGCAGTGTTATTTACAACACAATTTTAGATTTGAATAGGCGAAATAGACAATGGATACTTTATAGAAGTATGTTTTAAAATAAAGCGACTTGTTTAGGATGGATTCATTGTAATGGTACACAGTGACAGCCTTCGCGAGGGTTGATGGTGCTCAAACAGGCACTGTGCGATACAATGTGATGGGTACATAACAGACATTGTGAATTTGCCAATGGATGGTGTGAGAAATTCAAAGCACTGATTGAGCTTTGTCTTCATGAGTTGGATGAATTTTGATGATGGTGAAAATGACAAAAAACTATATTGAACAAGCGCGTACTGTGATTGAAATTGAACAAGCGGCATTGCGACAAATTAGTTCGCAGTTGGACGAAGGTTTTGCAGCAGCCATTGATACCATTTTGAATACTACAGGCCGCTTGATTGTCACTGGTATGGGCAAATCAGGTCACATTGCCCGCAAAATTGCGGCGACTTTGGCATCTACGGGGACGCCTGCTTTTTTTGTGCATCCTGCGGAAGCGGCGCATGGCGATTTGGGTATGGTCATGGAAAAAGATGTGGTTTTGGCCTTGTCGCATTCAGGCGAGAGCGAAGAGGTAATCAATTTGTTGCCAGCTCTAAAGCGCAAAGGGGTGACCTTGATTGCGATGAGCGGCCGTCGTGAATCGACTTTGGGGCAAGCGGCAGACATTTTTTTAAATGCAGCAGTCAGCCAAGAGGCCTGTCCTTTGGGCTTGGCACCTACTTCAAGTACCACGGCATCTTTGGTCTTGGGTGATGCTTTGGCGGTGGTGTTGTTGCAAGCACGCCAATTTACGCCTGATGATTTTGCTTTAAGCCATCCTGCAGGTTCTTTGGGCAAGCGTTTGTTGGTGCGTGTCGGAGATTTGATGCACAAAGACAGTGCTTTACCGCAAGTGGACGTGAGTGCGGATTTGAAAGAAGCCATTTTGGAAATGAGCGCTAAAGGTTTGGGTATGACGGCTGTCGTTGAGGGCAACCAAGCAATCGGTATTTTGACCGATGGTGATTTGCGTCGCATTTTAGAACACAGTGGTCAAATTCATGGCATTTGGGTCAAAGATGTGATGGGCTTACACCCTAAAACCATTGCAATGGGCAAATTGGCAAGCGAAGCTTTGCACGTGATGCAAAGCCAGAGAGTCAATGGTTTGTTGGTGGTCGATGACGAACAACAATTGGTGGGTGTGTTGCACATGCACGATTTATTAAAAGCAGGAATTGTATGAAAAATATCCCTGAATTGGCATTCAATCTTGATGTGCCCGAAGCGGTTTTACAACGAGCCAAAGCGATTAAATTATTGATTTTGGATGTAGACGGTGTCTTGACCAATGGTGAGATTTATATCACAGCGCAAGGCGAAGAAATCAAGGCGTTCAATACTTTGGATGGACATGGTTTGAAAATGCTCCAAAAAACAGGCGTACAGTTGGCAATCATTACAGGACGCGATGCCGCAGGTGTGGGACACCGTGTGCGTGGTTTGGGCATAGACCATTATTTGGCAGGCATTCATGACAAGCGCACAGCTTATTTGAATTTGATTGCCCAATTGGGTTTGAGTCAAGAGCAATGTGCGTATGTGGGTGACGATGTGGTGGATTTGCCGGTGATGGTGCGTTGTGGTTTGCCGATTGCGGTGCCAAGTGCACACAACTGGGTGATTCATTATGCCGATTATGTGACGCAAGCGGCAGCAGGATTGGGCGCTGTGCGTGAGGCGTGCGAGATGATTATGTGGGCACAAGGCAGTTTACAGGACGCTTTGACTGAGTATGTATTATGAATATCTCCAGTCGCATGATGCCATTGGTTTTTCCAATGGTTTTGGCCGTGTTGATGGGTGGTATGACGTTTTGGCTGAATCGTGCCACAGATGTCAACGTTGAAACCACCTTGTTGGATTTGAGTCAGCCACAATATGTGATGAAAGACATCAGTGGTTTGCGTTTTGATGCGCAAGGCTTGCCCGTACAAACTTTGGTTGCCAAAGAAGCATCGATGTATCCCAATAGCAACGATGTTTTATTGCAGCAGCCAGATGGTCAAGTTTGGCAACAAGGGCAGCCATTGTATCGAGTGAGTTCACAAGAGGCGCGTTATGCAGATCAAGAAGAAAAAATCTTTTTCAAGCAAGAAGTGGTGTTGACCAAAACCGCAGTGGATGGTGGCTTAGAGGGAAAAGTGAGCATGCCGACTTTGACTGTAGACATTCCCACGCAAATGGCGCATACCGATGCAGAAGTGCAATATGAATATGGTCAATCGCATGGCAGTGCGGTTGGATTCAATTATGATAAAAAAAACGATGTGTTAAACCTGCAATCTCGTGTGAAAGCAATTATTTATGATGAGCAACCTTAAATTCAAATACAGTGTGGCATTGCTCACTTGTGCCTTGGCTGCACCTGTTTGGGCTTTACAATCGGATCAAAATCAGCCTATCAGCATTGAAGCGGACAATGGCGTGGTCGATCAAGGCAAACAAGTGACGGTGTTCAGTGGCAATGTGGTGGTTAAACAAGGTTCTATTGACATTCGTGCCAGTAAAATTGAAGTATCACGTACCAACGATAGCAATCAAATCATGACAGCTACGGGTTCACCAGTCACATTCAAGCAGCAGTTAGATGGCGGTAAAGGCTGGGTAAATGGGCAGGGTCAAAAAGTAACTTACCAATCTGCCAGCGGTTTGGTCACGCTAAGTGGTGGTGCCAAGGTGCAACGTGGCGGTGATATGGTGCAAGGCAATAACATTACTTATAACACCAAAACTGAGATTTACACTGCAGCAGGTAGCAAGTCTGCTTCAGGTTCAGACCGCCGTGTGACGGTGATTTTACAACCTTCTAGCACACAGAAATAATTGATGATGACGACTAACAGTGTTTTAAAAGTAGCTGGTTTGAAAAAACAATTCAAAAGCCGTCAAGTGGTCAAAGATGTGACTTTGGACATTCAAAGCGGCGAAGTGATTGGTTTATTGGGGCCTAACGGGGCAGGTAAGACGACCAGCTTTTATATGATAGTTGGAATTATCGCCGCAGATGATGGGTCTATTGTATTGGACGGGCAAGAAATGCGCCATTTGCCAATACATGAGCGCGCGCAAAAAGGTGTGGGTTATCTGCCGCAAGAAGCATCGATTTTTCGCAAAATGACGGTGACAGAAAATATCCAAGCCATTTTGGAAATCAATACCCAAGATAAAGCAGAAATCACCAAGCAAACAGAACGTTTGTTGGATGATTTGAACATTGGACACATTAAGGATTCGCCTGCGGTGGCCTTGTCTGGCGGTGAACGCCGTCGCGTGGAAATTGCTCGAGTATTGGCAACCAAACCGCGTTTTATTTTATTGGACGAACCGTTTGCAGGTGTTGACCCGATTGCTGTCATTGATATTCAAAATATCATTTCTTATTTAAAGCAGCGTGGCATTGGTGTGTTGATTACCGACCACAATGTGCGTGAAACCTTGCGTATTTGTGATCGTGCTTACATCATTTCTGAAGGCTCTGTTTTGGCAACGGGCGTGCCAGAAGAACTGGTACAAAACGAGCGTGTGCGAGAAGTGTATTTGGGCGAGCATTTTGACTATTAAGGTCGGTATGGCTCAATGTGTTTGTGATTCATTTGCTTTATTCAATCTGAATTAAATATTATGCAAAACCAACTCAAACTGAAGCAAACACAGCAATTACAACTAAACCCTCAGTTGCAACAAGCGATTAAATTGTTGCAAATGTCGGGTTTGGAATTGGATGAGGCTGTTGAGCAAGCCTTGTTAGAAAATCCTTTATTAGAAAGAATAGATCACAAAGAGCTTGCGCAACCAGAACGTGAGTTTGATGGCGACACTTCGGCCAGTAATGATGCGCATGGTGATTTGGGTGACCAAGTTGGGATTGATGATTATTGGCAAAGTATGCAAATCACTGCGGGCGTGGGCAGCACCGGCATTGCATACGATGGTGAGTTTCAAGACGTTTTTGCGCAAATTGAAGACAATGATGATTTTCGCCAGTTTTTACGCAATCAAGTTTGTGAACACCAATTAAGCCGTGAAGAGGCTTTCAGGGTGCATATATTGATTGAAAATTTGGATGAACATGGTTATTTGTCGAATGGTTTACAAGACATTGTGGAACATTCGCCTTTGGAGTGGTTGTTAGAAGAAGAAGATTTGGCACAGGCATTGACGCACCTCCAAGGCTTTGAACCTGCGGGTGTCGGTGCATTCGATTTGAGTGAGTCTTTGTGGCTGCAATTGCAGCGCTTGCCTGATAACGCTGTCAATCAATTGGCAAAATTGATTGTGCGTCAATATTTCAATGTCTTGGGGCAGCCTAGCAATGTCACCAAACTGAAAAAATACCTGCCTGTTAATATTGCAGAAATACAGGCCGCTGTGATGTTGATTCAAAGTTTGAATCCTTATCCAAGTAGTGGTTATGCTCATTCTGAGCCGACGCAATATGTTTTACCTGATATTCGAGTTTTTAAACAAGGACGCCTGTGGGTGGCACAATTGCAGCGAGAAACTCAGCCGCGTGTGCGTGTGAATGAAGAATATGCATCGGTTGTCGAAGCATGTGGTCATCAAGATTTAAAAAAACAAATGCAAGAAGCCAAACAGTTGATACACAGTTTGGAAATGCGTGCCGATACGGTATTGCGTGTGGCCGATTATGTGGTGGCGCATCAACAGGCTTTTTTCAGCGAGGGTGCCATGGCTTTGAAGCCGATGTTGATTAAGTCGGTGGCAGAATTTTTAGATTTGCATGAGTCCACGATTTCGCGTGCGGTGAATCAAAAGTATCTTAGTTGTCCACAAGGCTTGTTTGAGCTGCGTTGGTTTTTCACACAAACAGCCACCAATGGTGGTGAGGGTGATGAAGATGAAGGCATTAGCAATCGTGTGATTAAAACCATTTTGGAAAAACTCATTGGCGAAGAGGATAAGCGAAAACCACTTTCTGATGAAAAATTAACGCAAAAATTGCTTGAACATGAAATTAAAATTGCTCGGCGTACTGTAACTAAGTACCGAGAAAGTTTGAGGATTCCTTCTGCCAGTGAGCGCAAAATACGCTTGTGAAATGTAATAAAGTGTAGTCGTGATCACAAAGATATTGGCGATTAGAATGAAAACAGTTATGATGAAATTAACGTCACTGGTTAACGGTGGCGTTCCATCGGGGCCTAGCCCAGCAAGAAGGAGAGACTTGTATGAATCTGACTGTAACTGGTTTGAATTTAGATGTGACTGAAGCTTTGCGTGAGTATATCAGTACCAAGTTGGCACGTATCAATCGCCACTCTGATAGCATCATCTCTACAACCGTGACTTTGTGTACTGTGGAAAAATCCAAGCACAAAGTAGAGGCAGACGTGCATTTGGCTGGTAAAGATTTGCATGTGGAAACCATAGAAGATGACATGTATGCTGCCATTGATGTTTTGATGGATAAATTGGATCGGATGGTCTTAAAGTACAAAGAAAAAAGTACTGACCATCGCGCGACACCTAGTGGACGTGAAACAGTCACACAGCAGGATTAAAGTCTGAGCCTTAAGACATAGCCATATCGTTTGATATGGCTTTTTGTTTATTGGCGTCATATACGAAATAAAAATGAGGCATTACTTGCGTTTTAAATTATTTTTAGAGTAAAAAATTAAAATAACTTAACTACAAGGCTATGTATGTCAATTGTTAAACTCATTATTTTGAATATTCCGCTTTATTTTTTACTGGCTTTCATCATTTTCAAAAATATTGATACTTTTATGGATTGTTGGAAACAGACATTTAAAGGTTGATTTATGAAGAAGTTAATCCATTTTCCTTATCTGGCTATGGATCATGGCGTATTGTGATTTGGGTGCTCTTGTGCATCAGTTTGGTATTCAGTGAGTATGCATATTTCAATCGTTAAGCGTCCTGTAAGCATATTATATAAGGCAGGGTAACTTTAAGCGTGCGTCTTGGGTTTTGATGGCATCTCTTTTATAATGAGCGCTTTCGCGCGAGGAGTGCTGCAGGGAATACCTCAGGCTCGCCATACAACGGCACTCATCACAACCACTCTTGGAAAGGACACCAACGTGTCAGATTACAAAATTGCTGATATCAGCCTCGCCGCTTGGGGGCGTAAAGAATTGAATATTGCCGAAACCGAAATGCCAGGCTTGATGGCTTTGCGCAAAAAATACGGTGAAGAAAAACCTTTGAAAGGCGCGCGCATTGCTGGTTCTTTGCACATGACCATTCAAACAGCTGCGTTGATGGAAACTTTGGTGGCTTTGGGCGCGGAATTGCGTTGGGCTTCTTGCAATATTTTCTCAACCCAAGACCACGCAGCTGCTGCAATGGCTGAAGCGGGCATCCCTGTGTTCGCTTACAAAGGCGAAACTTTGGCGGATTACTGGGAATATGCCCACGAAATTTTCAACTGGGCTGAAGGCTCAGAAGCCAACATGATTTTGGATGATGGTGGCGATGCGACTTTGTTGTTGATTTTAGGCAGCAAAGCCGAAAAAGACATTTCGGTATTGGACAATCCAGGTAATGAAGAAGAAACTGTGTTGTTTGCGTCTATCAAAGCACGTTTGCAGCAAGATGCCAACTGGTATTCTACACGCTTGCAACACATTCAAGGCGTGACCGAAGAAACCACCACAGGCGTACACCGTTTGTACCAAATGCAAGAAAGTGGCGAATTGCCATTCCCTGCTATCAACGTGAACGACTCTGTGACCAAGTCTAAATTTGACAATTTGTATGGTTGTCGTGAAAGTTTGGTAGACGGTATCAAACGCGCAACCGATGTGATGATTGCAGGTAAAATTGCCATCGTTGCAGGTTATGGCGATGTGGGTAAAGGTTGTGCGCAAAGCTTGCGTGGTTTGGGTGCGACCGTTTGGGTGACTGAAATTGACCCAATTTGCGCGTTACAGGCCGCTATGGAAGGCTACCGCGTGGTACGCATGAATGATGTGGCAGATCAAGCCGACATCTTTGTGACTACCACAGGCAATGTGAATGTGATTACTCACGAACACATGAAAGCCATGCGCGACCAAGCGATTGTGTGCAATATCGGTCACTTTGACAGCGAAATTGAAGTGGCAAGCTTGCGTTCTTACGAATGGGACAACATCAAGCCACAAGTGGATCACATTGAATTCCCTGATGGCAAACGCATCATCTTGTTGGCTGAAGGCCGCTTGGTAAATTTGGGTTGCGCGACAGGTCACCCATCGTTTGTCATGAGCAACAGTTTCACCAACCAAGTTTTGGGTCAAATCGAATTGTTTGCTCGTGGCGAACAATATCAAAACGAAGTGTATGTGTTGCCGAAACATTTGGATGAAATGGTGGCACGTTTGCATTTGGAACGTATTGGTGCCAAATTGACTGAGTTGACTGATGAGCAAGCGGCTTACATCAATGTGCCAAAAGAAGGTCCTTACAAACCACATCATTACCGTTATTAATATTTAATTGAAATAACATCACAGCGCATCTTTGAAGGTGCGCTTTTTTTGTGCAGCAGATTTGCATGCGAGAGGTTGTCAGCTTTTGTTGAACAAGGTAGAGTAAAAACCAGCATGACAGGCAATGTTTTTCAATCATGATCTCATATTAAAAACACAAACAAAGGCGAAACCATGCAGTTGAATCAAATTATCCGTCCCGATGTCTTAGCCATGACCGCATACAAAGTAGTCGAGTGTCCTGAAGATTGCTTGAAACTGGATGCCATGGAAAGTCCTTATGAATATTCAGACGAAATGCGCGCTGAATTGGCCAAGCAACTGGCTCACACACCCATCCACTTGTATCCCACTCCCAAAGCCCAAGGTTTACCGCAGATGTTGCGTGAACGAGTGGGTATTGTAGAACAAGCTGACATTGTTTTAGGTGCAGGCTCTGATGAACTGATTCGATTATTGACCATGTTGACAGGTCAACCAGGCAGTACGATGTTGACCTTAGAGCCCTCGTTTGTCATGTACCGCGTTAACGCGGAATTTTTTGGCATGAAATATGTGGGTGTGCCGCTTAATGAGGATTTCAGTTTGAATTTGACTGCGGTGTTAGAGGCCATTACCACACATCAGCCGCAATTGATTTTTATTGCTTATCCAAACAATCCAACTGGCGTACCATTTGCCAAAACCGATGTGGAGCAAATCATTGCTGCAGCCCCTGGTCTGGTGGTGATTGATGAGGCATATGGTGCGTTTTCTTCACACACATTTTTGCCTGAAGCGGGTTTGAGTGAAAAATTGGTGGTGCTCAGAACTTTGAG
Organism: Vitreoscilla stercoraria DSM 513; assembly: GCF_000382305.1. Classification (GTDB taxonomy): domain Bacteria; phylum Pseudomonadota; class Gammaproteobacteria; order Burkholderiales; family Neisseriaceae; genus Vitreoscilla; species Vitreoscilla stercoraria. Next base: position 63,449 of record NZ_KB908020.1, read on the forward strand.
CAAAATTGGCTTTGCTGGCTTGCGTGTGGGCTATGCGGTGGGGCATCCGCAGGTGATGCATGAGCTTAGAAAAGTGACGCCGCCTTACAATATGAATCAATTAAGTCTCACAGCGGCCAAATTTGCTTTACAATACCCGCAGTTTATTGATGAACACATTAATAAACAAAAATCGGAACGCGAACGCATGCGTACCATGCTCAAAACATGGTCACAAGTGCAAGTCTTCCCTTCGGAAGCCAATTTCATCACCATGCGCGTGCCCGATGCCCAAGCTTTGTGGCAGGCGATGCTTGATCACAATATTTTGATTAAAAATTTGCATGGCGTGCATCCTTTGCTTGAGCAATGCGTGCGCATTACTGTTAGTAAACCAGAACAAAATCAATTGGTCTTAGGCGTCATGCAACAACTGTATGGAACACAATCTTAATTATGCGTACCGCTACCGTTAGCCGCAACACATCAGAAACGCAAATCAGTGTCAGCATCAATTTGGATGGCAAAGGCATAGGCAAATTTGACACAGGCGTACCGTTTTTGGAACACATGTTGGACCAAATTTGCCGCCATGGCATGATTGATATGGACATCACGTGCAAAGGCGATTTGCACATTGATGACCACCACACTGTGGAAGACATCGGCATTACTTTGGGTCAGGCTTTGAAACAAGCCATTGGCGACAAAGTGGGCATTCGCCGTTATGGACACAGCTATGTGCCTTTGGACGAGGCTTTGAGCCGTGTGGTGTTAGACCTTTCAGGTCGTCCAGGTTTGACTTACAACGTTGAATACACGCGTGCGGTGATTGGTCGATTTGATGTGGATTTGTTCAGTGAATTTTTCCATGGTTTGATCAACCATTCGATGATGACGGTTCACATTGACAACTTGCGTGGCATCAATGCCCATCACCAAGCCGAAACCATTTTCAAAGCTTTCGGCCGTGCTTTGCGTATGGCGGTAGAATGGGATGAGCGCATGGCAGGATTGACGCCGTCAACCAAAGGCACGTTGACTGCCTGATTCAAGCATCAAAGCGTCCTGTAAACTTACAGGACGCTTTGTTTTCATTGTTGTATGAGGATTTGAAATCATGAAAATTGCCATCGTAGATTATGGCATGGGCAATTTGCATTCGGTGCTAAAGTCTGCCCAAGCTGCGCAAGTGCGTGCGAATGTGAATACTGACATCCAATTGACCAGCAATCCTGATGTGGTCTATCAAGCGGACAAAGTCATTTTCCCAGGTCAAGGGGCGATGCCTGATTGTATGGCGGCTTTGCAAAAAAGCGGCTTGGGTGAGGCGATTGCCGACGGCTTTAAGAACAAGCCATTTTTTGGCATTTGTGTCGGTGCACAATTGTTGTTTGATGTGAGCGAAGAAGGCAATACGCAAGGCTTAGGTTGGTTCCAAGGCAGCGTCAAACGTTTTGCTCATGGCTTACAGGACGCTCAAGGCAATAAATTGAAAGTGCCGCACATGGGTTGGAATCAAGTGCATCAAACCCAAAACCATCCTTTGTTCCAAAATGTGGCGCAAGACGCGCGCTTTTACTTTGTGCACAGCTACCATTTTGCGCCGACAGATGCGAGCATTGTATTAGGCCAAAGTGATTATCCTGAAACATTTGCTTGCGCGGTGGGTCGTGATAATGTTTTTGCCACGCAATTTCATGCTGAAAAAAGCCATGATGCAGGTTTACAATTGTTTCAAAACTTTTTGTTGTGGAATGGTCAAGCGTAAAAATGGATGGTATCGGTTTTTAGGTGTGTATGGTTTGAAAATATGAAACCGATAAATGCGGTGAAAACCTGCTATAAAACCTCTATTTTCAAGCCATATAAGGCACAACAAGCCATCAAAAAGTTGTAGAATTATTGGTCTGTTTGCCAAGATACATATTGGCATTGGATTTCTCGTAGCGGTATGAGGTTTTCATGGCCTATTACCAATCTATTAATTGCAATATTTGAGTACGATTATGTTATTGATTCCTGCCATCGATTTGAAAAACGGTCAATGTGTGCGTTTGCGCCAAGGCTTGATGGAAGAGGCAACTGTCTTTTCTGACAAACCTGTGGACATGGCCATGCATTGGGTAAAGCAAGGTGCACGTCGTTTGCATTTGGTTGATTTGGACGGTGCGTTTGTGGGCAAACCGCAAAATTTGGGTGCGATTAAGGCCATTTTAGATGAAGTGTCTAAAGACGTTCCTGTGCAATTGGGCGGCGGCATTCGTGATTTGGATACCATCGAGAAATATTTAGATTTGGGTTTGTCATATGTCATCATTGGCACGGCTGCGATTAAAAATCCGCAGTTTTTGCGTGATGCGTGTGATGCTTTTCCGAATCAAATCATCGTGGGTTTAGATGCCAAAGATGGTTTGGTCGCAACCGATGGTTGGGCAAAAGTCACCAAATACCATGTGACCGAAGTCGGTCAACGTTTTGCTGATTATGGCGTACACAGCATTATTTATACGGATATTGGTCGCGATGGCATGATGTCAGGCGTCAATATTGAGGCGACTGTAAAATTGGCAGAAGCTGTGTCTGTGCCTGTTATCGCTTCAGGTGGCTTGACCAACTTGGATGATATTCGTGCGTTGTGTGCGGTACAAAGCAGTGGCGTAGAAGGTGCGGTGACAGGTCGTGCGATTTACGAAGGTTCCATTGATTTCAAGCAAGCGCAAGACTTAGCGGATGAGTTAGCTGAGGTTTAATGTTTCGAGTAGTAAGCACCGTGTTGTTACACGGTTTGGTATTTTTAGGGTTGTGGTGGCAACAGTCACAAGACACCGTCGCACAACCCGATGATTTTTCCTCAGGTTTGGATTATTGGCAGCAAAGCATGAGTCCGATGATGTGGGCGTTGTTGGCGTTAATGTTGTTGACACCAGCATTGACTTTGTTGACATGCAAACGCCACAGTATCCGAGGTTGGGGATTGTTGGTCATTAATTGGTTGTTTGTGCCTGCCATTGCTTATGTATTTTATACTTATGAGCAATATATGTATTACCAGACTTGGTTGGTTTTCAGTGTGGTGATGTTGGGCATTGCGCTTTTGAATGGTTTGAGTGCGCGCTTAGCGCGAGTGCCGCAACAAGTCGGCAAGAACAAGAAATGAGAGTTGCATGTTAGCAAAACGCATCATCCCATGTTTGGATGTGGACAATGGTCGTGTGGTCAAAGGGGTTAATTTCCTGTCTTTGCGTGACGCAGGCGACCCTGTGGAAGTGGCCAAACGCTATAACGATGAAGGCGCGGATGAAATCACTTTTTTGGATATTACCGCCAGTTCCGACAACCGTGACACGATTTTGCATGTGATTGAAAAAGTGGCGAGCCAAGTGTTCATTCCGTTGACGGTGGGCGGTGGTGTGCGCGCGGTGGCAGACATACGCCGTTTGCTCAATGCCGGCGCGGACAAAGCCAGTATCAACACAGCGGCCATTACCAATCCTGATTTGGTGAGTGACGCCAGCAGTTTTTTTGGTTCGCAAGCAATTGTTGTGGCGATTGATGCCAAAGCGGTCAATCCTGAAAATACCCGTTGGGAAGTGTTCACCCATGGTGGCCGCAAGCAAACAGGTATTGATGCGGTAGAATGGGCGTGCCAAATGCAAGCGCGTGGTGCGGGCGAAATTTTGCTCACCAGCATGGACCGTGATGGCACCAAAATTGGTTTTAACTTGCCTTTGACCCGCGCTATCAGCGAAGCGGTGGACATTCCTGTGATTGCTTCAGGCGGTGTGGGCAATGTGCAGCACTTGATTGATGGTGTTAAAGAAGGCAAAGCCGATGCGGTTTTGGCTGCGAGCATTTTCCATTTTGGCGAAGTGAGCATACGCGAAGCGAAATTGGCGATGCAGCAAGCTGGCATTGAAGTGCGTTTGTAAATGGTCGGTCAATTGAATCGATGAATTTTTACAGGACGCTTTAGCGTCCTGAATATTGTGGACATTATGGATACAAATCAAAACAAAGCTTTGTTAGATGCCGTTAAATGGGATGCCAATGGTTTGGTCTGTGCCATTGCGCAAGACTATCAAACTTCACGCGTGTTGATGGTCGCGTGGATGAATGCCGAGGCTTTAACGCAAACGGCACAAACGGGTTTTGCGCATTACTACAGCCGTTCACGCCAAAAACAGTGGATGAAAGGCGAAGAGTCGGGTCACGTGCAAAAAGTGCATCAATTGCGTTTGGATTGTGATGGTGATGCGATTGTGATGCAAATTGAGCAACAAGGCGGTATTGCTTGTCATACTGGTCGTGAAAGTTGTTTTTATCAAGTGTGGGAAAACGGTGCATGGCAGACAGTTGATCCCATTTTGAAACACGAACAAGACATTTACGGTCAAAAATAAAGGGTGGAAAAATGAACGAAGCATTGTTAAAAGAATTGTCTGATGTGATTGAAGTGCGCAAACAAGCGGCACCACAATCGTCTTATGTGTCGCAATTGATGCATAAAGGCGAAGATGCCATTTTGAAAAAAGTCATTGAAGAAGCCGGTGAAGTGTTGATGGCGTCTAAAGATGGTGAGAAATTGCATTTGGTCAAAGAAGTGGCGGATGTGTGGTTTCACACTTTGGTATTGTTGTCTTACCATGGTTTGCGTGCGGACGATGTGTTGATGGAATTGCAACGCCGTCAAAACATTTCAGGCATTGACGAAAAAGCCTCGCGCACACAATAAGCCCGAGAAAGTGTTATTTCACGGAACTTCGTCCTCATAAACACAGCCGATGAATTTTTTGTGAAAGAGTCATGCATATGTCAGAAACAAGCAGACAAGAAACCGACAGTTTTGGTGCCATTGCGGTGGCACAAGATTGTTATTGGGGCGCGCAAACCGAGCGTTCGCGCCACAATTTTAAAATTGGTACGGAAACCCAGCCGTTGCCGTTGATTTACGCCTTAGCGTATGTCAAGCAAGCAGCAGCCATGGCGCATTTGACAGCAGGTGAATTGTCGCCTCAAATTGCCGATGCCATTATCCAAGCGGCGCAAGAAGTGGTTACAGGACGCTTGGATGCGCATTTTCCGTTGGTGGTGTGGCAAACAGGTTCTGGCACGCAAACCAATATGAATGTCAACGAAGTCATTTCCAATCGTGCCATTGAGTTGCTCGGTGGTGTTTTAGGCAGCAAAAAACCAGTGCATCCCAATGACCATGTCAATATGGGGCAATCGTCTAACGACTCATTTCCAACGGCGATGCACATTGCTACTGTGTTAGAAACGCAGCAGCGTTTGTTACCTGCTTTACAGCGTTTACAGGACGCTTTGAAAGCCAAAGAAGCTGCTTTTGCGCACATCATCAAAATCGGACGCACACACACGCAAGACGCGACGCCTTTGACTTTGGGGCAAGAGTTTTCAGGTTACGTGGCGGCGATAGAATATGGTACACAGCGCATTGTGCAAGCCTTGCAAGATGTGTATTGCTTGGCGCAAGGCGGTACGGCAGTGGGAACGGGTTTGAACACTCGCATCGGTTTTGATGTTGCGTTTGCGCAAAATGTGGCTGATTTGACGGGTCAACCTTTCAAAACCGCTGCCAATAAATTTGAAGCCTTGGCGTCGCACGGTGCTTTGAATCATTTTCATGGCAGCTTGAATGCGTTGGCGGCAGATTTGTTGAAAATTGCCAATGACATTCGCTTTTTGGGTTCGGGTCCTCGTTCGGGTTTGGGCGAATTGAGTTTGCCTGAAAATGAACCTGGTTCGTCTATTATGCCGGGCAAAGTCAATCCAACTCAGTGCGAAGCGTTGACGATGGTTGCCGCTCAAGTGATGGGCAATCACACGACCATCAGCATTGCAGCGAGCCAAGGTCATTTTGAATTGAATGTTTACAAGCCTGTGATTGCTTACAATGTGTTGCAATCGATTCGCTTGCTTGCCGATGCGATGGTGTCTTTTGCAGAGCATTGTGTTGAAGGCATCGTCGCCAATGTAGCGCAGATTGAAACGTTGATGGCGAATTCTTTGATGTTGGTGACCGCATTGGCGCCGCACATTGGTTACGATGCAGCGGCAAAAATTGCCAAATCGGCTCATAAAAATGGAACGACTTTAAAACAAGAAGCTTTGCTCAGTGGTTTGGTGGATGAAGCCCAATATGCCGCATGGGTGCGTCCTGAAAACATGATTGCACCGCAATAAGTTTGTGCGGATAAGTTTGGATAATGGGACATGATTGGCAGTATAATGTCCCATGTTTTTTTGTATGATAAGCGTCCTGTAAAATATGGGCATGAGATGTATAGATTGAAATGCTGTGTGGGTGTTTGAGTCTAAAATTTGGATTTTAAAAAGGAAATGTCATGGGTAGCTGGTCAATTTGGCATTGGCTTGTGGTTTTGGTGGTGGTGGTGGTGGTATTTGGCACCAAAAAATTGCGCGGCGCAGGTCGAGACATTGGCGGTGCGGTGCATGACTTTAAAAAAGGCATGAATGAAGGCAATGAAGCGGCCAAAACCGATGCACTTGAAGCCAAAACCACTGAGCAAGACAAAAAAGACAGTTGATGCATGTTTGAATTGAGTTTTGGTGAAATCTTATTGTTCACCACTGTGGCTTTAATCGTACTAGGACCGGAGCGTTTGCCGGTCTTAGCCCGTTTTTTGGGCCGTAGTTTGGCAAAAATACAAAATATGGTTCACAATGCTAAGGCTGAGTTAGGCGCAGACATGGGCTTGCAAGACTTCCAGCAAATGAAAGCCGATTTGCAAGCATCGGCGCAAAGTTTGAAAGACGATTTACAGCAACAAGCGCAGCAAATCCAACAAGACATACAGCCGTCTTTACCTTCTTGGCACCATTCTCATTGGTCTCAGGAGGAAGATGAAGACATGCTTGCAGAGCGTGTTTGGACTGCGCAGCAACAGCAACATTTGCCTAAGACAACGCTCGCACAACAAAGCCGCCAACGCCGTAAAAACATTCGTCCGTATCAACATATCAATCCTCGCGCCAAGCGCATCGGTGCTCGCCGTCAACACAAACAGATTTCTCATGGATGAAACCCAACCTTTAATCAGCCATTTGGTTGAATTGCGCAGCCGTTTGATTCGCATCATCATAGGCTTGCTTGTGTGTTTTTTTGCTTTGATGCCATTTTCTGAGCAGTTATACACTTTTGTTGCCAATCCGCTGATGGCCAATTTACCAGCGGGCAATCAAATGATTGCCATCGATGTTATTACGCCCTTTTTTGTGCCAGTCAAAGTCACTTTGATGTTGGCGTTTTTAATCAGTTTGCCCAATACTTTGTGGCAAGTATGGGCATTTGTGGCACCGGGCTTGTACCAAACAGAGAAACGTTTGGTGATTCCTTTGGTCATATCAACAGTTTTGTTGTTTTTTGTAGGTATGGCGTTTGCCTACTATTTGGTGTTTCCAACTATTTTCCATTTTTTAGCCCAAGTGACGCCTGAGGGTGTGAGCATGGCCACTGACATCGATAAATATTTGTCATTTGTCTTAGGTATGTTTGTGGCTTTTGGTATCGCATTTGAAACGCCTGTGGTGGTGGTCTTGTTGTGCCGTATGGGTATTGTGTCTTTGGAAAAACTGCGCGCGGCACGTTCGTATGTGATTGTGGGGGCATTTGTGGTAGCTGCGATTGTGACGCCACCTGATGTATTGTCACAAATTTTCTTGGCAGTACCATTGATTATTTTGTATGAGTTAGGTCTGCAAATGTGCCGTTTTGTGAAGCCTAAAACATCTGAAGCGGATGAGATAACGGCATCGCAATTGCCAGAGTAATGAAACTGTGGGTTTAAAATAGAGACGGCCTATGCTCTGTGAGCATGGCCGTTATTGTGTTGATGGGAGTGGCTTGTCATAGATTGGCAAATCATTCAATGAAGATGGGGTGTTTAATGGCAACATTGAACAAAAAACAGTGGTTCAGATAAAAGCAGTGCGTTTGTGCTTGGGTTATATATTGGCCGTAATGGCTGTGATGTCTGTGGTGGTGGTGCCATTTTTGATGAATCGGCGCATTGGTCCGCAAACAGGTTTGATCATTGAATCGGTGAGCATCATCTTGGCTTTGCTGTTGGTCATGGGCGTGGCTTTGATGGGGTATTTGCGTCATAAACCACCTCTTATTAGCATGGTATTCATCGGTTTTGCTGCATGGATTGCAGTGCAAGGGCGCTTGCTAGGCTTGGATTGGTTGTCGCAAATTGATTTGGCGGCAATGGTGGTGTTGGTGGCAGCTGTGGCTGCGTGGGCTTTACACAGTTGGCAACAAGAATCTGATGTCGATGTCTTTCGTTATTTGGCTTGGGGTTTGGTGTTGGGTGTTTTGTTGCAAAGCGCAGTGATGTGGTTGCAATACTTTGGTTTAACCAAGCATTTTCATGGCTATCTGTCTTATTCACAGCCGACTAATATTATGGGGCAATTGGGGCAGCGCAATCATCTAGGTCATTATTTGATGTGGGGTATGGTTGTTATTTTGTACCTGCAACAAGCCCGTTTGATGAGTCGATTATTGGCCGCTTTGTTGATTGCATGGTTGGGTTTGAGCATCGGCTTAATCGGCTCACGCACGTTGATTGTGTACTTGCTTGTGATTGGTTTTTGGGCATGTGTGTGGCGCCTGCGTGTCGGCAAAGCTTGGCAAGCATCTTGGTATTGGACAATGGGTGCGTTGTTGTGGGTTTTGGCTGTACAGTTTGGCTTGAAAAAAGTATTGGCATTTTTTTCAGGGGCGACTACGACCACAGGCTTAGAGCGTGTGACCGCTGCCAAAACCGTGGTCGATTCTGCGCGCAGCGTGGAGTGGCTCAAAGCTTGGCAAGCCTTTTTAAATAGTCCTTGGTGGGGACATGGTTGGGGCAGTGGTGCTTCGCAAAGTTTTTGGCGGCATGGGGATGGTCTGCTCAGTGCCCGAGCAGATGTCTTGTTTACGCATAACCACAATACAATATTGCAGTTGTTATTAGAAGTGGGTGTGATAGGTTGTGTTGGCTTGTTGATAGGTTTGTTGTGTTTGGTTTGGCGTTGTGTGGTGTTTGCCAAGCGTCCTGAAAGCTTTGCGATTTTGGCGATGGTTTCGGTCAGCTTGTGTCATAGCTTATTGGAATACCCACTTTGGTATGTGTATTTTTTACTGCCGTTTGCATTGTTTTTGGCGTTGGTGCCACATCACACACATCGTTATCCAACGGCAAGCCCCCATTCATGGCATCGTTTGAACATGACTTTGGGAATATTGGCATTGGTTGCTTTATTGGGAACGGTGCGCCTGTTATTTGTGTATCAAGATATTGTATCGGTATATGGCATTGCCAAAGGCGAGAGCGCGCAAGTGGCTCAGCAGAAAAAAGCCCAAATCAATGCTTTGCTCAAGCATGAATATTTGTTATATTATTATGTTGGAATGGCTTTGATGGAACGCAGTTTTAGCCCTTATCAAGACATGTCCGTGAATAATGAAGTTGAAAATGCGCGTGTGGTGGCGACGTACCGTCCTTATCCAAGTTATGCCATTCGTTGGGGCATGTACCAATATCGTATGGGGCAACGTGATGAGGCAACCGCATGGCTAGAGCAAGTGTGGCGTTATTATCCGAATCAATTGGATGGGCATATCAAAGCCATGCAAAACTCGCCTTATTATGTGGATTTGTTGCCATTGGCACAAAAACGCTGTTTGGAATATCGAGAACGGATAAAAATCAAATGCTCTTTCGCTGAAGCCAATTAATTCATCATAAAAAAAGCGTCCTGTAAAAGTTTACAGGACGCTTTTAAAATGGCTAGTGATGCGTTTATTCCGCTTCTATGATTTGCGCATCTTGATTGCTAGGCGTACCAAACACGGAGTTCAAGGTGTCAAAGACAGGCTCAGGTGGCGGCAATAAACTGCTTAAATTTAAGCGATTGGCATCTAGCATAGGATAATGGCTAAACGTCACTTGATAACCGCCATTGCTGGTAGATTGCAAATGTGCTTGAGCACCCAAAGGCATCGTCACTTTATTGGTAATGTGACCAAATGGAAAACCTGTTAATACAGGCACGCCTGTGGTGTTTTGAATCGTGTGTACCACACTAGACAAATTATAGCTGGCATCATACGAATCGCGAATATTGCCCATGCGAAAATCACCCAACACTATCGCTTGTTGTTTCTTCAAAACGCCTGCCAAATGCAAGGTTTGCAAAGCACGTTCGATGCGATACGGCTGCTCGTTCACATCTTCTAAAAACAAAATACCGCCTTCAATATTGGGCATATAAGGCGTGCCTGCTAAAGATTGCAGGACGCTTAAATTACCACCCCAAAATTTGCCGCTCACATTCAGATTGTGAGCTTGGATTTGACCAACATAAATGGTGTTTTGGCTTTTGGTTGTGGTGTCGATGAAGTTTTGCATTGTATACGGGCTAGGGCTAGGGCTGCCAAACTCGCTGTACAACATGGGACCTGCGATGCTAGGCACGCCTGTTTGCGCTAACAAAGCCAATTGAATGGCGCAAATATCGCTGTAACCCATCAACAAAGTGCCTTGCTCACGCATGCGCCCGCCTAAGCCATCCCAATTAATGTGAGGCAACAAGCGAATGGCACCATAACCGCCACGTGCGCCCAATAAAATTTTAGGCGTGGCCACTTGACCTGTGGCGACGGCTTGCAAATCTTGAATACGTTGACCATCGCTGCCTGCAAAACGTTGGAAACGGCGGTAGGCAGCTTCGGTATTGCTCACTTGAAAGCCACATGATTGTAAACGCTGTATGCCAGTGGTGACACGGTCGGTACGGTCTAAAAAGCCTGAGCAGGCAAAAATTCGCAACAAAGTGCTGTCTCCCATGACGTGTTGTGGTGGGCGTGGTGTTTGAGTGGATGGTTGTGTTGGGGTCACGGTTTTGGGCGTGCCGCAAGCGGTCAAGACAGCGGCTCCCACGCCAGCGCTGCCATAGCTTAAGATGCGGCGGCGAGAAATAGATTGGTCCAACATAAAAACTCCTTAAGCATTCAAAGCTTCGGTCAAGTGTAAACGCCAATTATCAGGTAGCTTAGGGACATGATGATGACGTGGGCTAGACCAAATAGAATCGGGATAATAAGCATCGTCTTCAAAACGAGCAATCACATGCCAATGTTGATGCGGCACCATGGTGCCAAAACTGGCCAAATTGATTTTGATGGGATTGAAAATGTCGCGCATGATGGTTTCTACTTGGTAGACCACATGCATCAAATATTGGCGTTGGGATTCGGTTAAGTCGGTCATTTCGGCAACATGATCTTGCCAAATAACGCGGCAATAAGCAGGTGTCAAGACTTGGTCGGTCACCAAAATCACCCGTACCATCTCATCTTGATACAAAATTGTTTCGCCTTGGGTTTGGCACAAAGGACATTTAGCCATGACAACACTCACAAAATAGAATAAACCACATTATAACGGCACAAAACCACAGGCGGTATAAACAATACAAAAGCGTCCTGTAAAGATTTACAGGACGCTTTGAGTATGAAGCTTGGCTAAAACTTATGCTTGCTGGTCGTCTTGGCGTTGTGCTTCAACCGCAGCCACAGCCACCATATTGATGATGCGGCGTACCGATGAAATTGGCGTTAAGATGTGAACTGGCTTGTTCAAACCCATCAAGATAGGACCAATGGTCACGCCATCAGCAGCAGACACACGCAGCAAGTTGTAGCTGATGCTGGCCGCTTCGATATTAGGCATCACCAACAAGTTTGCCGAGCCAGTCAAGCTAGACTCAGGCAAAATCGATTGACGCATGTCTTCCATCAATGCCACATCACCTTGCATCTCGCCATCCACTTCCAATTCAGGCGATTGCTCTTGCAGCATGGCCAAAGTTTCTTGCATCAAGCGTGAGCTTGGATTGTCAATCGAACCGAAGTTAGAATTAGACAACAACGCAGCTTTAGGCTCGATACCGAAACGGCGCATTTCTGTGGCAGCCATTTGTGTAATTTTGGTCAATTGCTTGGCCGTTGGGTCAGAATTCACATAAGTATCGGTGATGAAGACATTGCCACGAGGCAAAATCAAAGCGTTCATGGCACCTGCCACTTGTTCATCGTTGTCGTAACCAATCACCGATTCTAAAGTGTCAAAATGCTCTTTATAACGACCAAACGTACCGCAAATCAAAGCGTCTGCATCGCCTCGGTTGACCATCAATGCGCCAATCAAAGTGGTGTTGCCAATCACACGACGGCGCGCCATTTCTTCGGTTACGCCTTTGCGCTTCATCAATTGGTAGTACTCACCCCAATAATCACGGTAGCGTGGGTCGCTTTGGTTGTTCACCAATTCAAAGTCTTTGCCAGCTTGAATGGTCAAGCCCAAATCTTTGATGCGTTTTTCAATCACTTCAGGGCGGCCAATCAGCACTGGGAATGCCAATTTTTGTGACACGATGTGTTGGGTGGCGTGTAAGACACGGCTGTCTTCGCCTTCACACAATACCACGCGTTTCAATTGGGTTTTGGCTTTGGTGAAGACTGGTTTCATGAACAAGTTAGACTTGTAAACGAATTGTTCCAATTTCTCAACGTAAGCATCAAAGTCTTCAATCGGACGCGTCGCCACACCTGAATCCATCGCAGCTTTCGCCACAGCAGGCGCAATTTTCACAATCAAACGAGGATCAAATGGTTTTGGAATCAAGTATTCACGACCAAAAGACAAGCCTGTTTCGCCATAAGCAGAAGCCACACGGTCGTTTTGTTCCGCCAAAGCCAAATCAGCAATGGCCAATACGCAAGCGACTTTCATCTCTTCGTTGATGGTCGATGCGCCCACATCCAAAGCACCACGGAAGATGAATGGGAAGCACAATACATTGTTCACTTGATTAGGGAAGTCTGAGCGGCCTGTACCGATGATGACATCAGGACGCGCAGCAATCGCTTCAGGTGGCCAAATTTCAGGTTGTGGGTTGGCCAAAGCCAATACGATAGGGTCTTGATTCATGGTTTTGAGCATGTCTACGCTCAATACATTTGGACCTGATAAACCTAAGAAAATGTCTTTGCCAGCAACGGCATCGGCCAAAACACGTTGACCATTGTCTTCGATGGCGTAACGTTGTTTGGATACATCCATTTTTTCGTCACGGCCATGGAAAATCACGCCTTTAGAGTCACACACGGTGATGTTTTCACGTGTCATGCCCAAAGCCACCAACAAATCCAAACAAGCAATCGCTGCCGCACCTGCACCTGAACACACCAATTTGACATCTTTAATGTCTTTTTCAATCACGCGCAAACCGTTTAAAACGGCAGCAGTGGTTATGATGGCAGTACCGTGTTGGTCGTCATGGAATACTGGAATGTTGGTGCGTTCGCGCAATTTTTGTTCGATGTAAAAACATTCTGGCGCTTTGATGTCTTCTAAGTTGATGCCGCCGAAAGTAGGCTCTAAAGAAGCGATGATGTCGACCAATTTGTCTGGATCGGTTTCGTTGACTTCGATGTCAAATACATCAATGCCAGCGAATTTTTTGAACAAAACGCCTTTGCCTTCCATCACAGGTTTACCAGCCAAAGCGCCAATATTACCCAATCCCAAAACAGCCGTACCGTTAGAAATCACCGCGACCAAATTGCCACGAGCGGTGTATTTGTATGATGCCAATGGGTCATTGTAAATTTCCATACAAGGCGCAGCCACGCCTGGGGAGTAAGCCAAAGCCAAATCGTATTGAGTGGCCAATGGTTTGGTCGGAGTGATTTGAATTTTACCCGGATTCGGATATTCGTGAAAATTGAGCGCGGCTTCTTTGAGCAACTCATCCATAAAACATTTCTCCAAAAATCTACTATGCTAGTGTGTGCTATTGTGCTACGAAGTAACAACTGTGGCATATTTTGGTATGAACGGCAAGCAAGGTTTGTACTTGACTGGCTGTTGGCTTTGTATATGCCACTGCTCTGAAATCGTCTTGGATTCTAACATACCACTGTTGGGTTTTGGGTAATGGCTTGAGGTTCAATCTAGATAGGTGCAATTGTGTGTCAATCGCAGATAATGTGGCAGTATGATTCTATTTATGTGCCATAAAATAGCATAAAAATGGATTTAAATCACTGCTTTGCGCTATATTAAGATGTCAATTTGATATTGAAATAGTCTTTTATATTTTTGAGTCCATATAAATATCCAGCCATTGTACAAGTCAAAAAATTGCATAATATGAAAAATCGATATGAACCCATCTTGGTTTGGTTAAATCATTATGATGCCAATGAATGCTTGCATCAATACTCAAATATCCGTATGTAATTATTAATATGTCATTTTGAGATATGCTTGCATAAAGTCAATATCTATCATGGTTTTGAAGTGGTTTGCAGATGAAACATTTGTAAAATTGGCATACACTGACAGCATTTTGAATGAAAACTAAGTTTTAAGCATCATGAAGCTTCAAGCTTAGATAAAAACAGTCTTGAGAGAATCCATATTATGATTAAATTGACCTTGAGTTTACAGGACGCTCATGCGCATTTGTGGCATGTTCGCTGTGAGTGGACGGTATTGCATGACCAAGAGGTGCAAATAATACATTTGGCTGATTGGGTGCCAGGCAGCTATATGATACGTGATTTTTCACGTCATATTGTGAGCATGCAAGCTGCTGCCAATAATGTGGCGATTGATTTGTTGCAATTGGATAAGAGTCGTTGGCAATTGGCAGGGCATGCGGGCTATTATTGCGTGGAATATGAATTGTATGCTTTTGATTTGTCAGTGCGTGCCAGTTATTTGGATGGACAATATGGTTTTGCCGATGGTGCGTGTTGGATGCCATGGTTAGAGCATCGCCAAGATGAAGCTTATGAAGTCCAAGTGGATTTGGGTATTTGGGGACGTGAACAAGCGTGGGAGATTGCCACTACAATGCGTCCTGTATCTGAAAATGTGTTTCAGGCCGCTTCTTATTGGGAAGCGATAGACCACCCGATCACCATGGGTTGTTTGCGCACATTTGATTTGAATGTTTTAGGCTTGCCGCATCAAGTGGTCATCAGTGGGGCAAGTTTGGCATTTGATGTGGATCGCTTGTTGGCGGATGTAGAGAAAATTTGTGCAGCGCAAATTGAAATGTTTGGTGCTGCACCGTTTGAGCGTTATATCTTCATGTTGTATGTGGGCGACAAAGTTTATGGCGGTTTGGAGCATCGTTCATCTACTGCGTTGATGGCAGACCGTTGGTGTTTGCCTAAGCTGGGTGCCAAAGAGCGTTCAGACGAGTATTTGCAATTGTTGGGTTTAATCAGTCATGAATATTTTCATGCGTGGAATGTGAAAGCCATCAAGCCCGCTGCATTCGATCCGTATGAATTACATCATGAGCAGCATACAGAACAATTGTGGGCATTTGAAGGCATTACTTCGTATTACGATGATTTGATTTTGCAACGCTCAGGCGTGATGTCGACCCCACAATACTTAACCCAATTGGCCAAAACCATCACCCGAGTTGAGCAAGGTCAAGGCGTCCTGAAACAATCTTTGGCTCAATCGAGCATGGATGCGTGGACCAAATATTACAAACAAAACGAAAATTCAGCCAATGCCATCACCAGTTATTACCAAAAAGGCGCTTTGGCGGCTTTGGTGTTGGATTTGTATTTGCGTCGAGAAACCGATGGTGAATTCAGTTTAGACGATGTCATGCGTGCTTTGTACCGCCGTTATTTACAGGACGGTAAAGGCATTAGCGAGGCGCAATGGCGACAATTGGTGTGTGATGTGACGGGCGTGAATGTGCAAGATTTGTTACATCGCATCATTGATACCACCGAGGTTTTACCGTTGGCGGTTTTATTGAATGAATTTGGTTTGAAGTTGCAACGTGTGGCGCAGCCTGAATCTCAGTCAGCTTGGGTGAAAGCTTTGCCTGCTGTAGCGGCACAAGCTGCGACGGCTTTTGGTGCCAAATACAGTATGGATGCCACAGGAATGAAAATCACCAGTGTGGTCAGTGGCGGTAGCGCTGAGCAAGCGGGTTTGGCGGCTGGCGATGTGGTGATTGCCATGGCCAATTTGCACATCAAGCAATTTGATGTCATTTGGTCTAATTTGGAAGTGGATGACAGCATTGGTGTGCATTACTTCCGTCAAGGTGTGTTGTATCAAACACAGCTACATGTTCAGGCCGCTTTGGCAACAACGGTGTTGCTGCATACGGAAGATGAGCAGTTGTTGTCTTATTGGTTGCCTCAGTGGCAATGATTACAAGTGAAGGAATGAAAATGAACTTGGCCTTATTGGTAGAAAATTTATACGTATCCAATCAATTACAATCAGAAGAAGATGTACAAAAACTGGCTGACGTCGGTGTCAAATACCTGATGTGTAACCGTCCTGATGGCGAAGAAGCCGCACAAGCGAGTTTTGAGCAAGTGACTGCTTGGGCGCATGCGCACGGCATCGAAACCACGCATTTGCCTGTGGTCATGAATCAAATGAATATGGAAGATGTGAGTCAGTTTGCACAATGGTTTGCGCAACATGAAGGTGATGTCAAAGGTGTGTATTGCCGTACTGGTACACGCAGCAGTTTGTTATGGGCTTTGTCACAAGTGGATTTGGGCAAGGTCAATGCCATCGAAGCCATTACCACAGTGGCGCAATCAGGCCGCAACATCAGTGGTGCAGCGATGATGTTGCAACAATTGGAACCGCATACCAAAGAAGCTTAATTGGAAGTTTTAGGCCAAGCTGCGCGCCATTGTTCAGCTTGGTCATAATAGGCATACAGCGCTTGAGCATCACCTTGTTTGATTAAGGTTTTCAGGCGCTGTAATTGCATTTGTTGTTCGTCTATTAATTTGAGCAAACTGTCTTGGTTGGCAAAACTGACATCCGTCCAAATGGCAGGATGGCTGGCGGCAATGCGGCTAAAATCTCGAAAGCCAGAACCAGCATAATCCAATGCTTGCTCCCCCAATTTTTGTCCTACCACGGCGTGCATATAGCTGTATGCAATCAAATGAGGCAAATGGCTGACCATGGCCAGAATTTCATCGTGTTCAGAGGGTGACAATTCAGAAACCACAGCACCTGTGGCCTGCCACAATTGCCATATTTTTTGATAGCTGTCGGAGTTTTGTTGTGTATGCGGACACAAAATCAATTTCTTATTTTCAAACAAACGAAATTGCGCCGCCATGGCACCATGTCGGTCTGAACCTGCAATCGGATGTGTCGCCACAAAGCGTTCAAAATGTTCGGGCAAAACCCGCGCGATATTGTCGATGGTGGTTTGTTTGGTGCTGCCCACATCAATCAAGGTACAGGTATGATTGAGCCAAGGTTTTAAGGCTTGTGCAATTTGGGCAACAGTCCCCACAGGCGTGGCCAAGATGATCAAATCCGCTTGCGTGATACGCTCATCCATAATGGTACTGGCGCTGTGGATGACATGGCGCTCTAATGCGCGCTCAAGATTGGCGGCATCCAAGTCCACACCATGCACATGCCCAATCAATTGTTGGCGTTTTAAGTCCAAAACCAATGAGCCACCAATCAAACCCACGCCAATCAACACCACGTTTTCAAACAACACAGACATTTACAGGCCGCCTCTTAATGCTGTTGCCACAATTGGCAAAATTGTTGCCAATGTTCATGTGGATGGGCGTGTAAGTAGTTGTATAAGCGTTCTATTTCGGCTTGGTAAGTGGGTTTTTGCAATGCGCCGCGCAATAATTGAAAGCGCAAGAACATCAAATAAGTATTGGCAGCATCGGTTTCGCAATAATCGCGAATTTCTTGAATGCGACCTTCTTGGTAAGCTGGCCACACTTGAGAGCCATCCATACCCATTTTGCCAGGAAAGCCACACAGCTTGGCCATTTGGTCTAATGGTGCGTTGGCGCGGCCATTGTACAAAGCCAAAACGTCCATCAAGTCGCAATGGCGCATTTGGTAGCGGCTGATGTAATTATTCCATTTGAAATCGCGGCTATCGGCAAAATCACCTTCGCCCAGATCCCAATAACGGGCGGCACTGATGCCATGAATCATGCTGCGATAATGTAAGACAGGTAAGTCAAAACCACTGCCATTCCAGCTGACCAATTGCGGTGTATAGCGCTCAATCAAACCAAAAAATTTGATTAAGATAGAAGCTTCTGAGTCGCCGACTTCACCTATGGTACTGACATGGATTTTGTCATCGCTCCAACGCAGACAACATGAAATCGCCACCACTTTGTGCAAGTGTAACGGTAAAAAATCGCTGCCATTTTGGGCGCGGCGTTGTTGCAACGCGTATTCCACTACATCGGCATCGCTGATGTCTTTGGGGAAATCGTTCAATACACGAATGGCGTGGGCATCGGGAATGGTTTCAATGTCAAAGGCAAGAATCGGTGTCATGGCGAGGCTCTTTTGTGGCTTACAGGACGCTTATTGTACCGATTTATGTATCTAATTGGCGTAAAAATTCATGCAAAGTGTGGGCGAATGCTTGCGGAGCTTCCCATTGCAGCATGTGACCGCAGCCGTGTAAGGTGATGCTGGCGTATAAATTGGGCAATAAAGCTTGGCGTTGTGCTAAAACATTTTGCACTTGTTTTAAATAATGGTTGTGCGTGAGCGCTTCGCCTTGTAACCACAAAACTGGCATGGATAAGTGTGGCCACAAGGTTTTCAATCGATGCCAATCGTAAGGATGGGCTTGTGGCAAATCGTGCTTGGGGTCAGCATGGTAATACCATGCGTTATTTTGGTATTTGGTTAACGCTTGTGCCATAAAATGGGCGTATTCGATATTCATGGCAGGATTGCGTTTTTGCAATTTGAGGACCAAAGTGTCTAAATTGTGAATGGGTTTGGGTGTTTTAGCGCAAGGTTCACTGACAAAGCGTTGCATGCGCTGGCGAATGTCGGTGGCGTCGTTTAAAACAGGCATGCCAAAGCCTTCTGCCATGGTTAAAGAGTGGATCCGTTCAGGAAACAAACTGGCGTAATGGGTGGCGAGCATGCTGCCCATGCTGTGACCTATCAGGTGGAGCGGTGCTGTGGGGCTGATGTGGTTTAAAACCGCATGCAAGTCTTGCAACATGACCATGCGTTCATAATAACCATGAGCTTGCCAATCAGAGCCGCCAAAGCCACGCCAATTGAGTGCATAAATGTCGTAAGTTTCAGGCAACGCATCAATGACTTGCTGAAAACTTAACGCACAATCCATCCAACCGTGTAAAAACAATAGTTTTGGCCGCGAAAGTCGCGGCCAATGTTGTATTTTGAGGTTCAAGCCATTGCAATAAAAGTCAATATTTTGTGCGATATTGGCAGCTTGGTATGTCTGAATGGATGTCATTATACAGCAGGATACCCAGCTGCTTTTAAAGCAGTTTTGAAGTCTTCTACATTGAAGTCATCACTGTGGGTTACCACGACAGTGCCATCGTCTAGTTTGACATTGACAAAGCGCGCTCCTGCCACGGCTTCACCTGCGGTTACAATTTTATCTACATCAGCTTGAGATGATACACCGCTAGCTGTTAAACGAGTTTGAGCCATAAAGCCTCCGTATACTGGATGTTGATTTTAAGGAAGAACCACTTTAAATCATGAATGTGTTACGATGCGGATGGAAAAATTAATCAAATGTATTGAGCGTTCAATCATGCAAGCTAGAATGCAGTTAGGCATATTTTGTATCAATACTGCCAATATTTGTATGATTTAGCAATCTATTTTAAGAGAAAACTATGCGAATAAAATTCCTCACGGCGATGGTGTTGATTGGTTTGTTGGGAGCCTGTGAATCGAAAGTCAATACCGACGGCAGTAAGACAACGGTTTCCGAAACTAAGTCAAATAATCAAAACATAAGTTCCGCAGATGAATCAGTTCAAAAAGACATACAGGCCGCTTTGAAAAAAGCTTATCCTAATGAAGATGTCAAAGTCGAAAGTGTGTCGAAGACACCGATTGCCAATTTGTATGAAGTCGTGGTGTTTCCTAAGCAAGTGATTTATGTCGATGCCAAAGGCGAATACATGTTGTTGGGTAATTTGATGGACATGAAAAATCAGGTGAACTTGACCGAAGAGCGTTTGAGTGATTTGAATCGTGTGGATTATCAAACATTGCCATTTGAATCAGCCATCAAAGAAGTGCGCGGTAATGGTCAATACCATGTGGCGGTGTTCAGTGATTTGGACTGCCCATTTTGTAAGCGTTTAGAGCAAGAAATTGAGAAAATGACGGATGTCACCATCCATACTTTCTTAATGCCGATTGACTCTTTGCACCCGCAAGCGAGAGCGGCATCCAAACAGCTGTGGTGTCAGCCCGATCGCACTGCTGCATGGACCAATTGGATGCGCAAAGGTACACCTATTCCAGCTGTAGCTGAATGCCCAAACCCTGTTGATGATTTGGTGGCTTTGAGCGAGAAACTAGGCTTTAATGGTACCCCAACAATTGTGTATCCAAATGGCAAAGTGCAATCGGGTTTTTTACCTAAAGAAGCATTTGAACAAGCTTTGCGTGACAATCAAAAGTAAACGGGTAATTGTTCTATTTAATCTGCTGCAAATTGAGATTAACTGTGTTATTAATAGAGTTTGATTGCAGTATTCTTAATTTAAGGAAAATAGAATGAGTGATTTGAACCAACAATTTGAACAAGCCCAAAAAGACGTGGTGAGCTTGGCTGAGCGTCCTGAAAACTCTGTTTTGTTGAAATTATATGCTTATTACAAACAAGCTGTTGATGGCGATGTGAGTGGTGACAAACCAGGTATGTTTGATTTGGTGGCTAAGAAAAAATATGCTGCTTGGGAAGAGTTAAAAGGCACGTCTTCTGATGAGGCTAAACAATTGTACATCGCTGAAGTAGAGCGTTTGTTAAACGAAGAATAAAGCGTCCTGAATGTAAAACAGCTTGGAAATCATCCAAGCTGTTTTTTTATGTGCATATGCGTGGCCTGTTAAGTATTTTCCACTGTGTTGTTGTGGTTTTTTAGGGTGATGGCTTTGCTTAAACGGCTGGTTTTAACTTTTTGCAAAGGCAATTGAAATTTCACTTGCAAACCTTGAGGCACCACATTTTTAGCGCTGATTTCGCCTTGATGTTGTTCTACCACGTGTTTGGCAATAGCCAAACCCAAGCCTGTACCATTGCTGGTGCCGCTGCTGTCTGCGCGGTAAAAAGCGGTGAAAATATGCGGCAATTGCGCCTCATCGACACCATTGCCATTGTCTGTAATCAAAACCGTCAATTCTTGTTTGCCCAATTGGCAATTGATGGTAATGACACTGCCAGTTGGGCTATATTTGATGGCATTGCGCAAAACATTGTCAAAAGCTTGGTATAAATAACCTTCATTAGCTTTGATAATGACATTATCGTTGCAAGGATTTAATTGTAATAATTGCTGTTTTTCTTCGGCCAATGGGATGGAGTCATTGATTAAATTTTCAATGAATTCATTGAAGCTCAAATCATCGTATTGAATCTGTGTGGTTTTGTTTTCAAGGCGGGCAAGCGTTAATAACTCACCTACCAAATTGTTCATACGCAGTAATTCATTGTCTAATTTGCCTAAGTGCTTGTCTAGTTTGGCAGGTTGTTGCTGAATCAAGCCTAATATGGCTTGCATGCGAGCCAAAGGCGAGCGCATTTCATGTGAAACATGGTGAAGCAAATGGCGTTCTTTTTCGACCAAGCGTTGTAATTCAACTGCCATATCATCAAAATCAATGGCCAAATCAGCCAATTCATCTTGGCGTTTGCCCATATGGGGTCGAATGCGTGTGTCCAAATCACCACCTGCCAAAGAATGGAAGCCTGTTTGTAAAATTCGGATGGGTTTGGAAATGTAATTGGCCAAGATATAAGCAGCCGCAAGGCCTGCCAGTAAAATCAAGGTGACGGCAATCAGTTCATGCCAAATTGGCGCAAGCGGTAAGCCGGGAATCAGCGGTGGTCTTGGTAAGACAGTAGGGATGGTTTGCTGCCAATTTTCGATGAAAAAATAATATTCTTGCCCCCATGCATCGGTCGCAATACCTACTAAGGGCGATTGGCGTTTGTCTGCAATAAATTGCATGACATGTTGTAACTCTTCGGCATTGACAGGACGGCCTAAAATGTCTTTATGGTCGTCCCCACGCACCACCAACAAGCTGCTGATGGCACTCATGTGTTGCCAATCTTTGAGTAAGCTAATGAGTTCATCCTCGCCGCGTTTGCTGAAAATATCCACGCTTGTATTAATCATGGATGCTTGAAAATTTCGTTGTTGGCGAAATTGCACATCAGCCACAGTGGTTTGTACTACCCAAAATGAAAATGTGGCAATGACAATCGAGGCAACAATAACCAAACAAAAAATGGAAAAAATTTTCAGAAACAGGCGATTCATATGAATTTAAGGCTTACTCAGTTGCGCACAAACAAATAGCCCAAACCGCGTACGGTTTGAATCAAGCTGGCATCACCCAATTTTTGGCGAATGCTAGAAATGTGTACGTCAATACTGCGGTCAAACTTCGCCAATTTGCGATCCAAAGCTTCTTGTGACAAGGTTTCTTTACTCACCACTTGACCTGCATGGCGCATCAATACTTCTAATAAATTGAATTCGGTGCTGGTTAGCTCTAATGATTGATCATCTTTGGTGGCTTGGCGTTTTGATGGTACCAATTTGACATTGCTCACAAACAAAGTGTCTGAGTTAGGTGTCTTGTTTTGTTGGCTTTCGGTACGGCGCAAGATGGCATAAATACGTGCCAATAATTCGCGAGGCATACAAGGTTTAGGCACATAATCGTCTGCACCCATTTCTAAACCAATAATGCGGTCAATGTCATCGCCTTTAGCGGTAAGCATGATGACAGGGATGTTGCTTTGTTGGCGAATCGCTTTCAAAGCATCCAATCCATTCATAATGGGCATCATTGAGTCCAGTACCACAACATCGTATTGGCCAGACAAAGCTGCATCGCGACCAGCTTGTCCATCATGCTCTATGCCGATTTCCAAACCTTCTGCACTTAAATAATCGCTTAACAATTCTGTTAATTCTGTATCGTCATCAACCAATAAAATACGGCTCATGATAGTCTCCCAATATATATATATGGCTTTATTCTGCCTTTGATTGTTAACAAAAGCCATGCTTTAACTGACTTTTACTCAAAATTCCATGCTTTAAGCATGTTCAAACTGATAGATTGAAATGCAAGTAAGTTCGTTCCGTTACCATACGTCCACGAGGGGTTCTTTGTAAAAAACCTTGTTGAATCAAATATGGTTCAATCACATCCTCTATCGTATCGGTAGATTCACCAATAGCAGCGGCAACGTTTTCAAGACCGACAGGGCCGCCTGTAAACTTGCTGAGAATGGTTTGCAATAGTTTACGGTCTAACATATCTAAACCTTCGTGATCCACATCAAGCATGTGCAATGCAGCATCGGCAACTTCACGAGTGATTTGACCAGCATTTTTCACATCGGCAAAATCGCGTACGCGACGCAATAAACGATTGGCAATGCGTGGTGTGCCGCGGCTGCGTTTGGCAATTTCAAAAGCCGCATCAGGCAACAAGTCCAATTGTAATAGTTGTGCTGAACGGCTGACAATGTGGGTTAAATCTTCGGCATTGTAAAACTCCAAACGCGCCACAATGCCAAAACGATCACGTAATGGGTTGGTCAACATGCCTGCACGAGTGGTCGCACCAATTAAGGTAAATGGTGGCAAATCAATTTTCACTGAACGGGCTGCAGGGCCTTCACCTATCATGATGTCTAGTTGGTAATCTTCAAGAGCAGGATACAGAATTTCTTCGACAATAGGACTTAAACGGTGGATTTCATCGATGAACAAAACATCATGTGGTTCTAGATTGGTCAAAAGTGCGGCCAAATCGCCAGCGCGCTCTAAAATGGGTCCTGAAGTTTGACGCAAATTCACGCCCATTTCTTTAGCAATGATGTGAGCCAATGTGGTTTTGCCTAAGCCAGGAGGACCGAAAATTAAGGTATGATCTAAAGCTTCGCCCCGCAGTTTGGCCGCCTCAATGAAAATATGCAATTGCTCACAAGCCTTGGCTTGACCAACATAGTCTTGCAAGGATTTTGGGCGTAAAGCACGCTCTAGCAACTCTTCTTGGTTGGATAAGAGGGGTGATGCAATGGTTCTTGCAATGGGTTGGGAAGACAAAGAGTCGGTTTCTAACATAAAAGCGTCCTGTAAACGACTTGCAAAAAGACATTTTAACGGTTTTATAGGTCGAAAGCTTAATAAACCATGAAGCCCTGTTATAAGACCATCATAACAGGGCAAAAGTTAATTCACGTACCATTAAAAAATCAGTCGGGCCAAGAAAATCAATACCACAGCACCCAATACTCCGAACAGCAAACCAGGAATGTTAAAGTTACCTGCATTGTTTGCAGCACCGATTTTTAAGACGCTGCCAAATAGCCAACTGCCTAAAGCGGAGCCTACTATGCCAATAATGATATTCATTAAAATACCAGTGTTGGTTCCCATAATCACGCCGGCTAACCAACCAATGATACCACCGACTATTATGCTGATAATGATGTTCATGAGCCACCTCTTTTGAATGTGTTGAAGTAATGGCGTTTAGGACTATGAAAGTAGAGCTTTAATTCCCGACTGTACTTGTTTTAACACTCATTGTTAGATTGTGATTGGATTGCTTATTCATATAATAGGACCAGTCTTAAGACGGGTTTAGGTGAATATGGTAAACTTGGTTTATCTTTACATTACAGCGACACACCCTCATGCAAAAATTGGTGATTGCGTCACGCGAAAGCGTATTGGCCATGTGGCAAGCACAACACATTCAAGCTCGTTTGCAGCAGTTATATCCTGATATGGATATTAGTATTTTGGGTATGACAACCCAAGGCGACCAGATTTTGGACAAAACTTTGTCTAAAATTGGTGGTAAAGGTTTGTTTGTAAAAGAGTTGGAACAAGCTTTACTCGAAGGCCGTGCTCACTTGGCAGTACACTCGATTAAGGATGTGCCTATGGTGTTGCCAGAAGGTTTTGTATTGGCGGCGATTGGGGAACGTGAAGATCCTTATGATGCGTTTGTGTGCAATCAATATCAAAGTTTGGCTGAATTGCCAGCAGGTGCTGTAGTGGGAACATCTAGCTTGCGTCGTGAGGCACAAATTCGGGCGCAATACCCTAATCTAGAAGTCCAACCTTTGCGTGGTAATGTGCAAACTCGCTTGCGCAAACTAGATGAGGGGCAATACGATGCGATTATCTTGGCTGCCGCTGGATTGAAACGTTTGGGCTTGCAAGAGCGCATTGCCAATTTATTGACGCCGCAAGAAAGTTTGCCTGCAGCAGGGCAAGGTGCATTGGGCATCGAAACTTTGGCCGAGGCCAAAGAAGTACAAGATTTATTGATTCCTTTGAATCATGCGCAAACTGCCGCATGTATCACAGCGGAACGGGCTTTGGCTCGTGCGCTTAATGGTAGTTGTCAAGTGCCACTGGCTGCATTTGCAACTGAAGAGGATGGTATTTTGACTTTACATGGTTTGGTGGCGCATCCTGATGGTTCTATGGTGTTAACTGCTCAAGCTCAAGCACCTGTCGCTTATGCAGATGCTTTGGGGCGAGCGGTGGCTAAAAAACTAGCCCAAGATGGTGCCGAAGATTTGATTGCGGCGGTGTTGAATTCAGAGTCAGCTTAAGCGGCTTTTGGAAACGAGTATGGCTATGAAACATTGTGTTTTGGTTGTCAGACCTCAAGAACAAGCGGTTTCCTTGTTGAATTATTGTCAACAGCAAGGCTGGCACACAGAGTTGTTTTCCAGTTTGGAAGTGCGAACTTTGACTCATACTCATGAGGCTGTGCAAGCGGCCTTAAATGCGTCTGATGTGGTTTTTTGGGCCAGTGCCAATGCCATTGCCAGTTCTAAAAAATTGGGCGTGGTGCCACCGCTGCGCAATGTTTGCGTGGGTCAGGCAACTTTAAAAGTGTTTTACCGTTATTTTCCTCGCTCTGTGGCGGTGGCGCCTGATGATGGTTTGGACAGTGAAGCGGTTTTGCGTCTGCCTTTGTGGCAAGATGCAAGCTTGCAGCGGGTATTGATTGTCAATGGGGAAGGTGGGCGCAAATGGTTGACGCACAGTTTGATGGGGTTGGGCAAAAGTGTGCAAACTTTGTCGGTTTATCAGCGCATTCCTGTAGCGGTTGATTGGGATCGTTTTCGTCAAGTGACGCAAGCGTATAATTGTATGGTTTGTGTGTATTCACTCGAAGCAGCAGCACAATTGTTTGAACAAGTGCCTGTTGATTTGCGTGAACGTTTACAATCCTTGTTATACTTCACTATTCATGAGCGTATTGCAGAATCATTGCGTGATTTAGGAGTCCATCGTGTGTTGGTAGGACAAAATGGACATGAAGATGTTTTGCAGTTACTACATGAGCATGCAAAAAATTAATCTTCACATATCTTACCACTGACTATGTGGTTATCATAATCATAATACAAAACATATTCATCACTTAGGAGGGCCACATGGCAGATCAACCTGAAGCAAAACCTTCACACACCGAAAGTTCAGCATCCAATCAAGCTGTGCCAACGGCGGTTGTGGCACCGAATCCCGTAGTCGTACAGCACAGCAGCGGTGGAAAAGGCATGGCATTGGGTGCGTTGGTATTGTCATTGTTGGCTTTGGGTACGGGTGGTTTGTTGTTTGTACAAGGCCAAAACACTTTCAAAAATCTTGAAAGCAATGTCAGCCATAAAATTGATCAAGCCAAAGTGGGTGAAGTAGATGCCTTGTTGGCGATGAAAACCACCCAAGAATCCCAAAAAATCTTGGCGCAGCAATTACAGCAATTGCAGCAAGACAATCAACGCTTAAATCAACAATTGGTTCAAATTGATCAAGTATATCAACAACTGGTTAAATCCCGTCATCAATGGTTGATTGATGAAATCGAGTTCAGTTTGAATGTCGCCACTCAACAATTATTGCTAACGGGCAATAAAGAAGCAGCCATCAAATCTTTGCGCAGCATTGAAAATCGTTTGAATCAATTTAACCGTCCTGAATTGATTCCTTTAAAGCAGGCCATTAGCTCTGATTTAGTCGCGTTGAGCCAAGGTGCCTCAAATGTCAATGTCACTTCTACGGCAGTGATGCTCAGCAGCCTAGAAGGGCGCGTTGATGGCTTGAAAACTTTGCTAGAAAGTACGCTGACTCAACCTGAATTGGTGAAAGATTCTGCCAATGAAAATGCTGCGTGGTGGGAAAATGTTTGGGGTGATGTGAAAAACAGTTTCCGTGGTTTGGTAGAAGTGCGCAAATTGGATAATAAAGATGCCATGTTGATTGCGCCTGAGCAAAGTGAGTATTTGCGTGAGAACATTCGTTTGCATTTGGTCAGTGCCCGTATTGCATTGATGCAACAACAAAGTGAATTGTATGCCAATGAATTGCAAACAGTTGAAAGTGCTGTGCGCCGTTATTATGATTTGGCACATCCATTGACCAAGGCATGGTTGGCAGACTTAGAAAAAGTGCAGCAAGTACAATTGGGTGGTAACTTGGGCGACAGTTTGAAAAACAGTTTGGCGGCAGTGCAAGCGTACCAACAAAAAAATCCATCAGAAGCAAGTGTTTTGACTTTGCCGTTACCTCAAACAACAGCGCCTACGGCTCCTGCTGAAGAAATTCAAGATGCCAAGCCTGCAGCGGCCAGTGAGCCTAAAACAACTGTGCCTGAAAAACCGGAACCTAAGCTTGCGCCTAAAGCTGCCGCCTCTGCGCCACAAGGAGGTCAAGCATGAAGGCTTTGATTTGGTTGGTGGTTTTGTTTGCTGCGGCAGCTGGAGTCGCTGTATTAACCCATGCTTATCCTGGTGATGTGTTTATCATCAATGGTGATGAAATGCGCCGCATTTCTTTGAATACTTTTATTATGGCCACAGTCTTTTTGATGGTAGTGGTGTATTTGGTATTGATGTTATTAGGGCGTATTTTGTCGGCCCCAACGGGTATGCGTCGTTTTAATCAACGTCGTCGTCGCGAGCAAGTGGCTCATTCATTGAATGAGGCAGGTCAAGCTTTTTTTGAAGGCCGCTTTCAGCAAGCCCAAACCCAAGTTGAAAAGATTTTAAAAAACAAGGCTTGTGGTGATGCTGAGCCTTTGGCTTTGATGTTAGGTGCATACAGTGCTGAGCAAACTCATGATGAGGTTGCCAAGCAAAACTATTTGCAACGTTTGTCTGTTTTGCCTAAGTCTATGCAGTTGTCGCGTTACTTGCTTGAAGCAGAAAGTGCTTTAGAGCGTTATGATTATGAAGTGGCGCAAAAATCGATTGATGCAGCCAAAGCTTTGAATCCCGGTTTAACACGCTTGCTGCAATTAGAGCTACGCATGGCAGTGGATCAAAAAAATACCATGCAAGTATTGCGTTTGTCTGAACAATTAGGCAAAGCGGGTGCTTTGAGTAAAACTGAATTGCAACAATATCAATGGGTTGCGTATCGTCAATTGTTGGCACAATGTCAAGATGCCAAAGCATTGAAAACGTGCTTGAAGCGAATTCCTGAAGCTGATCAAAAAGGCGGCCTGAGTGTTGAAATTGGTGAGCGTTTTCAGCAATTGGGCTTGTATCAGCAAGCAGTGCAATGGGCGAAAACCCATTATCCGATTCAGCGTGACGTGGCATTATTAACAGTGTTGTTTGAATCGGTACAACATTTGTCAGATAAAGAGCGTCAGTTGGCTTTTGAAGTAGCGGATGGCTGGTTAAAAACATATCGCGAGGACAAAGATTTACTATTGGCTTTGGGTGAGGCAGCTTATGAACAAAAATTATGGGGCAAAGCGCAAAGTTATTTGGAAGCGAGTTTGTCGCAACAAGAAACCATTCAAGCCCATTTGAATTTGGTAAAAGTGTTTGAAGCCACTGAACAAAAAGCATTGATTGAGAAACACCAAGCGGCAGCTTTGGCTTTGGTGCAAAAAGTAGGTACTTGGGAAGATTGATGTTGAATTGAAATGTAAAAGCCGCTATAACCAAGCGGCTTTTGTTTTTTTGGGGGAAATAATATGGGTTTGGATGTTACAGCTTGGATAGTGATGCTGTTAGCAGGTGCATTTGCAGGATTTTGGGCAGGTTTGTTGGGTGTAGGAGGTGGCTTAATTATTGTCCCAATTATGGTGTGGATATTAAGTGCTCAGCATGTGGGCAGTGATGTGAGCCAGCATTTGGCCATTGGTACTTCGTTTGCAGTGATGGTATTTACCAGTTTATCCAGTGTGCTCGCGCAAAATAAACGTGGGGCGGTACAGTGGGATTTGGTATTGAAATTGGCACCTTGGATGGTTGTCGGTACATTGGTTGGCGCAACCGTTGCCAAATGGATACCTGGATTGGCTTTGAAAATGGTGTTTGTCGTGTTTGCTTATGTGATTGCAGTGCAGACTTTTTTAGATTTCAAACCCAAAGCAAATCGTCAAATGCCTGGCGTTGTAGGTTCGGCAGCTTCCGGCTCTGCCATTGGTATGCTTTCTTCTTGGGTTGGCATAGGTGGTGGTTCTTTATCGGTGCCATTTATGTTGTTTTGTAATGTACTGATTGTAAAAGCAGTAGGAACATCGGCGGCTTTGGGTTGGCCTATTGCCATTGCAGGCAGCATGGGTTATTTGATTAATGGTTGGTCAGTGTCTGATTTGCCGCAAGGTGCGGTGGGCTTTATCTATTTACCGGCTTTGTTGGGTTTGGCTGTGGGAACGGTGACATTTGCGCCACTGGGTGTGAAAGTTGCGCACAAATTGCCACCGCGTAAATTGAAAATTGCATTTGCTTGTATGTTAACTTTAACGGCCACGCAAATGCTGTGGAGCATCGTTCAAGCTTCTTAAAAAGAATTGATATGCGTTTATTGCAATAAAACGGTTGCCAAAAATATGAAAAAAACGCTATATTTAATTGGTGTATTAAGGTTTTAAATCTGTTTTTTGGTCGGAGTGGCCATGTTTTTCTGACATGGCTTTCAGGTCGAGTGCACACCATCATCTATCGATTTTGACAATCGTCTTCTGTTAATCATTTCTATATAAAGGGGTGCCGATGGAGCATTCTTATCCTCTGGTTGAAACCATTGTCGGAGGCTTGGTCTTTGCGTTTATCTTGGGCATGGTAGCGCAAAAATTACGCATGCCACCATTAATTGGCTATTTGTTTGCGGGTATTTTGGTAGGACCTTTTGGTCCAGGCATTCCTGGCTTACAAGGAAATTTAGAGTTATCACATCAATTGGCTGAGTTGGGTGTGATTTTGTTGATGTTTGGTGTCGGTTTACACTTCTCTATCAAAGATTTGATGGCGGTGAGAAAAGTGGCTTTGCCAGGAGCCATTGTGCAAATGGGTTTTGCGACCATTTTAGGCATGGGCTTGGCTGCATTAATGGGCTGGAGCTGGGGCACTGGTTTGGTATTTGGTATCGCTTTGTCTTGTGCCAGTACTGTCGTGCTGATGGCTGCTTTAGAGCGCTGGCATTTGAAAGACTCCAATCGTGGTCGTATTGCCATTGGTTGGTTGATTGTTGAAGACATCGCCATGGTGTTTGTTTTGGTGTTGATTCCCGCTTTGGCAGGCTTATTGTCTGGCAAAGAAGAAAGCATGGCATTTTCTGAAGTGGCTTGGTTGGTCGGTAAAACCACTTTCTGGATGGTGTTGTTTGTCGCGGTGATGATGATCGGTGGTAATAAGTTGATTCCGTGGTCATTGAAAAAAGTGGTGCGCACGGGTAATAAAGACTTGTTCCGTTTAGGCGTGTTGGCAATTGCCCTGGGTTGTGCCATTGCAGCGCATTACTTGTTCCACGTTTCTTTTGCCTTGGGTGCTTTTTTTGCAGGCATGATTTTAAGTTCAACTGAAATGAACCATGCAGCAGAAGAAGAAACCATGGCAGTGCGTGATTTCTTCACGGTGTTGTTCTTTGTATCAGTGGGTATGTTATTCAATCCAGGTGTGTTTACCAGTATTTCAGGTGTGACCTTGGTATTGACAACTTTGTTGATTATTATCGTAGGTAAGTCGGTAGCAGCTTACGCCATTGTTAAGATGTTTGGCTATCCGAAGACCACTGCTTTGACCATTGCTGTGGCTTTGGCACAAATCGGTGAATTTTCGTTCATGATTGCCTCTTTGGGTTTGACTCATGGTATTTTAGAGCCTGAGCAAAACGATGCTATTTTGGCTGCCGCCATGATTTCTATTATTTTGAATCCATTGTTATTTGTATGGTTGAATAAATACAAAGAAAAAGCAAACAAAGCAGCTGCAGCCAAAGAAGCGCAAAACAAAACGGATGTGTTGCCTGAAGGTGCAGTGGAGCAAGAAGCCGTTGTGGCTGTCGATGATGGTAAGCCGCATGCGAAAGTCGCTGCACCCATTAAACCTTTGTCTATTAAATTTGAAGACGAAGACATGGTGGTGGTGCCACAAGCATTTCATCACAGTGTGTTGATTGGTTATGGCACCATCGGTAAAAAAGTTTTGAATGCCTTGCGTGAAAAAGGGCAAAGCGTCTTCGTACAAGACAGCCGTTTGGAAGTGGCAACGCAATTGCGCTTTGAGGGTGTACCTGTGGCTTATGGTCATGCTTTGTCTGAAGGCATGCTGGAGGCGGTATTTGTTCAAAGTGCGCGCGATTTGATAGTCACCATTAGCGATACTGTGGAAGCTGTGGAAATCATCAGTATGGCTTTGGAATTGAATCCGAATTTGAATGTGATTGCTCGTGCGCAAAATGAAGATGAATACCGCATGTTGCAAGCAGCGGGCGCTCGCAATATTGTGTATTTCCATGAAGTAGTGGCAGAAAAAGTCATTGATATGTTGAGTATGGATGAGCCTACACAATCTCAATTGCAAGAGGATATGACCAAAGTCATTGTCACCGCAGTGGAAGCTCACCGTCCTGAAACCGATGCGGTTGATGTGAATGGTGCATCTACTACGGCAGCACAAATGGAAGCGCAAGAGTTGGATGCGGTTGCTGTCGAGGTAGTTAAGGGTGATGAAGTACCTAATGCTGCTAAGCAACGTGCGGCCATGCCTGAGGTGAGTGTGAATACCAAAGATGTGACGGTAGAAAATACTTCGCCAGCGGCACAGATGGAAGCTGAGGAGTGTGATGCTGTGCAAGTGGAAGAAGTGCACAAGCAAACCACTTTGAAAAAATAGCCTAAGTATTGACTGTATCAAAGCTTTAAAAAGCGTCCTGTAAACTTTACAGGACGCTTTTTTATATGGACTCTGTTGGCGGGGATTTTTTTTGATACTGTTGCCAGAAATGAGCGTGATGTCGCTCGAATTGCTGTATGCCTAATAGCAGATAAGGTGCTGCATCTTCTAAATTTTTTTGCAAAGAAGGCGGTGCATTGAGCAAATAAGGTTGCAAAATGGTGAAGCCACGGTAATGGTTGGCTGGTAAAAATGGAAAACCGATGGTGATGGTCAGAGGACTTTGTTGGTCTAGACAAATTTTGGTTTTGATTTCAACGCATGGAGTCACATAAATAGGCAAATAAATCGATGACAATTTGCCTAAACTCAGTAAAGCTTGTTTGTTTGGATTGCGTTGCCAATAAGATTCCACAGACTCTTCGGCAATGTTTTTGCGATAAATATCTTGTCCATTGAATAAAACAGTATCCAATTGTAAATGGGTTTGTTTGCTCAGTTTAGACAGCATATGGGCTGCGGTAAAGCCAGTGGCAAGCATGGTTTTTTTACTCAGCACATCATTGTTTTTGGGGAGGTCTTGTTGGGTGTTTAAACTGATTTGAGAGCGATTAGACAGGGTTTTAATAATACTATATGCGTATTGATGTATGTCTTGATTGGTTTTTCCCAATAAATAATCATTCACAAAGCCTAAAATGAAATGCCAGTCTGCACCAAATTGTGCGACGCGCAAATGGCTAATGGCGCTGGAAGTAGGCTCGTTTAAAGCTTGACTGATATTTTCTTGATTGTGCCAATAAATAGGGCATTGTGCCAAATTGGCAATCGTACTGCCCAAGTAAGCGCCAACCCAAAAAATAAAATTGATTTGGTCTGGGCGCAGTTGATCTTTATGATTGACAAAATCTTGCTCCAATTGGATAGGGTACAAAATACTGTCTAGTTGTTGCAAACTGTTAATGGAATAATCCCAGTAGGATTTGTGTTTTTCAATTATGTCTGCATAAGCCAAACCACCGGGAATGACGGCTTGCTGGTAGACCATTTGTTGGAAAATATGCATCCAAGTGGTGGGGTCGCTAATATGGCGTAGTTGTTGTGCCAAAATAATGTTTTCAACTTGTATGCTCAACGGTGTTGATACTACCTCTAATGACAGTTGTTTGAGAACCAAATCTATGGGTGGCAACCATTGGTTACCAAGATGCAACAACATGCTGGTGCTTAACGTGCGTGGCAATCTTTGTTGGGCTTGAGGATTGGTTTCGGTAAATTTTTGGTAGCTATACCAAATTGGTTGTTCCCCAAGCGCATGACCCAGCACTTGGCCAATGTAAGCGGACAACAATAAAATGGTGTTGCGTTGATTTTGACTATGAGATTGCGGTGAGAAAAGCTGGGCACAATGGTTGCGGTGGTATTCAAAAAAGAGGTCTAGGTCTTGCAAACTATCGAATTGTTTGTTCCAAGTCAATTGACGCAACGCTTCTTCGAGGTACCATCCACCCTTGGGGTTCTGATGGCTTTCAAAACACCCGAGCAAATAATTCATGATTTGATTGGCTTCGATTGACATGGTGAGCCTGTATCCATTGTAAAAGGTAAAGCTTGTATAACAATAAGCAGTCCAACTATGGATACAAAAGCGTCCTGTAAGTTTTACAGGACGCTCTTTTTTATTGCAATAATGTGTGAATTACACCAAAGCTTGTGCTTTTGCTACTTGGCGATAGTGGTGTAACAATGGCTCAGTATAGCCGCTAGGTTGAGCCGTACCTTTGAAAATCAAATCAGATGCTGCTAAGAAAGCAGGTGATGTTTCAAAACGACCGACCATCGGCGTGTAAACCGCATCACCAGCATTTTGACCATCAACCACAGCCGCCATGCGCTCTAAGCTTTCACGCACTTGTGCTTCACTGACAATGCCATGCACCAACCAGTTGGCAATGTGTTGGCTAGAAATGCGCAAAGTGGCACGGTCTTCCATCAAGCCAATGTTGTGAATGTCTAATACTTTAGAGCAGCCTACACCTTGTTCCACCCAGCGCACCACATAACCCAAAATACCTTGGCAGTTATTGTCCAACTCTTGTTGCTTCTCAGCATCAGACCAATCGGTATTTTCAGCTAAAGGTGGCGTCAACAATTCATTCAACAAATCTGCTTTTTCGCCTGCCAAAATTTCTTTTTGAACATCAAATACATTCACTTGATGGTAATGCAAAGCGTGCAAAGCCGCGCCTGTTGGTGATGGTACCCAAGCGGTGGTTGCACCTGATTTAGGATGGCCGATTTTTTGTTCCAACATTTCCGCCATCAAGTCAGGCATCGCCCACATGCCTTTACCAATTTGTGCTTTGCCAGCCAAGCCGCAAGCCAAACCGATGTGCACGTTGCGCGTTTCGTAAGCTTTGATCCAATCGCTGTTTTTAATGTCGCCTTTGCGCAAAACCGCGCCTTGGTACATAGATGTGTGCATTTCATCGCCTGTGCGGTCCAAGAAACCTGTGTTGATGAACACCACACGTTCTTGGGCTTGAGCGATACAAGCTTTCAAATTAGAAGAAGTGCGACGCTCTTCATCCATAATGCCCATTTTTAAGGTATTTGCTGGCAAACCAGTCAATTTCTCAGCCTCACCAAACAAACGATTGGCAAACGCCACTTCTTCAGGGCCGTGCATTTTTGGTTTTACAATGTAAACCGAGCCTGAGCGGCTGTTGGTATTCTCACCACGGCTTAAATCGTAATGTGCAATCAACGCCGTCATCACGCAATCCATGATGCCTTCAGGAATTTCATTGCCATCTTTGTCCAAAATCGCAGGCGTGGTCATCAAATGACCTACGTTGCGGATGAACAACAACGAACGACCTGGCAATTTGAAGCTTTGACCGTCTTTACCTGTGTATTCACGATCTGGATTCATGCTGCGGGTGAATACTTTGCCGTTTTTCTCGATTTCTTCAGCCAAAGTACCTTGCATCAAACCAAACCAGTTGCGGTACACCAAAGTTTTGTCTTCGCCATCCACAGCTGCAACCGAATCTTCACAGTCCATGATGGTCGACAAGGCCGCTTCCATGATAACGTCTTTGATGCCAGCAGGATCTTGCGCACCGATGGCGCTGGTTTTGTCGATGATGATGTCAAAATGCAAACCATTGTGTAAGAACAACAATGAAGCAGGTGCGGCTGCATCGCCTGTGTAGCCTACGAACAATTCAGGCGATTGCAAAGCAACGTTTGAGCCGTCCTGTAAAGTCGCTTGTATTTCACCATTAACAATGGCGTAAGCGGTAGTATCTTTGTGGCTGCCTTGTGCTAAAGGAATGGCTTGGTCTAAGAAGTTGCGGGCAAATTCAATCACTGCCGCACCACGTTTTTCGTTATAGGTTTTGCCTGCTGCCAATTCGCCTTCTTGAGCGATGGCATTGGTGCCGTACAAAGCGTCGTACAAGCTGCCCCAACGAGCGTTAGCGGCATTGATGGCATAACGAGCGTTGTTGATAGGTACGACCAATTGAGGGCCAGCTTGTGTTGAGATTTCCACGTCTACATTGGCAGTTGAAATTTGGAAGTCTTCAGGCACATCTACCAAATAACCGATTTCTTTTAAGAATGTTTGATAAGCCGCTTGATCTTGGATTTTGCCCGGATTTTGGCGACACCATTCATCCATTTGGATTTGGATTTCATCACGTTTTGCCAACAAAGTCTTGTTAACGGGTGCCAATTCGTGCACCAAATCACTGAAACCTTGCCAGAAGCTGTTAGAGTCAACGTGTGGATGATTTGGAATCAACTCTTGTTCAATGAATTGGTACAAAATCTCATCTACTTGTAATTGTGCGGCTGTTTGGTATTGTGCCATTGGATGAACTCCTTTGTAATTGAAACATGCTTGTTTAGCAAGCATCTGTTTATCATGATTAGCAGTCTAGCGATTTTGGTTTTAATTGTCTTGGTTTCGCTATTTAAATCATTTTTTCTCAAAAATCGGAACATCTTGAATAAAATTGTTTGAAATAATGGAACACTTTTTTCAGGTATGGTTTGAAAAGTTGGAGTTTATGCTTGAAATGAAAAAAGCGTCCTGTCAATATTGACAGGACGCTTGAAGAATAAGACAGTCTTTATATTAGAAAACTAACTGTTTTAGTGATGGTGGCCGTGTTCGCCATGAGCATGACCGTGTTCGATTTCTTCTTTGGTCGCAGGGCGAATGTCATTGACAGTGGCTTTAAAACGCAAGCGCATGCCAGACAAAGGATGATTGCCATCTACCACTGCTTTGCCATCGGCAATCTCTGTGACGCGGTATACCAAAGAATCACCAAATTCATCATCAGCTTCAAACATCATGCCCACTTCCACTTCTACTGGAAAGGCTTCTAAGTCTTCGATGCGAATCAAATCTTCATCTTGTTCACCAAATGCATCGTCTGGTTCCAACGTCACATCGACCACATCGCCTACATTTTTACCGTGTAAAGCCTCTTCTACCAATGGAAAAATACCATCGTAACCACCGTGCAAATACACGATGTCTTCTTCTGTTTTGTCTAATAACTGGTTGTTTGTGTCAAACATTTCGTATTGCAAGCTGACAACATCATTTTTTTGGATCGGCATAGTATCGCTCTTTTCAAAATTATTCAGAAGGACATTATAAAGGTGAATGCGACGATAGCCCAATTTAACTTGGGAATCTGAAGGGAAGTGTATGTAAAGGTCTTTGGTGAATCAAGGTGTTTTTAGAATATGGGTGTAGAAAATATTGGAAGAAACAGGTTTTTTTATGGGAAGTTTATGAAGTTTTAATGAGTAATAAAATGGTTTGTTGGGGTCA
The DNA here is from genome assembly GCF_000382305.1 of Vitreoscilla stercoraria DSM 513. Lineage (GTDB taxonomy): Bacteria > Pseudomonadota > Gammaproteobacteria > Burkholderiales > Neisseriaceae > Vitreoscilla > Vitreoscilla stercoraria. The sequence goes on from NZ_KB908020.1 coordinate 100,599, forward strand.
CCTGTATGTATTTATCATTGAAATGATTAAAATTGAATCAATTTTAGGCTTTTATGTTGTTTGTGTGTTTCAAGTATGAAGTTATTGTGAGGTTTAGAGTCATATTGATGCTAAGTAATGTGAAAAAAGACATATCAGCCCAAATGCACCATTTGTCACTGTGATTTTGTTGGTGCATAATGCGTTCAACTTCAGAACACGAAAGCTTAAAGCACAATATATACAAACTTCTTGTGTCGATATAAACAATGATGTTTGTGTGCTTTAAGTAGAGTTTATTTATACATTGTTAATATTTAATTAAGGTTACAAAAATGAAAAAATCATTGTTAGCTGCTGCTGTTATTTCTATGTTCTTGGCTGCTTGTGGTGGTGAGCAAGCTGCTCCTGCTGCTGCTTCTGCTCCAGTTGAAGCGTCTGCAATTGTTGAAGCTTCTGCTCCAGTTGAAGTTTCTGCAGTTGTTGAAGCATCTGCTCCAGTTGAAGCTTCTGCAATCGTTGAAGCATCTGCTCCAGTTGAAGCTTCTGCTGCTTCTGCTGCTTCTGCTGCTCAATAATTCAAATTTTGAATTGCAAAAAACCCGCCTTGATGGCGGGTTTTTTGTTGTCTGTTAGAGTTTTGAAATAGGGAATTTTTCCCCTATTTCAAAAACACAATCAAATCAAATTTTACTTAAGCGTTGAGCCAATTGTTGTAATGGTTTGAGATTTTTTTCAACCAACTCTGCTTCGCCTATTAAAGCTCTTGGCACGCTGGCATTTAATGAATAAGCATAAGATTTTTCAAAACTGTCCCAAACAGGTACGGCAATGGCGGTAATGTCATTGCTAAATTCACCATCTGATACGGTATAACCGTTGTGTTCAAAAAATACTTTAGCTTCTTCAAACGTGGCTATTGCACCTTCTGATTGTGGCAATTGACGCAAAATGCGTTGTTGTTCTGTAGTTGTTTGATGGATGAAGTGCGCACGACCAATTGCGGTGCTGACAATCGGTACTTCTGAACCTATGCTTAATTGTACGGTTAATTTGGCAGGACTGCGGATGGACTGTAAATAATACATTTTGCCGTTGCGCTCGGTCGCTAAACTCACAGAAATTTGATGTTTTTGTGCCAATTCAATCATCAAAGGTGTACAGCGTTGTACAAATTGGCGCTGTTCTTCGGCAATATGACTCAGTCTGAAGCAGTTAGCCCCTAAATAGTATTCATGTCCTTGCTGGCGAATGAAATCTAATTTCATCAAAGTGTAGAGTAAACGTGACACTGTGGCTTTGGGTAAACCACTTTTCTCGCATAACAATTGGTGGGTCAATGGGCGCATTTCGTTATCAAATGCTGACATCAAACTGATGCCACGGGCCAAAGCTGTGACAAATTGCTTGTCATCATGCTCTTCTGCATATTGAATGGCATTTAAAAGTGAATCTAACACTAGACAACTCCGCTTTTTTTGTTACAATGGTTTCATATTGTAAAACATAATTTCGTTTAGCGAAACGATTTTTTTAAATCAAACTACATTATTTAGACCAACACAGGAGAAACACATGAGCCAAACACGTGCACCGTTTACTTGGGATGATCCATTGTTATTGTCACAACAATTGACTGAAGAAGAGCGCATGGTTTTTGACAGCGCCAACGACTTCTTTCAAAACGAATTGATGCCTGGCATTTTAGAAGCCAACCGCAATGAAAATTTTGATACCAACATCATGCGTCAATTGGGTGAAATGGGTTTCTTGGGCGTGACCATTGAAGGTTACGGCTGTGCAGGTATGTCGAGCGTGGCTTATGGTTTGATTGGTCGTGCTATTGAGCGCGTGGATTCAGGCTACCGTTCTGCAATGAGTGTGCAGTCTAGCTTGGTGATGCACCCCATTTATGCTTACGGTACTGAAGCGCAAAAAGACAAATACTTGCCTAAATTGGCGACAGGTGAATGGATTGGTTGTTTTGGCTTGACCGAGCCTAATGCGGGTTCTGATCCTGCTGGCATGCAAACTCGTGCTAAAAAAGTGCCAGGTGGTTATTCATTGTCTGGTTCAAAAATGTGGATCACCAACAGTCCTGTGGCAGACGTGTTTGTGGTTTGGGCCAAAGACGATGAAGGCGAAATCCGTGGTTTCATCTTGGACAAAGGCATGAAAGGTTTGTCTGCGCCAAAAATTCACGGCAAATTCTCTTTGCGTGCATCAATCACCGGTGAAATCGTGATGGACGAAGTGTTTGTGCCTGAAGAAAATGCCTTCCCAGACATTCGTGGTTTGAAAGGTCCATTTGGTTGTTTGAACAAAGCCCGTTATGGCATTGCTTGGGGTTCTATGGGTGCGGCAGAAGCTTGCTGGCACGCTGCACGCCAATACACTTTGGATCGTCATCAATTTGGTCGTCCTTTGGCGGCAACACAATTGGTACAGTTAAAATTGGCGAATATGCAAACTGAAATTGCATTAGGTTTACAGGCCGCTTTGCAAGTGGGTCGTTTGATGGACCAAGACCAAGCTGCACCTGAAATGATTTCTTTAATCAAGCGTAACAACTGTGGTAAAGCTTTGGACATCGCTCGTATTGCCCGTGATATGCATGGCGGCAATGGTATTGCAGACGAATTCCATGTGATTCGCCATGTGATGAACTTAGAGGCGGTGAACACTTATGAAGGTACTCATGACGTTCATGCTTTGATTTTGGGACGTGCTCAAACAGGTTTGCAAGCGTTTGCATAATATCGTGTCATTGAAGTTGTAAATGGTATTTTCAGGACGCTTAATGCGTCCTGAAACCCATCTAAAGATGAAAAAATAAATCAAATCGTATCAATACAAAGGATGACAACATGAGTACGACTGCGTTGGCAGGCATCAAAGTGGTGGATTTATCAAGGGTATTGGCAGGACCGAGTGCAACGCAATGTTTGGCTGATTTGGGTGCGGAAGTCATCAAAATTGAACGACCAAAAGAAGGTGATGAAACCCGTCATTGGGCACCACCGCAATTTGCAGATGGTACTTCGGCATATTTTTCTACGGTTAACCGCAACAAGCAGTCTTTGACTGTTGATATCAGCACGCCAGAAGGGCAAGAAATCATTCAAAAAATGATTCTAGATGCGGATGTGTTGGTGGAAAACTACAAAGTCGGCGGCCTGAAAAAATATGGTTTGGATTATGACAGCGTGAAAGCTTTGAATCCACGTTTGGTATATGCGTCTTTAACGGGTTTTGGTCACACTGGCCCTGATTCACATAAGCCAGGTTATGATTATATTATTCAAGGTTTGTCAGGTTTGATGAGCATCACCGGTCCTGAGCAAGGCATGCCACACAAAGTGGGCGTGGCGGTCGTGGATTTGTTTTCGGGCTTGAATTTGGTCATTGGCATACAGGCCGCTTTGTTAGCACGCTATCAAACAGGCACAGGCCAACATGTGGATGTGTCTTTGTTAGACAGTGCTGTGACCATGTTGGGCAATGTGGGTATGAATCATTTGGCCACAGGGAATGTACCACCGCGTTTGGGTAATGCTCACCCGAGTATTGTGCCGTATCAAGTGTTTGAAACCGCAGGTGGCCAGCATTTGATTTTGGCTTGTGGTAATGACAAACAATTTGCGGCGGTATGTAATGTGATGGGTCAAGATTGGAATCAAGAAGAGCGTTTTGAAACCAATCCTAAGCGTGTATTGCATCGCGAGGCTTTGATTGAATTGATGCAAGAAGAATTTTTAAGTCATACTCGTGATCAATGGTTGTCGGTATTTGAAGCAGCCCAAGTGCCTTGTGGGCCGATTAACAATATTGCAGAAGCCTTGGCAATGCCACAAGTGATCGAACGTGAAATGGTTATCGTGTTGCCAAAAAATGACACAGACATTTCTGTTTTAGGCTCTCCTATCAAGCTATCAGCTACGCCTGTGTCATATCGTACCGCCCCACCAAATTTGGGACAAGATACTGTTTCGGTATTAACAAACTTGGGTTATACTGCCGAACAAATTGAAAAACTACAACAGCAGGGCGTTGTTTAATTTGAATTTTTAATCATGAATGCCATGATTAAAAATTTTTAGAGCAATGTTACTGTAATCATAACAATAAAAGGAAGCCTCAAACATGATTGAGAACATTGAGCGTGACAGTATGCAATTTGATGTGGTGGTGGTGGGTGCAGGTCCATCGGGCTTGTCTGCTGCCATTCGTTTGAAGCAGTTGGCTGACAAAGCTGATAAAGAAATCAGCATTTGCGTGGTGGAAAAAGGCTCGGAAGTGGGCGCGCACATTTTGTCGGGCGCGGTGATTGACCCGATTTCTTTGACTGAATTGTTCCCCAATTGGAAAGAGCTGGGCGCACCACTGGATTGTCCTGTAACGGAAGACGCTTTGTTCTTTTTGAAAGAAGACAGTGCCAAACAATTGCCTACGCCACCTAATTTTCAAAACCACGGCAATTACATCATCAGTTTGGGCTTGTTAACCCGTTGGTTGGCGGAGCAAGCCGAAGGCATGGGCATTGAGATTTATCCAGGTTTTGCAGCGGCTGAAGTGTTGTACCACGCCGATGGCTCGGTACGCGGTATTGCCACAGGCGACATGGGCATTGGCAAAGATGGTGAAATGACCGACAATTTCGCCCCAGGTATGGAATTGCTGGCGCAGCAAACCATTTTCTCGGAAGGCTGTCGTGGTTCATTGACCAAAGGCTTGATTCAAAAATTCCAATTGGACAAAGATTCGGATGTGCAAACGTACGGTATCGGCATCAAAGAGTTGTGGGAAATTGATCCTGCTAAAGCCAAACCCGGTTATGTGCAACACACGATGGGCTGGCCTTTGGACACCAAAACCTATGGCGGTTCGTTCTTATACCATTTGAATGACAACCAAGTGGCAGTAGGGTTTGTGATTGGTTTGGATTATGAAAATCCATATTTGTCACCGTTTGAAGAGTTCCAACGTTTCAAAACCCATCCAGAGATTCGCAAAGTGTTTGAAGGCGGTCGTCGCATTGCTTATGGTGCGCGTGCCATTAGCGAAGGCGGTTTGCAAAGTTTGCCGAAAATTTCATTCCCGGGTGGTGTGTTGGTGGGTGATGCGGCAGGCTTTTTGAATGTGCCGCGCATCAAAGGCACACATACGGCGATGAAGTCGGGCATGTTGGCAGCGGAAACGGTCTTTGCCGCTTTGGAAGAATCGCAAGAGTCGTATGAAACTGCCAAAGAAGTGGCCACTTACCAAACAGCGTTTGAGCAAAGCTGGTTGTACACAGAATTACACGGTGTGCGTAACATTCGTCCATCGTTTAAATGGGGAATGTGGCCGGCGATGGCATTTTCAGCCATTGAAACGTATTTGTTCAAAGGCAAATCGCCTTGGACTTTGAAACATCACGGCTCAGACCACAGCAGTTTGAAAAAAGCCGCCAACAGCGTCAAAATCAATTATCCAAAACCCGATGGCGTGTTGACGTTTGACCGTTTGTCGAGCGTGTTTTTGAGTGGCACCAACCACGAAGAAAACCAACCTGCGCATTTGAAATTGAAAAATCCAGATGTGGCGATTAAGGTGAACTTCGATGAATACGCCAGCCCGGAAACACGTTATTGTCCTGCGGGCGTGTATGAAATTGTCGAACAAGACGATGGCAAACCACGTTTGCAAATCAATGCGCAAAACTGTGTGCATTGCAAAACATGCGACATCAAAGACCCAACGCAAAACATCAATTGGACGTGTCCTGAAGGCTCGGGTGGTCCGAATTACGCTACTATGTAAATAATGGTTGTTTTTGCACATGGTTGAGAAACTTACAGGATGCTTAGGCGTCCTGTAATCGTTTATCAATTGACTCGATTGGGTGCAAGGACAGAGTATGTGGTTCAAAATCAAAATTTGGATACGCAACCCAAGCAATACTTTGTGGTTGACACCTACGTTTGGCGCAATCATTGGCTTTTTGATTTCTTTTTTGGCCTATTTTTTAGACCGACAATTTGCCCATGCAGATTTGCCTGCGGTGAATGGTAATTTGATTCAAAGTCTGTTGACGGTGATTTCTTCGAGCATGTTGGCGGTATCGACTTTTTCTTTGTCTACCATGGTGGCAGCATATTCATCGGCATCCAATGGTGTGACTCCGCGCACGACCAAATTGGTGATGGGCGATGATAACAGTCGTGTTGCCATTGCCAGTTTCATTGCAGCATTTGTGTTTTCTTTGATTGCCCAAGTGACTTTGGGCTTGAATATTCTAGGCAATACAGGCCGCTTTGTTTTGCTTACCAGTACTGTGTTGATGTTGATATACGTGGTTTTTTCGTTGATTCGTTGGATTGGTGCTTTGTCGCAATTGGGGCGTTTGGGCAATACCATGGATAAGTTGAATAAAGTGGCATCAGATAGCTTATCGTATTGGCGTTTGCACCCGACCATGCAAGCGCATGCATCGGAATCTATGTGGGAAGATGGCATTTCTGTGTATGCGAAAAAGTGCCAATATGTCACGCATATCGATCAAGAGGCTTTGCAATTGTGGGCGAACAAACACCATGCACAGATTCAGTTGTGTGCGGTGCCGGGGGTATTGCTCAGTCCTGAGCGTATTTTGTTGAAAATTCGTGGTATTGAAGCACTCAGTGAGGCAGATTGTGCGTACATTGTCGATTGTTTTGTTTACAGTATTGTACGCGTGTATGAGCAAGATCCCCGTTATGGCATGATTGTGTTGAGTGAAGTGGCGCTGCGGGCTTTGTCTGTGGGTGTCAATGATCCAGGTACGTCGATTTTGGTCTTTAATCATATGTTAGAAGTGTTGGTTGATGCCAAGCCCAGCGCAGAACTCCAACAAAAGCGCGACGAACAAGGGGCGATTTTGTACCAACGCTTGCATGTGATGATGTTTGATGAAACAGACCTCATCAGCCAACCATTTGCACCGATTATTTTTTTTGCTGCCAATGATATGGTTTTGGTCGTTCGTTTATTGAAAATTTTGCACAAAATTTATGTCAATATTGAAGAAGCGCCATTGGCGGCTGAAGCCCAAGCGCAGGCGCAAATATTGATGCGTCGGGCACAAGAAAAACTGACATTTACCGATGATTGGAATATGGTGCAGAATTTGTATGTCCAATTGTTTGACGAGCAGCCCAGACCACAGCAATCATGATGATAGTGTAAAGCTGCTTGAATGGGTATTGAAGATGAACAAGCGTCCTGTAAGGTTTACAGGACGCTTGTTTTTTAATGCAATGATTGAAATTTATTTTGCAGGCACCGTGCCTATGCGCTGTGTCAAAGATTGGCGCGGTTCGCCAAATAAGCTGGCGTAATAAGTGGCGTTGGCCATCACTTTTTTCACATAATCACGCGTTTCGTTGAATGGAATGGTTTCGGCATAAATGGCACCTTCCAACGGCACGTTGGCACGCCATTGGCGCGCGCGGCCTGGGCCTGCGTTATAGCCTGCGGTGGCCATGGTTTCGCTGCCAGAAGAATTGCGCACATCGGCCAAATACCAAGTACCGAGTTTGATGTTGTGTTCAATGTCGTCCAAACCTGTGCTAGACGCACCGATTTTGCGTTCCACTTCGCGCGCGGTCGCTGGCATCAATTGCATCAAACCAGAGGCGCCCACGTGTGAGCGCGCACCGATCATGAAACGGCTTTCTTGACGAATCAAACCATAAGCCCATGCAGGGTCGATACCGACTTGGCGGGCATAGCGGGTGGTGATGTCTTTGTAAGGCGACATGTAACGAATGTTGAAGTCTAGCAAGTGATTGGTGCGGTCTGCCGCATAAATGGCCATCTCGTTAAAGCCTGCTTTTTGTGCCACTGCTGCCGCTGCCAACAAGCTAGACTCATTCAAATTGCGCACTGCATAACGCCATTGTTGTTGGGCAATATTGCGAACCGTACGATTATCGTTTGCCACGCTGGCATGGTACAAAGTCAAAGCACGCGCAATCGCTCCGTCTTGTGCGGCACGGGCTTTTTCTGCTTCTGAAGCTGGTTTGGCATTGCTATTGGTGCTTACTTTGCCACCCAAAGCTTCAAGCGCCATCAAAGCATAGAAATTACGACCTGATTGTGAGGCTTTTTGGAACAGTTGTTGTGCTTGGGCGCTTTGACCCATCGCTTGCAAAGCTCGTGCACGCCAATATTGCCAATCTTCTTTGTTTTGCAATTTGGCAGGCATGGCAGCGATAATGTTATTGACTTCTTGCCAACGGCTAAAGCGCAGTGCCGAACGCACATACCATTCCCATTGTTCTTCGTCCAATTGTGCGCGGTCTGCTTGGTTAAACAATTGCAAAGCCACACCGAAGTTTTGGCTTTTGGCATGGGTTTCACCTGCAGCACCATACGCAAAACCAGCTTGTTCACGGCTTAAGTTGCCTGAAATCGCAGCGATGCGGTTGCCAATATTATTGTCTTTGCGAGCATTGGCATTGGTCACTGAATAAAGCAATGATTCTTGTGCTGCCATGCCACTGCCATTTAAGCTGCCTAAAGCGCTAGGCAAGGGCTGACCAATGGCTGCGGCTAAATTGCGTGCATCGGTGATTTGATTGTTAGAGAGCAAGCCACGAATGCGTGACCACACTTGGTTTTGATTCAGGCCGCTTGCAGATTGTTGTAATAAGGTATTGCAACCTGCTGGCAATTTGCCATGTTCCAAAATCAAATTAGATACCAATTGGGTATTGCGTTCGGCGCCGCTTAATTGAGCGTAACATTGGTTTTCTTGGTCTATGCCGCCTTTGTCTAATTTGGCATATTCAGCATTGAATGTAGACCACTGACCACGCGCACCCAAGTTTTTGAGCCATTGATTGCGCACACGTTCTGCCATGGCGTTGTCGCTGGTTTGTTGGTTTAAGAAATTTATCGCAGCTTGGTCATTGCCCACAGCGCGCAAAGCGTCCAAAGTCGGTTGGTATTGGGCATAATCGCTCATCACTTTTGATGAAGATTCTACGGTTTTATTGGAAAATTGCACGTGCGGCTTGTGCTCGCTAGGCGTAACGGTTTCGACAGGGGCTTCTCTTTGAGTAGAGCAGGCGGCCAATGCCACTACTGCGGTGATGACACTGATGCGCCAAATTGTATTTTGCATATTTTATTTCCCTATTTGCGCCAATAAGCAGGCGTAAACAATACCAACAAAGTGAAAATTTCCAAACGACCTAATAACATGACAAACAAACACAACCATTTTTGTAAATCAGTAAAGTAACCGAAAGTATAGCTTGGACCGACGTTGCCAAGACCTGTACCCAAATTGGAAATACAAGCGACCATGGCAGTCATGGCAGTCATGAAGTCCAATCCTGTGATCATCATCAAAAAAGTAAAGACGATGATGGTGGTGCAATAAACGAATACAAAGGCCAAAATGGTCAGCGCCATGCGTTCAGGGACAGGATTGCCATTGATTTTAACCCGAGAAACGGCGTTTGGGTGAAGCAATAATGTCATTTCTCGTAAACTGAATTTGAATAAAACGATGGCACGAATGGTTTTGATACCACCACCGGTGGAACCTGCGTTGGACAAAAAGTTGGTTAACAAGATGAGCCAGAGCGACAAAACCAAAGGCCAAGTGCCAAAGTCGGCATTGGCAAAACCCGTTGCCATCGCCACTGAAATCGTGGTGAAAGCCACATAGCGAAAAGCGTTTGGCAGCGAATAAAAATCAATCGCCCACATGTACAAAGTGCCGGTGATAATGGTAAATGCCAAAATATAAATGGTGACTCTGACTTCAATATCACGCCAATATTCACGTAAACTGCGATGTGAAAAGGCTTGGAAGTGATTGGCAAAATTCAGGCCGCCTACCAACACACCGCACGCAATAATGGCTTCTATCATGGGTGAATTGAAAAAGGCCAAGCCATTGGAATGGGTGGAAAAGCCGCCCAAAGAAATGGTGGTCAACGCATGGCACAAAGCATCAAACCAAGACATTCCTGCCAAACGCAAAGCCAACCACAAAACCAGCGTGAACAAAACATAAATGCCCCACATGGCTTTGGCGGTTTGGGCAATGCGAGGAGAGAGTTTGTTGGTTTTGTTGATGCCATTCATTTCTGCGCGGTATAACTGCATACCACCGACACCAATCAGCGGTAAAATCGCCACCGCCAAGACAATAATGCCCATACCGCCAAACCATTGCAGCAAAGCGCGCCAAAAATTAATCGATGGTGGCAGTGAATCCACATCTTTGATGACCGTGGCACCTGTGGTGGTCAAACCTGACATGGCTTCAAAATAAGCATCGGTGATGGTAATTTCGGGGACGGCCAAATACATGGGTATGGCGGCCATAAAGGCAAATCCTACCCACAAAACCACTGCCAGCGTACAACCGTCGCGCGGTTTGAGTTCACGTTGGTATTTGGCAGTTAAGACCCACACTACGAATGAGCCTAACATGGACAACATGGAAATGGTGGTTAATTGCATGCCCAAACCATCACCAAAAAGCCAAGAAATACCCGCAGGCAATAGCAATAATGCCGCAAATAACACGCCCAATTTGGACAAAATGTGCACAATGGGCAGCAATTTATACATAGAAGCTGCCTCGCTTTAAAAGAAACCGAATTTCACCGCAATGGCTTTTTCCAATTCTTGGACATGGCGGCTGTAAGCGACAAAGAAAATCACATGGTCACCTTCTTGTAAAATCCAATCGCGTTGGTGCGCCATCGTCCACTCACCATCACGCCCGACTGCCGCAAAATAACAACTGGTTGGCAATTTGATTTCTTGCAAACGCCGACCAACCATTTTGGACGTTTTGCGATCGCCATGCAAAATCACTTCCAATACTTCGGCTGTGCCATGGCGCAAAGGTTGCACCGACACCACGTCGCCACGACGAATGTGTGACAAAATCGAGCCGATGGTCACCAAATGCGGTGAAACGACAATGTCAATTTGATTGCCTTGGAGCAAATCCACATAAGATGTACGGTTGATGATGGTGATGATTTGGTCGGCGCCCAAATTATTGGCAAGCAAACTGGACATCACATTGTCTTCATCGTCATTGGTCAAGGCACAAAACACGTCGACTTCGTCTATGTTTTCTTGTATCAACAAGGCTTCATCGGTGGCTGAGCCTTTTAAGACCAACGTATTGTGTAAATTGTCCGCCAGCCATTCGGCGCGGTTTTGATTGAATTCGATGATTTTGACGTTGTATTGTTTTTCTAACAGTTTGGCAAGGCGATAACCGATATTGCCGCCACCTGCAATCATGACCCGTTTGCCGGGTTTGTCATCAGGTCGGAACAAGCGCAAAATATCGTTCATGTGTTCGGTGCGCGCGAGCACATAAATCTCATCGCCTTCAATAATCATGGTGTCACTGTTGGGAATGACCAAACGACCATTGCGGTAAATCGCTGAAATTTGGCAATCAATGTGCGAGCGTGCCATCAATGATAACACTTCTTGCATATGCAATAATTTTTTGCCCAATATGGTGCCGCCAGCCTCAGCTTTAATCACTGTTAAACGAATGGCATCATCGTTGAAACTCAATACTTGCAAAGCCAATGAATATTGAAACAAGCCAAATAATTGTTCGGTTACCAATTGTTCAGGACGGATGTAATATGACACATTGAAAATATTTTTGTCTAAATTGGCACCATCCAAATCTTCTAAATCTAAAGCATGCACCAAATCACCTTGACGCACCCGCGCAATAGATTCAGGTGTATTGAACATCCGATAAGCCAATTGGCAGGCAACCAAATTGGTTTCATCACTGCCTGTTAAAGCCAATAATAAATCACTGTCTTCAATTTGAGCGGCCTGTAAGATTTGAGGGGACGAACTAGAGCCTACAATCGTCTGAATGTCCAAGCTGTCGCTTAAGCGCTGTAAGGCTTGTGCATCGTTATCGATAACGGTGACGTCATTATTGGGTTGTTGTGCCAAACTTTTTGCGACAGCAGAACCCACTTGACCACAACCCAATATCAGTATTTTCATACACGCACTCGTGAAAAATTCAATGGTGACCATTCTAGCTAAGTTTTGAACATTTGAAACGCATGAGCAGCATTTGGCCTGTGTTTTGTACTATGAATATCATAGTATGAGTGTGTAGCGGATGACGGTTTGGGCATAAAACGTTAGAATATATGGCTGAGTATTTAACACCTCACCATAACAAAAAGGTTAATCCATGACTGTAATCAAGCAACAGGATTTCATCCAAAGCATTGCCGATGCATTTCAATTCATCAGCTATTATCATCCAAAAGACTTTATTCAAGCCTTGACCAAAGCTTGGGAAAAAGAAGAAAACCCAGCGGCAAAAGACGCAATGACCCAAATTTTGGTCAACAGCCGCATGTGTGCCGAAGGTCGTCGCCCGATTTGCCAAGACACGGGCATTGCGGTGGTGTTCTTGAAAGTGGGCATGAACGTGCAGTGGGATGCGGAATTGTCGGTACAAGACATGGTCAACGAAGGCGTGCGCCAAGCGTATGCGGCAGCGGGCAATCCGTTGCGTGCGTCGATTTTGCGCGATCCTGCGGGCAAACGCCAAAACACCAAAGACAATACACCAGCAGTCGTTCATATGGAAATCGTTAAAGGCGATAAAGTGGAAGTGATTTGTGCGGCCAAAGGCGGTGGTTCTGAAAACAAATCCAAATTGGCGATGTTGAATCCTTCTGATTCGATTGTGGATTGGGTTTTGAAAACCGTTCCGACCATGGGCGCAGGTTGGTGTCCTCCGGGCATTTTGGGCATTGGTATTGGTGGCACGCCTGAAAAAGCGGCCTTGATGGCAAAAGAATCGTTGATGGGTCACATTGATATCCAAGAATTGCAAGAAAAAGCTGCTTCAGGCGCTGAATTGTCTACGGTGGAAGCGTTGCGCTTGGAGTTGTTTGAAAAAGTGAATGCTTTGGGCATTGGTGCGCAAGGCTTGGGCGGCTTGACCACAGTTTTGGATGTGAAGATTTTCGATTATCCAACGCATGCAGCGTCAAAACCTGTGGCGATGATTCCGAACTGTGCGGCAACGCGTCACGTGGAATTTGAATTGGATGGTTCAGGTCCTGCGGTTTTGGAAGCGCCAAGCTTGGAAGATTGGCCTGATATCACGTACGATCCGACCAATGGCAAACGCGTGAATTTGGATACTTTGACCAAAGAAGAAGTGGCATCTTGGAAAATTGGCGACGTGTTGCTTTTGAATGGCAAAATTTTGACCGGTCGCGACGCAGCGCATAAACGTTTGGTGGACATGATTAACAATGGCGAAGAGTTGCCAGTGGACTTCACCAATCGCGTGATTTATTACGTAGGTCCAGTCGATCCTGTTGGCAATGAAGTGGTTGGCCCTGCAGGCCCAACGACTGCCACGCGCATGGACAAATTCACCCGCACGATGTTGGAACAAACTGGTTTGCTCGGTATGATTGGCAAATCTGAGCGGGGCCCTGTGGCATGTGAAGCGATTGCCGACAACAAAGCGGTGTATTTGATGGCAGTGGGCGGCTCGGCTTACTTGGTGTCCAAAGCGATTAAAACGGCCAAAGTGTTGGCGTTTGAAGAATTGGGCATGGAAGCGATTTACGAATTCGATGTCAAAGACATGCCTGTGACTGTTGCCGTTGACCCAACTGGCCAATCGGTACATGCGATCGCACCAAAACAATGGCAAGCGAAAATTGGTATTATTCCGGTTGATGCTTGATTATTGATGTGATGGCATGAAAGAGGCGTCCTGTAAGGTTTACAGGACGCTTTTTATCATTAATTTTGTCTCATTTCACAAGTTAGATAGTTGTTTCTATTTCAGCCTGTGTTACATTTAGCTGCTCAACAAGATTGATCATTTGTTCAATCGATTGCTTTAATTCTGATTCTGTATATTTGTTGGCTTGCATGGTTACATTTTCAGGGTGATGGACATGATTTCTGATAAATGTTTGGAGGGTTGTTGATTCAGGATTTTGTACAATACCTTTATTTTCTCTAATCCATGTTTTATCTAATGCAATACCTTGAGCACTAAGCCATTGGTCAACTTTAACATTGTTATAGAGGTTATTTAGTTCTTGTAAGTAACCATACAATTCATTGTGTAACTCAACAGTAGGTAAGTTGTATGCTTTATAACTAATCTCACCCCAAGAAGGACTCCATGGGAACAAGGGTGATGTATTAATAGCTTCAATGGTATTTTGATTGTTTATTTTTTTCAAAATAAACAATCCCGCATTTCTAATTTCTGTTGATGACAAAATAAATGGTGAGTGGGTAGTGATAAAAACTTGTTTGGTTTTTGAAATCAACATAATGGCATCCAAAAGCTTTTTTTGTCCCATTGGATGCAGGCATATTTCAGGTTCATCTATAAACAAATAAAATGGCTTAGAAATAGTAGTATTGTTGGCAGTAGAGGTTAATTCTGCATAAACTTGCAGTAAAGACAAAGCGACGGCTCTTTGCATGCCATGACCTTTTTCATTCATAGGCACTTCAACGCCATCATCAATAACAATGTTAGCTGTTTTGAAAAAATTGTCTATTTGTAATTCTTCAAAGCGAAATGAAATATTAGCATCGCCAAATTGAGATGAAAAAACGGTTTGTATTTGTTGTTCAATTTCAGAGATTTTAACCCTTAAATCAGAAGTTGGATTGTTAAATAAATTGTGATAATTACTTTGAAATGCCTCATATTCTGGAGTACTTGAGTGCCCAATTGCAATTTCCTTCAAAAGCGAACCACATATTGTTGAAGCTCCGAATTTTGCTTCATCGCTTGGATTGGTATCTGCCCATATAAAATTATTGTCATAAATTTTTTTGAATGGCGCATCGATGCCTGATGGATTTGAATAATTTTGTTGGGTATTATTCCAAAAATTTATCGTTTTTATATCATTTGGAGTTGCTTGGTTCCATTGCCTCTTAACTCTAAAATGTTCGACATTATTTTGACATTGAAAGATGGCGTTTGTAAAAGAGTTGATTTTATTTGCTTGTACATAATTGTTTACGACATCGCTAATATTTCCTACGTATGTTACTTCAACTGAAAAATCATTCAACTGAATGTTAGGGTCAGATTTGTTGACTATTAAAGAAGGTTCTTTTCTAGAGCTATCTTTTAAAAAATCCAAAGCTTCAAAAATGGTCGATTTACCAGAATTGTTTTCCCCAATAAAAATATTCAGACCGCTGCCTTCATGAATGCCATCAGGCATATTGAAAGATAAATCGTGAGTAGAGTGAAAGCCTTTGAAGTTTTCAATGGTTAACGATTTGATAAACATATTAAATTCCCCCTTGTGTTGTTAATTAAAAATATATGACATGATAATTATTAAAGTCAAAAATTTTAATTAAAATAGTTATTTATTGTGAAAATTTAATATAATTTTTTATAAAAGGCGTCCTGTAACTTTTACAGGACGCCTTATTCACTCTATACAATCAAAAAACCGTCTCAAACCACACGCACAATCAATTCATAACCCGTGTATTTGCGAATGTTAATCACGCCTGTGTCGAGCAGCAAATATTGTCCCTTGATGCCTTGTAATTTGCCACGCACGGTAGGTGTTTTATCCAAATTGTGCGATTTGACTTTTTCAGGATACACATTCACAGGGTAGGCAAATTCGCGCATATTTTCTTGATTCAAAATGGTGATGCCTTCTTCAAAATCGGATTTTTGCGCAAACTCATCGCGAATTTCGGCGATTTTCGGCTCAAACTCGTTCAATAATTCGTCGCGTACCGTTTCCAAATTCAAGCTCGATGCTTCGCCTTTGAGCAATTTGCGCCAATCGGTTTTGTCGGCAACTTGTTCGCCAAACATCACTTCTAGTTTGCCTGACAAACGGCGCGAACCGACTTGCATGATGGGCAAAGCTTGGGTTGCGCCTTGGTCTAGCCAACGCGTGGGCATTTGTCCTAAGCGTGTGATGCCGACTTTCAGGGCGCTGGAATTGGCCAAATAGACAATGTGCGGCTGAAAACATACCGATTGCGCAAACGATTCTTCGCGGCAGGTGCCGACATGGTAATGGCAGGTTTCGGGTTTCATGATGCACATGTCACATGCGGCTTTGGTTTTGAAACACTTAAAACAATGCCCTTGTGAGTAGGATTTGGGCGTTTTTTTGCCGCAAGAGACGCAGTAAATATTGCCCGTCCAAGTCAATTCTACTTCTTGACCCAATGCCAATGGTGTGTCGATGACGGCTTCATCCAAAATAAAGCGGTATTGGACTTGTTGTTTGCTGGGATTGGATGCGCTGTCTGATGACATCAAATCGGTGTGCATTTTATGGCATACGCCTTGATATTGCATAAAAAACTCTTTTATAAATGGACAGCAGCTTGGAATTGGAAAAGCTAGTTTGGAGGTGTGGCTGCTGTGTGGGTGGATGCCGATAGAAGGTTTAGATTATACAAGATGCCATCGTAAAAATTGGTTTGAATCCCTTAATGTTGGCGTAGGTTTTCTTAATCGTTGCCTAGGGATATGGAATATTGAGAGGTGAGACCTGATTTTACTAAGCGTCTTGTCAACCTTACAGGACGCTTAGTGATGGCGGTCACATTGTTTTTTAGCAAACGTATTGCTATCAAAATCAAACTGCTGCTGCTGCGTTGTAGAAGTATTGCAGATATTCATCTTATCGGTGTGTGCATAAGAGGCGTAATCGGTTAAAATGGAGTCCATCTCAAGCCGCCTATCTTTAGGCACTCATTTGGATTAGGAATCTGTCATACATGAGCGACTCTTTAAGTTATCGCGATGCTGGTGTCGATATCGACGCTGGCGATCAATTGGTTGAAAACATCAAGCCGTTTGCAAAACGAACCATGCGTCCTGAAGTATTGGGCGATTTGGGTGGTTTTGGTGCGTTGGTGGAAATCAGCAAGAAATACCAAAACCCTGTTTTGGTGTCAGGCACTGACGGTGTGGGTACCAAATTGAAGTTGGCTTTTGATTGGGACAAACACGATACAGTCGGCATCGACTTGGTTGCCATGAGTGTGAACGATATCTTGGTGCAAGGCGCTGAGCCATTGTTCTTCTTGGATTATTTCGCTTGCGGCAAATTGGACGTGGCTCGCGCTACTGACGTCATCAAAGGCATTGCGCAAGGTTGTGAAGAATCAGGCTGTGCATTGATTGGCGGCGAAACGGCTGAAATGCCAGGCATGTACCCTGAAGGCGAATACGATTTGGCAGGTTTTGCTGTTGGTGTGGTGGAAAAAGACCAAGTTATCAATGGTCGTTCTATCGTGGCAGGCGACGTGGTGTTGGGTTTGGCATCTAACGGTGCACACTCAAACGGTTATTCTTTGGTACGCAAAATCATTGAGCGCGACAATCCTGATTTGGATGCAGCCGGCTTTGATGGCGACAAAACTTTGCGCCAAGCGATCATGGCACCGACTCGTTTGTATGTGAAACCTGTATTGGCGGCTTTGAAAGAATTCACCATCAAAGGCATGGCGCACATCACCGGTGGCGGCATCACTGAAAACGTGCCACGCGTGTTGCCTGAAAATACCGTGGCGCAAATCGATGCAGCGTCTTGGGAATTGCCAAAATTGTTCCAATGGTTGCAACAAGCGGGCAATGTTCAGGCACAAGAAATGTACCGCACGTTTAACTGTGGCATCGGTATGGTGGTTGTGGTTGCAGCGGAAGACGCAGACCGTGCACAAGCATTCTTGAGCGAACAAGGCGAAACCGTTTACCGTTTGGGCGCGATTCGTGAGCGTCAAGGCGATGAGCATCAAACCCAAGTGGCTTAAGTTTTAGATTCAAAATCAAAGCGTCCTGTAACAGTTTACAGGACGCTTTTTTATGCACATCGATTTTAAACAGTGGATTTGCAAGAGGCTTGTTTCAAAGCAATATTGGCCACTTGGTTGTGACGGATGGTGAATTCCCAACTGGCGTCGCCACGATTGTTATATGGCAAGACGTCGTGGATGAAATTGGCATCGCCAAACAAGGCTTTGACTTGTTGAACATCGTCTTGCAAATGAATGCCGCCTAATGCCCATTTGCCATCGTAAATGACAATTTGGCTGACCATGGGTTGTTTGTGGTACTCGGTAAAGGTGATGCTCATGCCAGGATAATGCCATTGCATATTGTTAGATTCAGGGTCGCAAGTGTTGTAAATGTATTGGTCTTGATCGTTAGGATTGCCTAATGCTAACAAAACGGTTTCTGTATTGTCATTGAGTTGGATACCGTTGACCGCTGGCGTGGGCAATTCGGATGGGATTTGTACTCCTATGCCAAAAATCACTGCCAAGATGATGAATTTATACATAAGAACCCCCTAATTGAGGAAGAAAATGAGTCAGGCATAAAGCTATTTAGAAAGCATGAACTTAGCCTAAGTTTCATTCTACGCATGAATAAATTTTTGTTGCAGATGTCAGCAGATAAGAGGTCAATTGTGAGGGTTTTGTGGTAAAAAATCGAATAGCATAGCGGTCTCAAATCCTTTGCTTGGATTAACGCAGTTAATTCACGGCAAAAACGGCATTTAAGGCTACAATAGCGCTCTGTTAAATTTTAATACTTTGGGTTTATGAACGCGAAAACTTTGGATGCTATCAAGCCGTTTTTGGATTGGATTCCATTAATTGTCTTTTTTTACATTTATAAAACGACTGAGGGCGAGGGCAGCGAGCATATTATTGCAGCGACGACAGGCTTATTAATTGCTACTTTGATTGTGTATGGCTTGATGTTTGTGTTGCAAAAATTCACATTGGAAAAACGCCAGTGGTTGGTGGTGGTGTTGACGGTGGTGTTTGGTGGCTTGACGATGGCATTCCAAGACGATTTTTACATTCGTTTGAAAGCACCGATTATCAATGCGGTGTTTGCGTTTGGCTTGGCGATGAGTCCATTGTTTTTAGGCGGTACTCCGGGCATCCAAAAAATGTTAGGTCCAATTTTTGAGATGACGCCGAAACAATGGATGAAACTCAATTGGGTTTGGGTTGGATTTTTCACACTGATGGCGGTTTTACAAGCGTTGTTTGCCTTTGTATGGGTGGAATATTGGGCGATGTTCACCGCTTTTGGTGACATGATTGTGATGGTGGTGTTTATGGTGGCGCAATTTTGGTTTTTGCGTGGTTTTATGCGCAAAGACATCAAATAATATATTGAGATGTTGAGTCTGCATATACAAAAGCGTCCTGTAAATTACAGGACGCTTTTTAGATTATTTGGCGTTGACCAATGCCGAATTTGGCAAGCCAAATGTTTTGTCAAACAACCATTGAAAACCAAATTGGTACACCATGAAAAACAACATCAAACCGATGTTGGTCGCCAAAGCCGCTTGCCAAGAAATCGCCAACCAAAATGCTGTAATCGGTACTACCAGCAAACCGAAGCCGGCTTCAAAACCCAAAGCATGGATAATGCGGCGTTTTAAAGTACGGGTGGTGTCTGCTTGGCGGGCTTCCCACATTTCAAACAAATAATTGAAAGCCATATTCCAAAACAAAGCCAACATAGACAAAATCACCGACAAACTGGCAGCATTAGATAAACTTTTACCAAATAAGGTGGCTACAAAAGGCGATACCATGATGATCGCTAAAACTTCGTAGCTGATGGCTTGAACAATTTTGCGTTTTAAGCCTTGCAATTGCATAAAAACCTCTTTTAGAATCATGAATATGTTGGAATGACAAGCAGTATAAAAAAATACAGTGGTTTTTACAAACGAGTTTTATTGCTCAAGCATTAGAAAAACTAAATCATGTTCAAAGATTTACCCTTGAATGCCTTGCGTGCGTTTGAAGCGACTGCCCGTTTGGGCGAGATTAAGCTGGCAGCGCAAGAATTGTTTGTGACCCCTGCAGCGGTATCACAGCAATTGAAAAAATTAGAGCAACACCTACAATTGAATTTGTGGGAGCGACATGCCAATCAAATTGTGTTAACCGCAATAGGGGCGCAATTGTATGAAGTGTGTCACCGCAGTTTGTTTGATTTGCAAGCGGGCATACAAACATTGCGCCCTGAAAAAAGGGCTTTGAGCGTGTGTGTGCAAATGCCTACCACGATGGCGAGTTTGTGGTTGATTCCACGTTTGGGCGATTTTTACCGCCAATATCCTGATATTGACGTGCGTTTATTGACCAGTGGCGAATGGCGTTTGCCTGATTCTGATTTGAATATTGATGTGTTTTTGCGCTGTTTGCCTGAGCAAGAGGCGTTTGATGCGCAATTCGGTTATGAACCATTGTTCGCAGAAAGCATGAGCGTGTATGCTTCGCCTCATTTTTATTGGCAAGATGCGGTGAATGTGATTGCGATTCAATCTGATGATTGTGTTTACCAAGCCATGAATTGGCGGGTGTGGTTAGAGAAATATGCGCATTTGGGCGTGCAAGTGGGGCAGACGCGGGTGTTTGATACAGAAAATGATGCAATACAAGCAGCGATTGCTGGCTATGGCTTGGTGTTGGCCAGCGATGCTTTGGTTTCTAAAACGGTAGAACAAGGTTTGCTCAGACCCATATTTCCACAACACAGCTTGGTGTGGCATGAGTCTTATTATGCGGTGTATCGTTTGGCACGACAGCGACATACGGCGGTAGCGACATGGTTGAAGTGGTTGCAAGAGCAAGCGTATTTGCAAAAAACATAATATCAAAATATTGAATGTCACAAGCGTCCTGTAAACCTTTACAGGACGCTTGTGACATTTTAAAGCAGGGTGATATTAAAAACGATAACCCACGCCCACATTGAATGCATTCATGCTGCGTTTGTCGTAGCCATCGTTGACGCGTGAGCTTTCATAGCCGACATCGACCGACCAATTGGGAGCGGGATTGTATTGCACGCCTGCGCCATACATCACGTTGGTGTCTTTGTTGTCGATATTGTAAATTCTGCCTGTGCGGTTTTGTTTTTGAGTGCCTTTGGTGTCCGCTTTGGCGACACCAACCACGCCATAGACGTTGACATTGGGATTGATGCGATAGCTAGGTCCCACGCCTGCTGAGTAATAGTCTATATCCACATCGTTTTCATACAACTGGTTACTCGATGTGATGTTGTTTCTTTGTTTGCCACCCATGTAAGTGAGATTGGTCATCACGCCCCAAGGTTGTTGGTCAAATTGGTAATTGTATTTGGCAGTTACACCGTTTAATTTGTCTGCGCCTGAAATCTTACCGTGACTGTAACCGATGGAAACAGTGGTATTGGGATTGCCTTGGGCATCTTGTGCTTGTGCATTCATCGCAATCAAGCCTAAGCCGCTGGTCAATAAAAGAGTGGGTATGAAGCGCATAGAAAACTCCTATTCTGTGTCAAAGCCACTGTGTCAGGGTTCAATTGAGCCTTGCAACAGTGTTTTTTGACAATAAACTTGGGTTGGTTTGGGAGCAAGATAACTTGGGTTAAGCTAAGTCAAAACCCATGTGTTTATGTGTTTTTGGTGTGAGTTTGTTTTAATTCATTTGAAAAGTGATTTTCAAATTGAAATTGTGCAAAAGAGTGTGAAAATGGTGTGGATGAAAAAAGCGTCCTGTAAACATTTACAGGACGCTTGTAAGGATTCAAATACTGAAAAATTATGCGCCTAGTTTGGAGTCCATTGCCGTTTCAAATTCTTGTAAGCATTTTTCAGCGGTAGCAAGCATCAAATCGATTTCTTCTTTGGTAATGGTCAAAGGAGGCGATGCAACGATGTGGTCGCCACAAGCGCGCATGATCAAATTGTTGCTGAAGAAAATATCGCGCAACATCGTGCCGGTTTCGCCTTCGTTCGGGAACATTTCACGAGTGGCTTTGTTTTTGACTAAAGTGAAGCCTTGAATCAAGCCTACGCCACGCACATCGTCCACGTATTTGAATTGTGACAACATTTCACGCCATTTGGCTTGCATGTAAGGACCTGTTTTGTCGTGGACGTTTTTGATGATGCCTTCATCATCTAAAATTTCCACGTTTTTCAAAGCCACCGCCGCTGCCACAGGATGACCTGCGTAAGTAAAACCGTGGTTGAAATCGCCGCCTTTTAAGATGCCTTCAACGACTTTGTCACCGACAAACACCGCACCGATAGGCAAGTAGCCTGAAGACAAGCCTTTGGCAGTGGTGAAAATATCAGGTTGGAAACCAAATGTTTCGTGACCAAACCATTCGCCTGTACGACCAAAACCACAAATCACTTCATCGGCGACCAACAAAATATCGTATTTTTGACAGATTTCTTGGATGCGTGGCCAGTATGTTGATGGTGGAATAATCACGCCACCTGCACCTTGAATCGGCTCGCCCACAAATGCGGCGACATTGTCCGCACCGATTTCCAAGATTTTTTCTTCTAACCAATTGGCTGCACGAATACCGAATTGCTCAGCCGTTTCGCCTTCTTCATGCAAGCCATAAAACCAAGGTTGTTCGATGTGTACAATGCCTTCAATTGGGAAGCCACCTTGTTTGTGCATGCCTTTCATGCCGCCCATGCTCACGCCACCGATGGTTGAACCGTGATAGCCATTCCAACGACCGATTAAGGTTTTTTTCGATGGTTTGCCCACTGAATCCCAATAATGGCGCACCATGCGTATCATTGAATCCACCGATTCAGAACCTGAACCTGTGTAAAACACATGGTTAAAGCCTGCAGGCGCGATGCTGGCCAATTTGGCAGATAAATTAATCACCGCAGGGTGTGAGGTTTTGAAGAATGTGTTGTAATACGCCAATTCATTCATTTGGTCACGGGCAATGTCTGCCAATTCTTTGCGACCGTAACCGATGTTCACACACCACAAACCTGCCATACCATCGATGATTTTATTGCCTGCATCGTCGTAGATATAAATGCCATCGGCTTTGGTGATGACGCGCACACCTTTTTCTTTCAATTGTTGGTTGTCAGAAAATGGATGTAAATGGTTGGCAGTTGCATTCAAAGTGGTATTGGTCATGTTAATTTCCTTATCAATATTCATTTTATGACTGGTTGTAGCGAAAATTCTTATTGTTGATTTTTTATACATATAGCAATAAGAATTTTCGCTCCCATGGGCTAATCACGCGGAAATATTCGGCAATTTCAGATTCTTTGATACCGATATACATTTCTACAAAACGTTTGCCTAAAATTTCTTGGATTTCAGTACAGGCACGCAAGCGGTCAATTGACTCTTCAGGCGTCACTGGAAACTGAAATGGCAATTCATAGGCATTGCTTGAGTTGGGTGCCGAAGGTTGCAGTTTTTGCTGGATGCCCAACAAACCACACGCCAAAGAGCATGCCAAAACCAAATAAGGGTTGCAATCGACACCGGGTAAACGGTTTTCCACACGTCGGCCTTGTGGGCTTGAGCGCGGTACACGCAAACCAACCGTACGATTGTCATAACCCCATTCCACATTGGTGGGTGCTGCTGTGTATTTGGTCAAGCGACGGAATGAGTTCACGTAAGGCGCAAAAAACGGCATCGCTTCAGGCAAGTATTTTTGTAAACCGGCAATGAAATAGAAGAAAATTTCCGAAGGCGAACCATCTTCATTGGAAAACGCATTTTTGCCGGTTTTATTGCACGTCAAACTTTGGTGAATGTGCATGGCGCTGCCAGGCTCACCTTCCATTGGTTTGGCCATGAAGGTTGCGTACATTTTGTGGTTAAAAGCCGCTTCGCGTACGGTGCGTTTGAACAAAAATACTTGGTCAGCCAAATCCAAAGCATCGCCATGTAAGAAGTTGATTTCCATTTGCGCCGCACCGACTTCGTGAATCAACGTATCCACTTCCAAGTTTTGGGCATGACAATAGTCATAAATCTCTTCAAACAACGGATCGAATTCATTCACCGCATCAATGGCGTAAGAGCGACGACCAAACTCTGAGCGGCCTGTACGACCTACTGGTGGAATCAAAGGAATGTCTGGGTCAGGATTGGGAGACACCAAATAAAATTCCATTTCAGGTGCTACCACAGGGGTATAACCCAACTCTTCATACAGTTTCAATACACGGCGCAAAACGGTACGTGGTGCGGTTTCCACTGGAATGCCATCAGAAGAGAAACAGTCGAATACCAATTGAGCGGTGGGATCGGTTGCCCAAGGTACGATGCGCAAGCTGTCAACATCAGGGCGCAATTCCATATCAGGGTCGGTCATGTCCATGATGCCTACATCAGGAAATTCCCCCGTTACCGTTTGCAACAATACCGCTTCAGGCAAACGCATTTCAGGCTCTGAAATGAATTTGTCTTTGGGTAAAATTTTGCCACGGGCAACACCTGAAATATCAGGAACGATGCATTCTACTTCGGTGATTCTGTGTTCTTTGAGCCAGTCAAATATTTGGTCATACATACAAAAGTCCTTGGTTTACATTAGCTGTGATTCCTTTGAATCAAGGCCTGTTTACAGGCTTGGGGTGGAAAACTCATTTGGTGCTGGCATATTGCTCACAAGCTTCGGCAAATGCTTTGAATAAAGCGACAGAAGCGGCTTTTTCAGTGTATTTCCATTCAGGATGCCATTGCACTGCATACGCAAAAGTTTTGGCATCTGTCACACGAAAGGCTTCAATTAAGCCATCAGGGGCATGTGCTTCAGCAGTCAAACGAGGGGATAAATCTTGGATGCCTTGCTGATGCAAGGAATTGACGGTTGTGACATGGATGCCATTCATCCATTGTTGTAGATGGCTGCCAGGCACCAATTGAACATCGTGGGCATCGGCATAAAGAACTTCATGGTCTAGGCTATCGGGCTCTCTGTGGTCCATGAAACCTGCCACTTCTTGTACTTTTTGATACAAGGTGCCGCCTAAAGCCACATTCATTTCTTGAAAACCACGACACACGCCAAACAAAGGCATGCCGATGTCTAAAACATGTTCAATCAATGGCAAAGTGGTTTGATCACGTTTGGCATCGAGTAAGGTATTGGCATCATCCAAGTCGCTGCCGTACAAATGTGGTTGGACATTGGACAATGAGCCTGTTAGGAAGATGCCGTCTAGTTGCGGCAACAAACGTTTTAAGATTTCTAAGTCGCCCCAAGCAGGCAGCAACACCACATCGCCGACAGCGCCTTGTACAGCAGCAATGTATTTTTCACCAGCGGCATGAAAATCCGCTCTACCAACAAATTTGACATCACAAGGGATGCCGATGACAGGTCTACGCATAATGCGCTCCTAAGATTGTTTTTCCGCACCGTATGTCCATTCACCAACACTAAATAAACGGTTCACTGGACACCCGACGCGGCATATTGTGTATGAACCTGCCTTTACTATCACACGGCATTTGAGGCTTGGCAAGGGGGGAATTGAAAATATTTTTTGTGAGTCAAAGCGGTGCAATGCAACAATTTGCTGTTTTGGTATGGTCATCAAATGGTTGGGTTGGCTGGATTGTTTATGTGGAATGTTGTTGGGTATGATTTGAGCCTATTTTGAGTTTTTTGAATGATTTCGTCTTTGGTTAAGATAGCCATTATTTTTTTAATTAAAATTCAATTTTAATGAAAGGTGTTTTTTAAGCTTTGATTTGAAAAGAGATTGTTTGTATTTTAAAGATTGCTTGTTTGGGTGAAATAAGTGATTGTTTTTTGAGTATGGCTGGTATTTATAGAGGCAATTTGTATTGTTATCTGGTTTACAGGACGCTTGTGTCTGAGAATCAGGTATTTTTTGTTTAAGATGTTAATATTGTATTTTGCCATGATTGCTTCTAGTCAAAAGATGGCAAGCTGTGGTTTCATGTTGTTTGGCAGAATTCAGTGAGCAAAAGCTTAACTTGGCTAAGACGATTTTAACGACTCAGTTGACTTGAAAAAGGGATTTGGATGAAAAAACGTTACAAAGCTTTGGTGGGAACTGGTGTGGTGTTGGCAGGGACGTTAGCAGCTTGGGACAGTTGGGTGACATGGCGCCACCGAAAGGATATTTACGATGATGTGGAGGATGTGCCTTACCACCGTTATGGTTTGGTCTTGGGTACGGCGCCCGTTTTGGCCAATGGTGCGGTGAATCATTATTATAAATACCGAATTGAAGCGGCGGCGCTGTTATACCAACAAGGTAAAATTGATGTGGTGGTGGTGTCGGGTACGGACAATGGTGAAGATTATAGCGAGCCTGAAGCCATGCGTTATGATTTGCAGACGATGGGCGTGCCTGCGATGTGTATTGTGATGGACAAAGGCGGCGAGCGGACTTTGAACAGTGTGTTGTATGCCCAAAGCCAAGGTTTGATGGACGATTGGTTGATTATTTCACAAGCGTTTCACAACCAGCGTTCGATGATATTGGCGCACCATTTGAATGTGCGGGCGCATGCTTATAATGCGCGTGATGTGGAAAGCGGCCTGAAAGTGCAAGTGCGTGAGCGTTTTGCCCGTATGCGTTTGGGTTGGGAATTGTTAACAGGTCGCATTCATGCGCCTGTGAGTGCATCATTAACGACAACAAAGACTGATGATGTTCAAACAAATGGTGTTGAAAAATCGAATGAGGATGCTCCCAAAGAAGCATGCTTAAATCATGATACTCAAAACGATGTGGAACAGCTGGATGAACAAAAAGAGACAGAGGCCGCTTTGTCTTAGCCGCAATATGGATGATGGTAGAAAAACAGATGATGGAAGACTTTAAAAAATTATTAGAAACTTTGGGAAAACAGTCCAAAGTTGAGCAAGTGCAAGAGCAGCAGCAAAAATTGGCAATCTTAAAGGCAGAAAAAGAAGCCGAAGTATTTGACTTTGACAAAGCCATGGCGGGTGTGACGCGCTTGAAAGATCCTAATCGTGCACCACGCTATGTGGACAAAACGCCGACGCGTGTGCGCAGCGAGCGCATGGATTTGGCAGAAAAAGACCATTATTTCTATGTCAGTCAAGAAGCCGATGAGACGCCACCAAAGCAGTTTTCTAAGGGCGGTCAAGGTCGCAAAGACATTGAAAAATTGTTGTCAGGTAAATTGCGGGTGATTTCGACTTTGGATTTGCATGGTTATTCTTTGGAAGAAGCGCAAGAAGTATTGAATGAATTTATTGATTATGTGCGTCAATATGGTACTTGCGGTGAAATCATTCATGGCAGTGGTTTGGGCTCTCGTGGTTTTGCGCCTGTACTGAAAAATATGGTGAGACGTTGGTTGATGCAACATCCTGAGGTTTTGGCGTATACAGAGCCTCATGTGAATAATGATGGTGCGGTTTTAATCTTGTTAAAAAGAGTCTGGAGGGATGAGACTGAATGAAGATAAAACAGCGGTTTTGAACAAAAACGAATAATCTGCATGAATGAATCAGGCAGATTATTTTTTTTGATGAATAAATATGAATCTGGATTCAATTTTATTTAAATGTTAATAATATCCATGTGTTTCATTTTGTTCATTTTCTTTTTCATTCAATAGTGAAAATCTTATAAATTGACAAATATAAGCAAGTTTTTTTTAGATTGAACTGCTTACTTAGCAATTGCTTGAGTGGGAAATTGCTGCTAGGATAATTCTGAAAATACAGTATGTTGCGGTGCATCAAAAGTTTTTTGACGCCATATAAAAGCTTAAGTTCTTTGAATTTAAACTGAAAAATATATTCCGTATTCATGGCATACTCATTTGTAACAAATCGAACGAAAACGAACTGTTTTATTTTCAATATAGAATATCACTAGCTGGTTTTTGAAAAATGTTGTTTTTTGAATATTTTGAGTGCTGAAGGATAAAATATGACTGAGCAATTCAAAGATGTAGATCCAATTGAAACCCAAGAGTGGTTGGATTCTTTAGCATCGGTTTTAAAACATGAAGGTCCTGAGCGTGCACATTACATTTTGCAGCGCTTGGTACGTGAAGTACGTCGTACTGGCGTACATTTGCCTTTTAGCGCTACAACGGCTTATTTGAATACCATCCCTACAGGCAAAGAAGTGAAGTCGCCAGGCAATCACGAATTAGAACACCGCTTGCGTTCTATCATTCGTTGGAATGCGGCAGCAGTGGTGTTGCGTGCGGGTAAAAAAGATTTGGAATTGGGCGGTCACATCGCTTCTTATCAATCGGCAGCGACTTTGTACGATGTGGGTTTTAACCACTTTTGGAAAGCTTCTAATGAAAACGAAGACGGTGACTTGGTTTTCATTCAAGGTCACTTGGCACCAGGCGTGTATGCACGTGCTTTCTTAGAAGGTCGTTTGAGCGAAGAGCAACTAGACAGCTTCCGTCAAGAAGTGGATGGCAATGGCTTGTCGTCTTATCCACATCCTTGGTTGATGCCTGATTTCTGGCAATTCCCAACCGTATCTATGGGTTTAGGTCCATTGATGGGCATTTACCAAGCGCGTTTCTTGAAATACTTAGAATCTCGTGGTTTGGCACGCACCAAAGGTCGTAAAGTTTGGGTGTTCTGTGGCGACGGCGAAATGGACGAGCCTGAAAGCATGGGTGCCATTGCTTTGGCCGCACGCGAAGGTTTGGACAACTTGATTTTTGTGGTCAATTGTAACTTGCAACGCTTGGATGGTCCTGTGCGTGGTAACGGCAAAATCATTCAAGAATTAGAAGGTGATTTCCGCGGTTCAGGTTGGAATGTATTGAAAGTGATTTGGGGCGGTCGTTGGGATCCATTGCTCGCTCAAGACAAAGACAATTTCTTGAAGCAACGCATGGCAGATTGTTTGGATGGTGATTACCAAACTTTCAAATCCAAAGATGGTGCATATGTGCGTGAGAAATTCTTCGGCGCCTACCCAGAACTCAAAGCCATGGTTGCCAATTGGTCAGATGAAGAAATTTGGGCGTTGAACCGTGGTGGTCATGATCCTCATAAAGTGTATGCGGCATACCACGAAGCGACCACCAATGCTAATGGTCGCCCGACTGTGATTTTGGCGAAAACCATCAAAGGCTATGGCATGGGTGCATCTGGCGAAGGTCAGAACATTGCGCATCAAGCCAAAAAAATGGATGTGGAATCACTGAAAAAATTCCGCGACCGTTTCAGCATTCCTGTGAGCGATGCGCAATTGGAAGCAGGTGAAGTGCCTTACTTCAAACCAGCTGACGACAGTCCTGAAATCCAATACTTGCATGAGCGTCGTCAGGCTTTGAATGGTTATTTGCCTAGCCGTCAAGCGAACAAAACGCCATTGGTAGTACCATCGTTGGATGCTTTTGATGCACAGTTGAAAGCTTCAGGTGACCGTGAATTCTCTACCACCATGGCCATTGTTCGTATCATGGGTACTTTGCTCAAAGACAAGCAAATTGGCAAACGTGTGGTGCCGATTGTGCCAGACGAAAGCCGTACTTTTGGTATGGAAGGCATGTTCCGTCAATACGGTATTTGGAACCCTAAAGGTCAAAAATACACGCCACAAGATGCTGATCAATTGATGTTCTACAAAGAATCTGAATCAGGTCAAATGTTGCAAGAAGGCATTAACGAGCCTGGTGCGATGAGCTCTTGGATTGCGGCGGCAACGAGTTACGCCAACAGCAATTACGCGATGATTCCATTCTACATTTATTACTCTATGTTTGGTTTCCAACGTGTGGGTGATTTGGCTTGGGCGGCGGGCGATTTGCGTGCCAAAGGTTTCTTGTTGGGTGCAACCGCAGGTCGCACGACTTTGAACGGTGAGGGTTTGCAACACGAAGATGGTCACAGTCAAATTCAGGCCGACTTGATTCCAAATTGCATCTCTTACGATCCAACCTATGCTTACGAATTGGCAGTGATTGTTCAGGACGGTTTGCGTCGCATGTATGACGAACATGAGGATGTGTTCTACTACTTGACTGTGATGAACGAAAACTACAAACACCCAGCGTTGCCAGAAGGTGAAAAAGTCAAAGCCGATTTGCTCAAAGGCATGTATTTGTTGCAAGCTGCTGAAGGCACGGGACACCATAAAGTACAGTTGATGGGTTCAGGCGTGATTTTGGAAGAAGTGATTCGCGGTGCAGAATTGTTGAAACAAGATTTCAATATTGATGCGGATATTTGGAGCGTGACGTCATTTAACTTGGTGAATCGTGATTTGCAAGAAGTGTTGCGTTATAACCGTTTACACCCAACAGGCGAGCAAAAAGTGCCATTCATCACCACGCAATTAGAAGGTCATGAAGGTCCTGTGGTGGCGGCAACCGATTACATTCGTTCGTTTGCAGACCGTGTTCGTGCTGGTATTGATGCTGACTTCACTGTGTTGGGCACGGATGGCTTCGGTCGCTCGGATTCTCGCGCTAACTTGCGCCGCTTCTTTGAAGTAGACCGTTACCATGTGGTGGTGGCCGCTTTGAATGGCTTGGCCAATGAAGGCAAGATTGGCAAAGAACAAGTGGCTTTGGCTATCGACAAATACGGTATTGATGCCGAAGCGATCCCTAGCTGGTTGCGTTAATCAATGGCTTGCGTCCTGTAAACATTTACAGGACGCCTCTTTAGTGAGCTAAGCGTTAAAGGAATATCTCGATGGGTCAAATCGTAGAAATCAAAGTGCCAGACATTGGCGGACATGAAAATGTGGATGTGATTGATGTGTCAGTCAAAGTAGGCGACACCGTGGCAGTGGATGAAACCTTGATCACGTTGGAAACGGACAAAGCAACGATGGACGTTCCCACTGATGTGGCTGGTGTGGTCAAAGACATCAAAGTGGCTGTGGGTAACAAAATCTCTGAAGGCAGCGTGATTGTGTTGATTGAAAGTGGCGAAGCCGTTGCTGAGCCTTCACCACCTGCTGCAGCCCCAACCCAAGCTCCCGTGGCTGAAGCAGCCGCAGCAGTTTCAACTTCGGCTGCTGCTGAAGTGAGCATTGAAGTGCCTGATATTGGCGGACATGAAAATGTGGACGTGATTGATGTGCCTGTGAAAGTGGGTGATACGGTTGCGTTGGATGAAACCTTGATCACTTTGGAAACCGACAAAGCGACCATGGATGTGCCATCTACAGTAGCGGGTACCATCACAGCGGTGAATGTCAAAGTGGGTGACAAAGTCAGCCAAGGCAAAGCCATTATTGTGATTGCGACATCATCTCAAACAGCAGCACCTGTTGCGCCTGTGGTTTCGGCACCTGTGGCGGTGGCAACACCTGTTGCTGCGCCCGCACCAACGGTGACACCTGCTAACAACCCACCTGTGGCCGCTTCAAGCACGATTTTGCAATCGACAGCAGCCGTGGATGAAGCAGGTTTCTCTAAAGCCCATGCAGGCCCTTCTAGTCGCAAATTTGCGCGTGAATTGGGCGTGGATTTGGGTCGTGTTAAGGGTTCTGGTGCCAAGGGTCGCATTACCAAGGAAGACATCAAATCATTTGTCAAAGGTTTTATGGCGACAGGCAGCGTGCCTGCGGCCACAGCGGGAGCGTCTTTGGGCGGTGGTTTGGATTTGTTGCCATGGCCTAAAATTGATTTTTCTAAGTTCGGTGAGGTCGAAGTTCAGCCTTTGAGCCGTATTAAGAAAATTTCAGGTCAAAATTTGTCGCGCAACTGGGTGATGATTCCACACGTGACCGTGAATGAAGACGCGGACATGACCGAATTGGAAGAGTTCCGCAAAACCATCAACAAAGAATGGGAACGCGAAGGCGTGAAAGTGTCGCCTTTGGCCTTCATCATCAAAGCCTCTGTGGTGGCCTTGAAACAATTCCCTGAGTTCAACTCGTCTTTGGATGGTGACAATTTGGTGTTGAAAAAATACTTCAACATTGGTTTCGCTGCCGACACGCCTAACGGTTTGGTCGTGCCTGTCATCAAAGATGCGGACAAAAAAGGCTTGAAAGAAATTTCACAAGAATTGGCTGAATTGTCGAAAAAAGCGCGTGAAGGCAAACTCAAACCGCAAGAAATGCAGGGTGCTTGCTTTACCATTTCTTCATTGGGCGGCATTGGTGGCACAGGCTTCACACCGATTGTGAACGCTCCTGAAGTGGCGATTTTGGGCGTGTGCAAATCACAAATGAAACCTGTTTGGAATGGCAAGGAGTTTGCACCACGTTTGATGTGCCCATTGTCATTGTCGTTTGATCACCGTGTGATTGATGGTGCGGCAGGCATGCGTTTCACTGTGTTCATCGCACAATTGTTGGCAGACTTCCGCCGTGTGATTTTGTAAGACTGATAAGCGTCCTGTAAAAGTTTACAGGACGCTTATCAGATGGTTTCGCTGAATGTTAATCGTGTTTCTTAAGTGAATGGGATTGGGCAGATGATGCAACTTGATTCAGATACGGTCATTAAAGTGGCTTTTAAGCGTTCTGAATATGGTTGCGTAGGCGTGGTGCTGTTGTTTTTAGCGATACCGACTTGCATTATTTTTTGCAGAACAGCATTGTTTGCATACATTGTTTTCAGCATGAGGAGCTCTATGGCAATTGGGGTGAGTGTCATCTTGATTGTCTGGGCTTTATTATTGTGGTTTTTTGTGTATGCCATGGGTAAAGTTTGTGCAGATACAGCGACGGCGATTCATATCGATAAGCATGGTATTTGGATAGAAAGGTTTTACAAACGCAACTCTCATTTATTCAAATGGGAAGACATCGTTGCTATTCAACACACATCTTCATCGGTGGAAATACGTTATTGTAAGGGTTATCGCTATTGGTATCAGACGCAGACTTATGATTATGAGTACTGGCAGCGTCAGAACTATTATCAGCCCAATCGAAATGATGTTTTCCAACATAAGTTGCCCAAAAAAATGGTCGGCTATAACGAGTATGAGTGGTTGAATTTATTACAATACCATTTTAATTTGTATGCTCCTGACAAGGCAATCTGATAGAGCGGAGCGGATGTCATAACACTGCTTTACATGAGGTTTGCGGATGACTTTAGACACCAACGAAGCCACTGTGATTGAATTTTCATGGACGCATTACTTTTGTCTTTGTTGGGCGGTTGTGATTCTCATCGCATTTTCAGCGATTCCCGCCTACATGACTGCTTTTCATGTTGGGACGGTGTGGATGGCTTTGATCCATGGCAGTTGGGCAGTGTTATTGGCGTTGTTTTTTTTGGTGTTTTGGTCGGTATTGTTGTTTGGTTGTTTTTACTGCTTTTATATAGGAATATTGGCAGCACCTCGATATGTGTTTTTGAACACTGAAGGCATTTGTGTACAGACGCTTTACAGACCGCTTTCTTACCATCTTGCATGGGAAAATGTCGCAGCCATTCAGGTAGAAGTTTATGCTTCGGTAACTTTGCATTTTTATACAGGTAGCAAGTATCTTTATGTCAAAGAACAATATCCAATAGGTGAAAAACAACGTGATGTGTATCGAAAATACAAGCAAACCAGTTCGCAAATGTTGGTAAACCGAGTGAAAGATTACAGCAAACCGCAATTTGAACAATTATTGATGACTTATTACCGGCGCAGGAATCAACAACCAAACAGTATTTTGGTGCCGAAAAATTGAATACAAATGAATAGAGGTAATTATGGCTCTCATTGAATTAAAAGTCCCTGACATTGGTGGTAGCGAAAATGTTGATATCATTGACGTGAATGTGAAAGTGGGCGACAGCGTGGCTGTGGATGACACTTTAATCACTTTGGAAACCGACAAAGCCACCATGGATGTGCCTGCTGAACAAGCGGGCGTGGTCAAAGAAATCAAAGTGGCTGTGGGCGACAAGATTTCTGAAGGCGGTGTGATTGTGGTGATTGAGGTTGCTGCTGCAGCCGAATCCACATCTGCGGTGACAGCTGCTCAAACCGAAGCTGCACCGAAAACCGAAGCTGCGCCTATACCAGCGGCAGCGAATTTTTCAGGTGCCGCTGAAGCTGAGTACGATGTGGTGGTGTTGGGCGGTGGTCCTGGTGGCTATTCAGCCGCTTTTGCCGCTGCCGACCAAGGTTTGAAAACGGCGATCATTGAGCGTTATGCGACTTTGGGCGGTGTGTGTTTGAATGTCGGTTGCATTCCATCGAAAGCTTTGTTGCACAATGCTGCGGTGATGGATGAAGTCAAGCATTTGGCCGCCAACGGCATCAAGTTTGCTGAGCCTGAAATTGACATCGACATGTTGCGTGGTTACAAAGAAAAAGTCATAGGCAAACTGACAACAGGTTTGGCTGGCATGGCCAAAGCGCGCAAAGTGGACGTGATTCGTGGCAATGCGCAGTTCATTTCTGCCAACCATTTTGAAGTGACCGAAACCACAGGCACAGGCAAGGACGAAACCGCGAACAAAAAAGTGGTGGCCTTTAAAAACGCTATCATTGCCGCAGGCAGCCGCGTGACCCAATTGCCGTTCATTCCGCAAGACCCTCGCATTGTGGATTCAACGGGTGCGTTGGAATTGAAAGCCGTGCCTGAAAAAATGCTGATTATCGGTGGTGGCATCATCGGTTTGGAAATGGGCACTGTTTACAGCACATTGGGCGCACGCTTGGATGTGGTGGAAATGATGGATGGCTTGATGCAAGGCGCGGACCGTGATTTGGTCAAAGTGTGGCAAAAAATGAACGAATACCGCTTTGACAACATCATGTTGAATACCAAAACGGTGGGCGTTGAGGCTAAAGAGGACGGCATTTACGTGACGTTTGAAGGTGCGAAAGCTCCAACCGAGCCACAACGTTATGATTTGGTGTTGGTGGCAGCGGGCCGACAACCTAATGGTTTGTTAATTGGCGCGGACAAAGCAGGCGTGGCGGTAACCGAGCGCGGCTTTATCAATGTTGACAAAACCCAACGCACCAATGTGCCGCACATTTACGCCATTGGTGACATTGTCGGTCAACCGATGTTGGCGCACAAAGCGGTGCACGAAGGCCATGTGGCAGCGGAAAATTGTGCCGGTCACAAAGCGTTTTTTGATGCGCGTGTGATTCCAGGTGTGGCTTACACCGATCCTGAAGTGGCTTGGGTAGGTGTGACCGAAGAAATCGCCAAACGCGATGGTATCAAAATCACCAAATCGGTGTTTCCGTGGGCAGCTTCAGGCCGTGCCATTGCCAATGGCCGCGACGAAGGCTTTACCAAGTTGATTTTTGATGCTGAAACTGGCTTGATCATCGGCGGTGGCATTGTTGGCACGCACGCAGGTGACATGATAGGCGAAATTTGCTTGGCCATTGAAATGGGTTGTGATGCCGAAGACATCGGCAAAACCATTCATCCGCATCCAACTTTGGGTGAGTCTATTGGTATGGCAGCAGAAGTGGCATTGGGCGTTTGTACCGATTTGCCGCCGATGCGTAAAAAATAATTTGATTGAAAGAAAGCTTGCTTGGTTTTACAGCCTGATTGCTTCGGTAACAGGCTGTTTTTTTGTGCAGGTCATGTATATGCTAAAAGCGTCCTGTAAAGGTTTACAGGACGCTTTGGATTATGGTTAAGCATCAAAGGTGACGATTTATGTCAAAGCTTTACAGAACGCCTATGGTGGCATCATTAAGCATGACCATTATGGTTTGATAATCACAAATTCATCCATCGGCATGCGCACTTTTTCAAGTTTTGACCACCAATCGTTTTCCACGTCTTGCACGCCCAACGCCAGCAAAGTCACCGATTTCAAACCCAATTTAGACAAATGCAACACTTGGTCCATGCCTTCTTTGTCAAAGCCTTCCATCGGTGTGGCAGCCACACCCAACAGCGCTGCCGCAGCAATGGCCACGCCCATGCCGATGTGGGCTTGTTTGGCTGAGTGATGGTATTGCTGCTCTTGGGTAAAACCGCCAAACAAATCCTTCAAGCCTTGAATTGTCTCGGTGGTTACAGACGCATCTTGTTTGCGAATGGTGCGTGCTTCGGCATCACGTTGATCAATGCGTGCATCGTCCATCGCATCCCACGACACAAACACCAACAAATGCGAACATTCGGTAATTTGTGGCTGGTTAAAAGCCACTGGTGCCAATGCTTGTTTTAAGGTTTGATCGCTCACGCACACGATGTGAAACGGTTGTAAGCCTGCCGAAGTTGGTGCTAGGCGAGCGGCTTCTAAAATAGTGTTAACCACGTTTTGGTCTAATTTTTCACCTGTCATGCGTTTGACGGCAGAGCGGTGTTGTAAAGCGTCAATCAATTGCATTTGAGTCCTTTGAACATGTAAACATGATGTGGTTGGCAATCACAATAGATACAAATTTGACCAAATAGTTTTGGTAGTGAGTCAACTGTATGGATTTGTAAGGATTTTTTTCAGGCTTTAGATTTTTTTCAAATGCAGGTATGTGTTGAGAAACAGAGGATTGATTTTGTCCACAATTCATGCACAGAATCTGTGTATAAGTGTGTTGATAAGATGGTTTAGTTTAGGTATATCAATGATTTGGTGTTTTGATTAAAAAATAATCAACTGAATTTTTAATTTGACTCCCCATGTTTTATTAATATGTATTTTTAATACGATTGCATCGTATTTTGATGGCTTATGATTGACTTATTTTTTAAATAAATTAACATATTCTGTTGTAAATCTTATTTTAAACATATTTAATTGAAATTAAATTTCATTATTTTTATAAATTTTGAAATTTAAATACATTTAATGTATTATTTAGAGTGAGAAATCGTTGACTATTTTTTTAAAAGCACAATATGACCCAATTAAAAGTTGACCAATACGATGACGTGCATGGCAACCGTTATCTCAATCGTGAAGATTACCGTACTTTGTCTTTGTCCTCTTTAGGCGGTGCCTTAGAGTTTTATGATTTTGTGATTTATGTGTTTTACGCCAAAATCATTTCGGAGTTGTTTTTTCCATCCACGCTGAGTCCATTTTGGGCGATGCTCAATACTTATGGTATTTTCGCCGCAGGTTATTTTTTCAGGCCGCTTGGTGGTGTGGTGATGGCGCATTTTGGTGATTTGGTTGGGCGCAAGCGTTTGTTCGCCTTGTCTATTTTCTTAATGGCGGTACCGACTTTGATGATTGGTATTTTGCCGACGTTTGAAACTATCGGTTATGCTGCGCCGCTATTGTTGTTATTGATGCGGGTGATGCAAGGTATTGCCATTGGTGGTGAAGTGCCTGCTGCGTGGACGTTTGTGTCTGAACATGTGCCGCCACGCCATGTGGGTTTTGCCAATGGTACGCTGACTGCGGGTTTGTCGTTTGGCATTTTATTGGGTGCGTTGATGTCTTTGGCCATTGCCAAAAATTTTACCGAAGCCCAAATTCACGATTGGGCATGGCGCATTCCGTTCATCATTGGTGGTTTGTTGGGTTTTTTAACCATGTATTTGCGTTCTTATTTGAAAGAAACGCCTGTGTTCAAAGCCATGCAAGAGCGCAAACAGTTGTACCAAGGTTTGCCTGTTAAAGAGATTTTGCAAAATTACAAAGTCTCAGTGGTCTTGGGCATGTTGTTCACATGGTTTTTGACCGCTTGTGTGGTGGTGATTTTGTTGTCTATGCCGCAATTGTTAACCAGTACATTTGGCTACCAGCGTGCTGATGCGTTTGTATTGCAAAGCACAGGCATTGTGATGCAAGTGGTCGGTTGTGTGCTGTTCGGTTGGTTGGCAGATCGTATTGGTGGTGGCAAGAGCATGTTGATAGGAGGCGTGGCCACGGGCATTGCCGCTTATGTGTATTACACCCATTTGGGGGTTTGGAGTGAGAGCAGCATTTTCATCGCTTATGCCGTCTTAGGCTTGGTGGCAGGCTCTGTCGGCGTTGTACCTTTGTTGATGGTGCGTATGTTTGCCGCGCCTGTGCGTTTTACAGGTATTTCTTTCACTTATAACGTCGCTTATGCCATTGTCGGTGGCTTGACTTTGCCTATTGTGCAATGGTTGAGTCAATATTCGCCGATTGGGGCATTGTATTATGTGTTGTTCTTATCGGTAGTGGTGTCTGTGGCAGCGGCAGTGTTTTATTGCCGATTTGAAAAAAATACCGCATGAATTTCATTGTCCTTTTATGATCAATTGATTGAAGCGTGACAAGCGTCCTGTAAAACATTTACAGGACGCTTTTTTGATGTGTTTCAAATATGAAGTTTTAATGAAAGATGGTAAATTGATTTGATAGACATGAAATAAATAATCTAATATGGTTAAAAGACTGATGACAGGGTATAAATAAACTCATTTATATTGAATCAAATGAAATTGAATTGAATTTTTTGGGTGTTATCAAGTCGCTCGGTGTCAAGACAGGTTTTAAGGGGGATGGGAAATGGGCAGTTATTCTTTTTTGCAAATGTTCACAGTGGTATTTGGCTTGTCCATTGCCACGACTTTATTCAATAAGCGGGTATTGGGTTTGCCTGCTGCCATTGGTGTGCCGATTGTATCGGCAGTAGCGGTGTTTTTGTTGCAATGGGCAGTCAGTTTATTTGGTCACAATGATTTTGTGCACATCAATATTAAAGAAATTGAAAATGCGGTAAGAGGCATTGATTTTTATGATTTTTTAATCAATGGCGTGATTTGTTTTATTTTGACTTCATCGGCATTGAAATTCAAAATTTCTGATTTGAAGACATATTTCAAACCGATTGCCATCTTGGCCAGCATTGCGTTGGCTTTGTGTGCCGTATTTTTTGGCTTGGCTTTGTATGGTTATCAAATCGCGACAGGGCACAAAGTTGGTTTGTTGGTTTTGTTGTTGTTGGGCGCGGCCTTGGGTGCTACCGATCCTATTGGTATCAAAGGCGTGTTAAGTTCGGTCAAAGCTCCTCACCATTTGATGGTGAAGCTAGAAGGCGAATCTTTGTTCAATGATGCGGTGTGTATCGCTTTGTTCATGACGATTTTGGCTGTTATTAAAGGTGGCGAGTTCACTGTGGTGGGCGCTTTGGGTGTTTTGGCATATGAAATTGTGGTTGCTGTCATCATTGGCTTGGCTTTTGGTTGGTTTGTTTTGCGTTTGCTCAAAGGCAAACATGAGATGGAATCTTTGATTTTGTCGACAGCGTTTTTGGCTTCAGGTTCGTATTTGGTGGCTTTGTATGCCCATGCTTCAGGTCCGATTGCCTGTGTGATTGCTGGTTTGGTGGTGGGTAATCGTTGGCAAGAAATTTTGTCTGAACAAGAAGTGTCTGAAGTGAACCATTTTTGGCATACGGTAGAAGGCATTATTAATTCATTTTTGTTCACTTTGATTGGCATGGAGTTGTTCATCATTGATTTTCATGTTGATTTGCTCATTGGTGGCGTGGTGGCTTTTGTGATTTTGCATCTGGCTCGATTTGCCGCCAATTTCTTGGCATTTGTCCCATTTCGCAGTATTAGACGCCAAAGTTACAATGGCAGCTTGACGATTTTATCTTGGGGTGGGGTGCGTGGCGGCATTTCGTTAGCGTTGATTTTGGCGGTGGCGAATATGCCACCATTGAGCAAATACAGTGATATTTTAATCGGCTACACATTCGTGTGCGTGTTGTTGTCAGGCTTGGTTTGTGGTTTGGGTTTGCCGGGCGTGATGAATGCGTTTTATTACAATCCAGATGAACCCAAAACAGGTTTTTCAGGTTGGTATCAAAGATGGTGTCACAAAGTGTTTAATCGCAAAGGCATGATGTATTGGGTGACGGAAGATGCTCAAGGCAAAGAGCAAATTGTGGTGCACAATCCTGAATGTTTGGTGGTGGCTGATGCCAAAGAAACCAGTCAGGCTTCTGAAATGGGTCTGGATAAATTGAATGAAGAAAAATTGGCCGCAGAAGTGAAACGTTTGGAAGACCCGAAAAACTTTTAATCATTAAATGTAAGAATAAAACAAGCGTCCTGTAAGCTTTACAGGACGCTTGTTTTGTTTGCAAACTAGATCAGATATTTGGTTTTAAAAACATGAAAATCACTGCGATTGCGCCAAGTGAAATCTTTGATGGTGATGGTTTGGTTGGCATGTTTGTCTTGAGAAACATGCAGACCTTGTGCTTTCAATTGCTCGGCAATGATTTTGCTAATACTCTGCGTGCTTGAGTCGTGAGAGGGTGACGCAATGGTGCCAAGCGTCAATGGCAATTCACGGTGCGCTAAAACATGGCGTATGTCTTCTGAGCTAAAAAAACAAAATCCTTGAAACGTCTTGTCACCTTGATAACGGGTTTGAAAGGCATGAATTTGGGCATGGCTGCCATCGGTATTGGTGCAAGCGGCAGGCAAGGCAATGATGCCTTGCTTGAACAAAGCATAAAATGCCAATAATAATTTTTCACAATCGGTCATGCTTGGCCATTTTTTTTGAGCCGCAATCAAAGCTTGTCTTTGCTCACGCACCGTATTTTGAACCAGAGTTAACACCGTTTCATCTAAATGAAATTGCGCCATAATGTGTTGGACGATATCGGTAGAAACCAAGATATTTTCTTGTACGCGAAAATGAATTTCGCTTTCGATTTGGCTAGGCAAGGTGGTGGGTTTGGTCGGAGCTACTGCCGCAGAAGTGCTTGCCAAATTGGCAACGGTGGCCGCCATGATCGGTGTGGTTGTGCTGGGCGTTGTGTGAGCAGCTGGCATGATGGTTTGTGTGTGTTGCTCTATCGCAGCGACCACTGCTTCAAACGATGGGTCTGTTTGGGTTTTAAAGGCGTAAGATGCGGCAATGCTCAATGCATTGGGTGCTTTGGCAGTGACATCGCCACCTTGGGCTAACATGGCCTGTAATAATGTTAAACGCGAATCTAAATGATTGATTTCTTGCAACATGCTCAAAGGGCAAAACCCCTCTTGATTGACCAAGTTGGGATTGGCACCTGCTTTTAAGAGCAATAAAGCGCATGCAATATTGCCGTGAACAAGCGCATAATGCAAAGGTGTGTTGCCAACGATATCTTGTAAATTGACATCTAAGTGGTGGTCTAAATAAAATTGTATCGTTTCAATAGGTGGCGTGGTTTGCGTGGCATTTTGCAAAGCAATGTGCAGATAATTGGTTTGCTGCTCAGAATCCATTTCGTGAATGTCTAATTTGTTCTCAAAAATTTCTTTTAACTCATTGATATAGCCTTGTCGATTGACAACCAATATTTGAAAATAATAATCACGACTGCCCATATTGTCATTGTCCTTGGTTAAAATTATTTTCTGAATGCCTTAGCATAAACCAAATTATGACTGAGCATGTTGTTTTAGGTAAAGTTTTCAAGCTTGAACGGCGGCTGGAATGAATCACTGGCAGTGATGCGATTGTGATATGAAATATATCTCTTGATGATTAAAATATCATGACCCACATGACAAGCGTCCTGTAAATGGTTACAGGACGCTTGTCATGTGGGTCAGTCAAAGCAATATTTATTTCAACATATTGCTTAAAAAAGCTTGTGTACGTGGATGCTTGGGCTTGTCAAAAAAAGCTTTGGCTTCGCCCACTTCCAACATCACACCGCCATCCATAAAGCACACTGTATCTGCCACTTCACGCGCAAAACCCATTTCATGCGTCACCACGACCATGGTCATATTGTCTTCGGCCAATTGCTGCATGGTTTTGAGTACTTCACCAGTGAGTTCTGGATCCAGTGCCGAAGTTGGCTCATCAAACAACATGATGTCAGGCTGCATCGCCAACGCACGGGCAATGGCCACACGTTGTTTTTGACCACCAGACAATTGCGATGGGTAAAAATCGTGTTTTTCAGCCAAGCCGACTTTGGCAAGCAATTCGTGCGCTAAAGGCAAAATGTCTTCTTTGCGCATTTTTTTGACTGTCATCGGCGCTTCGATGATGTTTTGAATCACAGTCATGTGCGGGAATAAGTTGAATTGTTGGAACACCATGCCCATTTGTGCACAAATGGTTTTGACTTCTTGGTCTGATTTGTATTGAGCGTTGCCTTGGGCATCAGATGCCACCATCGTCAAACCTTCAATGGCAATGCTGCCGCCATTGATGACTTCCAAATGGTTTAAGCAGCGTAGCAAGGTAGATTTGCCCGAGCCAGACGAACCAATAATCGCCACCACTTCGCTTTTAGCGACCTGTAAACTCACATCTTTTAACACTTCCAATGAACCGTAAGATTTGCGGATGTGCTGAGCGTCAATCATCCAATCAGTCTTCGTAGACGGCATAGCGTTTCTCCATGTATTGGAACATCCAAGTCAAAATCAAAGTCATGATGAGGTAAAAGGCAGCAGCAGTGATAAACGGGGTCACGTTGAAATCGCGTTGCACAATATTGCGTGTGGCACGCAACAAATCATTCAATGCCAAGATGTAAACCAAAGAAGTGTCTTTGACTAAGGTAATGGTTTCGTTGGACAAAGGCGGGAGAATTTTTTTCCACATTTGCGGTAACACAATGCGGCGCATGGTTTGGGGGTAAGACATACCCAAAGTTTTGGCCGCTTCGTATTGACCTTTGCCGATGGCCAAAATACCACCACGGAAAATCTCGGCAAAATAAGCAGCATAATTCAAAGCAAATGCCACCACTGCCGCAGTAAAATCAGGCAGCAAGATGCCCACTGATGGCAAGGCAAAATAGATGAACAGCATTTGCAGCATCAAAGGTGTGCCACGCATCAGCCAAATATAGCCATTGACCAGTACATCCAGTATTTTGTATTTTGACAAGCGCATTAATGCCAAAATCAAACCCAAAGGGACAGAGAGCATCAAGGTAATCACGAACAGTTTTAGCGTGACTTGAGCCCCTTCCCACATGGGCGGTAGCATTTGTAATAAATAATCCATGTGTGTTTCCAAACTTAAAATCGGTACGTTTTCAACAAAAGACAACGCTGTCTGAATGATATTTCAGACAGCGTTGTAAGGTGTTACAAACGCAGTATCGTGCTTATTTCACGATGTCTTTACCAAACCATTGGTTGGCAATTTTAGCAGAAGTACCGTCGGCTTTCATATTATCCAAAGCCTCTTGCAATTTCGCTTGCAAGGCTGCGTCTTCTAAACGCATGCCTACGCCATATTCTTCAGTGCCAAAGTTGTCTTCCAAAACCACGTATTCAGTTGGTTTTTTAGCCACATAATAACGACCTACCACTTCGTCGACTACCACCGCATCAATGCGTTTCACGCCCAAATCCATCAAAGCGGTCACGTTGTCGCCATATTTTTTCAATTCTTTGAATGATTTGGCAACGGCATCGGCCTCAATCGCTGGAACCGCACTGCTTCCGTCCTGTACGCCGACGACTTTACCATTCAAATCGGTTTTGACTTTGATTGGAGAGCCCGCTGCAACCACGATGATTTGATGGTTTTCCATGTAAGGCTTAGAGAACAAAATATTTTGTTTGCGCTCTTCGGTGATGGTCAAACCGTTCCACAACATGTCGATGCGTTTGGATTTCAATTCAGATTCTTTGGCAGACCAATCAATCGGTTTGAATTCCATCTCAATGCCCATTTTTGCGCCTGCAGCACGAGCCATATCAATGTCAAAACCAACCAATTCGTTTTTGTCATTACGAAAGCCCATAGGAGGGAAGTTGTCATCCAAGCCTACTACGATTTTGCTTGGCAAAGCGGCTGCAGGAGCACTGGCAGCTTGTGTGTCAGAAGCAGCAGGTGTAGTAGGAGCTGCGGTTTGGTTGCTATTGCCACCACAAGCGCTCAATAACATGGCTGATACAGAAACTGTCATCAAAGAGGCAAATAATTTTTGCATGAAACGGTCATCCTAAAGAAGTGCGTATAACTACAAAATGATTAAAAATGCGACAAGAACATCAAAATTCAACTTGAGATTGTCATCTTTATTGTGAAGTTTGGCAATCAAAACGTGTGAAATTGTCGCGAATTGGATTTTTTAGAAACAATGAATAAGCTTGAGGGTGTTTTTTAGTTTTTTTAAAAGGGGTATCTTAAACAGTTGCATCGGTGCAATACAGTTGCTTACTTAAAGTAATTAACTGTGAAATCATAGGATCTGAAACATGATAAAAAACAGTCTGTCCTTGTTTGCGCGGACTGACCAAACCTTCATCGCGTAAAATTTTCAAATGTTGCGATAAGGGCGAAGCATTTAA
This sequence comes from Vitreoscilla stercoraria DSM 513, assembly GCF_000382305.1. Classification (GTDB taxonomy): domain Bacteria; phylum Pseudomonadota; class Gammaproteobacteria; order Burkholderiales; family Neisseriaceae; genus Vitreoscilla; species Vitreoscilla stercoraria. Next base: position 144,587 of record NZ_KB908020.1, read on the forward strand.
ATGAATATAGCGATTCAATTGACCGACACACAATTCTTGGTGTTCCAATAAAACACATAAAATCATCAGGCGATGTGGGTTGCTAAGTAACTTGTAAATTTGTGCAACATTTTCAGCTTGTTGCCACATTAAATGGTTCGAATTCATGGTATTCACACATATTGAAAACAGAAAATAGAGTAATTTATAAAATTTTAATCATATGGAATGAAAATGTAAATAAAAATAAATACTTTTAGAGAGTTGATATTCTTTATAAATATGCAAGATAGCTATGTATTATGACAAAAACTCATTAAGTATCTTAATCTTTTGAAGATTGTTGGATGACTTTATTAAATGTAACTGATTCTTGTTTAGATTGTATAAATCTATAATCAAGATGATTGTGATAAAAGCAGTTTCATACAGACTAAATTTGATTTAAAATCTACATGTTGTTTTGCAACAGCATAGAATACGAATAAGAACCGTTTATATTTAAACAAAAGGAAACATCAATGTCTTTCTTGGATAGTTACCGTGCCCATGTGGCAGAGCGCGCCTCTTTAGGAATCGTACCTTTGCCATTGACAGCTGCTCAAACTGCTGACTTGGTTGAGTTGTTGAAAAATCCACCTGAAGGTGAAGGTGAGTTTTTGGTGGATTTGTTGACCCACCGTGTGCCGCCTGGCGTGGATGATGCTGCTAAAGTTAAAGCCTCTTTCTTGGCTGCTGTGGCTGAAGGCTCAGTGGCAAGTCCATTGGTCAATGCGCAATTGGCAACCAAATTATTGGGTACCATGTTGGGTGGTTACAATATTTCAGCTTTGGTTGAGTTATTGGACGACGAACAATTGGCAGCAACTGCGGCTGAAGGCTTGAAACATACTTTGTTGATGTTTGATGCGTTCCATGACGTAAAAGTTAAAATGGACAATGGCAATGCTTATGCCAAAGAAGTGATTGAATCTTGGGCCAATGCTGAGTGGTTCACTTCACGTCCTAAAGTAGAAGAAAAAATCACCATCACTGTATTTAAAGTGACTGGCGAAACCAATACCGACGATTTGTCTCCAGCCCCTGATGCTTGGAGCCGTCCTGATATTCCATTGCACGCGTTGGCCATGTTGAAAAACCCACGTGATGGCATCACGCCCGACCAAGCAGGTTCTGTGGGTCCTGTAAAATTGTTGGAAGAATTGACTGCTAAAGGCAATTTGGTCGCTTACGTGGGCGACGTTGTGGGTACTGGTTCTAGCCGTAAATCTGCTACCAACTCTGTGATTTGGTACACAGGTCAAGACATTCCATTTGTACCGAACAAACGTTTCGGTGGCGTGTGCTTGGGTGGCAAAATTGCACCGATTTTCTTCAATACCCAAGAAGACTCTGGCGCATTGCCTATCGAAGTAGATGTGTCTAACTTGAACATGGGTGATGTGGTTGACATCTATCCATACGAAGGCAAAATCGTTAAAGCAGGCGAAACCATCGCTAACTTTGAATTGAAATCACAAGTGTTGTTGGACGAAGTTCAAGCTGGTGGTCGTATTAACTTGATTATCGGTCGTGGTTTGACTGGTAAAGCACGCGAAGCTTTGGGCTTGCCTGCATCAGATGCATTCCGTTTACCACAAGCACCTGCTGAAACTTCTGCTGGCTTCACTTTGGCTCAAAAAATGGTTGGTCGCGCATGTGGTTTGCCAGAAAACCAAGGCGTGCGTCCGGGTACTTACTGTGAACCTAAAATGACCACTGTTGGTTCTCAAGACACCACAGGTCCTATGACTCGTGATGAATTGAAAGACTTGGCTTGCTTGGGCTTCTCTGCTGACTTGGTGATGCAATCATTCTGTCACACTGCAGCGTATCCAAAACCAGTTGACGTGAAAACCCACAAAGAATTGCCTGAGTTCATTTCAACTCGTGGCGGTGTGTCTTTGCGTCCAGGCGATGGCGTGATTCACTCTTGGTTGAACCGTTTGTTGATGCCTGACACAGTAGGTACTGGTGGCGACTCGCACACTCGTTTCCCTATCGGTATTTCATTCCCAGCAGGCTCTGGCTTGGTAGCATTTGCTGCTGCCACTGGCGTGATGCCTTTGGACATGCCTGAATCGGTATTGGTACGCTTCTCTGGTAACTTGCAACCTGGTATCACTTTGCGTGATATGGTGAACGCGATTCCTTTGTACGCTATTAAAGCGGGCTTGTTGACTGTTGCCAAAGCTGGTAAGAAAAACATCTTCTCTGGCCGCGTGTTGGAAATTGAAGGTTTGCCTGATTTGAAAGTAGAGCAAGCGTTTGAATTGACCGATGCTTCTGCTGAGCGTTCTGCTGCAGGTTGTACGGTTAAATTGAACCCAGAACCGATCATTGAATACATGCAATCTAACATCGTATTGATGAAAAACATGATTGCTGACGGTTACGAAGATGCCCGCACTTTGGCGCGTCGTATTGAAAGCATGGAAAAATGGTTGGCGAATCCTAACTTGTTGGAAGCCGATGCTGATGCTGAATACGCAGCTGTTATCGAAATCAACATGGACGACATCAAAGAGCCTATCTTGGCTTGCCCTAACGACCCAGATGATGTGAAAGTATTGTCTGAAGTCGCTGGCACTAAGATTGATGAAGTGTTCATCGGTTCTTGCATGACCAACATCGGTCACTTCCGTGCTGCAGGTAAATTGTTAGAAGGCAAAGCGGACATTCCAGTACGCTTGTGGGTTGCGCCTCCTACCAAAATGGACGCAGAGCAATTGTCTGACGAAGGTTACTACGGCATCTTAGGTCGTGCTGGCGCGCGTATGGAAATGCCAGGTTGCTCATTGTGTATGGGTAACCAAGCACAAGTGCGCGAAGGTGCGACTGTGGTGTCTACTTCTACTCGTAACTTCCCGAACCGTTTGGGCAAAAACACTTACGTGTATTTGAGCTCGGCTGAATTGGCTGCGATTGCATCTAAATTGGGTCACTTGCCAAGCGTTGAGGAATACCATCAAAATGTGGCCATCATCAACGAAAAAGGCGCAGAAGTTTACCGTTACATGAATTTCAATCAAATTGAAAAATACGAAACGGTTGCTGCTAAAGTTGAGATTTAATCATTGAATAAATGATTTGCATCAAGCCCCATCTTCGGATGGGGCTTTTTTGTAGCAAGCGTCCTGAAAACAGGTACAATAAGCTCACTTTACGGATACAAACAAATCTTCACAAAATAATATGATCTGGATTCTTGCATTGATATTGGTGGTAAGCATTATATGGTTCTATAAGCGCGAAGCGAAAAAGCGTGCAGAATGGAAGATGGAATACCTATATTTAAAGCGTCATGAAAAAGACGAGCCATTAGTATCTCCGATAGTTGATGATGGGATGGATTTGAATTCAGAATTGGTATCCACACCACACAAGCGTCCTGAAACCCAAGATATTCCAAGTCAATTTGCCACATCATCGGTTAATATCAATATGGCATTCAATGATGAATTGTTGACCACGCCAGAGCCAGAAAAAAATACCGATGTGAAGTGGAAGAATTTACAACACAAAGTACAAGACAGTTTGCGAGAAACCAGTTCTGTGTCTTTGCAGCGTGGGCAAGATTGGTTCAGCAGCGTCAAACAAGCTGCCAAACATCAAAAATCTGAAAAAGTGGTGACCGCTGAGACAACAACGTCGGTGCCACCTGTACAAGCTGTTGTATTGGCAGAGACAGGGATGGATGATGAGCCAGATGCAAAAGATTTGGCTGCTTATCCGTTGTGGATGCCGACTGAAACAGAGATACCTAACGCGATAGCAACATTACCAGACGCCAACAAACAAAATACAACCATTCATTCAGCCGCTCAGCGCACAAATGTGATTGAAGTATCAGATTTGAATGAAATGGTATTTAAAGCCATGCAAATGGATGAGTCGGGTTTGCAATATGACGATGCCTTCATGTCCCACGAAGAAAATTGGGATCGTTGGTCAGATGAGACTGAGGACAATATGCGCCAAGAAATCACTTTAGAGGAAATCAATGCCCGCCGTGAGCGTTTGCGTGAGCGCCAACGTATACAGCCGCATGTATTTGAACCTGAGTTTATTCCTCATCAAAATATCATTGAAGAAAATGATGTGGCGCATGTGATTCGTGCAATCAAGGAAGAGGCTGTGCCTGTTGTGCTTGCGGCAGAAACCATTGAGGCTGAGGCAGTAGAACATGTGATTCAGTCTATCAAAGCCGAGCAAAAAATTGCGCCTGCTCCTGAGTTGGAAGTCATTGAATTCATACCTAAAGAAGCTGAAAAACAAGCCATCACAATGCCATTGCAAACCATAGGTTTAGACGAAATTCAACAACACCAAAATATTTTACAAGCGCGTGCTCAAAAAGTTGCTAAAGTGAGCGTGGACAAAAGCCGTTTGGAAACCATTCATTTGCCTGAGCACACTTATGTGCCTAAGCTTAAAGTAGAAAAAATGACGCATGAGGTGATTGAATTCCCTAATGCGGTGGTGAAAAAAGTCACGCCCAAATCTGCCCCAAGCTTGCAAACCATTGTTTTAACCGAAGAAGGTTTGCAAACTGTACAGGCCAATGAAACCATGACCTCTAGCGTGCGTCCAGGTCGTGCGGCTTCGGATACTGCATTGTTGAATGCGATGGTTGAAGGGCGCACACAAGCGATGATTGCCGATGATGATATTCGTGCCAATTTATTGCGTCAACGCATGGCACGCCGTCGTGGTGCCAATGATGTGGCAGTAGCAGGTTTGTTGTCTAACAGTGTGATTGCTGAAGAAGAAGTATTGGCGAATTTGGCAAAGACCGATTCACCAGTCAATCGCCAACAGCGTCCTGTAAAACCACGCCCATTGGTGCGTGACAGTGTGATTCCACCGACTTCGCGTGTGGGTGGTGAGCATGGTTTTAAAGTGAAACCACAAGCCAGTACTTCTGTTCCTGTGCAGCCGATATCCACCCGTTTTACCCCATTTTCACATTCTGAATTGCAAACATCTGAAACCGATGCCAATGCGCCTACGGAGCCTGTCTCCGTCAATGTGGTACCTGTTATGCCATCGCAAGCGGCTGCGTCTGAATCGGTGTTGGTGCCTGTGTTACAGGCCGCTATAGACACGACGTTGCCTGTGGAGGCGTCAGCCCAATTTGCCTCCGCCAATGTATTGATGCCTGTTGTTGCGCCAGTTCATACGGTGACAGAAAAAGCAGTGGCGGCACTGGCAAACCGTGTGGATGTCGCCAATCAAGTGGTGCGTTCTTCTAAAACCGTTGTTGATTCTGCTGTATTGCCATCTAAAAAAACGGTGGCGCCAATTGTTTGGGACGATGCAAATGAATTATTGCCTAGTGTCGGATTGCTTCAACCTGCGATAGACGACAGTGCCTTGCGTCCGAATGAAGAAATTTTGCTGAACAATGGCATCATCATCGAAGAAAAATTGGCTGAGTTCAAAGTCAATGTCACAGTGACCGATGCTTATGCAGGTCCCGTCATCACCCGTTATGAAATTGAACCTGCAACAGGTGTGCGTGGTTCGCAAGTGGTGAATTTGGAAAAAGATTTGGCGCGCTCGCTTGGCTTTGCATCGATTCGTGTGGTTGAAACCATTCCGGGTAAAACGTGCATGGGTTTGGAATTGCCGAACCCAAAACGCCAAATCATTCGCCTGTCTTCTGTTTTGCAATCGGTGGCGTTTCAAGAATCCAAGTCCAAATTGACTTTGGTTTTGGGTCAAGACATCTCGGGCAATCCTGTGGTGACTGATTTGGCCAAAGCACCGCATTTGCTCGTGGCAGGCACGACAGGTTCAGGCAAGTCTGTGGGCGTAAACGCAATGATTTTGTCATTGCTGTACAAAGCCACGCCTGAAGAAGTGCGCATGATTATGATTGATCCGAAAATGTTGGAGTTGTCGGTATACGAAGGCATTCCGCATTTGCTCGCACCTGTGGTGACTGACATGCGTTTGGCGGCCAATGCTTTGAATTGGTGTGTGGGTGAAATGGAAAAACGCTACCGCTTGATGAGTCATTTGGGCGTGCGCAACGTGGCTGGTTACAATCAAAAAATTGTCGAAGCCCAAGCCAAAGGCCAACGCATAGCCAATCCATTCAGCCTCACCCCTGAAACGCCTGAATTATTAGAAAAATTGCCTTTCATTGTCGTGGTCGTGGATGAGTTTGCTGATTTGATGATGACAGCAGGCAAAAAAATCGAAGAATTGATTGCCCGTTTGGCACAAAAAGCCCGAGCGGCAGGCATCCATTTGATTTTGGCGACGCAACGTCCATCGGTGGATGTGATTACTGGTTTGATCAAAGCCAATATTCCGACTCGCATTGCGTTTCAAGTATCGAGCAAAATTGATTCACGTACTATTTTGGATCAAATGGGGGCAGAAAACTTGCTCGGACAAGGTGACATGTTGTTCTTGCCACCGGGCACAGGCTATCCACGTCGCGTGCATGGCGCGTTTGTGGCGGACGATGAAGTGCACAATGTGGTGGAATATTTGAAGCAGTTTGGCGAGCCTGATTATGTCGAAGACTTGCTCACGCATGGTGGCATTGATGACAGCAGCGGTGCAGATGGTGGCAATGCGCGTGCTGCCGAAGAAGACCCATTGTATGACCAAGCGGTGCATTTTGTCGCAACCAGTGGCAAAACTTCGATTTCAGCCGTGCAACGCCAATTGCGCATCGGCTACAACCGCGCCGCGCGTTTGGTTGAGCAAATGGAGGCGGCAGGCGTGTTGTCCGCGCCCGAACACAACGGCAACCGCACTTTGTTGATACCGCAACAGGCTCAATAAGCTTGTTTTGAGGTTTTTATTTGGGTAGGACATGTTTACAGGACGCTTAAAGCGTCCTGTAAGTTGATCTAATTAAGATATTAAGAGATGCTTTATGAATCATCCCATTGGCAGTTCTGATATTCATATTATTGAATCGTTTATTCAACAAGGTAGTTTCCAAGAGGCTTTGCAACAATGCCAACAAGCATTAGTTAAAGTAGAAGCGTCTTTAATCTATTCAGATTTATGTCAATATTATATACAGTTGATAGGCCAATTGATTGATATTGGCATTTATTTACAATGCCCTCAAACCATAGAACAAGCCATCTTACTTTTACAAATGAATCAGGATGAATTTTTAGCGTATTCAAAAGGTACTTATTATTATTTTTTAGCGAATGCCAAATTTGATTTGGTGAAGTTAGAAAATCGAGGTGAAAGTATTGGTATGACAAACATACACCAATACAATGAAATCAAAAATTTGTATTGGCAAGCAGCTGTTAGCATTGGTGCTAATACGGAACCATTTTTATTTGCTCAAAATACCATTAATTTGGCCAATCTTCTAAAACAACAATACCGTTTTTCAGAAGCAATGAGATTTTATGATACTCATATTAATCAAACTGCCATTTGGATTGAAGCTTGTATGGGGCGTGCCATGTGCCTTGAAAGCATTGCTAAATTTTGGCAGCACGGTACAGACAAATTGGTGTATGAGGTTATCAAAAATTATGAGCAAATTTATCATTCAAAACAAAGACCAGAATGGTCTGAATATAAAGACAATCTTTTAAGTCAAATTACATGGTTAAAAAAACAAATATCTTTTGATGAAGTTGAGGCGCAGATTGAGCAAGATAAAGCCGATTTTGAGCAAATGACACCGTTTCGTCAGTGGTGTTTGAAACAAAACCTGACTTTAAACGTTCATGCTTTGTATTGTTCTTGCGTGGCAACAGAGCGTGATAATTTGATGATTGTGTCAAACAATCCTATAGCAAGATTTGATATTTTAAAATTTGAACAATATTTGAATCGGATTAAATCTGAGTTTTCATTGATGCGTGTTTTGTATTATGAGGCTGTGCATGATGAATCAAAACAACATGATTTTGAAACGGGTTTCACGAGTTTGCCTGAGGCAGAAGTGATTAATTTAAATGTAGAAAAATTACGAACCTGTTTTCGTTTGAATTTTTCCATTTTAGACAAATTGGCCATCATTCTTTGTCGTTATTTTGATTTGAAAGTATCAAACAAGACTTATTTTACAACTTTTTGGGATGGCAATAGAGACATTCTTGAATCTAAAGACAATTTTGCTTTGATTGCGCTGCGCAGCATCATTAATGATTTATCCAACCAAGAAAAGGGACAATTTCACTTTTACAAAAAGTGGCGTAATAAATTAGAGCACGATTTGTTATTTTTGACCGAGAATGGAGGATATGCGCCTAACAGCATTTATTTTGACACGGATGCTATTTGGGTTAAGTTAAATGAATTTGAAGAAAATTTGTTAAATTTGATGCAATTAACGCGCTCAGCAATTTTCTCAACAGTTTTTGCCATAAGTGAGGATTTACGACAAAGAGCTCTTAATCATAGTGATGAAAATTTGCAGGAAGTGAAGATTTATTTGAAGCCATATGATTGATTATGAATGTTTACAGGACGCTTATTTCAGTCACAAGCGTCCTGTAAACATTTTATTTCTCACATTCAAAGCTCTTAAATCATCAAGCCAATGAAAAACCATTGATGGCTGACAGCGCTTCATTGACTGTGAACACTTTGCTGCGTATGTCTTGAATGCCAAACGACTGTAAACGCGCGGTGTGTTTGTCCAAATATTGGCGCGCCAAAGCTTCATCGTTGAACAAATAAATCCCGCCTGCTGTGTGTTCTTCTTCGTTTTCAGTCCAAATTTTCCAAATCAAACCCGCTTCTTGCTGAATGTCTTGCGCCAAAGCCGTGAATGCTTCGGTCATTTGTGTGCCAAAAGGGCCGCTGCTTGGAAAGTCTATTTGCAGTACAATCATGGTTTATTCCTTTGAAAAGATGTCTGACCACATTTTCATATGTGGTGTTGCGGCATATTGTAAATCATCATGGCTTTATTCTCGCGGGCGCAACAGCGTCCTGAACATTCTTGGTTGGCGGTGGTGGCTTTGTCCATTGCCGCTTTTATCTTTAACACCACCGAATTTGTCCCTGTGGGCTTGTTGCCCAATATTGCAGCCAGTTTTGACATGCAAGTGGCGCATACAGGTTTGATTATGACAGTGTATGCGTGGGCGGTGACGTTGTTTTCGTTGCCATTTACGATGATGACGGCACGCTTTGAGCGGCGCGGTTTGCTCGCTTGTTTGTTTGTGTTGTTTATTTTGAGCCATGTTTTGGCGGCTTTTGCTTGGAGTTTTGAAGCGCTGTTGGTGGCACGATTGGGCATTGCGGGTGCGCATGCGGTGTTTTGGGCCATCACCATTCCGATGGCAGTGCGTTTGGCGCCTGAGGGCAAACGTGCCAAGGCTTTGAGTTTCATCATCACAGGCTCGTCTTTGGCGACGGTGTTGGGCGTGCCACTGGGCACGATTTTGGGGCAAGCGGTTGGTTGGCGCACCACGTTTGGCGTGATAGGCGTGTTGGCTTTGTGCATTTTGTTGCTTTTGTTATCGGTATTGCCACGCATTCCAAGCACGGTTTCAGGCAGCATCAAAGTGTTGCCAAGCTTGCTCAAACGCCCGCAATTGTTGTATGTCTACGCCACGCTCGCTTTGGTCATTGGCGCACACTTTACTGCTTATACTTATATCACGCCGTTTTTGGGCGAAGTGGGCGGCTTGGGTGAAACGGCGATTGTGGCGACTTTGTTTGTCATTGGCATGGAGGGAATTGTGGGCGGCATCATTTTTGCACGCACATCGGATGCACATCCAACACGTTTGCTCATCATGCCGATGGCGGTATTGTTGCTGTGTTTGTTATTGCTGCACACGCTCAGTTTGAATTTGGTGGGCATGCTCACTTTGGCTTTGGCTTGGGGTGTGGCGATCACGATTTTGGCGATGGTGTTGCAAAACAAAGTGTTGGAAGTGGCATCGGATGCATCCGATATTGGCATTGCGATGTTCTCGGGCGTTTACAATTTGGGCATCGGTGGCGGCGCTTTGATAGGCGGACAAGTCATCATGCATTTGGGCTTGCCTATGGTGGGTTATGTGGGCAGTGTATTGGCGGTATTGGCTTTGTTGTTGTTTTGTGTGTTGGGACGCAAATTGTGGCTTAAACCCGTACGCAAACCGCTTGTTTAATCGGCATACCAGTTTACAGGACGCTTAAAAAGCGTCCTGTTTTGATTGGGGAGGGTCAAGAAGTACCGCGTTTTTTATTGGGCAAAGATTGTTTGAATTGGCTCGGGGATACACCCGTCATTTGCTTGAATTGGCGCGTGAAGGCGCTGTGATCGGTATAGCCGCATGCTTGGGCGATGTCGGCAATGGCGTGTTCGTTTTGCAGCAATTGTATGGCTTGCTCGAGGCGAATTTTTTGTATCAATTGCTTGGGTGTCATGTGGAAATTTTTTTTCAAGCGCCGTTCTAGCTGTGACACGCTCATATTGACCAATTGTGCCAAGGTTTGAATGCGCAATTCTTCGCTTAAATGTTCGCGTATGTATTGCTCAATTTTACCCAAACGCAAGTTGGTTTTGGTTTCGTTCAACTCATTGGAAGCCAAATCCACCGACATGCCCATCAAACCAATGATGCGGTTTTGAGTGTCAAAAATAGGGTATTTGTAAGTCAAACACCAACCCAAATCGCCGTTGTGATGCACATGCAACTCTAATTTTTCGGTGATGCGTATGCCTTCTTGCAAGACTTGGCGGTCTTGTTCCAAATACGATTTGCCATGGTTAATAACAAAAGTTTCGACACAAGTCAGACCCAAAATAGTCGTGGTTTGGGCATGTCCTAGGCGTTGTACTAAACTTTGGTTGACCAAAACATAACGCGCTTCGGTGTCTTTGATAAAAAAGACCACGCGGTCTAAGGCGTTGATTAAAGGCAAAACCATATACAAGTGTTTGAGTAAATCCTCAAGGCTTTCAGGTCGTGCTTGTAGCCATTGCTGTCCCCATGCTTGCCAATCGATTCGGTCATGCTCATTGCTCATTGTGTCATCTGCCTTATCGTGATGGAAAATCATAGCATAGCCCATTATGCGCTTTTCGGCAGCAATTTGCCCAAACTCATCAAGACATGACTGCTTTATTACGGCAATCTTATGCAAAATTAATAGGACTAAAACACCATGTCAGACCGTTACCAACGCATCCACATCATCGACTCACACACCGGCGGCGAACCAACCCGCATGGTATACGCAGGCTTTCCTGATTTGGGAAATGGTTCTATGGCCGAGCGTTTGGATGTTTTGAAAAATCAGCATGACGATTATCGCAAAGCCGTTTTGTTAGAGCCGCGTGGTAATGATGTGTTGGTGGGTGCTTTATTGTGTGAGCCTGTGAATCCCGATGCTTGTGCGGGCGTGATTTTTTTCAATAACGCAGGCTATTTGAACATGTGCGGTCACGGTACCATCGGTTTGATGGCGTCGCTCGCGTACCAAGGCAAAATTCAAGCAGGCGTGCATTTGGTGGAAACGCCAGTAGGTGATGTGACGTGTACCTTGCATGAAGATGGCTCGGTGAGCATCGACAACGTACCTGCTTATCGCCATCAAAAAGATGTGGCGGTCGAAGTAGAAGGTTTGGGTACGGTTGTTGGCGACATTGCGTGGGGCGGCAATTGGTTTTTCTTGGTCAACCAACATTTTGTTGACATCAATTTGGAAAATGAACCTCAATTGACTGACATTACAGGCCGCATACGCCAAGCTTTGATTGCACAAAATATCACAGGCGCGAATGAAGGCGACATTGATCACATTGAGTTGTTCCAAAATTGTGATTTTGCCGACAGCCAAAGTTTTGTCTTGTGTCCTGGTATGCAATACGACCGCTCGCCTTGCGGCACAGGCACCAGCGCCAAATTGGCGTGTTTGGCAGCAGATGGCAAACTGGCAGAAGGGGTTTTATGGACGCAAGCAAGTGTCGTTGGCAGCACATTTACCGCTTCATATCGCCGCTTGGATGAACAACACATCATCCCAACCATTCGCGGTACTGCGTATGTTTGCGCTGAAACCGTTGCGATTATTGATGAGCAAGACCCATTTGCTTGGGGCATCAGTGTATGAAACCGACTGTGGTTGTCGTCGGTGGTGGCATCATCGGTTTGAGTATTGCCGCGCGTTTGCAACGAGATGGCATGAGCGTGACGCTGATGGATGCCAAGAAAATAGGTTCGGGCGCGTCTTTTGGCAATGCCGGGCACTTGGCGACTGAACAAGTGTATCCCGTTGCAGACCCGTCTATTTTCAAGCATTTGCCGAAAATGTTGCTCGATCCATTGGGACCTTTGCGTGTGGATTGGCGTTATTTGCCGAAATTATTGCCATGGATGAGCCGTTTGGTGCTCAACATGCGGCCTGAAAACTTTTTGCAAATTCATGAAACCATCAAGCGCATGAACAGCGTCAGTTTGGCTGCTTGGAGCGAGATGGTACAAGATTTTGGTTTGCAAAAATGGGTGCACGTCAATGGTTCTTTGCTCGTGTGTGAGCAAGAAAAAACCGCTGCCGCTTTGCAAGAACATGGTCAAAAATTGAATGCTTTGGGTGTGCAAAACCAATATTTGCATGCCAATGCTTTACAGGACGCTGCACCTGCATTGGCCAACAATCAAATCGGTGGCTTGTTGTTTCCACAAACAGGACATGTCAGCGATTTGTCAGCAATGATGGTGGCGTTGAAAGAGGCATTTTTGGCAGATGGCGGACAAGTGATGGAAGATTGCGAAGTCATCGACATCCAGCCTATTTCGCCGACCCAAACACAGATTGTCAGTGCACAAAAAACCTTTGAAGCCCAAAAAGTGGTGATTGCAATGGGTGCACATGCCAAAGATTTGGTGAAAAAAATCACGGGCGTGAACGTGCCATTGGACACTGAGCGCGGTTATCACTACATGTTGCCGCAAGAAAAAAACCGTTTGAGCATTCCCATTTCCAGTGCCGATCGACGTTTCATCATGACACCGATGGACACAGGTTTGCGTTTGGCCGGCACGATTGAATACGCAGGTTTACAGGCCGCTCCGAATATGGAACGCGCACGCAAATTGTTGCAATTGGCCAATCCGATGCTCAAAACCACATTGAATGCCCAAGATGCGACTGAATGGATGGGCTTCAGACCGACTATTGTGGATTCTTTGCCTGTGATTGATCGTTTTGGCAGCGTCTTTTTGGCGTTTGGACACCAACATTTGGGCTTGACTCATGCGGCCATCACCGCGCAATTGATGCAAAATTTGATGCAAGCTCAAAAGCCGATTTTGGATTTGCATCCTTACCGTTTGAATCGTTTTTAAAAGCAACACACATTGAAAAGTAAAAAGGAAAGCAAGATGAGTATTCGTGGAATTTATGTGCCGATGGTGACACCGTTTGATGCAAACAACCAAATTGATGTGGCTACTTTGAAAACCTTGACCCAAACCTTGATTGATGCGGGCGTGCATGGTTTGGTGGTGTGCGGTACGACAGGCGAATATTACACATTCAGCGATGAAGAGCGCGAATTGGTGTTGTCAACCGTGGCTGAAATTGCCAAAGGCAAAGTGGCGTTGATGGCGGGCGTGAACGATTTGTCGACCGAAGGTTCAGCCAAAAAAGCCCAACGTGCGCAAGAGTTGGGGTACGAAAGCTTGATGTTGGCGCCACCGCCATACAGCTTACCTAGCCAAGAAGGCGTGATTGCCCACTTCAATCAAGTCGCAGAAACAACGGATTTGCCGATTGTGATGTACAACTTTCCAGCGCGTACAGGCATCAGCATTGATTTTGAAACGGTTGAGCAGTTGGCCAAACACCCGAAAATTGTCGGCATCAAAGAAAGCAGTGGCGACTTTAGCCGCGCGTTGAGCATGTTGCAAGCGAACTGGGATGATTTTACCGTGGTGTGCGGTTGTGACGACCAACCTGTGGATTATTTCTTCTGGGGCGCAGGTGCATGGATTGCCGGTGCGGCGAACGTGTTCCCTGCTGAACAAGTGGCGATTTACAACGCCACTCAAGCCGGTAACTGGGATGAGGCGAAAAAGTTGATGAGCCAAATTTACCCTGTGATTCATTCTATGGAGTCTGGCGACTACAACCAAAAAGCGAAATTGGGCTGTGTCAAAGGCACGATTGCGGTTGGTGGTGTGCGCACGCCGTTGGCAAACTTGGGCGAAGCTGATAAAACTGAGTTTTTAAACTTATTGGCGCAAGCTTAAGGAGCCATACATGAGCGAAACTCAAAATGCCATTCAAACTGTGTTTGATCAAGCGCAAGCAGGACAATTGTGGGCAGGCCATTGGATTGATGGACATACATCAAGCGGCCTGAAACTGGAGAACCGCACCCCGATTGACAATTCTGTCATTGGTTACATTGCTGATGGTGAAGCGGCAGATGTGGATGCGGCTGTCACAGTGGCGCGTGCGACGTTTGAAAACGGCGAATGGTCAGATTTATCGCCTGCCGAGCGCAAAGCGGTGATGTTGCGTTGGGCGGATTTGATGCAAGAGAACATCGAAGAATTGGCGGCACTCGATTGTATCGATGCGGGCAAGCCGATTACCGAATGTTTGAATACCGATTTGCCAGAGACGATTGAAACATTTTATTGGTACGCAGAAGCGGTTGATAAGGTCTTCGGTAAAGTCGCGCCTACAGGCAAAGATGCTTTGGGTTTGGTGATAGAAGAAGCCATTGGTGTGGTGGGTGTGGTGTTGCCATGGAATTTCCCTGCACAAATGTTTGCGTGGAAAGTGGCGCCTGCTTTGGTAACGGGCAATTCGGTGATTGTGAAACCGGCTGAATTGACATCGTTATCGGCTTACCGTTTGGTAGAGTTGGCATACGAAGCGGGCGTGCCTAAAGGCGCTTTGAGCTTGGTGTGTGGCTTGGGTGAAAAAGTGGGTGAGGCTTTGGGTCGCCATGCTGATGTAGACATGGTGTCTTTTACAGGTTCTACTGAAGTGGGTCGTTATTTCTTGAAATATTCTGCCGAAAGCAATTTGAAAGAAATTGTGCTGGAGCTCGGTGGCAAGAGTCCACAAGTGGTGTTTGCCGATGCCGATTTGGACGCAGCAGTGCCACACATCTTGAATGCAGCGTTTTGGAATATGTCTGAAAACTGTTCTTGTGGCTCGCGTTTGATTGTACAGGCCGCTGTAAAAGAGGCTTTGCTTGAGAAATTGAAAACAGATTTGGCTGCTTGGAAATTGGGCGATCCACGTGATGAGAGCGTGGTTATTGGCCCTATGGTGGAAGAGGCGCATTTTAATAAAGTCAAAAGTTTCATTGAAACGACCTTGCAAGAAGGTGGCGTGGTTGTGCATGGCGGCAAAATCCACAGCGATGTGGGCAGTGGTTGGTATGTGGAACCAACGATTTTTGACAATGTCACTTCTGACATGACTTTGTTCCAACAAGAAGTTTTCGGTCCTATTTTGGCAGTGACCACATTTGAAACCGAACAAGAAGCGATTGCTTTGGCCAACAAGACCGCTTACGGTTTGGCAGCTTCTATGTATACCGAAAGTATTAAAACTGCTCATCGTGTGAGCCGCGCCATTCGTGCAGGTACGGTATCGATTAATGGTTTTTCTGAAGGCGATATCACCACACCTTTTGGCGGTTTTAAACAATCTGGTTTCGGTGGTCGTGATAAAGGATTGGAAGCTTTACAACAATATGTACAAACGAAAACAATCTGGTATGTACAAGACTGACATCTTTATGTCATAAATAGCAGTATGAGGTAGTCAGTAGTCAGCAATATGAGTCAGTAGCATCCTGTGCCAGTTGCGCCATAACAATATGATAGTGGCTGGCACACAGAAGTTGAGCATCATCACAGGTCGGATACAAAAAAACGGCAATACAGATAAGCAACTCAATTGAACAAAGGATAAGTTATGATGAAGATGATGGCAGTGAGCATAATGGCAATGGCAGTATTGGCCGCATGTGGTGGACAGCAAAGCAGTGGTACGGCAGCATCAAGCAGCGGTTCTGGTGCATCGACTACAGCAAGCGCAGACGGTAAAGACATCATTATTGGTTTTTCTGCGCCATTAACAGGTCCTCAATCACATTATGGTGAAGACTACAAAGAAGGTGTGCAAATGGCAATTGAGGAAGCCAATGCACAAAACTTGACCATCAATGGCGCGCCTGCGAAATTTGTCTTGATGGCGGAAGACGATGCAGCAGACCCAAAACAAGCTACCCAAGTGGCTGAACGTTTTGTGGACAAAGGTGTTTCGGGTGTGATTGGTCACTTTAACTCTGGTACCACCATCCCAGCTTCTAAGATTTACGAAGAAAACAATATCCCTAACGTGTCTATGGCGACCAGCCCAGTATTGACACAACAAGGCTTCAAAACTGTCTTCCGTTCTATGACCTCAGACAGCCAACAAGGCTTGGTATTGGGTACGTATGCGGTGAAAAAATTGGGCTATAAAACCGTCGGCATCATCGATGACCGTACTGCTTATGGTCAAGGTTTGGCAGATGAGTTTGAAAAATCAGCCAAAGCCGCAGGCGCTACGATTTTGCCACGTCAATATACCAATGACAAAGCCACAGAATTTCAATCTGTGTTGACGACATTCAAAGACAACGCACCTGATGTGATTTTCTACGGCGGTGCAGACCCTCAAGCGGCGCCTATGGTTGTGCAAATGAAACGTTTGGGCATCAAATCTCAATTCTTGTCAGGCGAGATGACCAAAAACCCGAATTTCATTAAAGTGGCGGGCGAAAATGCAGAAGGCGTGATGGCTTCTTTGGCGGGTGTGCCGTTGAAAGATTTGCCTAAAGGCCCTGAATTTGAAACCAAGTACAAAGCTAAATACAACAAAGATGTGCAAATTTACTCACCTTATGGTTACGATGGCACTTGGGCGATGATCAATGCGATGAAAGAAGCCAATTCTTCTAAACCCGCTGATTATTTGCCGAAATTGGCAGCTACCAACATGGCTGGTATTACCAGTAACAATTTTGCTTATGACGACAAAGGTGACTTGAAAGACGTTGCCATCACCGTTTACAAAGTCGAAAAAGGTCAATGGGTACCTGTTGAAAGTTTGACTGCGGGCAATATGTAATAACCATTTAAATCCTCCACACTGACCTGTGGTTTTGGCGTTCTGTTTACAGGACGCCTTTTTTGTGGAAAACCAACAGTAAATTGGCAAGACATCCACAGTCAAAAAAGCATGATTTAAATGCATTATGAATTAGATAATATTGTATTGAAATAAAGCATTTAATCAATGATTAAAGTTTCAAAAATATCTCAATGTTCTGAATTAAAAACGGCTTTTGTCTTAGAAATATTGCAAAAACTGATGTTAAGTATTGAAGTGAAAAATAGGCAAAAATGAATTTTTTTCAAAATTACATTTGATTAATCATATTATATTGGAATATGAATTGGTATGAGCTATTTCCTATGCCCTTAAAATGGATTTTTTGGATGTGAAAACGGAAAAAAAGGATAGTGAACCACATTTTTTTGGCGTTCAATCAATGGGTGTGATGTCTTTTGAATGCATGGTTGTTTGTGATTTTCAGGCAGATTAAAGGCTCACCCATTCAAAGCTTCATCATGTCTTTAATACACACAATTCATCGGTCGCAAAAGGAAATGCAATGAAAACAATAGAGGTCAATGACATCATCAATCGGGACAAACTTTCACCACTGCAATGGATGGTGTTTGTGTTGGGATTTTTGGTATTTTTTTGTGATGGTTTGGACACAGGCATTATCGGTTTTATTGCGCCATCGTTGTTAACTGAGTGGGACATCACCAAACCACAATTGGCACCAGTATTGAGCGCTGCTTTGATCGGTATGTCCATTGGTGCCATCATTTCAGGACCCTTGTCAGATAAGTTTGGACGCAAAGGGGTGATCGTCATTACCACGTGCTTGTTCTCGATTTTCACGATTTTGTGTGGTTTTGCCAGCTCTATTGGGGAATTGACGTTTTACCGTTTCGTGACGGGCGTGGGCTTGGGGGCTGCCATGCCTAACATCAGTACCATTGTGTCGGAGTACATGCCAGCCAAACGCAAAGCTTTTTTAACTGGTTTGGCAGGTTGTGGCTTTATGTTGGGGATTTCTTCAGGCGGCTTATTGTCGGCTTATTTTCTCGACAATTTGGGTTGGGCCAAAGTCATCATCATTGGCGGCTTGATTCCATTGGCTTTGGTATTGGTATTGGTGTTGAAATTGCCAGAATCGACACCGTATTTGATTAAAAAACAAAAAACCGCACAAGCCAAACGCATTTTGGAAACCATTCAAGGACAAGCTTTTGTGGGTGATGTGCAATTGGTATTGCCAAAATCAGAACAGCAAGGCGAAGACAGTCCAGTGAAATTGGTGTTGGGAAAATATTTGTGGGGCTCTTCGATGTTGTGGTTGTGTTGTTTCATGAGTTTGTTGGTGTTTTATTTGTTAACCAGTTGGATGCCGACCATTTTGAAAACAGCGGGTTTTTCAACCCAACAATTCAGTTTCATTGCCGCTATTTTCCCATTCGGTGGCGTGTTTGGTGCGACCATCATGGGTTGGTATATGGACAAAGCCAATCCCAATACCGTGATTAAAATATCGTATTTCTTAGCCATGTTATTGTTGATTGTGGCGGGTTTTGTCAGCGGTAATATTTATTTGTTGGGCGTAACCATTTTCTTGATTGGTGCGTTGTTGGCAGGAGCACAGTCGTCTTTATTGCCTTTGTCTGCGATTTTCTACCCATCGGTGTGCCGTGCGGTTGGCGTGTCATGGATGCACGGTATTGGACGTGTTGGTGCGATTTTGGGTGCTTTCTTTGGTGCGTTGATTTTTGCGTACAATTTAAGTTTGGGCAGCATTTTCTTTGTGTTGGCCATTCCTACTTTCATTTCTTTTGTGGCTTTGTGGCTCAAAGGCATGAAAGAGCGGCCTGTATCGGCTCCAGCCCAAGCGAATGCTGTGGTCAATGAGTCGGCGCGATAAACTGGGATGAAATTGCCATTGTTTTGAAGCGGTATGGAGGATTTCCATACCGCTTTTTCGATGGCAGACGTGTTAGTGGGCAATGGCTTTGAGTTTGGTTTCACTTGGGTTTTCGCCAAACTCTTGGCGATATTCTTCGGAAAAGCGGCTCAAATGCGTAAAGCCCCATTCATAAGCCAATTGTGAAATGGACAGTTTTGGTTGTTGGAATGGATTTTTCAAAGCATTGTGAATTTGTTGCAAACGGTATTGGCGCAAATAAGACATTGGACTGGTGCCGTAATACAACTTGAATTCTTCATACAATTTGGATTTGGAAACACCTGCCAAACGCACCAAATCATCGACGCAAATAGGATTGCGTGCATGGGTCAAAATGAATTGGTGGACGTATTGGATGTGTTTGGGGATGGATGGTTGGTTCAATTGTCTTAATGCTGCCGAGTAATTGTGCTCTTGCGACAATAACAAAGATTTGATGACCAAATTTTCATAATCTGCTGCCAACATTGGCATACCACTGAATTGGGTGTAATGGCTGCGTGATTGTAAAAAATGGCGGATGTGTTTCCACCATACGCCAATGGCAGGTTGAGAATTAACATACATCTCCGGATCAAATACCACCGCTTGGCTCAAAGGTTTTTGCAGCATATGCGCCAAAGTTTGTTCAATGCTGGCAACAGGAATGACCACTTGCAATTTAATGCAGTCTTTGTCTATCAATAAGTCTTGCGTGTCATTGCCCGACACAATCACGCCTTGGTGAATATTAGAGGTAAATTGCGCGCCGTGGCTGTCCAAACATTGGCGCCCTTGCGTGGGCAAGCTGATGGTATAAGCCCCCAAGTTGGCAACATGAATGGCGACATTGGCACCATAGCTGATGGAGCCGATGGCCAAGCGTTTTTGCGGAAAACGCATGCCCACATATTTGAAATTCAAATCATCGCGACAACGTGTGCTTAATTGGTGTTGTCCGCAAATGCCTGACATCAAATGATGGGCAAAATCGGCATGTTGGGATTGGTGGTTAAAATCGACTTCTCCAATGGCGCTTTGCATGATGAGGTTCCTTTGATGTTCTTTATTGGTTGTATTTTTTATTATGATTGGGGTGCATCGCATGCTTTGATAAATGTCAAATGAGCATGGATATAAAGGAATATAACAAAAAATACTTTAGAGTTGTCAATTGCATAAGATAAAAAAATTGTGCACTTGCAATATCTTATCTGAGTTTGGTGTCACAAAGCGTGTGATTTTAAGCGTCCTGTAAAGATTTACAGGACGCTTTTATTTGTGTGGCTGCGATGTATTCAAAATGTGAAGCTGGGTGCTCAAAATGGATATGAAATTGGAAAAAGTGGATAGAGACCAAGGTGGATTCACGGTTCAATGGTATGAAAATCATCACCGATGAAAGAAGAGAAAATGACACATCTGAGCACCTCACAATGGCAAGAATTTGTACAAGACAGTTTGGATTTTCGTCCTGATGAAGGTGTGTACCGCATCAGCCGCGACATGTTTACCAAGCCTGAATTGTTTGAATTGGAAATGGAATTGATTTTCGAAAAGGTGTGGATTTACGCCTGTCACGAAAGTGAATTGCCTAACAAACACGATTTTTTAACGGTTCAAATTGGTCGTCAACCGATGATTATCACCCGTGACGGCAATGGACAGTTACGCGCTTTGGTCAATGCGTGTGAACACCGTGGTGCCACTTTGACTCGTGTGGGCAAGGGCAATCAATCGACGTTTACTTGTCCGTTTCATGCTTGGTGTTACAAGTCGGATGGTCGTTTGGTGAAAGTCAAAGCCCCTGCTGAATATTGCCAAGATTTTGACAAAGACAGTCGTGGTTTGAAACAAGGGCGCATTGCCAGCTACCGTGGTTTTGTATTTGTGAGTTTGGATGTGACTGCAACCGATACGTTGGAAGAGTTTTTGGGTGATGCCAAAGTGTTTTTGGACTTGATGGTGGAGCAATCGCCAACGGGCGAATTGGAAGTATTGCCAGGCAAATCCGCTTATACCTTTGATGGCAACTGGAAATTGCAAGACGAAAATGGTTTGGATGGCTACCACGTCAGCACTGTGCATTACAACTATGTCAGCACCGTACAACACCGCCAAGAGTTGAATGCTGCCAAAGGTGAAAACATGGACACCTTGGATTACAGCAAATTGGGTGCGGGCGATGCTCAAACCGACGATGGTTTCTTCAGTTTTAAAAACGGTCATTCCGTTTTGTTCAGCGACATGCCCAATCCTGCGGTGCGCCCAGGTTATGAAACGGTGATGCCTTATTTGGTGGAAACCTATGGCTCAGAACGTGCCGAATGGGCGATGCACAAATTGCGCAATTTGAATTTGTACCCAAGCTTGTTTTTCATGGATCAAATCAGCTCACAACTGCGCATCGTGCGTCCTGTCGCTTGGAACAAAACCGAAGTCATCAGCCAATGTCTGGGTGTGAAAGGCGAATCGGCACAAGCGCGCCGCAATCGCATTCGTCAATTTGAAGATTTTTTCAATGTCTCTGGTTTGGGCACGCCTGACGATTTGGTGGAGTTTCGTGAACAACAAAAAGGCTTCCAAGCACGTTTGGAAAAGTGGAGCGATATTTCCCGTGGTCATCAAAATTGGTGTTATGGCGCCACCAAAAACAGTGAAATTTTGAACATACAACCCGTGATGACTGGTATTGAAATCACTCACGAAGGCTTGTACGTCAACCAACATGGTCATTGGCAGCAATTGTTATTGCAAGGCTTGAAGAAAAAGTCTTTGCACATCCACATTGCCAACGAAACCGAACAAGCCAACAGCGAGGCCTAAACCATGAACCAAGAGATTTTAAGTACAGCCCAAGAATTGCAATTTGCGGTCAGCCAATTTTTATACCAAAAATCCGCTTTGTGTGACGCGCGTTTGTGGGATGAATATTTGGATTTGTACGATGAAGACAGCATCTACCACATCCCACAATGGATAGACGAACACACTTATGTGCAAGACCCGAATCAAGGCATGTCTTACATTTATTACGAAGACCGCAGTGGATTGGAAGACCGTGTGTTCCGTGTGCGCACGGGCAAAGCGGCTTCGGCCATGCCTTTGCCGCGCACGAGCCATGCCATCAATAATGTGATGGTCACGCGTTTGGACGATGGTTTGATTGAAGCCAAAGTTGCTTGGAGCACTTTGTTCAATCGCCAAGGTTTGGAAGGCTGTTTTTATGGTCACGCCACCTATGTACTGCGTGAAACCGAAAACGGTTTTCGCATTCGCCACCAACACATCTTGCTTTTGAACGACAAAATCGATTCGGTTTTGGACTTCTATCACGTGTAAGGAGCAAGCGATGGGACATGCAGTGGCTTTGAATTTTGCCGATGGCAAGACGTTTTTCATCCAAGTCAAACACAATGAATTGTTGGTTGATGCGGCAATGCGTCAAGGTATCAAAATCCCGATTGATTGCCGTGAAGGCGTGTGTGGTACTTGCCAAGGGCAATGTGAAAGCGGCCTGTATGAGTTGGATTATGTGGACGAAGATGCTTTGAGCGAACGGGATTTGGCGGAGCGAAAAATTTTGGCTTGCCAAA
The DNA here is from genome assembly GCF_000382305.1 of Vitreoscilla stercoraria DSM 513. Classification (GTDB taxonomy): domain Bacteria; phylum Pseudomonadota; class Gammaproteobacteria; order Burkholderiales; family Neisseriaceae; genus Vitreoscilla; species Vitreoscilla stercoraria. Next base: position 167,213 of record NZ_KB908020.1, read on the forward strand.
CCAAAGTGCAATCGAATGCGGCATTTTATTTCGATCACCATTCTCATATTTGCCATGCAGGCGACTCACAAAAAATTGCCGCCGTGGTCAAAAGCGTGCAATGGGTTTCACCCAATACCGCCGTATTGAAAGTGGATGCCAGCGCCAATGGGCAGACGTTGCAGTTTTTGCCGGGTCAATACGCCCATTTGTATGTACCTGATACCGGTACTTACCGTTCGTATTCGTTTGCTCATTGTCCGAATACAGACAATCAATTGCAATTTTTGATACGCATTTTGCCCAGTGGCGTAATGAGTGATTACTTGCGTGAGCGTTGCCAAGTGGGTCAGACCATTTTGTTAGAAGCACCGCTGGGCAGTTTTTATTTGCGTGAAGCCGAGCGACCGTTGGTGTTTGTTGCTGGTGGAACGGGCTTGTCTGCATTTTTGGGTATGTTGGATGACTTGGCCGCTGCCGATTGCGCTTTGCTTATTCACCTGTATTACGGTGTGAATCACGAGCAAGATTTGTGTGAGCTGGAGCGTTTACAAGCGTATTCAGACCGCTTGCCGAATTTTGAATGCCATTTGGTGGTGTCAGAAGGTTCAGAAAGTTGGACGGGTAAGCGCGGTTATGTTCATGCACATTTGCCGCGTGAAAGCTTGGCGGCAGCGGCTTTTGATATGTATTTGTGTGGACCGCCGCCGATGATTGAAGCGGTGAAAACATGGCTCGATGAGCAAGGTTTGCAAGACTATCGCTTGTACAGTGAAAAATTTGTACCTAGCAATGTGAACACTGCCAATACTGAATCAGTTTAAGGATAAACAGCCCATGTCTATGCAAATAGAAACTATCTTAATCGACATTCCGACCATTCGTGCGCACCGTTTATCGGTGACCACGATGCGCACCCAAACTTTGGTATTGGTGAAAATCACTGCTGCCGATGGAGTCGTGGGTTGGGGTGAGGCGACGACGATAGGTGGTTTGAGTTATGGCGAAGAAAGCCCTGAAAGCATTCAGACCAATATTCAAACTTATTTTGCGCCGTTGTTGCAAACCATGTCTGCAAGCAATGTGGCGCAAGCCATGCAAACCATTCACAAAGCCATCAATGGCAACCGTTTTGCCAAATGCGCGGTTCAAACGGCTTTGCTCGACATTCACGCCAAGCACTTGGGCGTGCCAGTGAGCGAGTTATTGGGTGGTCGAGTGCGTGACAGCGTACCGGTGTTGTGGACTTTGGCTTCGGGTGACACCGACACTGACATTGCCGAAGCGCGTGAAATGGTGGCTTTGGGCAGACACAATTTTTTCAAACTCAAAATTGGCGCCAAGCCGTGGCAAGAAGATGTAACACATGTGATTGCCATCAAACAAGCTTTGGGTGCCGATGTCAGTATTCGGGTCGATGTCAATCGGGCATGGTCGGAGATGGAATGCATCCAAGGCATACGAGCATTGCAAGACGGTGGCATTGATTTGATTGAACAACCTTGCGCCATTAACAACACCGATTTGCTGGCTCGATTAACGCAACGTTTTGATGTGGCCATCATGGCTGATGAGGCTTTGACGGGACCTGACAGTGCTTACCGTTTGGCCAAACAACATGCAGCACACGTGTTTGCGGTGAAAGTAGCGCAATCAGGCGGCCTGTATGAAGCTTGCCAAGTGGCACACATTGCCCATGTCGCTGGCATCGATTTGTACGGTGGCACGATGTTGGAAGGTCCAGTGGGCAGCATGGCCTCTGCCCAAGCATTTGCCACATTCCCTAGCTTGGCTTATGGCACCGAATTGTTTGGACCATTGTTGTTGACCGAAGACATTTTGAAAACACCATTGCAATACCAAAATTACCAATTGCACTTACCGCAGACCGCTGGCATTGGCGTGGAAATAGACGAAGACAAAATCGAGCATTTGCGCCGCGCATAAAGAAAGGAAAAACATGCTGTTTCATGTACGCATGGATGTGAACATCCCCAAAGACATGCCCAAAGAAGAAGCCGACCAAATCAAAATGACTGAAAAAGCTTATTCGCAAGCTTTGCAACAACAAGGCAAGTGGCGCCATCTTTGGCGTATCACGGGGCAATATTCCAACATCAGTATTTTTGATGTGGACAGCAATGAAGAGTTACACAATTTGTTACAAGCACTGCCTTTGTATCCTTACATGAACATTGAAGTGATGGCTTTGAACCGCCACCCATCTTCGGTGCGTGACAGCGATGCGTAACAGCGTCCTGTAAATCTGAAACTGACTTTGACACACCCCAAAGCCGTCTATAAAAACGAGGAGAAATAAGATGAACCGTCAGGAAATTGATTTGTTGGTTAAAAAAATGAATGTGGAAACTGCAACGGGCGTGGTGGATGAGCGCATCCAGCAAATCGTGGTGCGTTTGTTGGGCGATTTGTTCCAAGCGATTGAAGACTTGGATTTGAGTCCAAGCGAGGTTTGGAAAGGTTTGGAGTATTTTACCGATGCAGGCCAGGCCAATGAATTGGGTTTGTTGGCGGCGGGTTTGGGTTTGGAACATTTCTTGGATTTGCGTTCAGACGAAGCCGATGCCCAAGCTGGCGTTTTAGGCGGCACACCTCGTACCATCGAAGGACCTTTGTACGTCTCTGGTGCGCCTGAATCTGTGGGTTTTGCACGCATGGACGATGGTACCGAGTCAGACAAATTAGATTTATTGTTTATTGAAGGCACCGTCACCGATGTGGATGGCAATGTGATTGAAGGCGCGAAAGTCGAGATGTGGCATGCCAATGGTTTGGGCATGTATTCTTTCTTTGACAACTCCCAATCTGAATTCAATTTACGCCGCACCATTATGGCCGATGGCAATGGTCATTATGTGGCGCAAACCACCATGCCTGTCGGTTATGGCTGCCCACCAGAAGGCACGACGCAAGCGGTGTTAAATAAATTAGGTCGTCATGGTAACCGTCCATCGCATGTGCATTATTTTGTATCTGCACCAGGTTTCCGTAAGTTGACGACACAATTTAACATTGAAGGCGACCAATATTTGTGGGACGACTTTGCTTTTGCGACACGCGAAGGCTTGGTGGCCGTGGCCGCTGACGTCAGCGATGCAGCTGAAATGGCTCGTTTAGGCGCAGACAAGCCCTTCAAACACATTGTGTTTGATGTGAAATTGGTGGCTGAAAAAGCAGGTGCACCTGCTGCGGAAGTGGATCGTCGCCGCGTTGCCTTGGCGTCTGTTTGAGTCAAGAAAATGGTATTGCACCCGTTTTGGCGGGTGCATTTTTTGATGGAAAGCACATCATGATAGACAAAAGCAATCTTTCTTTACAGGACGCCTTAGCGCAGATTCACGATGGTGCGACCATTATGATTGGTGGCTTTGGCACGGCAGGACAACCCACTGAATTAATCGATGGCTTGATAGCTTTGGGCACGCGCGATTTGGTAATTGTCAATAACAATGCCGGCAATGGTGATTACGGCTTGGCCAAGCTTTTAAAAACGGGTGCAGTGCGCAAAATGGTTTGCTCTTTCCCGCGCCAATCGGATTCTTGGGTCTTTGACGAGTTGTATCGAGCGGGCAAAATTGAATTGGAACTGGTGCCACAAGGCAATTTGGCTTGTCGCATTCAAGCGGCAGGCATGGGCTTGGGTCCTGTGTATACGCCAACAGGTTTTGGTACTTTGCTTGCCGAAGGCAAACCGACCATGACGTATGAAGGCAAAGATTATGTGTTGGAAAATCCGATTCGTGCTGATTTTGCTTTAATCAAAGCGCATCAAGGCGATCGTTGGGGCAATTTGGTGTATCGCAAATCGGCACGCAATTTCGGTCCGATTATGGCCATGGCAGCGGCCTGTACGATTGCACAAGTGTCGGAAGTGGTGGCTTTGGGTGAGCTTAATCCTGAACACATCATCACCCCTGGCATTTTTGTACAACACGTGGTGCAAGTGACACCAGCCAAAGCCGCAGCTTAAGGAGGTCATATGACGTATCAAAAACTCAGCCGCAACCAAATTGCAGAACGTGTGGCACAAGACATTCCTGATGGTGCCTATGTGAATTTGGGTATTGGTTTGCCAACCAAAATTGCTTCGTATTTACCCGATGACAAAGAAGTGTTTTTACATTCTGAGAACGGCTTGTTGGCTTTTGGTCCACCGCCACCAGAAAACGAGCAAGATCCTGAATTGATCAATGCGGGCAAGGAGTTTGTGACCATGCTGACAGGTGGTGCTTTTTTTCACCACGGTGATTCGTTTGCGATGATGCGTGGCGGTCATTTGGATATTTGTGTTTTAGGGGCGTTTCAAGTTGCTGCCAATGGCGATTTGGCCAATTGGCATACGGGCGCACCTGATGCCATTCCCGCTGTGGGCGGGGCGATGGATTTGGCGGTAGGGGCGAAAAAAGTCTTTGTCACCACGGACCATGTGACCAAGCAAGGTGAGCCTAAGATTGTGGCTGAGCTGACGTATCCTGTGACTGGCAAACGCTGTGTTGATCGCATTTACACCGATTTGTGCGTGATGGATGTGACACCAAGCGGCCTGAAAGTGATTGAAAAAGTAGGCGGCTTGAGTTTTGAAGCTTTGCAAGCTTTGACTGCCGCACCCTTGATTGATGCTACTGAAACCCGTTTGGAACAAGCTTAATAGACCCATGCTCACACAAGAAAACGAGAACAATATGACCAAAGCTTATATTATCGATGCCGTTCGCACACCGTTTGGCCGTTATGGTGGTGGTTTGGCAGGCATGCGTGCCGATGATTTGGGTGCTGTGCCGATTCAAGCCTTGATGACACGCCATCCTAATATAGATTGGGCACAAGTGGACGATGTGATTTATGGTTGTGCCAACCAAGCTGGCGAAGACAATCGCAATGTCGCTCGCATGTCAGCCTTGCTCGCAGGCTTGCCATATCAAGTGCCTGCCACCACAATCAATCGCTTGTGTGGCTCGTCTTTAGATGCCATCTCCATGGCCGCGCGCACCATCAAAGCAGGAGAAGCGCATTTGATGATTGCAGGTGGCTTGGAGTCTATGAGCCGTGCGCCGTTTGTCATGGGCAAAGCCGACAGTGCTTACAGCCGCAGCCAAAAAATCGAAGACACGACCATGGGTTGGCGTTTTATCAATCCACAACTGAAGGCTTTGTATGGTGTGGAAACTATGCCGCAAACAGCTGAAAATGTGGCCGAGCAATTTGGCATTAGCCGAGAAGACCAAGATTTATTGGCATTTAACAGCCAACAACGCACCGAAGCCGCACGCCAACGGGGTTTTTTTGAAAAAGAATTGGTGCCAGTGAGCATTCCTCAGCGCAAAGGCGATGCTTTGGTGGTGGCGGCGGATGAATTTCCGCGTGCTTCAACCACTTTGGAGGCTTTGGGCAAGCTCAAAGGTGTGGTCAAACCCGATGGCAGCGTGACCGCAGGCAATGCTTCGGGCATTAATGATGGTGCGGCGGCGGTATTGATTGCCTCAGAAGAAGCCATTGCCAAATATGGTTTGAAGCCACGAGCTGAAATCATTGCGGCTACTGTGGTTGGTGTAGAGCCACGTATTATGGGCTTTGGTCCTGCACCTGCCATTAAAAAATTGCTTAAACAAGCCAATTTAAATTTAAATCAAATAAATGTCATTGAACTAAATGAGGCATTTGCGGCTCAAGCCTTAGCTTGTACACGTGATTTGGGCTTGCCCGATGGTGCGGCGCATGTGAATCCCAACGGCGGAGCGATTGCCATTGGTCATCCTTTGGGTGCGTCAGGTGCCCGTTTGGTGACGACAGCTTTGAATCAGTTGGAGCAGATAGGTGGCGAATATGCGCTGTGCTCGATGTGTATTGGTGTGGGGCAAGGCATTGCCTTGATTATCAAGAGAGTCCAATAGGAGAATTTCATGCCAATGCTCAAATTACTCAGTCATGATATGCATTACCAAGAATTTGGTGATGCCAAAAATCCCAAATTATTGTTTTCCAACTCATTGGGAACCAATTTGAGCTTGTGGCAAGCCCAAGTCGCTGCGTTACAGGACGATTATCACATCATTTGTTACGACACTCGAGGGCATGGCCACTCTTCTACGCCAGCGACGGGTTTTGTGTTACAAGATTTGGCGTATGATGTGTTGGCATTGCTGGATCATTTGCACATTGAATCCACACATTTTTGCGGTATTTCTATGGGTGGTTTGATTGGGCAATGGCTGGCCATACACCATGCTGAGTCATTTCAATCGATTGTCATTAGCAATACTGCTGCCAAAATTGGTCAAGAAAAGGCTTGGAATGAGCGTGCTGCTCAAGTACGCGCGGAAGGCTTATATGCTATTGCAGCTTCTGCTCACAGTCGTTGGTTTACACCAGACTATGTTTGTACCCATCCTGAAGTGGTGATGCGCTTATCGCAAGATTTGGCGACAGGCAGTGCTGAGGGTTATGCCAAATGTTGTGAGGCGTTGGCGCTGGCCGATGTGCGTAGCCAATTGAGTGAGATTGAGGTGCCGATGTTGATCATTGCAGGTTTGGAAGACCCTGTGACGACAGTAGACGATGCCATTGCAATGCAAGCGGCGATTTTTGGCAGCCAGATGGCGGAAATCAGTGGCGCATCGCACATTGCCAATGTGGAACAAGCAGATGTGTTCAATCAAGTTTTGCATCGGTTTTTGGCACAGTTTAAAGCGACCTGTAAACTGTGATGAAATGGCGATGAAACAGCGTTCTGTCGATGACAGAGCGCTTTTTTTTGGGGGATTGATTTGAGAGCCTAAGCCACAATCACCACCCAAGGCGTTTCATGTTAAAGCAATCGACCACAAAATTGCATTGAAAATAAAATATCTGTCAAAGCAACGATAAAGACACTCATTGTGCTTTGAATCAAGAGCGGTTCATTACAAGAATAAATAGCCTCGTTGTCTTGATAAAAAATATTGGATTAAAAAGCCGATATGATGTGTTGAAAGATGAAAAAAGCGTCCTGTAAGTGTTTACAGGACGCTTGATAGCATTAGATGAATGTATTAATCAAATGCTTTGCGCGCATTCACAAACATGTGCAACCAAGCACTGTTTTCTTGCCAATCTTCAGGTTTCCAGCTCATTTGTGCGGTGCGGAACACACGCTCAGGATGTGGCATCATGATGGTAGCGCGACCGTCGTCACTGGTGACACCCGCAATCGCTTGCGGTGAGCCGTTTGGATTTAACGGATAGGTTTGTGTCACATGGTTCTGACCATCCACGTATTGCAAAGCAATATTGGCGTTGGCGATGTTGCCATGTGCGCTAAAATCAGCACGACCTTCACCATGGCTCACCACCACAGGCATTGAGCTGCCCGCCAAAGCCGACAAGAACACAGAAGGCGATTCAGGAATGGTGACCATGCTCAAACGCGCTTCAAATTGTTCCGATTCGTTGCGAGCAAAACGAGGCCAGTTTTGAGCACCGGGAATGATGTCTGCCAATTGGCTCATCATTTGACAACCGTTACATACGCCCAAAGACAAGGTTTCAGGACGCTTGAAGAAGGCTTCGAACATGTCACGCAATTGTGCGTTGAACAAAATTGATTTCGCCCAACCTTGACCTGCACCCAAAACGTCGCCATACGAGAAACCACCACAAGCGGCTAAAGCTTGGAAGTCTTGCAAATGATGGCGTCCTGCAAACAAATCGCTCATGTGTACGTCGTATGCATCAAAGCCTGCACGGGTGAACGCTGCGGCCATTTCGATTTGACCATTCACACCTTGCTCACGCAAGATGGCAATTTTCGGTTTCGCGCCCACATTGATGAAAGGTGCGGTGATGTCAGCGTTGACATCAAACGTGGTATGGGCAAACAAAGCGGTGCGTTTGTCCTCGCCAATCAAGGCAAATTCGCTGTCGGCACAAACGGGATTGTCACGCAAGCGTTGGATGTGGAACGAGGTTTCGCTCCAAGCTTTTTGCAAATCCACGCGCGCTTCGTTGAGCAAAATCATGTTGCCGTTTTGAATTTGCAAACGGTCGCTAGAGTTGGTTTGACCCAAATCGTATACGCAGTTTTCCAAACCATGTTGTGCCAAAACGGCTTTGACTGCCTCGATTTTGTCAGCAGCCACTTGTACTACCGCGCCCAATTCTTCACTGAACAAGCTGCGTACAATGGTGTCGTTCAAGTTGTGACCTTGGCAAGCACATTGTTCTAATACTTTGGCCATATTGACAGTCACACCCACGTGAGCGGCAAACATCATTTCCGCCAAAGTGGTCAACAAACCACCATCGCCACGGTCGTGGTAAGCGAGCAAGCTGTCGTTGGCAATCAAAGTTTGGATGGCCGTAAAGAAAGCACCCAATTGTGTATCTTGATCCACATCAGGAGACACACCTTGCAAGTGTTTGTGTACTTGCGTCAAGGCAGAGCCGCCCAAACGGTTTTGACCATTGCCCAAGTCAATCAACAACAAGCGGCTGTCCACTGGTTTCAATTCAGGCGTGATGGTTTTGCGCACATCTTGTACAGGTGCAAACGCGGTGATGGTCAAAGACAAAGGCGAGGTTACGGTTTTGGTTTCGCCATTGTCTTGCCATGAGGTTTTCATTGACAAAGAGTCTTTGCCCACAGGAATGCTGACACCCAAGTTTTGGCAAATTTCAGATACCGCTTCCACGGTGCGATACAATTTTTCGTCCTCACCGGCCACGCCACAAGGCGCCATCCAGTTGGCAGACAACTTGATGGCGCCAATTTTGCCAATGTTGGTTGCGGCAATATTGGTTAACGCTTCGGCCACAGCCATGCGGCCTGAAGCGGGTGCATCGAACAATGCCAATGGTGCTTTTTCGCCCATAGACATGGCTTCACCTTTGTAGGTGTTAAAACCCATCATGGTCACTGCGCAGTTGGCCACTGGTGTTTGGAAGCGACCCACCAATTGGTCTTGGTACGTCATACCACCGACAGAGCGGTCACCAATGGAAATCAAGAAGTTTTTGTTGGCAACCGTCGGCAAATGCAACACGCGGTAGAAGCTTTCTTTGACATCGATTTTGCTGGTGTCAAATTCAGGGGTTTCTAAAGTCACGGTGTTGTCTGTGCGCACAGTGCGAGGTGGTTTACCAAGCAACACATTCAATGGCAAGTCCACAGGATTGTTGTCAAACAAATCGTCACGCACTTGCAAATGACCATCGTCAGTAGCTGTACCCACCACCGCAAACGGACAACGCTCACGTTCAGCCATCGCGCGGAACAATTCCAAATGCTCAGGCAAAATTGACAATACATAACGCTCTTGCGCTTCGTTGCACCAAATTTGCAAAGGCGTCAAACCTTCTTCTTCTAAAGGTACTTGGCGCAAATGGAAAATCGCACCGCGACCTGCATCGTTCACCAATTCTGGGAAAGCGTTAGACAAGCCACCTGCGCCCACATCATGAATGGCGATAATTGGGTTGTTTTCGCCCATTTGCCAGCAGCGGTCAATCACTTCTTGCGCACGGCGTTCGATTTCAGGATTGCCACGTTGTACGGAGTTAAAATCCAATTCTGCGGCATTGTCGCCCGTTGCCATCGAAGAAGCCGCACCGCCACCCAAACCGATTAACAAACCTGGGCCGCCTAATTGAATCAACAATGCGCCTTCAGGAATGATGTTTTTGTGTGTTTGTTGGTCTTGGATGTTGCCCAAACCACCTGCCAACATGATAGGCTTGTGATAGCCACGCATTTGACCGTGGAATGATTCTTCAAACGTGCGGAAGTAACCCAATAAATTAGGACGACCAAATTCGTTGTTGAACGCCGCACCACCGATAGGACCTTGAATCATGATGTCTAAAGGGCTGGCAATGTGTTCAGGTTTGCCATATTGCGCTTGGGTCACTTGATAGGTTTCCCAAGGCTGGGTGAATTCAGGAATATTCAAATTCGATACGCTAAAGCCCGTCAAACCTGCTTTCGGGCGTGAACCACGACCTGTTGCACCCTCATCACGGATTTCACCGCCGTTGCCTGTGGCAGCACCTGCAAATGGGGCAATGGCGGTTGGATGGTTGTGCGTTTCCACTTTCATCAAAATGTGGGTCAATTCTTCGCTAAAACGGTATGCTTGGTTTTCGCCTGCACGTGGGTAAAAGCGGTCGATGGCCGCGCCTTCGATGACTGAAGCATTGTCTTTGTAGGCAACCACTGTGCCTTCAGGCGATTTTTGATGCGTTTCACGAATCATGCCAAACAAGGTTTTTGGCTGTTTTTCACCGTCTAAAATGAATTCAGCATTGAAAATTTTGTGGCGGCAATGCTCTGAGTTCGCTTGTGCAAACATCATCAATTCCACGTCGTTGGGATTGCGACCCAATTGACGGTAATTGTCGACCAAATAATCGATTTCATCTTCAGACAATGCAAGGCCCATGCTGCTGTTGGCGGCAACCAAAGCTTCACGACCACCTTCCAAAATGTCGACTGTGGCAAAGCTTTCGTCTTGTAAACGGGCAAACAAAGAAGCTGCTTGGCTCAAATCGGTCATTACCGATTCGGTCATGCGGTCGTGCACCAAACCTTGCCAAGCTTTTACTTGCTCAGCCGTCAAATCTGCTGCAAACCACAAAGCAGTGGCACGCTCAATGCGCAAATTGGCAACATTGATGCCGCAATTGCGGGCAATGTCGGTGGCTTTTGATGACCAAGGAGAAATGGTACCCACACGAGGAGTTACCAAACACAATTGTTCTGAACGTTCCACAGCATCAGGACGCTGGGCCGTCAATAAATTACATAAACGATCAATGTCTGCTTCGGTTAAAGCTTCATCGCTGTGGATGAAGTACCAAAACTCATTGCTCAATTGGGCTTGTTCAGGCAGTTGCAACTTGCGCGCTTGTTGATTCAGTTGGTCAATACGGAATGAAGAAAGCGCGGTTTGACCGCGTAACGATAGCACTTCAGGCATGATGTCTCGCAAAGCTAAAAAGAAGGAGAAAATGTGACAGGACGTTATGATACCTTAATTTGCTTAAAATTACCTGAATATATATTGCATCGTGACGGTGTATTGGGCTAATTGATTCGGCATACACAAGGCTTGGCAAATAAAGCCGCTTTGGTTTAAAGTGACGCTAAGTAGAAGCCGAAAAACCTTGGGAGTTGTTAGTATGAAAAAGATTGAAGCGATTATCAAACCATTCAAATTGGACGAAGTACGCGAAGCCTTGACTGAAGTGGGTATCACAGGCATGACCGTGACAGAAGTCAAAGGTTTTGGTCGCCAAAAAGGCCACACTGAAATTTACCGTGGCGCTGAATATGCGGTTGATTTTTTACCAAAAATCAAATTGGAATTGGTATTGCCAGACCAATTGGCAGAACAAGCAGTAGAAACCATCATTCAAGCTGCACATTCAGGCAAAATTGGTGATGGCAAAATTTTTGTGTCTGCGATTGAACAAGCCATTCGTATTCGTACGGGTGAACGTGACGACGCAGCGGTTTAAAAAAGTTGTTTTAACCCTAGCCATTGCCAATGCAATGGCTTTTTTTTTGTTTACAGGCCGCTTTGTGGTGAAAAGGCAAAAAAAAGGTGTGAATTCTCATCACACCCCAAACACACACATCAAGAAGGTTTCGATTGTCATCTTCATCAAAGATGCCAATCTGACAAGCCATTCAGTTGTTTTCAATATTGATTCATGGCTTGAAAAAAGAAAATCATCACTATTTGAGATAGTGTGTATATCACGAGATAGAAAAGCTATTTTCTGCTCTTTTAGTATGCAATGATAATAAAATAATTGGAAAAATCGAGTATTGATTCAAATCAAGCGTGGCGAATTTTACGCTTAATATGGCGAATACAATCAAAATGATGCCATTGTTTTTGGATAAGATGGGCATGCGGTGGATTGAAACGCATGGACAGCTTGCGTCAGTGATGGCTGTTGAAGCTCGTCAATGTTTGAAGCAAACAACAGATGAGGTGGATGAAGGCTTCTGTTAAGATGGTTTCTTGATAAAAATATTCACTTCATCATTTAAAAAGGAAGACACAATGCAAATGATTAAGACACGTGCAGCCGTTGCTTGGGCGCCGAACGATCCATTGAAAATTGAAGAGTTGGATTTGATGCCGCCACAAAAAGGCGAAGTATTGGTGCGCATTGTCGCCACAGGCGTGTGCCATACCGATGCTTATACTTTGTCAGGTCAAGATTCTGAAGGCGTGTTTCCATGCGTTTTGGGTCACGAAGGCGCGGGCATTGTGGAAGCGGTGGGCGAGGGCGTGACGAGCGTGTCTGTGGGCGACCATGTGATTCCTTTGTACACGGCGGAATGTGGCGAGTGTAAATTTTGTACTTCGGGCAAAACCAATTTGTGTTCGTCTGTGCGCGCCACCCAAGGCAAAGGCTTGATGCCAGACGGCACCACACGCTTTTTCAAAGACGGTCAGCCCATTTACCATTACATGGGCTGTTCAACATTCTCGGAATACACGGTGGTTGCAGAAGTATCATTGGCGAAAATCCAACCTGAAGCCGACTTGAAAGAAGTGTGTTTATTGGGTTGTGGCGTGACCACAGGCATGGGCGCGGTGATGAACACTGCCAAAGTCAAACGTGGTGATACTGTGGCGATTTTTGGTTTGGGCGGCATTGGTTTGGCGGCGATCATTGGTGCGCGCATGAACGGTGCCAAACGCATCATTGGCATCGACACCAACCCATCGAAATTTGCGATGGCACAAAAATTGGGCGCAACAGATGTCATCAACCCAAAAGATTTTGACGCACCGATTCAACAAGTGATTGTCGACATGACCGATGGCGGTGTGGATTTCTCGTTTGAATGCATTGGCAACGTGGAAGTGATGCGTGCGGCGTTGGAATGCTGTCACAAAGGTTGGGGTGAGTCGATTATTATTGGCGTGGCACCTGCGGGCGCTGAAATTGCCACGCGTCCATTCCAATTGGTGACCGGTCGTGTGTGGCGCGGTTCTGCGTTCGGCGGCGTGAAAGGTCGTTCGGAATTGCCGGGCATCATTTCCCAATACATGAATGGCGAATTTGCCTTGAGCGATTTTATTACCCATACCATGCCATTGGACGACATCAACGAAGCGTTTGATTTGATGCATGAAGGCAAATCGATTCGTTCGGTGATTCATTACTAAACGTTTTTAAACCGTTTCATTCAAGCGTCCTGTAAACATTGACAGGGCGCTTTTTCAATGGACAGACACAGATTGCTTGTCTTTGAAAAAAAATAGAGACAGCATGATATAAGTATGTTTGTGTCCATCTAAAAAAGCAGATGGTTGTCATCATCCATTTATTCAATCAATTTTAATGTTGATTGAGCGTCCTGTAAGCTTTACAGGACGCTTGATTTTGTTATGCTTGTTTCATTCATCATCCCATACAAAGGAAAGCTCATGTCTTTGCAATTGCTCAGCAGCCAAAAAATGTTCAACGGTTGGCAACAACGTTACCGCCATTATTCACAAACGAATCAATGTGACATGACGTTTTCCATTTACATTCCATTTCGGGTCACGCAAGGCTATAAAGTGCCGACGGTGTATTGTTTGGCAGGCTTAACCTGTACGGATGAAAACTTCACCATCAAAGCAGGTGCGCAACAATATGCAGCGCAATTGGGACTTGTGTTGGTGATGCCAGACACCAGCCCGCGCGGAGAAGACGTTGCCAACGATGCTGCTTATGATTTGGGACAAGGTGCGGGCTTTTATGTCAATGCCACCGAAGCGCCTTGGGCGAAACATTTTCAAATGTACGATTATATTGTTCAAGAATTGCCCGATTTGATTGAAGCGAATTTTGATGTCACGCAAGAGCGTTCGTTAATGGGACATTCGATGGGCGGACATGGTGCGTTGGTGATTGCGCTGCGCAACAGCGAGCGTTATAAAAGTGTCAGTGCGTTTGCTCCGATTGTCAACCCAATGGACATTCCGTGGGGACAAAAAGCATTGAATGCATATTTGGGCGACAACCAAGCGGCTTGGGCGCAATACGATGCGTGTCATTGTATTAACCATGCCAGCCACCGCTTGCCTATTTTGATTGATCAAGGTACGGCAGATGAGTTTTATCCAACGCAATTGCAGCCTGAAAAATTGGTTACTGCGGCAAAAGTGGCAGGCTGTCCGATTCAATTCAATCTGCGCCAAGATTATGACCACAGTTATTATTTCATTGCCAGCTTTGTGGAAACACATTTGACATTCCATGCTGAACATTTAGGGCTATAAGCACTCAGATTGAGCTTATGACCGAATGGTTGTAACATATAGCAAAAAAGACTTTCTTATTGTAGGGGTCTTAGATTACGATGACGCACAAGAACGCAATTTGTGCGTTATTTTTTGCAGTAAAAAATGATAAAAGAGACAAAAACAATGAACAAAATGACAAAATTTTTGCCTTTGGCAGTGCTCACTTCTTTGGTATTAAGTGCGTGTGGTGGTCAAGGCAATAGTGCCGCTCCTGCGGCTTCTGCACCTGCTGCAAACGATGCCAACAGCTTGGCTGCACGCATTGCCGCTAAAGGCACAGTGACTGTGGGTACTGAAGGTACTTACGCACCTTTTTCTTTCCGTGATGCATCAGGTCAATTGACTGGTTACGATGTGGATGTCATGAACGAAGTGGGCAAGCGTTTGGGCGTGAAAGTGGAATACAAAGAAACCCAATGGGATGCGATGTTTGCAGGTTTGAACAGCGGTCGTTTTGATTTGGTGGCCAATCAAGTGGGCATCAATGATGAGCGCAAAGGCAAATACGATTTCTCTGCGCCTTACACTTATTCTCGTGCCGTTGTGGTAACGCGTGCGGATGATGCGTCTGTGACGTCTTTTGACAGCATCAAAGGCAAAAAAACCGCACAATCTTTGACCAGCAACTACGGCAAAATGGCTGAAAAATACGGTGCTGAAATCACAGGCGTAGAAGGCTTGGCGCAAGCGATTGAATTGATCAAACAAAAACGTGTGGACATCACTTTGAACGACGAATTGGCGGTGTTGGACTTTTTGAAACAACAAGGCGATTCTGGTTTGAAGATTGCTTTGCGTGCCGATGATGTTGAAACGATGGCGTTTGTGTTCAATAAAGGCAATGAAGCGGCGATTGCTGAAATTGACAAAGCTTTAGAGAGTATGCATCAAGACGGTACGTTCAAACAAATTTCTGAGAAATACTTCGGTAAAGATGTCAGCGTTAAATAATTTATTGGCAAGTCTGCCGTTCATGACGCCTGAGCGGGCTGAAATTGTCATCAGCTCGTTTTGGCCGATGTTGGTTGCCACTGTACAGTTCACCATTCCATTGGCTTTGGCTTCGTTTGTCATTGGCTTGGTGATTGCGGTGGCTGTGGCGGTGGTGCGGGTGATGCCGCGTGGCAACGTATTGGTCAAAGTCTTGTATGCTTTGGCACGTGTGTATGTGTCCATCATTCGTGGCACACCGATGTTGGTGCAGATTTTTATCATTTTTTATGGTTTGCCTGCGGTAGGCGTCACGCTTGAGCCTTTTCCAACGGCCATCATTGCGTTTGCGTTGAATGTCGGTGCATATGCGTCTGAAATCATTCGTGCGGCAATTGAATCGGTACACAAAGGTCAGTGGGAAGCGGGTTTTTCCAGTGGCATGACGTATTTTCAAGTCTTGCGCCACATTGTTTTGCCACAAGCGATGCCTGTGTCGGTACCACCTTTGTCCAATACCTTCATCAGTTTGGTCAAAGACACTTCTTTGGCTTCATTGGTGTTGGTGACCGAATTGTTCCGTGTGGCGCAATCGGTTGCTGCGCGAACGTATGAGTTTTTATTGGTGTATGCTGAGGCAGCAGTGATTTATTGGGTGATTTGTTTGATACTCGGTTTGGGGCAAGAGCGTTTGGAAAAATACTTCAATCGTTATCGCAGTTTCCATTGATTTGCCAAAAGCGTCCTGTAAATGCTGGACGCTTTTAACAAATCGGACAATAATAGTGTTTTTGTGTGCTTGTCCATGTGGGCAAGCACAATTTTTGAATTTGATGGACAGTGACAGATGACACAATCTACCAATGCAACCATTTTGCAAAATGTGCCAGTAGGTGAAAAAGTAGGTATTGCCTTTTCTGGTGGTTTGGACACTTCAGCAGCTTTGTTGTGGATGAAACAAAAAGGTGCGGAGCCTTATGCTTACACCGCCAATTTGGGTCAACCTGATGAGGATGACTACAATGCAATTCCTAAGAAAGCCGAAGCTTACGGTGCGATTAAAGCCCGTTTGATCGATTGCCGTTTGCAATTGGCGCACGAAGGCATTGCCGCGATTCAATGTGGCGCGTTCCACATTTCAACCGGTGGCGTGACTTATTTTAACACCACGCCTTTGGGTCGTGCGGTAACAGGTACCATGCTTGTGTCGGCGATGAAAGAAGACAATGTCAACATTTGGGGCGACGGCTCTACTTACAAAGGCAATGACATTGAGCGTTTTTACCGCTACGGTTTGTTGACCAATCCTGCGTTGAAAATTTACAAACCTTGGTTGGATGAAACGTTTATTGATGAATTGGGCGGTCGTGCTGAGATGTCTCAGTTTTTGATCGACAATGGCTTTGACTACAAAATGTCAAAAGAAAAAGCCTACTCAACCGATTCCAACATGTTGGGTGCAACCCATGAAGCCAAAGATTTGGAACACTTGAATTCTGGCATCAAAATCGTTGAACCGATTATGGGTGTGGCGTTCTGGCGTGACGATGTGGAAGTGAAAGCGGAAACTGTGACTGTGCGCTTTGAAGAAGGCGTGCCAGTGGCTTTGAACGGTCAAACCTTCACTGACGTGGTGGAATTGTTCTTGGAAGCGAACCGCATCGGTGGCCGTCATGGTTTGGGTATGTCTGACCAAATCGAAAACCGCATCATCGAAGCGAAATCTCGTGGCATTTACGAAGCACCAGGGATGGCATTGTTGCACATCGCTTACGAACGCTTAGTGACTGGTATTCACAACGAAGACACCATCGAACAATACCGCATCAATGGTTTGCGTTTGGGTCGTTTGTTGTACCAAGGTCGCTGGTTCGATTCACAAGCTTTGATGTTGCGTGAAACCGCACAACGTTGGGTTGCCAAAGCCATTACTGGCGAAGTGACATTGGAATTGCGTCGTGGTAACGATTATTCGATTTTGAATACCGAATCGCCTAATTTGACTTACCAAGCAGAGCGTTTGACGATGGAAAAAGGCGACTCTATGTTCAGCCCAACCGATCGTATTGGTCAATTGACTTTGCGCAATTTGGACATTGTGGACACTCGCGCGAAATTGGCGATTTACTCAGATACAGGTTTGTTGTCTTTGGGTCAAGGTTCGGCTTTGCCACAATTGAGTCAAAAAGAAGACTAATCAGCATTGCATTCAGCCCAATAAAACACCGTTACAGGACGCTTGTAACGGTGTTTTTGTATGCTCAAGTCTCATGGTTGATATTTTATTGTTTTGAAGCTTAGAGCATTTGTGTCGTTTTTAGTGACTTAAATGTCGATTTTTTAATATTAAAAAGATGGGTGAGTCAGATTTACATTTTAAATTCAATCGCAATATTATTGCGTATATGAAAATGATTTTAGATATAGCAGTTATATTTAAAAACGAATGTGTTCGTTTGTGTTGATTGGTTATTTGTTTTTGATGGAAAGTATTCATTTGTTGCATCAATCGACCTGTAAAACATCAGATGAAACTGTGAATGAATATGATGCTATATGCTAAAATATTTTGCTTTTATAGCTAGTTGTCATAAGAATGTCTCAGAATTCAGCAGTAAAATCGCCATCTTTAATGGGTGGCATGATGATTGTTGCAGGCACTGCCATCGGTGCTGGCATGTTTGCCAATCCTACCGCCACGGCAGGTATTTGGTATACCGGTGCGATGCTCGTTATGCTTTATACTTGGTATTGTATGTGTGTATCGGGCTTGATGATTATGGAAGTGAACCAACATTATCCTGCAGGTGCCAGTTTCAATACCTTGGTCAAAGATTTACTCGGACCTGCTTGGAATCTGTTCAATGGCTTTGCCTTTGTGTTTGTCGTCTATATTTTGTTGTATGCGTATATTTTTGTGGGCGGCAGCGTGTTACAAACGTGGTTGGCTCAGGCGGGCATCACCGACAGCAGCGTGATGGCATCGACTCTTTTTATGTTGGTATTTGCTTTGTGCGTGTGGTGGTCAACCAAAGCAGTCGACCGATTGTCAACCGTCTTGATCGTGGGCATGGCATTGACTTTTTTAAGCACCGTGACAGGCTTGTTAAGTCATTTAGACATCGCAGTATTACTCAATCAATTGCCGCAAGCGGTCGGCAGTGAATACATGCCTTATGTGTGGGTGGCTTTGCCTGTGTGTTTGGCATCATTCGGTTTTCACATGAATGTGCCAAGCTTGATGGCTTATTATCAAAACGATACTCAAAAAGTCCGTATTAGCATTATTGGTGGCAGTTTGATTGCGTTTGCCATTTATGCATTGTGGCAAACTGCAGTGCAAGGCGTTTTGCCTCGTCATGAATTTGCACCCGTGATTGCCGCAGGGGGCGATGTGGCGGTGTTATTGCAAGCTTTGTCAGCGTATGTGTCGACCGATGGTTTGAATGAAACTTTGAATGCGTTTGCTTTTATGGCCATTGTCAGCTCATTTTTAGGCGTGTCGTTGGGTTTGTTTGATTACATGGCTGATTTATTCAAGTTTGGCAATTCGGCTACAGGCCGCTTGAAATCGGCTGCGGTGACGTTTGTGCCACCTTATATCGCTTGTATCTTGTTTCCAACAGGCTTTGTTACAGTGATTGGTTATGTGGGTTTGGGTGCTGCGATTTGGACGGCAGTGATTCCCGCTTTGCTCGTGTTTGCCAGTCGTCGCCGTTTTCCGAAAACATCGGCAAATAACAGCTATTTGCTGAAAGGTGGCAGCGTTTTGATTTGGTTTGTTTTGGCTTTTGGCATCATCAATATTTTGGCACAAATTTTCACCCAATTGGGTTGGTTACCAAGCTTTCATGGTTAAGCCTTTTTAATGTATAAAACCAGCGTCCTGTAAGATTACAGGACGCTTTTTTTGATGTTTTTAATGCTTACAGGACGCTTGTTGGTCAAAAATGGCGGCCAATTCGGTGGCTGCTTGGCGCATGTGTGGTATAAAACTTTGCAATTGCTCCAAGGATTTGCGCAAAGTCGGACCATGTGTAAAGACCGCCGCAAAAGGCTCTTTGTCTCCATTGGGAATCGGCACGGCACAAGCGACCATCCCCGGAATGAATTCTTCATTGTCCAATCCCAATTGCAATGCTTTGGCTTGTTGTAAGGTTTGGAACAATTGCGCAGGATCGGTTTGAGTGTTTTTGGTCAAAGCATGCAGTGGTAATTGTTCCACAATGCGGCGAAATTGGTTTTCAGGACGCTGTGCTAAGAGCAATTTACCGCTGGCGCTGGCCCAAATCGGCACATGTGTACCCTCAGGCAAATAAATTTGTAATGGCCAATTGGACAAAACCCTGTCGATGTAAACGACTTCCAATTCGTGTAACACCGCCACACCTACCGTCTCACCAATCACGCTCGCCAATTGTTGTAAAACCGCTTGGCGCTCCATTTTATAATGGCTTGTTTGCCACAAATTAAACGCCAATTGGTGGGTACGTTGCCCACAAATCACCTTGCCTTGTAAATCCAATTGTAAAAAACCCGTTTGCTGTAATTGTTGAACCAAACGATGAATACTGGGCTTGGGAATGTCTAAAATATCTGCCAAATCGCTTGGGCTGATTGGGCGCTCAGATTTGGCAACCGTTTCTACCAATTGTAAGACTCGCTCTACGCTAGAGCCTTTCTTTTTTTCTTGTTGCATGAAAATCTGCTTTCATGATGATATTAAAGATAATTTCGTTCAATGGGCTTTGAGCCGCTTGTTAGCTCAGTGTGCAGTTTTGTTACGTCCTTGTCATGTTGCAATGCAGAACGAATAATTCTTGATTTACGTAAATAAGTTTGTTAGCTTTCAAAAACGATACGTATTGTATCACTTTATAAAAATAATTAATTCACTTCAATCTACAAATGCAGTTACACACAAGGAGAATCAAATGATCAGCTTGTTGGGTATTTTGATTTCGCTGGGCTTATTGATGTATTTGGCTTATCGAGGTCACAGTGTGATTTTGTTGGCGCCATTTTTGGCGATGTTGGCGGTGGTGTTCAGTGGTGAATCGGCACAAATGCTCGCCATTTACACGCAAATTTTCATGAAAGGCTTGGGCGGTTACGTTGTCAATTTCTTCCCATTGTTCTTATTGGGAGCGGTATTTGGCAAGTTGATGGATGACTCAGGCTCTGCACGCAGTATTGCCGCTTTCTTGATTTCCAAATTGGGTACCAAACAAGCCATTTTGTCGATTGTATTGGCGTGTGCGATTTTGACTTACGGCGGGGTGTCGTTGTTTGTGGTGGGTTTTGCGGTGTATCCGATTGCAGCGGCATTGTTCCGTGAATTGAACATTCCAAAACGCTTGATTCCTGGTGCCATTGCTTTGGGTGCGTTGACCTTTACAATGACGGCTTTACCGGGTACGCCTGCGATTCAAAATGCCATTCCTATGCCATTTTTCAAAACCGATTCGTTTGCCGCACCTGTTTTGGGTACCATTGGTGGCCTTATTATGTTGGTTGGCGGCATGTGGTGGATGAATCGCCAAGCCAAAAAAGCAGTCGTAGCGGGTGAAGGTTATGGCAATCATAAAGAAAACATCGAAGTCATGGATCATAGCAACGACCCGTCTATCATGAATGCGCTGTTGCCGATTATTTTGGTGATTGCTCTGAACTTTGCATTCAGCAAATGGGTATTTCCAGCGATGGACACCAGTTATTTGGCGACAGAGAAATTTGGCAACGTACCAGCTTCTAAAGTGATAGGTACTTGGGCAATTGTGGTGGCTTTGGTGGTGTCTTGTGCGGCGATTGTGGCATTGAATGTGAAGCGTTTTAAAGATGTGAAAGAGTCTTTGAGCAAAGGTGCGTTGGGTTCGCTGTTGCCGATTTTCAATACCGCTTCAGAAGTGGGTTACGGTTCGGTGATTGCGATTTTGGCAGGTTTTGTGATTATCAAAGAATTTTTGTTAGGCTTGTCACCAGGTAATCCATTGATTTCAGAAGCTATCTTTATCAATGTGATGGCAGGTATCACAGGTTCGGCATCAGGTGGTATGTCGATTGCCTTGAATACGATGGGTGAAACCTATACGCAATTGGCACAACAATTTGGCATCAACCCTGAATTGATGCACCGTGTGGCGTCGATTTCTTCGGGCGGTTTGGATGCCTTGCCACACAATGGCGCGGTGATTTCTTTGTTGGCCATTTGTGGCTTAACCCACCGTGATTCTTACAAAGACATTTTTGTGGTGGCAGTGGCGGTGCCGATTGCGGCTTTGGCAGTGGTGATTGCTTTGGGCACCATGTTCGGATCGTTTTAAGCAAGTCATCAATAGGCCGTTTCGGCGGCCTGAATAGATACAATCAATAGAGAAAGTCAATAACCATGTCTCACAGTATTTTATTACCTCGTATTATGGAAGTCGGTGGCGATGCTTGTCAGAAATTACCAAGCGTCCTGAACAGTTTGAATGTGAAAAAACCATTGATTATTACCGATAAAATGATGGTGACTTTGGGTTATGTGGAGCAAATCCAAACCATTTTGGCGGCAGTTGGCATCAAAGCCGATGTGTTTGATGACACGGTGCCAGAACCGACAGACGAATCGATTGAAGCAGGTGTTGCACGAGTTCAAAACGGTGATTATGATAGTATCATTGCATTGGGTGGCGGCAGTCCGATTGATTCTGCCAAAGCCATTGGCATATTGGGCAAATTCGGTGGTGTGATTCGCGATTACAAATTTCCGCGCCAAGTGACCGAAGAAGGTTTGCCCATCATCGCCATTCCGACCACCGCAGGCACAGGTTCAGAAGTCACCAAATTTACCATCATCACCGATGAAGCGGCGAATGAAAAATTGTTGTGTGTGGGCATTGCTTTTATGCCGGTGGCGGCCATCATCGATTACCGTTTGACCATGAGCGTGCCAGCCAGAACGACAGCCGATACGGGCATTGACGCGATGACACACGCCATTGAAGCGTATGTCAGCCAAAAGCGCAATCCTTACAGCGACCAACAAGCTTTGGCGGCTTTGCGTTTGATTGGACCGAATTTACAGACCGCTTACCATGATGGCAAAAACGAAAAAGTGCGTGAAGCGATGATGTTGGGTTCGACTTTGGCAGGCATTGCATTTTGTAATTCATCCGTGGCGTTAGTACATGGCATGAGCCGTCCGATTGGCGCGTTTTTCCATGTGCCACACGGTTTGTCTAATGCGATGTTGTTGCCTGCGGTCACTGAGTTTTCGATTCCTGCGGCAGCCGAGCGATATGCCGATTGTGCTAAAGCTTTGGGTGTGGCTTTACAGGACGATGCTGTAGACAGTGCCAATGAAAAATTGGTACAGTTTTTAAAATCCTTGAATCAAGAACTGAAAGTACCGACTTTGGCAGAATTTGGTGCCAAACAAGAAGATTTTGAACAATTGGTCTCAACCATGTGTGAACAAGCGTTTGCTTCAGGCTCGCCTAACAACAACCCGCGTGTTCCAAATCCAGAAGAAATGTTGCAATTGTATCGCTCACTTTGGGCGACTGTATTAAGCCATTAAGATTAACCAAGCAGCACGTTGAAATAGCAATCAAGGATAGAGGTCATTATGCAAACAGATACTTTGCAAACAGTCGGACATTTCATCAACGGTGAAGTGGTGGTGGATGAAAGCAATACCCAAGTGGTGTACAACCCCTCTACGGGCGAAGTGAGCAAACAAGTTTCTTTGGGTGGTGCCAAAACCATCGAAGAAGCGGTGGCGGCTGCCAAAGCAGCATTTCCTCAGTGGCGCAACACACCACCGATCAAACGTGCGCGTGTGATGTTCAAATTCAAAGAATTGCTTGAAAAAAATGCCGATACCATTTGTCGTTTGATTGGTGAAGAACATGGCAAAATCGTTCATGACGCTGCGGGTGAGTTGCAACGCGGCATTGAAAACGTGGAATATGCTTGCGGCGCGCCTGAATTATTAAAAGGCGAACATACGCGCAATGTCGGTCCTGACATTGATTCTTGGAGCGAATTTCATCCATTGGGCGTGGTAGCGGGCATTACGCCATTCAACTTCCCTGTGATGGTACCGTTGTGGATGTTCCCAATGGCCATTGTTTGTGGCAACACTTTCATCTTGAAACCATCTGAACGCGATCCAAGCTCAACTTTGTATTTGGCGCAATTGATGAAAGAAGCGGGCTTGCCTGATGGCGTGTTGAACGTGGTTAACGGTGGCAAAGACGCTGTGGATGCGATTTTGGAACACAAAGACATTCAAGCGGTGAGTTTTGTCGGTTCAACACCGATTGCCGAATACATTTACACAACCGCCACAGCCAACGGCAAACGTTGCCAAGCTTTGGGTGGTGCGAAAAACCACGCCATTGTGATGCCTGATGCGGATTTGGACAATGTGGTTAATTCATTGCTTGGCGCGGCCTTCGGTTCGTCTGGCGAACGTTGCATGGCTTTGTCAGTTGCAGTGGCTGTGGGCGACGAAATTGCCGACAAAATGATTGCGTCTTTGACCGAAGCCATGGCGAAATTGAAGTTTGGTGTGCATTCGGACAAAGGCAATGATTTTGGTCCGGTGATTACCGCGGAGCATAAAGGCAAAATCTTGGGTCACATCGAGTCTGCCAAAGCTCAAGGCGCGAAAGTGTTGGTAGATGGCTCGGCTGCCGCGCCTGAAGGCTTTGAAAACGGTTTCTTTGTAGGTCCTACTTTGATTGATGGCGTGCAAAAAGACATGAGCAGCTACCAAGCGGAAATTTTCGGTCCTGTGTTGCAAGTATTGCGTGTGAATACGATGGCTGAAGCGATGCAATTGATTAACGACCACGAATACGGCAACGGTACGTGTATTTACACCCGTGATGGTGAAGCGGCGCGTTATTTTGCCGACAACATTCAAGTGGGCATGGTCGGTATCAATATTCCATTGCCTGTGCCTGTGGCATATCAAAGCTTTGGTGGTTGGAAGCGTTCGTTGTTTGGTGATTTGTTCATGTATGGTCCAGATGGCGTGCGTTTCTTTACTCGTCGCAAAACCATTACCCAACGCTGGCCGAGCTCAGAAATTCGTGAAGCGGCACAATTTTCAATGCCAACTTTGAATTGATGATTTGAATGTTTCAAGCGTCCTGTAAACTTTACAGGACGCTTTTTTATTGTGATTGATGTATTAATAACAATCCCAATTGTATAAAACCTTAGAAAAATCTTGGTTTTTCAAATCATCAGGATGGATAAAAAAATTGCACACACCAGAGTCGCCCCACATGATGTCGCCTTCGCTATCGATTTGCAGCAACAATATATAATCGGCCAATGCTTCATCATCATCGCGTGGATCCGATTGGGTGAAAAACGGATAGCCGCCTAAGCGATGACCGATTGCGGGAAAAGCCTCGGCATAGTCTTGTAATAAGGTATTGCCTTCGGGTATATGCTCAGAAATATCTTCGTGGCTGTCATGGCGAGGGATGTCTAAAATCGCTTGCCCAAAGTCTGCATCTTCCACACTGATATATTGGTTTTCAGGATGAAATGAAATGGCATACTCTTGATCAATAGGGGTGTATTCCCATTGCGGAGTGGTGATGGTTTGCAGTTGTGTGGTATCGGTGGTGATATGGCTGTGAAACAAAATTTTGAAGCCCACTTGCGCCAAACGATTGTGAAAATCCAAACCAAGTAAATCGTCGTCAGCATCGATGTAAAACTGCAAAATACCTTCTTTGGGCAAATTGTCATGTGGTGGCAATTCGGCACAATTGATTTGAGCCAACATGAACATGGCTTGTCCGTGTGTGTTTTGTGGATGGGGCGTGTTAACAGGCAAATAATAATGAGTGCCGCCAATTTTACTTTGCCACAATGACAATTTGGAGGACGGATTCAAAATCATTTGCATGCTAGGACGAGCGGTAGCTAAGATTTTGTCTTGGTACGCTTGTAAAGAAGCGAGTTTGAATCTTGAATCAGCAGGCATGTGCAACCTCCTTGTGAGCAGATATTAGTTGGGTGAGAAGATATCAGGCTGAGAAAGTTCGGTATTTTGTTTGATTTGAATAAGCGTCCTGTAAATTTTACAGGCCGCTTATTCATTTTAACCTAAGTTGTTTGTCATTTCATTCATGGTTTGGCTTGCAATTGTCCTGCAATGCCAATGCGGTTCCATGCATTGATGACGATGCCTATCCATTCCAAAGCAATCAGTGCTTCTTCTGACCACAAAGCCTGTGCTTGGGCATAGCTGTTTTCAAGCAAAGGAGCTTGGTCGATGTGGGTTAAGGCTTCTATTAAAGCCAAAGCGGCTTTTTCGGCAGGGCTAAAATATTGGCTTTCGCGCCACACTGCGCTTAAAGTGATGCGTTCTGTGTTTTCACCGTGTTTTAACGCATCGGCTAAATGCAATTTGACACAAAATGCGCAACCATTAAGGCGTGAGCCGTGTAAGCGTAAGAGGTGGTGGAAACCTTCATCAATGCCAGCGTCCTGTACCATTTGATTCACTTGCGCATCCAATTGAATCATGTGTTGGTAAGGTGCGGATTTGAGATTGGATAATGAAATGCGTTTCATGATGGTGGATGCTTCACTGTGATGAAAAGATGTTTATGATACGCCATCTGCGGCATGCTGTTCATGAATCATATTTTGATAATAAATTCTTTTATGTTGTAGCAAGATTTCTTTGATTATAGCTGTTATGTTTATATTGTAATAAATTGATATTTTATCAAAGATATTGTTGAATTTTTGTCATAAAATCGCAACATTAAAGCATATCAAAAGCTTTTTCGTAGAATGTGCTAATGATTTCAGTAGATTCGAATAATTATTGAAGTAAAACAAAGCGTTTATTCTATGAATGAGTAAATGATGGTGACAGAAAATTGACTTTTCTTGACATTCTAATTGGATTCCTAGCAATTTATATTCACATAGTACTGTTAAAAACAATCAAATTTGATTAAATTGCTCGCAGTGGTTGCGTTGAATGTCAGTCAAGCTGATAAAAAAATAATGATGATAAGGAAGACAGAAGATGAAAAAAATATTGATCGCCAGTGCGGTATTGATGGCTGCACCTGCGATGGCGGATGTGGTGTTGTATGGTCAAATCAAAGGTGGCGTGGGTTATACCAAAGGCGAAGGCAGTGGTTCTTTGACACAAATGGAAGACTACAAATCGCGCATTGGTTTTAAAGGTACTGAAGATTTGGGCAATGGCATGCAGGCGTTTTGGCAAGTAGAGCAATTCACACCGATTTCAGGTGCTGAACAATCTATGGGTTGGAACAACCGTGATACATTTGTGGGTGTGAAAGGTGATTTCGGTGCAGTGCGTGCAGGTTACATCAGCGATGTGATGAACGAAGCAGGCGAGCACAAATTATTGTTAGATCCATGGGAAACAGGTTTCAATGCTGACAATCCACGCGGTAATGGTGCTTTTGTGCGCATTGACAAACGCTGGCAAGGCGTGCGTTACGATTCTCCTGATTTCGGTGGCTTCAAATTCAATGTGCAACACCAATTGGCAGACTCAGCCACTGAAGGCAATTTAACCGCTGCTTCTACAGTACGCCAAGCCACGATTGTATCAGGCAAATATGTGAACTCAGGCTTTGAAGTACATGGCGCTTATGGTCAATACAAACAACAAAATATCGATGGCAATGGTGATTTGGACGATGGTCAAATTGCACGCGTGATTGGTGCTTACCGTGCTAATGGCGTGGTAGCATCTTTGGCTTACCAATACACCGATGGCTTCCGTGGTTTGTGGGCAAAAAATTCATTTGCTACTACTGCACAAGACCCACAAGCGCGCATTCACAATCCTGTAGAGACACATGAAGTATTGGGTTTGTTCAGCTATAACATGGGCAGCATCACGCCACGCATCAGCTACTCACACGGTTTTGATGAAAAACACAAAAATGGCGGCAAAGTGAGCAATTCAGGTTACGACCAAGTGATTGTGGGTGCCGATTATGCTTTGTCTAAACGCACGACGGCTTTGGCTTCTTTCGGTTGGAAAAATGCACCTGTTGGTTATAAAGTAGATGCCAATGGCAAAGTCAGCGGCGATGACCGTGATTCATACAGTGCAGGTGTAGGCTTGCGCCACGTATTCTAAGCATTAAAAAAGCATTCCGATTCAAGAGCGTACCTTAGGGGGGTATGCTCTTTTTTTAAGCGTCCTGAAAATGAAGCATGGCTTTTACAGGCCGCTGGTTGGTATCAATGTGTTGGCAGATAACAAATCGTATTGTGAAACACGGTTTTGTCGCTCAAAGCTTCATAACCATGTATTTGATCGGCAAAAAAACGCACACTGTCGCCTGTTTGTAAGACATGCCAAGATTGTTCAAAAAAGACTTGTAACTGACCTTGTAACACATACACATATTCCACCACGCCTGTGCTGTGTGGTGAGCTCATTTGTTGATGAAAATCATGCAGTGTGATTTCAAACATCTCCAAACCTGTATCTGCCTGAAATGGAAACAAGGTTTTGACTTTCATGTTTTCATCGTCAGGAAACGCCCATTCTTGTTCGTATTGCTTGGCCGCTTCAGCAAAAAAAGCTGAAAACGAGGTATGCAAGCCGCTGGCAATTTTCCACAAAGTGGCAATGGTCGGACTGGATTCTTCACGCTCAATTTGCCCTAACATGGCTTTGGAAATGCCTGTTTGTTTTGCTGTTGCATCGAGGCTTAAACCTTGTTGCTGACGCAAGGATTTCAAATGTTGGGCAATGTGGGCTTTGAAACTGTCGTTGGACATGGCTTTCTCTTGTGCGTTATAGCGCACAGTATTATGATGGCAATGTGCGCTATAACGCACAAAATCATTTTAACATTGCTTGGAAGCCCATGTCATGAAACACTGGTTTAATGTCAGTCATATTGCAGCAGGATTTAGCACCGTTCTGGTGGGTTATACCAGTTCTATCATCATTGTCATTCAAGCAGCCACTGCCGCAGGGGCGACACCCGTACAAATTGAAAGTTGGTTGCTGACTTTAGGTATCTTGATGGGCGTTAGTTGTATTGGTTTTTCATGGTATTACAAAAAGCCTATTTTAACCGCGTGGTCTACACCAGGAGCGGCAATGTTGGTTGTGAGTGCGGCACAATATGATTTGTCTGTGGTTCTTGGCGTGTGCATGTTCACAGGTATTTTGATTGCTTTAACGGGTTTAATCACACCGTTAAGCCGAGCTTTATCGAGCATTCCTCCTTTTTTAGGTACGGCGATGTTGGGGGCTATTTTGTTGCCGTTTTGCTTAAAAGCCTTCTTGCCATTGGGTGATACGCCTGTGGTGTTTTTAGGCATGTTTGTCAGCTATTTGCTCGCCAAACATTTTTTGCCACGTTATACCATGTTGATTTTGCTCATGGTTGGCGTGGTGTTTGCGCTGTTTCAGGACGCTTTTGTGGGGCAAAATATCACGTTGTCGATGGCGCAACCTGTGTGGATAACACCACAATGGGATGTGATGGCCATCATCAATTTGAGCTTGCCTTTGTATGTGTTAACCATGTTGTCACAAAATTTGCCCGGCATCGCTATGATGAAAAGTTATGGTTATGAAACGCCTGTTAAACCTGTATTGTTTGGAACGGGCTTGATGAATGTTGTGGCTGCGCCTATGGGTGGTTTTTCGATCAATTTGGCAGCCATTTCAGCGGCAATGTGTTTGAATGAGAATGTCGATGCCAATCCCAAACAACGTTATCGTGCGGCGATGTGGGCAGGGGTGTTTTATTTGATTGCGGGGGTGTGGGCCAGTACGGTGGTGGCTTTGTTTTTGGCATTGCCGCAAAATATCTCACAAATTTTGGCAGGTTTGGCATTGCTTGGTACTTTGATGATGTGTTTGCAAAACTCATTCAAAGACACAGGTCATCAAGATGCGGCTTTGCTCACATTTTTAATCACCTTGTCAGGTGTGAGTGTTTTGGGCATCAATGCCATTTTATGGGGCTTGCTTGTGGGCTGCGTCTATTTACAATTAACCCGTAATAAATCTTAAGTTTAAAATCCTATTTGCAAGCGTCCTGTAAGTTTATAAAATAAATTTATATAGCATTTTTAGAGCATGTCGGTTTTTGTATAAATGTTTATAATGCCGCAAAATATTCTACAAAGAAGGGAAATTCATGAATCAAATGCCTGTTGCCGTGGCAGCTCGGGGTTTTCGTGAAAAAGTACAAGCTCAAATCGGCAGTTTATTGTATTGTGAATGGTCGCAAAGTGAAGCAGGGCATTCTGGCATTTATTTAGGCGATGACAGTATTATGCATTGGGGAGTGGATAAAAAAATTGCGGTGGTTGGGCTGGAAGATTTCATCAAAACCGAGCACGAACAAGCGACCTTAGAAGACACGCCTATTTATGTATCATGTAAAGGCAAACAAGCCATCGGCTCTTTGTTTGCGGTGGCGGTGGCGCACGACAAACTGCATGCCAATGAAGACTTGTTATTACACAGCAGCCACCAATTCACCTCCGCTTGTTACACAGGTAATTTTAACAACCAAGACCATGTTTTTGCCATGGTCAAAGATGCCACCAAATTTCGTTTGGGCTGGGACAATTGGCGCATGTGGCGGCTTTAAAATCCCTAATATCAATGCCAGCGTTCTGTAACCGATGATAGCCAATATGGTTTTGTGTCGCTTGCAATCATCATAAGCCTTGCTTTAAATCACATGTTTTGGACGATGCTCGTTTATAATCATGAATGATGAAACAATGAGATGGAAACACATTAATATGTTGAATATTTTGCGCGTGGTAGGTTATTTGGAAGGAATTTCGTTTTTGGTATTGTTGTTTGTGGCAATGCCGATGAAATATGTGCTGAACGATGCCAGTTTGATTCCCATGTCAGGTATGGCGCATGGTGTGTTGTTCATGCTGTATTTGGTGGTGTTGTTTGTGGCGAGCCATCAGCAAAAATGGCCTGTCAGCACGTTTTTAATGGGTTTGGTGGCGTCTATTTTGCCATTCGGTCCGTTTGTTTTTGATGCAAAAGTCATCAAACAATCACAAGCGCAACCCACATAAACGATTGTTTAAATAGATATAAACAAGCGTCCTGTAAACTTTACAGGACGCTTGTTTTATTCGTTTTCTGATTCTAAAGCCGCTTGTTTGGCGGCTTTGGCTTTTTGGCGCAAGACATATAAATACAAGCTCTCGACTTTTTCACGCGCCCAAGGCGTGGTGCGCAAAAATTTTAAAGATGATTTGACGCTTGGGTCAATACAAAAACAGCGAATGTCGACTTCACGGCTCAAGCCATCAAAGCCGCCGTAATAATCCAATAATTCGTCCAAAATGTCGGCAAGCTTTTTGCCGTGCAATGGGTCTTTGGAGGTATGGTTCATGGTGTTTCAATCTGATGGGGATATATGGCGATATTATAACGTGGATGAGCGTGTTTGAAATTTTAAGCGTCCTGTAAAAGGTTACAGGACGCTTAAAATAACTATTTATAGTTTCACTTGTAATATTTATAGTGATTTACTGATACTTTGAAGCGACTCATTGATTTGTTTCAAATGTTTCAAATGAGAGTTGTCACCTTGAGGGTCATGTGCCCAATCATGGATTGAAAACTCGAAATGGTCGGTTTCATTGGATACTCTAATTGGGAAAGGTATTTTATTTTTGTAGGTGACGTTACAGGAGAGAGGATTCTCTGCCAAATGATGATGTAAAGTTTGAAAGTGACCCAAATGAATTTTACGGGTTTTACCTGCTGCTAGATGGGTTAAACCTTCAATGAAAAATCCTTTACTTAAAAAAGAAACATCAAGATTAACTGTTTTTTCATCATCTATTATTTTGTCGAAGGCTTTTAGAGGCACTGGTTGATTGAATTCAAAAGTGATATTTCTAGCAGTGCTTTGTCCTGTGTTACTTACACATAAGCATAATATATCTTTTGCATCTGCATCAGGTTCGATATAAACAACGATGTCAGATTTTTTCATATGAAATGTTAAAAAACACATAACAATAGCAGCTATCGCAGCAAATATCGCCGCTATAGCACTAAAAGTGGACGAATTGAATGTAGAAAGATATGTAATTATTGATTCGTATATGTATATTATGTAAGTCATTGAAAAAATTCCTGTAATTTAATCAAACAAATCCGACACCAATCCTTCTCTTTCGCCAAACATCTCTTCTTGGCGTGCGCTGGCTTCTATGGTGATGTCGTCCACCACCACGCAGCAACACGGCAAACATTCGTCTCGACCCACAAAGGCAATCGGAAACTCGTGATAAGTGACGTTGCCTTGGATGATTTTGGTGCGGCACGACCCGCAATAACCCTCACGACATTGGTATTCCACATCGTGTCCTGTGCGCTCGAGTGCTTCGAGCAAGGTTTCGTTTTCGCGCAAGGCAAAAGACTTGTCGCGAGTCGTGACCATGACCATTACAGTTCAAAATCTCCCAAATCGTCCGCCGACAATTCCGAATCAATTTGACCCACCAAATACGAGCTTACTTCCACTTCTTGCGGCGCCACTTGCACGTTGTCGCTAGAAAGCCACGCATTGATCCAAGGAATTGGATTTTGAGTTTTGCCTTCAAACGCAGGCTGTAAACCGACTGCATTCATGCGCAAATTGGTGATGTATTCGATGTATTGGCACAAAATGTCTTTGTTAAGTCCTATCATCGAGCCATCTTTGAACAAATATTCTGCCCATTCTTTTTCTTGAATCGCCGCACGCTTGAAAATTTCGAAACATTCTTGTTCTGAATCAATGGCGATTTGTTCCATTTCGGCATCGTCCACGCCTGAGCGCAGCAAATTCACCATGTGTTGTGTGCCAGTCAAATGCAAAGCCTCGTCACGGGCAATCAATTTGATGATTTTGGCATTGCCTTCCATCAATTCACGTTCTGCAAACGCAAACGAACACGCAAATGACACATAAAAACGAATCGCCTCCAAAGCATTCACACACATCAAGCACAAATACAATTTGCGTTTGAGTTCACGCAAAGACACGGTGATGGTTTTGCCTTGGATGTCGTGCGTGCCTTCACCAAACATGTGGTAATACTGCGTTGCAGCAATCAAATCATCGTAATAAACAGCGATTTCTTCGGCACGGCGAATGATGTGTTCATTGGTGACGATGTCATCAAATACGGTTGCAGGGTCGTGAATGATGTTGCGGATGATGTGCGTATAAGAGCGAGAGTGAATCGTTTCTGAGAACGACCATGTTTCAATCCACGTTTCCAGTTCAGGAATCGACACAATCGGCAACAATGCCACATTCGGGCTGCGACCTTGAATCGAATCGAGCAAGGTTTGGTATTTCAAATTGCTGATGAATATGTGTTGTTCGTGTTCAGGCAAGTTTTGATAGTCTAAACGGTCTTGCGACACATCTACTTCTTCAGGACGCCAAAAAAACGACAATTGTTTTTCGATTAATTTTTCAAAAATTTCGTATTTTTGTTGGTCGTAACGGGCAATGTTAACGGATTGACCGAAAAACATGGGTTCAAGCATTTGGTTGTTAGCGGTTTTGCTAAAAGTAGAGTAATTCATAATCGGTATTTCTGTGTTGTCGCTTTAGGGAGAACAAGACGCCTGAAAAGGCGTCCTGTAAGCTCAAATGGTCAATGATTAGATTTTACAAGCGCCGCCTGCACAACCATCGTCTTGTAAATCTTGTTGCAAATCGTCAGCACCGTCACGGGTGTTATGGTAGTACAAGGTTTTCAAGCCATATTTGTAAGCCGACAACAAATCTTTGATCAATTGTTTCATCGGCACTTTGCCACCTTCAAAACGAGAAGGGTCGTAATTGGTATTTGATGAAATGGCTTGGTCGACAAATTTTTGCATCACACCAACGAGTTTCAAATAACCGTCGTTGTTTGGCATTTGCCACAACAATTCGTATTCGCTTTGCAAGCGTTCGTATTCAGGCACCACTTGTTTCAAAATACCGTCTTTTGATGCTTTGACCGTCACCAAACCGCGCGGTGGCTCAATACCGTTGGTGGCATTGGAAATTTGGCTAGAGGTTTCAGATGGCATCAAAGCGGTCAAGGTTGAATTGCGCAAACCGTGTTTGACGATGTCTGCACGCAAGCCTTCCCAATCCAAATGCAAAGGTTCGGTGCAGAAGGCATCCAAATCTTTTTTGTAGGTGTCAATTGGCAAGATGCCTTGTGAATATGTGGTTTCGTCAAATTTTGGACACGCACCGTATTCTTGCGCCAATTTCACCGAAGCTTTTAATAAGTAAAATTGAATCGCTTCAAATGTGCGGTGGGTCAAGCCAAGGGCCGAACCATCAGAATAACGCACGCCATTTTTTGCCAAGTAATATGCATAGTTGATCACGCCTATGCCCAATGTGCGGCGGTTCATGGTTGCTTGGCGAGCTGCTTCAATTGGATAGTCTTGGTAGTCGAGCAAAGCATCCAAAGCGCGCACAGCCAAATCTGCCCATTCTTCGATGTCGTCCAAAGATTCGATTTTACCCAAGTTGAACGCCGACAAAGTACACAAAGCGATTTCGCCTTCAGGGTCGTTGATGTTGTTCAATGGTTTGGTTGGTAAGGCAATTTCCAAGCACAAATTCGATTGGCGTACAGGGGCTACCGCAGGATTGAACGGGCTGTGGGTGTTGCAATGGTCGACGTTTTGTACGTAGATGCGGCCTGTACCAGCGCGCTCTTGCATCAACATTGAGAACAAATCCATGGCTGAAACTTTGCGCTTGCGAATGCTGTCGTCTTGTTCGTATTGCTCGTACAAGCGTTCAAATTCGTCTTGATTGGCAAAGAAAGCATCGTACAAACCAGGCACATCAGATGGCGAGAACAAGGTGATGTCTTGGTTTTTAATCAAGCGTTGGTACAAAGCGCGGTTGATTTGTACGCCGTAATCCATGTGGCGCACACGGTTTTCTTCAACACCGCGGTTGTTTTTCAACACGAGCAAGCTTTCCACTTCCAAATGCCACAATGGGTAGAACAAAGTCGCTGCACCGCCACGCACACCGCCTTGAGAACAACATTTCACTGCGGTTTGGAACAATTTGTAAAATGGAATACAACCTGTGTGTTGCGCTTCACCACCACGAATTTCAGAGCCTAAAGCACGAATGCGACCTGCGTTGATACCGATGCCTGCGCGTTGTGACACGTATTTGACAATCGCGCTAGAGGTGGCGTTGATGCTGTCTAAACTGTCGTCACATTCAATCAACACGCAAGATGAGAATTGGCGTGAAGGCGTGCGCACGCCTGCCATAATCGGTGTTGGCAAAGAGATTTTGAATTCAGACACCGCATCGTAAAAACGTTTTACATAGTCCAAACGCGTGTTTTGTGGGTATTTGGCAAACAAACACATCGCTACCAACATGTACAAAAACTGTGGTGACTCGTAAATTTGGCGCGTCACACGGTTTTGTACCAAATATTTGCCTTCTAATTGTTTCACCGCACCGTAAGAAAAAGTCATGTCACGGTCGTGCACAATGGCTGCATTCAACTCATCGAATTCTGCGCGTGAGTAATCGGCCAAAATGTGGGCATCGTATTTGCCAGACTGTGTCAATTTTTCCACATGCTCAAACAAGTGTGGTGGTTCAAACTGACCGAAAGCAATTTTACGCAAATGGAAGATGGCCAAACGTGCTGCCAAATATTGGTAATCAGGGGTTTCGGTAGAAATCAAATCGGCGGCAGATTTAATGATGGTCTCGTGGATGTCTTCGGTACGAATACCGTTGTAAAACTGAATGTGGGATTTCAATTCCACTTGTGATACAGAAACATTGTTCAGACCTTCGGCTGCCCAGTCGATGACACGGTGTATTTTATCCAAATCTATCGCTTCTAAGCGACCATCGCGTTTGGTCACTTTCAGTTGGGCGGCAGCGGCTGCGTTCATGAATACGTCCTCATAAATGGGTAAAATCGCTTGACAAAAGCGATTTGTAGGTAAGCTGGATATAGTGGGAAATGGGGATTCAGACACACTATATAGTGTGCGTAGAAGTAATGGAGCACAATATAAGGGATAGGCTTGGCATTTGGCAAGTCATAAAAATTTATGGCTTTGATGAAGTTTTTAGGAGAGATTTATTTGACAACAATAACGGCTTGTTTTGTTGGAGCTATGCTATATTCATGTTGGTAATTTAAGCGATGTGGGAATGTTTTTATGATTTTTTTACAACGCATGCGCTTTTTATTCTGTTAAAAAAACACATAGGAGTGAAAAATAATATGACCGATTTTAGCGTGAGCAGCAGCGATTTTACAGCAGAGCAATTGATGGGTGCACATTTTCAAGCCGACCATCCCGATTGTGCTTCACCACAGCTAAGTTGGAGCGGTGCACCTGAGGGTACGAAAGGTTATGCCATTGCTGTGCATGATCCTGATGCACCGACGGGCGGCTCAGGTTGGTGGCATTGGATGGCGTTGGTGTTGCCCGTAGATGTGACATCGGTACCTCGCGGTGCAGGAACGAGTGATGGCAGTGCCTTGCCTGACGGTGTGCGCCAAATGCGCCACGATGGCGGCGGTATTGGTTATATGGGGTGCATGCCGCCTGAAGGTGAACGTCACCGTTATATTCACACCGTATATGCTTTGGATACCGATCACATTGATTTGCCCGCAGATGCCAGTACAGCGATGGCAGGCTTTATGATCAATGCCCATTGTTTGGCAAAGGCGTCGATTACACATTGGTTTGAGCGTTGATGCTTTGAATGAATGAGTTGTGTTTTACCAATCAAGCGTCCTGTAAATCTTTACAGGACGCTTGATGGTTTTATGGTCATGCACAGTCTATGTCCATATCAGAATACAAATACTGTAAAATTTCCGCCACACTTTG
This sequence comes from Vitreoscilla stercoraria DSM 513, assembly GCF_000382305.1. Taxonomy (GTDB): domain Bacteria; phylum Pseudomonadota; class Gammaproteobacteria; order Burkholderiales; family Neisseriaceae; genus Vitreoscilla; species Vitreoscilla stercoraria. The sequence continues at coordinate 203,366 of NZ_KB908020.1, forward strand.
TTGGCGCATGTGTGCCACACCTGTGCCTGCCCACAACGACAAATATTCGGCTTGTTGGTGTCTGTCTGCCCAAGCACGCATGGGTGAGGTTAAGGCATTTTGATAAGGGTAGGGCAAGGCGTCTTGTTCATATGCCGCCAAAGTTTGCATCCATGTATTTTCAATGCCTCGTGCGTTTTTGCCTGAGAACAAACGGGTTAAACGCGTTTTTTGGTGGCGTTTGTCCCATAAGGCTTGTTTCATGACACTGGATGCGCCGCTTTCGGTAGCACATAAAAAAGCAGTGCCGATTTGAACAGCATCTGCGCCGTGTGCCAAATAATCTTGCACTTGTTGCGCTTGAGAGATACCACCTGCACTGATGAGTGGTTTATCTGTGATAGCGCGGCATGCTTGTAACAAATCCAAATTGTGATATTCGTCTTCGATGGCCAACTCAGTGGGTCCGCCACGGTGACCGCCAGCTTCTATGCCTTGTAAAACCACCGCATCAGCGCCCACATCCAGCCATGCTTGCAAATGTGCGGGAGAATTGGCGGTGCCGATGATGCGAATGTTTTTTTGTTGCAAGGCTTGGGCTTGCGCTGACGTTAAAATACCAAATGCAAAACTGGCAATGGCAGGCTGTAATTGCAATAAGGTTTCAAATTGGGCGTGAAAAGATTGTGACCATGTTGGTACTGTCGGAAAATCTAAACCCAATTGGTTGAATGCTGGTTCTAACCATAGTTTAGCGGCCTGTAAGGATGGCGCACTGGGTGGCGTGGGTTCGGGTAAGATGAACAAATTCATGGCAAATGCGTGTTGGGTCAATGTGCGTATGTGTTGCGCTTGTTGCACCATTTGCTCAGGTGACAAGATGCCACAAGCCAAACTGCCCAATGCGCCTGCTTCACATGCTGCCGCGACCAATTGTGGTGAGCTGGCACCGCCTGCCATCGGTGCTTGAATGATGGGATAATGCAATGGAAGGTCAAATAAATGGCGCATGCTCAATCCTTGTGATGAGGTGAAGATTGAGTATAACATTGGCATGAGTGGGCTAAGACAAAGCAATCCATTGCAAAGATGGTATTCAAACTGGCTGATATCCAGTATGGTGGATTAAGCTGTGGGTCTTAAGCATTTATCGTGGCTTAAGATATCGGTTTAAATGAACTGACATAAAAAAAGACACTCTGTTGAGTGTCATGTTTTTATATCACAATGTCTATATCGTTGGTGCCCAGGAGAAGACTCGAACTTCCACACCATTGCTGGCACATGGACCTGAACCATGCGCGTCTACCAATTCCGCCACCTGGGCATAGATGAAAACACAAATTTGATGCACAATGTGTTTGAATTGCGAAGAACGCATTATAGTTTCCCTATTGAGAAAGTCAATGACTAAAAGAAAAAATAATTTGCGTAGCCAAGACCCGTTTTTGGCACGTGAACAAGAAAAATACAGCGACCCATTGCCTAGCCGTGAGTGGGTGATTGAATTATTGGAACAAAAAGGGGTTCCAGTCAGCACGGAAGACTTGGCAAATGTCTTGTCTATTCGTGAAGATGAGTATGAATTTTTCCGTCGCCGTTTGGGCGCGATGGTACGAGATGGGCAGATTTATATCAATCGCCGCGGCTTGGTGTGCGTGGCGGAAAAATTGGCTTTGGTCAAATGTCGTGTGGAAGCACACAGTGATGGTTTTGGGTTTGCCGTACCTTTGGAAAAAAAAGCAGGCGACACCGATTTGGTTTTGTACGATCGCCAAATGAAAGGTTTGATGCATGGTGATATTGTCACCGTGCGTCCTGCAGGCATTGATCGGCGTGGTCGTCGTGAAGGTCAGGTATTGGATGTGATTGAACGTGCAAACAGTACGGTGGTGGCACGTTTGTCTAAAGAAGGTGGCGTTGCTGTCGCTGTGCCTGAGGACAAACGCTTGAGTCAAAGCATTGTCTTGGATATTAACAGTATTGGTCAGGCGCAAGATGGTCAAGTTATCAATGTGCAATTGACCCGATTCCCTGAAAAAAATCTGCCTGCTGCGGGTAAAGTCATTGAAGTATTGGGTGACTATGCCGATAGTGGTATGGAAATTGAAATTGCAGTGCGCAAACACCATTTGCCACATCAATTTTCAAAAGAATGTCTCAAAGCGGCGGCAAAAATTCCTGCAAATGTGCGTCCAAAAAACCGTAAAGATCGTGTAGATTTGCGTGAATTGCCATTGGTGACGATTGATGGCGAAACCGCACGTGATTTTGATGATGCGGTGTTTGCGGAGAAAGTTGGTCGCAATTTCCGTTTGGTGGTGGCCATTGCCGATGTGAGCCATTATGTTCAAAATGGTGATGGCATTGATGGTGATGCGCGCGAACGCAGTACCAGTGTGTATTTTCCACGCCGTGTGATCCCGATGCTGCCTGAAAGTTTGTCCAATGGCATTTGCTCGCTCAATCCTGATGTTGAGCGTTTGTGCATGGTGTGTGACATGATTATCACCAATATGGGCAATGTCAAAGCCTATCAATTTTATCCTGCGGTGATGCGTTCGCATGCGCGTTTGACTTATACACAAGTGTCTAATTGGATAGAGTCGGGCGAAGAGCACGCTTTAAAACCGCAAATTGATGTGTTACATCAATTATTTAAAAAATTGCAAAGCAAACGCGAGCAGCGTGGTGCGATGGAATTTGACACTGTTGAAACTCAGATGATTTTCAATGACAACGGCAAAATTGACCGCATCGAACCAATCAAGCGCAACGATGCTCACCGTTTGATTGAAGAGTGTATGTTGGCAGCCAATGTGTGTGCGGCAGATTTTTTATTGCAAAACAAACACCCGTCTTTATACCGCAATCACAAAGGTCCTACGCCTGAAAAATTGGAAGTTTTGCGTCAGCAATTGGCATTGTTAGGTTTGCAATTGGGTGGCGGTGATGCGCCAACACCGAAGGATTATGCTGAATTGGCGGCACAGTTTGAAAATCGTGATGACAAAGAAGTGTTGCAAGTGATGTTGTTGCGTTCGATGCAGCAAGCGATGTATGAGGCCAAAAATGAAGGCCATTTTGGTTTGGCTTATAGTGCTTATACTCACTTTACCTCACCGATTCGTCGCTATCCTGATTTGACTGTCCATCGTGCGATTAAAGCGGTGTTGTTAGGTGAGGTTTACCAAGAGGAATCTTGGCAAGGTCTGGGAAGCCATACATCATTTAATGAGCGCCGTGCGGATGAAGCCAGCAAAGATGTGGAAAATTGGCTCAAGACGTATTATATGAAAGACAAAGTGGGCGAGGTGTTTGAAGGTCGCATCGCTGGGTTGACTAATTTTGGTATTTTTGTGACTTTAAGCGAATTGCACATTGATGGTTTGGTTCACATCAGCGATTTGGGTGAGGATTATTTTAATTACCGTCCTGAAATCATGGCCATCGAAGGCGAACGCAGTGGTGTGCGCTTTAAAATGGGCGATGCGGTCGTTGTGCGTGTGGCCAGTGCCAATTTGGATACAGGCAAAGTGGATTTGAGTTTGATCAGCGGTGGCAGCCCAGGCGATGGCAACCGTCAGAGCCGCTCGACGCCACGTTCGCGCTCTGGTGCGCGTGGTAAAATCCATGAAGCTGTTGTTCGCAATGGCCGCAGTGATGGCGCAGCAAAGAAAAACCGTCGTTCTCGCAAATCCACAGGTAAAGACACTGCCGAAACGCCTACTGCGGTAGCCGCGACGAAAAAGCCCAATTCACGCCCACCCAAATCTGCAAAAGCACAGCGCCGAGCCAAAGGCAATGGTGCCGCTGGCGCGGTAGCGACGACAACGGCGAAGGCCAAAAAACGCAATGAGCGTAAAAAAAGCAGCAAGTCCAGTAAAAAGGCTTAATTGAGTCAGACATTAAAAACTGAATGGTTTTGAGGTATAAAGCGTCCTGTAAACATTACAGGCCGCTTTTTGATGCTATCAAGATTTTAATGGCGGCAAATAATAACTGGGGTTTGGAATGGTATGATGTGAATATATAGATATTCATCGATTAAGGGTTTCATATATGTTGGTTGTTACCGTATTAAGGCAAAGTAAAAAATTCACACCCAAACATGCACAGTGGATACACAAACAATTTGCACCTTTTGAGTCCATTTGTTTGACCGATGCCAAACACATCGATGGTGTGAAAACGGCGCCTTTATTACATGATTTTCCTGGATGGTGGTCGAAACTGGAACTATTCAATCCCAATCATCCTGTCTTGGGTCAGCAAGACTTATTGTATTTTGACATTGATGTGGTGGTGACAGGTGATTTACAAGAGTTGATGAATGAAGCCAAAAGCTTCACCATGCTGTCAGGTCTGTCTTATACCAATCAATGTAATTCATCTATTATGTATATTCCTTGTGAAATTAAGGAATTTGTGTGGAATCGTTTTATGGCCAATCCACAAAAACATATGGACGAGTGCGATACACCTGAATGTTGGGGTGATCAAGGTTTTTTAAGCAAAATCACGCAGCCGCAACAATGGCAACATTTATTGCCCAATCGTATTTTTAGCTACAAAGTGGATATTGCCCAACCTTCTATGCTTGGCTATGAAGCTTTGCGTAGCAATGGACGACATTTAGGTGTCCCGCCGAAAGATGCTATTGTCGTGTGCTTCCATGGTTATCCTAGCCCATGGAAAACAGGACTATCATGGGTGCCATTTTTTTCAGTGAAAGAAAGCATTTCAGGCAAGATAAAAGCATGGCGAGCAAAGAGGAAAGCAGCCAAATAGGGCGTGATTTGTATTGCAGTATATGCATAAATAAAAAAGTACCGTAAAGGTGCATTCTTTATAGGGTTCTTTGGTGGGCCCGGTGGGAATCGAACCCACGACCAAGGGATTATGAGTCCCCTGCTCTAACCGCTGAGCTACAGGCCCTTGCAAAGAAGCGGCATTATAACAAACATGCCGCTGGATTAAAAGCCCTTAAAACAATTATTGCTTGTTTTCTTCGCTGTCTAAGAAGCTTTTCAAGCGTTCTGAGCGAGTAGGGTGACGTAATTTACGCAAAGCCTTGGCTTCGATTTGGCGAATACGCTCACGGGTGACATCAAACTGTTTACCGACTTCTTCCAAAGTATGATCGGTATTCATGTCAATACCAAAACGCATGCGCAATACTTTGGCTTCTCGTGGCGTCAAGCTTTCCAAAACTTCTTTGGTCACTTCGCGCAAACCTGAATACATAGCAGCATCAGAAGGTGCAACATTGTTGGCATCTTCAATGAAATCGCCTAAGTGTGAATCGTCGTCATCGCCAATAGGTGTTTCCATAGAAATCGGCTCTTTGGCGATTTTCATGATTTTGCGAATCTTATCTTCAGGCATTTCCATTAATTCGGCTAATTTTGCAGAATCAGGTTCTTCGCCTGTTTCTTGCAAGTATTGGCGTGAAATGCGGTTCATTTTATTGATGGTTTCAATCATGTGAACCGGAATACGAATCGTACGGGCTTGGTCGGCAATCGAGCGGGTAATGGCTTGGCGAATCCACCATGTCGCATAAGTTGAGAATTTATAGCCACGACGATATTCAAACTTATCTACCGCTTTCATCAAGCCGATATTACCTTCTTGAATCAAGTCTAAAAATTGCAAACCACGGTTGGTGTATTTTTTGGCAATTGAAATGACCAAACGCAAATTTGCTTGAATCATTTCTTGCTTGGCTGCAGCAGATTCACGTTCGCCACGTGCCATTTCTTTGTTGATGTCTTTGAGTTCATCAATCGACAAGCGTGATTCTTCTTGTAAATCTAATAATTTACTTTGTTTCTCAATGATAGAAAATTTGAAGCGTTCTAAGGCTTGGTTCCAGTCTTTATTATTGCGACTTAATTCTTTTTCTACCCATTGAATATCTGTTAAATTACCTGCAAAATTCTCGCGGAAGTAATCGAACGGCATGCGAACGTGGTTGACGCAAATATCACGAATACCGCGTTCCAATTGGCGAATGGTATCTACGCGTTTGCGCAAGCTTTCGCACAAGCTTTCAATTTGACGGGTGGCAAAACGTACTTTTAACAAGTCTTCGGTGATGGCTTGGCGTGCGGCCAAATATTCTGCGCTTTGGCTACCTTTGGCTGCTAACAAAGCAATCATGGTTTCAAATTTGGTTTTAACCAACTCAAAATGAGCCAAAGTGTTTTGACGCAATTCTTCTAAATTGGCGCCTGCCATCGCATCGGCATCTTCAACAGAATCTTCGTCTTCGTCTTCGTCTTCATCTGTGTCTTCATCTGCGTCTTCCTCAACCAAAGTATCGTTGTTCACGCTCTCAGCAATGGCGTTTAAGGCCGCTTCTTCCTCTTCTGGATCAATCAAGGCTTCAACGACTTCATCCACACGGATTTCTTCAGTGCGAATTCTTTCTACTAGGCCTAAAATCTCTTCGATGGTTGAAGGACAAGCACTGATAGCTTCAATCATATTGCGCAAAGCACGTTCGATTTTTTTGGCGATGATGATTTCGTCTTCACGCGTCAATAAATCAACTTGACCCATTTCACGCATGTACATACGCACAGGGTCGGTCGTGCGACCAAATTCAGAATCAACGCTAGACAACGCCGCTTCGGCTTCGGCAACGGCATCTTCATCGGTAACACCTGTGGCACCATCACTCATTAACAAAGAGTCTGCATCTGGTGCTTCTTCGGTAACTTGGATGCCCAAGCCTGAAATCATGCTGACAATGTTGTCGATTTGATCTGAATCAGACACATCTTCAGGCAAGTGGTCATTGATTTCGGCATACGTGATGTAGCCACGTTCTTTTCCAAGAATAATCAGTTGACGCAAACGTGCGCGTTGTTCTTCAACACTCAATGGCGCATCATCTTGATTGTCTTGATCAATCTCTTGTTTTTTAGGGTTGTTGTTTGCCATGTTTTTCTCAAAGCTAAGGTTTGGAAGACTATATTAAGTAATGTGTTAAGCGTATTGTTTGGTTTAGGTTGCCAAATTATGGCTTGCCGCTAATAAGCGCCACTAACAAACGGTTTTCATCATCACTCAAACCTACTGTATTGCTTTTTGCTAACAAATTTTGAATTTGTTGCGCTTTCAATTCTTTGTACAGCTTTTGCATGCCGTCCTGAAAACCTTGTTCGTCTTCAGGACTGCGATAAACAAAATTATCCATATTTTGTGAAGCATGTCGCATCAGTTGATTAATGGTATCAGCATGGATGCTTCCGCGCATCGATTCTAGAATATGCACAGTATTCATACTTTGTGGTGCTGATTTTATGGTATCGGCCAAGTCAGCTAAGCATGCATAATCATCTTGTAAAGGCCAATAATCGGGTAAATCGATATATGAGGCCCAATTGGGATTTATCAAGAGCCACATGATTTGATTTTGTACCAATGAATGACTAATCACTTGCGCTGGCATACTGGGTAAGCGATAACTTTTTGCTTTGATAGGAATATTCTTGGTTGATTCACCCATTAAGCTGGCTAAATCATGACGATCTAATCCAGTTAAACGCATCAGGCTTTGCTTCATGAGTAAGCTCAGAGCAGGGGCATTCTTGACTTGTTCAATTAGGCCGCTGGCTTGTTGTGCTAGTCGAGCTTGGTGTTCACGTTGATTTAAATCCAAAGGCGCACACAGTTTGGCAAACAAATATTCTGATAAGGGCTGGCTTTTTTCTATCAGTAAGCTTTCAAAGCTTTGTTTGCCGTGTTGGCTGATATAACTGTCTGGATCTTCGCCATCAGGTAAAAATAGAAAAGACAATGCTTTGTCATCTTTGAGCAAAGGCAGAGCATTTTCTAAGGCACGCCAAGCGGCTTTGTGTCCTGCCTGGTCACCATCAAAACAAAAATACAATTTATCGCTGTGGCGCATCAATGTTTTGATGTGAGTGGCGGAGGTGGCGGTGCCCAATGTGGCAACGGCATAGCCTACACCATGTTGAGCCAGTGCGACGACATCCATATAGCCTTCTACCACCAGCACGCGACTGGTCTCTTTGATGGCGGCTTTGCCTTCAAACAAACCGTATAATTCACTGCCTTTGTCAAACAATGGCGTTTCTGGAGAGTTAAGGTATTTGGGCTCGCCTTTGTCTAAGACTCGACCACCAAAACCAATTACTTGACCAATGGCATTGCGAATGGGAAACATCAGACGGTCACGAAAGCGGTCGTAACGTTTGTCTTCTTTGGCAATGACCAAACCCGCCTCTTCAAGCAAAGGATGGACATAATTTTGTTTGAAAGCGTCCTGTAAAGCTTGCCAAGCATCGGGTGCATAACCAATTTGATATTGTTCTATGGTTTGGGCATTCAAACCACGTTTGGCAATATAAGCACTGGCTCTAGGGTATTGGGGCAATTGCTGGGCATAATAGTCGGCTGCAATGCGTGTGGTATCTTGTAAGGCAAGTTTTTTTTCTTGTTTGGCTTTTTTGATGCTAGGGTCGACGGCAGGTCCATTGTTGACATGTGGTACATGTAAACTCACACGTTCAGCCAAGCGTTCGACGGCATCGACAAATGACAAGCCATGGTATTCCATCATGAAACCGATAGCGCTGCCATGGGCACCACAACTGAAACAATGGTAAAACTGTTTGCTTGGGCTGACAGTAAACGAAGCGGTTTTTTCTTTGTGGAACGGACAGCAGGCCAAATAATTTTGGCCACCTTTTTTCAGTGGCACCGCTTCGTCAATGACGTCAACGATGTCCACTTTTTGCAATAATTCGTCTACAAAATCACTAGGAATCATGAGTTAAGTGCATCTTTAACCCATTTGGACACTTTCCCCATATCAGCAACACCATTTAATTTTGGTTTTACGATGGCCATGACTTGACCCATTTGAGCCATAGATGTTGCACTTACGGCCGCAATTGCAGCTTGGATTTCTGCTTGTACTTCTACATCGCTGAGTTGAGCAGGCAAATACTGTTGTAGTAAATCGATTTCTGCTTGTTCTTTGTCTGCTGCTTCATTGTGGTGGTTGTCACGATAAATTTTGACAGAGTCTTGGCGTTGTTTGATCATTTTGATGACAATTTCCATTACCCTGTCATCACTAACCTCTATGCGTTCATCCACTTCTACTTGCTTAATAGCAGCCAACAACATGCGGATGGTTGATAATTTATTGGCTTCTTTGGCGCGCATCGCGTCTTTCATGTCTTGGGAAATACGTTCTTTGGCTTGCATGATTCATCCTTAATTAAGCGCAATGGAAAAAACACCGCAGTAAGCTGCGGTGTTTTCTAAAAACTGTATCTTAGAACAATTTTGGAGGCAAAGTTTGGCTGCGCAATTTTTTTTGCAAGCGTTTAACCGCTGCAGCTTTTTTGCGTTTGCGTTCAGTAGTTGGTTTTTCATAAGCTTCGCGCGCACGCAACTCAGTCAATAAACCTGTTTTTTCTACACCGCGTTTAAAGCGACGCATCGCAACTTCAAATGGCTCGTTTTCTTTTACACGAATAGCTGGCATTCGGGATATTCCTTAAATTTAAAAATAAAACTACTAAATAAGTAATACTTAAACTACATAAAGTGATTGTGGCTTGAGCTTATCAAACACACTGTTTTGGCAGCCTTAGAGGCATTGCCACTGAAAAATCACCCCCAAACCCACTAAAACGTTTCAAATAAGATTGAATATTTTAATGTGCTTGGGTGTGTTTGTCAAATAAGATTGCCATATGCATGCTATTTTTGAGATTTTAGCAACGGCTGACACGTCTAACCTGTGGAATTTGTTCCATTGCTTTAGAGACTTGCTCTAAATGCTGCGCTGTTTTAACTTCTAAGCGGAATTTGAATTCAATAAAGCCTTCAATACCCCCATCAATCGTAGTAGAGGGTGTTTCAACAGATTGAATATTGGCGCCTTGCCCTGCAATAGCAGTGGCCAGAGCGGCCAGTAAACCTTGTTTGTCGCGGGCATTGACCAAAAGTAAAACAGGATAGAGTTGTTCTGTTTCGAGTAAATCCCAATTGGCAGGCAATTGGTGATCAGAATCGGCTTCTAAGATGACTTGACATTGTTCTCGATGTACCACAATGCCTTTATTTTCAACCAATTGTGCACGGATGCTGTCTCCTGGAATAGGTCGGCAGCATTTGGCTAGATGAATATTGCCATTTTGAGTGCCGTAAATTTTGACAGGGCTAATGGTTTGGATTTGCGTAATATGCTCGCCTGCTAATTGAGCCAAATCTTTGGCAACGACGACTGGCAATAAGCGACCCATACCGACTTCATACAATATGTCTTCAAAAGTGGTATTTTTACTTGCCAAATGCTGTAAATATGTTTCACGCAAGCTATCAGATAACAGCAGTTGTTTTGGTAATAAACTAACCAGAGCCTTGTTAAGTAAGCTTTCGCCTAGGATGACTGCATCATGGCGACTCATGGTTTTAATCCAATTGCGGATACCACTGCGAGCGCGACCACTGACCACAAAATTCAACCAAGCAGGATTTGGATTGGATTTGCTAGAGGTAATAATTTCAATTGAATCGCCTGTGTTCAGGACGGTACGTAGCGGTACCATATTGTTGTTGACTTTGGCAGCAACGCAATGATTACCAATATCAGTGTGAACTGCATAAGCGAAATCAACAGGTGTCGCACCGCGTGGCAACACAATAATTTTGCCTTTAGGTGTAAACAAATACACTTCGTCTGGAAATAAATCGACTTTGACGTGTTCTAAAAACTCAATGGCATTGGCACTTTCAGCTTGTAAAGCCAAAATATTTTGCATCCATTGATGGGTACGCATAGATGCGGTGTCAAAAGATGCACCTGCAGATTTATACATCCAATGGCTGGCAACGCCACCTTCAGAAATCTCGTCCATTTCACGGGTACGAATTTGTACTTCAATCGGCAAGCCATATGGGCCGACCAGTGTCGTGTGCAAGCTTTGATAGCCATTGTTTTTGGGAATAGCGATGTAATCTTTGATTTTGCCTGGTTTAGGCTTGTAAATACTGTGTAAGGCGCCTAATGCGGCATAACACATAGGAACATTGTTAACGATGACACGGAAGCCATAAATGTCCATTACCTCAGCAAAATGTAGATTTTTATCAATCATTTTTTGATGGATGCTGAACAGGTTTTTTTCACGACCTTTGATTTGGGCTTCAATATTGAAAGAGACCAAGCTTTTACTGAAAGTGGTCAATACTTTGCCAACCACATCGCGGCGATTACGGCGTGAGGCTTCTAGAGCACGAGTCAATACTTTATAGCGATTAGGGTGTAAGTTTTTGAATGCCAAATCTTGTAATTCACGATAGACTTCATTCAAACCAATACGATTGGCCAGTTGAGCATAAATTTCTAAGGTTTCATTGGCAATACGACGGCGTTTTTCAGGGCCAACAGCACCCAAAGTGCGCATATTGTGTAAACGGTCTGATAATTTGATGATGATGACGCGAATGTCTTGAATCATCGCCAAAATCATTTTGCGGAAACTTTCTGCTTGATGTTCTTCTTTGCTAGAGTATTCCAATTTTTCTAATTTTGATAAACCATCGACAATATCAGCGATGGTGTCATCAAATTCCGCAGCCAATTGCAGTTTGGTGGTGCCAGTGTCTTCTAGCACATCATGCATCAAGCCAGCAGCGATGCTGACTGCATCCATATGCCAATAAGCCAATTCGGTCGCTACTGCAATAGGGTGCGTAATATAGGCTTCGCCGCTTTGTCGGGTTTGACCAACATGGGCATCGTTGGCAAAGTCGCAGGCTTTTTCAATTAAAGCTACCTCATCGGGCTTTAAATATTCAACCGCTTGCATCAATTTGTCTTTTGCCTCTTGTGAAACAGCATCAAAAGGAACTTTGCCAACGTATTTCTTCATAATAGCCTTATTATTTCTGACGATCCAAAAGCTCAACACCGATTTGACCTGCAGCAATTTCGCGCAAAGCAATCACAGTCGGTTTGTGTTTACCAGTTTCTTCAACCAAAGGTGTGGCGCCGTGAGCCAATTGGCGGGCGCGGGTTGAGGCAGTCAAAGTCAACAAAAAGTGGTTAGGGATGCGAGGAACGCAATCTTCAACGGTTACGCGAGCCATGATAGAGGCCTTTCTATTTTAATAAATTGTGGATAAAGGGTAATTGTTTGTCACGAGTCAAACGCAAGCATTGCATGATGCTCAATACATCACTACACGCACGGTTCAAATCATCATTGATAACAATATAGTCGAAATACCGTGCTTGGTCGATTTCAAAACGGGCTTTGCCCAGACGTTTAGCGATTACTTCTTCGCTATCGGTACCTCGACCAACCAAGCGTTGTTCCAGTTCCGCCATCGTTGGCGGTGCGATGAAAATACTGATAGCGTCAGGCAAAATGTCACGAATTTGCGTCGCGCCTTGGATGTCGATTTCTAAGATGACATCAAAACCTTGTGCCTGCAAGTTTCGCACCACATTGGCATTGGTACCATAAAAATTATCGTAAACTTGAGCGTATTCTAAAAACTCACCTTTGGCAATGAGTGATTTGAATTCGTCAACAGAAACAAAATAATAGTCTTGAGCATGCACCTCGCCATTGCGAGAAGGGCGAGTGGTGTGTGAGATAGACAGACGCAAACTAGGGTCTGTTTTCAAGACTTGACCGACAATGGTGGTCTTGCCTGTGCCTGATGCGGCAGAAATGATGTAAATTTGACCCAGTTTGGGAGCAGTCATATTATATTATCCTTACCAAAATCAAATTATGCCTTAAGCCAGCAACTGCGGCAAATTACTGTGCTTGATACTTTAGGACAATGTAATTTAGGGTGTTTGTTTTGGTGAATTGTTGCGGTTGCACATTATAATTTATCTGAGACAGATATATAATAGGAAAATTAAAAAAGAGTATTTAAGGAATTTTCTATGCTGATACATCCCGAGGTTTTTGACGCGGAGACGTTGGCACAAAACATTCGTAAGGTCCCTCATTGGCCCAAACAGGGTATTTTGTTTCATGATATCACCCCGATTTTGCAAGATCCGAAGCACTTTCGTTTACTGGTAGACTTGTTGGTTTACCGTTATATGTCTGAAAAAATCGATGTGGTAGCGGGTTTGGATGCCCGTGGTTTTATTATTGGTGCAGCGTTGGCTTATCAATTAAACGTAGGTTTTGTGCCGATTCGCAAAAAAGGCAAATTGCCATTTGATACGGTTTCAGAAAGCTATGCTTTAGAATACGGTGAAGCTTGTGTGGAAATCCACACCGATGCAGTCAAACCAGGTGCACGCGTGTTGTTGGTAGACGATTTGGTTGCCACGGGCGGTACCATGCAAGCAGGTATTAACTTGATTCGCCGTTTGGATGCAGAAGTGGTTGAAGCCGTTTCTGTATTGGAGTTTAGTGATTTACCTGGTGGTCAATTGATTCGTGAAGCAGGTGTGCCATTGTTTAGTCTGTGCCAAAGTGAAGGCGATATGGCTCCTGAAGCCTAATTATCTGAGAAAATATTTCAATCATATTGATTGAAAATTTAAAAGCGTCCTGTAAACATTTACAAGACGCTTTTTTGGTATATGAAACTCATTTTAAGCGTCCTGAAAGGTTTACAGGACGCTTGGAAGGGTGTTTAGGAGCAATCATTAAGACGATTGGTCATATAAACGGATTTCAAGCGACCAACCAGCCCATCATCAAGCCCAAACGCAAAGCCACGCTGGCCAATAAAATGCTCAAAATAGTGCGTACCAACCAAATCACCAATAAATGCCAAAATTTGATTGGAATTTGGGTCGCCAACATGCATGGAATACTGCCTGAGAAAAACAACACGCTGCTGATGCAAGTGATGGCGGCAATGTAGCGTACAGCAAATTCTGCATCTTTTAATAAGATTGCAGGCAAAAACATTTCTGCCAATCCTGACGCAAAAGAGCCGCTATGTTGTGCCAAGCCTTCAATGCCTGTGAGCCACATGAACGGTTTTAACACCAAGCCCACCCATTCAAATACCGGCGTGTATTTGGACAATAACAAACCAATGAAACCAATGGCCAAAATAGAAGGAGCGACAATGGCGGACATGCGCAAACCATCTAAAAAATTCGCCCACATCATGTTCGCGATAGAAGGATTGCTTTGATATTGTTTGATGCCTGCGGCTTTGGCAAATGCCCAAGCTTGGCCTTGTGGTGCCTCTGGCATGGGATTGGATGAATCATTGTTCAGCCAAGACAAAGGTGGAATGTAAGCGGTAATTGCTGTGACTGTAAAGGTAATCACCAACGCACTCCAGAAATAAAAATTCCAAAATGCCATGATGCCCAATGTTTTGGCGACAATAATCATGAATGTTGCCGACACCGTTGAAAAGCCTGTGGCAATAATCATCGCCTCACGCAAAGAATAACGACCTTGGGTATACATGCGATTGGTAATCAGCATGCCAACAGAATAGCTGCCAACAAATGAAGCTACTGCATCAATAGAAGAGGCACCCGGGGTGCGAAATACAGGACGCATCAAACGCTCCATCATCACACCGAGTAATTCCAATAAGCCAAAGCCAATTAAAAAAGTCAAAGCCACCGCGCCAATGGGAATCAAAATACCGACGTTGAGCGCTAATTTGTCAAATAAAAATGGCAACATGTCTTTTTGCATGGCCCAAGCAGGAGCGGTATTTGTCAAATACAATACGGCTAAAATCAAACCCAACAGCTTACAGATGCTGAAAATCATATTGCTGACAGAATGGCGGAAAGTGCCTTGGATGAATGGGCTCAAAGCGCCGTAAGCCATCAAAGCCAATAAAGCAGCGATGGCCACAGGTTTGAGTGGACCAGTCAAAACACCGGTGGCGTGGTCTAATAAGATGGTTTCTTTGCCACCTATTGAAACGGGAACAAAAAACAAAAAAATACCGATGCTGCTAAAAAACAAAATTTTGGCGATACTTAGCCAATCGTTGGATGCGGATTTATTGCCTTTTGAAACAAAACTTTGCTCGCTCATTGATACTCTCCATGTTTTGGTCTTCTATTCTTGTATATACAGGATAATACATAGGTGCATCTTCACACGCAACGATGCATATTATGAAAGCATTTTAAATGTCAAATGAATTATTTTTTAAGATAAAAAAAGCCTTGATATGAAATATCAAGGCTTTTCATTCTAATCATTAGGTATTTATTAGATGATTTTTTAATTAAGAGGGTATTTTTGTGTTGAATCAACAATCTCAGCTAGGGCTTGCCATTTTAAAGCATCATTGGAAGTGATACTGAGCCGTTTGTTAGTCATCATGGTGATGAATGTTGATGCGATGAGTGTGAATGAGATGTGGGTGACATCTTAAATCCAGCAGTACAGTGTTTTGACATCTCTTCATCTGACGTTGATTGGCAAACATGAAGCCAATATAGCGATGCGGCCTGTAAAAGTGGTGGTTGGGAAAGCTATATACAGGCACATTTTTTGCCAAATTACCAAAAAATCAAAATGGTCGATTCAATGATGATGATTAAAATGAAATTTTATTATATTTATATATAAATAATTAGCCCACTACGATTGATTGTAGTGGGCTATGGTATTGAACCTAGTTTACAGCATTAATGGTCAACACGAACAGAATAGCCGCTACCTGTTCCGAATGTATTGGCACCAATGACTGTGAAAGTTGGATTAATTTCTTTTGAATTCAATCGATTGGTTTTAATTTCCTCTTTCATAGGTACTTCAGTTTTGGCAATTTGCTGGTTGCTTTGTGCATGTGGATTCAATTGTGGTGCATTGCGATTTTCGCCAACACCAGCCATAGCCAAAGAAGATACGCTAACCAAAGTCAATAAAGTAGCAGTTACAAAAAGATTTTTCATTTTATTTTCTCTAGGTTTGTTAAAGTATGATTGAATTATATTCTTTACCTATAGTTTTAAATATAGTCTTTTAATTAAACAATTATTAACTATTTGGAAACTATATATGGCTATACAGACCACTGTATTTTCAAAACACATAATCTAAACAGTAATCTTCTCAAATCACTTTTGGTGGTAAATAAACAGTGAAGGCGTTGATGGGTTCAATCATGACGCTATAAGGATTTTGTTGCTCGGTAAAACTTAGTAATTGCAATCGTTCGAGCAATTCAAAACGTACATGAATCAAATGAGCGGGCTTAGGACAAAGCTTGTCGTGCCACACTCTGTACGTTCCCAACTGACCATCGCGCCGATGGTAAAACCCTGCCATAGGATGGGTTAAAAAAACCTGATAACTTTCTTGATTAGGAAAACCCTCAAACTGCCACTCATCCTCTTCATTTTGCGTCAAACTGACCTCTGCACACCCCCAAGATGATGACATATTCATGTTATAAACATCATATAAACCTGCTGTGTTTTGCTTGCATTCGAAATGAACGTTGCCAGGATGCCAAGGTAATTGCCACAAGTAACGAGGTACAATTAAGGTCCAAGAGTCTAAAACCGCGCCTAAAAACCAAACACAACGCTCTTGGGTGTGTTGGTCAATCACATAGACACGGTAATAAATCTGTCCCATATTGAATTTGGCAAAAGGATAGACTGCCGAGGTAAAATCAACATGATGAAAAGGCACTACCGACATTAACGCCATAGTTTGACCTTGGTATTCAATGGTGTCGAGTTTGAATCGAGGTGGGATGATGTCTTTGAAGCGTTCAGGGTTGAGTGCGTAAGTAATCAAAGCAAAATGCTGTAAATGAGATGACACATCTATTTTTTTAGGCTCAGGACGAGGATGTAGGTAATCTTTAAATTTTAAAATCGGAAAAGTCATCATAACACCTTGCTTTCCATGATATCGACATTGGTAAATATCATATTAATCAAGGTCGCTTGCTCTGATAAATAAGTCGTTTGAAAAAGAAATATTCCACGTTCTTTGTCCATAAAGTATTGTACTTTCATACTTGACCCTTTGATTGAACACGATAAATTCCAGCCAATATTATTTTAATCTTAAATTTCTGTCAATACAGAAATTATATTAATTTAAGTAGAGCAACAACACACCGTTCTTTTGCTAAAATAATGCCATCTTCAATAAGAAAGTTGATTCATTATGATGATGCACCCTAATTTCGATCCTGTTGCGCTGCAACTTGGACCGTTTGCCATTCGTTGGTATGCATTGAGCTATATTGTGGCGTTTGCCTTGTTCATTTTCTTGGGTCGCCGTCGTATCAAACAGGGCAATACGGTGCTTACCAATGATATGCTGGATGATTTGCTGACTTATGGTGTGGTTGGTGTGATTTTAGGTGGTCGTTTGGGTTATGTGTTGTTTTATAATTTTGCCCAATACATCGACAGTCCTTTGTCTATTTTCAAAGTTTGGGAAGGCGGCATGTCGTTCCACGGCGGTTTTTTAGGCGTGTTGGTGGCCATGTTGGTTTATGCTAAACGTCATCAATTGGGTTTTTGGCAAGTGACGGATTTCATCACACCTATGGTGCCAGCTGGTTTGGCTTCAGGCCGCATTGGTAACTTCATCAATGGTGAATTATGGGGACGAGTCACACCGCCTGATTCATTTTGGGCGATGGGTTTTCCACAAGCGCATTATGCCGACCAAGCCATAGCTGCCACCAATTTTCAATACTCACAATGGTTCAATCAATTGGGCGCTTTGCCTCGCCATCCATCACAATTGTATCAATTTGCTTTAGAAGGCTTGTGTTTGTTCGCCATCGTGTGGATTTTTGCCAAGAAAAAACGCCCTGTCGGACAAATTTCAGCCGTTTTCTTAATCGGTTACGGCACGTTCCGTTTTATTGCTGAATTTGCTCGTCAACCTGATGCACATTTGGGTTTATTAGGCTTGGGATTGTCTATGGGGCAATGGTTGAGCCTGCCGATGATTGTGGCAGGCGCTGCATTGTTTATGTGGGCACAAAAAAACCATTTGGTAACTCACAAATAAGAAAATATGACTTAGATATTTCTACTTTAGCAAGTATTCGTTCATATCATTGTATTTGTATGATAAAAGCGAACGATTTGATTTATCGTGACACTCAATACCGTCTTTCATGGGCGGTATTGTTATTTCAATAGAAGATTTAAAGTAAAAAAAGAGTAACAGTCATGACATTTAAAAATAAAAAAATTTATTTTTTCAAGGCTGAATTATTTGAAGAGAAAATTTTATGTTTGTGCATGGCGTACCATATTGTTGACTGATTCAATGGCATTGGTTGATGTTTATTGTGCTGTATTTCTAGCGGATGCTTAAATACGGGACAGATATTAGTTAAATGTGTGCGTCCTGTATTTGATACTGGGTAATCCCCCCTTTAAATAAATGATGCGGATTCAACCGGTCAGCGCAACACCTGTTTGAAAGACCTCAAGAGGTGTTTTAAAGCCCAAGATTTTTCTCGGCCTAGTATTAAGTTGCAAAGCAATTTTATCTAATTGTTCTTGTGAATAAAGACCAAGATTTTTACCTTTGGGTAAATATTGTCTTAAAAGCCCATTTGTATTTTCATTTGTGCCTTTTTGCCAAGGACTGCTAGCATCACAGAAATAAACAGACATATTGCATTGAGCAGTTAAAAGATGGTGTTTAGACATTTCAT
>NZ_KB908021.1 GCF_000382305.1 Vitreoscilla stercoraria DSM 513
AATTGCGAGAGGCTTTGAAAGAAATTTGGATGGCCGAAACCAAAGAAAGTGCAGAACAAGCCTTCAAACAAACAGTGGCTCGCTTTGGTGACAAATACCCCAAAGCCATTAACAAACTGGTGAAGGATGAAGAAGAGTTATTGGCATTCTATGACTTTCCAGATGTACATTGGACGCACATCCGCACCACCAACCCAATTGAATCCACGTTTGCCACCGTACGATTGCGCAGCAAACGAGCCAAAAACTGTGGCTCCAGAGAAACCACTTTGGCGATGGTGTACAAATTATTGGAAACTGCCCAAAAACGCTGGCGCCGGATTCAAGGATTCAACTTGTTGACCTTGGTGGTCAACAACGTCATCTTCAAAGATGGCAAGCAGGAAGACGAACAATCAACAGAGAAAGCGGCCTGAATGCCATACACCAGATTTGACAATAACTCGAATTCTTTTGAAGGTACCATAAAACATGAAGAACAATAAAATCACGCCAATATAACCATTGATAACGTAAATGACATTCACCAAAGTATTAAACGGCACTTTCAAACTCACAAATATCGCAATCAAAGTTAATATCAACGTCAAAATTTGAAACATTTTGGGTTTGCCACTGGTAAAACGAGAAGCCGATTGCCACAACAAAGGCACCGCAGTGGTGTATACACCTGCCAATACCACTATCGCAAACACGGAGCCAAAAAATGGATGGATGTCACTGGCGAGCATCAAAGAAGGAATCATTGAGTGACCCACCAATTCAATATTGGCCATCAAACCTAACGTGATCAAAATCAAAGCCAAGCTGAAACTGCTGGCACCCAAGGCGGCACCAATAGAGACTTCTCGTAAATTGGATGCTGAATTGCCCATCACGCTCATGAAACCTGCCAACCACAACATACAAAAGCCCACATACGATGCTGCTGAAAAAAACCAATTGGTCGATGCCGTCATTAAATTCATGGTCGGTAAAATTTCATCAATTCTCATCAAGCCTTCAGGATTGCGCAGTGTGCCCCAAATACCCAAGGTGATGGTCAAAATGACAATCAATGGTCCAATTTTGCCCAAGATTTTGAGCATATTGTCCAAACCCACGACTACCGTGAAAATGGCCATCACCGCCATCACACAAGAACCTATCCAAGGCTCAATGCCATATTGCTGTTGCACCGTCGCACCAGCGCCACCGAGCATCACAATGAATGACATATAAATTACTAAAACAGCAAAGTAATCGTAAAAACGTCCAATAGTTGGACCACGTATATGAGTATAGATGGCGCCAGTATTGGGCACTTTTTTCTCATGTCCAATTTTAACAAACTCATATCCGACATATAAGAACAAGACAAAAACCATGACAGTGCCCAACACACCTTGCCATGAGTAAGCACTAAAATATTGGACAATCTCTTGACCGGTGGCAAAGCCTGAACCGATGAGAAAAGCGATGTAAGCACCTGCATAAGTCAAAACTCTTTTAGTACTGATTGAATGGCTCATAGCTGACTTTCTTAGAGTAAAGGTGGGAAAAACATTGTGACTTTTTTTTAATCTAAGCGAGCACTAGGGGATGGATTTGATAATTTTCGACGCATTTTATTCTAAAAACGTCTTGGTCTTTGTTAACATTTAATTGGTTTTCTTGCTAAAATTTTAATCTATTCTGTAAGAGGGAACTTTTATATATTTTTCATATTATTAAGATTAAATATACTCAAAACAAAAGAAATAGATTAAAAATTTCAATAAAGTGATAAAAAATTTATATTTATTGCAGAATATTGGATTAAGTGTATGGCGTAAGATGCGAGCTGTGTGGTATGGCGGCAATCACTTAAATAGTGATTATTTAGATAGAAGCGTCCTGTAAGATGGGATAGATACACCATATATTTTGAAAGATTTCAAACATCATCTCCTAATCCTGTAAGCATAAAAAAAGACCACCGAAGTGGTCAATGCCAGAAGAGAAGGAGTGGCAAAAATCAATCTTTGAGATTTTTGGTCATTTTTTCCATGCTGCTTTGAATCAGATTAACCAGATGAATGTCCATGTTTTGTAGCATTTTGTGTTCGACTTCCAAAGCCAATTGGTGACATTGCGCTAAAGTGCGTTGACCTTGTTCGGTTAGCGTCATCAGAATGATGCGCCCATGCGATGGGTCTGCATGGCGTTCAATCAAACCGGCCTGTAATAAATCTTGTAAAATTTTATTGGCTGATTGAGGCTTGATAAAAGAGCGCTCTGCCAATTGGGCATTGGACAAGCTGCCTTTTGCTGCTAGTACCGACAAAGCGGTGTATTGCGGCAAGGTGATGTCCATGGCTTTGAGCTGCTGGGTCAATAATTTGCTGACCAAGCGATCCAATCTGGCCACGGTATATGCCAACAAAGGTTTGGATACAGGACGGGTATCAATCATATTTCAATCATTTCTTAAAACGAGGTCAAATCGGAAGATTTGACCTCTTTGGACGAGGTATTACGCTTCTACTGGGCGAGGTTTGCTCACCAAGAATAAAGCCGATACGGCTGCCAAGACAATCAATGGGATGGTATAACCGATGACCATGGCTGAGCTTGAACCAAATTGCAATAACATACCCGCGACCAATGGACCTGCAAAGGAGCCAATGCGACCAATGGCAACGGCTGAACCCACGCCTGTACCACGCATAGACGTTGGGTAGAACATGGCTGCCAAACCGTACAAAGCCGATTGACCACCGACAATGAACATGCCGCAACCGATGGCAGACACAATCAACAAGGCCAAGCTTGGAGAAATCGCCAAGCAGCACAAAGAAACCAAAATACCCACGTAAATCAATTTCACCACATTGCTCATGCGCAAACGGTCTAGCAACATACCCAACATGATAGAACCAATGATGCCACCGAAGTTATAACCAATTTGCACGTAATTGGCTTCGATTTTGCTCAAACCTTGTTCGCCCATTAACAATGGCAACCAATTCAATAAGAAATACAACACGACCAAGGTACAGAAGAAGCTGACCCACAATTGTAAAGTGGCAAAACGACGTTCTTTGGCAAACAATACTTCCAAAAAAGGTGTTTTGTTGGTTTGTTGGGTTTTGATGGTGTGTGATTCAGGCAAGAATTTCAATAGCAAAGGAATCATCAATACGGGTGCAAAACCACCAATATAGAAAATATGGCGCCATTGTTCATCTGCTGTCAACGTCATCGCCACTATTGATGTCAAAATACCACCGAATGGAATACCACAATACATAATACTCACAGCAGTGGCTCGGCGTTGTTCGGAAACCGCTTCTGAGGCGATGGTAATCATCATCGGCAATGCGCCGCCCATGCCCAAACCAGTTAAAAAGCGAATCAACAATAACAAACTAAAATTGCTGGCATAAGCTGTCATCACCGACATGATGCCGAAAACCAACACGCTGATAATCAAAACGGTTTTGCGACCGATGCTGTCGGCCAAACGACCGCCAATCAAAGCCCCTGGCAAAGTACCTAATGTGGCAGCACTGAATGCCCAAGCCATTTGGGCGGCATCTAAGCCAAATTCAGCGCGCATACGTGGTGCGGCAACGCCCATGGATTGTAAGTCGAAACCTTCAAAAACGGCAATGGCAAAGCACAAGGCCAATATCAAGCCTGCACCTCCCATTTGGGTGGATGGTTGCTTCATTCTCTATTCCTTTTGTATGGATTTGTTGTTCCCATGAATGGGATTATTGGTTTTTACTGCATATTTATAATATCAGTTAAGCTTACTAAAAAATCAAATGCTTTTTTATTTTTTTAGTAAGTTTTTTACTTTTTTGGTAAATTTTTTTCAGATATTCAAATTAATTTCCAAAAAAAGATTTTAAAAAAAATTAAAAAAAGACTTGAATATAAGTTTAACTGATATTAAATTGACGACATGGCAGCAAAACAACAAACGACAAACAAAACATTGGAGAAGCAAAATGAGTTATGAAAACCGTTGGACAACTGTAGATGTACAAGTGGATGCAGGCATTGCTTGGGTGACTTTAAACCGTCCTGAAAAGAAAAATGCGATGAGCCCAACTTTGAATCGTGAAATGATTGATGTGTTGGAAACTTTGGAGTTGGACGAAGCGGCACAAGTATTGGTATTGACTGGTGCGGGCGATTCTTGGACGGCAGGCATGGATTTGAAAGAGTATTTCCGTGAAGTCGATGACAAACCTGAAATTTACAACGAACGCATTCGCCGCGATTCTTGCCGTTGGCAGTGGCAGTTGTTGCGCATGTATTCTAAGCCGACCATTGCGATGGTGAACGGTTGGTGTTTCGGTGGTGGTTTCTCGCCATTGGTGGCGTGTGATTTGGCCATTGCTGCCGATGAAGCAACGTTTGGCTTGTCAGAAATCAATTGGGGCATTCCTCCGGGCAATTTGGTGAGCAAAGCCATGGCGGATACAGTTGGTCACCGTGCTTCTTTGTATTACATCATGACAGGCAAACCTTTCGGTGGCCAAGAAGCCGAAAAAATGGGCTTGGTGAACAAAAGTGTGCCTTTGGCGCAATTGCGGGCTGAAGTGACCGAATTGGCGAACACTTTATTAGAGAAAAATCCTGTGGTGTTGCGTACCGCGAAAAATGGTTTTAAACGCTGCCGTGAGTTGACTTGGGATCAAAACGAAGATTATTTGTACGCCAAACTTGACCAATGTATTCATCGTGATACGGAAAACGGTCGTCAAGAAGGTTTGAAACAATTTTTGGATGACAAGACCATTAAACCAGGTTTGCAATCTTACAAGCGTCCTGTAAGCGTGACCGAATAAGCACAGGAGAATGGCATGTCTGAAAACAATGTGATTCATTCTGTACAATTGTTGATTGATGGGCAATTGCGTGATGCCAGCGATGGCAAAACCTTTGAACGCATCAGTCCGATTGATGGTAGCGTGGCTTCGGTGGCGGCGGCGGCGACTTTGGATGATGTCGATGCAGCGATTGAATCGGCTCACCAAGCTTTTTTAATTTGGTCGAAATTGTCGCCAACCGAACGCCGTTTGCGTTTATTGAAAGCAGCAGATTTGATGGATGCCAAAACAGCTGAATTCATTCAGTTGGGCATCCAAGAGGCGGGTTCCACTGCCACTTGGTATGGTTTCAATGTGCATTTGGCAGCGAACATGTTGCGAGAAGCTGCGGCCATGACCACGCAAATGGATGGCAGTATCATTCCATCGGATGTACCTGGCAATTTGGCTTTGGGTGTGCGTGTGCCGTGTGGTGTGATTGTGGGCATAGCACCTTGGAATGCGCCTGTGATTTTGGCAACCCGTGCTTTGGCGATGCCGTTGGCTTGTGGTAATACTGTGGTATTGAAAGCTTCTGAAGCGTGTCCTGCTGTGCATCAATTGATTGGTCAGGTTTTGCATGAAGCGGGCGTGGGTGCAGGTGTGGTCAATGTGGTGACCCATGCTGCTGCCGATGCACCGCAAGTGGTCGAACGTCTGATTGCCCATCCATTGGTTAAACGAATCAATTTCACAGGTTCAACCCATGTGGGTAAAATCATCGCCGAACACGCTGCCAAATACTTAAAGCCTGTTTTGCTAGAGCTTGGCGGCAAAGCGCCTGTGGTGGTGTTGGACAAAGCCGATTTGGATGAAGCGGTTAATGGCGTGGTGTTTGGTGCTTTTTTCAATCAAGGCCAAATTTGCATGTCAACCGAACGGGTGTTGGTGGATGAGCGCATTGCCAATGAGTTCATTGAGCGTTTGTTGCTCAAAACCAAAACCATACAAGCGGGTAATCCAACCGACCAGCAATTCCCATTGGGCGTGTTAGAAAGCGTGCGTGCGGCAGAACGTGCTAAAGCCTTGTTGGAGGATGCGCAAGCTCAAGGTGCGGCTTTGCCTTTGGGCATTCAAATCGATGGCACGGTGATGCAGCCGACTGTGGTCGTGGATGTCACGCCACAAATGCGCATTTATGCCGAAGAAACTTTTGCACCGATTTGTACGGTACAGCGTTTTCAAACCGAAGCAGAAGCTGTGGCTTTGGCCAACGACAGTGAGTTTGGTTTGTCGGCAGCGGTATACAGCCAAGATTTGGCGCAAGCTTTGGCTATTGCCAAACAAATTGAGTCGGGCATTTGCCATATCAATGGTGCGACTGTACACGATGAGGCACAAATGCCATTCGGTGGCGTGAAGCAAAGTGGTTATGGCCGTTTTGGTAGCAAAGTATCGGTGGCAGAATTTACGGAGTTGCGTTGGATGACCATCCAAACCAGTCCGCGCCATTACCCGATTTAAGCAGTTTGAAGCGGTGTCAAAATGGCACCGCTTTTCAAAAACAACAACAATAAAAAACCAACCCTCGGTGTGTCATGTACACCGATACAAAGAGAGAATAGAACATGTCTAGCACATCTGAAACTGTCCTCATGTCACAAGAGCGGCCTGTAAAAATTGGTGGTCATGCAATTGACTACCATTATGCTGATGAACAGACCTTATATATTACTCCGCAAGAGGCATTGCAAACCTATCCACAAAAACTCACCGATCGTTTGATGGAAAACGCTGCTGCCCATCCTGAGCGCATCTTTGCGGCTCGCCGTGGCGCAGATGGTGAATGGATCAAGCTCAGTTATGCTGAAACTTTGTCACAAGCTTGGCATATTGCCCAAGCTTTGCACAATCGTCAGGATTTATCGGTTGAGCGCCCGTTGTTGATTTTGTCGGGCAATGATTTGGAACATTTGGTGTTGTCGACCGCAGCGATGTTGGCAGGTGTGCCATTTGCATCGATTTCGCCAGCATATTCGTTGATTTCAAAAGATTTTGCTAAACTCAAACATGTTTTTGCAACCTTAACCCCAGGTTTGGTATATGCCAATGATGGGCAAGCATTTGCATCAGCGATTCAAACTTGTGCCGCCAAAGACATCGAAATTGTGACCAATAGTGGTCAGTGTGGTGAGGCGGCCTGTACGGCTTTTGCCAGCTTGCTTGCAACAGAAATCGGCAATGTACAGGATTTTTATCCCACTTTAGATGAAAACCACATTGCCAAATTTTTGTTCACGTCTGGCTCAACCAAAATGCCCAAAGCGGTGCCAACCACGCATTTGATGTTGTGTGCCAACCAACAAATGCTGTTGCAAACCTTTCCTGAGTTTGGTGAAGAGCCACCTGTTTTGCTCGATTGGTTGTCGTGGCACCACACGTTTGGTGGCAGCCACAATGTTGGTATTGCTTTGTATAACGGCGGTACGATTTACATTGATGATGGCAAGCCTGTGGCAGGCAAGTTTGATGAAACCATACGCAATTTGAAAGACGTTTCGCCAACGGTGTATTTTAACGTGCCTAAAGGTTGGGAAGAATTGACCAATGCTTTAGAACAAGATGCCGAATTGCGAGAAAGTTTTTTTGCCAAAGTCAAAGTGTTGTTTTTTGCAGGTGCGGCTTTGTCGCAAGACATTTGGGATCGTATCGACCAAATTGCCATAGAGCATTGTGGTGAGCGCATTCGCATTATGTGTGGTTTGGGCATGACTGAAACCGCGCCATCGTGTTCGTTTTCCACAGGTCCTCGTGTGATGGCAGGTTTTATTGGTTATCCTGCACCCGGTTGTGAAATCAAATTGGTGCATCAAGGCGACAAATGGGAATTTCGTGTGCGTGGCAAACATGTGATGAAACACTATTGGCGTTTGCCGCAAGAACAACAAGTGGACATTTTTGATGATGAAGGTTTTTTCCGCACTGGCGATGCAGTCCGTTTGGTCGATGCCAATGATCCTAGTCATGGTTTGATGTACGACGGGCGCATGGCAGAAGATTTTAAATTGGATACAGGCACGTTTGTCAATGTCGGCACTTTGCGTAACAAGGCATTGATTTTAGGCAATCATTTGTTGCAAGACGTGTGTATTACTGGTTCTAATTTAAGTTCGGTGGGGTTTTTGGTGTTTCCAAAATTGACCGTGTGTGCAGAAGAAGCGGGTTTGGATGTCAAAACTCACAGCGCCGCAGAAATCTTGGCACACCCGAATGTTAAGGCTTGGTTTGCGCAATTTTTGCGTGACTTCAATGAAGGCGAAACGGGCAGCTCCAAACGGGTGGAAAAATTGTATTTGATGCAAGAGCCTGCACATTTGGATTTGGGTGAAGTCACCGACAAAGGCAATCTCAATCAAAACAGCATTTTGAAACACCGCGCTGATTTGGTGAAAGCATTGTACGACGCAAACACTGTCAATGATTTGATCGTGCGCTTGGCTTGATGGGAAGGAATGAAAATGTCTGAAGCTGTGTTGATTGCTGAAGTAGACAGCGATTTTGAATTGTTTCGGGACAATTACCGCCGTTTTTTAGCGGAATTTGTTGCACCGTTTTACGAAGAGTGGGAGGCTGCTGGCATCATGCCGCGCGAGATTTGGAGCCAATTGGGTGACAATGGCTTTTTGTGCGTGGATGTGCCAGAGGCATACGGAGGCTATGGTGCCCCAGTGCACTATTCTTTGATGATTGTGCAAGAAACAGCGCAAGCGGGGTTTACTTCATTGGCCGTTGCCATTGGTGGACAAACCGAGTTGGTGTCGCCATATATTCAAAATATTGGTACTGAGGCACAAAAACAGTATTGGTTGCCCAAAATGGTGACAGGCGAGGTGGTAACGGCGATAGCGATGACCGAGGCCAACGCAGGTTCGGATTTA
Source organism: Vitreoscilla stercoraria DSM 513 (assembly GCF_000382305.1). Lineage (GTDB taxonomy): Bacteria > Pseudomonadota > Gammaproteobacteria > Burkholderiales > Neisseriaceae > Vitreoscilla > Vitreoscilla stercoraria. The sequence goes on from NZ_KB908021.1 coordinate 8,723, forward strand.
CAGGCAATACGCACACAAGCACTTTTAGACGGTGATGCTTATGTGGTGGATGGCTCGAAAACCTTTATTTCCAATGGTCATCATGCCGATTTAATTGTGGTGGTAGCCAAAACCAATCCGCAATTGGGTGCCAAAGGCACATCGATTTTGTTGGTCGATGCACATTTAGACGGCGTCACCAAAGGGCGTGGTTTGAAGAAAATTGGCTTGCATGCACAAGACACAGCAGAGTTGTTTTTTGACAAAGTTCGGGTTCCGAAAGACCAATTATTGGGTGAAGAAGGCAAAGGTTTTGCTTATTTGATGCAAGAATTGCCGCGCGAGCGTTTGAGCATTGCAATGATGGCGATGGGCTCGATTTTGGGTGCGATTGAAATCACCCGCCAATATGTGTTGGAGCGCAAAGCGTTTGGTCAGGCTTTGGCGCAATTGCAAAATACCCGTTTTGTATTGGCCAATGCGCAAATCAAAGCACGCGCCGCACAAGCGTTTGTCAATGAATGTGTCGCATTGTATGCACGCAATGCGTTGAGTGTCAGCCATGTTGCGTCGCTCAAATGCTTTATCACTGACACGCAATGCGAGATTGTGGATCAATTGCTGCAATTGTTTGGTGGTTATGGCTATATGCAAGAGTATCCAATTTCGCGTTTTTATGTGGATGCACGGGTGCAAAAAATTTATGGCGGCACCAACGAAATCATGAAAGAAATCGTGGCGCGCGAATTGTTAGGCAAGTAAATACAAGCGTCCTGTAAACAGTTACAGGACGCTTTTTCATGATGAAAGAATACCATGTTAGACACAGCATTATTGCCGCCGATACACCAATTATTGGGCGGACACGATTTGGATTGGGACGAGCAAAATCAACGCCTGTCAGTGAAATACCAAGCTTTGGCAAGTTTTACCAATCCGAAAAACACGATTGAAGGTGGGATGATTTGTGCCATGCTTGACGATGTGATGGGCATATTGGCGCATTTGAGCACCGACAAACCGAGTTCAACAGTCAGTTTGAGCATGGAATTTTTGCGCCCGTGTTTCGTGGGTGAAGTGCAAACGCAAGCGTATTTCATCAAACAAGGCAAATCGGTGCTGAATATGGAAAGCCAAGCGTGGCAAAACGGTAAAATGGTTGCCAAATGCCATGCCAGTTTTTTGGTGTTGCAAGCCGATTGAATGCATATAGAAAATTAAAACCAGCGTCCTGTAAAATGATTTACAGGACGCTTTTGATTGAGCATATTTTGATTTGGCTCAGGTTACATCAAAGACTGAGTATATAAGCATCATTGATGCTTCATTCACATCGCCTGTTGCAGGTTGATGCCAAAAAGCCGTACTTTAGCAAACATGTTTTAAGCTTGTATTTGCAACATGTGCATCACTTCTTGATACAAAGCATCCACCGCTTGCGAGCGCCATGAATCTTGGCTGCGCACCAATGCCACTTCCATTTTCGGCAACTCAGGCAAGCCATGACGGCTGTCCAAAACTTTCAAATGCGGCGGTACGCTGCAACGGGTGACAATCGCCACCGCCAAACCTGCTTCTACCATCGCCAATTGTCCATGCACATTGGCGCTGCTGTATGCCACACGGTAGCTGCGGTTTTGCGCTGCCAAGCTGTTCAAAATAGCGCTGCGAAAACGGTTGCCATATTCATGTAATGCCAATGGCAAAGGTTGCTTGCGCCACACTTCATGTTGTTCTGAGGCAACCCACATCAATTGTTCATGAAACACCAATGTGCCGGGGCTGGGGTCTCCACGCAAAGCAGTGTCGCGCGTGACCAACGCCAAATCGATTTCGCCTTTGTCGATGCGGGGCAATAAGGCGCTTGAGGGTTCGCATACCAAAGAAATTTCAATATCATTGAATTTGTTGGCAAAAGTGCGCAATACGGGTGCCAGATAAGTCGAAACATAATCATCAGGCACACCAAACGACACCTTTCCTGAAAGCGAATGTCCATGCATTGCGACTTGAGCTTGGGCATGCAATTCAATCAATTGGCGAGCATAAGTGAGCAAATCAAAACCAGTCGGTGTCAAAGACAAGTGGCGTGGGCTGCGATTGAGCAAGGTATGACCAATGCTGTCTTCGAGCTTTTTCAATTGCATGCTCACTGCCGACTGTGAGCGTGATACTTGCCGCGCGGCAGCGGTAATCGAGCCTGTATCGACCACGGCGACAAACGTGCGCAGCCAATCTATTTGTAAGTCTTGCATGGTTTTTATCATTCGATAATCGAATGGTGAATGTAACATATATTTGCTTTGCAAAATGCCATCCTCATCGAATCATGAGTGCATGAATACGAAAAATACAACGTCTTTGACGCAGCAACAGGTGAGTATCTCACCACACGCACAAGATGCGCACGGCACTGTTTTGGTGGTGGTGGTGGCGGGCTTGATTTTGGGTACGATGGGGGTGTTTGTCATTGAGTCGAGGCAAGATCCTATGACGACGGTGGCGTTTCGCTGCATGTTTGGTTGTTTGGCCTTATTGTGTTGGGCAACGATGACACACCGCTTGGCTGAATTGAAAATATCAGGTCAAGCCTTATGGGGCGTGGTGGGCGCAGGCTTATTGATGGCGAGCAGCTGGGGACTGCATTTTGCTGCCATTGCCCGCACTTCTATTGGTGTATCAACCGTGGTGTTCCACATTCAACCATTTTTGACCATGGCTTTAGGCGCTTGGCTGCTCAAAGAACAAGTCACATCTCGGCAAGTGGGTTTGACGGTATTGGCATTCATAGGCTTGGATTTGAGTACGGGCTTATTGGATATGGGCGTCCTGAAACAAAATTATTCCCATGATTATTTGGTGGGAATATTATTGAGTTTTATCGGGGCGATGGTCTACGCTTTCATGCCGCTGGTGGCAAAAAAACTGACATCGGTCAGTGCTTTGGCATTGACATGGTGGCAATGTTTGGTGGGGATGTTGTTGACGTTTTGGTGGCCATTGATGAATGGCATACCACCGTTAGAAAGCTTGGCTTGGTTGTTTGGTTTGGGCACGATACACAGTGGTTTGGCTTATGTGTTGATGTTTGCAGGTTTTGCCCGTTTGAGTACAGGCCGCATGGCAGTATTGCAATTCATTTATCCGATGACGGCATTTGTGGTTGACTGGTTGATTTACGATCACAGCTTGTCGCTCTGGCAATGGTTGGGCTTATTGGTGATGGGTGTGGCGATTTGGTCGGTGAAACGAGGGGGATAAACTCATGTGTGGACGGTGTTGAAACGGTATAGGTGTATGTGTGCTGGCTTGGAATTTGAAAAAAAGCATCCGAATCGGATGCTTTTGGTTGGATAATTCGCTATGTATTCACCTAAATGGCTTCATGAGATGGTCTTTGTGAGGTTAAAACGTGCGTTTGAACCACAATACAATGCTATCCCACATGCGACCAAAAAAACCTGCTTCTTCGATATTTTGTAAGGCCACTACAGGACGCTCAGCCAATAAAGTATTGCCTGACATCAGTTTCAAAGTGCCCATTTGTGTGCCTTTGGCAATCGGTGCCACAACCGGTTGGTTGGTTTCCAAAACAGGCGTAACGTCTTCGCTGCCACGAGGCAAGGTGATGTACACAGGTTCTAAAAAGCCCACATCCAATTGGTTTTCCGAACCTTTGAAAACTTCCACTTTAGACAAAGCTTGGTTGGCATCGTATAACTTCGGAGTTTGGTAGTGACTTAAACCCCAGTTTAACAATTTGCTGCTTTCGGTGGCGCGCGCTTCCATAGATTTGGTGCCCACCACAACCGAAATGACGCGACGACCATCGCGTTTGCTCGAAGCAATCAAATTGTAACCTGCTGACTCGGTATGACCTGTTTTTAAGCCATCGACACTTGAATCGCGGTAGAGCAATAAATTGCGATTAGGCTGGGTGATGTTGTTGTAGGTGAACGATTTCAGCGCATACGTTGGATAAAATTCAGGAAAGTCGTTGATTAAGGCTTTAGACAAAATCGCCAAATCGTGAACAGTGGTATACAAATTTTCGTCTGGCAAGCCGGTGCTGTTGGTGAAGTTAGAGTTGAGCATGCCCAATTTTTTCGCCTGAGCATTCATCATCTGCGCAAAACCCTCTTCGCTGCCAGCAATCGCTTCAGCCAAAGTCACGCAAGCATCGTTGCCTGATTGCACAATCATGCCTTTGATTAAATCCTCCACGCTCACAGGTACTTTCGGATCTAAGAACATGCGTGAGCCTTCGCTTTTCCACGCTTTGTCTGAGACGGTCAGTTTTTGTTCTAGAGTCAGGCGTTCTTCTTTTAATGCCGCAAACGTTAAATATGCCGTCATCAATTTGGTTAAAGAAGCAGGTTCAATACGGGCGTCTGGGTTTTTAGACGTCAAAATCTGACCACTTTGCACGTCGTAGAACATATAAGCCGAGGCTTCTAAAGTGGGTGCAGTGGGGGCTGTTGCCGCGATGCTTTGAAATGCAAATAAAGACAAGCCTAAGGCAAGCAAATGTTTTTTCATGGTGTCAAAAAAGCCGTATTTAAATATGTGGAGAACTGAACGAACATCGTTTTATTTTACAGGACGCTTGCAAACCACGTGAGGATGCAAGAGAACTTACAAGGGGCTTTATTATAGCGATAATGGCGCAGTTTTGTGATGCTAGATGATTAAGACATGTAAAGATATCTTACAATCGATACTTGCATCTGTCCGTTTGAAGCGTTATTGTTGAAGTCTTTTTCTGAAAACCATTGATGACACACTGAACAATCATGAGCGCTTCGTACCAGCATTACTTGACCAAAATCCTTACTGCATCGGTTTACGATGTGGCCATTGAAACCCCATTAGACCCAGCTAAAAGCTTGTCACGCCGCTTGGGCAATCACATTTATTTGAAACGCGAAGATTTGCAACCAGTCTTTTCGTTCAAATTGCGTGGTGCTTACAATATGATGGCGCAATTGACACCGACTGAGTTGTCGCGTGGTGTGATTACTGCCAGCGCAGGCAACCATGCGCAAGGCGTGGCTTTGTCAGCGCAGCGTTTGGGTTGTGAGGCAACGATTGTGATGCCCAAAACCACACCAAATATTAAAGTTGATGCGGTCAAAAACCGTGGTGGCAAAGTGGTGTTGGCGGGTGAGTCTTACAATGATGCATATGACCATGCGATGAAATTGGTACAAGAAACGGGTAAAACCTATATTCCACCGTTTGACCATCCTGATGTGATTGCAGGGCAAGGCACTTTGGCAATGGAAATTTGCCGCCAACATCCGAAAAAAATTGATGCGGTGTTTGTTGCTATTGGTGGTGGTGGTTTGGCTGCGGGTGTGGCGGCGTATATTAAAAATGTGCGTCCTGATATCAAAGTCATCGGTGTACAAACGGAAGATTCGTGTGCCATGTACCAATCGATTCAAGCAGGTGAACGCAAAGAATTGAAAGATGTGGGCTTGTTTGCTGATGGTACGGCGGTGAAATTGGTGGGTGAAGAAACGTTTGAGATGTGCCGTGATTTGCTTGATGAAGTCATTTTGGTGGATACCGATGATATTTGTTCAGCCATCAAAGACATTTTTGATGATACTCGCAGTATTGCCGAAACCTCAGGCGCGTTGGCTGTGGCGGGTTTGAAAGCGTATATTGAGCGAGAAAACGCCACCGATCAAAATTTGGTGGCAGTGATCAGTGGTGCGAACATGAATTTCGATCGTTTGCGCCATGTGGCAGAACGCAGCGAATTGGGCGAAAAACGCGAAGCGATTTTGGCCGTAACGATTCCTGAACGCCGTGGCAGCTTTTTAAAATTCATTCAGATTTTGGGTGCACGCAATATCACCGAGTTTAATTACCGTTATGGCGATGAAAACGAGGCACATATTTTTGTCGGTATTCAAACCAATGGCGTTGCTGACAAAGAAACCATTGTACAAGCACTACAAGCAGCCGATTTACCTGTGATTGATTTAACTGATAATGAAATTGCCAAAATCCACATTCGTTATATGGTTGGTGGTCGCACCGATAAAGTGGGCAATGAGCGCGTGTTCAGTTTTGTCTTCCCTGAAAGACCAGGTGCTTTGGGCAATTTCTTGATGGCGATGCAAACAGGTTGGAACATTACTTTGTTCCATTACCGCAATCATGGTGCTGATTATGGACGCATTTTAATTGGCATTGATGTGCCTGCCGAAGAAGACGAACAATTAAACCAATTTCTTGAGAGTTTGGGTTTTGCGTGGCAAGACCAAACTGACAATGAGGCATATCGCTTGTTCTTATAAGTCGGATATTTTTTCTGAATGATGATTCAATGCACCGTTAATATTATAACGGTGCATTTTTTTTTAAAGTGTTTGTTATCACAAGATAAATCTGCCCCTTGTTTGTTTAGAATGCCTACGTTAATGTGTGAGAATCAAGATGACTCAATTGGCATGTATGCCAACTTAAAAACGGTTTTTGAAATATTTATCCCAGATTAATTTGGAGTGGTTTCATTATGACGATGCAACAAGTTTGGCAAACGCAATTGCATGCCTTTGCGCAAGAGCACAATATCAACGAATCCAGTCAAACATTTTTACAGATTTATTATGAAGATGTGGACAGCGAAGATTTGGCTACTTTGGATATGGCCGATTTGGTTTCTGCCGCCCGAAGCCATCAGCAAACGGCTGCGCGTCCAAGGCAGTCTGGAGAGTCTCATGTCGAAGTTTTACAGCAAACGGCACATGCGGATTTTGCTGCCAATGAAACCATCATCAATATTGTGTTTGATGATTTACCATTTTTGATTGACTCTTTGATTTTATTGCTCAACCAACGCCGGACTTATCAAGGTGGTGAGTTGGTGCAATTGAAATTATTGGTGCATCCGATTTTTACCATCAAGCGCAATGAGCAAGGCGAATTGCAAAATTGGTCACGCAGTCGCAGTACCGACAATGGGCGAGAGTCTTGGGTACAAATTCGCTTGAATTTGCTCAGTGATGAAGTGGCGGCACAATTGAAAGCCGATATTGAAGGCGTCCTGAAAACTTTGTACAAAGTGGTGGATGATGAAGGCTTGATGCGCCGCACTTTGTCACAAGTGGTCACGCAAGTGCAACAGCAATGGCACAAAGACAATGATGAAATCTTGGCCTTTTTAAATTGGCTTTCCGCCAATCATTTTTTGTTCATGGGTTTTTGTGAATACGACTTGGTGACGGATGTTGATGGTCAACAACAATTGCAAATTCACCAAGACAGCTGTTTGGGCATGTTCCAATTGCGTGAAGAATATGCGTATTCCACTGGCTTTCAAAATTTAGAAAGCCATGAAAAACAAGCTTGGCTCGATGGTCCTCGTTTGGTTTTAAGCAAATCACAGCAACGCTCCAATATTCACCGTGCGATGCATTATGATTTGATTGGCATTCACAAAATCAATGCCGCAGGCGAAGTGGTAGGACAATGGCGCTTTTTGGGATTGTATACATCGCAAACGTATTTGGGTTCGGTATGGGACATTCCGATTGTGCGTCAAAAATGCCGTTATGTGGTGCAAGAGTGCGATTATGTTAGCGGTGGTTACAAAGACAAAATGTTGCATTTCATTTTGCAAACTTATCCACGCGATGAATTGTTGCAAATCGATGCTGTTCAATTGGCACCGATAGTTGAAGGCATGGTGACTTTACAAGAACGTCCACGTACTCGAGTGTTTACGCGTGTGGATGATTTTAAGCGTTATGTCAGCGCAATGGTGTTTTTACCGCGCGAAGCATTTAATACCACGTTGCGTGAACAAGTTGCTCAGGTTTTACAGGACGCTTTTGCTTCGACAGATTTTGATTTTTCAGTCAATCAAGGCGATGGACCATTGGCACGGGTGCATTTTATGTTCCGTACCGATGCCAAACGTTTGCCTACAGTGGATTCTGCCGCTTTAGAAGCAAAAATGGAGCAATTGGTGCGCGGTTGGCGTGCGCGTTTTCAAAATGTGTTGGCCGATTCTGACGAACAGAAAAAAGCATTTGCTTTGCAGTGTTTGCAAGCGGTCAATCTTGTGTATCAAGATTTGCACACCCCAGAAGAAGCGTGGACAGACATTGAACGTTGGGCACAATTAACACAAGGTGCGGTTGGTATTTATTTGGATCCAAGCGATGATGTCGCTGCGCCATGGCGTTTGCGTTTGTACCATCGCAATCCTTTGCCTAGTTTGTCCAAAGTCTTGCCGATGATTGAAAGCTTGGGTGTGACGGTGTATGAGGAATTGCCATATGAATTCCAATTGGCAGACGGTCAATACATTGGCATCAGTGACATTGGTTTGGATGTGACACCAGAAGATTTGCCACGCTTACAAAACGTGGAAGTGCAAGCGCAGTTTACCGCATTATTGCAACAAGTATTTGACCATCAAGTGGAAATCGATGGTTTCAATGCACTGGTAGTGAAGTCTGGCATCGCGTGGCGTGAAACCGTATTATTGCGTGCTTTGGCCAAATATTTGCGTCAAGCAACTTTGCCGTTTAGTCAAACCTATGTTGAGCAATGTTTGCAGCACAATATTTTGCCTGTGGTGACTTTGTGCCAGTTGTGGAATATGCGTTTACAGCCAAAACATGCCAGCGAAGTGAAATCTGAATTGTTGGTACAACAATTTAAAACGCAATTAGACGATGTCAGCAATGCCGATGAAGATCGAATTTTGCATGCTTTCTTAACCGTGATGTTGGCAGTGGTGAGGACCAATTTTTGGCAAACCGATGCCGATGGGCATGACAAAACTGTATTAAGCTTCAAATTGGAATCGGCAAAAATTGATTTCTTGCCTAAGCCTTGGCCGATGTTTGAAATTTGGGTTTACAGCCCGCGTGTGGAGGGTGTGCATTTGCGTGGCGCGAAAGTGGCACGCGGCGGTTTGCGTTGGTCTGACCGCATGGAAGACTTCCGCACCGAAGTATTGGGTTTGGTCAAAGCGCAAATGGTGAAAAATGCGGTGATTGTGCCCAATGGCTCTAAAGGCGGTTTTGTGTGCAAGCAAGCTGGGCAAATTCGCGACCGACAAGCGTATTTGGAAGAAGGCATTGCCTGTTACCAACGTTTTATTCAAGGTTTGTTGGATTTGACGGATAACCGCTTAGCAGACGGCTCTTTGCAAGCGCCAGACAACACCCATTGTCGTGATGAAGCCGATCCTTATTTGGTGGTGGCGGCAGACAAAGGGACGGCTAAATTTTCAGACATTGCCAACCAAATTGCGATGGACAATGGATTTTGGTTGGACGATGCGTTTGCTTCAGGTGGCTCGGCAGGTTACGACCACAAAGGCATGGGCATTACCGCTCGTGGTGCGTGGGAATCGGTCAAACGCCATTTCCGTCATTTGGGCAAAGACATTCAAACCGAAGATTTTACCGTGGTGGGTATTGGCGATATGGCAGGCGATGTGTTTGGCAATGGCATGTTGTTGTCACGCCATATTCGTTTGTTGGCAGCATTCAATCATCAACACATCTTCTTAGATCCCAATCCCGATGCCACCATCAGTTTTGTCGAGCGCCAACGTTTGTTTGAGGGCGTTTTAGGTTGGGGTGAATATGACAAAAATTTGATTTCTGAAGGTGGTGGCGTGTTTGAGCGCAGTGCCAAAAAAATCACTTTAAGTCCACAGATTAAAGCTTGGTTGCAAGTGGATGCTGAGTCGATGACACCGAATGAATTGATTCATATTTTGCTCAAAGCCAAAGTGGAATTGTTGTACAACGGTGGCATTGGTACTTATGTCAAAGCCAGTACTGAAAGCCATGCCGATGCGATGGACAAAGGCAGCGATGCGTTGCGTGTGAATGGCGGCGAGATTCAAGCCCAAGTCATCGGCGAAGGTGGCAATTTGGGTATGACGCAATTGGGGCGCATTGAATATTGGCAAAGCGGTGGTCGCTGTAATACCGATGCGGTGGACAATTCCGCTGGTGTGGATTGTTCTGACCACGAAGTGAACATCAAAATCTTGCTCGGTGGTGTGGTGCAAGCTGGTGATTTGACTTTGCAAGAGCGCAATGTTTTGCTCAAATCCATGACCGATGAAGTGGCGGCCTTAGTGCTTCGTAACAATTATTTGCAAACGCAAATGTTGGCGATGAACCAATTGGATGCGGTGAAAAATTTGCCTGCTTTGAATGAATTGATGACGTATTTGGAAACCCATGCCAATTTGCATCGTGGTTTGGAGTTTTTGCCTAGCCGCACACAAATGCAGCAACGCATCGCCACCCAACAAGGCTTGGCCAATCCAGAAGTGGCGGTATTGCTCGCTTACAGCAAAATGCATTTACAGGACGCTTTACTGGCTTCTAGCGTGCCTGACGATGCTGCGTTTAACAGCGTGTTGGTGAATTATTTCCCACAAGCTTTACAGGACGCTTATTTGCCGCAAATTGAGCAACATTATTTGCGTCGTGAAATCATTGCCAACCAATTGGCCAATCAAGTGGTTAACCGTTTGGGCGTGAGTTTTGTGCAGCGTTTGACCACCGAAATGAACCGTTCCGTTGCCGATGTGGTGCGTGCGTATTGGATAGTCAGCCAGTTGTACCAAACCGAAGAGCAATTCCAGCAAATTGAATCTTGGGACAATCAAATACCTGCCGATGTGCAAATGCGTTTGATGGCGATGGTGTCGCGTTTGATGAGTCGTGTGGCGCGTGGCTTGTTGCGTGATTATGCTGATTTAGGCGATGTGGCAGCGTGGAAAACACGTTATGGCGAGCCTTTGCAACAATTATTGCAACAATTGCCAGAATTAATCAATGAGGAAGGTCATGACAAAGTGGCGCAAGTGGCTCATGGTTTGCGCCATCACAGTGCATTGGACGAAGCCACTGTTTTGCGCTTGTCACGTTTGCCTTATGCCGAAGACTTGCTCAGTTTGATTGATTTGAGCGTCAAAACCCAACGACCATTGGAAATGGTGGCAGAGCATTATTTCAATGTCTGTGCCACTTTAGACAGCGATTGGTTATACCACACTATTGCCAATTTGCCGCGCGAAAACACTTGGCAAAACCAAGCTTGTTTGGCCGTTCGTGAAGACACGCAAAAATTATTGCTCAAAGTCACGCGCCATATGTTGTTGGTCGAAGATGCGGAAGAAGAGGTCGTTTGGCAGCAAAAATTGCAATGGATGACAGAACAAGTCCATTTAATGCAGCCTTACCCAAATATTGACTTGGCGATGTTGTCAGCATTGCTGCGCAATTTGACCAAGTTGGTACAGCAATAAATCTTTTTTGATTCATTCTGTTAAGCGTCCTGTAAAGTTTACAGGACGCTTTTTTTTATCGGATTAAACCGTACCTAATATTGCAAATGAAATGACAAATTAATGAAATATGCTTATATTGTTTTGGTGTAAAAGCACTTGAAATCTAGCCACAAAAGGAAAGAGTATGAAAGTTTATCAAATTGGGTCATTGGCAGCGATGGCATTGGCATTGTCTGCGTGTACGACTTTGGACACTGCACATCCAGACAAAATGTACCGCCAAGCCATCATGCACAACATGCAAAAAGACAATCAATACAACTTCAATGGCGAGGCAACATTGTCTTGGCAACACAATGAAGCGGCATCTGCTGCATCTGCGCCAGTGGCTGCCAGCGACAATACGCAAGCTGAAGCGTTGTTTGGCGAAATGGCAGCAGATGGCGTCAAAATAGTGTTAGATGAGCATGATGTGACTGACAATGACGGCATCAACAGCGATGAGTGGTTGTCTGAACTGTCGCAACTGATGGTGGAAAGTGCAGAAAAATACCCTGTGATATCGTCTTTGATGCAACATTCGGCTGTGAAAGTTGATGGTGCGATGGATTTGCCCAATGGCGTGGTCGAAATCATTCCTGCTTTGAAATTGGGCACGGCCAATTATGGTGCTTGGGCACAATTGCCTATCTATATTGATGGTAAAAATGAACGGGTGTTGATGGATGTACAAGGTTATGCAGGCTTATTGCAAACCTCTATTTTGGGCGACAGCGGCTCTGCGACAAGCTCTCAATTGGTACGACGCTTAGAGGAAGGCGCGTTGTTGGAATTGCATGCAGGCAAAGAACATCAACGTTATCCTCTTAAAACCGTTGTACGTGCTTTGCCTAAAGGTTTAGAGCAGTCTTTGCAAGCGATGGATGCAAAACTGTTTACTTTGGAACCTATGGATGCGTATGGTCGCAGTTTGAATGCGGCGCATCGAGTGCAGGTTGATTACGGCGTTCAAGATTCTATGAAATGGTCGGCGGCATTTTTGAAAGGTTATCAAGAAGAATTCTTGCATTTGCAAAAGACTGCACCCGAAGCAGGTGTCAGTGAAGAGGCTTATGAAGAGGTGCAAGGATTGTTGTTGCTGGGCGCAATGGTTTGGGGTGCTACCGATACGACATCTGAAACTTGTCAAGAATCAGAAGAAATGCAACAAGCTTGTGAACAAGCGCAACAGCAATTACAACAACAATTGGCTGGCTTGCCTCGCTTGCAGCACAATTTGTATTTGAATCGCAGCGGTCGCATTTTGGGCATGCAAGATGTGATGGTCTTGAAATCTGATACAGCGAAGAAAAACTTGGTCTATACTTCTCAAATCAAATTGAGCAATTTCGGTCGTCCGCAAATGCAAATGCTCATTAAAAATCGTCCTACTGTGTCGGTTTGGGATTTTATGGAAGCTGAGGCTGAGGCCAAAGAGCTTGAATAAGCGTATAAAAAAACCACTGCTTAGCAGTGGTTTTTTTATGGATGATGGCATGTTTAATTGCTCAATACATCTACGCCTTTTGGTGGCGTGAATTTGAAATCTGTCGCTGAAACATTGGGATTGTTGTTTAAGCTGGCAAAGGTGATGTTGGTGTTGTTGCCAAAGCTGTCACGCAATTGCATGCCGTTTAATTGGTTGTTTTTGAAACCTAAGCGAATATATTGGTAGCCTGCGTTAGACGATTTGGGTGTGGCTTTGACCCAATTCACGCCGTTTTGGCTGCCATCTTCTTTCAATGTGTAGCTGCTACCCAACGCATTGCGATCGGATAAAATCGCCGCAGGGCTGTCACCCAAAGCTTCAGCTTGGGATTTTTTGGTCACTTGTTTGAGTTCAGGATCGTACAACCATACGGTTTTGCTGTCGCCAACAATCACTTGTTGGTAAGGTTTGGTATAGTTCCAACGGAAATAGCCCGGACGCAAGATTTTGAATGTGCCGCTGGAAGTTTGGGTTTTCTTTTTAGAAGTCACGGTTTGTGTGAACGAGCCTGACAAACCGTTGCTGTCTTGGTTGAATTTTTGCAAAGCTTCGATACCGCTGGCGTGGGCGCTGAGGCTTAAGCCAAATACAGTGGTCAAGGCAACGAGTTTCAAGGCGTTGAATTTCATACAAGCTCTTTTCTAAATAAATGGGAATACATAAGGCAAACTATAAGCCAATTGGTTGCGCTTGTCTGTATCTGTTGGCGAGAGCCTATGCTATGTGAATTTTGGTAAAGAGGATAAAACCCATTTGAAAAATAAGGCTTTGCAAGAAAAACATTTGCTAAGCCTTATTTTGTGTTTTGCCTAAAAACTTGCATAAATTTGCAGCTTTCAGACGATGAAATGCTTATTGGTGCAGGTTTTCAGGAATCACACACACAGGAATAGGGTTGATTTTGTGTTGCATGGCACGGTGCAAGCGGTCATAAATCTGGAAAACCTCTTGTTGGCGGCCTGTAAAATCGGCAGCGTTGTGATCGGCGTGCACGCTCATGGCCCATTCGAGTTCTGGGTAAGTTGCGCCCATTTGCGATTCATCGGTGCGTTCTTCATCCCACAAACCATCAGTCGGTACGGCAGTTTGAATGGAATCATCCACGCCTAAGGCTTTGGCCAATTGGTAAACTTGGGTTTTGGTTAAGTCTGCAATAGGGCTCAAATCCACACCACCATCACCGTATTTGGTGAAAAAACCCACGCCAAAATCTTCAATTTTATTGCCTGTTCCTGTCACGAGCAGACCATGCAATTGACCGTAATAATACAAAGTCACCATGCGCAAGCGTGAACGGGCATTGGCCAATGCCAAATCAAGATTGGCAAATTCAGTGGCATCCACAGGATTGTCGTTGACAAATTGATTGAATGTTGGGGTTAAGTCCACACGCAAATTGCTGACGTTGTCAAAACGTTCAGCCAATTGTTGCATGTGGGTTTGGGCGCGATTCACTTGGTCAGGGTGTTGGCGAATGGGCAATTCAATTAACATGGTGTTCAAACCGGTTTTGGCGGCCAAAATGGATACCACGGCAGAATCAATACCGCCTGAAATGCCAATCACAAAACCTTTAGCATGGGCTTTGGTAGCATAGTCCTTTAACCAATGAACAATGTGCTCAATCACGGCTTGCGTTTGCATGCGAACTCCGAATGATAGGGTGAATAAAACAGCGTTTCATAATACAAGCCTTATAGCGTCCTGAAAAGGCGCAAATATAGTATGGACATATATTTCATCCTATTAAGAACCAAATTTACCAATAGATTTTATGACTCTTTTTGAGATTAATTTTGATGCTAATGAATGGTTTTCAATGTGAGTATAAAGTTTATTAGAACAAGCACTATAAAATAAATATTGTTTAAATGAAATTGCCAAAATACAAGTGCCAATAATTTAAACTTGCTTATCATTCATGATAAGCCAAGCCTCTTGTATGCAGTGCTGGTCTACTTATTTTACGAGCGAGCATGGGCAACCTGAATGCTTTGCTGCTGTGATGGAGATGACCATTTTCGATAAGCACCAGCTTTCATTGTTCAGATAATTGAAAAATGGCAAAAATTGTTGTCACTGTCATAGAATATATCGACTTTTCAGCATGATGGTGTTTCAATCAAACTCACTCACAATCAAGACAACATGAAGAAAGGTTGAAGATGAATAATATTCACAATATGACGGTCAATACCATTACCGGTGATGCCAAGAATTTGGCAGATTTCCAAGGCAAAGTGTTGTTGGTGGTTAATGTGGCATCCCAATGTGGTTTGACCAAACAATACGAAAGCTTAGAAGCTTTGTATGAGCAATATCAAGCACAAGGTTTGGAAGTTTTGGGTTTTCCTGCCAATGAGTTTGGTGCGCAAGAGCCAGGCAGCAATGCAGAAATTGCCGATTTTTGTCGTGGTACGTTTGGCGTGAAGTTTCCAATGTTTGAAAAAATAGTGGTCAAAGGTGAAGGGCAACATCCTTTATATGCTGTTTTGACGCAAGCACAGCCGCAAGCGCAAACCAAAGCAGACAGTCATTTGAAAACATTGCTCGAATCCAAAGGTTTGTTAAGTGGCGAGGCGCATGACATCATGTGGAATTTTGAAAAATTTGTGGTGGAGAAAAACGGTGAAGTCATTGCTCGTTTTGCACCTGATGTGGCGCCTGATGATGAACGTTTAGTGGCATTGATTGAAGCTGAATTGGCCAAATAAGCGTTGTTTTTAAGAGATATTATGCAAACACACTGTGAAAATGGTGTGTTTTTTAACATGGTGATTTTATACTGCATTTCTAATACAAAAGCATAAAAAAGGGATGCAAAGATGCAGAAATGGTTGAAAACGGCAGCGGTGCTGGTTTTGTTGGGTATGGGTACGATGGCTTGGGCTGAGTCGATGACTTACCGTTTGGATGGTCGTTATCCAGGTATTGTCAGCGAATGGATTGAGGTGAATTATTCGGACACACGACCAGGACACATCAATCAAGTGTTTTATTGGAACACTTCGGAAGAAAAAGACAGTTTGGAGATTGTGAATCAACATTATGTGGAATATGACGGCGGCGGTGCTTATACCGGTAGCGTACGCTTTCCCATCAGTGGCGATCAATATACATATGCCATCAATACGGCAGGTTTTGTATTGAGCGATGACAGTGGTGACACGGACCCTGCGGTATTTGAAGAAGAAGATTGATAGAGGTGGCATGTTGATGAAACAAAGCGTCCTGTCAATTTACAGGACGCTTTTTTATGCCATGATTTTTTAATCAGAATGTCAAAATAATCTTATCAATCAGCATGAAGTTTTAAATAACAAATTAACATTGATTGTCTGTTTTATTTTTATGTTGTAAATTGATTTTTAATATTTAAAAAACCAAAAAAATCAGACCAAACACAAAGGAGACAACAATGGGATTTGAAACTTGGGACAATCCAATGGGTACCAGCGGCTTTGAATTCATCGAATACGCTGCACCCAATCCAGAAGAAATGGGCAAAATTTTTGAATCTTTGGGCTTTAAAGCCATTGCCAAACACCGCCATAAAAATATTTTGTTATACCGCCAAGGACATATCAATTTTATTTTAAATGCCGAACCCAATTCATTTGCTCAACGCTTTGCCCGTTTGCATGGTCCTTCTGTGTGCGCCATTGCATTCCGTGTGGATGATGCGCAGCAAGCGTATGCACGTGCGATTGAATTAGGTGCTTGGGGCGTGCCTTCTGGTAGTGGAGCGATGGAATTGAACATTCCTGCTATCAAAGGTATTGGCGATTCATTGATTTATTTGGTTGACCGCTGGCGTGGCAAACAAGACGGTGGCATAGGTGATATTGACATTTACGATGTGGATTTTGTGTCTTTGAATCCTGAAACTGCTGAAGCCGATTTGTGCCATCAAGGGGCAGGGTTGACTTATATTGACCATTTGACCCACAACGTTCATAAAGGGCGTATGAAAGAATGGGCAGAGTTTTATGAGCGTTTGTTCAATTTCCGTGAAGTGCGTTATTTTGACATTGAAGGCAAGGTCACTGGTGTGAAATCCAAGGCGATGACTTCACCTTGTGGTCAAATTCGCATCCCTATCAATGAAGAAGGTACGGCTGAAAAAGGCCAAATTCAAGAGTATTTGGATATGTATCAAGGCGAGGGCATCCAACACATTGCTTTGGGTACGGACAATATTTATGAGTCGATTGAAGTATTGCGTGCACAAAATGTGAAATTTTTGGGTACGCCTGATACTTATTATGAATTGCTCGACACACGTTTGCCCAATCATGGTGAGGATGTTGCCCGCTTGCAACAAAATAAAATTTTGCTCGATGGTGGACCTGACAACGATTTGTTGTTGCAAATTTTCACATCTAACCAATTGGGTCCGATTTTTTACGAGGTCATTCAGCGCAAAGGCAATGAAGGTTTCGGTGAGGGCAATTTCAAAGCTTTGTTTGAATCCATAGAACTAGACCAAATGCGCCGTGGCGTGGTCAAAGCGGTAGATTGATTCGATAAACGGTTTGCGTATCAAGTAAAAAAGCGTCCTCTAAAGATTTTACAGGACGCTTTTTTTGCATCAGACGGCTCTTAATGGTGGGTTGCTTGGCTTGCTTTTTCGCGCATGATTTTTTGAATCAAGGCATAAGGAAAGGTAAACCATAAGGCGATTAAGCCCAAACAAGTTAAGCTGTACATCCAAATGCCGTAAGCATCGTAAGTCACACGCACCAATTCAATGACAAGGAAAAAACACAAAGTCATCAGCATAGAAACTGCCGCAGCAACTGTGCCTTTGCTGACATCAGACGACATCAATGCAAAGCGGTATAAAACCGAGAAACTCAAGCCTTCGCCCAAACTGATGCATGTCATGCCGATGATTAACAAAGTTAAAAAGTGCACTTGCCATATTGTGCCGATAACAATCAAGATGGCGCCGATAAGCATCAGTGGTACGCCGATGAAAATGGTTTTCCCCAAAGGAAAACGGTCTACCAAGCGTACCAAAAGCACATTGCCCGCAATCAAACCACCTAAAACAGGAAATTGTGCCCAGCCGTATTGCATGCTTGATAAACCCCAATCTTCAACCAACATCACAGGTGATAAGGCAATCCAAAGCATCAAAGGCAGGCTGAGCATGGGCAAAGCCAAAGTCAAACCGATAAAGCGTGGGTTGCGGTAAACTTCTTTGAAGTCTAGGTACATATTTTTAAATGATAAAGGTGTGGTTGTGGTGGGTGGCGTATTGGGCATTTTATTTTTTAAGCCAAAAAAACTGGTGAAAGACAAAACGGCAATGCCGACAAAACCCCAGTGCCAAGACACATAATCAATTAAAAATGCACCCAAAACAGGTCCTAATAAGGGTGCAAGCAAAGAAATATTTGCCATCAAAGCCATGACTTTGATGGCATCTTTTTCGTCAAATGTTTCTTGGATGGTGGCGTAGCCGACTGCGGAAATGACCGCCAAACCTGTGCCTTGGAGTAAGCGCAAGAATAAAAATTGTTCGATATTTTGGCTTAGTAAAATGATCAAGCAGCAAATGCTGAAAAAAGCCACGCCTGCGAGCATGACTTTTTTTCGCCCTAAGCGGTCGGATAGGGGGCCAAGTAGCCATGCCACACAAGCGCCACCTAATAAATACAAAGACATCGAAGATGGGGCGAGGCTGCTGCTGACGCCAAATTCTTTAGTAATGGCCAACATGGCAGGTTGTACCAAATCGTTGCCAATATAGACAGAAAATTCAAATAAAACGAGCGCTAATGGAAATAAAAATGTGAGTTTGTTTAAGCTGAGTTTGGGTGTGGACATAAGAAACAATAGTAGTAAAAAAGAGGGTTCAGTTAGCAAGATGGTTGCCAATGATGCGGGCTTGAATTATACCACTAACACGGCGGCGGCTTATTTGGGAGGGTTTGGGGGCTGATAAATTTATATAGCATTACCATCTTGTCATGGATTGGAGGGCACTTGTACGCTATTTTGTGTCAGTGAATTTTGTTATAGATAACTGCGTAAGCGGCGGTGATGCAAGCGCATCGCAAACCCTATTCACAATCAGTTCAGGCTTAACCCAAACTTCTCGATTATTGGGAAACTTCTCGATTATTGGGAAACTTCTAGATTATTGGGAAACTTCTAGATTTAATAAGCAGTTCAATAAAGTATCGATATACATAGAGACAAATGATAAAAAACTCCCATGAATAATGGGAGGACGATGATTTGGACAAATCGAAAAATACGAATTAGCGAATCATTTTTTCCAACTCTGATGGGTTTAAACCAAGTTTTCCATAATGTGCTTGAGTCGCTGCTAATTTGGTAAATACATCTTCGTAACCTGTTGCTTTGCCATAAGGGTCAACATAGGTATAACCGCCCTGAACAGTAAACAAAGTAATCATCTCGTCTACATCTTCTGGCACAAATAAGGTATGCGTTTCACCGGGAGGTTCATAAGCGAATGAGCCTTGTTCGGCTACCCAATCGTGTTCTAGATAATACCATCGTCCTTTTAGAACAAATGCATGAACGGCTCCAGTATGGCGGTGACGTGACAAAATGCCACTTTTTTTCACACGCAGTAAATTGATATAATAACCGTGGGTTGTATTAAGTAAAATGGGCTTGAAGCTTACTGATTCTGAAGTTGGCACCCACAAGTTATCGTCTTCTAAATAGTGACTTAACACGCCCAGCAGCACCAAATCAGGTGCCATAGTGGGCATGTTGTGGGTGGTCACAGATTGGGCATTCATGCCGTTAATGATGCTGGGCTTGTCGGTGATGTTGTCGGTTTTTGTGGGGTTTGAAAACCCAGCGTGGTTTTTACGTCACGTCACTTCAGGCCAATTCATTGGCGCAATTTTGGCTTTTTTGTGTACTTGGACGGCTTGGCATTATTTGGCACATTCTTCATGGCAAATGATTTTTTGGATGTTACCCTTTATGTTGTTGCATACGTTCATTTATGCTCAAAAACGGTTGATGTTGGGTGCTTTTGACACCATCATGGTGATGTTAATCTTGTTACAACCGCATTATCCTGTGCATATAAGCATGGGCCAAAGTCTTGCCAATGGCTTGGCGGTGGTCATGGGTCCCATCATTGCCATGTTGGCTTTCACTTGGATTTTCCCGCCTAATCCGCAAAAGCGCTTACAGCATTTATTGAGTATGGTGCGTTTCCAGCTACGTGGCTTGTGCAACGCCAAAGGCAATGACAGGCAGCTGATGCGACAACGCAATCGTTTGGTACACAGTGTTTTGAAAGCGCAGCGCATCAATGACACATTACCGCAGCCCGATGTAGATTTAAGTCGTGCTTTGTTGTATACATTGCAGCAAGCACAAATAATTTTATGTATCCATCGTAGCATTGGCAGCATATCTTCTAGCTCAACGCAAAGACTGATGCGAGCCTTGCTTCAATCTTGGCAAAAACCACAAGCCAATCTTGAACAAGAGGCGCATTTTATACGCGTTTTGAAACAGCGGTTACCGATGCAACACCCATTGCAAACCTTGTTTTTTTAGTTTAACTGCGTCAATACAATAGGTGATTTTTCATTAAAAAATCCTGCAGATTCTATCGATGATTGCAATATCCATCTTAATGATGTTAACAAGATTGTGACGGTTCTTATATTTGAAGCAATGGCTGATGAATGCTAGAAATGAATTTTATTTTTATGCAAGCAGGCAAATTTTGCGGTTTTCATTGTTAAAAATATTATGAACGAGTTTGTGCACTTTGTGTGTCAGTGACTTTCGCCATAGACGGCAGCTGACACAAAATAGTGCACAGGCTCGGATAACCATCTAATAAAATTACTGCTGTATTTTATCGATTAAGTGGCACAGTATAAGACAGAGTATTTTTATAACGTTTTAAAAACGTTTGGTAATATTCAACCATGTCTGTCTGCACGTTGTGTGGCTTACCCATAAAAGGGATACCCAAGCGTGCTTGTACTTGCCATTTTGGGTCTGAGCCCTAAACCAGCATTGTTGATGCGTCCTGTATTCTCATCATGGAAATCTTCAACGATGGGTAACATATTGCACTTGTGCCGTATCCACAAATACTTTACCCAACAGATAGTTCTTTGAGCGGTTGAGCATGTTTAGCGCAACTTCATCAAAGCATAATAGCCGCAGTACTGTTTTAAGTGCTGGTGGTGGATCATACACAGAATAAGATTCAACAGCTGTCAAACCATCGGCTTTCAAATGCTCAGGACTGTATTGGCCGCACATGGCTATCTTAAATACTTGGGACGATTCAATTCATATTGAATTGAAAAATATCACTTATTTAGAAACCTTGACCAATATAAACAGAATTGTTACGATAGCGTCACTTTTTATTTCACTGCCAGCAAAGGAGATTAGCATGCGACACCATACCATAATCACTGACCTTTGCAATCGCGTCACACTCTGAGCATTCATTGCTTTCTGAAACACACGCGATTGCGTGTTTTTTTGTTTTTTCAGAAAGTGATTTTATGGGCAATTTTAGCCAGCACACTCACATTAACATTATCGCCAATCAAAATGTTTGGCTTGAAGACAGTGCCATTGCGCAATTACAGGCCACTGCTGCCTTAGCGCACATACAAGCTGCGGTCGGTTTACCTGATTTGCATGCAGGACGCGGTTATCCTATTGGTGCGGCCTTTTTTTCTACCGCGCATTTTTATCCCGCCTTGGTCGGAGGTGATATCGGTTGCGGTATGGCTTTGTGGCAAACCGATTTAAAACACCACAAAATATCGGGTAGTAAACTTGCCAAACAGTTGGGCAATATGGATGGTGTATTGCCTGATAATTTGTTACAGGACGCTGCCAATGCTTTAGGTGGTTTGGCGTTACAACATTTACCGCTTGATTTTGATAGTCTGCACCAAAGCTTGGGCACTATCGGTGGCGGCAATCATTTTGCAGAACTTTTGCAATTAGACTCTTTGTTTGTAGAACAGCCGCATTTAGACAAAAGCCATTTGTTTTTAATGGTACACAGTGGCTCGCGCGGCTTGGGTGGTGAGATTTTACGTCAACATTTGAATCAATTTGGTCATCAAGGTTTGGCTGCAAACAGTATAGAAGCCACAAAATATTGGGCGCAGCACAATGCAGCTTTGCATTATGCCCATCTGAATCGTTTGTACATTGCCAAACGCATGTTCAAAGCATGGAAAACCTCAGCATCTTGTGTGCTGGATATCAGCCACAATCATGTGGTGCCATTTGAATGGAATGGTCAAGCGGGTTTTTTACACCGTAAAGGTGCGGCACCTGCCGATCAAGGTTGGGTGATGATACCGGGTTCACGTGGTGATTATTCTTATTTGGTTGAGCCCATTGGTGGCGAAATGGCTTTGTATTCTTTGGCTCATGGCGCAGGTCGTAAGTGGGCACGTGGTGATTGTCAGGGGCGTTTGGCACACAAATTCAAAGCGCAAGACTTAAGGCAAACTCAGTTTGGTAGCACTGTTGTTTGCGGTGACAAAGGCTTGCTTTACGAAGAAGCCCCACAAGCTTATAAAAATATTGATGCGGTGATAGCCAGTTTGGTCGATGTGGGTTTGTGCCGTTTGATTGCACGTTTTAAGCCCGTCATGACGTACAAAAAAGGAGAGACGCCATGTTGTTAATACAAATCACCGCTGCGCAAGGTCCAGCAGAGTGTGAATTGGCAGTAAAATACACTTTGCAAAAAATGCTGAGTGATGCCAAATCAAACGGCATCCGCCTTGACGTAGTGGAAGCTTTCCCAACGCAACATGGTTATTTATCGATTGTGTTGCAAGCGCAAGGTCAAGAGTTACAAGCTTGGGCTGAGACTTGGTGTGGTAGCATTCAATGGGTATTTCAAAGCAAAATCAGGCCGCATCACAAACGTAAAAACTGGTTTGTGGGTGTGTCTCAATGTGTATTGACGATGCCATTGCCTCAAGATGACAGCATTGTGTTTCAAGCGTGTCGGGCTTCGGGCAGCGGTGGTCAACATGTCAATACCACCGATTCTGCCATCCATGCTACTCACATTGCCAGTGGCATCAGCGTGAAAGTCATGAACGAGCGCAGTCAATATGCCAATAAAAAACTGGCGCGTGAGCTGATTGCATTGAAGTTACAACAACGCCTACAAATGCAAGTGGCGCAGGACAAACATTCACGCCACCAACAACATGGACAATTAGAACGCGGTAATCCTATTCGAAGTTATGGGCCGTTTTAGCGTTGCCAAATCAGTTTGAACAAGATTGCAAGCCAAGATGGAGGGTGTTAAAAAATGGTTGAATCATCATGTTTTAATGCCCTCTATCTTATTTCAATATTCCAATCAAAGCGACCTGTATGACATGAACAGTAGCATCTATATGCAATGAAAAAACAGTCATCATTCTATTTTCAATGGACAAAATGCAGAGAACTAAAACCTATATTTGAGGTTTAAGTAAACAGGTGTGGAAATTTTGGTCTTGTTTTCGGTGTGAAGACCCAAACAAAATGGTCAGTGCGATTGTAAATGTACACAATGCATACGCAAAATTTCCTCATCTGTTGATATTTTTATAAAAAATCATGGGTTGGATGGATTTCTTACCTTATTTTGAAAGAAAAACCATGACTTATTGTGTTGCGTTAAACTTAAAGCATGGACTGATTTTTGCCAGTGATACCCGTACCAATGCGGGAGTGGATCATATTGCCAGTTTTAAAAAAATGACTTGTTTTCAAAACGAGGGTGAGCGCAATATTTTTATTCTCACTTCAGGCAATTTGGCGACTTCTCAAGCGGTAATTGAACGTTTACAGCAAGACATACACGGTCAAATGGAAAAAACAGTTTTAAATGTGCCAACTTTATTCGATGTCGCAGATTTGATTGGCGTGTTGTCTTGCCAAATTGCCAAACAAGCGGCTAAGGTTGCGCAGCAAGAAGTAGTCACTTTTGGCAGCAATTTTTTGGTTGGAGGGCAAATCAGAGGGCAAGCGCCCAAATTGTATTCGGTTTACAGTGAGGGCAATTGTATTGCCGCAACAGAAGACACACCATTTTTTCAAATTGGAGAAAGCAAATACGGTAAGCCGATTTTGGATCGGGTGGTAACGTATGAAACTGAATTGGCAGTGGCTTTAAAAGCCGTCTTGTTGTCGTTTGATTCGTCGATTCGTTCTAATTTGTCGGTGGGTTTCCCGATTGATTTGATGGTGTATCAAGTTGACAGTTTGCGTATGCCACACGGAAGGCGTATTCATGCAGATGATGAATATATGCTGCAAATTTGCCAAGAATGGGGCAGTGGTTTGGTACGCTTATTGATGGATTTTGATGACATACCATTAGACTATACGCAATAGTGGATGTGTACGATGAGATTGCAAGCGTCCTGTAAACTTTACAGGACGCTTTTTTGGGGCTATTTGCCGATTTTAAAGCCGCGATTGGCAGCCCAAGTGGCCACATCTTCACGCCTGATAGCGGCTGCCATCAAGTCAGGAAACAAATCGGGCGTGCAGGCAAATGTGGGTACACCTAAAGCTGCTAGTTTGGTTGCTAATTGTTTGTCATACCAAGGCTCACCTTCATTGCTGAGCGCTGGCAAGGCAATCATTTGCACGCCTGAGGCGATTAATTGGGCGCTGCGTTTGAGCAAATTGGCTTCTACACCGCCTTCGTACAAATCTGAAATCAGCACCAAAATGGTATTGCGTGGTTCTTGAATGATTTCTTGGCAATAGCCTATGGCTTTGTTGATATCGGTACCACCGCCAAGTTGTACGCCAAACAAGACTTCGACGGGGTCGCTTAATTGCTCGGTCAAATCTACAACGGCAGTATCAAACACGACCAATTTGGTCGAAACTGTTGGCAAACTTGCCATGACCGCACCAAAAATGGCCGAATAAACGATGGAATTGGCCATAGAGCCACTTTGGTCTATCGCTAATACAATTTCACGTTGTGGACGACGGATTTTGCGGCCGTGACCGATTAAGGTTTCTGGGATAATGCTGCGATATTCTGATTGCCAATGACGCAAATTGGCACGAATGGTGCGTTGCCAATCGATTTCTTGGTGGCGTGGGCGCAGATTGCGTTGGCTACGGTCTATGGCACCACTGACAGCGCTGCGCATCGGTTCTTCTAGTTTTTGTAACAGCTCATCGACCACTTTTTTGACCACAGCACGGGCAGTGGCTTTGGTGTTTTCAGGAATCACAGACGACAATGCCATTAAATTGGCAACCAAATGCACATCGGCTTGCACGCTTTCTAAGACTTCAGGATGCAAGAGCAATTCAGTCAAATTCAAGCGCTCTAATGCGTCTTGTTGCATGATTTCAACTGTAGATTGAGGAAAATATTGGCGAATGTCGCCCAGCCATTGGCTCACATACGGTGCAGAGTCGTTGCGTCCGCCTTGGCGTGACAAATTTTGATCTTCGTATAAGGCCGCCAAAGCGGCATCCATTTTTTGATGCACCGCTGACAATGATGTTTCAGGATGGTTGGCGGCGCTGCCTAAAATCAAGCGCCAACGTTGTAAGTGGTTGGTAGGTGGTGCTTCTGGAGTGATATCGGTACTCATGATGGCAAACTTTCAGAAGGTAAACCAAACAATTGCAATAAGATTGGGTCGACTAGGCTAAGTAAGGCGGTGTCTTGTGGGCTGGTGGTATGAGGAGCAGGTACGGCCGTCATCGGTTGTTGGATTTTTTGGCTCAGGCTTTGGCGTTCGCTATGGCTGAAATTGGCAAAATGACGCCTTACCAATGGCAAAACTTGAATGAAATGCGCCTCATTCAATTGTGTGACCCAAGCATCTATGGCTTGCAAAATCCAATCATGGTGGAGCAAAACCAAAGCTTGCTGATTTAAAAATCCTTGTAGCCAATCTGATGCGTCCAGAGCAGGAACCGAAGCGGACAAATTGCGAGACAGCTCCAAAGCCACGCTGTCTTGTTCACATACTTTGGCATCGAGCAACAAGCGGCATGCCATGCCGCGCAACAATGGGGCTGATAATAAGCTGTGCATGGTGTCTTGCAACACTTGTTGCCACAATTGAGTCAAGTTGTCGTTTTGGCGTAAATAAACAGCTTGATGCGCTTCGAGCAGCCACGTGCGCATGTGTTGAGCACTAGGGCTGTTCAAATTCATGCACGCCACTTTCAGGCCGATGGCGATGCGCTCAATCAAACTGTCAATGATGTTGGCCAACAAATCTTGATCGTTTTGGCGCACGCTGCCGTAGCGGAACACTTGTGCCAACGGTAAAACCGTTTGCAGCAATTGGCTCATGTCAAATGTGACAGCGGCACGCTGTTCGATGAGGCGGGTCAAATCGGCAACGAGCAAAGGCAAATTGGCCAATAAACTGTTGTCCAAGTCTTGTGCCAAGGTTTGCAATGTGGTTTCAGGACGCTTGGCTAGGCTGATGATTTTATTGTGCGCCGCTTGTGCCAAACACGTACCGTAAGTGCTGGCGGCAATGATGTCTATGCTCATTTCTGGCTGCCAGGCCATGCGCCAAGATTCGCGGAACGTACCACGATTTCTTTGTTCATTGTCAGTGATGCTGGCCCAAGTGATGCCAAGCAAAGCCAAACGGTGTAAAAAGTGGCTGCGCGCCAAATCCAAATCTTTGCGCAAATCCAAAGCCAAGGTTTTGTAGGAGGCTTCTGGTTTTAAGCGCAGTTTTTGTTGTTGGGTATGAATGTCATTTTGCAAAGGCACCATAGGCATGGCTACGGGTACTTGTCCTAAAGTCGTGCCTATGGTCAATTGTTCGTGTAAGGTGAGCAAGGGCAAAGTCTCTCCCATATGGATGACTGTGCTGATGGCCTCGTTGATTTCTTCTAAACTGGCGCTGGCGTGTCCACGCATGATGGCCAATATGTCTGCCAAACGTGCCGCTTCAATCAAATGCGCAGAAGAACAATCCCAATCTTGCTCGCGCATCAATATGGCTGCTTTGCGCAACCAGCTGACAGTGCGCTGAGTGGGTGTGGCGGCAAGGTGTTTGTGTTGCCACAAGTGTTCATACCAACCCGGAGACACCACGCCTGCGGCATAGCCACTGGCATACGCCAAGTGAGGATAACTCCAAGGTGCCCAAGTGGTTTCGGTTTTGAGTTTGGGCAAGCCTTTGAGCAAAGCAGCATCGGCTTTGATTGTGTGTTGGGCATCTTGCAACGCAGGCACATGCCAAGCACCACATACCACGGCAATGCGTTGAAAACCTTGTTTAATGGCCGCTCGAATGCGTTGGCGCATCCATGCTTCACGCAAAGATTCTGAGTATTGGCGTTGAAAATTTGCGTGCAGCTGTGGGATTTGCTCGCGCACTGCTGTCATGGCTTCATTGATGGCGGCAAACACATCTTGGCTGTTGTGACGCTCTTCTACCAAACGGTTCCACCAAGTTTCGCCATCGTCATAACCTGCGGCCTGTGCCAACATATCCAATGGGTCTGCATAGTCATTTTCAATACTGTTTTCATCTGCTGCATCTGACGAATCTGACATATCTGGTGAGGGTGGCAATATCCCGTTGACAGCGTCCTGTAAATCTTCTGGCGCTTGCAAAGTTGAGTCATCTTGCGTGTTGGCTTCTTGTAAACGTTGCTGTTGTTGTGTTTCCAATGCCAATTTGTGTGTGTGAGGTAAGTCAAAAAACTGCACAGGTACTCGTTGTTGCTTTGCCCACAACAAAGCTTGCCATTCGGGTGAAAACACCGCCAAAGGGTAGAAAGAAGCTTGTTCAGGCTGATTTTGTGCATAAACAAGCAGCGCCACAGGCGGCACCAAAGCCTCGTGTCCTACCCAATCTAACAAGGTTTCGCCTTCAGGCGGACCTTCGATTAAGACACAATCGGCCTGTAAGGCATCCAAAGCCTGTTTCAATGAGTGGGCGCAGCCCGGACCATGGTGGCGTATGCCAAAAAAATGCACCGCTTCAAACGTAGTTGCCATCAACATTCCTTTGTGAATGTGTGGTGTGACACCGATTTACAATTGCTCACGACAAGCACGGTACAAATCTTTCCAATCGCTGCGATCGCGCACCACCGTTTCCAAATACTCTTTCCAAATCACAGCGTCTTGCACCGGATCTTTGATAATGGCACCGATTAAGCCTGAAGCCAAATCGTGGGCATTCAGGACGCCATCGCCAAAATGACTGGCCAAAGCCATACCGCTGTTGATGACAGAAATGGCTTCGGCAGTAGACAGTGTCGATGTAGGTGATTTGAGGCGGGTTTTGGCATCTTCGGTTTGACCATTGCGCAATTCGCGGAAAATGTGTACCACACGGCGCACTTCTTCTAAAGCAGGCAGTTCTCCCGGTAATTGCAAAGCTTGTGCTTGTTCACTGACCCGTTTCATGACAATTTTGATTTCATCTTCGGCGCTGTCAGGCACAGGTAAAATCACTGTGTTAAAACGGCGTTTCAAAGCACTGGACAATTCATTCACACCTTTGTCACGATTGTTGGCGGTGGCAATCACTGAAAAACCATGTATAGCTTGCACTTCGCTGTTGAGTTCAGGTATGGGCAAGGTTTTTTCGGACAAAACCGTAATCAAAGTGTCTTGTACATCAGCAGGAATGCGGGTCAATTCTTCGATACGGGCAATTTTGCCGTCTTGCATGGCATTCATGAGTGGACTGGCAATCAAGGCTTTTTCGGAAGGACCGTTGGCGAGCAATTCAGCATAATTCCAACCATAGCGAATTTGCTCTTCGCTGGTGCCTGCAGTGCCCTGAATCAACATCGTCGAATCCCC
The DNA here is from genome assembly GCF_000382305.1 of Vitreoscilla stercoraria DSM 513. Taxonomy (GTDB): domain Bacteria; phylum Pseudomonadota; class Gammaproteobacteria; order Burkholderiales; family Neisseriaceae; genus Vitreoscilla; species Vitreoscilla stercoraria. Next base: position 37,352 of record NZ_KB908021.1, read on the forward strand.
ACTGATGGCTGCGGCCAAGTGCTCAGACACCCAAGATTTGGCTGTTCCTGGTACGCCGTATAACAGCAATGCACGGTCTGTGGCCAAAGTGGCAATGGCAATTTCCATCAAGCGAGGATTGCCAATGTATTTGGCTGAAATGTTCACACCATTGGACAATTCGCCACCCATCAAATATTGCAATACCGCCCAAGGCGACAATTGCCAATTGCTTGGACGTGGACGGTCATCGACATGTTTTAAAGCCTCCAATTCGGTGGCAAATTGGATTTCAGCGTGCTGCCGCAAAACCTGTTGTGCGCTCATGGAAAGTCTTTCTATTAAGATTCAAAGGGATGGGTTGGGCAATTTGCCAGTGCTTGTTGCCATTGTGTGCGCATCTGCTGTTGTGCCAATAATTTTTGGTTCAGCTCTTCACAATAATCAGGGATGCACTCTTGATTGTCGTATCGTGGCCATGGCAATTGTGACAATTTAGTCGCCACATCAGGATGCAGCAACCACACCAAGCTGATGAGCGTGGATTGGTGGCTGGCAATCCACGAGTACAATTTCAAATCCACTTCTTTCGTCGCCAATGGCTGCAATTGCTGTGTGATAAATTGGTAGAGAAATTGAGAAAATTCCAATGAAAAGTTTACAGGCCGCAAAATATAGACTGTCACGACATCGTCTAAAGATAAAATATGCCCCAATTGCTGTTGCCAAAATGCCTCTTGATCACTATCTGAACATTGAACGAGCATGTTGTGTAAGACATTGTTGTGGCGCAAATCCAATAAAATTTTGCTAGGCAATTGGTTTAAATCGACCTGAGAGATGTTCATGAAAATGGCTTCTTTCCATGCGCTGCGCAATGCATCTTGCCACATTTTGACATCGCCTGTGGCTGACCATTGCCACAAAGCATTGATATCCATCCCTGTGTATTGCTGCCATGCCTGCAAAGGAATCATGCGCACCATTTGGTGCAGTAACCATGCTTTGGGGCTGCCAAAAAGATGGTGAGATGGCGGTTTGATGGCAATGCCATCACGTTGCCATTGTGCTGGAGCTGCTTCTATGTCCAGAGGTTCTAACAGCCACTTGCCTTTGGCATCTTGTTGCAATAGCAAAGGCAATAAGGCTTGCATGCGTTGGCTCAAAGCACTGTTAGGTAAATTCACCAGCATTTGTGCGGCCAAGAGGCTCACTTCGCTAGAGCGGTCATCCAAACAAAACTCCAATAAAGCTTCGTCTGCTTCTGACAAATGCAGCCACAAAACTTCTAGCAATTGCTTGCGCTCTTTGGCCACTTTAAGATTTTTTTGTTCTAACGTGTCCTGTAAACGTTCACGTGCTTGCTGTGGATGGTGTTGTCTTTGTTGTTGTAACACTTGTACCCGTTGAAAGACGCTGCCGTATTGCCACGCTTCTTCATCTGAAGCATGTTCATCGGTGCCGATGGCAAACTTCCATTTGGGATTGCACTGTGCCAAAAACAAACCTTGTGGTCCTAAAATAGGCATTAACCAAGGTCGCAAGACGCTGTGGCTATATGCAATTTCCAAACAGTCGGGCAATACGCTGGCTGGCAAATGTCGTTGCGCTTGCGCCAATTCACGCCATATGGCAATACAATGCGCCAGATTGGGCTTGGGAAACAACGTGTGTAAAGTAGGTGTGATGCCTTCTAGGCTGTTTTGAGATTGTTGTGGTAAAGACAGCGTCTGGCTGTTTTCAGGACGCTTGGGTGCTTGATAAACCATGCGTTCATAACGGCTGGCAACTGCGCTCAAACGCAATAATTGTGTCGCCGTTGATGGGTGTGCGTGTTGTTGTAAGGCTTGCAATAAAGCGGTTTTGGGTTCGTGAAATTGTGGCAAGCTGGCGTGTTGCGTGCCGCTTAAAGCAATAGGCAGTAAAGCATTCAAAGACAACACACTCATGCTTGAAACTCCTTCGGCATCATCCACAAACAGGACAAACTGTCATCGTCTGGTTGATGTTGCCACACGCTTAACAATTGAAATGTCGCTTGTTGCCATTCACCAAACCAATACAAGACTTGATGTGCTTGCAAACAGGCCAATAAGCGCCATACATATTCATCGGCTAGCTGTAATGGCATGGCTTTGGCTTCGAGATGTTCATCAAAAACCACATGCCACACCCCATTGTATTGTTGTAGCGTTCCTTGTTTGAGCCACAGCGGACACAAAGATTGCCAAGGATTGTGGGCTAACAATTGTGTGGTGTATGGCCAAGCGTTGGCAATATTGGCGTGTGACGCGAGCAATGCTTTTGTATTTGCCGCAGGTTCAGGCGACCAATCCAAACCTGTGACCGCTCGCAAGCCAAATTGATGGTGGTAAAAGTGCAGCGTGCCTTGATAAGCCGCACCCAAGGAAAAAGATTGTTCAAAGCCACGATTTTGATAAGAAAAATCCAAAATGAAAGCGGGGCGTTGAGAGTCTGCGCTCACCAACCAAGTATGGCGTTCGGTTAAGTTTTCGTATGGAATGTGGCGCGAACCGATGACGTGCCAAACATCGTTAACCGCTTCGCCTTGAACAATGACTTCGGCTTTGTCCATATTCCAACCCAAATATTGGCTGAGTTTGGCTTTCAGATGCGGCTCTAAGATTTGTTCATCCCAACGTGCAGCCGCATCTAAAATCAATTGCAAGTCCCCCAATTGGCTTAAAACCATGCGTGGCCATTGTGGGTGGGTGTCTATGATACTGATTAAATCTTCCAAACGGTTTTTCAATGCGGGCATTTGCGCATCAACCATGTGTGCGGCAATGGTGGCGGTTTGTTTGGCCCAAGTTTGGTTTTGTGACAAACGTGCCAAGCCTTGATCGACTGTGTCTTGCAACCACAAAGACAATTCTTGTAACCCAGCTTGTGCTTTTTTCCAACGTTGTGCTTCTTTTTTGGCAGTGGCTGCGGGGTCGGTGGCTTGTTCGATTTTGCTAGCTTGCTTGTCTTCTTTTTTTTGTGCTCGTTTTTGGCGTGTCTGCATCCATTCATTGACCCAAGCTGGTGGCGTGTCAGAGGATGTGACCTGTTGGTTGGTGCGCAGCAGCAATAAGGCCAAGCCATGTTTGCAGGGAAATTTGCGGCTAGGGCAAGAACATTTGAAAGAGGGGCCAGACAAGTCGACTTGGGTTTGATACGGTGAGCTGCCACTGCCTTGACAAGCCCCCCAAACTGCGGTGTCTTTTTGACCTAGGTGGCTCCATTTTTCAGGCTTGGCTAAGCCTTTGGCTGCTTTGATGGAGGCTGCATCTGGTGATAAGGCTAAAACCTCATCGGCCGTCATTAAAACCGAATTCAAAATACACTCCTGCGCCAAGCTAATGAGAGATAAAAGAATGCATTGCGTGAAATGGATGTATGTATAGCACTAACCACTTCATGCTTACAAGAATTTTTAATGAAAAATATGTATATGTGGTTGGAAAACTATCATGTCATTTTTATTCTCTGTAAAACCGAGGGTTTTTGCTAATATTTTCTTATTAATAAAGTTTTTAATTTTAGTGTAATAACTGGTTTTTTAATAAAATTATTTCTATTTTAGAATGCATTGTCATGAGCGATATCTTTTTGTAATATGGTATTTATATGGTATAAAAAACCATGTTTTTTGTAAAAACAGAAAAATATTTGGCCATATTATTCCCATTATATGAATTATTTATATGTTGTGTATTTGTTGGATTTTGAACATAAAGGAGTCATCATGAAGAAAACACTGATTGCATCGGCATTGCTGATGATGTTGTTAAGCGCTTGTAATGATCAGCCCGCCGCTGAAAAAACCGAAACCAAACCAGCGGGTGTGCCCGCCATCAGCGCGTTGCCTGAAGCCACGGCTGAGTTGAAAATTTACAATTGGTCTGATTATGTGAACCCTGAAACGGTGAAGGCATTTGAACAAGCGCAAGGCGTCACAGTGGGCTTGGATTTTTATGACAGTACGGAAGCATTGTTGCAATATATGCAATCAGGCAAAATCAATCATGATTTGGTAGGTCCGAGCAACCATTTTGTCAGCCGCCATATTGACTTAGGTGAGTATCAGAAAATCAATAAAAGCTTGATTCCCAATTATAAAAATATTAATCCTCAATTGTTAGGCTTTTTGCAAGAAGTCGATCCTGGCAATGAATATGCCGTGCCTTATTTCTGGGGTGTGAATACCTTGGCGATTAACAAAGATAAGGTGGAAGAAGCTTTGGGTGGTGCGTTGCCAGAAAATGAATGGGATTTGTTGTTCAAGCCAGAATACACCAATAAGTTGAAATCTTGTGGTATCAGCGTGTTAGACAGTGTGTCTATGGTTTTTCCATTGGCATTGAAATACTTGGGTAAAAATCCAAATAGCCAAGACCAAGCAGATTTACAGGCCGCTGCTAATTTGGTTAAAAACATCCGTCCAGATGTGCGCCGTTTCAGCTCTTCGGGCTATATTGATGACATGGCCAATGGCAATTTGTGTTTGACTTTGGGTTATGGCGGTGATTTGAATATTGCCAGAGCTCGTGCCCAAGAAGCCAATAAAGGCGTCAATCTTGAGATATTGGTACCAAAAAGTGGTTTTGGTGTGTGGATTGATACTTTAATGATGCCAAAAAATGCCGTGAATGTGGCCAATGCTTATCAATATATTAATCATACTTTGGATGCCAAAATCGCGGCGCAAAATGGTGATTTTGTCACTTACGCGCCTGCTAGCCAGCCTGCAAAAGAATTGATGAAAAAAGAATATACTGACAATCGTTCGATTTTCCCAACCGATGCGGATTTGAAAAATGGTTTCATGTATGTGGCTTTGACCCCTGAAACCGAAGCTGCTGCTGAAGCATTGTGGACAGAAGTTAAAAAACGTGGCGAATAAATCAACCTTATTAAGCGTCCTGTAAATTTACAGGACGCTTTTTTATCGGTATTTGTTGCATTTAATATTCAATTTGAGTGGATATATTTTAATCATAAACAATTGCTTAAGTTTTAATTTTGGAGAAATTACGACAAATCAACACATAGCCTTGTTCATGGTTTAGATATTTGAATCAAAAGCGAAAAAATGCCAATTTGGGTGCAAAATATTGCCACAAAATGGCAAGGTTAGGGTTTTAGGCTTGCCTGTCGGATGGAAACCACGTTTAATCAAATCAAATATATCAATGGCATTAAGCAGCATCACTGTGAATTCAAACTGTAGATGGGGGAGCGTGTTATGGGTATGACAAAAGCGTGGGCAATCTCGGCGATAACTTTGACGATTCTGGCTGCATGTGGCGGTGGTGGTTCGGCAGACGTCAATAAAACGGCACCAACGGCGGCATCTGTGGCAAGCAGCGACACGGCAGCATCCAGTGCTCCTGCATCCAATTTACCGACGACTGCGGAGCTGAAAATCTACAATTGGTCTGATTATGTCGACCCTGAGACGGTCAAAGACTTTGAAAAATCCCAAGGCATTAAAGTGGTTTACGATGTATATGACAGCAACGAAACCTTGGAAGCCAAAGTTTTGACAGGGCAATCGGGTTATGATGTGGTCACGCCAAGCAATACTTATATTGGGCGTCAAATCAAATCAGGCGCTTATCAAAAATTAGACAAAAGTTTATTGCCGAATTTATCTCAGATTGATCCGAAATTGATGGTGTTTTTAAAAGAGGTTGATCCCACAGGGGAATATAGTATTCCTTATTTTTGGGGCATGAATACCATGGGCATTAATGTGGATAAGGTCAATCAAGCTTTAGGTGGCACGCCTTTGCCAGAGAATCAATGGGATTTGCTTTTTAAGCCTGAATATACCAATAAATTAAAATCATGTGGTATCAGTATTTTAGACAGCGTTTCTGATGTGTTTCCATTGGCTTTGAATTATTTGGGCAAAGACCCTCACAGCCAAACCAAAGAAGATTTACAAGCTGCTGCGGATTTGATTAAAAAAGTGCGTCCGGACATTCGCCGTTTCAGTTCCTCAGGTTATATTGATGATTTGGCGCGTGGTGATTTGTGTTTGACTTTGGGTTATGGTGGCGATTTGAATATTGCGGCACGCCGAGCTGAAGAAGCCAAAAACAAGGTCAATATTGAAGTTTTGGTGCCGAAAACAGGTTTTGGGGTGTGGATGGATGCATTTTTGATTCCGCGAGACGCTAGCAATGTGTTGAATGCGCACAAATACATTAACGACACTTTGGCACCGCAAGTTGCCGCTAAAAATGGCAATTATGTGACGTATGCGCCTGCGAGCAAGGCTGCCAAAGAATTGATGGAAAAAGAATATACGGAAAACCGTTCGATTTTTCCAAACGATGAAGATTTGGAAAAAGGCTTTATGTATTTGCCAATGGAAGCGGATGCGTTGAAAACCGCTACCCGAATGTGGCAAGACATTAAAAAAGGCGTGTGATAGTCAAAGATGCAAATAACAAGCGTCCTGTAAGTTTACAGGACGCTTGTTTATATTGGATATGGCTGATTAAGCTTGTAATACTTGCCAATCAATGATGACACTGCCTTGATCGCTGATCAAAGTCCATTCACCATCCATCACATTCAATTGCAAATCCATCGTGCGTTCGCATAACGTTTCTAAAGCGGCGGTGGTTTCTGTTGGCAATGCCCATACTGCTACATTGCGCAAAGTTTTCAATTTGCTGGATTTTTGGTACCAATCGGTTGCCATGCTGCCATAAGCGATGACGGCCACTTTTTGGCAACGGGCGCTGGCTTTTTTGACTTTGTCTTCATCTGGTAAGCCGACTTCTAGCCACAACTCGGTTAAGCCAGTTAAATCTTGTTGCCACAAAGCAGGCATATTGGTTTCAAACAAATCTTTGGTGAATTCCAAACGCTCATGCGCAAAACGTGCAAAGGCCAATAAGCGTACCATCAAGCGTTCGATGGTTTCAGAAGGGTGCTGCGCCATCGTCAATTGATGGGTTTCGTAAAGATGTTCATCGACATTGGCGATGTTCAAGGTGGCTTTGTAAATGGTTGCTTTTAATGCCATGAGAATGTTTTATCACAAGATTTTTGGGGCTTAAGCATAGCCGATTTGCGCTGATTTGTCATGAATTTGATGGTTGTATCTGTCCAATCAATATGATGGGAAACTATTAATCTTGAATAAAGTCAGATGACAATTGATTTTTATTTTAAGGACGCATTTATGAAAACCATTTTACTGAGCGCTTTGGTGCTTGTTGTGAGCGTTTTGTCAGCGTGTGCATCGTCAGGTCAGCCAGCGCAATATTCTGCTTGTCGTTCTGATGGTGCGGCGGCTTTGGTCGGTAGAAGCAATCTGAATGATGCCCAAATCAAGGAAATCACAGGTGCCAATATGGTACGACGCATGTTACCCAATCAACCCGTTACCAAAGACCAACGCTTAGACCGTGTCAATGTCATCATTGATGTGCCAACCAAACAAATCATTCGCGCGTCTTGCGGTTAAACCATGGTGAAAACATAAAGCCACCGTCAACGGTGGCTTTTTTCATACATTCAATCAATCGCTAATGGTGTCCAAATAATGTTTGTCTACGCTTGCTTGAATGCGCCGAGTGGCCAACTGTTTTTGCTTGTCCGTGGGTTTAGGATGGGGGAGGTTGTGAAACAAAAAGCGAATGTGGGCTTCAGTAGAATCCTGAATTCTGATGCGCTCAGCTCGAGAGCTGTTCGGTCGATACATCATACTCACTCCTAACGTTCTTGTTGGTTGAATGTATCACTGACAAAAGTAATCCCATACAGCAAGCGTTTGGCACTGTCAAAAATCATCTTGGTGCCAGACTATAGGTGATGAGTCTTTGCAAGTAAGTTGGTTCTTGTTTATAGATAATATACGTGTCTTATGCACAATGCGAAAGGGTGCGGTGCAACATTTTTATGTCTAAGGTATCAATTTAGATGAATTGGTTAAAAAATAGAGTCTTATCAGAATATGTTGTTAATTTCACAGACATTTGGTATCAATTATGTGGTGAAATTGGTCGTTAATATGCTGTTTGTTAGAGTTGATTGCCATTGTGTTAGTATGTTAAAAATAAGTAGGCAACGGAAACCATGACACATGATGATATAAGGGGATATCGGTGAACAAAACGAATCAAACCTTGGATTTGGCGCAGCATTTGGGTAAAACCATTCGTGCCATTCGCCTAGAAAATAAGTTAACCATTGCCAATGTTTCTGATTTGGCAGGTATCAGTCGTGGCATGTTATCAAAAATTGAAAATGCACAAACCACCACAAGTTTAGACAGCTTGGTCAGTATTGCCAACGCTTTGGGTGTTTCTGTGTCGCATTTGTTTCGTGGTTATGACAATGTAGGCGACAGCGCTCAGTTTGTCAAAAAAGGGCAAGGCATGGAGGTGGTGCGTCGTGGTACTAGTTGCGGCCATTCTTATCATTTGCTCAATTATGATCATGGTCCGAAAAAATATTTTGAAGCGTTTTTTTTGCAAATTCACGATGATTCAGAAGAATTTCCTGATTTCGATCACCCAGGCACGGAGTTTATTTACATGCTCAGCGGTGAAATGGAATACCGCCATGGACAACATACCTATGTGTTACAGCCCGGAGATTCATTGACGTTTGATGGCAATACACCACATGGACCGGGTGCGTTGTCCCATTTTCCGATTGTTTTTTTGTCCATTATTATCTATACCGACAGTTTTCATGAGCAATGAAGCGGTGATGAAATGATTGAAAAAAAGCGTCCTGTAAACAGTTACAGGACGCTTTTTAAATGAGACAAAGAGCATAACGCCAAAATAAAATTATTTGGCTGGTTTTAAAGTGGCATTGAGTGTTGGTTGTTTGTTCATGCGGCGGCTCAGTAAGAAGAATGCAAAAGCGGCGATGAACGCAGGAATGGCCAATAAACCCATGATTTGAGCTGCATTCATGTGCATTTGCATCAACCAGCCGCCTACCAAAGAACCTAAAACCGAACCTGAACGACCTGCGGCATTGGCCCAGCTGACGCCTGTGGCACGACAATGAGTCGGATAAAATGCCGAAGAAAATGCATTGGCACCCACTTGTGAGCCACTGATGCCAACGCCCACACCAAACATGCTGATTAACAACAATGTCATGTTCAAATTGTTGATACCTTGACCGACCAATACGACAAAGACTGCACCTAAAATGTACGCAGCGCACAAGGTTTTAGACGCGCCCAATTTGTCCATCATATAACCCAAAGCGATGGCACCAATCGTACCGCCAATTTGGAAGACAGAGGTAATCCATGATGCATTTTTCAAATCAAAACCAGCGCTGCGCAATAAGGTCGGCATCCAACTTGAAATCAAGTAAATGATTAACAAGCTCATGAAGAACGAAGTCCAAATCAGCATCGTACCGATGGCATAATCTTTGCTGAACAATTCTTTTACACTGACTTTGGCTTTTTCATTGATGGAAGCCACCAATTTAGGCAAAGCTTGGGTTTTGTCTGCCAACAAACGTTTGGCTGTGGCATCGATTTTGGCTTGAGGTTTTTTCTGCAATACCATAAAACGCAAAGATTCAGGCAGCAACCAAATTAACAATGGTAAAGTTGCCAATGGCAAAATACCACCAATGATCAAAATGCCTTCCCAGCCGACTACATCTAATAATTGTGCCGATACAATACCGCCGAAGGCAGAACCTACGGTAAAGCCACAGAACATTAAAGTCACCAAAGACGAGCGGCGCAAAGTTGGGCAATATTCAGAGGTCAATGTAATGGCATTAGGCATCGCACCACCCAAGCCTAAGCCTGTGATAAAACGTAAAATGACCAAAGTGGTTAAATCAGGCGAGTAAGCCGAAGCCAAACTGGCAGCACCAAACACAAATACCGAGCCCACCAAAATCGGTTTACGACCAATTTTGTCTGCCAATGGGCCAAAAATCAAAGCGCCCAACATCAAACCAAATAAGCCAGCACCCATTAAAGGTGCCAATTGAGACGATTGCAATTGCCACAAGTCTTTTAACGCTGGGGCAATGAAACCCACCGCAGCAGTATCGAAGCCATCAATAGCAACGACCCAAAAACACAAGGCAATGATCAGTTTTTGGGTGAGAGAAAGTGGTTGAGAGTCTATGAACTGTTGTACGTCCATAGATTGTTCGTTAGTCTTCATGGTAGTTTCCTTTGATTGGTTTATTTTTATAATTAATTGATTTTTAATGTGTATTTTTATTATTTTGAAACCGTAGGGCACAAAGAAAGCCAACAGCCAGTTTGCTGTTGGCTTCTGAGGTCAAGCAATGATGATGGATTAAATCATTTTGACTGTAATTGGGCTCAAACCAGCCACTTCAGCGTGCATGGTTTCACCTTGTTTCACCGCACCTACGCCTTCAGGCGTGCCAGTCATGATCAAATCACCTGCTTGCAATTCAAACAACTCAGACAATTTAGAAATGGTTTCAGCCACGTTCCAAATCAAATGGTTGATGTCGCTGCGTTGGCGCGTTTGGCCGTCCACAGTCAAATGAATGTCAGCAACATTCAATTCGCCAGTGGCAGCGATAGGGTGGATGGCACCGATAGGCGCAGAGTAATCAAATGCTTTACCGATTTCCCATGGACGACCCATTTCACGCATTTTCATTTGCAAATCACGACGCGTCATGTCCAAACCAACTGCATAACCGAAGATGTGAGCAGCAGCTTCTTCTACGCTGATGTTTTTACCACCTTTGCCAATGGCAACCACCAATTCGATTTCATAATGGTAGTTAGAGGTTTGGCTAGGGTAAGGCAAGTCGATGGTTTCGCCTGCTTTGACAGGAACAATCGATTGTGCATCGTTGGGTTTGCAAAAGAAAAATGGCGGTTCACGATCGGGATCGAAACCCATTTCACGAGCGTGGGCAGCATAGTTGCGGCCAACGCAGTAAATGCGGCGTACAGGATACAAATCATCGCTGCCGTGAATCGGCAAACCTACGATAGACATCGGTTCAAATGCATAAGACATTGAGACTTCCTTCATGGGTAAAACAACAGGGTTTATTATTTCGGTGCATCAGGTTGTGCAAACGGTGCAGCATCGGCAAATGCTTTCAACTGCATACAATGTTTGTCAATGGCAACAATATTAGGGTATGGGCTTAAATCCACATTAAAGCGGCGAGCAGATTCCACTTGTGGAATCAAATACACGTCTGCCAAGGTCGGGCTGTTGCCAAAGCAAAAATCGCCACGATTTTTGTCTTGCGCCAGCAAAGCTTCCAAAGCTTCAAAACCTGCGCTGATCCATTCACCACACCATTTCAATACCTCTTCTTCAGGCTGCTGCAACTGACCACGCAAATATTCCAAAATGCGGCGGTTGTTAATCGGATGAATGTCGCAACCGACCAAAGCCGCTATCGCACGCACACGCGCACGCTCAATGGCAGTGCTTGGCAACAATGGCACATCGGTAAAGGTTTCTTCCATCCATTCTAAAATTGCAGGACTTTGTGTCAAAGTCGTACCATCTTCCAAGACCAAAGCTGGCACCAAACCTTGAGGGTTGATGGCTTTGAAAGCGTCCTGTAAATGTTCTTCTTTGCCCAAACTCACTGCCACATACTCGTAATCCAAGCCTTTTAGATTCAAAGCAATGCGGGTGCGATGAGAAGTGCCGCTTCTAAAAAAATTATACAGTTTCATGCTCATTGTTTTGTGCCTTACCAGTGTAGTGTTGTGCTGCATCCAAACAGTTGTTAACGTTCCAGCCGTACAACCATTCCATTGCATCATAGAAACGCTCAGGTGAGCGACCACGCCATAAATCATTGCGTATCATGCGCTGTACGCCTTTAGCATGGTAAATTTTGCCCATTTCACGCGAAGACAAAACGATGCGAGCCGTACGAGCCACACGAGCGCGTTGGTACATATCAAAGGCTTTGTCGATGTCGTTGTTGTGAACACGCAAAGCTTCGCCCAAGGTTACTGCGTCTTCCATCGCCATACAAGCACCTTGCGCCATGTATTGTGTGGTTGGATGTGCAGCATCGCCCAACAATGTGATGCGACCAAACGTCCAAGTGTCGATTGGTTCACGGTCAGCAGTGGCCCAACGTTTCCAAGTTTTTGGCAATTCAATCAATTTGTGCGCCAGTGGACACACTTCTTTGAAATAGCTGAATACTTCTTCTTGACTACCGTCTTTCACACCCCATTCTTCTTGCTCACGGCTGTGGAAAGTCACGACCACATTGTATTCTTCGCCGCCACGCAATGGATAATGTACCAAATGGCAATTAGGACCGACCCAAATAGATGCCGCATTCCAACGCAATTCTTCAGGGAAATCTTCTTTTGGCACCACCGCACGGTAAACCACATGACCTGTGACCAAAGCAGGGTCACCGACGTATTTTTCACGCACAATCGATTTCACGCCATCTGCACCAATCAAAGCACGACCTGTATATACATTGCCGTTTTGGTCAACAATGCTCACGCCATTTTCGTCTTGATCAACGCTTTGAATGCGGCAATTGGTGATGATTTCTACTTCACCTGAGTTTTTAGCACCATTGACCAAACAAGAATGCACATCGGCACGGTGAATGACTGCATAAGGATTGCCAAAACGCTCACGGAATTTTTCATCGGTCGGAATCTTGCCAACTTGATAGGCATTGATGGCGTCATGCATCACCATATAATCGGTATAAACGGCAACTTTACGCGCTGCATCGCCAATGCCTAAAGCATCAAAAGCATGAAACGCATTGGGGCCTAATTGGATGCCTGCACCGATTTCACCGATTTCAGGGGCTTGTTCAAATACTTTGACGTGAAAGCCTTGTTTGACCAAGGCCAACGCTGCTGCAAAACCACCAATGCCGCCACCTGCAATCAAAATCGGTTGTTTTTCCGTTGTCATGATTCGTTCCTTGTCTTCTATTGTGTGTCTTATTGTGTATGCAACACCCTGTTTTACAGGGCGCTTGGATAGAGATTATTGGTCGTTGCGTTCGCGTTCTGAATACAAGCCTAATTTTTTCTGGAATGGGGCTTCATCAGCCACAAACACAAAGCTTGCTTCATGGCGCAAGTTGGTCAAAGTCACATGACCAAAAGCAGGGGCAACACTGGTGTCAGCACGCGTCATTTGGAAAGCTTTGTCATCCACATCCACTTTGACATCACCGTCAATGATGTGGAAAACCATCGCGCAAGAGCGGCGTGGCAATTGTACGCTTTCGTTCGGGCGCAACATGATGGCGCTGTAACCGATGATTTTTTGGCAATCGTCACCTGTTTCAGGATTGACATAAGCGACCTGTAAAATATTGCTGTCAGGTTCCACTTGTGCCATGGTTTCCAAAGCTTTTTTGGCATCAGACCATTTGTAACGCATAATCGGTGTGGTGCTGCTTGCGCGTTGGAAATGTTTGCTCGGCACAATGCCGCCGCCGTAAATGGTGTCAGTGGCGGTTTTGTGGATACTTTGACCGTCGCTGCCTTGAACGTAAGTGGCTTCAGAGTAATATACCAATGGCAAATCCAACACATCCAACCAAATCACTTCTTTGTCGCCATCGTGACCGTGTTCGTGCCACATGCCAGATGGGGTCAAAATCAAGTCACCGTGTTCCATAGGGCATTTTTCGCCTTCAACTGTGGTGTAAGCGCCTTCGCCTTCCACAATCAAACGCACCGCGTTAGGCGTATGGCGGTGAGATGGAGCCCATTCGCCCGGCAACAACAATTGCATGCCCAAGTAAATAATCGAGCTGGCACGCATGTTTTCCAAGCCGTGACCTGGATTGGCCAACACCAACACACGGCGTTCGGCTTTTTCAATTGGGGTCAATTCACCCGCTTGTAACAGCAATGGACGAATGTCTTGAAAATTCCAGCAAGTGGCTAAAGTGCGTGGACGCGGTGTTTCAGGCGGCATCACATCGCGCAAACTTGGCCAAAGCGGTACCAAATTTTTTTGCTCTAAGTCAGTGACATATTCTTTTGGCAAATCTGCTAAAGTGGCCAAGTTTTCCATTTGCTTTCCTTATTGAAATTCACCAAATTGTTAAAAATCAAGGTGATGCATTAAATTTCGTGTGTGTTTGTGCTTGCAGGTTTGTAATGTAGCAATTCAAAACACTTGTTTCCATAGCCAAAAAGCAATAATCTGTATTAATATTTTTAATATCTTTGAAGCGAGACTGTTGGTCATGTTTGATGTAGATGTTCGGTTATTGCAACTTTTTCAAGCCATTTTTCGCAACGGCAGTGTTTCTAAAGCCGCGGTGAAGCTCAATATTGGGCAACCTGCTGCCAGCATTGGTCTGAATAAGTTGCGCAGTCATTTCTCAAATCAATTGTTTGTGCGTGTCGGCAATCGGATGGAGGCAACCGACATTGCCAAAGAATTGGCACCGATGGTGGATGAGGCATTGGAACAAATTCGGGCGGTGAACGAATATCGCAAAGCGTTTAATCCTGCGGTGTCTAGCCAAGAATTCTGTCTCAGCATGACCGATATTAGCCATTTGCAGATGATTCCAAAATTGGTAGAGTATTTGAAACATCATGCGCCACACATTCGCATCAATGTGGTGCCCATTAACAGCAATTTACCGGGCTTAATGAGTACGGGAGAAGTGGATTTGGCCATCGGGTTCATTCCACAATTGGAAGCGGGGTTTTATCAACAAACCTTATTTAAGCAACACTATGTCGCCTTGGTGAGCAAATATCATCCGCGCATACAAGGCAACGAATTGAGTGTGGAAGCTTATTTAAATGAAAACCATATTGAAATTGTGCCACATGGAACAGGGCATTATTTGGTGGAGAGCGAATTGCGGAAAATGGGTTTAAAGCGCAATGTTGTGGTGAAGCTGCCCAGTTATTTGGGTGTTGGCTTGGTGATTCAAGAAACCGAATTGATTGCCACCATTCCAGAGCGTTTGAGCCATTTGTTGTTGTCTCGTGGTCACATCAAAGCATTGCCACTGCCTTATGCTTTGCCTACGTATAGCGTCAAACAACACTGGCATGAGCGCATGCACAACAGCCCTGAAAACCAATGGTTGCGCCAAGTTTGTTTTCAATTGTTTCATCATGGTCATCATAACAGCGTCCTGTAAAAAACAGCAATTTTGCAGCGGTATTCATTAAAGCTATTAGAATGTTGCCGCATGATTTATTCATTGAAAGATTGTGCTGTCCTACTTATGATGGCTGCTGTAAATGATTTTTGGAAAACAGATGTTAACAATTTACATTGATGCCGATGGTTGTCCTGTCAAAGACGAAGTGTATAAAGTGGCCAATCGTTATCAATTACCTGTCAAAGTGGTGGCCAATAAAGGCTTCAATATTCCCATGCACGCACTGATACAAATGGTGGTCGTGCCATCGGGATTGGATGTGGCGGATGATTGGATTGTCGAACATATTGAAGCACACGATATTTGTATTACCGCCGATATTCCTTTGGCTGATCGCTGCTTAAAAAAGCAAGCCCGTGTTTTGGATGTGCGTGGTGATGAGTTTACTGACAATATGATAGGCAATGCTTTGGCAACCCGAGAATTGATGAAAGAATTGCGTGAAGCAGGGCAAGTCAGCGGCGGTCCTGCCCCATTTTCACCGCGCGACCGTTCTAAATTTTTGTCTGGTTTAGACCGCGTGATACAGGCGATTAAGCGAGAGCAGCGTGCGCATTAAGCAGAATATGGCTGTTTGTTTGGCACATGCCGAGATTGAAGTTAAGCCCATTTATTGTATTGTTAGAGCTGAAAAATGAACATTGTTGTCTTGTATTCTAGCCGTTTCGGTCAAACTTTAAAAATCGCCCACGCTTTGCAAAGCCAATGGCAACAAGCGTCCTGTAAGGTAGATTTGTTCAATATTGAACAAACGCCCACGCTTGATTGGGATGCTTATGATGTGATTGTCATCGGTGCGTCTATTCGTTACGGGCATTATGCCAAAGCCGTACACCGCTTTATCGACACCCATACCGAAATATTAAACCAAAAACCCTCGTATTTTTACAGTGTCAGCATTCTCGCAGCCAAAGCTGAAAAATCCACGTTTGCAACCCATCCTTATACTCAAAAATTATTCGCAAACTGTTCATGGCAACCCCAACACATTGCCATTTTTGCAGGCGAATTGGCTTATCGAAAATACCATATTGTGGACAAATATTTGATGAAATTGGTGATGAGTTTCAATAAAAATGTCAGCTCAGATGTGCAAGAAATGGAGTTTACGGATTGGGAGAAAGTCAAACAATTGGGTGAACTTGTGGTTCAGCCATGATGACATTGATATTAAAAACTCATTGAACATCAAGATGAGATGATCAAATCAAATGGCTAAAAAGCGTCCTGTAAACTTTCTTACAGGACGCTTTTACTTGCATTGACTGGTTTTAATATTCAGAAATCAAATATCCAAATATTCCAAAATGCTGTGTGCGGCATCGCGACCTTCGGCAACCGCAGTCACGACCAAATCCGAGCCGCGTGTTACATCGCCGCCTGCGAAGATTTTGGCATTGGCGGTTTGTTGTTTCAGGCCGCCTTCGGATTGAATGCGACCTTTGGCGTCGATATTCACGCCCAAATTCGTGAGCCAAGGCATGGAATGTGGGGCAAAGCCAAATGCCACAATCACTGCATCACACGCAATCACGGTTTCGGAGCCTGCTACTGTTTCAGCACGACGGCGGCCTTGTGCGTCAGGCGCACCCATTTGGGTTTTGACCACACGCAAGCCGTTGACTTGACCGTCTTCATTGACTTCGATGGCGACAGGTTGCACATTGAACTGGAATTGTACGCCTTCTTCTTTGGCGTTTTGAAATTCTTTTTTCGAGCCTGGCATGTTTTCGGCATCGCGGCGATAGGCGCAAATCACTTCAGCAGCTTCTTGACGAATAGATGTGCGTACGCAGTCCATCGCCGTGTCGCCACCGCCCAAAACCACCACGCGTTTGCCTTGCATCGACACAAAATTGGCATCAGTCAAACCCATTTGGTGTTCGGTATTGCCAATTAAAAATGGCAAGGCTGAATACACGCCTTGCGCGTCTTCATTAGGCAAATTAGCTTGCATGCTTTGGTAAGTACCAACGCCCAAAAACACCGCATCGTAATCGGCTACCAATTGGTCTAATGTGACATCTACGCCAACATTGACACCCAATTTGAATTCGATGCCCATATCGGTGAAAATTTCACGACGGCGTATCAAGACTTCTTTTTCCAATTTGAATGATGGGATGCCAAAAGTGAGCAAGCCGCCAATTTCTTGAGCGCGTTCATACACCGTTACAGCCACACCATTACGGCGCAACACATCCGCGCAACCCAAGCCCGCAGGACCTGAACCGACAATCGCTACCCGTTTTGCATCGGCTTGTAATGGTGCCACACTTGGCCGCCAACCTTGTGCAAAAGCCGTTTCGGTGATGTATTTTTCCACGCTGCCGATGGTTACGGCGCCAAACTCTTCGTTCAAAGTACATGCGCCTTCGCACAAACGGTCTTGTGGACACACGCGACCACATACTTCTGGCAAACTGTTGGTTTGGTGTGCCAATTCTGCTGCTTCAATGATGCGACCTTCATATGCCAAACGCAGCCAATTGGGAATGTTGTTGTGCAATGGGCATTTGTGTTGGCAATATGGGTTGCCGCAGCCCAAACAACGGTCAGACTGTGCTGCCGCTTGCGTGGCGGTGAAGCTTTGGTAAATTTCTACGAAAGTGGATGTGCGTGCGCCCAAAGGTTTTTTAGGTGGATCTACACGGGGTAAGTCAATAAATTGATAGACATTTTCTTGTTGTGACATAAGGTGTTCCTAATGTTTTTATGGGCGTCCTGTAAACGTTTACAGGACGCTTGTTCAGGTTTTTATTGGGTAACGGCACGCAATTCGGTCACGCTGCGGCGTTTGTGACCGAGCAAGGCATTGACGTCATTGGCTTTGGGTTTGACCAACACAAATTGGTCGATATAATTTTCCCAATTGGCCAAAATGCGTTCGCCCACCGCACTGTGGGTGTATTCCACATGGCGCGCAATCAAGCCGCGCAAATGTTCTTGGTGCATCGGCAAATCCGCAATCGACAAACCTTCGACCATTTCGCCATTGATGCGGCCTGTAAAACCACCATCCACATCCAAAATGTAGGCAAAACCACCGGTCATGCCTGCGCCAAAGTTGATACCCGTTTTGCCCAATACCGTCACCACGCCGCCGGTCATGTATTCACAACCGTTGTCGCCGATGCCTTCCACCACGGCAGTTGCACCTGAGTTGCGCACACCAAAACGCTCACCAACACGGCCTGATGCGAACAATGCACCACCTGTGGCACCGTACAAACAAGTATTGCCCGCGATGGTAGCGTCTTCTGCTTTGAAAGCAGTACCGCCATGAGGGCGAATGACAATTTGTCCGCCTGCCATGCCTTTACCAACATAATCGTTGGCGTCTCCCGTCAAATACAAATTCACCGAGCCTGCGAGCCACACGCCAAAACTTTGGCCAGCGGTGCCGTTAAAATGCAAATCAATGCTGTGTTCGATGCGACCACGATTGCCAAATTGTGCGGCAATCAAACCCGAAACCGTGGCACCAACTGAGCGGTCAAGGTTGCAGATATCAAAGTGTTGTTGTACGTTTTTGTGGTTGGCCAAAGCATCGGTCGTGGCTTCCACAATCGCACGGTTCAATTCGCCTTTGTCAAATGGCGGATTGGTTTGGGTGCAAAAGCGTGCCGAACCTTCAGGAACGACAGGTGCGTACAACAATGCCGATAAATCCAAACCTTTTTGCTTGTTGGTTTTGCCTTCGATCAATTCCAATAAGTCGGTGCGACCAATCAAATCGGTTAATTTTGCCACGCCCAAAGATGCCAAAATTTCACGCACATCTTGCGCAATGAATTGGAAGTAATGCATCGCTTTTTCAGGCAAACCATGGAAATGTTTGCGGCGCAATGTATCGTCTTGGGTAGCCACGCCTGTGGCGCAATTGTTCAAATGGCAAATGCGCAAATAGCGACAACCCAAAGCCACCATCGGACCTGTACCAAAACCAAAGCTTTCTGCACCCAAAATCGCGGCTTTGACAATGTCCAAACCTGTTTTCAGGCCGCCATCAACTTGCAAACGCACTTTGTGGCGCAAATTGTTTTCAACCAATGCTTGCTGCGCTTCGGCCAAACCCAATTCCCATGGGCTGCCTGCGTATTTCACCGATGTCAAAGGCGAAGCGCCTGTACCGCCGTCATAGCCTGAAATGGTAATCAAATCGGCATAGGCTTTGGCCACGCCTGTGGCAATCGTACCCACGCCTGGCAAAGACACTAATTTTACTGAAATCAAAGCTTTAGGATTGACTTGTTTCAAGTCAAAAATCAATTGTGCCAAGTCTTCGATAGAATAAATATCATGGTGCGGAGGCGGAGAAATCAAGGTTGAACCCGGTACGGCATAGCGCAATTCGGCGATGTAAGGCGTGACTTTATCGCCCGGCAACTGACCGCCTTCACCAGGTTTGGCACCTTGTGCGACTTTGATTTGAATCACATCCGCGCTCATCAAATACGCAGGTGTCACACCAAAGCGTCCTGAAGCGACTTGTTTGATGCGGGATACTTTTTCCGTGCCGTAGCGTTTTGGGTCTTCACCACCTTCGCCTGAGTTGGAAAAACCACCCAAACGGTTCATCGCAATGGCCAAAGCTTCGTGTGCTTCTGGGCTTAATGCGCCAATAGACATCGCGGCTGAGTCAAAGCGTTGGTACAAGTTGGTTGCAGGCTCGACTTCGGCAATGTCGATGGCTGTGGCGGCTTCGGTTTTGATGCGCAACAAATCGCGAATGGTGGAAGCTGGGCGATGGTTGACCACATCGCGATACGCCAAATAGTCTTGGTAATCGCCTGAATTGACTGCTTTTTGCAAAGTATTGACCACATCAGGGTTGTACATATGGTACTCACCTTGCGGTTTGTATTTGAGCAAACCGCCTGCATCCAAAGTTTTGCTTTGACGCCACGCGTCTTTGTGCCATTTTTTCAAATCGCCTTCTAACTCAGGGAAGCCCGCGCCATTGATGCGGCTGACCATGCCTTTGAAGCACTCATTCACCACTTCATTGCCGATGCCGACCAATTCAAACAAGCGTGCACAACGGTAAGATGACACAGTCGAAATACCCATTTTCGACATGATTTTGTACAAGCCTTTGTTGATGCTGTTGCGGAAGTTCGCTGTCACCACACGCAAAGGTTTGGCAATCGCACCGCAAGAGACCATATACGCCAAAGATTCATATGCCAAATATGGATACACGGCAGTCGCACCCAAACCGATTAAGACCGCAAAATGGTGTGGGTCACGCGCTGAGCCCGTTTCCACCACAATATTGGCATCACAACGCAAATTGGTTTCCACCAAGCGCTGTTGCACTGCACCAACAGACAGCGGCGCTGGAATTTGAATCAAATCTTTGCCAATCTCACGGTCTGAAATCACGAGCAAAACCGCACCGTTTTGAACCGCTGCAACCGCTTCATCGCACAACTGTTTGATAGCGTCTTGTAAAGTCGTGGTGTTAGGGTTGTAAACGGCTTTCAAGACTTGGTGTTGGTAGTCTTTCGCTGGCAAACGCAACAATTGTTGCATGTCTGAATACAATAAAATTGGGGATTTGAAATTCACGCGGCTGGACATGCCTTCGGCTTCAAAAAACACCGACATTTCACGCCCAATGGAAGTGGCTAAACTCATCACGTGTGCTTCACGCAATGGGTCAATAGGCGGGTTGGTCACTTGGGCAAAATATTGGCGGAAATAGTCATAAACCAAACGTGGACGCTCAGAGAAGACCGCAAACGGCGCGTCATCACCCATAGAACCGACGGCTTCTTGACCGTTTTCACCCATCACCCGCAACACAGTTTCCAATTCTTCTTGGTTGTAACCGAATTGTTTTTGATAAATGGTTAACTCATCTTGATTCAAAGACGCATCACCGACTTCGTCTTCAGGCATTTGCTCAAATGGCACCAAGCGCAAGACATTTTTTTGCAACCAATCTTTGTACGGATGGCGTGCTTTGAGCTCGTTGTCGATTTCGTGTGAGTGCAACATTTTGCCAGTACGGGTATCAATCACCAACAATTGACCCGGACCGACGCGGCCTTTGTCCAATACTTCGTCAGGTGCATAATCCCAAATACCCACTTCGGATGCGATGGTAATCAATTTGTCTTCGGTAATCACATAGCGAGCAGGGCGCAAACCATTGCGGTCCAAGGTACAGGCCGCATAACGACCATCGGACAATACGATGCCCGCAGGACCATCCCACGGTTCCATGTGCATGGAATTAAAATCGTAGAATGAACGCAAATCAGCGTCCATATCTGGGTTGTTTTGCCATGCAGGTGGCACGAGCAAGCGCATCGCGCGGAACAAGTCCATGCCGCCGTTGACAAACAATTCCAACATATTGTCCAAAGAACTAGAATCTGAACCTGAGTTGTTCACAAATGGCGCTGCCGTTTGTAAATCGGGAATCAATGGGGTGCGGTATTTGTAAGCACGTGCTTGTGCCCAAGCTCGGTTGGCGGAAATGGTGTTGATTTCGCCATTGTGTGCCAAATAACGGAATGGCTGAGCCAATTTCCATTGTGGCAAGGTGTTGGTTGAGAAACGTTGGTGAAACAAGCAAATTGACGATTGCATGCGCAAATCACCCAAGTCCAAATAAAACTTAGGCAAGTCTTTAGGCATGCACAAGCCTTTGTAAATGGTCACTTGATTGGACAAGCTGCAAACGTAAAAATCTTCGTGGCTGATGCGCTTTTCAATGCGGCGGCGCGTGATGAACATGCGGCGTTCCATGTCTTTTTCACGCCAGCCAGCTGGGGCATTGACAAACACTTGGCGGATGCGTGGCATGCTGGATGCGGCAATCGAACCCAAGATGCTTTCGTTGACAGGCACATCACGCCACCAAGCGACCTGTAAGGTTTCTTGCAAAAATTCGTCTTCAATAATATTTTTGAATTCTTGCTCTAAAGCGTCGTCTTGGGGAAAAAAAATCATGCCGACTGCAAATTGTTTTGCTAAGTGGACATGATTTTCTTCGGCTACGGTTTGGAAGAAGGTTTTTGGTAGTTGTAATAATAGACCGCAACCATCACCTGTTTTTCCATCTGAGAGTATGGCTCCGCGATGTTGCATACGGGATAAGCCTAAAATGGCTGTACGCACTACTTTGTGGCTAGGCTGGCCTTCTAAGTGTGCAATCAGGCCGAAGCCACAGTTTTCTTTTACTAAGGAGCGATCGTGCAACATAATTTCTGCGACCTTTCTGACGCTGGTCTGATGTCGATGAGGAGGTTGTTGTTTTTAAACTTGGGTTTATAAACATACAGAAAAATGTTGCTGTGCGTCAAAGGTTTTTTGCACTGCGGAACTGTCTCAAAATTGTCATTGCTATCAAATGTCTAAGCTAAATATTTAAAAATACTCACTTTTATATTTCAGCTCGTTTTAACAGATGATGCCGTTTTTACAGGCAGTTTTATATGGTTTATGCTAAAAAATAAATACAAAACTACTTTGAATAAAGATAAAAAGCCTTGATTTAGCAATATTTTGGCAGAAATGGCTAAGATAAAAAATTTGGTAAAATTTAACGCTTGGATTTGAAGAAATTTTGCATTAAAAGTCGGCAATCGTCCGCCAAAATGCCGCTGAAAAATGCGCTGTGGTGATTGAGTGATTTGTGATTTTGCAATTGTAATTGGCTCTGCACAGCCCCCATTTTGGCTTCGGCAATGCCATAAAACACCCGTTGGATTCGAGATTGCAATAAAGCGCCACAACACATGGTGCAAGGTTCAACCGTGACATACAAATCACACTCAGACAAACGATACGTACCCAAAATTTGTCCTGCTCGTTGCAAAGCCAGCATTTCGGCATGTGCGCCCACAAAATGCTGCTGTATGCATTCATTGTGTGCAGCGGCAATGATTTTTCCATCATGCACCACGACGGCACCAATTGGAATTTCGCCCATATCAAAAGCCCGTTGCGCTTGCCTTAAGGCATGTTGCATATGGCTTTTTTGTTCGACTAAGGGTGGCGGTAAACGTATGGGCGGTAAGGCTTTATAAGCGTCCTGTAAAGCTTGTTTGGCGTCACTGTCCAATTGCTGCACAGGCACACCGTGGCACAATGCACCCAATTGCCATAACACGGTAGAAGTCACGGTTAAACCTGAGGCTTTGAGCTGTGCAAAGGCTGTGGCTGCACCCACTTGCTGCAAATCGTCGACCGTGTGAAGGTTTAATGTGTGTAAGCGTTGCACCACCGAGGGACTTAAAGGTGGCGTACTGAGGGAGGTATTCAAATAAGCGTCCTGCTAATAAAACTGCCCGCAGCAACGCGGGCAGTGGTTAAGATAATCATCCGATGGATATCAATCTTCAGTGTTGTTTTTGTCTTTTTCTTTCTTGGCTTCGTCCAATTTTTTCTTGTCCATGCCTTTACCCATGGCTTCTTGATACGCGCTAGGGTCTTTGAGCAAAGACAAAGCTTTGGCCAATTGCTCGTCTTTGGCAGGGTTGGGAATGCGTGAACTTAAAATATCTTCGGTACTGTTTTTCTTGTCTTTGGATTTGTTTTTATCGTCTTTGTCAGCTGGCGTGACGCTGGATGTGTCACTGGCCGTTTTTACAGGTTCTTCATCGTATACGACAATGCCGCCTTTGTTTTCTTCACCACCATTTGGATTGGCAATGTGACCACGGTAATCGGCTTCACGGTATTCAACAGTACGGGTTTTGTCTTTGACTTCGACATCGGGCAAAATACCTTGCGCTTGAATCGAACGGTCGTTAGGCGTGTAATACAAAGACGTGGTCAATTTGATGCCACCGCCATTGGACAACGGTAATACCGATTGCACCGAGCCTTTGCCAAACGATGGTGTGCCGACCAAAACCGCGCGTTTGTGGTCTTGCAAAGCACCTGCAACGATTTCAGAGGCAGAAGCTGAGCCTGAATTAATCAAAATCGTGATTGGAATGTCTTTTAAATTGGCAGGCAAACCCGCTAATGGGTCTTTGCTTTCACCCATAGCATAATCGTCTTGGGTGGCTTTGAGTTTCATGCCTTCTTTGCCATCGCGACCTTTGGTGCTGACAATTTTACTGCCTTCAGGCAAGAATGCTGCCGATACGCCTACCGCACCTGTGAGCAAACCACCAGGGTCATCACGCAAATCCAAAATCAAACCTTTGAGATTGCCTTTGTTTTCTTTGACCAATTTTTGAATATTTTCATTGAGCAAGGCAACAGTCGGTTGTTGGAATTGAGTAATGCGCACATAACCAATGCCCGGTTCAAGCAAATGACTGCGCACGCTGCGTACTTTGATGACGGCACGGGTTAAATTCACGACAATTGGTTGAGTGGCATCTTTGCGTGACAAGGTCAAGGTGATTTTGGTATCAGGCTTGCCTCGCATCAATTTCACCGCTTCAGTCGTCGACATGCCACGGGTAGAGGTTTCGTTGATTTTGGTAATATAGTCGCCACTTCTGACACCCGCACGTTCAGCAGGCGTATCTTCAATAGGCGCAATGACTTTGATAAAGCCATCTTCAGAGCCGATTTCCATGCCCAAACCACCAAATTCGCCGCTCGTATTTTCTTTTAAATCGACAAAATCTTTAGGCGACATGTAATCAGAGTGAGGGTCCAAACTGGAAACCATGCCTTGGATGGCACTTTCTAGCAATTTTTCATCATCGGTGACTTCAACATAATTGGCCTTAATTTGACCATAAGCCTCAGCCCAAGTACGGATGCCTTGAACTGGCAAACTGTTTTTGTCTTGTTCGTTGGCAAAGCTTTGCACACTCAAGCTCAAGGCAATGCCTGTTAGAGTGCCAAAACCATAGATGGCGAGTTTTTTCGCAGTATTTTTTTGCTTTGTCATTAAATTTTTACCATTCTTCAACAAACTCATTCAGGGCATTAGCATATTCACTTTTGCCATAACAAACAACCACAGCGCAGTAAATGTTTGCTAAACAATGTTTTTAACCCACCCACGATAAAGGGTTCATCGCACGGGTTTGGTAGCGCACTTCAAAATATGTGCCTTGCTCACCGCTAGGCAAGCGACCGCTGCTGCCTATTCGTGCGCGCGAGGTAAGTTGTTCACCTGTACTCACTTGTATGGATGCCAAACCAGAATACACTGTCATGTAACCACCATCGTGATCGACAATCACCGTACTGCCATAGCCTTGCAGCGTTGCGGCATATACCACTTCGCCTTCGGCTACGGTGTGTACGCTTGCACCTTGATTTTGGATGAAAATGCCTTTCCAAGTGCCGCCTGAAGGACGTGCGCTGCCAAAGCGTCCTGTAATCATTCCCGTAGCAGGCAAGGCCATACGTCCTTGCATTTGGCTAAAGCGATGGCTAGGCGCACTGGCAGCCGTTTGGATAAAAGCGTTTGCATCCAAAGCCATGTCTTCGGCAGTCAAGCCGTGCTGAGTATTGGGAGTATTTAATTTGGGTAAAGTTTTGGGTTTGGTGGTAACAGCTTGATTGCTGACAACTTTAGGCAGTGTTTTTTTGATAACTTTGGGTTTGGCTGCTTGCTGTCGGTTCAGGCGAGCGAGCAAAGTTTGCAAGCGTTTTTCGTCTTGTTTTAAATCTTGAATGTGGGCTTGTTGTTTGGCAATATTGTTTTGCAAAACAGTGTGTTGTTTGGCTTGACCTTGACGTTGGCTTTGTAAGCGTTGATGTACTTTAGTGCTTTGTTGTTGCAATTGTTGCAGTTTGGCATGTTCTGCGGCAATTTTTGTCTGTTGAGCGTCGATTTGCACCATGTGTTGCTTCAAATCGCGCAAAACCTGTTCATTGGCTTGGTGCAAATAACGCAAATAGGCAATATGGCGACCTTTTTGGTTGGGATTGCTGTTTTTGAGCAATAAAACCACCGCTTCAGGCTGCTTGTTTTTGTATTGGCTATTGAGCAAGCGTTGTGCTTGGGCTTTGTTGTGTTGGTTTTGGGTTTGCAATTGGGATAATTGCAATTGCAGTTGTGACAATACTTCTGCTGATTGGCGTTGCTTGAGCGTCAGTTGCGCCAATTCATGGCTTGCCGCTTGCAGGGCGGTTTGGGTTTTTTGAATGTCGGTGTTGAGTTTTTTCTGCTCTTGTTTGTGTTCGCTGAGGGTTTGCTCAGCTTGTTTGAGCTCTTGCTGTACGGCTTGAACATCTTGACTGGCCTCAAGATTTTGCGCCGATGGCGCCGCCGTGTTTGCCCACAATGCCATGCTGGCACTCAGAGCAAACACAGAACCAAATAATGGAATCCATTTCATGCGGCGCATTACCTCAGGTTAAGGTTTAAGCAAATTGAATCAAGTTTTGACCGCTCATCTCAGCAGGTGGCGTCAAACCTGCCATCGCCAACAAAGTCGGCGCGATGTCTTTTAACGCACCGCCTGTTTGAATCGTTGCAGGACGACCCACGTAAATGAATGGCACAGGTTGGGTGGTGTGTTGTGTGTGTGCTTGGCCATTGCCGTGGTCAAACATGTTTTCACAATTGCCATGGTCTGCCGTAATCAACACTTCGCCACCTGCGGCAATCACCGCATCGACCACTTGACCGACACAGGTATCCAATGCTTCCACCGCTTTGACTGCCGCTTCAAATACGCCAGTGTGTCCGACCATGTCGCCATTGGCAAAATTGCACATGATGAAGTCAAAACGGTTGTTTTGTACTGCTTCTACGATGTGTTGTGTCACCACAGGCGCATTCATTTCAGGCTGCATGTCATAAGTTTTCACTTTTGGAGACGGCACCAAAATACGCTCTTCGCCTGCATACGGTTCTTCACGACCGCCGCTGAAGAAATACGTCACATGCGGGTATTTTTCGGTTTCGGCAATGCGCAATTGCGTCAAACCTTGAGAGGATACAAATTCGCCCAAACCATTGCTGATTGATTGTGGTGCAAACATTACAGGGTGGGTGTATTGTTTGCCGTAGCTGGTTAAGCTGGTGTAGTAAGCGATTTTTGGCTGTTTGGCACGTTCAAAACCATCAAAATCTGCATTGAGCAAGGCTTGGGTGATTTCGCGCGCACGGTCGGCACGGAAATTCATATTGATGACCACATCGCCGTCTTCAATCACCATGTTCGAATCAATCAATGTCGCTTGTACAAATTCGTCGTTTTCACCGCGCGCATAAGCGTCCTGTAAGGCTTGAACGGCTGAATTGGCACTGAATGGTGCAGCAACGCCTACCAAAGCGTCATAAGCGGTTTGCACACGCTCCCAACGGTTGTCACGATCCATTGCAAAAAAGCGACCCACAACCGTACCAATATGCACTTGTGGGTGTGCTTTGGTATAGTCTTGTAATTGGGCTAAATACGCTTCGGCGCTTTGCGGTGGTGTGTCACGACCATCTAAAAATGGGTGCACCACAATCGTTGCCACGCCAGCTGCCACCGCAGCATCCAATACAGCAAAGAAATGGCTGATATGACTGTGAACGCCACCGTCAGACAATAAACCTATCAAATGCAATTTTTTGCCATTGGCGTATTTGAAAGCGTCCTGTAAAGCTGCGTTGTCTTTCAAAGTATTTTCTTCCACCGCCATATCAATGCGGGTGATGTCTTGCTCAACAATGCGACCTGCGCCAATATTCAAGTGACCGACTTCAGAATTACCAAATTGACCACGCGGCAAGCCGACCATGCGTTCAGAGGCATCAATGGTGCCAAAAGCGTAGTCTTTCATCAAAGCGTCCAAGCGCGGGGTGTTTGCCGCAGCGATGGCATTGTCTTCGATTTCAGTACGATAGCCGAAGCCGTCTAAGATGAGCAAAACGATGGGTTTGGTAATATTCACGTCACAGACCTTTATACAGACACAGTAAAATGAGCACTGCGTGCACGCAGTTTTTCAATTGAGAGCGCAATTATACGTTGTAAGACTTGTCAAATTCAACGACAGCACCATATAGACAGTCAATTGTAACTGCAATTGAACACATTAAAGAGGTGTCATCATGACCAAAACCAACCAAAAAATAGAAAATTTGGCCAATTATTTTCTGATTGCCATGCCCAATATGGACGATACATTTTTCAGTGGCAGCGTGGTGTACATTTGTGAACACAATGAAGACGGTGCGATGGGCGTGGTGATTAACAAACCATCACCATTAACCATGAACCAATTGTTTGAAGCCATACAACAGCGCACGCCATTGCAATACGATGAACAAGCGGTCTTGATGGGCGGTCCTGTACAAGTCGATAGAGGCTTTTTATTGCACACGCCTGTGGGAGATTGGGAAAGCAGTGTTT
Source organism: Vitreoscilla stercoraria DSM 513 (assembly GCF_000382305.1). Classification (GTDB taxonomy): domain Bacteria; phylum Pseudomonadota; class Gammaproteobacteria; order Burkholderiales; family Neisseriaceae; genus Vitreoscilla; species Vitreoscilla stercoraria. The sequence continues at coordinate 65,791 of NZ_KB908021.1, forward strand.
TGGTCAGCGAAGACATCGCTTTTACCACTTCACGCGATATTATTGAGGACTTGGCACACAATACTCAAAACACAGAAGCCAAAACTTTGGCCACCATTGGTTATGCAGGTTGGAAAAAAAACCAGCTTGAAGACGAGTTGGCGAAAAATGCTTGGCTGACGGTCAAAGCAGACCAACACATCATGTTTGATTTGCCTGTTGCGGAGCGTTACAACGCTGCTTTGCAATTGCTTGGTATCAATCCTGCCAATTTAGTACAAGGGGCAGGACATGCTTGAAGCACCACGCGGGACGACTTTGGGTTTTGATTTTGGTGCTGCGCGCATTGGCGTGGCACAAGGCGATGCCGAAGTGGCAATGGCGCATCCGATTGTCACCATCAGCGAAACGGAAAACAGCAAAAAGTTTGCAGCAGTGGAAGCTTTGATCAAAGAATGGCGTCCCAACCAATTGGTGGTGGGTTTGCCTGCACACATGGATGGCGTGGAGCATGAAACCTCGGCTTTGTGCCGCAAATTTGCGCAACGCTTGAATGGGCGTTTTGGTTTGCCTGTGTATTTGGTCGATGAGCGTATGTCGTCAGTCTATGCTGAAAGCCTGCTTGCCGAGGCGAATGTGTTTGGTCGAAAACAAAAAGCCTATTTAGACCAAGTGGCCGCCCAAGCGATTTTGATGACGTTTTTTGAAAATGGCGCGATGGAATTGGTAGAGCGCAAAGCAGAGTCTTAAAACATCGACAGCAACCTATTCATGCATGGCAAATGCGTTTTGAATGTCAAAGCGTCCTGTAAACTTACAGGACGCTTTGTTTTGGTTTGAATGCTTGTGTTTAAGATTGATGCAGTTTTTCGGTGGCGTGTTGCTCAAACAACGCCAAACTGTGTGGGTTTAAGCCGGTTAAGCTCACTTGTTTGCCACTGCTGCGCCATTTTTTGAGCATGTCATCCATCGCTTGCACACTGGTTAAATCATGAATGTGGGCGTGGGTGAAATCCAAAACGACGGTTGATTGGTGCATTTGATTGGCAACAAACGCCACTATTTGTGGGACGGAGCTGAAAAATACCGCGCCTTCAACGCTGTAAACGCTGTGTCCTTGGGCATTGCTGGTTGCTGAAATGTGCAATTGTCGCTCTAGTTTGTTCATTAAAAACAGCGCTGACAACACTACGCCCAACAACACACCCACCGCCAAATTGTGTGTGGCCAAAACCGCCAAAACCGTTGCCACCATCACGATATTGCTACTCAAAGGGCGTTGGTGCATTTGGGTGATGGATGCCCAATCAAATGACGAAAACGCCACCATGAACATCACTGCCACCAAAGCTGCCATGGGAATGAGGGCAATCACATCGCCCAAAAACACCACCAACACCAATAAAAACACGCCTGCGCTGAAAGTTGACAAACGTGTGCGTGCGCCTGATTGGACGTTCATCAACGATTGCCCAATCATCGCACAACCTGCCATGCCGCCCATCATGCCGCTGACGATGTTGCCCATGCCTTGACCTTTGCATTCGCGAAATTTGTCGCTTGGGCTTTGGGTGATGTCGTCCAAAACGGTTGCCGTCATCATCGATTCAAGCAAACCTACCACCGCCATCGCCAACGAATAGGGCAAAATTATCATGAAAGTTTCCCAATTGAAGGGAATGTTGGGTAACAAAAACACAGGCAAAGTGTCGGGCAAACTGCCCATGTCACCAACGGTTTTGGTTTCTATACCCAATGCAAACACCAAAATGCTTAACAAGACAATAGACACCAATGGCGCGGGCAAAAGCTTACCGATTTTGGGTAAATAAGCAAATCCATATACCATCAATAAGCCCAACACCACCAACACATACATGCTGGCATCAGCACCGACAAAATGCGGCAATTGCGCCATGAAAATCAAAATGGACAAAGCATTCAAAAAGCCTGTCACTACTGATTTGGAGACAAAACGCATCCATTTGGCCAATTTCAAATAACCGATGACAATTTGCAATATGCCTGCCAAAACGGTGGCTGCAAGCAAGTATTGCAAGCCATAGTCTTTGACCAAACCGACCACAAGAAGCGCCACAGCACCTGTGGCAGCAGAAATCATGGCAGGGCGGCCGCCTGCAAAAGCCAATGTGATGGCGATACAAATGGAGGCGTACAAGCCAACTTTCGGGTCAACGCCTGCGATGATGGAAAAAGCGATGGATTCGGGAATCAGTGCCAGACCGACCACCAAGCCTGATAAAACATCGGCGCGGATGTTGGAAAACCAATGGGTTTTGAGTTGCGATAACATGGATAACCTGTGTGAGACATTCAAAATAAGGCGATGAATGGTCTGAAAAAAGGGCTTATTTTAACATTGTTGTTTTGTGAATGAATAAGCGTCCTGTAAATGTTTACAGGACGCTTAGTGAATGAAATCATTTTGAAACAAAGATGTTATGCATCAATGTCCAAATAATGATGCGTTTTGCCTGTGGCACGTTCTACGATGGCAACACCAAAACCGTTGTTGGTTTCAACATCTAACCAGCCTGCATTTTGTTCGTTCAAACCTGCATTTTGTAAAGCTTGGTCGATGTCATTAACACGCGTGGGTGCCAGTTGTTTTAATTGGGCTATGGGTTTGATGGCGTTTTGTAAAACTTGCAATTGTGGCTGCGCTAAAGTTTCATAAAAACGTGGCATATACGCAAAGCCAAAACCTGCGCCAGCGCTGTCCATGATGGCGCTTTGTAGTTTGGCATCTTGTTCAGGATATTGGGCTATCGCTGCGACAGGACCTTGCCATGAAACGTGCTGAAATGGGGCTTGTTTGCCCAAAGCCAATTCATGTTCTTGCATGTGTACGGCATTGATGATTTCAATTTTTTTGCCGGTGAAAACTGCAAACGCAGGACGACCATCAATAATGGCGTGCAAACCAATGCTCAAAGCCGCCACTTGCACTGTGCCTATGATGGCAAAATCCCAAAAGCGTTCGCGTTTGGATTTTTTAATAGAATAGACAACCAAGGTGATGATGGGACCCAAAATCACATCACAACAGACCAATACCGTGAAAAAGCGTAAGCCACCTGCCAAAGTGAGTAAACCATCTGGATACCACATTTGGGTCATCAACACAAAAATGGTGGTGGCAATCAATATGCAAATCAATAAGTGGATGCCTGTGGCTTTGAATTTACTGGCCCAAAACCCATCGGAGCGAGGTTGGGATTTGTTGGAGTCAATCATATTGTCGGCAATCGGGTTCATGGTTTCAATCACAACAGTGGTCATGGTTTTAAGAAGGCAAAATTATATGCTGCAAAACATGAAATTTGAATAGTTGTATGGCGCTTGTGTATTTAAGTGGTGTTCATCAGGCTACGAGAAAATATTGGTGCCTGTATTTGAATAATGGGTGTGCGGTATCGGTATCGGCTTTGAAAAGCATTTTATTGCAAACTTTTAAATGGATGCCAACAGTGTGCGTTTTGTCAGTTTGAAAATCATAATGATTGAAATAATCTGTCGTCCGTTGCACAATTGCTGTTATACCCAGCTTGTCAACGAAAGCAATCATCTAAATGAATATTGAAAACGCACAAGAACGTGCAGAAATCTTGGCAGAAGCCCTGCCATATATCCGCAAATATGCTGGCGCGACCATTGTAGTCAAATACGGTGGCAATGCCATGACCGATGAAAAGCTTAAAGAAGGCTTTGCCAAAGACATCGTGTTGTTAAAACTGTGTGGCATGAATCCGATAGTGGTGCATGGTGGTGGCCCGCAAATCAATCAGATGTTGGAAAAAGTCGGCAAGCATGGTGAATTTGTACAAGGTATGCGCGTGACCGATGCCGAAACCATGAATGTGGTGGAGATGGTTTTGGGCGGTTCGGTGAACAAAGAAATCGTGTCTTTGATTAACCAATATGGCGGTAAAGCCGTGGGTTTGACGGGCAAAGATGGTCATTTTATGAAGGCCAAAAAACTGTTTATCAACACACCAGATAAAAATGGCGTCGACATCGGTCAAGTGGGCACGATTGACACCATTGATGGGACTCTAATCAGCGGCTTGGCAGAAAAAGGCTATATTCCTGTGATTGCACCGATTGGTGTGGGTCGACTGGGCGAAGCATTTAATATCAATGCCGATTTGGTTGCAGGACGCTTGGCTAAGGAGTTGGCAGCAGAGCGTTTGATTATGATGACCAATACGCCCGGGATTTTAGACAAAAACGGCGAATTGTTAACCGATTTAACCCCAGCTTTGGTCGATGAATTGATTGCAGATGGAACCTTAAGCGGTGGAATGTTGCCTAAAATTGCATCAGCTTTGGATGCTGCTACCAATGGTGTGAAAGCCACCATCATCATCGATGGTCGTGTGCCACATGCTTTGTTGTTGGAGTTGTTTACAGACTCGGGCGTAGGTTCTATGATTTTGGAGAAGTAATTCTGATAATGCGTCGTGCCGCTGCCCATACTTGAAAAGGTGAAGGTAATGGAACTGCAAATTGAACACCGTTCGGGCGAACACCGTTGGGTGCTTTTGGATGCGGCACGGCACATTGTGGGTGAATTGAATTATGCTGTGACCAATGATGAGCATTGGCGCATTCGCTATGTGGAAGTGGAGCCTTTTTTTCAAGGGCGAGGTTTTGCCAAACGTTTGGTTGAAGCCATTTTTCAATACACATTAGGCAAAAGCATCAAGCTCAGCAGCTCATGCAGTTACGCAACGGCCATGTTGGCAAACAAACGCCACCGCAATCGTTAAACCACCATCTTGAGTGAAGATGGTTTTTTTTGATGTGAAAACCATGAAATTAATTGATTTTTTAGCTGCCAGCTCATTGGCGGCACTCTTTTGTGCGCCTTTGGCAGCGCAAGCACAACCTAAACTCGTTTCCAATCAGGCTGCCGTGACTTGGCAAGCGGCGACCATGCCACAAGCTCAGCAAATCTTATTGCCATCTAAGCAAACAGGACGCACTTACCGCATTCAAACCTTGGCTGTTGGGGAAGCTCCTGCACAAGGTTATCAAACTGTATTTGTGTTGGATGGCGAAATGATGTTTCCTACAGCATCCACTGCTGCTTATACTTATTTGAATCACGCCCGTGACAATGGTGCCAAGCCTTTGTTGGTTGTGGGTATTGGTTATGACAATGGACAGTTGCTTGATATCCCGATGCGTTCACTTGACTATACGCCACCGATGCAAGCCAAAGGCAAAATTGCGCCGAGCTTGCCACCAAAAGGCGAAGCAGATTTGTTTTTGAACATGATAGAACAAGAGTTGATACCGCAATTACAGCAAAAATACCGCATCAATTCACAAAAATCAGCGATTTTGGGGCATTCTTATGGTGGCGTGTTGGCTTTGTATGCTTTGATGCAGCGTCCTGAAATGTTCAGCCATTACATCATTTCCAGTCCGTCAATGTGGTGGAATGAGGGCAGTTTGCAACATTTACCTGACAGTTATTTCACACCATTGCTGCAAAATAAACAGCTTAAAAAAGTGCGCATGACTGTTGGTGAATACGAACAAGCGCCATCGCCACATGTGGATGCCAATGGAGAGCGGGCGCAAATTTTGGCACAAAAGCAAATGGTCAATAAGGTTGAAGACATGGGCATGCGTTTGCAAAACTTACAGGCCGCTCATTTGCAATTAGAGCAAGAGCGTTATGCAGGCGAAACCCATACTGGTGCCATGTTTCGCGCGACTTTAGATGGCATCAAATTTTTATACCAAGATTAAAACGGTGAACCACACATGACAACCACAATGGCAGACACATCCGTACACATTCAAGCTTTAAAAAAAATGCTGGCAGCCAATGAATTGATTGTAGATGAGCAAGACATGGCAGCGTTTTGCCTAGATCAGCGCCGTCGTTACCAAGGCAAAGTGTGGGCAGTGGTGCAACCGACTTCGGTTGCCAGTGTGCAAGCTGTGGTGAAATATTGTTTTGAACATGCCATTCCCATCACGCCACAAGGTGGCAATACCAGCATGTGTGGCGGCGCTACACCATCTGATGCGGTGGCAGGTTTGGGTATTATTGTGTCTTTAAGCAAATTGAACCGTGTGCGCGGCGTGAATGTGGCGGACAATTGCATTACCGTAGAAGCAGGGCGCATCTTGCAGCAAGTACAGGCCGATGCCGCAGCGGCAGGGCGCATGTTTCCATTGAGTTTGGCATCGGAAGGCTCGTGCCAAATTGGCGGCAATATTGCGTGCAATGCAGGTGGTGTGAATGTGGTGCGTTATGGCCCGATGCGCGACTTGGTCATGGGTTTGGAGGTGGTGTTGCCCAATGGCGATTTGGTCGAACAGCTCACGCCTTTACACAAAAATACCACAGGCTTTGATTTCAAACAATTGCTGATAGGCTCCGAAGGTACTTTAGGCATCATCACTGCGGCGACCTTAAAACTGTTTGCGCCTGTCAAAACCCATGTGACCGCTTGGGTGGGGGTGAATAATATTGAGGCGGCGGTATTGTTATTGCAAACCATGCAACAACATTTTGCCGAGCGTTTGAGCAGTTTTGAATTGATCAGCGCATTTGCTTTGGATTTGTCTTCTCAATTATTACAATTGCAACAGCCGTTACAAGCGCCGTGGCATGTGCTTTTAGAGTTGACTGATAGCACCGATAATTCTTTGCTGCAAGAGCAATTGATGCAAGTGTTGTGGGATGCTGAATTTGCCGAAGCGGTGGTGGCAGAGTCGGAACAACAGCGTGAACAATTGTGGTCTTTGCGTGAACACATTTCTGAAGCGCAACGCCATTTAGGTGCCAGCATCAAACACGACATTGCGATGCCCATTGGGCAAGTGGCAACCTTTATCCACCAATGTGAGCAAGTTTTACAGGCCGCTTATCCACAGGCGACTTTGGTGGTATTTGGGCATTTGGGCGATGGTTCTTTGCATTACAATGTTTTCATGGCCGATATTTTGAGCAATGAAGTTTATCAATATGAAACCGACATCAATGCTTTGGTATACGAACAAGTGTTTGCCGTTGGCGGTACGGTGGCGGCAGAACATGGTATTGGCCAACTTAAAACCCAATGGATGCCTTATATGCGCACCGCTCAAGAATTGGCATTGATGCAAACCATGAAACAAAGTTTGGACAGTAAGAATTTGTTTAATGTTGGGAAGGTTTTGCCTTAACATTCATCTTGATTCAAGATGTGTCATCACAGAAGTCATCAGCGTCCTGTAAACTTTACAGGACGCTGATGCTTTTTGACATGCTAAAAACATGCTCATACCAAGCACCGATTGGGCTATAATTGCGGCCTGTAAAGTCTGAATGTTTTCTCATGTCCGATCATTTGTTTAGCCCGCCACCGCTTGCCGTTTCACAATTGAACGCTTTGGCACGCCAATTATTAGAACAAAATCTGGCCAATGTTTGGGTCAGTGGTGAAATTTCCAATTTGAACCATGCCAGCAGCGGGCATTATTATTTTTCGCTCAAAGACCAACAAGCACAAGTGCGTTGCGCTTTGTTTAAAAGCTATGCCGATCGCTTGACCACACCTTTGCGTGAGGGCGAGCACATCGAATTGACAGGTAAAATCACTTTATACGAAGCCCGTGGCGAGTTTCAAATCAATGTCACTCAGCTGCGGTCTTCGGGTATGGGCACTTTGTTTGAAGCGTATGAGCGTTTGAAACAGCAATTGGCGCAAGAAGGCTTATTTGACGAGGCACGCAAACAAGAATTGCCTGCGCATCCACAAACCATTGGTATTGTGACCAGTACTGCGACAGCGGCTTTGCGCGATGTGGTGGCGACTTTGAATCGCCGCATGAGTGCCTTGAACATCATCGTGTATCCCACACCAGTACAGGGCAAAAGCAGCCATTATCAAATCGCCCAAGCCATCGCCACAGCCGATGCGCGCCAAGAAGTGGATGTGTTGATTGTGTGTCGTGGTGGTGGCAGCATTGAAGATTTGTGGGCATTTAATGAAGAAGTGGTTTTGCGTGCGATTGCTGAGTGTTCGATTCCGGTGATTTCAGGTGTCGGGCACGAAACCGATGTCACTTTGAGTGATTTTGCAGCCGATGTGCGTGCACCTACGCCCACAGGTGCGGCAGAAATGGTCAGCCCAGATGCGCAAGCATGGCGCCAATACATTGCGTCTTTACACAATGTGATGCATACCGCTTTGCAACGCCGTTACCAAGATTTGAGCCAACGCATTGATTGGTATGCGCGCCAAGTCAAACATCCCAATGAACGCATCGCGACCCAGCGCCAACAACTGCGCCAACAGCAGCAACAATTGGATTACAGCATGCAAAATTTGCTGCGCCAACGCACACAATACTTGCAATGGCAACAAGCTCAATTACAGGCCGCTGCTCCTAGCATTAAGCAGTGGCAGCAAACTTTGCAACAGCAACAACAATTGTTACAACAAGCATGGCAACAACAATGGCAAAACCAGCACCAACGCTTGAAACGCCAGCAAGTTTTACTAGAAGCATTGTCGCCGCAACAAGTCTTAGAGCGTGGTTTTTCTGTGATTAAAAATCGTCGTGGCAAAGTCATTACTTCTGCTGATGATTTGAAGTTTGGTCAACACATTGATATTGTGTTCCACAGCAGTGATGCCGCCGCTCAAGTGACTCGTGGCAGTCCGCAGCAAGGTTTATTTGATTAAATGCGTTCGTAATACTTTACATTTGTAAAAACCTTACCTATAATGCTTCTCTCTTCTGCGGATGTGGCGAAATTGGTAGACGCACTGGATTTAGGTTCCAGCGCCTTTGGTGTGAGAGTTCGAGTCTCTCCATCCGCACCACGATAAGAAAAAAGCCCCTTTTTTAGGGGCTTTTTTGTGTTTAACGGTGTTTAATGCGGTAAACATTCTTTCAGGTATATCAAGGCTTTCAAAGGCATCAAGGCTTTTTAGTTGTTTAATACTGTTTAATGCGGTCTAACAAAATAAACATAATTTCGTTGGTGCTTTTGTTGGTGCATGGCAAAATAGGCAGGAAAAGCACCAACAGGCAAACTAAAAAGGATGTGACATGCCTTTAAATCTAAATGACAGACAATTGAGGCTTGCAAAGCCTACCGATAAAAAACAAACCTTTGCCGATGGTGGCGGCTTGTCTTTTGTTGTTGCCAGCCAAGAGCGTGGCGGTACTAAATACTTTGTGTATAACTTTCGCTTTGATGGCAAAGCGCAATCATTAAGAATTGGCAAATACCCTGATATAAGTTTGAGCGAAGCAAGGCAACAGCACCAACAAGCTAGAAGCCTGTTAGCGGCTGGCGTGAACCCAGCAGCCGAAAAACAAAAAGAAAAGACTGTCAGAAAACAGAACGCCTTACACACGTTTGAATTGGTGGCGTTGGAATGGCACAAAACACAAGCACCACGCTGGAAAGAAAACCACGCCAAAAGAGTGTTACACAGCCTATCAGTGGATGTATTCCCGACAATAGGGCATGTTCCTGTCAATGAAATTACGGTCAAGGATGTGAAGCGTATCATTGAAAGCATTGCCAAGCGTGGGGCAACAGAAACGGCAAACCAAATCAGACAGCGTATAGAGAAAATATTCAACTATGCCGCTTTAATGGAATTGGTTGATAGTAATCCAGCCATACCATTACAAGGCTTTATCAATCAAAAGCCAGTTGAGCATATGCCAGCTTTGCCCCGTGAGCAATTAAGCGAGTTTTATTGCAGACTGTTTGCAGTGGACGCATATCAAGCCAATAAGCTGGGGATCATGTTGCTTATGCTTTGTTTTGCCCGTAACCATGAGATAAGAGGCGGTGAATGGTCAGAAATTGACTGGAATAAAAAAGAATGGCACATACCAGCCAGCCGCATGAAACGCCCACGCCCCCATGTTATCCCTTTGGCAGATTGGACAATCAAAATATTAAAGCAATTGCATACCATCACAGGGCATGGGCGTTATATGTTCCCCAATAGAAATAAGCCTGACAGCTATATCAGTGAAAACACATTCGGTTACATCATCAATAAAATGGGATACAAAGGCATTGCCACGCCACACGGGTTTAGAAGCCTTGCCAGTAGCCTACTAAACGAACAAGGCTTTAATCCTGATGCCATAGAACGGCAACTGGCGCATGTTGAGGGCAACAAAATCAGAGCCGCTTACAATAGGGCTGAGTACATGGACGAACGGGCAAATATGATGCAATGGTATGCCGATTGGCTGAAAAACCATTACGAACAAGCCAAAAATGAGCAGTCAAGCCCAAAATAATGAGCAATTTAAAGCATTGTTGAGCAAAATCCGCTCAAAATACCATGTTATAAGCTTATTTTCCACCCATAAAACCGCATTTTAAAACCAATTTAAAGCCACCCAAGCAAGGCGCAAAGCCTTTGCACAGGTGGCTTTTGTGTGTTTTTGAGCAACAAATAAAATGAGCCATACCCCACATGCTTATTTTTTTGGCTTGAATTTGGTTAATTTAAGTAAATAAATGCCAGTTACTTAGCAAAAAAAGACCGATTAAACAAAAGAATATGCAAGCGACTAAACAAAAGACTTAGCAAATTTAGTTTCAAGTTAGACGCTTTAAATGCAAAAAAAACAAAAAAAACTTGTGTTTTTAGTGGCTTTTTCTTTTGCTCACTGTGTTGGTGCTTTTTTGGCAATTAAAAGCCCATTAAAAACGCCCCAAATCAAGTTTAGTTCATCAAGCCTTTTAAAATCACTCAAAAACATTAAATGCTCATACGGAAGTTTTTAAACAGTATTTAAACGCTATGACAAAAAATAGCCACTTGTGACAAAACGATTACCCAAATATAACAAAACGCTTCATTTTTTTGTGACAAAACGATTACCCAGCCGCCATCTTGCGGCTTTTTTTTTCTTATGCAATTTTAAAAAAAGGCGATGTACTGACATGCGACATGGCACAGCAGCCAATTTTTTTAGGCACATTGGCGGCAATGTTTAACACAGAGCAATAAGGGCAAAACATGAGCAATACAAGCAACAAATTATTAAGATCCAAACAAGTAGCAGAGCGGCTGTGCATTAGTCGTACTGCTATTTGGTACAAAATCAACCCCAAAAACAAACGGTATGACCCTGACTTTCCAAAGCCGTTTAAGGTTTCAACCAATGTAACCGCATGGCTGGAATCTGAAATTGAAACCTACATCAACCATTTGGCAAGTAAACGCCAAGCAAGCCAATAGACAGAGAGTAGAAACATGCAAGCACAAAGCACCAACACCTTGACCAATAAGGCAGACTTTGAAGCCGCTTTTGCTGAATTGATCAATGCTGAAAAACAACTGGCAAACCTAAGCAGCAAAACCACTGCCAAGCAACTGGCGTTACAAGAAAAGCACCAACAAGCCACCGCCCCAATTGCCCAACACATTGCCAGCCTACGCAGCCAAATTGCCATGTATGCCAGCCACCACCGTGACGAATTGACCAACGGCGGCAAAAGCAAAAGCATTGCTATGGTCAATGGGGCAATCAAATGGCGCAAAACACCGTCTAGTGTGAAAGTGACAGGCGACCTTGATACCATCATGGACGACCTGAAAAAACGCCGTTTAAGCCGCTTTTTACGCACCAAAACAGAATTGAACAAGACCGCAATCATGGCAGAGGCAGAGGCATTACAAAAGCGTCCTATTGCTGGCATTGAGATTGTGCAAGGTAGCGAAGTCATGGCGATTGATACGGAGGTCAAGGCATGAGCCAAAACGCCCATTTACCCATTACCGAATATCAGGCGGTATATGAAACAATCAAGCATGTTTTGCCTGATTCATTCCACAAAATCACGGCTTTAATTGGCTTAGATGCTGCTTTTAAACTGGCGGAGCGTTATCAAGGATGCGTGATTCAAGTGACCAAAAGCAAGACCAAAGAACGCCAAGCAATTGAAGCATTGATTGGGGCTGAAAAAGTGACTTTGTTGTTTGAGCCATATTACAAACAGCGAAAAATCAGCTTTCCATCGCTTAAGAACGGTGCTTTGTATTTGCGTGATTTGCAAATGGTCAAGCGTTACAAAGAATTGACCAACAAAGATATGCCTATGACCAATATGGCTGCCATTGATATTTTATCAACTGAATACCGTTTAAACGTCCAGAGGGTTCGGAAAATTTTGTTAAAGCACCATGCGTTGTAATTCATTTAATTTTATTTATGACAAGTGAATAAAAATGGCTGATATAGAGAAAAAAAAAGCTGCACTAATCAGAAAAGAATATGAAATTGTCAAGCATATGTTGCCTGATGCTTTTCATGAATTTGTGGCATTGATTGGCATTGATGAAACCTTAAAATTAATTAAGGCTTATGGCGGTGCTTTTTTACCCATTTATCAAGGCTTCACAAAGTCATCACGAGCCAATAACCAAAAAATTGGCGATGTTATCGGTAATAAAAATGCTGAAATATTGGTAAATGCGTTTTGGGCATCAAGAAAGATTTATATCCCAAAATGCAAAGCAGCCGTCTTGCATTTCAGAAACGTTGAAATTGTGCGCCAATACAATGCATTGACAAAGCAATTACCCGACCCCGAAGCGGTGCGAGAACTGAGTTTAAAACACCAATTAAACACACGGACGATTTACCGCATTTTAAAAAAAACATCCTGTTAATGGCAAAACCGCTTTAAACGCTTTTAAACACTATTGACAGCATTTTAAACAATCGGCATTATGGCAGCGTTGGTGTCAATCCACCGACCAGCTTTGACAGGCTGAAAACACAAACAGGCAGACAAGCCGCCTAAAAGCGGCATTTTTACGTCTGCATACCACGCCACAGGTGCGCCTTTTTTATGGTGGACAGTGGTAGGGAAGCCGTAAGGCTTGCTGGGTTTCTGTTTGTCCCAGTCTGTCAACCCTGCCATTTGTCTACCACCCCCAACGATTGACAGCGTAAAGGGTGGTCTTTATAGACCGAACAGAAAAAGGCACTATCATGACCAAAATCCGCAAGGCGTTTACACGCCCCATCTATGCCCACAAGTTACGCAGCTTCAAAACTTTTGAAGAGGCTTGCGACATGGTGGACAACCTCACAACACGCAACAGTGATTTTTACCGCTTTTTGATTGAACAAACAGCAACAGGCTGGACGGTTTCCCGTATTGCACAAGGAAGCCAAGCATGAACGCCTCTCATTTGTTTGTATCGGTTGAAGCATGGGCGCATGAGCGCAATTTGATTGCTGGCAGCGACTCATTCCGCCAATTGGCAAAACTGACCGAAGAATTAGGCGAACTGGCTGGCGGCATTGCCAAGCAAAAGCCTGATGTAATCAGCGATTCAATTGGTGACTGTATGGTGGTTTTAACCATCTTGGCAGCCCAAAACGGCTTAGATGTGGTGGCGTGTTTACAGGACGCTTACAACGAAATCAAAGACCGCAAAGGACGCATGATAGATGGCGTTTTTGTAAAAGAGGCTGATTTACCGCCAGCTTTTGCGGTACGCCTCACATATCCGAACACATTGGAAAATGGTCAAGGAGGTGAGGCATGAGATACGCCACCGCCTCAGTGCAAACCATCAAAGCTACCAGCTTTATTCTTGCCTTTATTACCGCCTTTTTGCTTGCTGAATGTATGCAAGTGGCTTATAAAAACAGCCCTTATCCAAGCCAAGCCCATCAAGGGCAAGTGTTGAAAAAGTCTGTTTCATTCAATGAGCCACAAAACCAGCCGCAACAGCCGCAACAAGGGGAATAATCATGCAAGAAAATCAAATCAAACAACACAGCTATGAATTGCATTTTGATGGCTTAAGCACGTTTTTAAGCATTGCCAGCACCACGCTTGAGCAACGTCAAAAACAAGGTGAATTGTCTTTTGATGATGCCGTTAATTTGCAAAATCAGGTACAGGCTACCTTGTTCACTTGGGGCGCAATGGCGGAGGCTTTCGCCACTGAGCAAGTGGCAGAATCCGTACCCAGTCAAGGCTGTGCCAGTGCTTTGCTTTTGACTGCCAAAATGATGCAACAAATGGCAACCATTGGCGAAACCTTAAGCCATGTAACGCAAGTGAAGCGAACGCCAAAGCCTAACGCCAGCACCACACAAGCGGCATAACACCGCCTTAAATTCCCTTTATCAAATCAACTAGCCAATGCCTTAAAACGGCATAGGCTGGATTGTTGTAGCCTTTTTTTGGGCAAAGGAGCATTACAGATGCAAAACGAACATGACAACAATGCCATTCCTGAACGCTTAATGCCGTTTCTTGATGCGGTGCAAACAGATGCCATACACGGCAAACCATACAGCCAATTGCGCCATGTCAAGGAGGTGATTGTAGAGGCTTTGGCATTGGGTTTAGTGGATGTTTTTGATTCTCGTGGCTCGCATGGCATTGTCTTTACCTACACAGGACATACACGTTACAGCCAGCAAGTCATTGCAAACATGACAAATCCGAACAAATAAGCACCACAAGCCGCCTTTGTGCGGCTTTATTCACTGATTGGAATCAAGATGATTGATTTTAAAGACATAGCGCACCATGCCATAGGGCAATGGCATTACGTTTTAACCGCTTTGGGCGTACCAGCCCAATCATTGACCAACAAGCACCAGCCTTGCCCAGCTTGCGGTGGCAAAGACCGTTTTCGCTTCGATGATAAGCAAGGAAAAGGCACATTCATTTGTAGCCATATGGACGGTTTGGGCGGTGATGGCTTTGCATTGGTGCAGCATGTTTATGGTTGCGATATTAAAGAGGCTATGCGCCTTGTTGCTGGCGTTTTGGGCATGACTGAGGCAAACCCATTGCCCGAACGCAAAACGCCACCACAGCCACCACAGCAGCCCCAAAAAGACCATTTAGCCAGCTTATGCCGTTTATGGGCTAAGGCAGAGGCAAACCAACACCACACAGGTATTAAAACCTACTTACAAGGGCGTGGCTTGGATGTGGCTGCCATTGCGCCAGCATTGGGCAATTTGGGCTTTGTAGAGGCATTGGACTATTGGGAAAGTGACCAAAACGGGCAAAACCATTTTATTGGGCAATTCCCTGCCATTGTTGCCAAGTTTGAGAGCGTGGACGGTCAATTAACGGGCTTACACCGTACTTACCTAAACAGCGATCATACCGCCAAGTTAAACATGCCTAATCCATTTTTTACAGGACGCTTGTTAAACCCTAAAAAGATGATGGCAAGGTTTTCAGGCAGCAACAAAGGAGCAGCCATTCACTTGACCCCAGCCGATAACAGGCTGGCAGTGTGTGAGGGTATCGAAAACGCCACCGCCGTGTACCAATTGACCAAATTACCCGTGTGGGCGTGTGGGGCTGCCAATGGTATGGCAAGCATGGCAATACCTGACACGGTAAAGGAGCTTTTTATTTTTGCTGATACTGATGCCAATCAAACAGGCATTAAGGCAGCAAGAGAATTACAAAAGCGAGCATTAAGGCAAGGTATCAAGGTGCGATTGTGGGAAAGCGGCATTAATGGCATGGATGTATTGGACATGCTGGACACGGTGAAGAAATTACAAGAGGCACAGCAATGAGCGAACACTTAGAACATGACTTTGTGGCAGAGGCTTTGCAAGGTGTCATTGACATTGAAAAACAGCCAGCCAATGACTTAAAGCCATACATAGACAACACCAAAAGCGGCGTGTTTTATGTCACAAGACAGCAAGACAAGGACACAGGCGAAGTACAAGAAAAGCGTATGCCACTGTCTAGCAGCTTTGAACACTTGGGTGGTGGCTTGGATGAACACGGCAATCATTACGCTGTTTTGGAACGTCCCCGACACTATGGCAGCCCATCTAAAACCATTGTTTTGCCTTTAGGGGATGTAGGCACAGGGCAAGGCTGGAAAGTCTTACAAAGCAATGGCGTAATGATTTATTCACAAAAAAGTAGCCGTGAAAAGTTAGCCGACCACATCCAAAAGGAAGCCTTAAAGGTAAGCCATGCAATCACTGACAAGGGCGGCTGGCATCATGACGGCAAAGCCTATATTTTGCCAAGCGGCGAAGTCATTACACCACTGGACAGCCTCAAGGTGATTTACAACGGTGACAAGAGCCAAGCGGCGGCATTTGCGACCAAAGGCACGTTACAAAGCTGGAATGATGCCATTGGTCAATATGTAACAGGCAATAGTCGTTTGTGTTTGGCAGTGGGTACAGCATTGGCAGCCCCATTGCTGCAATTGCTTGGGCTTGAAAGTGGCGGCTTTCATATCTTTGGTGATAGCTCGGACGGTAAAACCACAGCCGCAAAGGTGGCGTTATCCATTTGGGCAAATCCGAATGATGCAAAGGTATCTTGGAACGGTACAGGTTATGCCTTTACCAACATAGCCAATAGCCGCAACGACAATTTCATGATGTTGGACGAAATAGGCGAAGCCAGCCCACAGGCGGTTTATTCGATGGCTTACAGCGTCCTAAATGGTACAGGCAAGGCACAAGGCAACAAGGACGGCGGCAATAGAGCTGTTAAAAAATGGCGTGTGTTGGTGTTTTCCACAGGTGAAAAGAGCATAAGCGGCTATGTAGAGCGCAACGGGCGTTTTCAATGGCAAGCTGGACAGGAAACCCGTTTACCGTCCATTCCTGCCAATGCTGGCAAAGGCTTGGGCGTGTTTGATACCTTGCACAGCTTTGGCACTGGCAAAGACATGGCGGAACACTTGAATGATGCCGTATTGCACAATTATGGCGGTGCTGGCGTGGCGTTTGTTGAGTACATTTTGCAGCATAGCGACCTTGTGACCGAATTAGCCAGGCAATATACCGACACATTCAAAGCCACACTGCCAAACATGGGTAATCAAGCTGGGCGCATTGCAAACCGCTTTGCATTGGTGGCAGCTACCTTGATGCTGGCGATTGATGCCAAACTATTGCCCATGAACCATGATGATGCCATGCAAAGCATTAAACAGTGTTTAAACGATTGGATTGTAAGAAGTGGCACAGGCAACTATGAAGAAAAGCGCATCATAGAGCAAGCAACCGTGTTTTTTGAGCAAGCGGCATACAATCGTTTTGTATCACTGAACAAAGCCAGCAGCCACGAACATACACCGCCTAATTTTGCTGGCTTAAGAGAGGAACGAGGCGAACAAGCCCCCATGTATTACGTTTTAACAGGTGTATTTGATGCTGAAATCAGCCAAGACTTTGACCGCCACAAGGTGGTAACTGTACTGGACGGCATAGGCTGGCTGATTGTGCCAAAAGGAAAACATAAAACAACGCTTAAAAGATTTAATGGCGAAGTGAAGCGTTACTTTGTATTTTTGGGTTCTGTACCGCCCGACCATGAAGAATAAAACAAGCAACCGTCCACAATGGGCGGTTTTTTATTGCCGACTGTTTGCCGTCAATCAATCCTACATATGCGTAAAAAGTGGTGGTTACAGTGGTTACAGTGGTTACACATTACCAAATAATAAATAATATCAATATGTATCAATTGTTTAGTGATTTGTATTATTTTTCTGATGACTGTATGAGTGGTTACACAGTGGTTACACAGTGGTTACACAGTGGTTACAAGTTTGGTAAATGTACCCACTAAAATGAAAGTGTACCCACTAAATTAAAATGAGTGGGTACACCTAAATCCTTTACTGGTAAGGCTTACAGCATGGTGTACCCACTGTACCCAGTGTACCCACCACTTTTTTACACATATGCACATCATTGTAAAATTGACCGCCATTGATTCGACCCACTGGCAAGAGATAGCACCGATCAAAACAGCACCATGCTGACATAGCCAAAACAATCAACCGTCCACAATGGGCGGTTTTTTGTTGTCTACTGTTTGCCGTTAAATAATGTTACACATGCGTAAAAAGTGGTGGGTACACTGGGTACAGTGGGTACACCTTAACAAATAATAATAAATATCCATATATATCAATATATTGAAGATAGGTATTATTTTTTCATTGACTGAATAAGTGGGTACAGTGTGGGTACACAGTGGGTACGTTTAAGCCAAGTGTAACCACTAAACTGAAAATGTAACCACTAAATTAAAATCAGTGGTTACAGCTAAATCCTTTACTGGCAAGGCTTTCAGCGTGGTGTAACCACTGTAACCACTGTAACCACCACTTTTTTACACATATGCACATCATTGTAAAATTGACCGCCATTGATTTGACCAACTGGCAAGAGATAGCACCGACCAAAACAGCACCATGCTGGAATGTTTACAGGACACTTAAGCCATGGACGAAATAAGCCGCATACAGGCGATTTAAGGTAAAACAATGGCAAAGTACCCTTGAGCCAGTAAAACGCCTCTTGTGGCTGGAAATAGTCCCTACAATGGCATTGCACTACCGCCAGTCATTGACCAAAACACCACCACACTGGCACAATCCAAACACTGGAAAAATGACGTAAAAGCCACAAAAATACAGTGACAATAAAAAAATGTTGGTGCTTTTGTTGGTGCTTTAAATTTAAGAAATATTAAAACATATGTATATCAATGCTTTTAATGCTTAATTCGTGCCTCTCCATCGCACCAAAAACTTAAAAATGCACTCACTTAAAACTGAGTGCATTTTTGTTTTATCTTTTAAAATCAATAGTATAATCAATAAATCAGATGTTTAGGCAATCTCTGAAATTAATGCCATTTTAGGTATTTTTTGTTTTAATTTGTTCTCTTTTGTTATTCGGTTGCATCAAATTTGCATCAGGTTTTGCATCAGCAATTTTAATTTTTTTATGTAAACGGAAAAACGTCTTGTCACACTTAGTGTAATCGTTTTGTCACTCTAAAATCTAGCCTTGTGACTGTAAACGGAAAAACGTCTTGTCACACTTAGTGTAATCGTTTTGTCACTCTAAAATCTAGCCTTGTGACAAAATGATTACTCCAAATCAGCACTATTATTACCCAAATACCTTCACCAATATTCAACTTTTAAATCGCTTTTAATGGCCATTTAATCCATATTGCACAAACGCTGTAATGGCTGTTGCTTTGCACCTTGTACGGCCTGATGCAATTGAGCACCTTCACCCTCGCTTAAACCATTATAAAAATCACGTTCTGCTTGCTCTTTAATTTGAGTGGTGGCGTTTTTGGTTGTTGGTGCTTTAGATTTGAGGTTTGGATATTTCTGTTTCATATATAAATCAAGCGTTTCTTGCTCTTCTACTGTACCTGCAAAGCTTGTAATCAAGTGATTAACGCCTTGTACCCAACCCAAGCTGAATTCATCAAGCCGATACATCAGATTTTTTTGAACACGAACACGCTTTAATGCAGTATTTTTGTACTCGCTACGTGCGGCACGCAATTGGCGTGATAAGACATCAAATGCATATGTGGCCAGTTCAGGACGCTCTCCTAAGCCTACAAAATGAACCTTAGATTTAGCTTGATGTGTCTTGAAACACCAAGCCTTATCAATGTAATAACGACATCCAAAAGCCTTGCCACACATTTGCACCAATAAGGCTTGCCAAGGACTTGGTCTATATGTAAATGGCTTGTGTTGCTCATTTATTTGAAAACAATCAACATCATGCTCTGTCAGCTCAAAGTCCCGCATTAAGGCCTGCGCTTGCTTCAAAGCTTGTGCCGCTTCATGTTCATTTGATGATTTGGACAATGCTAAACATTTTTTGATTTTGGAGAGTACTTTTTGCTTGTCCATTTAACCAATTTCCCTTTTTGTAATATTTTTTATTATAAAACGAGTATTTTTGATAAAAAATAACGCAATTGCATAATATGTCGTTAACATAGCAGTTTTTAATTCAAGCCACTAAATATACTCATGACCACCGAACTGTTTGAAACTGAAAAATATACCTTTGCTATTTCCTACGATGCTAGTGATAGAGATTTAAACGTACATCGCATAGATGCCAAGACTTTAGGTAAATCTATTGAAAGTATGGCTATATTGATTGAAAAAGCGGATGAAATTATTCATGGCAATTCAAATAGTATGCATTTATATGTTTCTGCTCCAGCTCAACCTGGTTCACTTCTAGTCGAATTTATTTTAGAAGTATTAAATCCGATTAATGCTGAAAGAGTTCTTACCGCTTTACAAATTATGGCAGTCGGTGCGCCAATAGGGCGTGGTGTATTTTCTGCTTTAAAAAAAATTAATAACGAAGAAATTATAGAAATTCATACTCAGAGTAACCAAAAACAGACAGATATCAAATTGGCCAATGGTGAAGTAGTAAAATTAGATAATGATGTAGCACAATTAGCACTATCACCAGTTATTCGTAGTAATATTAAACAAATAGTGTCCCAACCTTTAAACCATAGGCCTATGGCATCCTTCACCATCTTACCAATTTCATCCGATCAAAAAAATATTGATATTGTTAAATTTAACAACAGTGATATTGAAATAATCAGTAAAGTAAAAACAGTAATAACTCAACCTATCAAAGAAACTTTTGAAATAATTTCTCCTTTTGATAGGGTTGATTTTAAAGGTAAATACGGTTGGAGAGTTACATTAAATGGTCAAAGTGTTAATGTATCTATTGAAGATACATATTTTTTAAAATTGATCAGTTCAAGAGAAAAAGCTTTTAAAAAAGATGATTTATTTAAGATTACAATAGAAAAAACTACTCATATTGATGGAATAGCTGAAAAAAATGTTAAGTACAAAGTAGTTCATGTTCAGGAAATAGAAAAATAACAGATTTGAAATAAAATAATATGGATATTTTACAAAGTTTGTCTAGCTCAAACTTAAATGGTTGGTGGTTATTACTTGGGTTAATAATGATTTCTCCGACCATTTATCGCTTGTCAGAAATTCTGACAACGAGGGTTATTGCACGCTTTTTTAAGCCAAAAAAAAATCTTGTGATTAAACATTTTCATGATGGCAAACTCGTGAGTACTACTATCTTAAAAGTCGATGTAAATGAGCCAATCATATTCAATCATAGTCCTGATAGTAGTGATAAGGATACAGATTGATGGATATAAAAAAATTATTAGAAAATCCAATGGTAGTATCTACCACAATATCTGGTATAGGAGCAGTCATTGTTGAAGCAACATTAGAAAGTCATCCTGTAGCAAAAAAAATTATTAGTGCTTTACTAGGGCCTATATCAATTTTAATAAGCTTTGCTATAGCTTGGGCTGTTTCAAAATGCGCAACATTTACATTAGAAGAACTCCAAGCCTTATCTATATTCGAACAACGTGAAAAAACAATTTTAGAGACTCTAGAAAAAAACCCTAAGCTCCTTACTAGTAAGACTAAAAAAGAATTAAGAAATGAATTAAACGAGATTGCTATTGCGAAAGCTAAAATTGGCAAAAAAAATACTACTGTTGAGTCCTTTAAAAAAACCTCTTAAACAGGCAAATCCACCACATCCACATCAGGCGCTTGGCCTGTAATCTTTCCCGTTCTCATGTCATAAAATACCATTTGGTTCACTTGGGCATTGCCTGTCAGAATGACAGGGTGCCCGTTTTGCGTGGTGGCTTGGTAAGTGCCAACGCTGATTTGGGTGCTGATGCGAGCCACTGAGAGCTGTTCAGCCTCAAACAAGGATTCAAATACCGATTTGATATTCATTTAAAAGCCTTTTAAACGTGTTTAAACATCCATGTAACGATCAATGGTTAAGGTCTGCCATAGTTCAATGGCACCTAAATTATTGGCCACACTGATGTCGATGCCAGTCACAATGCCTTTCCAATAACCATTGGGTTCGTTAAATTGCCAAATTTCACCTAAATTGGCTCGAGGAATGGCATAGCTTGGGTGGTAAGGCAGTTTGACTGTTTCTATTTTATGGATACCTGTTTCAGAGAGTTTGGTGATGCCTATGGCTTGATGTACGGCAATGTCAGTGTACAAAGCATGTACTTGAGCGGCAGCACGCAAGCCTCTGTCGCTGCCATCACGGTAAACGTCTGCGCCTTTGCCACTTTCATGTTCAGACCACACATAAATGCTGTTACAGCGTTTATTCACCCGTTTTTGACCACTGATGGACACAATCACACTGGCAGGAATGATGACATCGGCAGTGGTGTCCTGTAACTCCCAAGCAGGCACTTTAAAGCGTGGTCGGATATGGATTTGTGAGCTATTGGCATCAGCATGCACAAAGCCACCTGCTGCTTGAGCAATGTCCATCAATGCGTCCATTGGGGTTTTGTCAGTGAGGCTGTAACTGTTACTTGGTACCAACCAATCGACCATATTCCATTCAAGTGTGAATGGTAAAAATTCTATTTGTGCATCGGCAATTTGACGGGCATACAAATCGGATGTGATGGTACCACTGCGAGTACGTGCATAATCGTTGCCTAATTTGGCAGCTTCACTGCGTCCTGTAACCGTGTAAGTTTTTTGGCCAAACTCTCGGTTGTCAGAATAGTCTTCAGCCAAGAAAACAAAGCTTTCACCGTTAATATTGAGGGTGATTTTGGCTTCATTGCCGCGTTCACGCCTATCCATATTGATGATGGCAAAATCATCCACATACAAGCTGATACTGCCTTGCCAACAAAAACCATCCATGTCTGTCTTCAAAGAAGCATTTAAGACTTGGATATTGGTACCATCTACTGAGGCTGTAATGGTGTTTACCATGGTATAACTCTTCAAAATAGGGATGAAATCACGACGCTTACAAGCGAAAGTCAAAGGCAGCATCGATGCGTCATGCTTGACGCTGATTGCCTCAAAAGCCAATGGCAACCGCTTCGCATTCGGACGCTTGCCACACGGACAATCACATGGTTTGGTGGTGGGTTTTAGTGGTACCGGATAAAATTGAAGCGGCACGACTCTAGCTTGGTTGGTAATGGCTTTTTGACAATGTTTTATCTGTGTTGCGGGTGTGACCGTGCTGAGTACACTGCTTTGCCGCATCCAAACACGGTGGTTTAAACTGGCATTAAAGTGACTTAAAAAATAGACAGGTTTAATGCTGCTTACACCCATATTGGTAAACAGTGTTACAGGGCTGTTTCGCTGATATTGCTGTGTTATTAGTAAAGGGGTTTGGTTCGTGACCCATTCAAAACATTGCTCCACCCTTGTAAACACACTACTTTTATCAGCCAGTTGATGCCAGTAACGGTGCATAATTTGTACATTGGCTGCATACAAGCCACTGACATCCACCATTTGCACATTGACTGATTGAAAGTCTGTTTTAATAGCAGCACCATGGCTTTTACCGCTATGGTCTTTGACCAAATGCCGACCTGCTTGGGTTTGAAATATCCAATCTGCCGCAGGGATGGGCAATCTAGCCACTGGACCATCTTCAATTTCACCCAAACGGCGTAAGAATGCCAAAGGCAATTGCTGGCTTTGACGCTCTTGGATGCGTTTGGATAGCGGCAATGGCAATACCGCTTTATTATCAAAGCTATTCATTGCGATTGGCAGGCGTGATGTGGTCCCATGTTACAGGCTCATATTGCGCCTCATGGTCTACGGCCATCATCAAGTATTTTTGATTGCGATCGAGCATATCAAAGGCATAAGTGCCATCATCATTGGACCAAACAGCATCAATCAAATAAGGGGCCTTTTTGGCTTCACGAATGTAAAGAAAAATTTGGCGTTTATTTGGTATGCCTGCTACGGTGAGCAAACCTGGTGACTGACCACCTATGAATCCATCACCAGCATAAAATCTCCGTTTTATTCCAAGTAATCCTATATATTGTTTCATTTTTACCACTCACTAACATTAATAAAGTGAGAGCCACACCATGGATAATAAAATTGAATGACTGTTTGATTTGGTAAACCATTAATGTCTTGTATCTTCGAATAAATACCATTGTGGCTGATAGTGGTATCTGAAAATAAATAGCCTGGCAATATACCTGTTAAGCGCCATGTATTGTTATCAAATGAAAACAATTTAACAGGTTGAAATACTATGTAATCACCTTCAACCAAAGAAACTGTATTTACTGCCCGTGGACCAAATCCATACTCTTCGGTTTGTGTTCCTGAACCCAGTGTAATTTGTACACCATTTGGACCAAGGCCGCGTGAGTTGACTTTGCTCATAGAAGTCATTGCCACTGAAGTACTATAAGTTGTTGAACCTACCGCCAAAATTAAGGAGTGTTTTTTCAAATTATTAAAACCATGGTAATCACCAAAAAATGTAGACAAACAATTTAATGATTCCGCACTGACAATGACCAACCAACAACTTTTATCGTCTGCAATCACCACCCAACCTAGTGCTCCACTTACCAATGCTGCTGAGCGTTTTAAAATATAGCGTGTGTTTGATGTGTTAAATGGATTGATACCACCATTGTCATTCCAATTGTCATAGCCACTGATAGTTGTATAAGCACTGTTATTGTCAGTAAATTGATAACAGCATTGGTCAGACTCAATGTTGACTGAACGCACTACCAACTGATGATTGGTTTGATTTTCAAATACCAATTCCCAACCTGCTGAAGGCTTATCGCCATAGCCATTGATTAAACAGGCTTTTAATAAAGCATTCAATGAGCCTGCACTGGCAGTCAAAACAGGCGCACCTGCATCGGTACTTTGAAAAAACTTTGGAATACTCATTTTTTATCACCTTTTAAATATCAACGGTATTGCCACGCAAACAGCCTACAAAACCATCTTTTTCAGTTTGTTTGATGGCCGTCGGTTGAATGGCACGCAGTATCCAAATGGGCATAGGCGTGCTGTAAGTGTTGAAGCGAATGCAGTTTTGCGCTTCCCATCCGCCACCAAACGCTTGGCGGGGTAAGGTGAAATAAGGCTGTCCTGTGGCAGGATTGACAGGCGATAAGTCACTGACAATATCCGATTGCAAAATCAGACCAATGCTTTCACCGATGACTTGAAACTGTGATGCTGATGTAAAGCGCAACAACCAACGTTCAGTAATGGCACCTGCTGAAATCAAGGTCATTGGGTAGTCACGCACATTGAGCTTGGCCAAAATTTCATCACCAATGCGCTCATCTTTCCAAATATTGGTCCAAGCTTTCTGGCTAAATGGGGCAGAGGCACGTACCAACATGTCACCACCAATCAAGGCGCTAGAGACATACGTGTTTTGCGTGCCATAAGCACGATTGGTTGGAAATTGCAGCTTTAAACGACCATTGATATCGGCTGACATGACACGGTTTTCTTCTTCACGAATGGTATGTGCGATTAATGGCAAAGCATAAGCTGATAAATCCAATGGATTGCTCCATGTCAATGTGCCATTGTCTAAATTAATCGTGTATTTGTTGGCATCGACTTGCTGATTGTTGCTGTCTACCACTGCCACGCGATCAATGTCGGTACGACCCAAAGAAATGGTTTGATTGGCGGTGAACGTACTGCCTATCTCATGGCGCTCTTTGTTGCTGATGACAATCATGTCACCGCTTCTGAAAATAGGTACCCGACCATCAGGCGGCAAGCGAACGGCATCAATGCCAATGATGCTGCTGTCCAGTGGGATACTCGATTGAATGACGGTGTTATAGCGCACACTCTCAGGCGTAAAGCCAATGTCATTTTGTAATTCATACAAACCTGTCTTGGTGTCTATGGTGCCGGTAATGGCTCCACTAATGATGCCGTTTTCACCTGCCAAACCTGTGACCAAACCGTTTTGGCCATTGGCATAAACGGTAAAGCTTTGCGGTTTTACAGGAGCTGCCAATGTGTAACCATAGGTTTGTTTGCCCAACAAGCCGCCTACTGCATATACACCTGACAACACTTTTAAGGTCCCCAAGGTCAAACTTGGATTGCTGATAGACAAATCGCCATAGACCGACAAAGTACCTACTTCAATGCCATTGCCAGTTAAGTTGTTGATATTCTGATAAAGTCGACCTTGTCGCTCGTAAATTTTGATGCCATCGACTTCAAATACAAAGGAGTTGGGCACACACAAACAAGGCTGTGGCTTACCAGCTAAGATGTTGGTTGAATAATAGCTGATGCCTTGTGTCGTGAAATAAGGGCGAACAGCGTCTGATTGCAGTTTGTAGCAATAAGAATTGTTGCCTGCAATCGGTGTGACATCGCGTGCCACCACTTTGAATATGCCCCATTCGCCAATGCTCGATTGGTTCAAAACCGCTTCTGTGGCTTCCCAAGAAGGTGTGACGCAGTCTGCTTTGATGGCATTGAAAGGGACGATAAACAAACCGGTTGCATAGTCGATTGAAGAGCCTGCCAACAAACGACCATTCATCCACAGTTGACCATTGCCGTTGTCAGTAAACACCAATTTATTGCGCTCTTGTATTTCTGCAAAACCATTGCCCATCACGTTCCAAGCCTTAATGGCTTCGTGGTAATACAAATCAGCCACAATTTTGACGGTTCCGGCAATGCTGGCACCGATACTGCCCATTACTTGATTGGCGGTGGTTTCTAAGGTGAAAGGTGTTTTGACGTATTCGGCTATATAAGAGTCAAAGCTGATTTCCAAACTGCTGGCACTGCTGCCTGCATTCAAATAGATTTGTCCTGCCGCATAGTCTACCCGACCTGAAAAGACGCCTGACAACGCACCATGCCCATCATCGACTACCATGGCCGTTCCCGTGTTGATTTGCACACTACCTGGTTTAATAATGGGTTGTGGCACTTGTAATAAAGCCACTTCAGGAGACAAGGTTTGTAAAACCATGTTGCTGCCAATCTCTTTGTCATCGATGGTTTTGTAAAAATCAATCGGTGCCCATTGAATGACAATTTTGCTGCCCACATCCGGCTGAGCAGGCAAAGAAATGATGGCAGAGCCTGTACGGGCCACTGCACCACGTATTTTGCCTTCATGATCGCGCAAATTGTAGTCACCATGGTCTTTTAAGTCATACCATGTGCCTTGGCTCATGAAAGAAACCACCACAGAGCCATTGACGGGCTTGGGGTTCAATAAAGGTGCCCATTCCGTGCCTTGATTGGTGTCATCAATATTAATGACCGTTGAACAAACCGAATTGCTGACTTTGGCCGCAGGAATGGCTTGAATCACCGTATTAGAAGACAAAGTAGGCATGGCACGAATGACGGCATTTTCATAATCAATGGTCAACACATTGCTGCCATCAATCAATTGGCCTTGGGCATTGTCTTCATAATTGGCATATTCCACACTGCCAGGCAAAACCGATTGATTCAAATACAAATCACCGGCACTGCGGGCGCCTGTAAACACCGCTTGTTTTTGTCCTGTTTGTACCCAATAAGCTGATTTGCTTGGATATTGGTCAACATAAGCCGTTTCAATCGAGCTGGTTGGTACGATTTTTTCAAAAATATCATCGACTTTTAAGCTCGCTGAGCCTGCTGGCAAAGCCTCATCTAATGGACGACAGCCATAATATTTGGCAGTGTCCGCCACTTGGGTTTCTAAAATTTTGGTCGGTGAGTTGGCATAGCCTTTGTTGCTTGGATAATCCACACCATTGAAATCACGGTTTAAGGCATTAGAGGTTTCCATTTTGATGACTCTGCGCTGAAATTCAGCACCATTGGCATCTTCAAAAGTACGTACTTCATGTGTCATGCTCAGAATGCGGAAATATTCTTGAATCAAATTGGTAGACGATTGCTGAAAAGAGAGGCAATAACGCTGTCCAATCAAAGGCAAAGGGGCTTCTACTCGTTGGTATGCTTGAATGATGCGTGAACCTGCAATCTGTCTGCCCAACAAAGTCATGCGTCCTTCAATCGTTGGCACTGAATAGGCTTCAATTCTTGGCATGATTTCACGGCGAATTTCACCGTATTTGGTTGCTTTGAATGCCAAATACGACACATTTTGAGCAAATGGCGGCTCAGTGATGACAAAGTGCGCACCGTATAAAGGTTCTGCATCATTGCGTAAGACACCGGGATAAACCAAACGGGCATCGAATGCGCCCATGGTACGGTCAACATCAGAAATAGGGGTAAAAAGTTCGTTGTCCATGCCTGTCAAAGGTGTGCCCATCATCAAACCACCACCATCATCGGTGTCGGTTAAACGCTCGGATGGATAAATTTTAAGGTCTTGTTGGGTCAAGCGAGTGGTTTGTGTCATGGTTTTTCCATTAAGTTATTTATTACTGATGCATATAAAAAACTTTAGAGGTGTGATAACTTCTTTGAATCTTGATTAAAAGGGTTAAACTATGGATAAAAATGAATTTCGCTCTAAAATGAATGATTTGGTACAGTCCATCCATTTAAAAGTTGAAGCAGATGAGCAATTTTTAGCCATTTTTTTAGGCAAATATGTCTTACATGCACTTCAAACCAAATCCCAAATATCTTGTCCTGATTTAAAAGCTTGGATTAATGCCTCGTTGGAGGACAGTGCTTCTAACTTCTCTGCATCACAATCGAAGCTTTTAAGAAATGTGGCAGAATCCATAGACATGCCTAATGCCACTAACAGCTCCATCCAATCTGAAGCGGACAATTGATTGGTTGCCGTATTTAAGATTTCTAAAAAATAACTTTGCACAAATGCCTCATTGCTTTGATCTAAGTTTTCTTCGTCATCAAAGCGTTGCTTGATTGCTTGAAAAACAGCAAGTGCTTTTATGGTGGGCAAAATCATCATGGAAACATCCTTGCTGAAGTGAATAATGAGTAGGTTTCAGTATAGAAAAAGACACCATGGCTGGTGTCTTGAGGGATGTCAGTACGTTAAACGGGTTTTAAAACAGTTTTTAAAATCGGTTTAAAGCCGATTTACAGCGTCATTAATTGAATGGCCATTGTGTATCTGTCGGAATTGGCTTCTGGTGTCACATACCGAACTGGCTCGACTTGATTCAAAGCACCGTCATGATAACGGAAGCCTACTGTAAAACTGCGCCCATCATAATGGGTCAAAGTCATTTTCAGACCTGCCACATCCGTCCATGAGCGCAACGCTTCGACTTTTTGCCGTGTTGCCCAAACCCAATCACCCGTCAAAGTAATAGGGCGTCCTGCTAACTTGGTGCCTTGTTGTACCAATACCGCACCTGATAAAGAATGTATTGGCTGTGTTTGTGCCACTGCTGACCAGGCAAATTCATCATTCCACAGCATATCTTGGTCAAATTCCAAAATTTCATTGTTGTCATTGCGTCTTAAATGCCAATTGGCCATCATCGTCCTCCTCGTTTCAATTCGTTTTGAATCTGTGTGACCAACTGTTTAAGGGCTTCATCAATCACCCGTTGGTCACGCCCATTCATTGCCGCTTGCAAAGCTGCGGTGATTTGTTGTGCACCATTGGCAATGGAATCAGTAGAAATCTGTGCTTCGCCTACTCTGATTTCCACGCTTTGGTTCGATTGTTCTTGCAAAATTTGTTGTTCTGCGGTCAAACGTTCTGTTTCAGCTTGCTGTTGAGCACGTTCCTTCTCTAATTGGGCTTGGCGTTGCTTTTCAGAATAAATCTGCTTTTGCAGCTTAATGGCATCTCGATAATCGCCAATGGCTTGACTGTTTTGGGCGGTTTCCGCTTCTTGTAGTTTGGCATTCAGTTCACGCAGCTTGGCTTGCTGTTCCAAAGCATCGCGTTTAGATTCATCGCCTTGCAAAGATGCCAATTCAGCCTCTAGTTCGGCACGTGTACCTTCTGCCTCATCACGTAAGGACTGGATTTTTTGGCGGGCTTGGTCAATCGCATTATTCAAATTTTCTAATGTGGTACTGTCCAACTTGCCCATATTGACGGTGGTGGTGGCTGTTGCTTCTGCCAAATCTTTTTGATTGACAGTACCTTCCTCAATTTTTTGATTTAATAACGCAGTGGCATCTTGTGCTCGTTTGACTTGTTGTACATAAACATCGACCAAGCGATTGTATTCTTTGAAGAATTTTCGCACATCCGTACCATTAAACAAGTCCATTCGGTCACGGACGGCATCTATCATGTTTTTGTATGCCTCGGCATTGTTGATGACGTTACGGTCAAACATAGCATACGTAATGGCTTTGTATGATGAGGCAGAGGAGGTGGCTTGATCGGTGGCGGTTTTAATCCCTTCTGTTGCATCGGCTTGTTGTTTCAAACTTTC
The DNA here is from genome assembly GCF_000382305.1 of Vitreoscilla stercoraria DSM 513. Lineage (GTDB taxonomy): Bacteria > Pseudomonadota > Gammaproteobacteria > Burkholderiales > Neisseriaceae > Vitreoscilla > Vitreoscilla stercoraria. The sequence continues at coordinate 95,876 of NZ_KB908021.1, forward strand.
TGTGGTCTGTTGGGTAGCAGCTTGTTGAGCAGCATTGGATGCAGCCACATCAGAGGCCAATTGCAAGCTGGCACGACCTGCATTGTCTATCGACACCTCATAGCCATAGATGGCAGCTTGATTGCGTACCCATGTTTGATGTTGTATGTCACCGGATGCCAAGGACGCATCAGCCGCTTGTTTGAAACCTTCTTTCAAACTTTCTGTGGATGCTTCCCCCGAATTTTTAACATTTTCAAAAGCGGCCTGTAAGTCTTTGGCTGCCAAGCCCATCGCCGCCTTGGTTTGAAGACCCAATTTTTGAAATGCTTGATTGACTGGATTCAAAGTGTTTTTAATGTCGTTCAAACGCATATTGGCATTGATTAAGCCTTGTTCTACATCCCGTACCGACATGGCACCGGTTTGTCCAAACTCTTTGATTTTGGCTTTGGCCAAGTCAATGTCAGCTTCGCTTTTGGCTGCTTGTAACAAGGCATCGACTGCACCACGTACCACCACGCCTGCATTGGCACCACTGGCTTTCAAATCATCAAAGCCTATTTTGAGCTTTTCGGCATTCGCAGCCGCTTGCAGCATGGTGACAGACGGCGTGCTCATTGCCGTGTTGATGTCCACGCCCAAAGTCTGAGCGGCAGCTTTGGCACCAATCAAAGCCTCTGAAATATTGGTAGCATTGGCAGTGGTGTTTTGAAAAGCCAAATCTATTGGCGTTAAGGTGTTTTTAAGGTCTTGTAGTTTGAGTTCTGCCTGAATCAAGCCTTTTTCTACGTCCAATGCAGACATGGCACCGGATTCGCCAAACTCCCGCCATTTTTGTTTGACTGCCTCGATGTCAGCAGGATTGCCTGCTGTTTCTAGCATCTTTCCCATGGCTTCACGCACCAACCAACTGGCATTGGTACCAGAGGCTTCTAATTCATGAAAGCCTGTTTGTAATTTGACAATCTTTTCAGTGACCAAATCTAGGGCAGGATTCACATCACTGGCAGCACCTCGCAGATTCAAACCCAAACCCAAAGCCGCACCTTTGGCATCTGCCAAAGCCTCTGAAACCTGTTTCAGTTGTGCGGTTGTGGTTTGGGATGCCAAACCTGCTTGGCGCATCGGTTCGGTGATTTTGGTGACTTCCTCAGCCGTACCGCCAATTTTTTGATGTGCCTCAGTCCAATCTTGTTCAGCTCTGACAGCAGCGACCCTTGCCGCATTCGCTGCCTTTTGAGCTTCTGCGGCTTGTTTGGCGGCGGTTTCTTCGGCATCCGTACCAATGGCAGCATTGGCTTGATGCTGTGCTTCTTGGGCAGATTTAGCGGCTGCTATGGCTTCATTTGCTGCTTGCTGATAAGCGGCTTTGGATTCACGTTCTAGGCGCTTAAAACGTTCGCTTTGGGTTTCTGTCATGCGTCTGGCTGCTTCTGAAGCTTTGGACTCAAAAGCCAAGGCAGATTCTTGTGCTTTACCAAAGTGTTTTTGTGCATCAGCCTCTAATTTTTGAGCAGTTTCAGAGAAGTTTTTAGATAAATCACCAAAAGTGATGAGTGCCAAGCCGCGCGCAATCTGTGCAAAACGCTTTGAAGCAACACCTGCCAATATTTCAATGCTGATTTTGACCACTTCAATACCATCTCTAAATGCGCCAATCAACACATTGCCACCCTCCACACTGGCTCTCATCAAACTGAATTCAGCCTCAGAAGCACCTCCTAAACCTGTAAATGCATTGATTGTATTGTCTATTTGCTCCGTTACCGTAGAAAATACTTCATAGATTCCTAAAGCCAGCTCTTTGATGCCTTCATAAGCACTGACAACCTTATCTTGATAACTTCCCGTTAATGGGGAGGCTGCCATCTGCGTTTCCAACCAGCGCATGGCCTCACCAATGTCTTGCATGACGGTGATGGCAGCATCAGCCATGCCGCCTTGACCCAGGCTGTTTAACATCTCGTTAAATTGGTTTTTAAGCAGGTTGATTTGACCATTTAGAGTGGCTGCATTGCCTGCGGCTTCTCCTGCAAACACTTGTTCTAATGCAGCGCCAAACTTGGGCAAAAAGTCCTCTGCACTGATACCTGCTTCTACCATTTGCTCCAATTCAGCTGTGGTGACACCCATAGATTTAGCGGCAATACCCATGGCAGGAGTCAAGCGCTCACCAATTTGACCACGTAGCTCTTCCATTGAGACTTTGCCTTTACCCGCAACTTGGCTTAATGCTAAGAAGACACCATTGGTCTCATCTGCGCTCAAGTTCATAGCGGCAGCAGCCGTGGCCACACCCTCAAATGTCTGCTTGGTTTCCTCTTGGGTCATGTTCAAGTCTTTGGTAGCAGAAGCAAGTTGCACAAAGCCATTTGCGGCTCCCATCATCTCTAAACCCAATTGATTGGCCACATTTTTCACATACTCAAACTGATGTCCACCTTCTTCTACACCGTCGAATGCATAATTGAAGCGTTTTTGGATGGCTTCAAACTCTTGGGTTTTTTGCAATACCGACTGAATGCTGTTTCTTAGCATGTCAAAACCAATGGTCACACCTGCAATGGCCATGGCTTGCTTGCCAATGTTTCGGATAGATGCGGCAATCGGATTCAAGCTGCTTGGTACTTGATCACCTGTACTTCTGAGTCGTGCCAAGCGCTGTCGATACAGCTCAGTGGCTCTTGCCAACTCCTCATTGGTCAAAGTGCCACTATCACGCAAACGCTCGTATGATTCAGTCAATTGTGCAATTTCACGAGCGGCTTGGTCGTCTACATCCAAACCAAGGCGTACACGATCAGAGGCTACGATACGCAAACGTTCGGCTTCACCATTCAAATTGGCTAAACTTCGTTGGTATGACTCCGTTGCTCTTGCCAACTCTTCATTGGTTAAAGTACCACCATCACGCAAACGCTCGTATGATTCAGTCAATTGTGCAATTTCACGAGCAGCTCGGTCATCCACATCCAAACCAAGGAGTACACGGTCGGTTGCCACTTGATGCAATCGTTCTGCTTCAGCCGTCAACGCAGTCAATTCAGCTTGTGCTTGAGCTGCTTGGGCTGTTAACTGTCCATACTGAGTACCAAGATTGGCAGTCGATAGCCCTGCTTGTGTCATTGCATTGCGATTTTGCTGTAATTGTTGTTGCAACTGTCGATGTTGTGCTTGAAGACTTTGAGCAGCTTTTTTAGCCTCTTCAAACTGAGCTGATAGTTCTGGAGAAGGGTTTTGCCGCATCTGAGTGGCCAAGGTATTCACTTGTTGTTGGGCTTGATGGAACGCTGAGCCAACTTGATTGGTTTGTGCTTTGAGTTCACGAAATTGTGTAATCAAAGCTTTTTTATTGGCCAATTCATTGAAAGTAGATGAAAGCGCTTGTGAGCGTTGGCGTAAATCAGAAGCATCACCGCCCAAGCCTTCAATCTCATTCGATAAGCGCTGAATATTATTAATGCCTGCAACTTCTGCGCTGATTTCAATACCTGCCTGAATATTATTTGCCATGCTCACACCAACAATGTTCCGATAATGGCAGTATTATTCGGTTTTAGAGGGGGAGTTAGTGGCTTGTTGAATGTCAGTGCATCTACACATTTTGCTTTAAAAACAAAGCAACTTTGAATAATGATTTATCATATGTGGTGAAATTTTAAAAACATGGATAGAAATCATGATTAATTTATATGAATTACTAAATATCAAACCATCATCAAATCAAAGCCAAATTCAACAAGCATTAAACAGAGCGGCTGAAAAAAGATTGCTTTCAATAGAACAATTGCAAAAAGTAAAAAACGTTTTATTGAATGAAGATAAACGCTCTCAATATGATGCTGCTTTATTTGTTGCATATCCTGACTTAAAAATTCAGGTCGAAACAGAATTACAGGCTCACAATGATTTGTTAGAAAAACAGCAGTTGGCACGTCAAAAAGAACAAGATAAAAAAGAGCGCATCAAAAAAGTAAAGTCAGTTGTGAACAGTGGTTTGCAGCAGGTGCAGCAGGTTGCTGAACAGATGAATGAAAAGAAAACGCTTGAAAAAACATACAAGCGTTCTAAAGAATACAAACTACAAAAGCTCAAAACCCAATTACAGGACAAAAATATGGTGTCCTGTAATAAATGTGGAGAAATAGGTAGACCCGTAATCAGAGGAAATATATTGATTACATTCATTTTACTTTTATGCTTCATTGTGCCTGGTATTATTTATATGATTTGGCGTCGAGGTGGGAAAGTGTGTTCTAGGTGTAAAAGCAATGACGTGGTTTACACTGCTAGTGTGCAATTTCAGCAACAATTCAATCAAAAAATAGCAGAAACTATATGCCCATTTTGCAGTGAAACCATTTTAAAAAATGCGATTAAGTGCAAGCATTGTCAAAGCAATCTTACTTAAGTACAAAAAAAGCGTCCTGTATTTTTACAGGACGCTTTCATCTAAACCAATCGCTTAATTGGTTTCTGTGAACGAGTAGGGTGCATTGCTGCCTGATTTGATGACATTGCCTGAAAAAGACGACTCGGCAAACTCATCACTGAACCAATCAATTTCAGAATCAGCGCCCACAGACATGTGTGGAATGTGCAAAATACCGGTTTTGCCTGTGACACGGTTTTCACCGACAACACGCACTTCCAAGTCCCAAGAAGCCACTGTACCAGCATCAATTTTGAAACCTTGTTTGTCTTGGGTTTTGAACGATACTTTGATTGCAGAACCTTCAGCGACAGTCGAACTGGCTTCTAAAATCATAATCATGCCCAAATCAGCATTAATCTGATAAGCCGTTTCATCAACATTGGCATCAGCACTGTTTTTGACTGTCACGTCTTCAATCGCTGTTTTACCCAATGAATACCATTGGCCTTTTTTGCCAATCGTCACCAATTGATCGGCAATGGTTTCAGCCGCCTGAGTAAACACACTGTCTTGACCCATCAAAGCCAAAGCCAAGTTTTGGCGGTCAAAGGTATCGCTTTTCAAAGTCACGGTGGTCGGTTGCGGTGTCACCACGCTGTCTAAAGCCTGACCAACGCTAGTGCGCTGCTTGCTGACGCGGGTTTTGGTTTCCGATTCAGACTTCAAGGCCAAACTGGTCACATTGCCCACATCCACAAAACCTGAATCGGCAATATTGCGATTGCGGATAAACGTTTGACCTACAAAAATCAAACCATTGTCTTCTTGTCGTGCCATGATTGGCTCCTATTTAAAAAAGATTTAAAACTGTTTTAAAACACTGTTAATTCAAGATTGTGGCCACAGATGTCACAAAACTCAGTGGATACAAAGCAAAACCATCGTTGTATTCAATCGGTGGCGCTTGTACCTCTGTAAAAGGCTTAACCACCAAACTCGGTACATCAAAGCCTTGAAAGGCTTTTTTAATGGCGGTTAAAACTGCGCCTACTTCGTATAGATTGGATTTACCACCTTCGACATAGCGGGAACAATAAGCAAACGTAAAATTCAGTTCGCTGACTTGGTTTTTGCCTTTGCTTGCACTGTCGGTCGGTGTATGGCCTCCAAAAATCACATACACCGCACCGTGCAAGGGGGACATTTGACGCTTTTCACGCACGCCCGCCATCAAAACTGCCAACTCACCTGCTTCTTTTACTGCCTTCACACCTTCTATCGTGGCCAAACGTTCTAAAATCGTCGGATACACAGCCAACATGTTGTCGTGCATTTGCATGTCAATTTCCAATCAAACCGTTTAACCAATCGTCCAATAAATCTGCAACATCCTCATAATCGTGCTTGGATAAGCCCAAAAATGGTCGAGCAGGCATGTTTTGAGTGCCTTCTTGATGAAAGCGGGCATATGCCATATTCGAGCCGACTATCACGCTGCGTGCTGATGCAGCATGAGTAATGCTGCGCATCAACATGCCGCGATTGACCAATAAAGAACCTCGGACTCCGCCTTTTTTATTGCGTTTTGCACGCAAAGTACTTTCAGACAATGCTGCCCATTTTTGGCCACTGGCATCTTTTTTCTGATTGGATATGCGCAAACGGGTACTGCTTTCCAAAATCCCACCAACGGCTGACATCACCGGCTTTAAATCAGACATCTGCTTTGACAAATTCGTCAAACGCTCACTGATGGGGGTCAAATCTGCGGTAATGATCAGACGCATGGCTATAAATCCACAAAACTTGCCCAAGTATCAGGCTGATTCGGCAATACCGAACACTGTGATGGATTGGTCGTGGTGGGTGTGGCAGTGGCATCTAACATCTGTGGATTGCGCACCACATCACGCAACCAAGTCACTGCTTGCTTGTAGCGGTCTTCGATGATTTGAGTCACCGCATCGTCATACAAGTAATAACGGGCAATGTCACAAACTTTGATGACCAAGACTTTGGGCATGGGTGTTGCCAAAACCAAAGCAGCGGCCTGTAAATAGGCGTTTGCTTCGGCTTCAGCATCAGCCATTGCACGATTCAAGACCACGTCATTGATTTGTTCATAACGCTCACGATCGGTACGCTCAATCAATTCACGTTCGCCAAAGCGGTCTAACATGTCTTGCTTCGTGATGATGGCCATAATTACACTGTCACCGTTGCAAGCAAATCAGGGCGCAAAACTAAAGGCAAGGCATTGGATTGAGCATGCAAAGACCAACCTTTGTCATGCTGTAATTTCTCACGGCTAGCGTAATACGCCAAAGCCTTGGTATTGACCGCAGAAGACATGTCAGCAGGCGCGAAATACTCAGCAAAGGCTTTACGCGTACCCAATGGCAAGATGATCCTTTGTTGGTTGCAATGTCTGCATCAGTGCCAAACTCACCATCGTACTGAATGAATTGCACACCATTGTGTTCAAAGCTGATGTGGTTCAAAGAGCCTTCACGATAAGTCGCACCGTCACGATAACGTTCATACAAGGCTTTAATAGAGTCATGGTATTTCAACTTTTCCATGAATTCGGCACCGCACAAACACACCCATTTACTGACCATTTCACCTTTGAGCTTTTTGCGCAAAGCAGTGATGGTTTGGTCAATCTTGCCACCGACTTTGGTGCCATCATTGCCCAAAGCCCACGATTGTGGGGTACGAGTCAAGCCAAACTCCGCATTCAAATCAAACAAGACATCGCCATTGGCATCCAAAATCAAGCCTTGCAACGCACCCAACGCCAAATGCTCACGTGTGTATTCAAGGTCAGATTTCATGTCTGCCAATTTGTCATTGACCGTTGACTCCACTGTTTGCGCTTGCGTGGTGCCAAAACCACGGATGTTTTGGACATCTTCTGCCAAAACCACATCATCTTTAGGCAAATGGGGAATTTTGAAAGACTTCATTTTGCGTGTGCGGCTGATTGATGGATCACCTTGGCTGCCACGCTCTTTGGATTGAACCAAATTCAATTGGCCTTCTTGTTCTTCCACATTCACATAAGTGGTACTCAAATACACCGGCTTGAACAATTGCAAATCGCGGATTTGGGTTGGGGTGACTGGCAAAGCATTCACAGCTTCAGTCATCGCTTGCACGCCAAAGCGTGCGTCATTACTCAAAGGCATGGTTGTATCCTTATTTCAGTTAGGCTTTAGGTGTGCCGACATACACAATGCCGAACGAATCACCTTGTTCAATCAAATCATCCACGTCTTTGGGCGCTTGTTCTGTCGAACCCAAAGCAGTGGCAATGGCCGCTTCGCTGACGTGATCCAAATTGATGATGCAGTTGTGAGGCTGAACCACCACTTTGCCATCTGCTTCATCGGTCAAAGCCACCAATGGCTTGGTACGCAAGGGATAATCCACCAATGCACCAGCTTTGGTGTTTGCGGGTGCGGTGACCGACACACGGGTCAAAGGCGTGGCTTCGTATTTCAAAATATCGCCAATACCAATGCCCAAAGTGGCAGGATTGGTTTTGGTTACATAGCTAGACATAGTTGGCTCCTTTGTTGTGGCGGGCTGCTGCATCGGCAGCCAAACCTGACAGCTTGCCGTCTTGAGGCGTTGGCTGTGGTGGTTGGTGCAAGTCATGTAGCAAAGCGTGTGGAATGCTCGGTTTGGCGTCAGAAGGCTTCAAATCGGCAATCATCGCTTTGGCATCATCCGCTTTGGCTGACAGCAATGCGCCATAAGTCGCTTGTGACACACCGGTAAAACCTTTGCCATCTTCTGCACGCTTAAAGCCTGCTGCTGACAATTGCGCGTCCACCGATGCTTCTTGCGCTGCTTTTTCAGCTTCGGCTTTTTCAGCTTCAAGCGTCTTGACTTTGGCTTCTGCATCGGTATTGGCTTGTTTCAAAGCCTCTACATCTGCTTTTAGTTGATTAAAAGCCTCTTGTTCTTCTTGCGTCATTGCCTCATCCTTTTTAGGTTGGTTTAAATCAGACAGTGCTTTGGCACTGGTATTGGCATCGACCCCCACAGCCGTAAATGAAACCTCTCGCACGACACAATCCCGCCAAATTTCCACAGGACCCACCACTTGATGGCCATTGACGGCCAGTTTTGAACCGGCTTTCACTAGCTCCATCCGTCCCGCTTGCACATACACCGACATTTCCCAGGGAAAGCCTTCATCTGAGTCTTTGGCGATGGCTGAGCCATGTTCATTGCTGAGCAAATGGCCATTGACGCGCAAACCTTGCTCATCAATCGTGATTTGAGCCGCGCCCGCAGGGTGCACATGCTCATGCAAAATAGCAGTGGTGGATTTGAATGTGATGTTGTCAAAATCAATGACAACCGTTTTATCAAAATAATTGAATGGGCGGCCTGAATTGCCAATGCCTGAGAACTTGCGCAATTCATCAGGTTTGGCAGATTGAAAATCCACATTGATGCCACTAGAGAGCTTGGCACCAAGTTTCGGAGATGGGGGGGTGGGGGTTTTCGTATTCATGCCCCATTGTGCAGGGAATGGTTATATGGCGTGTCTTGGTGCGTGTCAGTACGTTTTTAGAAGACCAAGACACTTTTTGACAAGATGCCCAAACTGAATACCCCATTAAATGCCCATTAAATTCACTCAGGATGCAAAGTATAGGGCTTGGGTAGGCTTGGGTATTGATTTGGGTTTTAAAGCCCTCTACGGGCTTCTGTGAGCGTTTTTGAATAAGCATTAAAAAAGCCCTTGATGGGCTTTGAGTGAAAACTTGAGTTTGGGTACTTAATTTTTGTAGCGTGGATCTATTTTCAATTGTTTTTGTAATTCAGGTTCAAATGCAGCAATCCAAGTATTGTCTTTGGCAGCATTCAAAATCAAAGAACAAACCAAATTAAAATCATCAGCACTCAATTCTGTTAGATTGATTTCTTCCAACACCTCAAATTCAAATTCAGCCCGTTTAAACCATTCAGCGCCCAATTGTTTAGACATAGGCTCTTTAATGGCATCAAATACAGCATGCGCAGCTGGACCATTCAACTCCAAGCAATCGAAGTTATCATTCGGAGTAATGTATAAAAAACCAATCATGGTTGTCTTTCAAATATCAAACGCAATTTAGAACGTAAATTATCGCTTAACTCTAACACATAATTCATTATTTTAACTTGATTAATGGTATTCAGTTGTCGCATGTCCAAAGCCAAAATATCAGCTTTATCCAGATGTCTCAAAATTTGTTTTTTTTGTTTTTCCCAAGCCTGAGATGATTTTGATAAGGATTTGTTCAACTCAGCAACTTGGTAAGCATTATTAGCATCCAACGTGTACATGAGTTCTAACGTTAACCAATCTTCTTTTGGCAATGTCTTATCAACAATCATAAAATCAGGTGTCGGTAGTGTTTGATTGGTAGTATTGATGCTTTTAAGCAAGTCAAATCTTACCAATTCATCCCCAACTTGCTCTTGCCACAGTGCCGCAAAAATAGCCTCAGAAAGCTTTTCTTTGCCATCCAATGGGTCAATCAATAAGCGTTGTACCAAACTCTGATTAATCAAATCATCAACCAACCGTTCTACCTTAACTGTATTCAGTGCGTTAAAATTAACGCGATTTTGTAAGTATTCTTCAAGTTGATTTTCTAATTGAAATAATGCATCCACACCATGCTTCTCACCAAACAAGGCTTCTAATGCACCCAAGCGGTCACCGTGGTTGTGGGCAAAGCTTGGTGTGATGTTGGCAGGGATGTTGACCACTTCACCAGAACGTGGATTCACAAACTCGGTCATGGTCACTTCAGGTTCTTCGGTGATGCCTTCACGTTCGGCTTGGCGGCGGGTCAATTGGCTGACTGTACACAAACAGCCATAGCCATTGGGCGGGTAAATCTGTGACCACAACTCATGATCCACAGGCAAAATCAGATTGTAATAAGGCTTGTGGGCATCTCGTGGATTGCCTGCTGCACTTGGGTTATAGCGCAAATAGGGCAAAGCCGCTTTATTGGTCTGAATGCGTGACCATTGGCCTGCGGCAAAGGAAGTGGCCATATTGGTTTGAAAAATGGTTTCCAAGCGGCGTGTGCTGCCCAATTGCACAATCTTCGCTTGTCCATCCAGTGGATCGAGCATGATTTGCTCACCCCACCAACCTTGGCTCATTAAATACGGTTTTAAACGCTGTTTAAACGTATTGAAATCGGTGCCATTTTGCAAAGCGTCCTGTAAAGCCGTTTTGGTCTCAGCCAATAAATCCGCATCCATCATCTTGGCTACTGTAAATGCCACCGCATGTTCATGCAGCCACACATCATAGTGGCTGAAGCCTGGTAACAATTTTTTGCTTTGTAAAAACTGCAATGCTGTCTTGTCTACCAAACCCAATGGATTTAATTCAATTTCATCCATTATTGGCCTCGCTGCCTTTGACCCATTCATGCACACCATCACCTAAGACACGCTGAATGATGACGGCATCGCCTTGGCTCAAATCCAAAGCACCTAGCTTGCTTTCAAATTCGGCATAGCTATCAGAGGCTTCTAACGCAGACAACAGCGCATCTATTTTGGGCTTGGTAAACACATTCAATGGCAAATGGTTGACCACAGGCTCAGACTTCAGATTGGACAGCTTGGCTGACAATTGCGCCTGTACCGCTTGCGATTCAGCCAAAGTAAAATGGCTTTCTTCCAAACCCAATACATCAATGAAATAGTCTTTGGTCAATTGCAAGCCTGCCGCTTCACAATACTTGGCATCTCGTTCAGCACGCTTGACATCAATTTCCGACTCTTTGTTGAATTCAAACCATAAGCCTTTTGGCGCACTCAAGCTTTTGCCATAAGCTATATTCACCAACAGCAAGGCATCAATCATGTGTTGTACTGCCAAAGTCAACATGTACAAATAACCATCAATGCGATCGCCTTTGGTGGTTTCTTCGGTTTCTTGAGCGGCGCGGCTGCCATTTTCCAAATCAGAAGTTTTGACCTTACCCAATAAGGCTTTTTGAATGCGGGCATTGGCCATACGTTCTAAGCGCTGAAACGCTTGGCCATCGGCACTGTTTTGCAGCATTTCAATTTTGTCCTCACGGCTGATGGCAATCGCACCACCGGACAAAAAACTGTACAACTTGCTGACAAAACCATCGGTTTCGCCTTCAATGTGGCCAATCATATAAGGCTGTGCATAACGTTTGATGAATTGAGCGGCATACACAAAGCCTTGTTTGCGTATGGCCACCGCAGGATACAAACGTGCGCCTGCCATTTCACCGGCAGGATTTTGCGGCGTGGCTTGACTGGTAATGAGTGAATACAACACTTGTGTGTCCACCACTTGCTCGCCATTGTCGCTGTTGTATACCAATGCACCATCTGCACGCGGCAAATACTTGTCCAATTCACCGCGCTTGTCACTGATTTTAACGATGTTTAAAAAGCCATCGGCTTCAGGCTCATACAAATAACGCACCACTGCAAAACCATTGATTTTGGCAGTCAATACCGCTTCAACCAAATGCGGCAATTGTTTGCGCACCGTTTTCCACAACCGATTGACATCATCGTCACTGGCATCTTCACCCCACAAACGCCATGTTTTGGAGAGCATTGCCATGCGCAAGTCTTCACGACAAGATTCCACTTCATCGTCAGCCGTGATGGCATCAAAAGCTTGTTGGCGGCTGACACCCAAACGGGTCAACAATTGGTCGGTGCTTTCAGTGCTTTGGATAACACTGTCCAATAAGCCTTCTGTGGCATCTACCAATACTTTGGCAGTGGTGGCTATTTTTTTACGTTTAAACATGGTTTAAATTTCCATTACAGGACGCTTAAAAGAAAGGCAATACGGGTTCAGGAATGACAATTGGACGGGCATTGCTGCTGGCCACGCCTGTGGTGGCCATCATCCACAACATTTGCAAGGCATCAGGACCATCATCGTGGTCGGCCATAGGGAAATGACGCAATTGGTCGATTAATACCGTTTGTGAAGCGTGCAAACGAATCAAGCCATTGCTCATGTGTGGCTGTATGCTTTCAATGCGCAAGGTTTTGTCTGCGGTTGGCTTGATGCCACGAGCGGGTACAGGAATGCCCAATTGAGCGGAGCGTTTGACCAATTCGTCTTTTAAAAACTCTTGAAACTGCACCGTTTCCACACCCCACAGCAAACACTTGTATTCACGCTGCAAAGCAATCACATCGGAAATGATTTTGTCAGGCAAGCGTTTCTGAATCTTGGCTTCCACCACATCCAACACACCACGCCTGCGGCTGTAACCACCGACTAACAATGCCGATGGGTCACGTCCTTTGCCTGCTTTGCCTAATGATGGGTCACAAGCGCCATAAAAAAGCCAATCATCGGCATGGTGTACCCAATATTGAATGGCATTGGCAAACGGTGCGTTATCCCCTGCCACAGGATCATTTTGGTACTCAGAATCAAACGTATCATGGCCATCACGAGCGCGGATTTTCATCAATGCCAACACACCACGGGCTGCCCAAGAGGTGATAGCGCCTTCATCCATGACTGCTTTATGGCGTTGGTAAAACGCATCTGCAACTGCTTCGGCATCTTCCAATGAGCTATTGCGAAAGATTTCTTCCCACTGTTCCCACAAACTCATATTGGTTGGCCATTGAATCATGGCTTTGAGTTTGAGACGTTTCCAGAACGGATTTTTCAGAACACGGCTTAAAACAGAGTCGTAATGCAAGATGGTACCAATGTAAATCACATCGTATTTGCTGCCCACACCGCCCAAAGGCAAAATGGTTTTTTTGACCCAAGCATCGGTTTTGTCTCGTTGTTCAGGGCTGCGGACTTGTTCGTCATTCTCAATGTCATCCAAAATGGTCAAGTCAGGTCGATAAGGACCATGGCGCAAACCACGTAACTTTTTGCCACTGCCTGCCACTTGGACTTTGATGTCATTGACCGTCACAATCGTCCCTGCTTGCCACACACGGCCACCACCCACAGCTTCAGGAAAATCCCCCATTAAACGTGGGTTAAACTCCAATTCGGCTTTGATGGCTTCAAGCATAGGGTAGGCTTGGTCTATGCTGTCCATCACAATCACAATGAAATGCTTTTGGGCGGTGATGATGTTCCAAAGACTGAATAACTGCGTGACCAAAGTTGATTTGGCTTCACCACGAGGAGCGGCAATCGCATCGTTTTCGCTGTTGCTAGAGGCAACGATTTCAGGCAATCTCTTGAAAAGGTGTTCATGCAATTGGGATTTCTCCGCATGACGAACATAATGCGGAAAATAGGTGTTCACAAAATACTCATAGCCATGCACAGAGTCCAACACTTTGGCACGCCGTTCTGTCATCGCCTTGGGTGATGGATCAAAGCCATCCACCTCAGCTTCAATGGTGCGGCGAAGCTGGGCGGCATAGTCGGCTAAGGATTGGATAAATTCTTTGTTTTTCATTTTCAACATAAAATCGCCTTAAATTTTCAAAGGAGCCATACCATCCATGAAATTGAATCGTGAATTACAAAATATTGTTCTATTAGAACTCACATCTAAATTCCCTCAATCACCTGACAATTCAATTTTTAATACTTGGATTAGTGAGTACGGTAAAGAGGAGGTGATTGGTAATCTTCTATACTTAGAAATGCACCAACTAATTACAATTAAGCCCATTCCACGAGCATTTGAGGATAAAATTCCCCAACTTGTTTGGTCTAGCTGCCAGCCCACTGCCAGAGCTTTCGATTTTCTTGCAGATGATGGTGGTCTTTCTGCTGTACTTGGTGTTGTGACCGTTAAACTTCATGCTGATACCATTAAAGACTTGCTCCAACTGCGCATTATGGACAACCCTCATCTTTCTGAAGCAGAGAAAACCACTTGGATTGAACGCATCAAGGCATTAAGCGAATCATCTCTTGAACATTTAACTCTAAAAGGTTTGGATTATGCTTTGGAGCACGGTCAAGAAGGCATTGAGTGGCTCGGTAGACTGCTTGGTTCTTGACCGTATCGATATATTCAAACTCAATCCAACCACTACCAATTGGTAAGCTGATATTTTGTGGTGGTAAATGAATCGGGTTGATGCCCAGCATCAAAACCATTTTTTCAGCTTGCGGCTCTAACCAAAATTGGACATTTTGATTTACAAAGTCAAATAAACCTTCCATCACCCAAACTCCTTCTGAATCACCGCCCCAAACGGCTCTAAAATCTCAGCAAATGCAGGCAAATGTTTGGGATGGTGGGTTTGGATGAAGTCCCCCAATTTTTGTACCACCGTCAAAGCCGTGGCCAATTGATTGGTTTCAGGCAAAACCTTCTTACTGGCTGCTGTGGTTTTGTTAAAAGCATCTGCAAGGCTTGTCAGCAATTCCACTTTTTTGGCCGCAGGCAATTCACTGGTATGTAGCTCTTGAATGGTTGCGTTGTATTGCAATAAAAACCCACTCAAAATCGCCCGTCCCAAGTCTTCCATGGAGTCGCCTGCCAACACATGAGCAGCTCTTACTTTGTCCCAATCATCGCCGCTGTCTTTGGCTTCCGACTTCCAACGCCTAGCAGTAGCAAACGATACACCGACATTCAAAGCCGCAATTTCTAAGCTGTATTGATCAAAAACGTAGGCTTGACGCAGCTTGGTACGGGTTTGTTTTGGATGTGCCATCAGAAGCCAATCTGTGCTTTGATAAAGGCAATGCCTGTGGCCACAAGACCGCCTGAAACTGCACCTGCCACACCACCTGCCACTGCACCGGCTTTTTTAGCATCTTTGTGGATTTGTTCTACCTTGCCATCCAAGACATCCAATTTACTGTTGATTTGCTGCAATAACTCCATGGCTTCTTTATCTTGGTTCATGGTTTGTCTGCTTTCCGGTCTAGTTTTTCGCTCATTTTTTCAATTTTGTTTTCGATGCGCTCTAAAGACTTCAAAAGTTGTTGATTGTCTTGCTGTGCATCGACTCGGGTTTTGTACTGCACCTGCATTTGGTTAATGGTTTTTTGCTGCTCATCAATTTGAGCAAACAAACGCTTGATGCTTAAACCAATGGCAGCAGCAGCCACAGACATCAAAATGCCAAATGCCATCTCAATGGTCATGATTGACCTCAAATTCTGTACAAATCACGATCAATTTGGTGTAACCATTGACCACTTCACCGTCTTTTTCAATAACGGCAATTTGCTCATTGGTGTCGTTGTGACAATAATATTGCTCATAATTGGCCAAAGCATTTTTAACGGCTTCAGCCGTTACATTGGTCACAATAATGGCTTTTAAATCGTGATTAAAACGTACACAAACGCTTTGTATGCCTTGCGTCATTAAGTCATCAGCCACTTGTAAAACCCAAGGTAATTGCTGCACAGTCAAGCTGACATCCATGTATTTGGCTTCAAGTTGAGCATGAAGCTGATTGAGCAACTGATGAAGCAAACCGCTCATGCCAAGCGTTTTCATTCTTTGGACTCCTGTTTGTTTTCTTCAATGCTTTGCTTAGATGCAATCCAACGACGTCCCAAAGCATAGCCACCGACCAAACCCAAATAAGCCATCCAAATGTCCACCGATGGTTCAGGAATGTGAATGAATTTCCATGTGGCAGTGGCACAAGCGACCGATGCCCAAATTTTGGTATGGCTCGGTGCGCCTGTTACCTCATTGCCTGCCAAGGCTTTTAAAAGGGATTTAAACCAGTTTTTCATGGCTTTTTTGCCTTTCTGCGCTTCTTGGCCAAACGCTTGGCAGCAGCCACACCGCTATGGCGATTACGGTTGATTGGGTAAGAATGGCAATAAATACGACTTGGTTTTAAAGAAGTCGCTTTAGGCAGCCACCGTGCTAAATAAGCCAATAATCCTTTAATCATTGGCCACTCCAATCAACACCTGAGCCACCGCACGGGCAATCAGCCATTTTTTGGCATACCAAATCGCCAACTCATCATCATTGCTGATGAAAAACAGCTCTAAAATAATGCCGCCATTGCTAACATAAGCAAGACGGTGGTGAAAACCTGCATTTTCAGGTTTCCAACCTTTGTCACCACGCAAAGGAATCGCCATTTCATCGGCAACGGCTTTGCACAGCTTCTGACTGATGGTTTTGTGGTTGCTGCTCGCCAAAGCTTCCACGCCTGTTGCACGCTTATCGCTGACAGAGTTGCAATGAAATTCAACCGCCACCGCAGAGTTTTTAATCAAGGTCACCGCTTGGCTCAAAGACAAATTTCGTTTGCCCTCACCATCGGTACGCACTTCAACTCCTGCTGTTTTCAAATAATGCGCCACCATATTGCGCATGTCGGCGGCAATATCAGCTTCACGACTCAAACCATTGCACGCACCAGGATCTGTATTGCTGTGACCGGCTGTGATGGTGATGACGTTTTTCATACAGACTCCTAATATACTGACACAAGACTAAACATGCCTTGATTGTCTATTTGTTCTGCATTAAACGTGTTTAGTCTTGTGTCAGTACGTGCATGAAAAAAGCTCCCACTTGGGGAGCAAAAGAAGCTGTAAAAGAAATTCAAAACAAAGGTTGTTGGCATTCACTTGTATCAAATTGCATATCAGGCATTTTCATGATGCGCCAAATGGTTCTTTCAACCAATTTATGAGACAAAGCCAAATTACGCACTGCCAATTCAGCAGTCATGTGATTATTGCGTGTCAACTCATCAAACTCTTGGCGGATTTTGCGATTGCGTAATTCAAGCAAAATCTTATCGCACTTTGGAATCCACAGCTTACGTTGAGCAGCAAAGGCAATTTCAACTTTTTGGGTGTTGGCTTCCCCAATGACCTCTGACAAAGCTGCATGTAACATTTTACCCGCTTTGGTAATGTTCTTGCCTAAAGGGAAATGAGTGCCTGGATAATGTTCAATCAATTTATGGGTATGCTCCCAACCAATAATCAAAATCAGCTCTTTGGCAGAGTCTGGCAACAAATGCGACAAGCCAAAAAAGGCATCTTGTTCAATCTCAAGCATCTGCTTTCTCCTGTCGGTTGGCATGAATTTGCAATGCGGCCACCAATTTGTGCAATTGATTCATGTTCAACCATTGCACTTGTTTACGATTGAACATGCGCTCAGACATTGCTTCAGCATAACGCCAAGGTTTTTTACCATCTGCAAGCAATGCTTCAATTTTGTCTAATAACGGTTGCTTGTTTGCGGTTACAGATGGTTTTCGACCCCATTTACCGCTTGCTTGAAAACCATGTTCTTGCATGAGCACCAAAACAATTTCCAATTCTTCAATGGACATTTGTGATGCAGAACGTTTGTCTACAGCTTGCTCCAATAAATCACGGTAAGTTTCATCATCCAAACCCAATTGCTGCTGTGCAATTTTGACTTTGGCAATCAATTTTTTGCGTAATACATCGCCTTGCTTTTTTGTCATGACACATCCCCATAATTGAACTGAACATATTGATTTTAAATATTATAATTTCAGATTACAAATGGCGACTTATTTGACAAGTGTCAGTATTTATGCTTTGTGAATCAATGAAAAAGCCCCACTGCATGTGGGGCTTGAAGCGGCCTATATGGCCGTGAACTGTTTTAAAAACAGTTAAACCGTCGCTAAATCCAAATTAATCAACTCGTATTTGCCATCTTGATTGCGATGATAAAAGCGGACATATTCTTTACTGCTCAAAACCTGAATGCTGTCAGATAAAATGTTTATCGCCTGATGCCATTTTTCATGCTGAATATTCAAGCGACGCAAACCAAGTACCCGTCCTGTATTGATTTTTCCTTCTTTGGAAACATCGAAAGCCGCATTGACAATGATTTTCACATTGTCATCACTGTTTTGTGTCCACTCACTCAAACATTCATCAATCAACTGTTTGGCGGCCTGTAAACGTTCATCAAAATGCAAACTGTCTTGCATGGCAATCAACACACGGTATTGGCCGTCAAAGCTGGTGAGGGTCACATTGCCTTTTTTGCCGCCTAATTTCACATCGTATTCATTAGCCGACAATTCAATGAAAGCACGCACATCAGCAATCACAGCTTGCTTCAATTGTGCCAATTGATTTTGAATCGGCAATACTTTTGCCACCATTTCTTTGACCAAATCATCACGCGCCAAATCAATCGGTTTAATGGCTTCTACAGGTACCAATGCACCGCGTGCGTCTTGGCGGTAGTCTTGTAAATTCAATGCAGTTGTTGTCATGCTTGTTGCTCCTTTGTCATTTGAATCGCTTGTTCCAAAGCAGCTTTGCCATCATGGTTTGGAATGCGTTTCTTTTCTAAATTGTCTAAAATCTTTTGAATATTGAGTCTGCCTTCATCCAATTGCTGTTGGCTCATTTTGGCTTTGCCTAATAAAGGTGGTAATGGACGTGGTGGCAAAGCATTTAAAAACTGTTTAACGCTTGGCCATTTGTCACATTCCCAAACCAACTTGTCAAAAGCTGCTCTGATACGCTGCGTGTCTTGTTGTTCATTCCATGCAATCGGATAACGGGATACCGCATCCATCCAAACCGAAGCAGTGGCAGCAATCGCATCAGCAGGCGGCGAACCTGCCAAACGCAAAGCCATCAAGCGTTGTAAGCCTGTTAACACTTCATCGTTGATGAACATGGCCATTTCCTTTCATGCTTTCTAAAACCGCCAAACCACTCATGGTTTGGCTGGTTGGTTTATTCGATTGCATAGCAATGGATGTTGGTGTTGGCACTGATTTAATCTGTGCTGAAGTGCTCATGATTTCATACAAATAACCATGACTTTTAAGCGGTAAAGACAAGGCTTCACGACGCTCTAATACTGCACGTAAGCCATGAATCCAAAATTCTTTTGGTGCATCATGGCGCTGTCCATTGCGCTCAATAAAGCCTTCATCTATTTGTACATTCAGTTCTTGCAGTAGCTTGGCCATACGGTCAAAAGACAAAGCAGTTTTAACAGGGCGAAACAAACCCACGTACATCACCGCCAAACGTGTCAACTCATCGCCCATTTGTGCCAATGCCCATACTGCTTGGCGAGCGGCATCATGATTGACCAAAGCATCCAAACTGTTTTCAGCGCCACAACAAGGGCAACGGGTTTTCATAAAGCCCTCCCATATACTTTGTTTAACACCGTAAACACTTGCTCACTGTCTTTCGGATTTAACATCAAACCCCGACCTTCTAAATTTAGAATTAAAGAGCCATCGTTTAACATTCGGAATTTACAAGCACTTTGAAAAAAAGCTGGCATGACCTTAGGATCATAAAGCGCATTAATCACATTTTTTCCATGTACAGTGTCAGTGCATTCCACCATGTTGCCTTCAGGTTTAATTTCGGTATCAAATAAAGCAACTTCCTTTTTTTGATGACTCACACTGTCACCAAGAGCAAGCACACCGCGACTGACTGTATGGATTTGTTGCTTGTTTTTTAAGTTTTTAATGGCAGAATCAATTTGATGCAGTGGTACAAACTGCAATTTTTCTGCAATTTGGATACGAGTGGCCACACCGTTAAGGTCTTTCAGAATATTGATAACCAAGCTTTGCAGGCAAAATTCGGTTTTTAAAATCCAATATTTGACTGTCTTGTTGACGGTGCAAAACTCACTTTGCAATACATCATCATCTAGCTCATCTAGTAAATCAGTCACTTCATCTACGTTCAATTTGCAAGCGGCTGCAAGCTGTGTAACAGTCATTTTTTTAACCCACAACATTTGCTTAATTGGTTCTAAGTTTTGTTCATTTTTCATGAGTTTCTCCAATTTTTTCAGTCTTTTGCCCAAGCCTTAACTTTTTTCAATCGAGCTTGCCACTTTTGGTAGTTTTGCCAATGCAAGCCAATCATCTCTTGAGAATCATGGCGAATGGCCTCACGAGTGGTCACTTTCAAAATTGGCACATGGCGCATTTCATAGTCCAAAGCTTTTTCAATCTGAGCCACTTGGCTCTGGTTGTACTGCATCGAACGTTCACAACACGCAATCAACAACAAAGCAAAAAACTGTTTCATGAATCAAGCTCCTTTGGTTTCAATGGGCAACGTCTGCACGCTCTCCAATGCTGCATTTTGGGTGGGCTGTGGGTCGGTGCGCGACCCAAGGCAAAAGTCCGACAATCATTCAATACCATTTTGGCTTCTAAGTAAGGGCATTCCACAATCATGTACATTTCAATGACACGCTTAATAACATTGTCAATGTTGCCTTGGTATTTCCCTGAAAGCACTAAACTGACAACTGCTGGACTGTATTCAAGTTTTTTAGCCACTTTAGCGATGGAACTTTTAGCTACTTCGGCTCTTAAAACCTCAAGCCACTCTTGATTATCCTCATTCACAATCTGGTACCTCCCGCATGACAATTTCGTCGATGTTTGGGTCGTAAATTTCTTTGACTCTCAAAACCTGTGGCGGCTTAGGACCTGTGTTTTTAACCAAACGATAAGAGTTGGTTTTTTCATCAATCCATGCCACATAACCTGCGCGTCTTAAGCTGTACAAATAGGCTTGAACCGTTGCTTCATTCGTTAAGTGGGCAACATGAGATGCCAATTCAGAACGATTGAATGATTTCAAGATGCGTATGCTGCGCCAAATGGCTTCATTCACACCGCTTTGTGTCATCAAAGTACCGTCTTTGTGAAAACGAGGTGCTTCAATGCCCACATCTTTGCAAATCACCCATGCTTCAGCATTTTTATCGAGCCTTTTATCCAATTGCCCCACTTTTTTGGTGGTTTTGGTCAAAATGCCGGCATTCACACAAAAGCGTAAATATTTGCCATCCACCAAAGAGTTGTGTTCCAACTCCAACTCTCTGGCAATGTCAACACGGGTCAACGGGTTTTGCTTATTGGCACGAAATAAGTCCCACATACGTGCACGAATGGTTAATTTTGGTTTGGTCAAAGTCGTCGCTTGCATTATTTCAAGCTCCGTTTTGGTGCTTCACCTTGATACAATTTGCTCCGATCCAAATCATCAAAACCCATTGCTGCTAAGCCACGAATGTTCGCGTCTTCAAATAAATTCACTAAATTGACTGTGACACGACGTACCGAACCATGCGAAATAGCCACCAACATCTCTAAAACAGCAGTGTCCAACTCCAAATCAGGCGCATAAATATTGGCCAACAAACGCGCATCAGACAAAGACACAGGCTGTGCCGGTACCCAGCGCAATACCCGTCCATGAAAACGCTCAAAACGCTTTAATTTGTTGGGTAACATTTCTTCACCAACGAGCATCACTGGTGCTTGTGAACCCTCGTAAATGTCACGAATCAATTCCACCATGCCTGATTTGGAAACCGCATGATCCGCTTCATCAATAATCAAAGGGCGTTGGCTTGCGGCCAATTGCTCACAAACAGAATCCAGCAAATTAGGAACGGTATTGGCAACAGGAATGCTCATTTCAATGCACACTTTTTCAAGCAAGGTTTTCTTGCTCCAAGCCGAACGCATTTGCACGTAATAAGCACGTGTGGCATTGGCCACAGCCACTACAGTTGTGGTTTTTCCGAAACCACTTGGACCATAGTAAACCCCCAAGCCTGGCAAGCCTTCCTGACGTTCAACCAGAGCTTCCATAGCCACCGAAACCAAATTCAAGTTGTTTATATTTGCGATTTTCATTACAATTCCCTAAGTTTTTGATTGGGTGCGCTTACACTCAATCTATTAAAAAACGTTTTCTGTATTGCCTAACACTGCATTAAAACGGGTTTAAATCTCCTTTCATGAACTTTGTTGGCGTTTTACCAATGCCTTGAATTCGTGACTTCTTGGGTAGCTTGCTACCCATTTTTGTGCTGCCTGTGGCAAATCTGTTTTGTCTTTCAAACGTTCATACAAAGCAAAGCGTTCAGCAGGTTCACTTGGCACACTCCAAACTGCTTCTAAAGTCACTTCTTCAACAATCGGTGGCACAATTTCTGCCTCAATCACTGCCTCTTTTTGAGATTTTTGCAACATGCGCAAACGGGCTTGTTCACCACGTTCTGCCAACGAAGCCATGTCAATCGGCATACCGCCCAAATTCACAGTAGATTGATGCTCGATAACGTGAAATGATTTTGCTGCCAAAACGTTTTGTTTTTTCACTTCCAAACGCTTCACTTGCATGTCTATGCGCTTGTCTTTGCTTTGTTCTAAGAAAGACACAGCCACATAAGACGTTGAATTGGCATTCCACTGTGCTTTACAAATCAAGCGGCCGATATCGTCATAAACCCAAACGTGTTCAGCATCATGAATGTCATAAGCCACACGAACACTGTCACCGTGGTATTCCTCTAAAGCCATACTGAAATAACGGTTATTGCGCAAAAACACTTGACCACGCTGTACCACACGCATGACTTGTGGCATGAACAACAGGTGTTTTTCGTCCTCTTGGATACGGACAATCTTGGCTCCTTCCTCCACCTTTAACGCCCAAAATTCATTCGGTGTCATGTGACGCTTGGTGTTTTCCACATCCAAGATTTTTGGCAAAGAGCGGTGAGGGCGGTTGTTGTATTGCTCAACATGCCATTCACAAAATGCCGTGAACTCAGCCCAATCCATTAACATGTTTGGACTCAATGATTGGATGTTGGCCAATGCTGGTACACCTTTCAAATTCACGCCTTTTTTTACCAATTGACGGGACGCTTTGTGAACACTTTGAGCCGCTTGCCTGTGCATCTTTGCACCCATATAAGTCTGTAGGCTTTGTGCAGCTTTCACCCAAACAGTCTGATGCAAACGCTCAATCACACCACGCGCTTGTGAGTTGTAGGCAATCGAATGGTGCATGGTCATGCCCAAACGCCCCATCAATCCGGTAGCGTCATCGGTCATCATGGCGTTTTTGTAACCGCCGCCATTGTCGACATAAAAAATCGCTGCAATACCATTGCTTTCACACGCATGACTGATGGCAGACAACACCGCCAAACCACTTTCAGCCAAATCCACACTCCAACCCACGATTTTGCGTGTGGCCACATCGGCAATGGTGGTGATTTCAGGACGAAACGGTCTACCCGCATCAGGATGCAAGACTTCTGCATCAAAAGTGTGACCATCTGCGGTATAGATGTCGGTTGGGTTCATGTGCAAGAAGTCACGCACCTTATAAGGTTTGATATTCTTGATTTCACGGCTGCCCATACGTCCTTTTTCACGACTGACATTGCCCAACTTCTTCAATAAATATTTCGCTTGATTGAAAGTTGGTAGCTTTTCCAATGGAGCAATTTGTTGCCATTCGTTTAAAAACAGCTCATAAGCAGCAACCACGCTTGGTTTTTGTGGCTGTTGGTAATACTTCAGGAATACGGGTGCCCATTTTGGTAATTCAAAATTGGCCACAGGAATTGCTGGTACCAACTTTTGTTCATCACGTGCTGCAAACCAACGTTTAATCGTGCGTACTGTTGGCAGTTGTGTGGTTGCACCACGTTTGTCCAATGCCAATTCAAACATTTTGCTCAAATGTTCATAACCTGCGAGTTTGGCTTGGGTCAAAACAGTTTGCATGGCCACCTCTTTGGTCACATTAGCTTGTTCCATCACGTCTTCAATGGCTTTCAGGACGCCTTTACGAGCAGCAGCCACTTGGCGCTGGCGATCGGTTAAGCTGTTTTCATCCATTTTTCCAAACAAATCGTTTTGAACAGCAGGCAAAGGTTTTACCTGAGCGTCCTGTAATAAATCACCAACTTGTTTTTGACGTATGGCTTCCTGTATTGCTTGTGGTAAGCCATTAAAAGGAAAAACTTTTCTTTTACCTCCTCGGGCTCTAGCTGTTATTTGCTCATAAGGCCAATTATCACGTTTGGCAATATGTTCAATTGCTTGCTTAGTTTTTGGTAAAATTGTCAATTTCATCTCTGTTAATTCAGTAGAAGAAAAATGTTTTTTACTCATGGCAAATTCCTCTTAATAAATAATCTTTTGAGGAGTCATAGTTACTTTTCTCACCATTAATTCCTATTTATGATGCGTTTATCGTTGCTATGGCTTATCATTAAGCAATCACTGCCTGCATCTGAATATGTGCCTTGAAATTGCGTTTTTCATAACGTTCAGGCCATATCTCTTCAGGATTTAAATCCAAAGCAGCAGCAATAATTCGTTCTCCTTTTGGGTACGGAACACGTAAAGCATTTTTTAAAGTATCGGGATGGCAACCATTCGCAACGGATAAAGCGCGAAGAGTTAATCCCTTTTTGTTTAGTGCTGCTTTGATGTCAGCACTGTGCCAATCGGCTTTCACTTCATTGTTAGCTGGTTTTTTTTGCATAGTAATTTACCTGTCAGGGTTATCTTGTCGGATTACCTGTCTGGAATATTACTAAACAAAACGCTTAAAGTAAATGATTTGTTTAGTCAAAAATCTAACTATATTGTAACGGTTTTTGCTAAATATTTGATTTATATGCGCATATTTTTAAAACTATCATATAAATATTTGTTTAGTCATTTGTTTAGTCACTACATGTCTAAACAAATGTATAGGTTGAAAATGACTACATTCAAAGACCGTGTTTTAAGTCTATGGCCAGATAAAACCGTAGCTAAGATTTCAGAAATGATTGGAATAAGTCACATGGGATTGTCACGAGTGTTTAGAGAGGGAACTTTGCCAAAAGCAGATACCTTACTAAATATTCATAATCAAAGCGGTTGTGATTTAAAATGGTTAATGACTGGAGAAGGCTCTCCATATTTAAACATGCCTAATGAAAACGAAAAATCAGAGCAAGTAATTGAAATAAAACAAAAAAATAATTCATTAAACACACAAGATATCAATGATGTTTGCGGAAATCCTGTCAACATAGAAGATTTTGTCTTTGTACCACGCTATGACATTCAGGCTTCTGCCGGCAATGGCTATCTGAACGCATGTGACAAAATCAAATGCACCATGGCCTTTCGCAAGGCATGGGTGGAGGACAGCCTGAACGTCAATCCAAACGATTTGGTCGTCATCAGCGTCAAAGGTGACAGCATGGAAGGCGTTTTGAATGAGCGGGATGTGATTTTGGTCGATAAAGCCCAAAATCAGCCTGGCAATGGCTTATATGTGGTTAGAATTGGTAATGATTTAATTGTGAAGCGTATCCAATCCTTACCGGGTGGCAAATTGTTGGTAACCTCAGCAAATGAAGCCTATGCACCGTTTGAGCTTGATTTGGCACAGGATTACAACGACATTTCCATCATTGGTAAGGTGTTATGGTTTGGACGATCTATTTAACCACTGTTTAAAACAATTTTTAACCGGTCATTAAATCCGGTTTTAAATGCAAAAAAGCGAGCGGATGATTAATCCAGCTCGCTTTTTGTTTAAGGTGTGACAAAACGATTGCACTATTGCTTAGTTTTTGCTCATTTTTGGCTAATTTTTTGCAATTTCTAAATTCTACCTATTTTTGCCTCAAACCCTTATCTGCTCTAGCTTTCAAACAAATTTTAGCTCTCTACTCTCTGTGACAAAACGAACACCTCCCCACAAATACCTCAATACTTTTCAAAACAGACATAATGGCTTTCTATGTGGATTGCTAACTTTAAATTAGGATAGAACTAATTTTTTGATAATTTATCACAATAATTTTTTATTTAATAATCATAAAAATTAACCAAGAGGAGGCATTATGAAAGTTTTATTAGTCGGCGCAACAGGTATTTTAGGTTCTGGTTTGCAACAACATTTTCAAAAACTTGATTTAGAATTGATTTCAGCAAGCCGAACATCGGGTGATTTTAATGTGGACTTAAAAAGCGATGATTCCGTCAGAAAATTATTCAATGATATTGGTAAAATAGATGCGATTGTTTCTGCGATTGGTAAAGTGCATTTTGGCGAATTGGCAACGATGACTGCAGATGAATTTAATATTGGTTTGCAAGATAAGCTTTTGGGACAAATTCGACTGGCTTTAATTGGCAAAGATTATCTTCATGACAAAGGGTCGATTACATTAACCACTGGAATTATTGGTTCTGAACCGATTGCATTGGGCGTGAATGCAACCGCTGTCAATGTTGCTATTGAAGGTTTTGTGAAAGCAGCAGCTTTGGAAATGCCAAATGGTATTCGTAATTCATCACCACGGGATTGAACGCGGCAACCAAAGCATGAGGCAGGGTAATGGCTACCAATAATAGCAAGGAAACCATGGCAGCAATGTTTAAATAATGCAGCAATTTATGCTGCCAAAATAAAAACAACACGCCTAAAACAATTTCAGCAACACCGCCAATTTGCGCGCCTAAATGTGCGATTTGTGTGTTAAATCCTAGAGATTCCCAGATGGCGATTTCGTCACTGCTGGTAAATAAAAGTTTTGGGAAAATACCTTGGTATAACCACAAAAATCCTAATACACAGTGTATCCATTTAAGCATCTTTGATGCAAGCATCTGAGTCGTTCCTCAAACAATGTAATTTAATCATAATAACGGGCATCTCATGTGCGGATGGACTTGTGCTTGGGAAGTCGTATTTTGAATGTTTTGATACTGCATCATGGGAGCGGCTGCTGCAAAAAAAATGAGGATTCTTGGTGAATATGAGAGTGCTGGATGAAAACTCATACTTACGCAATATACACCTCCTCTTTGCCAGCATATATTGGGAGCAAGAATCCATTGATATTTTAATTGGATAGAGTCAAATGTCAATTTCAAATTCAAGTGACCAAGAAAGATATTGAAAATTTCTTTGCAAAAACGAGAACTTAATATTTGACAATGCCATATTTAATATATACTATGTATATACTTTTTTGCCAATACACACTTTAATTTTCAGGATTCAAACTATGGAAGACTCCAATAAAAAAACTAAAGTGCGCAAAAAAGACAGCCAGCTCTTAATTCGAATCAATGGTGAAGAACGTGATCAGTTTATTCAATTGTGTGAGCAATTGGATACTACCGCAGCCAGAGAGTTAAGAAAGTTTATCCGAGAATTTATGAAAAACCATAAAGTTTCAGATTAATTAAAACAGGAGTAAGGTTATGTCCGTATTGAAAAAGTTAGAAAAGAAAATCAAATCTCGTAAAACTAAAATTGCCAAGCATGAAGGCAAGTTGGCAAAGTTGAAAAAACAACTGCAAAAAGCCAAATAAGTTTGCAGATGGATGGTTAAAAATAACCCACTATTAAAGTAGTGGGTTTTTGTTTGTTTGATGGTTGC
The DNA here is from genome assembly GCF_000382305.1 of Vitreoscilla stercoraria DSM 513. Classification (GTDB taxonomy): domain Bacteria; phylum Pseudomonadota; class Gammaproteobacteria; order Burkholderiales; family Neisseriaceae; genus Vitreoscilla; species Vitreoscilla stercoraria. The sequence goes on from NZ_KB908021.1 coordinate 123,470, forward strand.
GATCAATTTGCTTATAGGTGGCGTTTAAGACTGTTTGATGAATGGATGGTTGAGCCGTGCGTCTGGTGGCGTCCTGTAAATAGTGACAGGACGCTTTTGAAGTTAACAATATTCATTTGTCCAATACCATATTTAAAAAGATTAAATTTGGTATTGGACAAATGCAATGAGATGACTTTATTGAAGCGTTTTCACATTTTTATCCACTTTTAAGGTATGGCTCTCATGAAAAATATGGGGCTTGCCCAATCATATCTTGCCCGATAATTGCAATGATCATGCAATTATCGGGCAAATTGCTTTTTAGCTAACTGTTTTTGTCAACGTCATCAAGAGTACATTGGCTGACCTGAAATTCATTGAGACTCGATATCAATATTTTAGGAGTTCTTTTTTGCTTTTCAAAATAAAAAACCATCAAGATGAAACATAACAGATTCAGCCAATCTACGAGGACAGAAACTTTGAAACAACCAATGACCGCATGGATACCATTATGGATTTTATTGGCAGTGTCTTATACTGCGCAGGGTCAAGAATCCAACAATGTGGATACTACACAAGCTGTAAATAATACATTGATTGGAGAAAATCCTTTTTTTTCGGATGCCAAAGTGTCGGTTTTGAATCGACATTATTATTTTAATCGTGATTTTCGTGATGGTGGTGCTAATCCATCGGGTACCAATCAATTTATTCCCATCAATCAACGCCATGGTTATCGTGATGAATGGGCTCATGGTTTGGTCGTAGACGCTCAATCTGGTTATACATCGGGGGTGGTGGGCTTGGGTGTGGATGCACAAGCATTAATAGGTATTCGTTTAGACAGCTCTGGTGCCAAAACAGGTACTGGTTTGATTCCGGTGGGAAAAGATGGACAACCGAGCGACACATGGAGTGAAGTCAGCGGTGCTGTCAAAGCCAAAGTGGGTGAAACAGTGGTCAAATACGGTACGCAAATGCCCAATACACCCGTATTGTCGGTACACAATGCCCGTTTACTGCCTGCGACAAGCAATGGCGTGTCGTTGGAGAGTAACGATATTGATCAATTGAACCTACAAGCGGGTTGGTTTACACATGTCAATGCCATCGACAGCACCAATCACGATGACCGTTTTAATACTGAATATGGTTTGGGTATCCACGCCAAACGGGCGGGTTATTTGGGTGCAACATACAAATTCACCCCCGATACCCAAGCCAGCGCGTATTACGGTCAATTGAAAGACGTATGGCATCAATATTATTTGCAAGGCAATCACACGTGGCGTTTGAATCATGGTCAGTTTTTGAAAGTCAATGGCGTGGGTTATTGGAATCGATCAACGGGTCAAGCGCTCGCGGGCGACATTGACAGTCGATTATTGGGAGCGAATGTCACTTATGGCAATGCGTTGCATTCGATTACAGCGGGTTATCAGCAAGTGTTTGGTGATGAACCTTTGGATGTGGTGGGTTTTCGTACCATAGGTGGCAATGCCAATTTTGCCAATGCAGGCAACGTGGCCATTTTCAATGAAGCCAATGAAAAATCATGGCAGCTGCGCTATGACTTGAATTTCAAAACCTTGGGTGTGCCGGGATTGACTTTTACAGGACGCTATATCAAAGGTTTTGATATGGACAATCGTGACAGCCAAAACGCGATGTATCGAAACGCTTTGCGTGGCTACACCTACAAAGACGGTGACAGCCATTGGGAGCGAGATTTGGAATTGCGGTATGAATTTCAACATGGCAAAGCCAAAGGCTTGAATTTGCGTATTCGCCAAGCGACTTTGCGTGGCTCAGCAGGCTATCGTTATGGCAATATGGATGAAATTCGCGTCATTGTAGAATATCCTTGGTCTTTATAGACAATAATGTCGTGTCAGTTAAGCAAGCGTCCTGTAAAGTTTACAGGACGCTTTGGTGTATGAGTGTAGCGATTATAAAAAATGGCGCAATTGCTTGGCGACTTCTTGCATCGGCATCAAACTGCGATGCATCACTTCTTCAATGGTGTATTGTTCTTTGCGAGCCACTGTATTTAAGCCTGCTATGACTTTGCCTGTTGAATCAAACACCGGGATTGAAAAACCAATAAAGCCCACTTCATGTTCTTCTACTGCCAAAGCCCAACCTTGATCGTGTACTTCACGTAAATTTTCTTTGAATTGTTCTATATCGGTGATGGTGTATTTGGTCAAACGACTGAATTCTGATTTAGACAGCCACTCGTTTAATTCAGCCTCAGGCATATGAGCCAAAATGACTTTGCCATTGGACGCGGTATGGGCTGGAATGCGGTTGCCATTGTGAATGCCATAAGGCAAAACGCGGTTTTTTTCAGCACTGGCCAAATAGCTGCATGCCAAAGTAATGACATCACTTTGGTCTAAAATCACTACTGCATGGCACATGCTGGTTTGTGCTGACAATGAATGCAGCAGTGGCTCTGCAATTTTGGGTAAATGAGCAGAACGCAAATAAGCACCTGAAAACTTCATCACCCGTGGCGTGAGCCAGAAAAAAGTACCATCTGTGTCCAAATAACCTAAATATTTTAAGGTTTTTAAGTGTCGTCTGACGGCTGTTCGAGTCAATGAGGTTTTTTCTGCGACTTGTGTGACATTTAAACGTTGGCGGTCATAGCCAAAACATTCCAATATTTCCAAGCCCTTGGCCAAACCTGCAATAAAGTCATCGTGGCGAATGGTTTCGTGAGTATGCTTATGTTTTAATTCCATATTTCTCATCTGTGATTTTCCTATATTGATTTTTTTATATTTATTTTGGTGGCGCTATGCACGATATCGGCAACAAATGTGCGGATATCGGACAGCCAATGATAACTGCATGTTGGTTTGTTGTGATGATTTACTTAGTATCTACACAGATGACAATGAATGCTTGAATCTGAGCTTTTTTAGCTTAAGTATTACAGCATTCTTTAAAAATCAGTAATGGGTTATAACAGTTATAAGAAAACAGCATCATCGAGCCAGATGGTGCATTCATTGGAGAATAGGCATGCGATTGAATCAAAAAGTAGCGATTATTACAGGTGCAGGTGCGGGTATGGGACAAGCGGAAGCCATTGGGTTTGCCCAACAAGGTGCCAAAGTGGTGGTGGCTGATATGAATCTAGAAGCTGCAACAGCGACGGTTGAAGCCATTCAAGCCGAAGGCGGTGATGCCATTGCGGTTGTGGTGGATGTGACCCAATTTGAAGATTTACAACAATTGGTGGATACCACGGTAAAAACTTATGGTCGTATTGATATATTGGTCAATAATGCGGGCATTTTTGATTATTACACCAACAGTTTGGAAACTTCTGAAGAGTTGTGGGACAAAATTTTTGCGGTGAATGTGAAATCTATTTACCAATTGAGCAATTTGGTATTGCCACACATGTTAGAGCGCCAACAAGGTGCCATTGTGAACATTTCTTCGGTGGCGGGCATTGTGGCGCAAATGGGCGGCGCTGCTTATACCGCTTCCAAACACGCTGTTTCTGGCTACACCAAACATTTGGCGGCAATTTATGGCAAAGAGGGCATTAAAATTAATGCTATTTGTCCAGGCACCATTCGCACACCTATGACGGCTAAAATGTTGGAAACCCGACCAACGAATAAAATTCCATTGGATCGATTTGGTGAAGCACATGAAGTGGTGGATTTGGCGATTTTCTTGGCCTCAGATGAAGCCAAATTTATGAATGGTGCTTTGGTGCCGATTGATGGTGGTTATACCATGGTCTAGATCTCTTCTGTCATTGATGGCAGTTTTGCCACTACTTCGGTAGTGGTTTTTTTATGCTTTGAATCAGCCTGATTTCAGGCGGTCTGTAACCATATTGACAGCGTGTTTGGTCATTTTTTGAATATGTTTTGCAATAACTGAAAAAATGAGCTGGATGTTGGATGCCAATCATCCCAATCACAGAATGTGCGAACTGGGTAACACCCATCCGAATATCGGATTTATTTGATTGTGCTCACCTATGAAAAGTGGTGTTGCTATTTTAATCTGTTTTGACCTTGTTTTGATGAGGTTGGAAGTGATGTTTGGCACTTTGACGATATCTTTCTAAGCTTCATGGAGCCTGCTTTGATGGCAAGTTTGTGTATTGCTAGCAAAGTATTGTGTTATGGCAATACAGCATTTGAATGAGAAACCCAATTACAAAATAAAACCGCTTAGGCGAGTAGAGGAGAAATCATGGCAATCAAATTAAATGGTGCAACGCGTTTGTATTATGTGGTGGGAGATCCGATTGCACAAGTGAAGTCCCCGCAAGGTGTGACCGAATGGATGCAACAACAAGGCTTTAATGGCGCATGTATTCCTGCTCACGTGGCACCGAGTGACTTGGAAGACTTTGTAAAGCATGTCAAAACAGTACAAAACATTGATGGGGTGATTGTGACGGTGCCACACAAAATTGCTTACAAAAATTGGTGCGATACGGTGTCTGAAGAAGCCGCATTTTTAGGAGCGGTCAACACCATACGCAAAACTGAAAACGGTTGGCATGGCGATATGTTTGATGGGCAAGGCTATGTGACGGCCATTTTGAAAAAAGGCGGTGAACTTCAAGACAAAAATGTGTTGTTGGCAGGCGCAGGGGGTGCAGGCAGTGCGATTGCTTATTCATTGCTTAAAGCAGGGGTGACCAAATTGGCGATTCATGAACAAGATGTTCATCGCCGTGATGACTTGATTTTGCGTTTGCAAAGCCTGAATTTGGCCGAAGTCGTTGTCGGTAGCGAGGACCCAAGTGGTTTTGATGTGGTGATCAATGCCACGCCAACTGGTATTAAAGCAGGCGATGCGTTGCCATTTCAAGTGGACAAATTGCAATCTGGCATGTTCGCAGGCGATGTGATTACCCAGCCTGAAGTGTCGCCCTTTATTGAAGCGGCGCGCGCTATTGGTTGTAACAATATGATTGGTTTGGACATGTTTGCAGAAGTGCGCGATTTGATGGTGCAATTTTTGTTGCAGCAAGAAGAGGCCAATATATGAACCGTTCTTTCTCGTTGTCATTTTTGACCATACAAGAAGCCAGTGCTGTGGAGGCGGTGAACATTGCCGCTCAGGCAGGTTACGATTTTGTGGGTTTGCGATTGTTGCCTGCTGCCGCAGGTGAGCCACATTATCCCATTTATGATGATGCAAGCGTCCTGAAAGAAGTGCAAGCGGCATTAAAAGACACAGGCATTAAAGTGTCTGATGTGGAAATTGTGCGTTTGAAAGACAACTATGCCGATGAAACATTTAAGCCATTTTTGGAACGTGCTCAAGCTTTGGGAGCGGCGCATATTTTGGTTGCAGGGGACGATACCGATACAGGACGCTTAAAAGACCATTATGCTCAGTTTTGTGCTTTGGCCGCATCACATCAATTGACCGCTGACTTGGAATTCATGCCGTGGACTGCGGTGAAAAATTTAGCGCAAGCGCGTGAAATAGTCGAGTACAGCCAAGCTGACAATGCTGGCATCTTGATTGATGCTTTGCATCTGGCTCGCTCCAATAGCGCTTTGGTAGAAGTGACCGCTTTGCCTAATCAATACATTCATTATATTCAGTTGTGTGATGCTTTGGCTCAATACGATGCCAGCGATGAGGGTTTGATGTCTGTGGCGCGTACAGGTCGCTTATTGCCCGGCAATGGTCAATTGGATTTGCTGGGTTTGGTGCAAGCCATTGACCCAAGCAAAACCATAGGTTTGGAAATTCCCAATGCGCAATTGCTGCAGCAATACTCTGCTTTAGAGCGAGCACAAATGGCGATTCATCAGGCGCGAATGTTGTTAACCGAATCGACGATAGGGGCATCATGATGGTAACCGCCCTGAATTCACCAATGCCGCAAGAGGTTGATGTGATTGTGATTGGCTCAGGTGCCAGCGGTTTGGCAGCAGCAGTGACCGCAGCTCATGCGGGTTTAAAAGTGTTGGTGGCAGAAAAAACCAATGTTTTGGGTGGCACCAGTGCTTACTCAGGCGGTTGGTTGTGGATTCCATTTGCGCCACATGCCCAAGGTCAAAACACAGGTGACAACGAAGCTGATGTCACAGCTTATTTGCAAGCGGTTTTGGGTGAACGTTATCAAAAAGACATGTTGTCGCATTACTTGGCAGAAGCGCCGAAAATGTTGGCATTTTTTGAACAACATACTGCGGTCAAATTTTTGCCAGGCAATGCAGTGCCTGATTTTTTTGGTGAGTTGTCAGGTGCGAAAAACGGTTGGCGTTCGGTGGTCGCAGCGCCATATGATGCGCGCCAATTGGGTCAAAATTTGGCTTGGTTGCGTCGTCCTATTTATGAAACCACATTGTGGGGTATGGGTATCGCCTCTGGTGCGGACATGAAGCATTTTCTTAACAGCTTTCGTTCGGTGAAGTCGTTTTACTATGTCGGCAAACGTTTGGGTCAATATGGGCAGGATTGGCTGCGGCATGGTCGCAGTCAGCAATTGGTCAATGGCAACGCTTTGGTGGCACGTTTATTGGAATCGGCTTTGCGTGTGAATGTGCGGTTTTTACGCAATGCTCAAGCGTGTGCCATCGAGGCATTACAGGACGGCTTATCTCAAACTGTTAGATTTCAAACGCCACAAGGGCAAGTCACTGTTCGCGCTCGCAAAGCTGTGGTGTTGGCCGCAGGTGGCTTTGCGCATGATAAGGCGCGCCAAGCGCAATTGTTTAAGCATGTGAAAAATGGCACGCCGCACCATTCTGCTGCGCCACTGAGCAATACTGGAGACAGTTTGCGTTTGGGTGAAATCAGAGGTGGCAGTGTCGATGACACTCAAGCTGCAGCAGGTGCTTGGGCTCCGGTTTCTTTGGTACCACAGGCAGATGGCAGTTGGGGACGTTTTCCGCATTTGGTCGAGCGAGGCAAACCTGGTTTGATTGCGGTCAATGCACAAGGCAAACGTTTTACCAATGAAAGCGGACCGTATCACACTTTTATCCAAGACATGTTGGCAGCGATTGAGCCTCATCAGCGTGCAGTGGCATGGTTGGTTTGTGACCATGTCTTTATCCGTCGATATGGTTTGGGCGCGGTGAAACCATTCCCACTTTCACTAAAACCTTGGTTGCAAAACGGTTATTTAAAGCGTGCGAACAGCTTGAGCGAGTTTGGCGCACCAATGTGGCATAGAGTCCATGCAATTTGAAGCGACTATGCGCACTTATAACCAGCATGCGCAATTTGGTCAAGATCCAGAGTTTGGGCGTGGTAGTAATTTGTATCAACGTGCACAAGGTGATGCCTCGGTTGGCCCTAATCCTTGTTTGGCAAGCATTGCTCAAGGTCCTTTTTATGCTGTGGAAATTGTCCCTGGCAGTTTGGGGACGTTTGCTGGTTTGAAAACCAATCAATATGCACAAGTTTTAGATATTCAAGGTCGTGCGATTCAAGGTTTATATGCGGTGGGTAATGACATGAACAGTGTGATGGGTGGGCATTATCCCAGTGGTGGGATTACTTTAGGACCGGGAATGACATTTGGCTTTGTGGCGGCAAATCACATTGTAGCCCAAGCTTAAGGATAAAAAATGGAACACAAAACAGTAGATTTGTTGGTAATCGGTGCTGGTGCAGCAGGGATGACTGCAGCATTAACGGGTCGCATGGAAGGCTTAGATGTGTTGTTGTGCGAAAAGCAAACCCAAGTAGGTGGACTCACTGCCACTTCTGGTGGAACGACTTGGGTGCCAGGTACACATCTGAGTGTGAAGGCAGGTGTACCTGATAAAGTGGAAGACGCACGCACATTTTTAAAAGCCGTGATGGGCGAGCGTGGTGGTGAACATTTGCGTGAGGCATTTTTGCGCTCGGGTCCCGCTATGGTGTCTGAATTGGACAGTAAAACCGAGGTGAAATTTGCAGCAGCCTTGGCACACCCAGATTATATTAAAAACCAACCTGGTGAAGCGTATGGCGGGCGTGCTTTGGCACCTGTGGCATTTGATGCGCGAGTGTTAGGTGAGGATTTTGACCGCGTGTTGCCACCGCGTCCTGAATTTATGGGTTTGGGTGGCATGATGGTCAATCGCAATGAATTAACGGCTTTATTGCGTCCTGTAAGCTCATTTGGCAATGCCAAAACCACGTTTAAAGTGGTGGTTCCGTATTTAAAAGACCGTTTGAAATACAAACGCGGTACACGTTTGGTCATGGGCAATGCTTTGGTCGGACGATTGTTATACAGCTTGAAAAAATACCAAACCGAAATATGGTATGAATCGCCTTTGAAAGAATTGTTAATGGAGAATGGCAAAGTCGTTGGTGCTTTAATGGATACCCAAGACGGTATCCAGCGTGTCATGGCGAGAAAAGGGGTGGTTTTGGCAACTGGTGGGGTGGCGTGGAATCAGAAATTGCGCCAAAAATACTTTCCTATCGGCACAAGAGATTATTCGTTGGCACCCAAATCCAATACGGGTGATGGTGTGAGCCATGGTTTGAGCATGGGTGCCCAATTAGACAACGAAACCCATCCTGTGTTGTGGTTTCCGTGTTCGACCTTACAAAAGGCAAATGGGCAATTGGCGGTATGGCCGCATTTGATTTTAGATCGATCTAAACCTGGTTTGATTGCTGTGAATGCGTCTGGCAAACGCTTTGTGAATGAAACAGACTCATACCATGACTTTTGTATTGGGCAATTGGCTGCCAATGAAAAAACCCCGAGCTTGCCCGCTTATCTGGTGTGTGATGATGATTTCATTCACCAATATGGTTTGGGCTTGGTGATGCCGGGTGCTAAAAAATTGAATGCGTATTTGAAACAAGGTTATTTGGTGCAAGCGCCAACCATCCGTCAGTTGGCAGAAAAAATCAATGTTGATGCCAGCGAGTTGGAGCAAAGCGTCATTCGCAACAATGCTTATTCCATTACAGGCTTGGATGAAGAGTTTGGGCGTGGTATGGGCAAGATGAATCGCTTTAATGGCGATGAAAAAATGAAACCCAATCCGTGTATTGGTCCGATTTTGCGTGCGCCGTTTTATGCGTTGGCAGTCAAACCAATCGATTGTGCCAGTAGTGTGGGTTTGGCTGGCGATGAGTTTGGGCGTGTGTTGAATGAACAAGGCCATGTGATTACCGGACTGTATGCGTGTGGCAATGATTTGGCATCGATTTTTAAAGGTATTTACCCCGGACCTGGTACGACAATTGGACCTGGTATGGTTTTTGGCTGGCGTATTGCCAAACATGCTGCGGGCACATTGACCGCTTGATAATAAAGGGAATCACAATGCATTTTTATGAATTAGCAACTTTGGATATTCAAATGGGTAAAGCTGCCGATGTGGCAGTGGGTGTAGAAAAATTTGTGGATGAAGCACTTACAGGCCGCTTATTAGGGGTTTGGTACAGCGATATTGGTGTTTTAAATCAGGTATTGGTATTGCGTGAATTTAAAACTTTAGACGATTTGCAACAAGAGCGAGCACGCTTTAAACAAGCCGCCGATCCGTTTTATGCCAAAGAATGGTTGGAACATGTCAGTGTGGATTCTTACCAAGGTTTTCCATTTTTGCCAGAAGTGGAGGTGGGGGCATTTGGACCTGCTTATGAAATTCGCACCTACCACATGAAGCATGGTGGTTTGCCACACGTGCATGCTGCGTGGGAGGCGGCATTGCCTGATCGTACTGAGGTATCCAAATTAACGGTGGTGATGAGCAGTTTGGATGGTGAGCCTCGTATTGTGAATATTTGGCCGTATGAATCGGTGAATCAACGTTGTCAAGTACGCGCTGATGCTGTGGCACAAGGCATCTGGCCACCTAAAGGTGGACCACAATGGTTGACCAATGACATGGCATCTTTGATGGCATTTCCAACTAAGGTTTCACCTTTGCAGTAAAGGCAGATAGATGACAAGCAAAAAGACCACGCTGGGCGTGGTCTTTTTTGGTCTTTGCACGAATAACGTTATCGCGTGACGTACATCGCGCAAAGCGACAGTCATCCCTATTTGCACAGAGCAGCATTAGCCCTAACCTTAGCACAATCTTATTAAAGCTTAATAAAAAATCAAAAGGAGAGTGTAATGTCATTGCAAAACAATGTTTTGGGCGTGGATGCGTTGTGTGATTTGGTCATTATTGGTTCGGGTGCTGGTGGTTTGTCTACCGCTATTACCGCTACCAAACGTGGCTTGAATGTGATTGTAGTAGAAAAAGAGGCGGTTTATGGCGGTACCACAGCATTTTCGGGTGGCGTTTTATGGGTGCCCAATAACCCACATGCCCAAAAACAAGGTATCAATGACAGTCGTGAAGCGGCAGTCAAATATTTACAAAATGAAGCGGGTGAATATTTTGATGCCGAAGCGGCAGCTATTTTTTTTGAAAATGGCCCCAAAATGGTTGAATTTTTTGAGCGTGAAACTTCAGTGAAGTTTGTACCCACGCTATACCCTGACTACCATCCTACTGTGGAAGGTGGTGTAGACATTGGTCGTTCGATTTTGGCTGCACCGTTTGATATTCGCGAATTGGGTGATGAAATGTCACGTTTGCGCCCACCATTAAAAACAATCACCTTTATGGGCATGATGTTCAATTCATCCAATGCTGATTTAAAGCATTTCTTCAATGTGACCAAATCTCCAGTGTCATTTGTGTATGTTGCCAAACGCTTGGGCATACACACCAAAGAATTGGCTCTGTATAAACGTGGCACCAATGTCACTTCAGGCAATGCCTTGGCCGCTCGTTTGGCCAAATCCGCATTTGATTTGAATATTCCGATTTTCACTAATACCGCAGCCAAAGAGTTAATCATTGAACAAGGCAAAGTGGTTGGTTTGGAAGTCAAATCAAATGGCCAAAACCGCAAAATATTCGCCAAGCACGGTGTGGTGATTGCCAGCGGTGGTTTCTCGCATGATAAAGAACGCCTGAAAAAAATGTATCCACATGTTGCCAGTGGTGGTGAACACTTCTCACCTGTGCCAACAGGCAATACCGGCGATGGTTTGCGTTTGGCTGAAAGTGCGGGAGGTCGTGTGAGCACTGAGTATGCAGACAATTCAGCATGGATGCCTGTATCGCGTGTGCCAATGAAAAATGGAGGCTTTGGCGTGTTTCCACATTTATTGGACCGTTACAAACCCGGCATTATTGGTGTGTTGAAAAATGGTCAGCGTTTTTGCAATGAATCTGAATCTTATCACGATGTCGGTGCGGCTTTGATGCGGGCGTGTGCGGGTGAAAAAGAAACCGCTATGTGGTTGGTTTGCGATGCCAAAGCCTTGGCGAAATATGGCTTGGGTTATGTGAAGCCTGCACCTTTGCCACATGGCAAATTCATCAAACAAGGTTATTTGTTTAAAGGCGCAACTTTAGAAGCGTTGGCACAAACCATCGGCATGGATGCACAAGGTTTACGCCAAACAGTTGAAAACTACAATTTACATGCCGTTCATGGTGAAGACCCACAGTTCAATCGGGGTACTACTTCCTTCAATCGCTATTTGGCCGATCCTGAAAACCAGCCCAATCCATGCGTGGCACCTATTTCTCAAGGACCGTTTTATGCGGTGAAAGTGTATATGGGCGATTTGGGTACGTTTAATGGCATTGAAACCACGGCTGTGGGTGAGGTGATGGATGCTGACAACCAAGTGATTGAAGGCTTGTATGCAGTGGGTAATGACCGTAAGAGCGTGATGGGTGGCAATTATCCAGGTGCTGGCATTACATTGGGGCCGATTATGACTTATGGCTATGTCACTGGCAATGTGATTGCCGATAAAGCGCAGATTCAACACTTACAGGACGCTTCTGTTGAAGCTTAAATTGGAACCATAAGGAATAAAAAAAACATGAACGAACAAAAATATCCAGTGGTTGATTTACGCTTTTATCACATTGCACCACGTGGCATGAATGAGTTTTTAAAACATTTCAATGAATTGGCGATGCCTTTATTGATGAAGCATTTGGGGCAACCTGTTGGATTTTATACCACCACCATCGGTACATTAAACCAATTTGTACACATTTGGGAATACGAAAGTTTGGCAGATTATGAGCGCCGTAGCACGGCTCGTGACAGTGATCCTGAGTTTTCAACTTACTTGCAAGCAACAAAAGGTTTGGTGGTATCACAACACAATCAAATCATTAAAAAAGTGGCAATGAATACCAAAATTTAAGCCGCATCTACAAATGGAGAAAAGGAGTAGTAACGATGAATAATCAGAATGTGATTGATGTCCGTGAGGTCATCAATGCCGAAAAAATCAGTGGGCTACAAAAACTGGTGGTCTTTTTTTGTTGTGCCATCATTGCCATTGACGGTTTTGATGTGGTGGTCATGGGCTTGTCTGCGCCACAAATCATTCAAGAATGGGGTGTGTCTGCCACAGACATGGGACCGGTATTGAGTGCGGCTTTATTTGGTTTGGCCATCGGTGCGTTGACTGCAGGACCTTTGTCTGATCGGTTTGGTCGCAAGTGGGTTTTGATTATCAGTGTATTCTTTTTTGGACTGATGACATTGGTAACGGCTTTTGCGCAAGATGTGACTCAATTGGTGATTTTCCGCTTTTTAACAGGTTTGGGTTTGGGTGCTGCTGCGCCCAATGCCGCTACCTTGGCTGCTGAATATGCCCCTGTGCGTCGCAGAGCCTTTTTTGTGACTATCGCTTATGCAGGGTTTTCATTGGGTGCAGCAGGAGGTGGTTTTATTTCGGCATGGATGATTCCTGAGTTTGGCTGGCGTAGTGTGTTTGTATTGGGTGGCATCTTGCCGTTGGTATTGTTGCCATTCATGATTTTAAAAATGCCTGAGTCTTTGTCTTTTTTGGTTGCTAAAAAAGGCAATCCTAAAACCATCCGCTCCATTGTCAACCGTATGATTCCCAATACCGCCACAGAAAAACACACCTATACTGTTGGACCGATTGCAAGCAAGCAAAAAAGTGCGTTGGGTATTGTGATGTCTAAAGAGTACCGCTTGGGCACTTACATGTTGTGGTTAAGCTATTTCACTGCCTTGTTCTTGATTTATTTGTGCAGCAGTTGGCTGCCAACCATCATCAAAATGAATGATTTCACCATTTCACAAGCAGCAATAGTGACATCTATTTTTCAAATTGGAGGACCTATTGGTAGTTTGTTCTTTGGTTGGGCGATGGATAAGTTCAAACCACATGCCGTTTTGATTAGTGGTATGTTGGTGGGCGCGGCAGCTACTTATGCATTGGGTCAATTTGGTCACAATTTGGTATTGTTATCTATTTGTGCATGGATTTTGGGCTTTTGTTTCAATGGCGGCTCTGTGGGTATGTCGGCTTTGGCAACCAATTACTACCCAACCGAAGCGCGTGCTACGGGTGCTAGCTGGATGAATGGTATTGGTCGATTCGGTGCAATTTTAAGTGCATTTGCTGGTGGTTATATGATTACACAAGGGTATTCATTACAAACCATGTTCACTTTATTGATGATTCCAGCATTGTTGGCAGGTTTGGCCATCTTTATTAAAGGTGCTAAAGCCAAAGAGGTATCAGTGCCATCTCCTGTGACGGCTCAAACACAAACTGAGGTTTGATTTAGCATGATGATAAAAGCCTCATTCTTTGTATAAGAGTGAGGCTTTTGTATTGCAGCAAGCGTCCTGTAAACATTAAAAGGAGCAATATCGTGGTTTAAAACTGACAAAATGCTTTTTTAAGGATGTAGTCATTTCTTTTGTAAAGTCAGAATCATGGTAAAAAAAATCGTGTCATGATTCAATATTGATATTGTCTAAGAATTTAGTTTCGATCATGTTGAAGTCTTGCATTGACCACACTATGCCAATCGTATGTGAAGTGATTGGATAGCTGCAACATCTGTCTCGTATATTTTTAAGGATGGTAACCATTTCACGATTGGTTCGGCATTAATGACCGCTTAAGCGGTCATTTGTGAGTCAGATTGTTGATATAAAACCTAGCAGTTTTAAAATAGTAACCCCATGATATAGTGTAACTATCTTACTTAATGCCACAAAAACCATACACTTGTCGCGCTAACCAAGTCGTTTTATCAGGTTTTTGAGTATGTTCCTTGGCATCTGCAATTTTTAATAATTTGTACATCGTATGAATTCCTGTCCAACGCAAAGGCTCAGGTTCCCATTTGGGATTGATGAAATTATTCCAAGGCAAACGATTCAATGCCGTATCTTGTTTCAAAATGCGTGAACACAAAGTTCTTGCTGCCAAATTGGTTCCTGCTACACCGCTGCCGCCAAAACCATAAACACTGCCTATTTGGGTATTAGAATCATAACTGACGCTTGGACACCAATCTCTGGTTAAACCGAATGAACCCCGCCAAGAGTGCTCAATTTTCATTGGAAAATATGGGAACAATTGCGTTAAACGACCATATAAAAAATCTAAAGTAGGGCGATCCAATTCACCATGACCCACTGTCTGAGAGTTATATTGATAAGGCTTGCCACGACCACCGATGACAATACGATTATCCTCAGTGCGTTGCGCATAAAAAAACAAATGTGATGCATCACTGAATAATTCACGACCGTGCCAATTGGCTTGTTGCCAAAATGAGTCTGGTAAGATTTCTGTTGCAATGACAGAGGAGTTCATTGGCACCACTTTACCAGAGCGCACCAATGCTTCAGTGTATCCTTCAGTACAACACATCACATGGTCGGCCTGAATATGAAAACCAGCCACTTGAACATGCTTGGGACTGAAACCGCTCACTGGAGTATTTTCATACATGAATACGCCCAACTGAGACAAGACATTTTTCAAGCCAAATGCCAATTTTGCAGGTTGAATACGAGCACCTTTGCGATACCATAGACCTGAATCAGCATGGGCAACGTTGATTTTTTCCTTCACTTGTAGCCCTGTGAGCAAAACCATATCATCAGTATCAAAGCCTAAATCCAAATCATGCTTGTAAGTTTCACGTAAACGATAACTTTGGGCGCGATTGGTCGACATAGTTAACATTCCGCCTTCATATAAATCACAATCAATATCTTCTAGCTGACAAATGTGTTTGACTTCATCCACCGTTCGAGTGATTTCTTTCTGAAACAAACGCACATCATCCAAAGAAGATCCCGATTTTTGAAATACAGAACTTAAACCCGGTATATGCGATGAAAGCCAACCGCCATTGCGTCCAGATGCTCCATATGCAATTTGATTGGCTTCAAAAATAGCAATACTCCATTCCGGCTGGGCTTTTTTCAAATAATATGCCAACCATAAGCCTGTAAAACCACCTCCAATAATGGCAACATCAAATTGACTTTGCCCATGCAAAGGTGGCGGTATTTGAGCATCTTGATAATGACCATTGGAAACGGCTGATTTCACCCAAAATGAAATATTATCTTGTTCTAACATGTGTATGCCTTATTCGATTGTAATTTTAAGGCCACTTACTTCAATGTAATCTATTGGGGTAAGTGGCGATGATCACTTAGCTACCCACCCAAGCATTAAAGCGTTGTGTTAATTCTTCCGAATTATCAATCCAAAAATCAGCATCTAATTCAATAGCTTGTTTGAGATTGTCTTCTGTGGTCGGCAAATTCAAGGCTATTTCAGGTTTGATTTGGCTAGCTGCCTCTTTGTTGGCAATACCATAGTCCATGTAATCAGGCAGTTTAACTTGGTTTTCAGGCAAGCTTGCAAAGGCCAAAAATTCCATTGCCAAATCTTTGTTAGATGCGCCTTTTAAAATGGTCCAACTGTCTACCGAATAAATACTTTGAGGCCACACAATTTTGAAATGACGGTTGTTTTCACGATTCAAACCGGCAATCCGACCATTGTAAGCTGCAGCCATGACCACTTCATTTGAAGCCAAAAACTGCAAAGGCTGAGCACCAGCATCCCACCAAACAACATGTGGTTTCAATTCATCTAATTTTTTAAATGCTCTATCAACACCTTCTGGTGTACGCAATACTTGATAAAGCGCTTCATTTTTAACGCCATCCGCCAAGAGCGCGAATTCCAAAGCATATTTGGCCGTACGACGCATGGTACGTTTGCCTGGGTATTTTTGAACATCCCAAAAATCCGCCCAAGATTGTGGTGCATCTTTGATTTTTTCAGAATCGTAAACCAATGCGGTTGACCAGAAAATTTGTCCCACGCCACAATCACTCACAGCCGCAGGCAAATATTTTTCTTTGCCGCCAAGTTTGTCCCAATCAATTTTTTCTAATAAACCATCACTACAAGAACGTGCCAAATCTTCGGCTTCCATCTGCATGATGTCCCAATTTGGATTACCACTTTGTACTTTGGCTTGTGCAATACCATAACTGCCCGAGTCAGCATTGTCTTCCAAAACAGGCTGCCCAATTTTTTTTGCAAATGGCTCAAAATAAATGGTGCGTAACGCATCTTGGAATGTGCCGCCAGAAGCGGCAATGGTTAAGCCTCGTTGAGAACTGCTTGAGTTGTTGGTTGAGCTGGCATTACTGGTATCAGTTTTGTGATTGCTAGCAGTAGTACTGTCACCACCACAAGCACTCAAACCTATTGAAATGGCTGCTACCATGGTTAAATATTTCAATCTCATTACTCTCTCCTTGTATTGTTATCATTTGAAATTCTTATGATTACGCAATGCTTTGAACTTAAGCCAAATGCGTCCTGTAATCTGTTAAATTCTTTTTAGTTTGGGTAAGAGCATACGAGAATGATTTGTAAAAAATCAACTAAAAATTTTACTTTTAGTGTTATTTTTTATATCAAAAAAATAATGTATTTTTTATATATATTTATATTTCAATCTTAAATATCAGTATGAGCGTTTTTAAAAAATGAGCTTGATTTGAATATGATTGGAATATAAAAAAACCTAATATCATCATTTTTATAATAGATTTTTATTAGAATAATAGCCTACGATTTATATCTAAATTACTATGAATATAGATATTGCATATATAAATAATATAATTATTAGTTACTTTTAAAGTTTCTTGGTGAAAAGGTGCTTTATGGGATTAACAAGTCTAAGTTGTATTGTACTCATGAAGGGCAATGCTAATTCCCGCAAGAATCAAACAGTCATTAATGGCAGCTTGTCATCGTTAGTTGGCTGCGGCTTTGAGATGTAAAACCACAGCCAGTGTTGTTGTATATCGTTCTTAAATTTGGCCATAGTAATAGATATGAGAAAATTCTACTTTTTGTTTTATTGAAAGTAGGAGAATTATCGTGAAATTAATTTTCTAAATAAGGAGTGTTTTATTAAATCTTAATTTAACATAATGCCAATATGATAAATATCATTTTAAAAAATATAAACAAAAAAACCGACTATAAAAGTCGGTTAAAAAACTAAAAAATCAATAATCCACACCATATCGATCACGATAATCTTGCACAGAATCCAAATAAGTCTGCAAAGATACATCACCACCCAACATTGCCAACAAGTCTTTTAAATTGGCAATTGATACCACTGGTAAACCATATTGATGTTGTACTTCTTGTACTGCCGAAGTTTCAGCTGTACCTTTTTCCATACGATCTAATGCAATCACGACACCAGCAGGTATTGCACCTTCATTTTCAATCAATTTTACTGATTCACGTACAGATGTGCCCGCAGAAATTACATCATCAATAATCAAAACTTTACCTTTAACGGGCGAACCCACCAATACGCCACCTTCACCGTGATCTTTGGCTTCTTTGCGGTTGTAAGCAATTGGCACATTGATACCTTTCTCCGCCAAAGCCATACTGGTTGCAGCTGCCAAAATAATGCCCTTATAAGCAGGACCGAATAACATGTCAAATTCAACACCACTGGCAATAATCGCATCTGCATAAAAACGCGCCAATTGCAAAATACCATTGCCATCATTGAACAAACCCGCGTTGAAAAAATACGGTGATTGACGGCCGGCTTTGGTGGTGAATTCACCGAATTTTAATACTTCTTGTTCCAACGCAAATTTGAGAAAGTCTTGGCGAAAATCTGACATGAATAATCCTTAAATCGGTACAATAGGGCTGAAGACAGACGGCAAAAGCCGTCATTTTGCATATTGTACCCGAGGAAGCCCGTGTTTAGAATCATCAGCGCCAACGTCAACGGCATACGCTCTGCCGCCTCTAAAGGTTTTATTGAATACATACAAGCCACTAATGCAGATATTGTGTGTGTACAAGAATTGAAAGCCAAAGAGGACAAGCTCACCGATCAATTAAAAAATCCGAATGGAATGCACGGCGTTTGGCATTGTGCCGAAAAAGCAGGTTATAGCGGCGTTGCCATTTACAGCAAACAAACGCCAGACCGTGTGCAATATGGTTTGGGTATCGAACAATTTGACAACGAAGGTCGCTTTATTCGTGCTGACTTTGATGATAAAAATTTGAGTGTGATTTCCTTGTATTTGCCGTCGGGAACCAGTGCTGAAATTCGCCAAGAATACAAATACCAATTTTTAGATGCTTTCTTGCCTGTTTTGCAAAATATGTTAGTAGAAGGCCGGCATGTGGTTGTGTGTGGCGATTGGAATATTGCCCACCACAATATTGATTTGAAAAACTGGAAAGGCAACCAAAAAAATTCAGGTTTTTTACCCGAAGAACGAGCTTGGTTAACCAAACTTTTGAATGAAGTCGGTTGGGTCGATACTTGGCGCACATTGTATCCATTGGAGCCAGGCTATACATGGTGGAGCAATCGTGGCCAAGCATATGCCAAAGATGTGGGTTGGCGCATTGACTACCATATCACCACGCCAAATTTAGCCGCTTTAGTCAAGTCTGCCCACGTGTACAAAGACGAAAAATTTTCTGACCATGCACCTTTGGTCGTAGATTATGATTTGTAAATTTTCAAAGCATCTGATTTGTATTTGAACCTTTTGTAAACCATGGTTGACTAATAAAACTTATTGGATATTTGAAATGACAGGTCATGATGATGAATGAAGCCCAAGCCGCCATTGAAAAAGCCCAACAAACCAAGGCCCCGAAAGATGTGGTTTTGGCATTTTTGCTCAATTCATCCAAAGAACTGGTTCAAAATGGTGCCGAGCAAATGGTGGCTGAAGACGCTACTTACGTGTCTTTGAATTTTAACAGTCCAGAACTGAAGCAAATTGAGCCATGGGCAGGTACGTCAACAGGCCGCCAAATTTACATTGATACTTTTTCCAATGTTGGCACATATTGGCGAGTGGATGATTTTCAAGTTTCAGACATGATTGCCGAAGACAGTTTGGTGGCGGTATTTGGCCAATTCACATATACATCGGTGGTGGCCAACAACACTTTTACCTCACCTTTTGCCATCAAAGCCATAGTTGAAAATGGTCAAATCACGTATTTCCAATTCATGGAAGACACCTATGCTTCGGCAGCATCGTTTCGAGTTGGCGGACATTGGGTGATTCAACAAGATACAGATCCAAGCAAACAATTCAATGTGGGCGAATAAGCTGTGTTTTAGAGCTTTTACAACTTTAATCCATTAAAAAAAGGCGTCCTGTAAACATTTACAGGACGCCTTTTAGATATTGCTAACTTATTTTTTCAATTCACGTTGGCGGCGGGTTTCAGACAAAACCATGCCAGAACTTACCGACACATTCAAGCTTTCAACCGTACCAAACATCGGAATTGACACCAAAGCATCGCAATGCTCGCGCGTCAAACGGCGCATGCCTTCGCCTTCGTTACCCATTACCCACGCCACCGACTGCGGCACATCGTAATGGTACAAATCGGCTTCGCCTTCCATATCCGTGCCGACAATCCAAATGCCTTCGTCTTTCAATTGGCGCATCGTGCGTGCCAAATTGGTCACGGTGATGTAGGGCACCACTTCAGCGGCACCACACGCCACCTTGCTGACAGTTGCATTCAAGCCAGCTGATTTGTCTTTCGGTGCAATCACCGCATGCACGCCCATCGCATCGGCCACACGCAAACACGCGCCTAAATTATGCGGATCGGTAATGCCATCCAAAATCAATAAAAATGGCGGCTCGTTCAAGTTTTCCAATACATCATCTAAATCAACATGGTTTTTAGACGCATCGATAAAGCCCACTACACCTTGGTGGCGAGCGCCTTTGCTCAAAGTGTTCAAACGGTCCATATTGGCCAAAATCACACGCACGTTTTCAACGCCAGCTTTTTCCAACACATCACGCATGCGCGCGTCTTGTTTGCCTTCTAAAACGTACAATTCAATCACAGATTTTGGGTTTTGCCACAAACGGGCATTGACGGCATGAAAGCCGAAAATAAGGCGCGAATTCGCCATGGTGATTCCTTTAATGCTTAACAAGCGCCATCTTAACATATTTGCAGCAGCATCTTGAATTTGCATGCTGGCTATTTCAGTTTGCGCATCAGGCAGGTCTTGTTAAAATGTTTGTCATAACAAAACAAGGTGCACAACATGACACAAATACACACAGAAAAAGTTTTGGTTTGGGATATTTTCATTCGCATATTCCATTGGAGCATGGTGGCGATTGTGGTTTGTAATTTGTTTTTATTGGAAGAAGGTGGGCAGTGGCACCAATATTTGGGCTATGCCGCTTGTATCTTGATGTTGCTGCGCATTGTTTGGGGCTTTATTGGTAGCCCTTATGCTCGCTTTAAAGATTTTTTTCCGACACCAAGCAAATTCAAAGCCCATTTTCAAGCCATCCGCAACAAGCAAGCTGATGAGCATCTAGGACACAATCCTATGGGTGCGTTGATGATTTTTGCGTTAATAGCGGTTGTTTTGGGTTTGGGCTTTACAGGGTGGTCACAAACCATGGAGTCTCCCTTTTATTTGGATTCTTGGCCAGCTGACCTACACGAATGGTTGGTCACTGTCTTACAAATTTTGGTGGTTTTGCATATTGCGGCAGTGATGTTGATGAGTGTGTGGACGCGCACAGATTTGGTCGGTGCCATGCTGACAGGTCGTAAGAAAAAACGTTAAACGTGATGAGATTAAAAATAAGCGTCCTGTAAACATATTACAGGACGCTTATTCAATTGGTTTTATCATTCATGTGGTTTATAACGAGGCAAAGCCTTGCGATACGGTAAACGAATATCTACCCGAAACAAATTGCCTTGTTTGCCTGTTTTCAAAACCGCATCGGCGTCATACATCAGATGCAAACGCTCCGCCAAATTACCCATGGCCATCTGATTGCCTTTGCGTTTGTGTGGAATTGGATTTTCAGGAATGGGATTGTCAATGCGGATGTAAATCCAATCTTTTTGCATGCGAATATTGACGACAATTTCACCCGGCCTGTGGCTGGTTTCAATGCCGTGGTAAACCGCATTTTCCAATAAAGGCTGCAATAGCAAATGTGGCACTTCAGCATGTTCAGGTGCATCCACAGTCCATTTGCTTTTTAAGCGTTCCGCACCCATGCGTATGGTTTCAATGTCCAAATAGCCTTGCGCCAATTCAATTTCCCGTCCCAAAGTGCTCGATTGATTGGCATCTTTCAATTGCGCCCGAAACAAATCCGCCAAATTTTCTAAGACCATTTCAGCATCCGTCGGTCTGCTACGCACCAAAGCGATAGCGGCATTGAGGCTGTTAAACAAAAAATGTGGGCGAATGCGTGCTGTTAAGGCCGCCAATTTCGCTTCGCTCAAAGCCGGCGACAGCGATTTTTCTAACAAGCCTTGGTAATGCATCAAGCCCCACATATAAATGGACACCAAGAGCATGTCTACCAACCAATATTGGCGTGGAAACTCAAAAATTTTGGCGCAAAACATAAAAGACAACAAACTCACGCCCCATGTTAAAAACACACCATAACGATTGGCCATCAACCAACGATTACACAAAACCAAACTGGTCACGGTAATGATGACAAATGGCGCAATCCAAGAGCTCGATGACAAGACATTTTCAAAATAATATCGTTGAAAATCAGAACGTAATAAGGGTGTGAGCAAGACCAAGATGCTTACTGAAAAAAAGATTCTTAAAATCACACCCAAATTTCTGAAGTCAGGCACTGCAAACAACACAGCAGGTTGGCGTATAATGCCCATTTTGGCTAACTTTCGCAGGATAACAGCATGCATGATAACAAAACTTGGTCGGGTCGTTTCAACGAGCCTGTCTCTGAATTGGTGAAAAAATACACGGGTTCTATTGATTTTGACAAACGCTTGGCCACTTGGGACATTCAAGGCTCTTTGGCACATGCGCAAATGTTGCAAAAAGTAGGCGTTTTGTCTGAGCAAGATTTGGCTGATATTCAGCAAGGCATGGCTGAAATCTTAGAAGACATCCAAAATGGTCGCATCGAGTGGTCTTTGGATTTAGAAGACGTGCACATGAATATTGAGCGTCGCTTGACCGACAAAATTGGTGACGCGGGCAAACGTTTGCATACAGGCCGCTCACGCAATGACCAAGTGGCAACCGACATTCGTTTGTGGTTGCGCGATGAAATTACTGTGATTCAAGACTTGATTCGTGCTTTGCAAACATCTTTGTTAGATTTGGCTGAAGAAAACGTGGATGTGGTGATGCCAGGCTTCACGCATTTACAGGTCGCTCAACCAGTGAGTTTTGGTCATCACATGCTCGCTTATGTGGAAATGTTAGGTCGCGACTTTGAACGCATGGTCGATTGCCGCAAACGTGTGAACCGCATGCCTTTGGGCGCGGCAGCATTGGCGGGCACCACTTACCCAATCGATCGCACGATTACAGCTGAATTGTTGGGCTTTGAGCAAATTTGTCAAAACTCATTGGACGCGGTGTCAGATCGTGATTTTGCGATTGAATTTACCGCAGCTGCCAGCTTGGTGATGGTGCATTTGTCGCGTTTGAGCGAAGAATTGATTTTGTGGATGAGCCCGCGCGTGGGCTTCATCGACATTGCTGACCGTTTCTGTACGGGTTCATCCATCATGCCACAAAAGAAAAACCCAGATGTGCCAGAATTGGTGCGTGGCAAATCAGGCCGTGTAGTAGGTCATTTGATGGGCATGATAGTATTGATGAAATCGCAACCTTTGGCCTACAACAAAGACAACCAAGAAGACAAAGAGCCTTTGTTTGATACGGTTGACACTTTGGTCGACACTTTGCGCATTTACGCTGACATGATGCGCGGTGTGACGGTGAAAGCGGACAACATGCGTGCGGCAGTGATGCAAGGCTTTGCGATGGCCACCGATTTGGCTGATTACTTGGTGAAAAAAGGCATGCCATTCCGTGACAGCCACGAAGTGGTGGCTTTGGCAGTGCGTTTTGCCGATGGCAAAGGTGTGGATTTGAGCGAATTGGCGTTTGAAGAATTGGCACAATTCAGTGATTTGATTGCCGAAGATGTGTTTGAATATTTAACACCAGAAGGCGCTTTGAATGCGCGTGACCATGTGGGTGGTACGGCACCGAACCAAGTGCGTGCACAAATTGCCCGTTGGCGTGAACTGATGGCTTAATCGATTGATTTAAGCCAATCAACCATATAAGCGTCCTGTAATCTTTACAGGACGCTTTTTTGCCATCATTGCTGTCCAAATTTATCCATGATTTAAAAAAGCAGGTGTTAAAGACGCCACCAATGTGGTGTCCAAACGCTCTAAATTCATCTGCACACGCAACCACACAAACCCGCCTTTTTTAATTGTCCAATAATCATTGTGTTGTACGCCACCGTTCATACAATGTTCCCACACTTGCCCCAACCACGGTTGATGACCGATGACCAGCAAATTGGTTTTGTGTTGCGCCAGCAATAAAGGCAAAATATCTTGGTAATGGCTATCAGGATTGAGCTCGCTTTTGACATGGGTATGGTCGGTTAAAAAAGCGGCTGTTTCAATGCTGCGGTCGGCTTCTGAAGTCCATACAACGGTGTTTTTAGGCAAACGAGGTGCCAAATAAGCAGCCATGTCTTGTGCTTGTTGTTGTCCTTTACGGGTCAGCTTGCGACGGATGTCTGGTGTGCCATCAACGGCTTGGGCATGTCGCCATAAAATCAAGTCCATATTTGCTCCAAAAAGGTTTGCTTTAATTGATGTGCAAGGCATAATGTTTGTCATGAACCCATTGAATATTTGGTTATCATGTCAAGGCTTTAAGCTTGATGATAACATGACTTATCTGAACACATTATTACCAGCCATTCCTCTCACCCAAGCCTTACAACAGCTGCATGCGGATTT
This sequence comes from Vitreoscilla stercoraria DSM 513, assembly GCF_000382305.1. Taxonomy (GTDB): domain Bacteria; phylum Pseudomonadota; class Gammaproteobacteria; order Burkholderiales; family Neisseriaceae; genus Vitreoscilla; species Vitreoscilla stercoraria. The sequence goes on from NZ_KB908021.1 coordinate 147,681, forward strand.
TTCAGTGCAAGTGTTGCATTTGGGTGTGGATGATGTGTGGCATGATGAACAAGATTGCATTGGCACCCACCGTGGTTTTAGCCGCGAAGTGTGTTTGTCTTTACAAAATCATGCTGTGGTGTGGGCGCGCAGTGTCTGTGCTCACGATGCGCATCCGTGGCATGAAATTGTGCAATGTGGCACGCAGCCATTAGGCATGCGCTTATACCAATTGCCGCTTAAGCGCACTGAATTTGAATATGCTTATTTATCGCCTGAGCATCCAGCCAATCCCAGCAATCAAACCATCGTCTCACGCCGTTCGTGTTTTTATTTACAGGACGGCTCACCTTTATTATTGACCGAAAGTTTTTTACCTTCTTTGAAAAATTATGAATGATTCTACAAAGGCTTTGACTTGGAAGCAAAAGTTACAAGTGTATGGGCGCTTGATGCGCGTGGAAAAACCCATTGGCACGCTGCTGTTGTTGTGGCCGACTTATTGGGCGTTGTGGATTGCCTCTGATGGAAACCCAGATTGGTTAATTGTCTTCGCCTTTACCTTGGGTACATTTTTAATGCGCAGTGCTGGCTGTGTGATTAATGATTATGCTGACCGTGATATTGATGGCGCAGTGGCACGTACTAAGGCACGCCCATTTGCGCAAGGTCAAGTGACTCAAAAAGAAGCCTTGCTTTTGACAGCTGCATTGTGTTTGATAGCAGGATTGTGTTTGTTGCCTTTAAATACATTGACATGGTGGATGAGTTTGCCTGCGGTATTTTTGGCAATCACTTACCCATTTACCAAACGCTTTTTCCCCATTCCTCAATTGTATTTAGGCTTTGCTTTCTCGTTTGGTATTCCTATGGCGTTTGCGGCGGAAACCAATGCCGTTCCTGCCTTGGCATGGTTGTTGTTCAGCGCCAATGTGATTTGGACGATTGCTTACGATACGTGTTATGCGATGGCAGACAAAGAAGATGATTTAAAATTAAATATCAAAACATCAGCCATCACTTTTGGTGATTATGATGTTGCTGCGGTCATGTTATGTCATGCTATCTTCATTTTATTGATGGTGATTGTGGGCATTCAGATTGATGCAACTTGGCCATATTGGTTGGCTTTAATGGCGTGTGTGGCGCATCAGTATTGGCAATACACACAAATTAAACATCGTGACAGACAAAAGTGTTTTGAAGTGTTTTTGAAAAACAATCGCATCGGTTTGATGATCTTTATTGGCTTGGTTTTACATTACTGCTGGTCTTGAGCATGCTTTTGCGTTAAAAGTCAACATTGTCAATACGGCCTGAAACGCATAGAATTCAGGCCGCATTGTTAAGAAAGTGAAAAAACATGGTAATGAATGTGATAGGTGACATCCTACCTCTAGACCACATTGTGTTAGATTTGCCCGTTAGCAGTAAAAAACGTTTGTTTGAACAAATTGGCTTGTTGATTGAAAATCGTGCTGACATTGCCCGAGGCAATGTTTTTGAATGTTTGTTTGCCCGTGAAAAACTGGGCTCTACCGCGCTCGGTCACGGCGTTGCTATCCCACATGGTCGCTATGCTGGCTTAAGCCAACCCATTGGTGCTTTTATCCGTACCCAAGAGCCAATTGGTTTTGATGCACCTGATACCAAGCCAGTTAATCTTATTTTTGCTTTATTGGTGCCTGAAGGTGCCAACAGCATCCATTTAGAAGTATTGTCCCATTTGGCCACCCGTTTTTCATCCAAAACCGTGCGTGAGCAATTGCTGCAAGCCAACGATGCCCAAACCATTCAAGCCATTTTGATGGCCGAATAAGCGAGATTTCTATGCCCAGTATTTCAGTACGCCGCCTGTATCAAGACAACCAACACAAATTAAAATTGGCATGGGCTGCAGGCACTGCAGGCATAGACAATCGCATCAGCATTGAGGCGGATAAACCTTTACTGGCTTTGGTCGGTCATTTGAATTTCATTCATCCAAACCAAGTGCAGGTTTTGGGCAGTGCTGAAGTGAATTACTTAAATGATTTGGAAGCCAGTAAAGTTCGTACCAGTTTGAATGAATTGTTTGGTCGAACCATTGCCGTGGTGATTGTGGCCAATGATTTGCCCGTACCTTTTTTATTGCGTGATTATTGCCATACCCACAACGTGCCTTTATTGACATCTAAGCTAGAAAGTCCCTACTTGATGGACGTCTTGCGCATTTATTTACAGCGCGCTTTGGCAGCTTCAACCGTCATGCATGGTGTGTTTTTAGATGTATTTGAAGTCGGTGTGCTGTTGATGGGCAAATCAGGCTTGGGTAAAAGTGAGTTGGCACTGGAGTTGATTTCGCGTGGTCATGGTTTGGTGGCGGACGATGCAGTGGAATTGTACCGCATTGGTCCTGAAACCTTAGAAGGGCGTTGTCCGCCTGTATTGCGAGACTTTTTAGAAGTTCGTGGTTTGGGCGTCCTGAATATTCGTGCCATTTTCGGTGAAACAGCCATTCGTCCTAAAAAACCCTTAAAACTGATTATCAACTTGGTCAATGCCGATGACCAGTTGATGCAAAGTTTGGACAGATTGAGCATACAAAGCGAAAAACAAGACATTTTGAATGTCCACATTCGCAAAGTCAGCATTCCTGTTGCGGCAGGTCGAAACTTGGCGGTTTTGGTAGAAGCGGCTGTACGCAATTTTATTTTGCAAAGTCGTGGTTTAGACAGCACCAAACAATTTATTGAGCGTCATACCCAAGTCTTGAAAGAGGATCAATTGAACGATGAGAGTCATTCTGATTAGTGGTTTGTCCGGTTCTGGCAAATCCATTGCTTTAAAGTCATTGGAAGATTTGGGTTTTTTTTGTGTTGATAATTTGCCATTGGAATTATTACCACATTTGGTGATGTGGTATCAATCCAAATCAGACACCAAACATTTGGCCATTTGCTTGGACATGCGCGCTGGCATGAGTCAGGAACATTTCTTACCCATGTTAGAGGCCATTAAAAAATCAGTGCGTCAATTTGATGTATTGTATTTGGAAGCCAAAACCGAAATACTGCTCAATCGTTTTTCAGAAACCCGTCGCCGTCATCCTTTAACCCATGATAATTGTACCTTAGCCGAGGCTTTAAAATACGAGCGAGAATGGTTGTATCCTTTGCGTGAACATGCGCATGTTGTAGACACCAGTGCTTTGTCCACACCTAAATTGCGCCAATACATTACAGCATGGGTCAATTTGCCTAAAAGCAATTTGCAAATCGTGTTTCAATCGTTTGGTTTTAAATATGGCATACCCAGCGATGCTGATTTTGTTTTGGATGTCAGAAGCTTACCCAACCCTCATTACGAAGCCTCATTACGCGCTTTAACAGGGAAAGATAAGCCAGTAGCCATCTATTTTAAAGCCAACCCTGTGGTGCAAGACATGATTAATGACATCACAGCATATCTCAATAAATGGTTACCACGCATTGAACAAGAGAATCGCAGTTATGTTACCGTTGCCATAGGCTGTACAGGTGGGCAACATCGTTCTGTCTATATCGTAGAACAATTGGCGTTGTCGTTCAAAGCGGCCAGTAAAAATGAAGTTTTAATACGCCACCGTCAGTTATAGTCTTTTGCCGAAGCCAAACCAATTCAGGTATAATAATCGGTTTTGATACGAAAGCAGTGATTTATGGCTATCCAATGGTTTCCCGGTCACATGAACAAGGCCAAAAAGGCGATTATTGACCGCATGAAGTCGGTTGATATGGTGATTGAGGTGTTGGATGCCCGTCTGCCTGGCTCTAGTGCCAATCCTTTGCTCGAAAGCATCTCTGCTCGCAAACCCAAGCTTAAAATTTTGAACAAACGAGATTTGGCGGATGATGCGCGTACGCAGTTGTGGTTAGATTATTACAACAGCCAATTTCAAACCCAATCGATTGCTTTGGATGCATCGGAACGTGGCAATGTCACCAAAGTGATTCAAGCGAGCCGCCAATTGGTACCTAGTCGCAATGGTTTAGACAAGCCTTTGCGTGTGTTGATTTGTGGTATTCCTAACGTAGGCAAATCGACCTTAATCAACAGCATGATAGGCAAAAAATCGGCTAAAACAGGCAATGAGCCAGGCATTACCAAAGCCGAACAACGCCTGTTTTTAGCTGATGATTTTTGGTTATACGATACTCCAGGCATGTTGTGGCCTAAAATTATTGTGCCTGAAGGTGGCTACAATCTTGCGGCAAGTGGTGCAGTCGGTCGCAACGCTTTGGATGAAGAAGAAGTCAGCTTGGAATTGATTAAATATTTAAGCAAACACAAACATTATCGCGACTTATTGGCAGCACGTTATAAAATTGATGAAGACGATGCGGAGCTAGACACATGGCGTGAGGAAACATGGTTAGAAACCATTGCCCGTCGCCGTGGTACGATTTTAGGTGGTGGTCGCATCGATTACCAAAAAGCTTCTGAGATTGTATTGACTGATTTTCGCAGTGGCTACATGGGCAAAATCACGTTGGAATTGCCAAATGAATGGCTTAAATGGTTGGCAGATGCACGTGTGGCAGAGACAAAGCTGCATGAAGAGCGTGCTCGTCGTGAAGCTGAACGCAAATAATGGCTTTACAAGCAGAATGTTTGCTTGAAGCTTTGCTATTGACGCAAAACCGAGCCATTACAGAGCGTGAATTACGCCAGCAAACCGAGCCGATGCTCCATCAACAGCAATTAGATGTCATTATGGCAGTCTTACAACAACGCTGGCGTGATCGTGGTTTGGCATTGGTGAAAACGGCTGAAGGTTGGCGTTTTCATGCTGTGGCAGAAGTCACAGAGCGTTTGGAGCATTTGCATGCTGAAAAACCGCCACGATATTCCCGCGCCGTCATGGAAACTTTGGCCATCATTGCTTATCAACAACCTGTCACCCGTGGCGACATTGAAGCCATACGTGGTGTCAATGTCTCTAGCCAAGTCATACAAACTTTGACTGAACGTGGTTGGATAGAGTGCATTGGTCACAAAGACAGTTTGGGTAAACCTGCTTTGTGGGCAACCACAGGCCAATTTTTGGCGGATGTACAATTACAAGATTTAGGCGAATTACCGCCTTTAACCGAATTAGGGCATTTGATTGTGCCCGAAACCAGCAACCCTGCCGCTGAATAAGCCGCAGAAGAACCTCATTAGAGGGTTAGGAGATGAATATGGCCAAACCAGCTTTGACCAAGCGCCAAATGCGTGACGGCGTGAGCACTACCAGCAAACGCAGCAACAATAACAGTAACAGCAAAGCCGCTGTAAAAGCCGGCTATGTGAAAGCTGCCAAAGCCGAACGTGAGCGCTTACAAGTAGAGCGTTACGAACGCGCACAACGCCAAGACCAAAAACAAACTGGCAAACCTGCCAATCACAAAGCAGAAGCTCGCCCACAAAGCGGCAATGCCACGACGACCCATGTCACTCGCAGCGAAACACCACGCCCAATGCGCAATCCTAAAGTGCGTGTAGAGCGTGCTAAAAAATTGGCGGTGCGTCAACCAAACCAAGAGATTCAAGAAAAAGTGCGTTTTTTCCGTGAAAAACGCTTGGATTTTGAAAAAATTGAGCCAGTTCGCATTCAAAAAGCCTTATCAGCCTCTGGTGTGGGTTCACGTCGCGAAATGGAACAGTGGATTTTACAAGGTTCAGTGAAAATCAACGGTAAAGTGGCACAAGTGGGCGACAAAGTCGGTCCACAAGACCATGTGGAAGTGCGCGGTAACAATATTAAATTGAAATGGCCAGACCGTTTGCCACGCATTTTGTTGTATTACAAACAAGAAGGCGAAATTGTCAGCCGTGACGATCCACAAGGCCGTGTGACGGTATTTGACCGTTTACCACAAGCCGCTTCTAGCCGTTGGGTCGCGATTGGTCGCTTGGATGTGAACACCAGTGGTTTGCTCATCATCACCACATCGGGCGCATTGGTGAACCGCTTTGCCCATCCATCGTTTGAAGTAGAACGCGAGTATTCTGTGCGCGTGTTGGGTGAAGTGACCACCGAACAAATGCAAGAATTGACCGAAGGCGTGGAATTAGAAGACGGCTTTGCCAAAGTAGAACGCATTTTCCAACAAGGCGGCGAAGGTGCCAATAAATGGTATAACGTGGTCTTAAAAGAAGGCCGTAACCGTGAAGTACGTCGTTTATTCGAACACTTGGGCTTGACGGTGAGCCGTTTGGTGCGTGTGCGTTTTGGTCCTATCGGTTTGCCAGCACGTTTGAAACGTGGCAGTTTTTACGAATTGAACGAGTTTGAAGTGGCCAACATCATGCGTTGGTCTGGCTTAGGTGTACCGGGTGACAAACAAACGCGCGATACAACCAAATAATTATTTTTCATATTCATAATGAAATAAGCGTCCTGTAAATATTTACAGGACGCTTTTATTTATCTTGGGTTATATAAAATTTCATTGACTTGGTCTAAACATATAACTTTTTATTATTGCGACATTTTTTATTCTTCAGTATGGTTAGATTTTGTACGTCAAAATATACCAAAACCATAATACGGAGAAACAAAATGCGTCATGAAACCGCTGCTTTACATGCAGGTTATGAAATCGATCCAACGACCAAAGCCGTAGCAGTTCCGATTTACCAAACCACCAGTTATGCTTTTGACAATACCCAACATGGCGCAGATTTATTCAATTTGAATGTCGCGGGCAATATTTATACCCGCATCATGAATCCGACCACTGCGGTTTTAGAAGCGCGTTTGGCGCAATTGGAAGGCGGCATTGCGGCTTTGTGTGTGGCCTCAGGCATGGCAGCAATCACTTATGCGGTACAAACTTTGGTCAGCGCAGGCGACAACATCATCGCCACCAAAACCTTATACGGTGGCACTTACAATTTGTTTGCGCATACTTTGCCACACCAAGGCGTGGAAGTTCGTTTTGTCGATCCTAACCGTCCTGAAGACATCGCAGCATTGACCGATGCCAAAACCAAATTGGTATATTGCGAAAGCATTGGCAATCCTGCCATCAATGTCGTGGACATTCCTGCTTTTGCTGATGCGGCACATGCACAAGGCTTGCCATTGGTGGTGGACAATACCGTTGCCACGCCATTGTTGTGTCCTGCTTTGGCATTGGGTGCGGACATTGTGGTGGAATCGTTGACCAAGTATATTGGTGGTCATGGTAACAGTATTGGTGGTGCGATCATTGATGGCGGCAAATTCGATTGGGCGGCGCATGCTGAGCGTTTTCCACAATTGACCACGCCTGATGCGTCGTATCATGGCGTCAATTACAGCGAGCATTTTGGTGCAGCAGCGTTTATTGCTCGTGCGCGTGTGGTGCCGCTGCGCAATATGGGTGCGGCTATCAGCCCGATGAATACATTTTTGATTTTACAAGGTTTGGAAACTTTGGCTTTGCGCATGGAACGCCATTGTGACAATGCTTTGAAAGTGGCTCAATTCTTACAAAACCATGAGCAAGTGGCGTGGGTGAATTATCCGGGTTTGGATAACAGTCCTTACAAAGCTTTGATTGAGCGTGATTTTGGCGGTAAAGCGTCGGGCTTGCTCAGTTTTGGTTTGAAAGATGGTCGTGAAGCTGGTGCACGTTTCATTGATGCTTTGCAATTGTTCACCCGTTTGGTCAATATTGGTGATGCGAAATCTTTGGCGTGTCATCCTGCCACCACCACACACCGCCAATTGAGCGATGAAGAGTTACAGGCCGCTGGCGTGAGTGCCGATTTGGTGCGTTTGAGTGTGGGTATTGAGCACATTGAGGATTTGCTGGCGGATTTAGAGCAGGCTTTGGCGGCGGTTTAGTGTATTTTTAATGTTGAGGAAATTTTTATGTATGAAGAAAGTAAACAACGAGCCATTAAACATGGCTATATAAGATATGAGAACTATCTCGGATATAATGGGGAAGTATATGTTAAGAATAAGAAAATTTGGATACATAATATTGAGGCGCTAAAACATGAGCTTGGTTATACAAACGATAATAATCTTATAGAGCTTGGATATAACGTAGACGATTATTATCGATATAATGTTTGAAAATTTAGATGAGATTTTAAAGTAGTTAACAAGCGTCCTGTAACATTTACAGGACGCTTGTTTATATCTTAAATTTATATCGTTGTCACTTGTATGTCTTTGCGCACCAACACGCCTACTGTTTCGTAATGCTGCGTGGCTGGAAACAAATCAAACAAATCCACTTGCACCAATTCATATTCATCCAAACAAGTCACCATATCACGAGCAAAACTGGTCGGCTCACAAGCGATGAAAATCACTGCTTTGGGTTGGAATGCGGCGACAAAGTCTTTTAAGTTTTTCAAGCCTGAACGTGGTGGGTCGATAATTAAGCACGTTGGTTGCTGCAAATGTGTGGGAATAGCGGCCTGTAAACGTGTTAAAGCATCTTTGGCATACAGGTTTTGTGAAACAAATGTTTGAGTCTCGGTATTTTCAGGAGTATTGTCGCCATATTGATCCACGACCAAAGTTTGTTTGCCCAAAGGCAAGCTCAAATTGCCATTGCCGCCAAACAAATCATAAATGACCGCATCTTGTGGCAAATATTGCGTTGTCAAATGTGCCAACCATGTGGTGAGATAATGGTTCATGTGTGGGAAAACTTGCGTAAAACCACCATTGGCATAAGGACGGTTGACGCTGATGTGTATTTCATCGTCACGCCAATACAATTCAATGTGACCGCGTACAGGTTCTTGTTCGACCAATTGTAGCCATGCTTGGTTTTCATACAAACCTAAAACCGCTTCACGCACTTGTGCTTGCATCAATTGGCATTGAGAAACGGCAAACGGTTCATAATTAACATCCATCAGACCCAAAATTTGTTTGTCTTTTTGGTAATGCAATTGCACGCGGTTGCGATAATGAAAACGCTGTGGTGCAGCATGTACGGTAATATCCACAGGTGGGAATTTGCGTAGGTGGCGTTGTAAGGCTTGTTGCTTGAAATTCAATTCGGTTGGATAGTCCACATGTTGGTAATCACAACCACCACATTGTGCATAATGAGGACAAGGCACATCTTGGCGTTTGGGTGAAGCTTGAATGATGTCGATGACATGGGCAAAGTGGATGTTTTTTTTGCTGCGATAGACTTTGGCCTCTACTATTTCTTCAGGTAAGGTTTTGGCAATAAATGTAATTTGTCCATCGTCTTTGGCCACGCCTTGCCCCATGGTGTCCAAATCTATGATTTTGTAGTGCGTCATAATATTGTATAAGTCTTTATTGAAGCGAATTTGCCGCTATTGTACGCTAAAATAGGCAGGGTTTTAGCTGCATTATGGTACATCCATGCTAAAGCACGTAAATTTCAAAATAACATCACAACATATTTTTGGGCAGTAGAAAGCATAAGTACACATGGCATTGACAGAATCTTGGTTAAAATCCCACCACCAAAAACCACATGACAAAGTCACAGAAGTGGCAGACAGGGACGGTATGAGTGTGCGGGTATCGCCTAAAGGGAAAATTGTGTTTCAATTGCGCTTTCGCTGGCGTGGGAAAGCGCAACGTTTGGATTTAGGCGTTTATCCTGACATGTCATTGAAACAAGCACGCTTACACACTTGGGAGATGCGGGAGCAAATCGCTCAAGGCATAGACCCCAAGCAAGGCTTACAGGCCGCTTCTGATGATGATTTGCCTGCGGTTTTCGAGCGTTGGTATCAGGCTTATTGTGTTGTAAACAAGAAAAACCATGCCGATATCAAACGCTCTTTTGAAATTCATGTCTTTCCGCATTTTCAACGTCAATGTTTTGGTGACATCAGTTTGCAGCAATGGATGTTGTTATTGGACGATTTGGCTTTGCACAAAGAATCGATTGCCGCGCGGATTTTGTCCAATGCGCAACAATTGTACAAATGGGCGATGAAACGTGAATATGCCAAGCACAATGTCTTATTGGGTATTTCTGCCAAACATGATTTGCAAGTGAAAAAACGCAGTGGTGATAGGGTATTGAGCCAGACTGAAATTCAATGGCTGTGGCATGCTTTGAGTCATTCGCGCATGATGCTGAAAAACCAATTGTTTGTGAAACTGTGTTTGTTGTATGGTTGTCGCAATGGTGAATTGCGCTTGGCTAAAAAAAGCGATTTTGATTTTCACACCAAAGTCTGGACTGTTCCACAAGAAAATCACAAAACAGGTGCTATCAGCGGTAAAGCTTTGTTGCGTCCCATAACCTCGCATACCGAGGCTTTATTGCATTTGGCCATGGATTTGAATGACAGTGAATTTTTGTTTTGTAATGCAGGTGGCGTAGAAGCGATGTCACGTTCTGTGCCTTTGTCTTTACCAACCAATATCATGCAATGGTTGAAATCTCAGCACCAAATAGACATGCCATATTGGTCTATGCATGACTTGCGCCGTACCGCCCGCACCAATTTTAGCCGTTTGACCACGTTTGAAGTGGCTGAAATCATGTTAGGTCATGCATTACCTAAAATACAGGCCACTTACGATCATTATGATTATTTGAGTGAGCAAACGGTGGCGTATGAAAAGTGGCATGAATGTGTTTTGGGATGGGTTAGCCATCATGATTTAGAAAAGCTGGCGTCCATCTTTTGATACATAGTCAGTATCATAAAATTAGTTTTCTATTTTCAAATTTCAAAACGAGTTAGGTTACTGAATGAATTGAGGGCAGTCATTAATGAATCATCCCGATGACTTTTAGCAATGGTTTCGTTACTTTTAACTTTTTTGCCAACAATCAATAATGCAGCACAGACAAAGCGTCCTGTAAATGTTTACAGGACGCTTTTATTTTTACAATTTTGATTTATGTGCTGGTATCACAAAGCAACACAGCTTTGTTTTTTTGTGTATCTAAGCTCGCTTGATATGTCGTGTCCATCTCTATATTTACCTCTGTTTGATATTGAACCGATTTCAGCGTGTTTTTGACGCTGGCATATGGTGCATCAAACGTCATGATGAACCGCCCCGGGTTTCTCGGAGACCTAACTTTCTGAGAGAATATCCGAATGAAAAATACTTACTCACCTGAAATCCGTCAACGAGCGGTTCGCCTTTATCAAGAACAGCGCAGTGAATATCCAACTCAGTGGGCCGCCACAGTGTCCATTGCCAGCAAGTTTGGCTGTACACCAGAAACACTGCGCACTTGGATTAAGAAGTTTGAAGCTGATCTGGCCGATAATGGGGCAGCGGCTGATCAAGCTCAACGCATTAAACAGCTCGAAAGAGACAATAAAGAGCTGCAACGCGCCAATGAAATTCTGCGCAAAGCTGCCGCTTTTTTCGCCCAGGCGGAGCTCGACCGCAAATAGGCGATTTGTTGGATTTTATTCATGAACACAAAATGGTGTATGGGGTCGAGTCAATTTGCCGAGTATTGCCGATTGCGCCATCCACTTATTATCGACATGCGCAAAGATTGAAACAGCCTGAATTGCGAGCCAAACGGTGCGTGTCGGATAAATGTTTATTGGCTCAAATCAACACTGTTTGGGAAGATAGTTTGCAAGTTTATGGTTACCGCAAAGTCTGGCACCAATTACAACGTGAAGGCGTTCAAGTTGCCCGCTGTACAGTTGCCAGACTGATGCGCAAACACAGCATACAAGGGGTTTGGCGGGGTAAAGGCAAACGCACTACAGTGTGTGATCCAGAGTTGCAACGGGCCGATGATTTGGTGAATCGGCAGTTTACAGCCAGTCGGCCAAATCAATTGTGGGTAGCCGATTTCACCTATGTGTCTACCCACCAGGGCTTTGTGTATACGGCTTTCATCATCGATGTGTTTGCTCGGCGCATTGTTGGTTGGAAGGTGGCAAAACGGATGGATACCGACTTGGTGATGGATGCATTGGAGCAGGCTTTGCATGCCAGAAACAAGCCCAAACACCTCATTCACCACAGTGATCGAGGCAGCCAATATCTGTCGATTCGTTACACCGAACGTTTACAGGCCGCTCAAGTGAAGGCTTCGGTCGGAACAACTGGTGATTCGTATGACAATGCTTTGGCTGAAACGGTGAATGGTTTGTACAAAACTGAGGTCATCCATCATCAAAAACCATGGAGGCGGATGATTGATGTTGAATTAGCAACACTAAACTGGGTGGATTGGTTCAATCATCGACGTTTGTTAAGCTCGATAGGTTATGTTCCACCAGCCGAATTTGAAATGGCGTATTATCGCCAATTGGAAGAGTCAGCCAAAGTGGCATGACTCAAGATAAACTGTCTCCGAAATACTTGGGTCGGTTCATTCAACTTGGCATCATCGCTTTAAATCTTTATTGAATGAATTTCCTGATATTGATATTGACAGTTGGAAACTATGGAGTTCTTAAAATGAGAAAGCCCCCATTCTTGTTTTTCCTAGCCAAAAAAGCTAGGCAAAAATGGGGGAGTTATTAGAATGAATTATATTTTTATCAGCCTTGATTGTCAACGTATTTCTATTGACTAATATTGTAAATTCTGTTAATTCAAAAGCCTAAGAAATAATATTTACATAGGGAACGGTCCGAAAAGGCCGTTTTTTTATTCTTACAATGGATTCACTTTTAATTGAAAGGTGAAACCGATGCAACAGATTACTTTAACGGCCCAAGAGGCTGTAAAAGTCCAAGATTTGAACGTGGCATGGATGCAAAAATGGCTGAACGTACATGGCGCTTATCCTGCTCTGATTGTTGATGGCGATGGTGGCAGTTTAACCCGTGCAGCCATCATTCAATTATTCGCCAACAAAAATGCCATGCCGATTCTGGAATTCCAACTACAACACATTGCTGAGCAGTTGGGTGATACCAAATGACTCTTATCGGATCTTTGCCAGCTGAATGTTTTTTTGCAGGTTGTTTTTTAGGGTTTTGTTTGGTGGGTGTACACAGCCGCGTGACCCGTTGGAACAGCGTGGCCACAATCGTGATTACCTCATTAATCGTGATTACCTCATTTGTGGCAGGCAGTTTGCCGCCATTTTTTGGGATGTGGTTAGGCTTGCCGCGTGAAGGCTATTTATTTGTAGCAGTATTCTCAGCCATTGCTTGGCCATTTATTTCGTTGCGACTACATGAAGCATTTTTTGTAGCGTGTAACAAATTGATTTTGGCCATGCCTGATATATTGCCGGATGTGATTAAAAAGCTGTTGAGTAAGAAATGGGGAGGTGGCTGAGATGGTGATTTTACAATTCGTCATCTTGGCCGTGATGTTTGTTTTTTCTGCGTGCGTGGTGGCCAAAGAACGTTTTTGTTTGAATTGCCAACATGAAGTGGTGCGTTTGCTGTTTCATGCATCGTTTGGTACTTATGCCATGGCCCGAATCTATTGTTTGTTAAGATTTGATCCCTTGGTGCCGTGGTGGCTAATAGGAATAGAGGTTATATTAGCCATAATCATTTGTCTGCGTTTTTTGATAAAGTTATTCAAAGAGGAGAATTGAATAATTAAGGGATATCTTCATTTAATAACAATACAGCAATGAAAAACTCAGTACAAATGAATCTTGATGCACTTTAGTGGTAGTGCTAAAATGTTTTTATTCTCAAGTTACAAAAGAAGCCCTGTTTTAGATGCAGGGCTTCCGTATTTTTAAAAATTAGCCAAATTTTTTATTTGTACATAATTGTGTACATATCACTATCAAAGACAGCAAGATGATTGAAAAAATCCAAGAAGAATCAAAGCGAAGAAGGTCATTCGCAATCATTTCACATCCCGATGCGGGTAAAACCACTTTAACAGAAAAATTATTGCTGTTCTCGGGTGCTATCCAATCAGCAGGCACGGTCAAAGGTAAGAAGTCTGGCAAGTTTGCCACTTCAGACTGGATGGAAATTGAGAAACAACGTGGCATTTCGGTGGCATCATCAGTGATGCAATTTGATTACCGTGAACACGTTGTCAATTTGCTCGACACTCCCGGACACCAAGACTTCTCAGAAGATACTTATCGAGTATTAACAGCCGTAGACAGCGCTTTGATGGTGATTGATGCTGCCAAAGGTGTGGAAGAACAAACCATCAAATTGTTGAATGTTTGTCGTATGCGCAATACGCCGATTGTGACATTCATGAACAAATATGACCGTGAAGTACGTGATTCTTTAGAATTGTTGGATGAGGTTGAAAGCGTCCTGAAAATTCGCTGTGCACCTGTGACTTGGCCAATTGGTATGGGCAAAAGTTTCCGTGGTGTGTACCACATGCTCAACGACGAAGTGTATTTGTTTGAAGCGGGCGCACAAAAACTCAGTCATGAGTTTGAAGTGATTCAAGGTTTGGACAACCCTCGCTTGGACGAATTGTTCCCTATGGAAATGGAACAATTGCGCATGGAAATTGAATTGGTACAGGCCGCTTCCAATGAGTTCAATTTGGAAGAATTCTTGGCAGGCGAATTAACACCGGTATTCTTCGGCTCAGCAATTAACAATTTTGGTGTGCGTGAAATCTTGGATGCCTTGATTGATTGGGCACCAGCTCCGCATGCACGTGCAGCCATTGAACGCGTGGTAGAGCCAGACGAGGCAAAATTCACAGGTTTCGTGTTCAAAATTCAAGCCAATATGGACCCGAAACACCGTGACCGCATTGCATTTTTGCGTGTGTGTTCAGGCCAGTTTACCCGTGGCATGAAAATGAAACACATCCGTATTAACCGTGATATTGCAGCGTCTAGCGTGGTGACATTCATGTCACATGATCGCGAATTGGTCGAAGAAGCTTATTCAGGTGACATCATCGGCATTCCAAACCATGGCAATATTCAAATTGGTGACAGCTTCTCTGAAGGTGAAATTTTGACCTACACCGGCATCCCATTTTTCGCGCCTGAAATGTTCCGCAGTGTCCGTATTAAAAACCCTCTGAAGATGAAGCAATTGCAAAAAGGTTTGCAACAATTGGGTGAAGAAGGTGCGGTACAGGTTTTCAAACCACACAATGGCGGTGATTTGATTTTGGGTGCGGTGGGTGTGCTCCAGTTTGAAGTGGTTGCCGCTCGTTTGGCGGGTGAGTATGGTGTGGATGCGGTATTTGATTCTGCCAGCATTTGGTCGGCTCGTTGGGTGTCTTGTGACGATAAGAAAAAACTGGCTGAGTTTGAACGCGCCAATGTGTTGAATTTGTCTACCGATGCTGGTGGTAATTTGGCTTACTTGGCACCGAATCGGGTCAATTTGAATTTGACCCAAGAACGTTGGCCTGACATCACATTCCATGAAACCCGTGAATTGAACCATACATTCAATGATTGATTGGAACTGAAACAGTTCTCAAGCGTCCTGTAAATGTTTACAGGACGCTTCTTTAATAAGGTGGCGTTATAATTAAAATGATTTAGCCACGCTCTTTGGCAGCAATGTCTGCTGCTGCGGTGAACAAAACATCGGTAGATGAATTCAACGCAGTTTCTGCAGAATCTTGTATTACGCCGATAATAAAGCCGATGGCGACCACTTGCATGGCAATGGTACTATCGATGTTAAATAGACTACATGCCAAAGGAATGAGCAACAAAGAGCCGCCTGCGACACCTGATGCACCACAAGCGCATATTGCCGAAATCACACACAATAATAATGCCGAACCAAAATCGACGGTGATGCCCAAGGTATGTGCCGCAGCCAAGGTCAAAACACTGATAGTACAAGCTGCACCTGCCATATTGATGGTCGCACCCAATGGGATAGACACAGAGTAGGTGGCGTAGTCCAAATTCAAACGTTTAGCCAAATTCATGTTCACAGGAATGTTTGCTGCTGATGAACGGGTAAAAAATGCGGTGATACCACTTTCACGCAAACATATGAATACCAACGGATAAGGGTTGCAGCGAATTTTCCACCATACCAATAATGGATTAATGACCAAAGCCACAACCAACATGGAACCTAATAATACCGCTAATAAATGTGCATAGCCTAATAATGCACCCAAACCTGAATCGGCAACAGTGGTAGCAACCAAACCAAAAATACCCAAAGGGGCAAAGCGAATCACGCCTTTGATAATCCAGCCGATACCATCAGACAAATCATTGACCACTTTTCGTGTGGTTTCGCTGGCGTGACGTAAGGCGATACCTAAGCCAATGGCCCACGCTAAAATACCAATGAAGTTGGCATTGGCAATCGCTTTAACTGGATTGTCTACCACGCTCAAAACCAAAGTATTCAAAACATCCGCAATATTGGTCGGTGGTGCAGTGGCTGTTTCAGCAGCTTGGCTCAAAACCAATTGTGATAGGAACATCATACTGGCTATTACAGCAACCACAGCAGCACCAAACGTACCAATTAAATATAACCATAAGATGGGTTTGATATGGTTGGGTTGGTTGCTATCGTAATTTGATATGGCCGCAGTCACCAAAACAAATACTAAAATAGGAGCCACCGATTTTAAAGCGGTGATAAATAATTGGCCTAAAATTTCAATTTTTCCCGCCCAAGCAGGCATGACCAAAGCTAAAATCACACCAGCTATCAATCCAATAAAAATTTGGACGACCAAACTGGTACGATTAAGCACATTAAAAAAATCGTTGAGTTTCATGATGTCTTTGATTTAGTTGTTAATAAAACAATCATATTGTAACGTATTTAATATAAATAACGGTATGAAGATGTTTTTATAATATATTTTACAATTTTCAATAATTAGCTAGAAATCATTTTAATTATTGAAACATATAAATATTTATATAAATTTTTTATATGTTTTATGAAATATAATTTCAATTTATAGAAAAATAAATACTCCATAAAAGCTAGATTATTGTGAATAAATCAGAATGGAATGAAGTTTTTTGATTACAAATAAGTATTGAATTACGCATAATATCTTGTTATGTAGCAAAGTCTTATTATTTCGCATCTATACAACAAAAAAATACCTCAAGTTCATTGTCATATAAATAATATTCCATACTAATATTTTATAGCTATACATAAAGCTTTACAAATATTCAAAGATGCGGGAGAACCCGCACCCCTTGCACCTTTTTTCATTTCACTTCGCCAAAGCGAAGCAAAACAAAAAAAGGCACTATGTCTTCAAATTCTGAAAATCTTGTTTCATCTGAAAAGGTGTCGGCTCTACTGGATATACTGCAATAAGAATCTTGGATTTAAAGGATAAATTCTTACAAACAGTAGGATCAATACGAATAATGACCAATTCAATCGGTTCATTTCTAATATCGGGTTCACAAATCATAATTGATTGACTGCGATTCAAAACAATGTAATTCGGAAAAGTATCTTGAACAATTTGTTTAAAATTACCATTTTTTGATGACTTTTGAAAAATTTGCTTAAATGGTTTTTTAGGACGAATAGCCATAAACAAACAAAAAGCAATTGCAGAAAAAATGATTAAATCATATGTATCTTTAGACATGATAAAGCCCTACAAATAAAGAATAATGACATTATTCTTTATTTGTAGGCTGTTGGATAGTAGATTGATTTACAGACTGACTTGATGACTTATAAGGATTGTAACGACCTTCTTTCAACCACTTTTTACAAAATGCTTGTGGAATATCTAATAAAGTACCCTGGTCAGAATATGCTTTGCAAACACCATTGGATTCAATCAATGCAACAGGATATTCAAAAGACTGAACCTTACGCACATCATCATAAATGGGCTTAGACTCGGGCATTTCAGGTAATACAGGCGTAAAATGCTGAGGTGTCAAAGATTTGGAAAGAGTTGCAGAAGAGGTTCCAGAGCCCACCGGAACAGGCTGTAAAACATCATTATTCATTTGAGCTTCAATTTTATTTTGAGGTGCAACATCTACAACAGTAGGTTTCTGTGTGGTTTCTTTTATACGATTAGATATATGCCAAGCAGACAATAAAATCATGCCGATACACGCAAATAAAACATAGACCATCGGACTAACACGACGTTTATGCTTAACGTGTACAGATGAGCTTTTATAATAATCAAAAGCCTTTTTAGGCGGTTTATAAAGTCTAGACGTAGCTTCTTTAAGCATCATAGGACTAAAGCTAGTCACACATTCATTCCATTCATAAAGCCTCGTAGTGGCTTGTTTGCGAGCTAAATGAATGTGTCTTGAAACCAAGTTTCTAACATACGAATCAATATTGCTAGGGTGTTGCGTCATGATAATGAGCGTATGACCCTGATGACGTAATTCCGTCAATTTTGAAATGTAATCAGGCACAGCCTTAGTTGATGGGCGTACTGGATACACATAATGACATTCATCTACAATAATCAAAGACCCAACAGGAAACAAATTTTCTAAAGTATCAGTGTCAACGGCAATTTAAATTTGACCCCTTTGGGTATGAATTCGGCAATCTAAATTTGACCCCCATCTCTTAAATATCACCAATGCTTGGCAATACTCCTGCTTTCTTTTTGTTCTTCAATCGATAGCTTTCACCACTGATTTGAGCCACATGACAATGATGCAATAGGCGATCTAACATCGCTGCTGTCAGTGTCGCATCATCAGCAAATGTACCTGCCCATTGGCTGAATGGCAGATTGCTTGTTAACACGATGCTGCCATTTTCATACCGCTTCGCAA
>NZ_KB908022.1 GCF_000382305.1 Vitreoscilla stercoraria DSM 513
ACAGACGGCTTTCTGATTTTAAAGTTTATGTTTGACGACCATAGCGAGTTGGTCCCACGCCTTCCCATCCCGAACAGGACCGTGAAACGACTTAGCGCCGATGATAGTGTGGATTACCCATGTGAAAGTAGGTCATCGTCAAACGCCCCATTCTAAAGCCCTGATGCAAACGCATCAGGGCTTTATTCATTCTTAAAGATAGCTTTAAATATAATACACATTCATATAAACAAGCGTCCTGTAAACTTTACAGGACGCTTGTTGGTTTATCGAATGCTTCCAAGCAATTTTAAACAGGATGTTATTACAGATTAAAACGGATTCAGATATTCAAATTAAGCTGCTGATAATAAATCTACCATGGCTTCTTCGCCTAAGGTATTCACTGCAATAATAAAAGTATTTAGATATTTCAAACGGTATTCAGGCTCTAAGGACATGATAGATTCTAAACATTCTGCTTTATTTTTGGTTGTGAAATTGGCGATTAAAATTTCGATACGTTGTTCGATTAATCCAGCCTTTTGAGAAGCATGCAGTTTCATGATGTTAGTCCTTAGAATCAAATTGTTTGGAAGTTATTTGATATAGAGCAAACTTCATGCCAATTTTATCGATAGCATCACATAATAAATTTTTGATAAAAAAGCGTCCTGTAAATATTTACAGGACGCTTTCAATGACAATATATTGATTAATTTTGCAAAATGGCTACTGCTGGCAATTCTTTACCTTCTAAAAATTCTAAGAATGCACCGCCGCCAGTTGAAATATAACTGATTTGGTCGGTGACGCCAAATTTGGCAATCGCTGCCAAAGTGTCACCGCCACCTGCGATAGAAAAAGCATCGCTTTGAGCAATGGCTTGTGCCAAAGATTGGCTGCCTGAGGCAAATTGGTCAAATTCAAAGACGCCAACTGGACCATTCCAAACCACAGTACCCGCTTGAGCAATGATGTTTGCCAAAACTTTTTGTGAGTTGGGACCAATATCCAAAATCATGTCGTCGTCTTCTACGTCATTGATGTCCTTAGTGATGGCTTCGGCATCGGTGCTGAAAGATTTTGCTACAATCACATCGCTAGGCAATGGTACTGAACCGCCTTTGGCTTCAATCGCTGCGATAATTTTTTTTGCTTCTTCTATCAAATCGGTTTCTACTAAAGATTTACCAATATTGTGACCTTGAGCCAATAAGAAAGTATTGGCAATGCCGCCACCGACGATCAATTGGTCTACTTTTTGGCTTAAGCTTTCCAAAATAGTCAATTTGGTGGATACTTTGCTGCCACCGACAATCGCTACCACAGGTGCTTTCGGGCTTTCAATGGCTTGGCTTAATGCATCCAATTCTGCCGATAACAACAAGCCTGCACAAGCAATCGGTGCAAATTGAGAAACGGCATGAGTAGAGGCTTGGGCGCGGTGAGCAGCACCAAAAGCATCGAACACAAACACATCACACAAAGCCGCATACGCTTTGCCCAATTCTGGGTCGTTGGCTTTTTCACCGACATTGACACGGACGTTTTGCAGCATGATGACTTGACCTGATTTTGGTTCAGGTTTAGCATCGCGCCAGTTTTCAGCAATTTGAATGTCTTGATTGAGTAATTTGCTTAGGCGTTTGGCAATAGGCAAAACATTGTCTTCGGGCTTCAAAATACCTTCTTTTGGGCGACCCAAATGCACCATTAAAATCACACCTGCACCACGCTCTAAGCAGTATTCAATGCTTGGTAAAGATGCACGAATGCGAGTGTCATCAGTGATGACACCATCGTTCAATGGGACATTCATGTCCACACGAATCAAAACAGTTTTATTGGTTACATCAATATTCTTTAAGCTAGCGTAATTCATGGACTTTGTAGTTTATGGTTGTGTATAAAGGCGGAATTATCCTATATCAAACAGGGTTTAGCCAAGTTGTTACATCAAATCCAGCCCATTAATTCATTTGAAATCATAGAGCAAAGTGTCTCTATCCATGCCGATTCGGTATTCAAACAGGGTACGTAAGTATATTCAGTGCCGCCAGCAGCTTCAAACTGTGCTTTACCTGCAATGGCAATTTCTTCCAAAGTTTCTAAACAATCGGCGCTGAAACCTGGACAAAAAACGGCAATTTTTTTAACGCCTTGCTTGGGTAAAGTATCAAGCAAATTTTGCGTGGATGGTTCTACCCATTTGGCACGTCCAAAACGACTTTGAAATGCTGTTATACAATGTTCATTGTCTAAGCCCAGATGCTGAGCGAGCAATTGAGATGTTTGTAAACACTCTGCTTGATAAGGGTCGCCTGCATCAATGTGATTTTGTGGCACGCCATGGTAACTGAATACAATGCGGTCATAAGTGTGCAATTGAGGCAAATGTTGGCGCAAATGTTGCGACATCGCACTGATATAACCTGCATGTTCACCATAGCTGCGTAGCGTGCGTATCGATGGCATATTGCGCTGTTTCATCAAGTCTGCATACAGTTTGTCTAAAGCTGCACCTGTGGCGGAGCCTGAGTATTGCGGATACAAAGGCAAGATGAAAATTCGTCCTATGCCTTGTTGTTTAAAATGCTCGATTTGTGTGGCAATGCTGGGTTGACCATATGTCATGGCATAGTCAACGGTGACATCTAATTTTTTGGCTTGAAAATAAGTTTGTATAGCGGCAGTTTGTGCTTGCAAAATCACAGCCAACGGAGAGCCTTGTTCTGTCCACACTTTTTGATAGTTTTCTGCACTGGCTTTCGGGCGTCTGGTTAAAATAGCACCACGCAAAATAGGTTGCCACACAGCAGCAGGCAATTCAACCACGCGTGTATCAGATAAAAATTCTTTTAAAAATGGTTTGACGGACGCAGCTTCAGGACGCTCAGGTGTGCCCAAATTCATCAGCAAAACCCCTACTTTTTGAGTGAGGGTACGCTGAGGTTCTTTTTTGAATAAAGCCATATTCACTCCAACGTTCGTTTGGCTAAAATTTGGCGGCTGCCACCCAGTTCTGGAGCAGACACAATACCAGCACGCTCCAATTCTTCCATCAAATTGGCGGCGCGATTGTAGCCGATGCGCAAATGGCGTTGTAAAGATGAAATCGAGGTTTTACGAGTATTCAAAATGAATTCAACTGCTTGATCAAACAGTTCATCGTGTTTCTCCGCGCCGCCTGCGCTGCCGCTGCCTGCTTCCAGTGCCAAGCCTGCTTCACCGCTGAGCAAGCCTTCTACATATTGGGCAGGGGCTTGTGATTTCAGGAAATTGACCACTTGATGCACATCTTCATCACGCACAAAACCGGCATGCAAGCGGGTTGGCTCGGCAGTGCCCGGTGGCAAGAACAACATGTCGCCTTTGCCAAGCAAATTTTCTGCACCGCCTTGATCTAAAATGGTGCGAGAATCAATTTTGCTAGACACTTGAAAGGCAATGCGTGTTGGAATATTGGCTTTGATTAAACCTGTAATCACATCGACCGATGGACGTTGGGTCGCCAAAATCAAATGAATGCCTGCAGCACGGGCTTTTTGTGCCAAACGGGCAATTTGTTGCTCAACTTTTTTGCCTTCCACCATCATTAAGTCTGCCAATTCATCGATGATGACGACAATATGCGGCAGCGCTTCCAAAGGTTCAGGCTCATCAGGTGTGAGGCTAAATGGGTTAAACAACGGTTTTTGATTGGCAATAGCGGCCTGAATTTTCTCGTTATAGCTGCTCAATTGACGCACACCGATATGAGCCAGCAAACGATAACGGCGTTCCATCTCTGCCACACACCAATTTAAAGCATTGCTTGCATGTTTCATATCGGTGACCACAGGTGCCAATAGATGTGGAATGTCTTCATAAACCGACAACTCCAACATTTTTGGGTCCACCATAATAAAACGCACTTCGGCAGGTGTGGCTTTGTAGAGCATGGACAAAATCATCGTATTGATTGCCACAGATTTGCCTGAGCCAGTTGTCCCTGCGACCAAAACATGCGGCATTTTCGCCAAATCAGCGACCACAGGCACACCTGCAATGTCTTTGCCCATGGCCAAAGTCAGTTTGGATGGCGCTTGGTCAAAAACCGCAGCATTGAGCAACTCTCGAAATGAAACATCTTGGCGGAAGCTGTTGGGCAATTCTATGCCCATGGTTTTTTTACCCGCGATGGTTTCGACCACACGCACGCTTTGTAAGGCTAAAGCGCGCGCCAAATCTTTGGCCAAATTGACGATTTGGCTGCCTTTGATACCTGAGGCAGGTTCAATTTCATAACGGGTAATGACGGGTCCTGTGGTGGCGCTCACCACTTGTACACTCACGCCAAATTCTGCCAATTTGGTTTCAATCAATTGTGCTGTGGCTTGTAATTGTTCAGGATTGAGCGCAGCTGTGGGAGTAGAAGCGGCCTGTAACAGATCCAATGAGGGCAAATCGGTACGCAAATGGGCTGCTTGTTGTTTGCCCTTGGTATTATTGTTTTCAAACAAAGAAGTTTGTACGGGAATGGCTGTTTTAGGGCTGTTTTGAGCATGAGCCTCATTTGTTGAAGTCGATTCTGAGGCTGTTTTATTGGTTGTGGAGGTATTTTTTTTGCGATTGCTGTTAGCACCTGTTGGTGCCTCCACAGGAATGGCGGTGATGTCTTCTACCGCTTCGACTGTTTGGCGCATGGTTTTGGGTTGAGGCAATTCACGGATAAGTTTGCTAGGGCGTTTGACCAAATGAAACCACAACCATTGGCTATTGGTTTTGATTTTGTCACCCATTTCTTGCCATGTCATTTGCAACATCAATGACAAACCAAGCAACATTAATAAGACACTAATGGCGATACCACTAGAACGACCAATACCATAGTCTAGCATTGGCGTGATGGTTTGCCCCCATAGGCCGCCTGTACCAATCGGTAATGAGCTGTTCCAAGTGATAGGCAATAGCCAATGTTCTAATAAGCTGCTACCTGCAATCATGATGCTGGTACCCAGAATACTTAAACCTAAATGATGGTGGTCATCGATTTTTTTGGCGACCAATAACGGTTTAAAGGCGCGAAACAATAAAATACATGCTTCAATAATCACCCACCAAATGGACAAGCCAAACAAATAATAGGCAATATCGGCAATATAAGCACCGACCACGCCGCCAATATTTTGAATGTTATCGCTATCGGCACTGCGAGTGAAAGCAGGGTCGCTCATATCAAAGCTGAACAAAGCCGCACCCAAAAATAAGGTTGCCAACAAAGCTACCAACCAAATGGCATCATTAAAGGCTGTGAAAATTTGAAAGCCCAAATCTTTTTGTTGCGCCAATTGTTTGTTACTGACCACGCCACGCTTGGGCGGGTTGAGTGAGGATTTACGTGAGGTGGTTTTTTTTCTCATACACAACATCTATATTTTTTAAAATCAAGCCAAATAAACCGCGCCCAAACAGCGAGGTCCTTTTGCTCCTGTGACGGTAGCGGCATTGCTTGGTAAACCTAGAAGACGACGAGCCGCCAACCAAGCAAATGCTGCAGCTTCCATCCATTGTGGATGTAAATTCAAAGCTTCGGTACTATGCCATGAAGCTTGGGGTAATAATGCTCGTAAGCGTTGCATTAGCAAAGGATTGTAAACACCACCGCCGCAGACATATACTTCATGCGGATTGAATAGTGCAATGTCTTGACTCAAGCTGACCGCTGTCAGTTCAAGCAAAGTGCGCAAAACATTTACAGGACGCTCATTGCCGCTTAAATAAGTTTCTAACCATGCCAAATCGAATAAATCACGTCCTGTTGATTTGGGATAAGGCGTGTGAAAATAAGGATGCGCTAACCAAGTTTGTAACAATTCAGGCAAAACCTCACCTTGTTGGGCATGGTTGCTGTTGTCATCGTAAGCGATGCCAAAATGGCGTTGCACCCAAGCATCCATTAACATGTTTCCCGGACCTGTATCAAAACCCAGTGGTGCTTGTTCAGGACGCAACACGCTGATGTTGGCAATGCCACCGATATTGGCCAATACACGCGTGTGTGGCGTGTTGCCAAACAAAGCAGCATGAAAAGCGGGCACCAATGGAGCTCCTTGACCGCCTGCGGCCAAATCACGGCTGCGAAAATCACCGACCACATCAATGCCTGTCAATTCAGCGAGCAAAGACCAATCGGCAATTTGCAAACTGTAAGCTTGTTCAGGCACATGGCGTATGGTTTGACCGTGACAACCAATAGCGGCAATGTCACCCGCGTTTAAATGTTCTGCTTGTAATAATTGAGCGACCGCTTGTGCATACAATTTGCTTAATTGTTGCGCCAAAATGGCGGTTTGATGCAATTCGTTAGCGCCTTGTTGTTGCAAAGCCAAAACTTGGGTTTTGATAGATTCAGGATAAGGCACATAACTGTGTGCCAACGCACCTTGCCATGTTGCGCCTTGCATGCCAATTAAAACCGCATCAACGCCATCCAAGCTGGTGCCAGACATCAAACCAATATAATAAGTCATGGATTCTTCTTTACAAGCTCAATCAAAAATATGTTACAAAAGCCTGTTTATCATACTACAAAATGCTCTGATTGCGCCGATTGATGCGGTGTTGCTGCCATATTGCCTGACTTGTATCAGGCTTTTTTCGCCGTCAACTATTGAAATGCCAAACTGATGTTGGGCAAGGGGAGAAAATCAAGAATTTTTGAAGATTAAGCGTCCTGAAAACTTTGCTAAAAGCCAAAATTTCAGGTAGGATAAGCCTCCTTTTTATGCACCCATAGCTCAGTTGGAAGAGCGTCAGTTTCCGAAGCTGGAGGCCACAGGTTCGATCCCTGTTGGGTGCGCCAATGAATGTTCAAGCATTGCTTTGAAGCGATGCCAATTTTGGCATTTGATTTGCCACAAATGATGGAAAACTAAAAAAGACAAGCGCTAATCCTTTGACAAGGTCGGCGCTTTTTTTGTGAGAGCAACATTTTCAGGCGATGACCAAATTGGCTGGCAAATGGTCCAAAGTATGGGTTTTGTGCCATTTTAATTGATGCAAACCTTGCAGTACTATGTGGTGATTTTGTTGTGTGTCTGAATTAGGGTACTCTTTTAGTCGGTGCAAACCACGCGTTTCCAAGCGTTGTGAAGCGGCTAAAAAGACCATGCGAGCATCCAAAAGCAAAACCGCACTTTCACGCGCGCTGACCCATTCAGATGCGTTGCGTCCACCCAAATAACCACCTTGCTCTTGCCACAAGGCATCCAATTGTTGCTGTGATGTGTTCACTTGAGCTGTGGTGCGAAACACATTGCGTTCAATCGGTAAAATATGTTTTTGTACTTCAGCAATCACTTCCTGTCCTGAAACGCTGATAGCATGTTCTGGTCGCAAACCTGTTTTACCCAATCCTTCAATATTGTCATGGTGCTCAGGCGTGTGGGTTTGGGCCTAAGTGGCGGCATGTTTGCCTGCTTTTTTGGCCGAAACCAAACACCATGCAATGGCAGGACCTGCGCCACTCATGGCGGCGCCTGTCATTTTGGAGCGTTCCGTGACATCGCCAACGGCATACAAACCGGGTATGCCTGTTTGAGCGTGCTCATCCACGACAATACCACCGACTGACCTTACCAAGCCTTCGTAACGCAATTCAATGGGAAATTTTTCGGTGTATGGGTCAATGCCCAAGTTTTGGAAATGGTGGTAAATGCTGGGGACATTTTTGGCATAAATTTTCAAACCTTCATTGGCTTTGTTCATCGATGCAAACGCACCGCCAGTGTCCAAAATGGCTTGGCCTATGGTGTGGACTGATTCCCAGCCATTGCCTTGCAATTCTTGTCCATTGGCATCGTAAAATGAAGCACTTGAAAGCCAAAAGCCTTTGGTGGTGGTGCTGCCTAATGGTGAAATGCCATAGTGACCGCTGAATTCCATGCCTGAAAATTGCGCCCCAGCTTCCGCTGCAAACAAATGGCCATCACCTGTGGTGTCGTGTGTGCCCATGGCTCCTGAGCGAAAGGCATTGCCGCCCGTTGCCAAAATCACTGCGCCTGCTAAAACCGACCATGTTTTTTCAGTTGTTTTGTGCACGCCATTGGCACCGACAATGTTGCCGTCTTGGTGCCGCAACAATTCCAAAGCTGGACTTTCATCCAAAATGGTCACGCCAGCACTCAACAATAGTTGGCGAAAAAAACCAAGCGCTTCGTGCCCATCAAATGCCAATAAGTTACTGCGTACACCATTGATGTCAGGCCGATTGACGGGGGAGACAAAACCCAATTTTTGTAGTTCCAGTGCAATTTTGTAGCTTTCACCAAAAACGTATCGGACAAAATCCAAGTTGTCCATGCCTTCGGCAGCGAGGTGGCGTGAGTGAACCAACTTTTCATTGTATTCATCCGCCCCTGGGATCAAATAAGCTGCGCTGCCACTGGCTTGCGCCACCACACCTGCAACACCGACTCGTGATTTGTCACACACCACCACACGCTCAGCGCCATTTTGTCTAGCCACCATTGCTGCCCAACAGCCTGCAATGCTGCCACCAATAACCAAAACATCGGCTTGAATGCGATGATCGACTTTTTGTTCGCTTGCTTTTATTGCTTGGAAGGCAAATGCCATTTTGGTCCCCTTGATTGGAATTTATATATTCTATTTTGTATAAAATATACTTTTCAAATAATTTTTTAGAATATAAATAGAAGCAAAATATCTTTTTGTTTTTGAATTTTTATTTTTAATATGTATTGGTTATATAAGATGATGGAAAAATAAAATGAGGCAATGGTAAAACAAACAAAAATGGCAGCAATGGCTGGGTTTGGTAATGGGTGTGTTGGCTTTGGCAGCGTGCCAACCACAAAAAGCGGCTGTGGATGCCAAGCAAAGCCAAGCCATTGCCAATGAAGAGTTGCGCATCGGTTACATCGGTCCTAGTAAAACCGCAGGTGGTGCTGTTGGTTGGGCATTGCACCAAGGGTCTTTGCAAAAAGCGGTGGCACCGATTGGTTTTGGTAGTGTGAAAGAGTATGTGTTTGCCAATGGACCAGATTTGAGTGAGGCTTTGTTGAGCAATAAATTGGATGTGGGCATTTTTGGTGACACGCCTGCTTTGACCGCCCAAGCCAATCGTGGTGGCAGTACCTTGATTGGTTTCAATGCAGTAGGGCACGATGTGTGGCTGATGGGACGCGAAGGCATTGAAACCTTGGCGGATTTGGAAGGTAAAAATGTCGGTGTGCCTAATGGTTCTTACATGCACCGCTACGTCAGTGGTTTGATTTCACAAGGCTTGCTTAAAAATGTGACGCTCAACTATTTGTTGCCCCGCGATGCACAATCGGCGTTAAGTCGCGGTGACATCGATGCTTTTGCCGCGCCAATTCAATTGGGACCGCAATTGCAAGCGTTGAATTACAACACCGTTGATTTGGCGAGCAAACATGGTTTAGAGGGCAACAGTGTGATTGTGGTGACGGATGAATTTTTAAGCAGAAATCCACAATTTTTCAAAACCTTCGATTCAGTGCGTCGCCAAGCGGTCAAAGAGTTGCAAGCGCAACCGGATGCGTATTATCAATATTATTTGAAATACACCGATTACAAAGAACCCATCATTCGGGCATCTTTTCCGATGAGCACTTATTTGGAAGACACTTTCCCTGAAAAAGGCATGGCTTTGCTAGCAGGCACCAAAAGCTTTTTGTTGCAGCAAAAAATTGTCCAAAAAGATGTGAATGTGGACAAATGGTTGATCAATACCAATTGAGTTTTGGTATTTTGTATTCAAGCGTCCTGTAAGGTTACAGGACGCTTGAATTGAGATATTTTGAAAATGTTGGGGGTGGTCAAATGCAATCACGCAAACGGTAATACATTTTGCCCAAAGCTTCTAAAGGTGCGGCAAAACGGTCATTGCCAATGAAATTGGGATTGTGCAATTCTTGGTAGCGTTGGAGGCGAGTGGTATTGCCTAAAATCGCTTCCGAAACCGCGCGAGCCGCCGCTAGCGTGGGCAAAATACCGTGTCCTGAAAAGCCTTGTAGCCAATAGACATCGTTGTGTTGACCCACATCAGGCGTACGCCGCACCGTACAATCCAAATGTCCGCCCCATGCATAATCTATTTTAACGTGTTTCAATTGTGGAAAAAACCGTGTCATCATCGGTTGCATGAATGCGGCAATGTCTTTAGGCAAGCCACCCATATACGTACAACCACCGCCAAACAACAAACGTTTGTCTGCGCTCAAGCGAAAATAATCCAAAATAAATTGGTTGTCGGTAACGCAAACATTGGTTGGCAATAAAGATTGCCACAAAGCTTCATCCAAAACTTCAGTCGCCACTTGCAAACAGCCGACAGGCAAAATGCGTTTTTTCAAGGTCGCATCCAAATCATCAATATACGCATTGCATGCTAAAACCAAACGTTGGCAACGAATTTGACCTTGGGGCGTATTGACCAAAAAACCGTTTTTTTGGCGTTGGTAATTCAAAGCAGGTGTTTGTTCAAAAATCGGAACATGATGGCGTTGCAAAGTATCGGCTATGCCATAACACAATTTCATTGGGTGTAAGTGCCCACCGTTGTTATCTAGCAAACCCGCTTGATAGCGATTGGACGCAATGTATTGGGGCAAATCTTGTTTGGCAATGAATTGCAAACCTTCATAATGCCATTTGTTGGCTGCGTCTTCTTGCCACTTTTTCAAACTATCCACACGTGAAGGTTTGACTGCACACCACAAATGTCCCACTTGATAATCCACTTCAAAACCATGTCGCAATGGCAAATCTCGAATTTCTTGTCCCGCCCATTCCATGTCTTGCCACAACGCCAAAGCATCGCCATAGCCCAAATCATGTTCCAGCGGTTCCATATCGCAAGACCAGCCTAAAATCGCTTGTCCACCATTGCGTCCTGAAGCTGCCCAAGCAATGCGGCTCGCTTCAATGATGGCCACATCGGTGTGCCCGTTTTCTATTAGTTTTAATGCCGTATGCAAACCACTGAAGCCTGCGCCCACAATCAAAACATCACATTCTAAAGCGTCCTGTAATGGTGGAAAAGTAGTCCAATTTTGGCTCTGAGCATAATAAGAATTGATGTGTTGCTGTGCAGATTGAAACATGACATATCCTTAAATTGGCTGTTTGATTCCAATATCAGTGTAGCGATAAGGCTTGTTTATGCACAACAAATATTGATTTGAAATTTAAAAATGACTAAAACATAAATTTATTTGATGTTAATATTTAGATGATTGGCATCAAAATAAAGTCAAGCCAAATCAAATCCATACTACAAAGGAAGAAAATGACAGCTTATTATCAATTGATTCATCGTGAACACCATGACCATGGTCAAGTCGTTGCCCAATACCAACCTTTACAGGCCGCTCAAGGTGCTTGGAACGAGCATGAGCAACACATGGCGGCGGCTACAGGGATTATTTGTGCCGAGTTGGAGCAGTTTCAGCCACGCAGCGATGTGCGCATTGGAAAAGTCAATTTGGATATTTGGGGCATGATTCCGCTGAAGCCATTTAGCATTACCACTCAAGTGATTCGGGCAGGGCGCACAATTGAATTGTTGGAAGCGACCATGGCTGTTGGTGGCAGAGCGTGCATCGTGGCGCGTGCGTGGCGAATGCAAACGAGTGATACGAGTGCGATTGCGGGTACAGAAGACCGTGGTATAGTGAATTTTGATGCCTTGCCTGATTGGGATGGCATGAATGTTTGGGGCGGTGGTTTTATTCAGAGTTTGCGTTTTAAAGCCGATAGTGAACGCCGTGCTGGGGCAGGTATTGTATGGCTGAGCAATGATTTGGATATGATTGAAGGACAAACCACGCCTGATTGGGTGCGTTTGATGGGCATGGTCGATACCGCCAATGGCATCGTCACTCGCGCCCAACCGCATGAATGGGCATTTCCGAATTTGGATTTGAACATTGATTTGCTGCGTCTGCCACAAGGCAAATGGCTGGGTTTGGATACGGTACAGCAATATGGCAGCGATGGTATTGGCTTAACGAGCTCGGTTTTGCACGATGAGTTAGGTGTCTTCGGCCGCAGCGAACAGATTCTGACTTTGCGCCAAATGTGATTGGAAGATATCAATAAAAGGCGTCCTGTAAAACTTACAGGACGCCTTTTAGAATATTTATATTGAATTGATAATTTAATTATTTGGAATAAATATATCTTTCATTCATAATATGCCTCGTTTTATTTTAAATAAATGATTGCAGAGTGTGGTATGTCTTATCATCTAGTGGCTATTGTGGTAATTACCCTGGTCAGTCTTATATTTGTCATCTTGACTTTCAAGACTCAAAAAATTTTCAAAGAAGCACCAAGCTTTTTAATTACTTTAGGGATTGCGTTCACATTTTATGGCATTGCCAGTGGTTTGAAGGATTTTGATATTAATGATCCTAGCACCAGTTTAAGTACGTTGATTGATGGTATTAAAACAGTGTTTTGGGGTTCATTTGCGGGCGTTGTTGCAGCATTGCTAATGAGAATTAGCAATGCTGTATTCAAGCAATATCTACCTAAAAAAATGACTAAAGAAGATGAAGCCACGCAAAGATATTTGTTAGAGCATTCTGCTAGTGCCAAATTACAAAAACAAAATCATGATTTATTCATAGTGATGAATAAGACTTTGGAGCAAAATAACCAGCATTTGGTTGATGGATTAGGTCAGTTGGGTGCGAGTTTTTCTGCAAATGCCAAAAATAATTTACAAGATACACTTGGACAAATTTTACCGATTTTGCAGCGTTTAGAGGATTCACAAAACAAATCCCATACAGCTTTGGTAGTGGAAGAATTGCGTATTCTAAAGCAACACATGCAAGGACAGATATTACCAACTTTAGAGCGTTTGGAAGTTTCTCAAAACCAATCACATACCACATTCTTGAATCAGGAAATGGCAAAGTTGCGTTTGTCGTTTGATGAGTTTGCCAAACAGCAAGCCGAGCAAAATGCACAATTGTTTATTCAAGCTTTGGAGCAAGCCATCAAAGATTTCAATGAGCAATTGGCAACTCAATTGGGTGAGAATTTCCGAGAGTTGAATCAGGCAGTCTTTAAGTTGACCAATTGGCAAGAAAATTATGCCCAGCATGTTGAGCATCAAACTGAGGCTTATGAACAAATGGTCGGCTATGTGGAAACCACTAAAGATCAATTTAATCATTTTGCGCATCGAGCACAGAGCTTTTCCAAAGTGGCAGATGCTTTGGATGGTGCATTGGGTACATTGGCACAACGCCAAGAGGCGATTGAGCGGCACTTGAACACGTTCTATCAAGAAATGCAGACTAAAGCATACGATGTGGAACAGTTGCGTCAGCATTTACAAGACTCATTTGATAATATCAAATCTATGCACCAAGAACATCAGCAGCAAATATTAGATTTGACTAACAGTAGCGTACAATATTTCACGCAAATGACGCAAAAACAAGGTGATTTTGCGCAGCGCACCAGTAGAGAAGTGGAGCAATTACAGCAAAAAATTAACCAAGAATTCAGCAGTGCCCAAACCCATTTGCTGGAGCAAATGAGCATGATGCAAAAACAACATGAAAATGCGCTCAATACCTCTTTGCAAGGCTTGGCACGCCAATTGGCATCGTTGTCAGCACAATTTACCAATGATTACGGTCCGATTACGAATAATTTGAAAGAAATTGTCAGAATGAATGTGAGAGCGTGATATGTTGATGCTCAAGCATAACCAAAATCAAGATAGCGCAGATGCAGAACACTGGATCAGTTTGAGCGATTTGATGACAGCGCTGATGATGTTATTTTTACTCATTAGTGTGGTGTATATGATTAAAGTGCAGGATTCAGTTGATATTCCTCGTATTTTTAAAGCCGACCAACAGCAAATGCATGCGCAAATGCATGAGCAATTTAAAGATAAGTTGAATAAATGGGGAGCGGTGTTAAACCCTGATTTGACGGTGCGATTCAATCATCAAGATATTCAATTTGCTACTGGCTCACAGCAGTTACGTCCTGAATTTCAGCGTGCATTGGATGAGTTTTTTCCGCAATATTTGCATATTTTAATGCAAGAAGAGTATCGAGATAAAATCAAAGAGATTCGTATTGAGGGACATACTTCGTCTTTGTGGGTAGAGGGAATGTCAGAAGATGAGGCATACATTAAAAATATGAATTTGTCTCAAGGACGAGCGCAAGAAACTTTGATTTATCTGCTCACACATCCTAGTTTGAATCTAGAAGAACGGCAATGGCTCAAACAAAAATTCCGCGCTATTGGTTTTTCTTCTTCGCAATTACTCAATTCAAAAGGCTTAGATTTACAGGTAAATGAACAAGAAGACACCAAGCAATCGCAACGGGTCGAATTTCGTGTAGTGACCAATACCGAAGACAAAATTCGTGAAATGGTTGGGGATAAATAGCGTTTATGCATATTTTTGATTTTTTACAGGACGATGAATTCAATCAATTGCGTGAGCAAATGAATGCACCGTTGTTGGAAACGACCAATGCTTTTGTGAACGTGGCGGGATTGACACAGCAAGAATGGGTGGCATTGCGTAATGGCGGTTTGGAAATTGACTCCAAACTCATCAAACAAGGCAAAGACGGTACTTTGTCTTACAAAGACGTGCGTGTGACTTTGAACATTCGTGACATCAATGCCAATACTTCACGTGAATTGTCTTTGCCAAAAATTCACATTGGCTATTGTAAAACTTTGGATGAAATGCAAAGAAATGCACGTTTTGAGCGCTACATTGTGTCGATGGAAAAACATATGAATCGGCAAATCAATGTGGTCAAAGACAATCAAACCGTCAATTCAGATGAGCATGAATTGGATGTGTGTCGCAATTGCTTGGGGCTTTTGAGCTGGAAAAGATATCATGGAGGTATGACGTTGGCAGCGAAAAATCAAATTGTGGCAGAATTCAGTTTGGTGGAATTTTTTGAAAAATACCCACAAACCTTGAAATTAGAAGAGTATGAGCAACTGCATACTGAGCAATCGCAACCGAGTAATGTGTATCATAAAAACTGGGCAGAGATTTCGTTGAAAGTGCGTGAGCGCATGAATTGGCAATGTGAAGAGTGTGATGGTGATTTTCGGCACAACAAGCGCCAATTGCACGTTCATCATGTCAATGGTTTGAAGTATGACAATTCTTCAAAAAATTTGCGTGCGTTGTGCCATGATTGCCATGCAAAACAACCTTATCATGGTCATATGTTGGCAAAATCTTAATAGGTATGTCGATTTAAAAAAGCGGCCTGTAAACTTTACAGGACGCTTTAAACATATAAAATCCAAAACTTTACGCTTCGGTTTCCATGCGCATTTCGGCAGCGCGAGCATGCGCGGTTAAGCCTTCGCCGTGTGCCAAGATGCTGGCGATGCTGCCCAATTTTTGTGCGCCTGCTTGAGACACTTGAATGAGGCTAGAGCGTTTTTGGAAGTCGTACACGCCCAAAGGAGAGGCAAAGCGGGCAGTGCGGCTCGTTGGCAAAACGTGGTTGGGGCCTGCGCAATAGTCGCCCAAGCTTTCGCTGGTATACGCACCCATGAAAATCGCGCCTGCGTGGCGGATTTTCGGTGCCCATTGTTCGGCATTTTCAACCGACAATTCCAAATGTTCAGGTGCCAAATAATTTGCCACTTCGCACGCTTCGTCCAAATCTTTCACGAGTACAATTGCGCCGCGGTTGTTTAAGGACGCTTCGATGATGTCACGACGCGGCATGGTTTCAATCAAGCGGCTCATCGCTTCTTGTACTTGTGCTGCATATGTTGCCGAAGTGGAAATCAAAATCGATTGAGCGATTTCGTCGTGTTCGGCTTGGCTGAACAAGTCCATCGCCACCCAGTCAGCTGGCGTTGAACCGTCGGCAATCACTAAAATTTCGCTCGGACCTGCGACCATGTCGATGCCGACAATACCGAATACACGGCGTTTGGCAGCGGCGACAAAAGCGTTACCTGGGCCTGTGATTTTGTCGACTTGTGGAATGGTTTCAGTGCCGTAAGCCAAAGCTGCTACCGCTTGAGCGCCGCCTACAGTGAAAATTTGCGTCACGCCTGCGACATAAGCGGCAGCCAACACGATGTCATTGCGCTCGCCTTTGGGTGTTGGCACAACCATGATGATTTCTTTGACGCCAGCAACGTGAGCAGGCATGGCATTCATCATCACCGAGCTTGGATAAGAGGCTTTGCCACCCGGAACATAAATGCCCACACGATCAAGTGCAGTGATTTGTTGACCTAAAACTGTACCGTCTTCATCGGTGTATTGCCAAGAAGCTTGTTTTTGATGTTGGTGATAAGACTCGATGCGTTTGGCAGCGGTGGTCAAGGCGTTTTGTACATCGCTTGAGCAACGCTCGAAAGCGGCCTGTAAATCGGCTTGGCTCAACGTCAAATCCGCCATGGATTGTGCGTTCATACCATCAAAGCGGTTGGTATATTCAATCACCGCTGCATCGCCACGGTTTTGTACATCATGACAAATATCCGCCACGATTTGATCGATTTTAGGGTCTTGTGCCGTTTCAAAAGCTTGTAAATCTTTGAGTTGTTGCCAAAAATCAGTAGAAGCAGAATTCAGTTGTTTCATGGTGTGTCCAAAATGATGAGAGTCCAATCATGCGCCACAATATACAGCCGCTTTAGTGGCATAAACATTGTATTTTGCTTGATTATACCGTTAATTTTGCCATGATGATTTTGAAAACTTGTCGTTGGACTGATAGAAATGAACAATCATTGCGGATATTGGTTTGGATGAGGATGAATATTTGGCAGAAGATTGAGGATGACTTAGAGATGATTGAAGATATCTAAGATGTTGATAGCCGCTGTAAGTCGGAGCATTTTATAAGGTGTTTTTGTTGCAGTGCAACTTTTTTTTTCAAAGTGATACTTAATGTTAAAACTATGCATTTTTTTGATACCACATCTAGTGTTAGCTAAGATTGAACTCATATTCATTCATAAGTTATAAAAATAATTATTGTAAATTTTAATCAAACATCATTATTTATTTTGTATA
This sequence comes from Vitreoscilla stercoraria DSM 513, assembly GCF_000382305.1. Taxonomy (GTDB): domain Bacteria; phylum Pseudomonadota; class Gammaproteobacteria; order Burkholderiales; family Neisseriaceae; genus Vitreoscilla; species Vitreoscilla stercoraria. Next base: position 17,073 of record NZ_KB908022.1, read on the forward strand.
ATTTTTAAACTTTATAGGCAATTAGCTATGAGTAAAGTATAAGATTTCATTGTAAATATTGATTTATCAAGCTGATTCGATGGTTTAAAATATGCGATTGTGGAGAGAAAAATGACAATACCAGAATTAGATAATGTGCCATTAGAATACGCTAATCAGATGTTTGAGGCGGTACGCAATGGTAATGCTGATGGCGTATTAAAATGCATTCAGCAAGTAGATTTAATAAATTTGATTCATACCGATGGCCAGAGCTTGTTGACGCTGGCGTGTGAGCTTGCTCATGAAGATGTGGTGCGTGTGTTATTGGAAAAAGGGGCTGATGTCCAAGCTGCCAATGGTTTGGGTCAAACCCCATTAATGATTGCAGCGGCAAACGGTCAGGCAACAATGGCTAAATTATTATTAGACCATGGCGCAGCGGTTGATGTACAAGATGCATCTGGTCGTACGCCACTCATCTTGGCGGCAATGTCTAATCATACCGATGTGATGGAAGTTTTGCTTAGCGATGGTGCCAATATTCATCATGCCGATGCTGAAGGCCGCAATGCGATGGACGCTGCGAAAATTTTGAATGCAGAGGAATCTTTGGCGTGGTTGGAATTGTATTTGGCTGGCGAGAAAAACATTTGACGCAAGTCGATGGATGATTAAATTTTGACAAAAAAGCACTCTAAATCAATGTGGAGTGCTTTTTTATTACCAATATTGGCTATAAGATGGTGGGTGTGTTGTTGGTAATGTGACTGGAAATATTGGGCGTTTATCTTTTGGGATTTCAATAAGATGGGAAATCAAATGGAACAAGAAGCAATCAAGGTTTTTGTAGGGTGTGATCCGAATAATTGTGATTTAGAGCAAATGATGGTGCTCGATTACAGTATTCGCAAGCATACAAAACACGATGTTGAGATTGTGTGGATGCAGTTGAGCCATGATGAAAACAGTGCTTGGTTTTCCAATCCCAAACAGCAACAAGGTTGGCATACTGAAAAGTGGGCAACGCCATTTTCTGGATTTCGTTGGGCAATTCCTGAGTATTGCGGTTTTAAAGGTCGTGCCATTTATATGGATGCAGATGTATTGGTCTTGTGTGATTTGGCTGAGCTTTGGAATCATCCAATGGCAGCAGGCACGATGGTGGTGGGTAAAGGCGGCGGACAAGTAGCGCGTTTGTGTACTTGTGTGTGGGATTGCCAAGAGGCGAAAAATCATTTGCCGCCATTGGCGCAGATGAAGCAAGACCCTGATGCGCATCAAAAAATGATGCAAGTTTTGCAAAAAAATCCGCAATGGGTTCATTACTATCAAGATACATACAATTGTGTGGATGGCGAAGGTTTGGATATTAAGCAAATCAAAATCTTACATTATTCGGATATGGGTACGCAATTTAGCCATGCGTATTCTTTGCCACGACTGCGTGATGCTGGTATGTCACATTGGTTTGATGGTGATATTTTGCCTCATCCTCGCCAAGATTTGAGCGCGTTGTTTGATGAATATTACCAAGCAGCTGTGGATGCGGGTTATCGTCCTGAAAACTATGCAGTGCGTCCATTTGGCGTATTTCCTAAGGCTTCGCAAGTGGGTTATACGGGTAATGGGGTGACGCGGCAACAGCAAGAAGAAGGCTCTTCAAAATCTTGGCTATCTCGCAGTTGGAAAAAAATGAAAAGCGGCCTGAAAGGTTCGAAAGATGATTTTTCATTAGATCGTTAAAGATGGAGGTGACTCCGTGATGATTTTGCTCAAATCATCTGATTGGTGAGCGCGCCGCTTTGAAAAACCATTCTGTGTAGGAGTGATTTTGGGGCGGTTAAAATCGAATGTTGGTGAAGTTTGCCAACACTGATGGACCATAGGAAACATTTTGTGGTGAGTCATGCCAATAAGGACTGTATGATGGTTTGGAATCATTGTTTTAAAAGAGATTGGACCTCATGAATCACGCTTCCCCGTTTCGCTCTTTGATTAAGCAAGTTTACCGTTATAGTCGTGCTCGTACTTACCGCCATAGTGAAAAAATTTGGCCGTATGTCAAAATCAAACGCCATGAAAATGGCAGTTTGCAAGAAGTTTCGATTCATGGAAAACCGTTGCCGATTGCTCATATCGATCGTTTTAAAAATCCTGTGTGCAAAGATTTATTGATTTTGGCCAGCGGACCATCTATCAATCAAACGAATTTGAGTGAATTGAATGAAGTACATTGGTGTGCAGTCAATGGGGCGGTGAATGCCTTGCCTAGATATGCAGATAAGTCATTGAATTATTATGTGGTGGTTGATCAAGGCTTTGTGCTCAATCGCATTGAAATGGTGGCAGAGGTTTTAAAAAATCCTGATGTGGTGGTATTTACCAATGTCTTTTGCATGCATTTGATAGTGGGCTTATTGGCATTGGAAAATATTAAAGCACAATTGGTCTTGCTAGAAGACAGGCAATTGCCTGTATATGGTTGCAAAATGTCAGCCGCGCAAATGAGGTTGCAGAGCCAGCAAGTTGATGCCGCATTGCATTGGCATGAAACACTAGACGTGGGTTTTAGTTTGGATTTGAAGCGTGGTTATATTAGTGGTGGGACGGTGGTGTATATCGCTTTGCAAATTGCCTGTTATTTGGGCTATCAAAAAGTGTATTTGGCTGGCGTAGACATGAAAAATTTCCAGCAGCCACGTTTTTACGAAACCGCCGCCACTCGGCTTGATACCAAATTGGATTTGGAGTTTGAAACATTCGTTTATCCTTCTTTTGCATTGGCTGCGGATATTTACCGTCAAAACAATATAGAAGGTTATAATTTGTGTTTGGACAGCGGTTTGGATGATGCTATTTTTCCACGTACTGTTTGTCATCACATTCCTTCTTTGTGAGTTTAATCCCGTTTTATGACCTCTTCTTCAAATCCATTGCATTTGGTACACATTGTTGATTTGCGTGTGATTGGTGGCGTGGAGCGTATGACTGAGGCTTTTGTCTTGTCTTTGCCGCAATACCAACACAGTTTGATTGTTTTTGATCGTGTGTTACATCCCACTTTGCAAGCTTCTTTGCAACATCTACCCAATGTCCGTATTTACAGCAGCAAACACTGGGGCAGTTTGCGTCTACCTAAATCTTGGCGCACATGGCGACGCAATCAAATTGTGGCGCAATTACAGCCCGATGCTGTCATTAATTGGAGCCAAATCGTTGATGTTGGCGGTATCAAGCAGCCTGTCGTGTTTTATGAACATGGTAGTGCTTGGGAAGTCTTTTCGCAGGCACAATTAAGTGCTTGTTATGATTCTGTCCATCATTGTGTGGCGGTGTCTCATGCGGCTAAGCGCATGTTGCAATTGCATCATGGCGTGACCAAGCCGATTACCATTGTGACCAATACTGCTTTAGAACAACCTGCGGTTCAAACTGAGGCTCGTGCTTTTCCTGCTCAGCGTCGTTTGATTTTGGGTGCGGCAGGACGTTTGGTATCACGCAAAAATTTGATGGTGTTGATTGCAGCTGTGGCTGCTTTGAAGCAGCAAGGTATCGAAGTGGGTTTGGATATTGCTGGCAATGGTCCACAAAAAGAAGTGTTACAGCAATTAATTGAACAATGGGGCGTACAAGAACAAGTACGCTTATTGGATTATGTGCAAGACATGAAGCGGTTTTATGCGCAAATAGATTTGTTTGTTTGTCCATCGATTTGGGAAAGCTATGGCTTGGTGGCGATTGAAGCATTTGCCCATGGTTTGCCTGTGATTGGTGCGGCAAGTGACGGTTTGGTGGAGGTGGTGACACATGGTGTGAATGGTTTGGTGATTGAGCCGACTTGGGATGAGCAAACTTATGCACAATATATGCACAAACCTGTTTCTTTTGATGCCACTGTTTCTTATCGACCTGCGCAAGACCAAATCGATGCCGCCAAATCAGTCAGCGTCGATGGATTGGTGCAAGCAATTAAGTTGCTGCAACAAGATGCCGTATTGTATGAAAGCATGAGCCAAGCGGCCTTAAAAACAGCTTGGGACATCAAGCCATTTGCTACTTTGGTGGCGCAAGTGATGGACAGCGTGAAAGAGGCAATCCATGATTAAGCAGCGTTTTGTTTTTATTGCCAAAAGTTTAAGCGGTGGCGGTGCTGAAAAGGTTTTGCTGGAAACAGCGTCTTTGTTGCAGCGTCGTGGTCATGCGGTATTGATTTTGACTTTAAGTGGAACGGTAGAGCATTTATTGCCTGACAATGTGACGGTTCAAAATCTGAATGTGTTGGGTAAAGTTGCCAAAGCTTTGGGACGCAATACATGGGTCAATCGTTGGCAAGCCAAACAAGTCAATGCGGCGATTGATGTTTTTCAGGCCGATGTGGTGATTTCTTGTAATGCAGAATATGTGAGCCGATTTGTCCCACATCCTAATTTATACCATTGGGTTCATGGTGTGATTACAGGCAGCAAGCCGCGCGTGTTACAAGATTTGTGTCGGCTGTATGAAAATGCACGTTTAATTTGTGTGGCACAAGCGATTGCAGACGATATTAAGGCGCTGGGCATTCGACCTTTGCGTTGTGAGGTGATTTACAACCCATTTGATACGCAAAAAATCCAGCATTTGGCACAAGCTTATCAGCCTCAAATTCCACCACCATTTTTATTACACGTTGGCAGTTTCAATCCGCGTAAACGTCATGACCGTTTGTTGCGAGCTTATCAACAAAGTGGTGTGAATATGCCTTTGGTTTTGATGGGACAAGGTGCGCATCAAGCAGAAATTGAGCAGCAAATCAAACAATTGGGTTTAAGCAATCAAGTGATTTTGCATCCATTTGAAGCCAATCCCTATCCTTATATTCAGGCCGCTTGTGCTTTGTTACTCAGTTCCGATCAAGAGGGTTTACCAACCGTTTTGATTGAAGCTTTGATTTGTCACACACCGATTGTGAGTGTGGATTGTCCTTCGGGACCAGCTGAGATTTTGACAGGCGATTTACAAGAATTTTTGGTTCCTGTTCAAGATGAATCGGCTTTGGCGCAAGCCATTGTCAAGGTGGTCAATACCAAACCCATGATTGAGTTAAAACACTATGAGCGTTTTGCAGTAGAAAGTGTTTTACCTAAATTTGAAACATTGGCTTAATTGAAAAAAGCTTCAAATTGTAATTGGCATAAGCTGATATAATTACGCCAAACTTTGCTTTTTTCACTTTAGTTTCTGTCTAGGAGATACATATGGCACTGGTGTCAATGCGCCAATTACTCGACCACGCGGCCGAGAACAGTTATGGTTTACCTGCTTTTAACGTCAATAATTTGGAACAAATGCGCGCCATTATGGAAGCGGCAGACCAAGTGAATGCTCCTGTAATTGTGCAAGCCAGTGCAGGCGCGCGCAAATACGCAGGTGCGCCATTCTTGCGTCATTTGATTTTGGCAGCGATTGAAGAGTTTCCACACATTCCAGTGGTCATGCACCAAGACCATGGTACGAGTCCCGCTGTGTGTCAACGCTCAATCCAATTGGGTTTTAGCTCAGTGATGATGGACGGTTCTTTGGGTGAAGATGGCAAAACCCCAACGTCTTATGAATACAACGTGGACGTGACGCGTCGCGTGGTGGAAATGGCGCATGCTTGTGGCGTTTCAGTAGAAGGCGAAATCGGTTGCTTGGGCAATTTGGAAACAGGTTTGGCAGGTGAAGAAGACGGTATTGGAGCGGAAGGCGTTTTGGACCACAGCCAATTGTTAACGAGCGTAGACGAAGCGGTTTCTTTTGTCAAAGACACCGATGTGGATGCTTTGGCCATTGCTATTGGTACCAGCCACGGCGCATACAAATTCAGCCGCAAACCTGATGGCGATGTATTGCGCATTGATCGCATCAAAGAAATTCACGAACGTTTGCCAAACACGCATTTGGTGATGCATGGCTCAAGCTCTGTGCCACAAGAATGGTTGCAAATCATCAACCAATACGGTGGTGAAATTGGCGAAACTTACGGTGTGCCAGTAGAAGAAATTGTTGAAGGCATCAAAAATGGTGTGCGCAAAGTGAATATCGACACCGATTTGCGTTTGGCCTCTACTGGTGCGATTCGCCGTTATTTGGCTGAAAATCCATCAGAGTTTGACCCACGTAAATACTTCAAAGCGTCAGTTGATGCGATGAAACAAATCGTGATTGACCGTTACTTGGCATTCGGTTGCGAAGGTCAAGCGAGCAAAATCAAGCCAATTTCTTTGGAAAAAATGGCTGAAGCCTATGCCAAAGGTCAATTGACGCAAATCGTGCGTTAATTGAAACAAGCTTAAAACAAAGCGTCCTGTAAATGTTTTACAGGACGCTTTTAAAATTTATTACGAAGCATTTGCTTCGTGTGCTTGTTTTGGGTCGTGAATTTGCGTTAACAAAGTCAGTAGTTCATTCAATTCTTGCATTTTTTCGGTAGTCATCAATTCTTCAATGACATCGTATTGCTCATCAATTTTGCGGCGTACATCGGTGTACAATTGTTCGCCTTCTTTGGTGAGTTTCAAAAACACGCGACGTTGATCATTGGTTGGTTTGAGGCGAACCACGTAATCAATTTTTTCTAAGCGAGTTAAAATACCAGTCAAGCTTGGACGCAAGATACAGGCTTTATTGGCCAAATCTTGAAAGTCCAAAGTACCATTTTCAGCCAATAAACGAACAATACGCCATTGCTGCTCGGTAATGTTGTGTTGGTTAAAAATGGGACGGAAGAAAGCCATCATAGATTCACGAGCTTGAATTAAGGCGATATTGATGGAATTGTGTCGTTTGGTAGTCATCATTTTTTTCCTGTGATTTGAGTTGCGTTTACCCAAGTACATATCTTGTTAAATACTATCAGCATACAATTGCTTTCGCAGTGTTTAAGTATGAACAAAAAGACTTTGTCATAAATTGAAATGGCGACAGTTAAAGTTTCATTCAGTGAAATAAATTTCTTTGTATGATTTATCTATTTGCATCATCACATTCTGTATTGAGTTCGTCAATATGACCACAATCATATCAGACAAATAGAATTTTATAGTATTTACTCGTTTCATTTAAATGACAATTGAATATTATGATTTATGTATTTTAAATAATATGTTAATTGTAATTATCGCTTATATAATAAAATCTTCGATTTGATTATTATTTTTATATTAATGAGATAGCGAGGCTTTGCAGTTATAAGTCTTAAATTATTAATAAATATAACCAAACAGATAATAATTTTGAATGTCGATTGTAAATAAATATTAATGAGAAGAAACTGGATTTAAAGAAAAGCGATGATGGAAAAAGACTTAAAGTTAATTTTGCTATGCAGCAAAAAACTTGAAATGCTTTATGATAATGTAATTTATTGAGCCATTTCCCCAATGTGATATTTTTTGTATGGGCGGAATGGCTCAATGTTTATTGGATTTAAGATAATGAAAATATTAAGAGAATTATTTTCAATATTGCGGTGAATTTACAACATTAGTGCACTTTTATTTGATTTTATCAAAAACAATGGCTTTAAAAGCAGCTTATATTTTTAATGTTAATGTCATTTAATCAATTTCTAAATTAGCAATACTGTTGGTATAACCATAAACTTAAAGGGTGTTTTGAATCAATTAAACCTTTGTTTAATAAGCCATTTATGGTAATTAAGGCCGCATCATGCATAAAACGTTGGTCTAAAATGGCTTGCACAACCTCGTCTATGCCCATTAATTGAAAGGCGGCAACTTCGCCATCTTGGTTTTCAGGTTGAATGTGCGCGGGAACATCCAAATCGTAGCAAAATAAATGTTCACGATGTAAGCCACGCTCAACCAGACGTTGGCTTAAAATACGCTTGGGCGCGGCTAAGGTTTGCATGATGTTGCTGCCTAAACCAGCTTCTTCAAAACCTTCACGCAGGCAAGCTTCGGTAAGGCATTCACCACTGCCGACACCACCACCAACCAAATTGTCTAATTTGTCAGGATCGACTGCTTTGAAAGGACTGCGTGTGCCTATCCACATTAAGGTTTCGCCATCGCGCTCGGTAAAGCCATTGATATGTACGGCTTTGCTGAGCAAGCCCAATGGTCGAAACAAAGAGCGTTCGAGTGAGAATAAAGCTTCGTCACCGTCTACCACATCGAAAGCTTCGTTGCGCCATCCTTCAAATAAGCCTAAGTCATACCAATCTCGTCCTAAATTTTGCAATACGTCTGCACAATGTAACCAATCGCGGCATTCTAAGTGAAAACCTTGTTCGGTCATTTGGAGTAAATTGGGCAAATCCAATTGTAATTGTTGTTGCCAACGAGGATTAAGCGAGCCTAATAAACGCCCATTGAGCGATAAATTTTGCCAATTTGTGAAATCTACGGCAAAAGAGCGCGTTAAGTAATCTAATAAGTCATTGTGTTGTTGCGCAGAAACCATGGCGGTCAATTGAGTCACAGTGTTTCCTTAGAAAAAGCGTCCTGTAATTTTTGTGGGATATAAGCATCAAAACGGGTCGATTTGCCGCTGTATTGGTAATCAGGATTTTGGGCGGCTAAAAATTCGCCTAAGCGTGGGCGTTTGACCACCACACGTTTTTCAGCCAAGCGTGCTGCTTGTTGCATCAAGCCCAAATCATCATCGCTTTCGCCGACCAAATCATGAAAATAAGCCATTTCTTTTTTAACTGCTGCAGATTTTTGGCGTTGTGGATACATAGGGTCTAAATACACCACTTGCACTTTGTCATCTAAAGCGGCCTGTAAAAAAGACATGGGCATCAATGTCATGCGCGCGGCGATGTCGTGGGTTTCTGTGTGATTTAACGCGCGTTGCAAACCATCAGCAAGCAAAGCGGCGACTGTCGGGTGACGTTCAAACATGCGCACATGGCAGCCTTGAGAAGCCAAAATGAATGAGTCACGTCCCAAGCCTGCGGTCGCATCAATAATCGATTGGTGGGCTTTGGTATTGACGGCTTTAGCAATCAATTCGCCACCGCCTTTTTGACGGCGATAATCCAAGCGTCCTGAAACAAAATCCACGCAAACCGAGCCTTTGCTGCCTGCTTGAAACAAGCTTAAGCGTTGCTCAGCGTCAAATTGCAAGTACAAACCTTGTTCGGGGATAGTGTGGACAATGCTCAATTGAAACTGTTGTTGGTAAGCATCCAACACAGCGGTGTCCAAACCATGAGAAGAGGGGAGGTATAAAGAGGTGTTACCAACTGCCATGGCGTTTTAATTCTAAATATTGGTTGATCAAAGCCGTGCTCATTTGCTGCGGCGTGACGTTTAAGTGTAACACACGTTGTGCTGAGAGCTGTTTTAACAATTGTTGCTCTTGCATGTCATAAATTTGTGCACCCAAATAAGTATGAGCGTTCTGTAAATTTTGCAATGGCTCTTGGGCAATATGGCTGCGTTCGGTTTGTTTTAAGCTGGCAATCAAGACGGCGCAACGTTTTTTCAGGCGTTGTAATTGGGCCAATAAATGCTCATTGTTTTCTTGGTCTAGCTGGGTTAGCACGATGACCAAAGCCCGCCTTTGCTGGCGTTGCAGCAATTGGTTGATGGCAGTTTCATAGTCTGCTGCCATTTGAGTTGGTTCGATATCATAAACACAGTTAATCAAACGTTGCAGATGATTTGTACCTTTGTGTGGCGGCATGTAACGCATTTGTGGGTGGTTGAATGTCATTAAACCAACAGCATCACCGTGTTTCAAAGCGGTATAACTTAGTAACAACATCGCATTCAAAGCATGATCAAAATGACTCAAATCACCACTCATGCTGCGCATATTACGCCCACAATCGAGCAAGAAAATCAATTGTTGATCACGCTCTTCTTGATAAGTACGGATGATGGGTTTTTGCATTTTTGATGTGGCTTTCCAGTCCATATTGCGCACATCATCGCCTTCGGCATAATCACGCAATTGGTGGAAATCTTGCCCTTGTCCATGTCTACGAATGCGTTTGGCACCCATCAACTCTAACCATTTTTGCATGCCCAATAAATTGGCGCCTAAGATTTTTGAAAAATCAGGCAACACTTTGACTGTTGTTTCAGCTTGGATGCGGCGGTGGTTTTCCCACAATCCCAAAGGACTGAAAGTGCTGTATTGAATATCACCAAAAATGGCATCACCACGTTGCAAAGGTGTGGCTTGGTATGAGGTTTTCAGGCCGCGTTGTGGTAAAACATCGACATGCAAAGCCGTTTGATCGACTTGCCAATGAGGTGGGTAGTAATCGTGCAATATGGCTTTGATGGGTTTTTTGGTTTTTTTAGGTGGAACAAGGCTTAAAGTAATGGCGTGGGCTTTGCCGACTGAGAAATGTTCAGGTAAATGGCGCTCTATACTTAAAATGGGTGTCTTTTTTGTCAAAATGGCATCGATGAGGACACATACAACCAATATCGACATGGCAACCCAGATTAAAAAATCCAAGCTGTTTTTAAAATTTTCGTCTTGTGAAGCAAGCAGCTGCAGCGCCAAAATCAAAATGGCGCTGCCAAGCAACACAATCAGCAAACGGGCGCTTGGTCTCATAAGCGCGGCGCATCGGTATGGTTGGCAATGTCTTTTAATACATCGTCTACGGATTGGCCTTCCATTTCCATTTCAGTAGACAAACGCACACGGTGGCGCAAAACGGGCAACCACAATTGGCGTATGTGGTCAGGCGTTACAAACCCATTGCCTTGTAATAAAGCTTGAGCGCGAGCGCTGCTAATCAAAGCGATGCTGGCACGAGGACCCGCACCGACTGACAATCCGTGCCATTGGCGAGTGCTATTAACCAAGCGCACGGCATAATCAATGATTTGTGGATCAACCGTGATTTGTTGGGTCACTTTTTGCAAACTGATGATTTGTTGGCTGCTTAACAATGAGCTGTTTTGATTTTGATTTTGCAGCAAATCATTGTTAGGGCTGCTCGTTACCGCTTGGACCATGCGTTTTTCGTCTTGAATGTTGGGGTATTGCATCATGATTTTGAACATAAAGCGGTCCAACTGTGCTTCAGGCAATGGATAAGTGCCTTCTTGTTCAATCGGGTTTTGTGTCGCTAATACCATGAATGGTGCATTCAATGTATGGGTTTTGCCATCTAAAGTGACGGCTTGTTCTTGCATTACTTCTAATAATGCCGCTTGAGTTTTGGCTGGTGCCCGGTTGATTTCGTCTGCAAGCAATAAATTGGTGAACACAGGTCCTTCACGCAAAACAAATTGTTTGTTGTGGTCAAACATATAATGTCCTGTGACATCGCTAGGCATCAAATCAGGGGTAAATTGTAAGCGTTTGAAATGGCCTCCAAAAGTTTGTGCCAATGTGCGTACCAATAGGGTTTTACCAACGCCGGGTACACCTTCTAACAAAACATGACCGCCTGCCAATAATGCAGTAATGACTTGGTCTATGACGTCTTCTTGTCCAATCACCACAGAGCGCAAACGTTGCTGTAAATATTGCACAGCTTTGGCTGCTTGTTGAATGGCAGGATTTTGGCTGGTGTGGACGGGAATGTTTAAATCAAATTCGCTCATAAGGCATTCCTAATATTTTGATGCGCTTGTAAATAATGTCGCCATTGTTGTGCGGTCAATTGTGTGGGAATCGGATGCAACCACAACATCAAATCAGTCTGCTCGACAGGATAAATGCGACTTAAAGCTTGTAATTGGGCATTTTTGTCCATCAAACTTAAGCCTGGTATACGTCGCTGCCATTGTTGCCATAATTGTTGCTGCAATGGGCTTAAAGCGTGTTGGTGTTGTTTGCGTTGCCATAAAAACTCACCTTGCGCGCGGAAAAAATGGCTTAATTGACGCTGTTGATGGGTGTTAGGTATTTGAATGCTGCCCAAACGGTAAGCATGTCGCCAAACAAACAGGCTGAAAATACTGATAATCAATAGGCTTAATAAGGGTGAAAACTGCCATGCTTTTTGCCATAGTGGCGTGTTTTCGGTTTGATGTTTATAGGTACTGTTTTGGATAAACCAAACATGGCTTTTGCCTTGTGCCAAATAAGTGGCCAAATAAGCATGGTCAAGACGGTTTAAGTCACTACTGAAACTGCGAGGGTCTGTCGGAGTGCTAAAAGCACTCATGGAAGTGGTTACTGTCAAGCTGCCTTTGCCATGGGCAAAGTGGGCAATATGGCTGCCATTGATACCTTTGCCTTGCCACAACAAGTTTTTATTTGGTTTGATGACAAAACCACGGTCTACATCGCGCCAACCACTGTTGGTATCGGACCAATAAGTGAGGCTCTTGCCTTCGGGCAAAGCAATGTCATTGATGTTTTGATAGCATTTGGCCAACATTTTCTGTGAGTATTCTGCTGGTATCTTATATTGGGCATCTAAACTGACAGAAGCGTCCTGTATGTTTTGAATGAGACGTTGGCAGGCTGTATTGGATGGGGTTGTTCGTTGGTCTAAATTTTTTTGAGGTATGAAACTGATGCCCGCCCATTGCGCAATGTTTGCTGCTTGAAAAGAAGACTCTGCATCGTTGTCAAAATCATGGTTTTGATGGATGGCCGATGGTTCGGTTTGAGAGGGCGAAACCGTCATCACAAGATGATTGCCTTTGGCTGTCCACGTTAACAATTTTTCAAACTGAGATTGGTCTAGCGCCGTGTTTTGCAAAAATAATAAATGTTGGGTTTGGTTGCCCAATTTTGGTTCTATATCGGTTAAATGACGCCATGCTTGTTGCTCCATAGATGGAAATTGTTTTTGATAAAACTGATGCAAAGCGTATAGGTCGCCATAAGCACTGAAACGCCATTGTGAGTCTTGTTGCTTCCATGCCGATTTGCTTTCGCTGGTCATGCCCAAAGCCAAAATCACCGCAATGGCAATAACGATGCTCAATACTACCCATAAGGTTTTTTTGGGTTTGTGATGGGTGCGTTGAATCGGTTTCATGACGATTTTCCCACCTCAAAATGTTGCGCATATTGCTGACATAGATTGTGTATATCTTGTGTACTTGCATTATGATGGCCATAAGCGGTATACAGCCATGCTTGTGTTAGGGCTTGGAAAAAAGCATTGAGCAGTGGCAATCGCTGTTTGACCAATTGTAAAACTTGGCTTTCTGTGTGGTGTTCTTGGATGGGTAAATTTTGTTTTAACAGCTGTGCGAGGCTGGCGCGATAAAGCACACTCAAAGCTGCACGCGGGTCGGTGGCGGCTAAACTCAATACATGTTGCGACACATTTTTAGGCAAGGTTTCTTGGCGCAAATCCAAACCAAACAAGTGGCTTGGCGTATCCATCTCATTGCGAGCGCGTGCATTGGCCAGAAGATTGAGTCGCCATTGGTGCAGACCCCATACTGCTGCTGCAATCAAAGCCAATAATAAAGCGTATCCTAAAAACTGGATCAAGGTGTCGCCGCTCGTTGTGGCACTGGGCATCACAGCGGGTGAGTTTTGCGCTACGGAGTCGTCATCACAACTGAGCCAACACCATTTTTTTTCTTCTTGTATGTGAAAATAAGGCGAATTTTCTAAAACTTCTTGGCGGTTTTGTTCCACTTGCGCTGCGTCTGGCAAAGATTGTGCATAAGCGATGTCTGTGGGATGGAGTGTTAAAAACAAAGCCAATACCCATGCAAAATGCCATCTCACGCCACCACGCAAGCGTTCACGCAATTGTTGCCAAATCAGGCGAATGTCCCATGCTTCGGTTTGCACCCGTGCATTCAAATATAAGGTAAAACCACTGGCAACATAAAATGGTCCCCAAAATGACAAAGTTACAAAATAAGCCAAAGCCGTATAATTCAAAAAATCATTGGCTTTGCCATCATGCCAACTGCTGAATATTTGGATGAATAAATGCTGCAATTGATCCATTTGGCTCGGTTGTACCAAACCTTGTTCAATGAAATTGCCATATAAAAACCAATACGCCAAAATCATAATGGCATACATCCATGTGTTTTCTAAGGCATTACCAAAAATGGTTAAGGTCGAGGCGGTGGTATTGCCGTAGCGGCCTAATTCACGTTGGCGCTGGCGGTATTCTTTGCCTGATAATTGTTCCAATTGTTGAATAGGAAGATGAAAACTGCGTGTTAAGCGCCAACGTCGCCAAGTCAAATCACCTATGATTTGGCGTTTGAACATCAAAGCAAAACCATTTTTTAAAGCGGTTTTCCAAGGTGGCAATGTGTCAAAAGCATGAATGGACAAAACCGACAAAATGCCGTATTCCGCCAAAGGTTTTAACCACCACAACCACACAGACAGCCAAAATAAATCACCCCAAAACAGTAATACACCTATGAGTAATATCGGCAATGTCAGTGCAGCGTACAAGCCAGTGTAATAACCCAAGTGTTCGTTGATGAGACGTCGACCCAAATCAGCCGCTTCCCAAGGTGTGCGTTGTCTGAATTTTAAACGAGATTGAGATAAATTCATTCAGGCCGCCTTTGGATAGATTGGGCAGCTTGGTACCAAAATAAATAGGCATACACACCCAACCACAATATCAATGCCACACTGTATTTGAGCCACAAAGGCAAAACGGTGATGGGTGACCAAAAGCCTTCGATGAGGGCGGCGATAAACAAAAACAAAAATGCGCCACAAATCAATGTTGCTGCAGGTTTTCCTTCTATGCTGAGCGCATCACGACGAGAATAATTGCCTGGATGGATTAAGGTGTAACCTATTTTCAGGCCGCCTGCTACAGACAACACAATGCCTGTTAATTCAAATGAACCATGTGCGCCGACAAACGAGAAAAATACAGGACCAGCAGGGTGGCTGCTCATATAGCCAAACGCAGCGCCAATGACAGCACCATTGAATACCGCCACATAAATGGCGCCCAAACCCAATACCAAACCACCAACAAAGCTTTGAAAACCAATGCTGATATTATTCATGATGTAAAAGCCAAACATCATCCAGTTTTGTCCCCAAGGACGACTTTTTTGAGCGGCCTGTAATGCTGCCATCTCGCTGTAAGCATCGCCTATTTGAGCGCCTGCATTCGGTCCTGCCAGTTGATCAAAAAAATCAGGGTTGCCCAATGTTAAGAGATAGCACAATAAAAATGGCACGTAAAACAGCAAATGCCCCCACAACATCACTGTTTTTTGTTGGCGAACGGTTTGAGGCAGTGTGGTTTGAATGAATTCTAAAAATTGATTCCAAAAAGAAACTTTGCTTTGATACAGTTGTTTGTGGGCTCTATCGACCAGTTTTTGTAATTTTTGACATAAGCCCGCTGAATAATTGCGACTGTTGGCCAAAGCCAGATGATGGCAAATGGTGCGATAATGTTGACCAAATTGTTGATTGGCATTTTGAGGTAGATTTTTTTTGCGTTCTAATAAAGTCAGCATGGCATCAAAGCGTTGCCAAAAATCTTGATGGGCAGACTCAAACAGATGTTGTCTCATAAGTCCTCTTTTTTCTGCCCAAGATAATATTTACCCATGCCCAATACGGTTTGAATCGGTTGCTCGGATACCAAGCCCAAGTCATAACACAATTGCTCAGCCAATTCTTGTTGGCGGGCGCGAGAAATATGCAAATGACGCTCGGTAAAGGACACAATCGAATATTGCTCTTCACGGGTCAAAGCCACAGGTGGCGTGATGACTTCAATGTTTTTCAAGCCGGTGAGCCAGTCTTTTTGTCGACGTTCTACTTGTTCATCGACCACGATGCTGGATGAAAACAAATCGCCAAAGCGTTGTCCTTTGTCTGTCAGTAATATGGAAACAATGCCAATTGCGTAGCCAAATGGCAGACTGTCAAACGCACGCAATAAATTGCGTATCATTGAAGCAGACCAACCAATAGGACTGCCATCGTCATGTAAAACCCGAATATGGGCGACCATTTTGCCGGGTGTGCGCCCTTTATTGAATACTTCAAACAAGACAAAATACAGCCAAGTGGTGACAAATAAATTAATCAGCATCAAGCCTACAATCACCGACCAGAAATTATTATCGTCAGCAATGATAGACAGACTGTCGGCAAGCATGATGAGGGCAATGGTGCTCAATACAAACCAAACAGTACGAATGAGTAAGTCTAGGCTAAAAGCAGTGATGCGCTGATACAAGCTCGCTGGACGCAATTGAATGTCAATGGCTTCGGGCGTTTCCACTTGAATCAAAGTGTCTAGTTTAGAGGTGCTCACATGCAATCTTTCAGGACGCTTGAATGGTTTGTTGGCTGAAATAAAACCGCAGTGCAAATATTATCACAGCTGTCAGAAGGCATAAATTAAAGGCATCTATTATTTGATAATAGATGCCAAAAGTATATTGCTTGTTGTCATCAATTCATTTCTAAACGTTCTAGACGGTGGCGCAGAGAACGGAAACTGATGCCTAATAATTTGGACGCTTGAGTACGATTTTGATGGGTTGCACACAAAGCCTGCATCAAAATAGTGCGTTCAACATTGTCTAGATAATCTTGTAACATGGTTTGGTTAAACGTAAATTGATGGGTCAAAGCTTCTATTGCCAAAGGATTGATGGGCTCGAAAGCAGCATCTGCATCATCGTCTTCTTCATATTGTAATTCAGAAGCGTTGATTTGTAAGTCTTCAGGCTCAATTACATTGTCGTTTGCTAGGGCGATAGCGCGTTCTAAAATGTTTTCTAATTCGCGAAAATTGCCCGGGTAGTTGTAATGTAACAATTGTTTTTGTGCAGCTGGTGACAAAGACATGCCTGCACTCATTGGGTTTTTGGTCAATAAAAGCTCTATCAACATAGGCAAATCATCTCGCAATTCACGCAAAGATGGCATGGTGATGGAAACCACATTTAAGCGGTAATACAAGTCTTGGCGGAAACGACCTGCTTCGACTTCTTTGGCCAAATCTTTGTGTGTGGCGCTGACAATGCGAATATCGACAGGTGTTTCTTTGCTTTCGCCAATGCGACGAACAGCGCGCTCTTGAATGGCACGCAATAATTTCACTTGCATCGCCAAAGGCAAGTCGGCCACTTCATCTAGGAAAATGGTGCCGCCATGAGCGCTCTGAAAAAAGCCGACACGGTCTGAATCAGCACCTGTAAACGAGCCTTTTTTATAACCAAAAAAATTCGCTTTCCATGAGGTTTTCAGGAATGGCACCACAGTTTACGGCAACAAAAGCACCATCACGCCGAGGTGATAACTCGTGTATCGAGCGTGCAGCTTGCTCTTTACCTGTACCTGATTCACCTGTGATGTGTACGGGCACCATGCCTTTTGCCAATTTGGCAATCATGCGTTTAACATCTTGTAGCTGTATCGCATTGCCACTTAGACGCGGAAATGAAGGTAAAGAGGCTGAAGTGGTAGGGTTATTATCGGCAATGGTTTCAGTGTTAGGGCTTGGTGTACTGGAATGTGTATTGGTAGTCGGAGTATCAGTATTTTCATGGACTTTTAAAGCCGATTTCACTAAGCTGCGCAATTGTGCCAAAGTGACTGGCTTTTGAATGTAGTCAAATGCGCCAGCTTTCAATGCCATTACCGCTTGATCAGCATTGCCATAAGCGGTGATGATGGCAATCGGAATATCCAAATTTTTCTCTTGTAAATATTCCACGACTTCCAAACCAGAGCCATCAGGCATACGCATATCGGTTAAAACCAGTGCATAGTTTTGCTGATTTAATTTTTTTTTGGCCGCAATGACGCCATCCGCAGTTTCGACTGTTAAGCCCATTTTACTGAGGGTCATTTCAATCAAATCACGCAAATCTTCTTCATCGTCAACGACGAGTACAGGGGCATTAAGAGGTGTATTCATGATGATTTTGTATCGGTAAGGTGAGTTCAAAAGCTTTGGTTGTGGTGGTGTAGTTCAAATCACCACGATTGGCTTGGGCTAAGGTGCGAGCGACATACAAACCGAGACCTGTGCCGCGGGCTTCGGTGGTGAAAAACGGTTCAAAAATTTTATCGGTATTTTCTGCGGCAATCCCACTGCCATTGTCTAAAACTTGTAAGGACAATAAACCTTCGCGCACATGTGGTTTTAGGCTGATTTGTATGGCCATATCATTTTTTAAACTGTGTCGCCACGCATTGCTCATCAAATTCCACAAAATTTGCTGCAAATGGGTGGCATCAAAAATCACAATAGTTTGTCGCTTGTGGCTGTGTACTTGGACACATCCTTTGGCTTCGGGATGAATTTGTAAAAAATCTTGCATGAATTCATCAATAAAAACATTTAAATTTAAGCGTTCAGGCCGCAAGTGGTCGCGCTGATTTAAAGTCAAAACTTCTTCTACCATTTGATCAATGCGTTGTACATTGGACTCAATCATTGAGCCTAGCTTTTGCATCGGTCGGGTTTCGTAACTTTCGCTCAGTAATTCATTGGCATGGCGAATGGCAGACAAAGGATTGCGAATTTCGTGGGCAATATTGGCTGTGAGTTGACCTAATGATGCCAATTTATTGGATTGCGCCTCGGCAGCAATTTCTTGCTGCGGTCGCATGAATAAAATCAATAAGTGTGGCGTTTGGTTTAACAAAGGCTTGGCGCGAATTTGTAAGTCTTCATCTAATAATGTGTATTCGACATCAAAAGCTTGTTGTGGTGCTGCTTGCCAAATATTGATGAGCGGCGCAAATAAATTACCATCGTTGGTGATGGCCAAATTGGGGAAATACAAACTGGCTTGACTGTTGTATAACCAAACGGTGTTTTTTGTATCCACCACCACCACAGCTTCTTGTAAACGGTTTAAAACCAAATCGCTTAAATGGTTTAAACGCACAATTTCTTCGGCATGAGTATGGACGCTTGGATGGATGCGTTTGATATTGATGCTAATAAAAGAGGTCAGGGCGGCCACTAAAAAACAGCAAATAGACAATAGACCTGCGGAAAACAAATCATGCTTGGCAGTACTGTCTGTAAACCAGTGATTAAAATCAACAGATTGTAAAGAAATGGTGCTGATAAAAGTCAAGATG
Organism: Vitreoscilla stercoraria DSM 513; assembly: GCF_000382305.1. Lineage (GTDB taxonomy): Bacteria > Pseudomonadota > Gammaproteobacteria > Burkholderiales > Neisseriaceae > Vitreoscilla > Vitreoscilla stercoraria. The sequence continues at coordinate 36,051 of NZ_KB908022.1, forward strand.
CTGGCGAAGCTGGCATATAAAACAGCATGTCTGCCCTCGCTGAGTAAACATGCCGTGGCAACAAAAGGCAGTAATAAAATGCCAAAACCATTGTTCACACCATCGGTTAAATGCATTAAGCAGACTATCATGAAAATATCAAATAAATCTGATGCAGCGGGATAGCGTGTGGATGACATACCCCAGCGTGGTGAAAACAATGAAAAGACAATGGCCGAGCCATAGACGATGGCCCAGACAATAAATGGCACTCGTGCCAAATTAATTAAGCCATGTTCTGTTTCTCGAAACATGAAAAAAATGGTGAGCAACGAAATCAGAATGGCCAAACGAGTGGCGTTGACCATCAGCGGAATGCGGCTGATGGCTTGGTCAAATTCTGAGGTAGAAATCGCCGCTTGCATATTAATCGCTGTCTATTGAGAGGATGGTTAATTGGTTGTCAGCAAAAAGCTTGCCTTTATGTCCACGTCTGTAAGAAATCATGCTCACTGCAATATTGTCTTGGTGCATGCCGCCGCGTTTGCCTTGTGAGCACAGTGATATTTTATCGGCATTGCTTAAATGGCAATGCTGCAAAGCATCTCCTGCTTCTAAGGCAATCAATTGTAAACCACGTCCTTTGGACATTACTTTGATGTCGTTGCTTGGGAAAGCCAATAAACGGCTATTTTCGGTAGCCAAAACCAAAGTATTTTGTTGTTGGTATAACAGTGCTGGCAATGGTTTTTCATCGTCATGTAAGCTCAAGCAGGCTTTGCCACCACGTCCACGGCTGGTTAAATCTTTCAGGACGCTTATAAAACCATAGCCGCCGCTATGAGCCATTAAATATTGGCTGTCAGGCGTGTTACTCAAAATACAAATTGCTGTGGCACCATTTTGTAAGTCAACCAATGAACCTAATGGCACGCCATCGCCCCGTCCGCTAGGCAATTCGGCCGAGTCAATGGTATACACCCGACCTTGATTGTCTAGCAGTAAAATCGGCCAAATGGTGCGGGTTTCAATGATTTGCGCCAAGGCATCGCCTTCTTTGAATGAGGTTTGCGTCAAATCCAAATGATGACCACTACGGGCTCGTATCCAGCCTTTTTCAGACACAATCAAAGTGATGGCTTCATCCGCAACAGTTTGAGTCAAAGCCGCGCGAGAGGCGGCCTGAATCATGGTGCGGCGCTCATCACCAAATGTTTTTGCATCGGCTTGCATCTCTTTGATAATGAGTTTGCGCTTAGCGGTTTCATTGTCCAATAAGTGTTGGAATTCTTCTTGTTCTTGTTGTAATTTGGCCAGTTCTTGTTCTAATTTAATGCCTTCCAAGCGAGCCAATTGACGCAAGCGAATTTCTAATATGTCATCTGCTTGAATGTCAGTCAGCTGAAATTTAGACATTAATTCCGTTTTTGGTTCATCTGATTCACGAATCACTGCAATGACGGCATCTATGTTTAAAAAGACCACCAAACGACCATCTAAAATATGAATGCGCTTTTGGACTTGATTTAAACGGTGGCTGAGGCGACGAGTCACGGTTTGGGTGCGAAATTGCAGCCATTCACTCAAAATATCGAGCAAGTTCTTTTGTGCAGGCCGCCCATCCATGCCCATCATCACCAAATTGATTGGTACGTTGATTTCTAAGCTGGTTTGCGCAAGCAATGTATTCATCAAATCTTCGCTGTCGATGCGGCTGGATTTGGGTTCGAATACCAAACGTACAGGGGCATCGCCATCAGATTCGTCGCGTACAAATTCCAATTTTTCCAACAACAATTCTTTTTGATTGACTTGGTCTTGAGTCAATTTTTTCTTGCCTGCTTTGATTTTAGGATTGGTTTGCTCTTCAATTTCAGACAAGATTTTTTGCGCGCCGACTCCTGGCGGCAATTGTGACACAATGGCACGCCACTGACCGCGCGCTAATTTCTCAATCTCATAACGAGCACGCACACGCACACTGCCTTTGCCTGTGGTGTAAATATTTTCAATTTCTTCAGTGCTAGAAATAATGTGTGCACCACCAGCAAAATCAGGGCCTTGGATGTATTGCATTAAATCTTTGATGCCCAGTGAAGGTTGTTTGAGCAAGGCGATGGCTGCTTGTGTGACTTCGTTCAAATTGTGTGATGGAATTTCTGTGGCCATGCCAACAGCAATGCCTGATGCACCATTGAGTAAAACCATAGGCAAACGTGCGGGTAAGTGAGTCGGCTCATCAAATGCACCATCGTAATTGGGAATAAAATCAGCAGTGCCTTGGTTTAGTTCTGACAATAATAAGCTTGCCAATGGTGTTAAGCGAGCCTCGGTATAACGCATGGCTGCCGCGCCATCGCCATCGCGTGAACCAAAATTGCCAATGCCATCGATTAACGGATAGCGTAAAGTAAAATCTTGTGCCATGCGCACCATGGCTTCGTAGGCAGAAGAGTCACCATGTGGATGGTATTTACCAAGAATTTCACCAACCACGCGTGCGGATTTAACTGGTTTGGCGCCAGCAACCAAGCCCATATCATGCATGGCAAACAAAATGCGGCGTTGGACAGGCTTTTGGCCGTCGGAAACTTCGGGCAGAGCGCGACCTTTGACCACACTCATAGCGTATTCTAAATAAGCTTTCTCAGCGTATTGTCCTAAATTTAAACTATCGTCATCATAGCTGTGGGTGGGGGTCAAAGACATGGGCAGTACACTATCTATCAATCATTGCAATGAGACCATTGTAATGTATCTATTGAAAATTGTGTCAGTTGTGGCCATTCAAATAAAAACCCACTGCATGGCAGTGGGCTGAGTGAACATTATTCGTGTGATTTAGGCGGTACTCGCAAAGACACCAAAATCGAGGCAATGATGGCACTGAATACGATGGCCAATGACAAGGCAATTGGAATATGCACATCGAAGAACAACAACAACATTTTGATACCAATAAAGCACAACACACCTGCTAAACCATATTGCAAATAGGTAAAGCGGTCAGCCATGTCTGCTAATAAGAAATACATGGCACGCAAGCCCAAAATGGCAAAGATGTTAGATGTTAATACGATGAATGGGTCGGTAGTCACAGCAAAAATGGCTGGAATGCTGTCTACGGCAAAAATCACATCTGACAATTCAATGACAATCACAACTAATAACAAAGGTGTTGCGATGCGTTTGCCATTTTCAATGGTGAAAAATTTCTCACCATCGAAGTTTTGGCTGACTTTGATGTGTTTGGTTAGCCATTTAAACCAAGCGCTATGGGTAATGTCATCGTCTTCGCCTTCTTTTTCAGGCAGCATCATTTTGATACCTGTGAACAACAAGAATGCGCCGAACACATACAAAATCCATTCAAAGCGAGAGACCAAAGCGGCGCCAATTACAATCATGATGGTGCGCAAAATAATGGCACCAAATACACCGTATAACAGCACGCGATGTTGGTATTGTGGCTCTACTTTGAAAGCGGCAAAAATCATTAAGAAGACAAAAATATTGTCGACTGCCAATGATTTTTCCAAAATATAACCTGTGAAAAATTCCATGGTTTTTTCAACTGCAATGGCATGACCATATTCTGGATGGGTATTTAAATACCAATACAGCCATCCTGCAAAAGCACATGAAACCATCACCCAAATGATGGACCAAGTTAAGGCTTCTTTGATGCTGACTTTATGAGCACCATTTTTTTTCAATGCCAATAAGTCTATCGTAATCATGATGGCGACGACGATGGCAAACACACCGTAAAACAGTGGCGTGCCTATGGCTGGGTATTGATCAGGATTCACTGAAGTTCCTATCCGTTTAAATGTTAAAAACACAATGACCGCTGATAGACATCAAGACTCCATAGCGGTGGCTTTCAAGCTTAGCAGAAGAATATGTCAATATTATGAAGTTATGTAGTAAAAATACAAAATACAGTTGTTGTGAAAAATGTTTTGAATAAAAAAGCGTCCTGAAAGTTTCAGGACGCTTGAGGGTGTTACAGGACGCTTACAATGCCAAAGCTGCCGCTGGGTAATCCAACACACTGTCCGCACTGCGAATCACTTGTTGATGTAAGCCCAACACTTGCGGCAAGACCAAGTCAAAATAAGCACGAACCGTATGTTGTTTGTGGCGGTAGAAGTCTTCGCCTAAAACTTGTTCGCTTTCGTTTTCTAAGGCTTGGCCTGCTGCCAAATAAGCACGTGCCATTTCGATAGCGCCCAAAGTGAAGCCAAATTGCATCAAATAAGCCAAGCTGCCTGCTGCTGCATTGTTAGGTGTATTGGCTGCAAATTGTGCCAATACGTATTGCACCGATTCAGCTGCCAAATCCAAAGCTTGGTTCAATTGTGTGACCAAAGGCGAATCGCTAGGCAATTTCGCTGCCAAAGCACGACCTTCGTCTAATAAGTATTGCGCCACTGCACCGCCATTGGCTGCGGTTTTACGACCAATGAAGTCCAAAGCTTGAATGCCATTGGTGCCTTCATAAATGGCAGTAATGCGTACATCACGCACATATTGCGCTGCGCCTGTTTCTTCGATAAAGCCCATGCCACCGAATACTTGCATGCCCAAATTGGTCAAAGTGGTGCCGTTTTCAGTGCTCCAACCTTTGACAATCGGGATTAAGAAATCTAATAAGGCTTGTGCTTGTTTTTGTACATCAGGGACAGGATGACTTTCAGCCACATCCAAAGCCGCAGCGGCTTTCAAGTAAACTGCACGCTGTGCTTCTAAAGTTGCTTTTTGTTGCAACAACATGCGACACACATCAGGATGCTCGATGATGGCAACAGGTGCAATGCTGTCGCTTTGAATGGCACGGCTTTGCACGCGTTCATGTGCGTAAGCCAAAGCGTGTTGGTAAGCACGTTCTGCTACGGCATGACCTTCAATACCCACACCCAAACGTGCATGGTTCATCATTGTGAACATACAATTCAAACCGCGACCCGCTTCACCGACCAAATAGCCACGTGATTCTTCAAACGACATCACGCAAGTAGGGCTGGCGTGGATGCCCAATTTGTGTTCCAAAGACACCGCTTGTGCGTGGTTGAATGCGCCTAAGCTGCCATCTTCTTCTACCCAGTATTTTGGTACGGCAAACAACGAAATGCCTTTCACGCCCGCTGGCGCGTCTGGCAAACGTGCCAATACCAAATGCACGATGTTGTCGACCAATTCATGATCGCCCCAAGTGATGAAGATTTTCTGACCTGTGATGGCGTAAGTGTCGTCGCCCAAAGGTTTGGCTTTGGCGGCCACTTGTGCCAAATCAGAACCTGCTTGTGGCTCGGTCAAGTTCATTGTGCCTGACCATTCACCGTTGGCCATTTTAGCCATGAATTTTTGCTGTACTGCTTCGCTGGCATGGTGATGCAAAGCTTCGAATGCGCCCAAAGTCAACATCGGTAACAAAGAAAATGCTAAGTTGGCAGAACACCACATCTCTTCACACGCTGCCGCCACAGTCATTGGCAAACCTTGACCGTCAAAATCAGGCGAAGCGCGCAAGCCTACCCAGCCTGCATCACGAAATTCATTAAATGCATTGGCAATCACTGGATCACAAACGACTTTGCCATTGACCAATTTAGCGCCGTTTAAATCACCTTGGCGGTTGGTTTCAGCCAATAAGGTTTCGGCGAATTTAGCTGCCTCGTCTAAGATGGCATTGACAGTTTCATCGTCTAAGCCTGCAGATTTTGGCAAAGCCAAAATTTGTGGCAATTGCGCATGGGTGTGTAAGGCAAAACGTAAATCATTTAATGGTGCTTTGTACGTCATGGTTTCTCCTTCTTGGAATCTACTTTGTTTTTGTGAGGTATTACGGTATGTCAGTCTATCGTTTACATCGTTATAACCGAACTATATTGTCATAAAAATGGGTTATTTTGCAAGATTAAGAAGCCATACAAGAATAAAGCTCTAAACACATATTTGTCACTGAATTTGTTAGAATGAAACCTCGATTTTTATGTAGAGATAAGAAATGCTTTGGAAGCAAGGTTGGTATGAGCAAGCTGTGCCGTGTCCATCACCTAATTTTGGTGTGCGAACGCGTACACCTGATTTGATTGTCATCCACAATATTTCTTTACCGCCATTTGAATATGGTTCACACAGCGCGCAAACTTTGTTTCAAAATCAAATTGATCGCAACGCCCATCCTTTTTTCAGTGTGATTGAGCATTTGCGAGTGTCCAGCCATTTTGTGATTGAGCGCGATGGTTGTGTGTATCAATGCGTCAGTTGTGACGATGCCGCTTACCATGCGGGCGTGTCTTCTTTTCACAATGAGGCGGCCTGTAATGGTTTTTCTATTGGGATAGAACTAGAAGGTTGTGATTTTGAGCCATTTGAATGGGCGCAATACGACAGCTTGCTAAAGTTAATTGTGCAATTGCAGCAACAGTATCCTATTCGAGCGGTCACAGGGCATCAGCATATTGCACCAAGTCGGAAAACCGATCCGGGACACTTTTTTGATTGGAAGCGCTTGCAAGAGGTCGGGATTGAAGTGGATTTTAATGAAACAGTCATCATACATGGCTGAAAAATACCGCTATTTGGGCTATACTTCTGAGCGCAAAAGCCGATTCATTAGGCTGGTTTTGATTACTTAAGGATGATTCATCATTTATGAGCGACACCATTTTTTATTATATTGTTGGCGGTTTAGCAGTCATCTTGGCGGTCTTGTTGTTTAATGCTTATAAAGAAAAGCGTTATCGAGATGAAGTCAGACGTCAATTTGGCCATGCAGACCAAGACGCATTGTTGGACACGGCTCGCCATGAAGTGCGTGACGGACAAGGTGTTTTGAACTCAGGTGTGATGAATCATGCGTTGCATCCGACAGGTGCAGCCAAAGTCGCTGCCACTGATATGGCGCAAAAAGAATTATTGGCAACTGCTGATACAGGTAGCCATACCGCAGCGGCACCCATATTCCAAATTGTAGACGAGGAACCTGTGGCGACAGCCGCCCCGCGAAGCATCAAGGATTTGGACATCCCCAATGTGAAGTCGGCGTTGAATCCTGTGAAGCCTGAAGACAGTTTGTTATTGGACTTGCAAGACTTAACGCAAATGGAATTGCCTTGGTTTGACAGTCGTATTGATTACATGGCGTATGTGTCTTTGCGTGAGCCTGCTGAATTGCAAGCCATTCCGCGCCTGAGCAATCGCCATCAAGTGCGTGTAGCGGGTTGTACTTTGGATGGCTGTTTTCAGTTGGCAGAGCCGATTCCGAGTGTGTATTACCAAGGTTTTGTGATTGGTTTGCAATGTATCAGCCGCCAAGGTTTGGCACAGCGTGAAGAGTTGATACAGTTTGCTGAGCAAGTGCGTTTGTTTGCTTCGCAAATGGGTGGTGGCGTAGCGGTGGCGAATGTCGATGCGTTTATGCAAGTGGCCGAACCCATGGATGAATTGTGCATGCGTGTGGATCAAACCATTGCGATTCATTTGGTGTCGCGAGAGACCATCAGTGGGCGAGAGATTAAAGCGGCATTGGAAAGCTTGCATTTTGAGTTGGATGCGGGTGTTTTTTGGTTTAGTGATGAACATGGCAAGAACCTGTTCAATGCTGTGAATTTAGACAGCACGCCATTTATCAGCACGGCTTTAGAAAACCATGCATATCGTGGCTTTAGCATGTTGTATGATTTGACCAAAGTGCCTGTGGGTGAAAAAACATTCAATCATTTTATGGATTTGGTGGTGAAGTTGTCCAGTATGCTAGGTTTGGATTTGGTGGACGATCAGTTGAATGAATTGTCCACGCAATGGCTCAAAGACATCCGTACTTATGTGGTCAGTCGCCAAGAAGAGATGCTCAGTGTGGAAATTGAGCCGGGCAGCGAATTGGCGGAACGATTGTTTTCTTGATGTAAAGGTGTATTGATGAATCATGAATCAATTCAACAGCAGATGGATGAGTTGATTCATTTGCTAGAGCGTTACAATCGCGAGTATTACGAGCAAGACAATCCCAGTGTCAGCGATGCCGATTACGATGCGATATTTTTGCAATTACAAGCTTTAGAAGCGGCGTATCCTGAATTTATGCGTCCTGAAAGCCCCACGCAACGTGTGGGCGGTCAAGCTTTGAGTCAATTTGACAGTGTGGTGCACCAAGTGCCGATGTTGAGCTTGAACAATGCTTTTTCTCCCATAGACAGCCAAGGCGTGTATGACCACAGTCAGATGCAAGCATTTGATGAGCGGGTCAAAAGCGGCCTGAATCTGGCTGCTTCTCCTGATTATTTGATTGAGCCTAAATTCGATGGTTTGGCTTTAAGCTTGATTTACGAAAACGGTATTTTGGTACAGGCCGCCACGCGTGGCGATGGCTTGAGTGGCGAAAATGTCACGCAAAATGTCAAAACCATCCGCAGCATTCCTTTAAAACTCACGACGGATACGCCGCCTAGATTGTTGGAAGTGCGTGGCGAAGTATTGATGTTCAAAGCCGATTTCGATGCTTTGAATGAGCGTCAAGCGGCTGAAGGTGGCAAATTGTTTGCCAATCCACGCAATGCGGCTGCAGGCAGTTTGCGGCAATTGGATGCGAAAATTGCCGCACAACGACCGTTGGATTTTTTTGCTTACAGCATTGCTCAGTTAGACGAGGCAATACAGCCTTTAGGTCACCAGCAAGAATTGATGTTTTTAGAGCGTTTGGGTATTCCGACGCCACCATCAGATTGCTGTTTGCTCAGCGATAATATGGCTGATATCAATGCATTTTATGCACAAATGGCACTCAAGCGTCCTGAATTGCCTTTTGATATTGATGGCATGGTGATTAAAGTCAATAGTTTGGCTTTGCAGCAGCGTTTGGGCTTTGTGTCGCGTGCGCCACGTTTTGCCATTGCTCACAAATTTCCCGCAGAAGAAGCGCCGACTTTGGTGGAAGCCATTGATGTGCAAATTGGTCGTACCGGCGCTGTGACGCCTGTGGCACGTTTGGTGCCTGTGCGTGTCGGTGGTGTGACGGTGACCAATGCGACCTTGCACAATGAAGGTGAAGCGCAACGCAAAGACGTGCGTGTGGGCGATACAGTGATGGTGCGTCGTGCGGGTGATGTGATTCCTGAAGTGGTGCGAGTGGTGTTTGAAAAGCGTCCAATGCAAGATGCGCCTAGTCAAACAGATTTGTTTGCTACCGAATCTTTGCCACAATCGCCACGTTACCAATTACCCACGGTTTGTCCTGTGTGTGGCAGCGACATTGTCAAAGAAGGCGATGAGGCCGTAGCACGTTGTACAGGTGGGATGTTGTGCCAAGCGCAACGTGCGCAAGCGTTGATTCATTTTGCATCACGCACCGCGATGGACATTGAAGGTCTGGGCTCGCGTCAAATTGAGCAATTGGTGGAATTGGATTTGGTGCATGAATTTGCCGATTTGTACCGTTTGGACATTCCCACTTTACAGCGCTTAAAACAAATCGATGATGAAGCTGAAAACAATAAGCGTGAAACGCCGATTAAATGGGCACAGAATATTTTGCTAGGTTTAGAAGCCAGTCGACAACCTTTATTGTCACGTTTGATTTTTGCGCTAGGCATACGCCATGTAGGTGAACGAACGGCCAAGACATTAGCGCAATATTTCGGTCAGTTGGCATTGATACGTTCTATGCCTGCGCCTTTATTGGCATGTTTGCCTGATATTGGGGAAGTGGTTGCCAAGAGCATTGCGCAATACTTTGCTAATGCTAAAAATCAGCAACAGATAGATGATTTGTTAAATGTCGGTGTGTTGCCACAAGAAAATGCGCCGCATGTGCAATTGTTGCAAGTATTGAGCATGTCAGAATGGTTGATGCATTTGCCTGATTTGCGCATGAGTGCCAAAAAAGTGGCGCAATTATTGTCAGAAGCGGCGACATTTCATGCTTTGCGTGAGCAAGAGGTCAGTGATGTAGCATGGCTGACATGGCGCTCTAAAGCGGAAAATCTACAACTTCTACAAGACATTGAAAACGCATTACAAGCTTGTCAGGTGCAAACAGAGACATTGTTACAGGATGCTTCTACGGATATGGCGGCGCAGGCTGTTAATGAAGCGGTAGCGGGCAAGACTTTTGTATTGACAGGTACTTTGCAGCACAAGCGTGACGAAGTACAAGCGTGGTTAGAGGCTGCGGGTGCGAAAGTCAGTGGCAGTGTGTCTAAGAAAACCGATTTTGTTGTGGCGGGCGAAGCTGCTGGCAGTAAACTGGATAAGGCAAACGCGCTGGGCGTGGCCGTTTTAAATGAACAACAATTGTTAATTTTATTAGGTAAAAGTGATGAGAAAAATTAAAAAAGCCATCTTTCCTGTGGCTGGTATGGGTACCCGTTTTTTACCTGCAACCAAAGCAAGCCCTAAAGAGATGTTGCCGATTGTCGATAAGCCTTTGATTCAATATGCAGTCGAAGAGGCTATTGCGGCAGGTTGTACCGATATTATTTTCATTACAGGCCGCAATAAACGCAGCATTGAAGACCATTTTGATAAAGCATATGAATTAGAAGCTGAATTAGAACGCAAACAAAAAGAAGCATTGTTGAAAGTGACGCAAAATATTTTGCCTGAAGGCGTGAACTTAATGTACATCCGTCAGACCGAAGCTTTAGGTTTAGGACATGCGGTTTTGTGTGCACATCCTGCAGTGGGTGATGAGCCATTTGCGGTGATTTTGGCAGATGATTTGATTGATGCACCTAAAGGCGCTTTGGCGCAAATGCTGGATGTTTACAATGCCACAGGCAGCAGTGTCTTGGGCGTGGAGGTGGTTGATCCTAGCCAAACAGGTTCATACGGTATTGTAGAAACTGATGGCAGTGAAGCATCGCCACGAGTGACCAGCATCGTAGAAAAACCAAAACCTGAAGATGCACCATCGAACTTGGCTGTGGTGGGACGTTATATTTTGACGCCTGCTATTTTTCAATTGTTGCGTGAAACTCAAGCTGGTGCAGGTGGCGAAATTCAGTTGACCGATGCCATTGCTAAGCTATTGGATAAAGAAGTGGTTTTAGCGCATGCATTTGAAGGTCAGCGTTATGATTGCGGTAGCAAATTGGGTTATTTACAGGCCACTTTGGCTTATGGTTGTAAGCATCCTGAAGTCGGCGAGGCATTTACGGAAATGGTGGCACAATTTCAAATCAATGCAGCACAATAATCAGAAAATAGGAGCGTAATGGGACTATTAAACAAGTTATGGCAGCAATGGCATCATGCGAAAAATGATGAAGTCAATGAGCCATTGATAGTGAATGGGCAGTCATTTAATTATGCCCCTCATTTTATCAATGGTGAGCGATTGGTGATTGATGCCAAGCGTCATTTGGATGTCAAAAATCCTTGCACTGGACAGTTGGAGCGACGCATCAGCGTGGCTGAAGATACCACTGTGGCCAATGCGGTGAGGATTGCCAAAGACAGCTTGTTTTTATGGTCAGGTACGCCTTATATAGAGCGTTTGCGTGTGATTGAGCATTTTAAAAATGCGTTCGCTTTACAAAGACAGGCTTTGAGTGAGGTTTTGCAGCAAGAAAGTGGCTTGAGTGAGGCGGAAGTCAAAGTTGAAATGGAAGTGACCAATGAAGCCATCATTTATGCTCTGACTGCCTCGCAATTTAAAAGCAATGCCAATTCCAATTGGGGCGATGCCGATGCTTGGATTCAGCACTCGATAGGTCCTGTGGGCGTGGTGACGGTGGTCTGTGATGAGCGCCAAACCATGAAATCCTTGGTCAGCGAGGTGGTGGTGGCGTTGTTGTGTGGCAACACCTTATTGATTAAATCGCATCCGTGTCAGCCTTTATTGCCGGTGTTGTTGGGTGATTGGTTGGCGCAATCTGGTTTGCCTAACGGGGCTTATAATGTGCTGCAAGGTGATGACGCAGTCACGCATATTTTGCACCATCATCCCGATGTGGATGCCATCAGTTATGTCTTTATTGAGCCTGTGACCAAACAAGCACATTTGCGTCAGCGTCAAACAGTATTGGCGCAAAACTTCATTGTATTAGACAACAATGTCGATATGGACAAAGTTTGGAGCCAATTTGTGGCAGGTCCTAGTGTGCGTTTGAACATGCCTATTTGGATGGTGGTCGGTGATGAGGCAGATGTATTGCTTGAAAAATGGCAACATTATTTGCAACATCAAAAAGCGGTGGTTTTGTCTGGTGAAGATGGCTTGAAATGTTGTAGCAGCTTGTTACAGCAAGCTGCCGAAGTTGGTGCGGATATTGTGATTGATGGCAGCCAAATGCCTTTGCCTGAACAAGGTTGGTATATGGGCAAAAGCTTGATTGGCAACATTACGCCTGAGGTGGGTTTGCATCAAGTGGCATCCAATCGTTTGGCGGTGATGGTGATGCGTGTACCGGATTTGAATGCGGCGATAGATGTCATCAACCAAACCCATAATGTGGGTGGTGTGAGTTTGTTTTCGAGCAATATCACATCTATGTGGCATTTCAAGCAAAGTCTGCGCCAAGCAGAAGTGATTAGTTTTAATCGGATGGAATTGGTGCCGAGTTTGAATTTACCACGGGGCGACATTACCCATGTTTTGGCGGTCGGTGGGCAACATGCAGCCAGATGGCAGTTTTATGCACGCCATCAATTGATTGTGGGCAGCATACATTAAATGACATCATCCAAATAAAAGCGTCCTGTAAATTTTACAGGACGCTTTTTAATACAGCATTCATATACTTAATAACGCGGTACGCTGGCATCAATTTGGGTAGACCAAGCTTCGATGCCGCCATTTAAATTGTACAAGTCTTCAAATCCCGCATGCTCTAAGAACATGGCCACTTGCATGCTGCGCATACCGTGATGGCAATACACTACAATGGGCAAATCATCAGGCAATTCATTGTGGCGCAAAGTGACCAAATTCATTGGAATGTGTGTATGACCTTGAATATGGGCATAAGCCACTTCATTGTCTTCACGCACATCCAATAATACCAATGCTTTACCAGACTCTCGCCAAGCTTGTAAGTCTTGTACAGATAAGCTTTTAACGCCCATGATTAAAATTCAAACACAGGTTTAGCAGCTTGCGCCACGGTTAATGCAGGCGTTGCTGTTTCAAACAAAGCCACTTGTTGGAATGAATTGCCTTGGCGTGTGACTAAAGTGGCAAACATCAAAGAACCAGTGCCCACTACGGCAACCAAGCGACCTTTGTCATTCAATGCATTGAACAATTCAGCAGGAATGCTTTCGATAGAACCGCCCACATAAATGATGTCAAACTGACCCAAATTGCTGATGTCGGTCAAACCATCACGCATGTCCAATTGTACATTTTGTACTTGGGCTTTTAACAAAGCATCACGAGCAAATTCCAATTGTTTGATATCGGTATCCAAGCTTAAAACCGAATCTGCCAAGCCTGCCAAGATTGCAGCGGCGTAACCTGAACCAGTGCCAATGTCCAATACGCGTTCGGTTTTTTGGATGTCCAAAGCTTGTACCATTTTGGCAATGATGCGTGGCTCGGGCATGAATTGACCGTTGATTAATGGCAAAGATTCGTCAACATACGCCAATGCTTGGTGTTCAGGCAGCACAAAATATTCACGTGGAATTTCAGACAAAACATCCAATAATTCAAAATTCAAGATGTCCCAAGGACGAATTTGTTGTTCCACCATATTGTATCTGGCGTGCGCGAAATCCATAGCTACTCCGTAAAATAAGCCGTCATTGCGGCAAGTTTAAACAATGCTTGCGATTATCCCATAAAAGGCAAGTACTTGCATAAATGGATAACAATAAAAAAGCGTCCTGTAAGTTACAGGACGCTTTTGAAGTATCAAATTGGCTTAACCCCAACGATAACCAATACCAGCACCCACACCAAACTTCTCTTGTGAGTTGGCAGTACCTGCGGCACGTACCACCCATTTGCCACCCTCAGAGACGCTTGAGTAGCCAATGGCATAGCCTTGTTCACCGTCAAAATCAGCTGCTGCAACGCCTAACATGCTTGAACCTGAGTCGAAAGCTTGTGGCAACATGGCTGTAGCCATGGCAGAAGCTGCACCTGCATTGGCTCGATCACCGACTTCACCAATTTTGCCTTCTACTTCTTTCAATTGTGAAACGTTGACCGCATCCGTGCCGTTTTTACCTGCTGCGACATTGGTCAAAGTCACAGGTTTGTCTGCATCCTTACCCACAAGCGTTGCTGTATTGGTTGGTGTGCCGCCATTCGGTGTGGTTGGTTTGCTAGGATCTGCGTATTGCACCACGCCTGCACCACCATTAGAAATTTTCTCGAGGGCTTGGTTGGTGGCATACAATTGACTACCATTGACCGCATCGGTACTGCTAGCATTTAACTGACCTGCGGCGACATTGGTAATCGTACGTTCATTGTCTTTAGAACCTACGCTGACAGTGCCGACAGGCTTCGCACCCGCAAAATTATATGTGTCACCGCGAATGGTTGTGCTGGCTGTACCAATTGGCGTATCTGCTACTGAACCATTGCCCAAAGCCAAAGAGTTTTTCGCATTGATGGCATAATCTTTACCCAAACCAATACCATCGGTCACACCTGCAGCAATCGTGCCTTGACCGACTTGCAAATTACCACCTGCGCTGGTGATTTTGGTCTCTCCAACAGTAATGGAATCTACGCCAATATCTTTAGCCAAACCAACTTTAATACCATTGCCTGAGTCAGCTTTGCTGATGGTGATATTGTCGTAATCTTGACCATTGATGCTTGACTTATCAGAGGCAAAGTCAAAATTTGAGTCTGCTTTAACTTGACCACCACTGTTCGCTTTGCCATCAACCGTATACATCCAACCTGCAGAAGCTGATGTTGTCTTATTATTTAGGGATTGAATAGCATCGTGAATGGTTGTTTCACCAGTGCCACCAATACCACCATAAGTATCGCCATCTGACTTAATATCATTCCATGCAATATCACCGTCTTTGGTGATATAAGTACCACCACCAATGATGTCACCAATAGATGAACCAACAGAATACAATTGGCTACCATTAATAGCATCTTTGCTGGTTGGGTTAACTTGACCCTTGTCAACATTGGTTAATTTGACCGCAGCATCTGTTTTGCCATCTTTGTCCATTAAAGACACAATATTGTCTGTTGGTGCAAATTGGTCAGCTGCCACTGCGCCTTTGCTATCCACATATTGCAATGGTGAAGATGTGGAAATATTCAAGGTATCGGTACCGCTTGCATCTTTGCTAATTTCAACTTTGGTTGATGCATTGCCACCCTTGATGGCCAATGGAGTGTCTTTGTTAATTGTGGTAGTGGTAGATGCGCCAGCTGTATTGTTAGCAATCAAGTCCCAAGAGCCGCCACCTGTGCCAATTAGGTCATATATTTGGCCACCATTCACAGCATCTTTGCTATCTTTAGCGATTGTACCATTTGCTACATTGGTGATTTTTTTACCACCACTGTTAAGACCATTTTCACTGATAATAATAGGACCATTGCCATTAATAGCAATAGGGCCATTGCCGATTTGTACTGATTTAAATGTTACATTATCAGCAGTTGCAATCGTTAATGCGTTGGCATTTGCTGGGTCTTGAGTGACTTTGATATTTTGTCCCTCTCTGAAGTTGACTGTGTTATCAGCCGCCACAGAGGTTGCGTTGCCATCATTGACTTGGATTTTCCAAGTTTGGCTTTCCAAATTGGTCACTCTGTTTTTGGTTGTGTTGACAATTGTATTGGTAGCATACAATTGAGAGCCATTCACCGCATCTTTGCTGATATCGCTCAACGTAGCTTCTGCAACATTGGTTAATTTCACCGCAGCATCTGTTTTACCACCTTTGTCCATTAAAGACACAATATTGTCAGTTGGCGCAAATTGGTCAGCTGCTGCTGCACCTTTGCTATCCACATATTGTAATGGTGAAGATGTTGAAATGTTCAAAGTATTGTTACCGTCTGTATCTTGGCTGATTTCAACTTTGGTTGATGCATTGCCAGCTTTGATAGCCAGTGGTGTATCTTTGTCAATTGTGGTGGTAGTGGATGTGCCAGTGGTATTGTTAGCAATCAAGTCCCAAGAAGAGTCCCCTGTACCAATCAAATCATATATTTGACTACCATTCACAGCATCTTGGCTATCTTTGGTAATTGCACCATTTGCTACATTGGTAATTTTTTGGTTACCAGCATTGATGCCTTTAGAGTTAATGACAACAGAACCTACGCCAACGCTATTAAACAAAACATCGGCAGCAGTAGCAATGGTTAAAGTATTTGGGTTATTTGAATCTTGAGTGACTTTGATGTTTTGTCCCTCTCTGAAGTTGACTGTATTATCAGCCGCGACAGAGGTTGCTTTACCATCGTTGACTTGGATTTTCCAAGTTTGGCTTTCCAAATTAGTCACTCTGTTTTTGGTTGTGTTGACAATTGTATTGGTAGCATACAATTGAGAGCCATTCACCGCATCTTTGCTGATATCGCTCAATGTAGCTTCCGTTACATTGGTAATTTTTTTGTTACCAGCATTGATACCTTTAGAGTCAATGACAACAGAACCTACACCAACGCTGTTAAAGACAACATCGTCAGCAGTGGCAATGGTTAAAGCATTTGGGTTATTTGGGTCTTGAGTGACTTTGATATTTTGTCCCTCTCTGAAGTTGACTGTGTTATCAGCCGCGACAGGAGTTGCTTTACCATCATTGACTTGAATGTTCCAAGTTTGCTCAGATAAACCACCGATAGCTTCATACGCAGCATACAATTGAGAGCCATTGATGGCTTGCGTGCTAGAAGAGGTGACTTGACCTGCGCCCACATGCGTAATTACGCGCTCATTTTTTTCGCTACCAATGCTTAATGTATTGTGAATATTGGCAGCAGCAAAATCGTAATTTTTATCGTTTAAAGTAACACCAACACCTGATAGTTGATTGTTATTTAAATCGATAGCATTGCTATTGTTGCCAAGAGCAATATTGTTGGCTGTGGCAGAAGTGTTGTGACCTAATGCAAAAGCATTATCACCGATAGCTCTTGCAGAGTTGCCTAGAGAAATGGCATTGGCGCTAGCCATGCTAGAGTGACCGATGGCAAAAGCATTACCGCTATCTGGATTAGAGGCATTAAATCCAGCGCTAGCGTTTTTGCCGATAGCAATCGACTCTTTACCTGCTGATGCCATATTCGCGCCAGTACCAGTACCCATTGCAATACCATCATTGCCGCTGGTTTGTCCTGTTTGTAGTGCAGAGCCCGCACCACCAGTAGCAAGCAATGCACCTGGTGCAGAAGCACCACCATTGGTGGCACTTACCCAAGAGGCGTAAGTAATGGTAGTTGCCCCCAAGCCAATAGCTGATGCTACTAGAACTTTTGTGGCTTTAGATGCTTTTTTCCCTTTGGCAGGTGTGTCTTCTGCTACAGCGGTATAAGTTTGTGTCGTTTCATTGAAGATAACGCGGTAACGCTTATTCATGATAAATCCCCTCACCAGATTGTGATGTCTGTATGCGTGCTGAGATGTTGGTTTGAAAGGGAATTTTAGCCAAATGTAAAGTAATGCGAAGGCCGAAATTCTATGAATCTCAAAACAGAACATACTTCAGCAAGCAAATATTTTTCTAACTCGTTAGTTCAGTGTACTTTAATTTCGATTTAGATATTCAAAATGGTTTACATTTTGCCCATTAAATCAAATAAAAATGAAACTTTGATGCGCATCATTATAAGCATAGAATTTTTTTTTAACTTTGATTTGCCCATGCTACGACCTTATTTACTTGATTTTTTGCTATGAATACAACAAAAAAACAGAATAACGTCATAATGTGGCTATTTTACATCAGTTTTTCGATTTAGGTATTTGATTGCAATAAAAAAACAGCCATCAATGGATGGCTGTTTTTTTATTGCATAAAAAATAATGGCTTAGAATAGAGTACGAATGAGGAAAAACAACGCACCAGCCAACGACATTGCAACTGGAAAGGTAAATAACCATGCCAATAAAATATTGCGAATGGTTGACCATTGTAAGCCTGATTTATTGGCAACAGCAGTACCTGCGACAGCACTAGACAAAATCTGTGTTGTAGAGACCGGTAAGCCTAATAGGTTAGCACCTGCAATACCTAAGGCAGCAGTCAGTTGCGCACAAACGCCTTGGGCATAAGTCATGTGTGATTTACCAATACCTTCACCCACAGTGGTTACTACGCGTTTCCAACCAACCATTGTGCCAACACCCAATGACAAAGCCACAGCGACAATGACCCATAATGGTGCATATTCAACTGGTAAAGAAAAGTCATTGCGAATTTGTTGTAAGTATTGTTTGTCTTCAGCAGACAAATTAGGTAGGGTTGCCAATTGTTTGGCGGTGTTTTCTAAACACAATAAATTAGTACGTAAAGCCCAACGTTGATCGGTCGTAAATTGACTGATTTGGTGGCTACCTGACATCAATTGACGTACGTTTTGACCATAAGTCAGTGCGTCAGCAGGTTGGCAATGTACTTTGCCGGCTTCCACTGCTTTTGTTTCAGCAGGGAAATGTGCTTGAATGGTTGCTTGATTTTGTTCTACAAAAACTTCTAAGCGCTGCACTGATGCCAATGAGCGTTCTAAATCGTATTGGCTGATGTTGGAGTTCACCACAAAATGAGTTGGCAAAATACAAATCAAGGTCAACATGGCCAAGCCAATGCCTTTTTGCCCATCATTTGAGCCATGCGCAAAACTAACACCCATAGCCGACATAATCAATAAAAAACGTGTCCAAAATGGAGGATGTTTTTTACCGCGTACGCCATTGCGTAAATAAGGTGTTTGGTGAATTTTGCCAATAGGTACGACTTTGCGCAATACCGATAACATGATGAAAGCTAATAAGAAACCAGCCAATGGTGAGAATAACAATGAAGCGCCCACATCCATGGCTTTGCTCCAATTGACACCATCTGCAATCGATTGGCCGTCCATCAAAGCATTGGCAACGCCTACGCCCAAAATAGCACCGATTAATGTGTGTGAACTAGAAGCGGGTAAACCAAAATACCAAGTACCCAAATTCCATAAAATAGCGGCAATCAACAAAGAGAAAACCATAGCCAACAATACTTCGGTATTGCCTGAGGCTAATAAGTCAATGGGTAGTAAGTTTACAATTGCATAAGCAACAGCCAAACCACCTAAAACCACACCTAAGAAGTTGAAAATACCTGATGCGATTACCGCATGTACAGGCTTCATAGATTGTGTATAAATGACAGTAGCAACTGCATTGGCAGTGTCGTGGAAGCCGTTGATGAATTCAAAAAAGAAAACCAAACCAAGGGCTAAAAGTAATAATGCCACCATGGTAGGTGACAAGGTAGAAAAAATTTCTAACATAATAAAATTGGATGGACAGAATAATAAGATTGTCGGTCTTTTGTAGTATGACAGTCAAGGAGAAAATTGTAACATAACATATTAATTAAATTATTTTTATTAACGAAAACAAGCGACCTATGACTTCAGGCCGCTTGTAATATAAATTATTGGTTAATACTGTATCAATTAACCAAATTTGCCGGTAATGTAGTCTTCAGTTGCTTTTTCTTTTGGTTTGGTAAAAATCACTTTGGTATCGTCAAACTCGACCATTTCGCCCAAATACATATAAGCGGTGAAATCAGACACGCGAGCTGCTTGTTGCATGTTGTGTGTGACGATGGCAATGGTGTAATCGTTTTTCAATTCGGTGACCAATTCCTCGACCTTGGCTGTTGAAATCGGATCAAGGGCAGAAGTTGGCTCATCCAGTAGCAATACTTCAGGCTTGGTTGCAACGGCACGAGCGATACACAAACGTTGTTGCTGACCACCTGATAAAGAGTTACCAGATTGCTTTAACTTGTCTTTGACTTCTGTCCATAAAGCCGCTTTTTTCAGTGCCCATTCCACACGATCATCCAAATCGCTACGGCTGAGTTTTTCATACAATTTCACACCAAAAGTTACATTGTCATAAATTGACATCGGAAATGGGGTTGGTTTTTGGAATACCATGCCGACTTTGGCACGCAATAAATTCAAATCGACATCTTTACCTAAAATCGATTTGCCTTCTAAAGTCAAACCACCTTCAGCGCGCATGCCGGGATATAAGTCGTACATACGGTTGAATGTGCGCAATAAAGTCGATTTGCCGCAACCAGATGGGCCAATGAAGGCGGTGACTTTTTTCTCTTCAATATCCAAATTGATGTTTTTTAGAGCGTGAAAATCACCGTAGTAAAAGTTAAAGTCTTTTGCAGAAATCTTAGCAGTCATGAAATCAATTCCTAAATCTTAATGTTTGTTCGCACTTTGGCGGCTCAAAAAGCGCGCAGCGATGTTGGCAATCAAAACGGTCAAAGTAATCAACAAAGCTGCCGCCCAAGCCAAACGTTGCCAATCTTGGTAAGGACTCATGGCAAATTGGAAAATAGTGTTAGGCAAATTGGCAATCGGTGCATTCATGTCGGTACTGAAAAATTGGTTGTTCAATGCGGTGTAAAGCAATGGTGCGGTTTCGCCTGAAACCCGTGCAAAAGCCAATAACACACCAGTCAACACGCCTGCTTTGGCTGCACGCAAAGTCACCATTGTGACCAATTTCCATTTTGGCGTACCCAAAGCGTAAGCTGCTTCACGCAAGCTATTTGGTACCAAGCGCAACATGTTTTCGGTGGTGCGAATCACAACTGGAATCACCAGTAAAGACAAAGCCAAAGAACCTGCCCAGCCTGAAAAGTGACCCATAGGTACGACCATCAGACCGTAGATGAACAAACAAATCACGATAGAGGGTGCTGACAATAAAATGTCGTTCATAAAACGGGTAGCAGATGCCAACCATGATTTGCCACCGAACTCGGCCAAATAAATACCGGCCAAGATGCCAATTGGGGTGCCGATGAGCAAACCAAATAAAGTGACCAATAAGCTGCCGACAATGGCATTGCGTAAGCCGCCTTCCATGCCAGCAGGAGGCGTGTTCATGGTGTAGGTGTTGATGTCCAATAAGCCATCTAAACCATTACTGAATAAGGTAATCAAAATCCAAGCCAACCAAAACAAGCCAAAAGCCATGGTGCCCCACGCCATTGCAAGGTTGAATTTGTTGATGAACAGGCGGCGTTTGTATAAGGCGTTATTCATTGGTAATCTCCTAATTAACGACCTTCATGACGCTGCATGCGCAACAACATGACTTTAGAAATGCACAACACAACAAAGGTAATCAAGAACAAAATCAAGCCCAAAAATAACAATGAAGAAACATGTGCTTCATCGACGGCTTCGCCAAATTCATTGGCCAAAGCGGAGGTAATGGATACACCTGAGCTGAATAAGCTGCCTGTAATATTAAAAGTGTTACCGATGACAAAAGTGACGGCCATGGTTTCACCCAAAGCCCGACCCAGACCTAAAATAATGCCGCCAACCACACCCGCTTTGGTATAAGGCAAAACCACATGTCGCATCACTTCCCAAGTCGTGGAACCCAAGCCATAAGCAGATTCTTTTAAGAGGGTAGGGGTGACTTCAAACACATCACGCATCACCGATGCAATGAAAGGGATAATCATGATGGCTAAAATCAAAGCAGCGGTGAATAAGCCAATGCCCATTGGCGCACCTTGGAATAAAGTGCCAATCACTGGTACATCACCTAAATATTGAATCATGTGTGGTTGGACGTGTTCACCAAACCAAGGTGCGAAGACAAATAAACCCCACATGCCATAAATGATAGAAGGTACACCTGCCAATAATTCTACCGCTACGCCTAATGGGCGTTTTAACCAAGAAGGACTTAATTCGGTTAAAAAAATGGCAATACCAAAACTCACAGGAACGGCAACCAATAAAGCAATCACAGATGTGACAAGTGTGCCAAATACGGGTGCTAAAGCACCATAATCAGCGGCAACTGGATCCCAATTTTTGCTGGTTAAAAAGCCCCAGCCAAATTTTTCCATACTTGGCATCGCACCTACAATCAATGTGATCATGATGCCAACCAAGCTTGCCAAGACCAAGAAGGCAAACAGTTTGGTCACATTAACAAAGAGCCAATCCAATTTACGCTGTGTTGCCAGCTTTTGCTGTAAATTACTCATAATGTTTTCGTTCTTTATGAATCAATCATGTTTGTTGCTAAAAAACACAGCCCTTCCTTCAGTTTTTTTGAAGAAAGGGTGTGGTTTTCATGAAGTTTGATTACAAGACAGGTTTGCCATTGGCATCCACAACTTGTTTCCAGCTTTCACGAATCAATGCCTTGGTTTCAGCTGGCAAAGGTACATAGTCCAACTTCACAGAAGCATCATCGCCAGTGTTGTAAGCCCAATCAAAGAAACTCAACGCTGCTTTGGTTTTTTCAGCATCAGCTGGCTTGGTGTGCACCAAGATAAAAGTCGCTGCTGCGATAGGCCATGCATTGGCATCGGCTTGGTCAGTCAAAATCAAACCAAAGCCAGGAACTGAGTTCCAATCCGCTTTGGCCGCAGCTGAGAATGTTTCCAAAGAAGGTTGTACGAAGTTGCCTGCTTTGTTTTTCAAAGACACATGTGACATGTTGTTTTGTTTGGCGTAAGCAAACTCAACATAACCAATCGAGTTTTTCACAGTACGAACAAAATTCGCTACACCTTCATTACCTTTGCCTGCTGTACCCGAATTGCTAGAAGCCGTTGGCCATTTCACGGCATTGGCTGCGCCCACAGTGGTCTTCCACTCAGCTGAGACAGCACTTAAATAATTGGTAAAGTTAAAGCTGGTGCCTGAACCATCAGAACGGAATACTGTGGTGATAGTAGCGTCTGGCAAGTTGATATCAGGATTCAAAGCTTTGATTGCGGCATCGTTCCAATTGGTAATTTGACCCAAATAGATTTTTGCCAAAGTATTGCCATCTAATTTCAATTGACCAGGTTGTATGCCTTCGATGTTCACAATAGGCACAACGCCGCCAATCACAGTTGGAAATTGAATCAAACCATTGTGATCCAAATCTTCTTTGGATAAAGGTGCATCGGTGGCGCCAAAATCGACAGTTTTAGAGTTGATTTGTTTGACACCGCCACTAGAGCCAATAGATTGGTAATTGACTTTGACGCCTGTGGCTGCGTTATAGTCTTGCGCCCATTGCGCGTAAATAGGCTGAGGGAATGAAGCACCCGCGCCTGTGATTGTCACATTGCTGGTAGTGCTAGGAGGTGTTGCACCACCTGCTGATTTCGGTGTCACCGGACCTGAAGATTCCCCGCCGCAAGCTGCCAAGCTCAAAGCACCCAATACAACTGCAGTAGATAACATCAAACGCATGGTTTACCCCGTATTTAATCAATAAATGAATGAAGAAAAATTTTGGTGATTCGCATCAGCTATATTTCAGAATGCTCGCAGTTTACAAAGCAAATGTTTCAGCAGTGTGACAATCGATATAAATGAATAAAAAAGTTACAGGCCGCTTGTAACAAGACGTTTTTGATACATAAGTTGTTTTGGGTCATTTTTCATCATGATTGTGCTAGACGGGCTAGAAGCCACTTGCGTACAATGCGGTCGAAATCTTTTGTGGGGGCAGGATATGACAATTCAAAAATGGGTTTTGGGTAACTGGAAAATGAATGGCCGCTTGGCAACAAATGAAGCATTGTTGTCACAATTGGGTCAAATTGACACGGATGAAAAAGTGGCAGTGGGCGTAGCAGTGCCATCTGTTTATTTGTTACCAAGTTTACAGGCCGCTCAAAATGTTTTAGTAGGCGCAGAAGATGTCAGCCGTTTTGCGGCAGATGGTGCTTATACTGGTGAAGTATCGGCTGCGATATTGGCGGATATTGGTGCACAATTTACCTTGATTGGTCATTCTGAGCGTCGTCAATACTTTGCAGAAGATGAAGCCGTTTTGGCGCAAAAATATGCCAATGCGGTGGCAGCTGGAGTATTGCCCGTGTTGTGTGTGGGTGAAACCTTAGAACAGCGTGAAGCCAATCAAGCTCAAGCGGTTGTTGCTGAGCAATTGTCTTGGTTAAAAGATGCTGTTTTGTTGAATCAAACGGTTTTGGTGGCGTATGAACCTGTGTGGGCAATTGGTACTGGTGTGGTTGCAAGCATCGAACAAATTGCACAAATGCATGCTTTTATTCAAGAGCATGTCTTGTCACTGGTTGGCAATGCTGCTAATATTCGCCTCCTTTACGGCGGTAGTGTGAATGCAGACAATTGTGCCGCCATTTTTGCTGTTGCGCATGTAGACGGTGCCTTAGTAGGTGGCGCGTCTTTGAAAGCCGACAGTTTTGCGAACATTATTACAGCGGCCATTAGTGCTGCGAATTGATGCCATGGAAGCCTTTAAAACCATTATCTTTTTGGTGAACATTTTTTCAGCCTTGGCTGTGATTGTATTGGTATTATTACAACACGGTAAGGGCGCGGATGCTGGTGCTGCGTTTGGTTCTGGCAGTGCACAAGGTGTATTCGGTGCAGCTGGCTCAGCCAACTTTTTAAGTCGTGGTACAGCATTGGCAGCAGTTTTATTTTTTGCTTCTTGCTTGGGTTTAGGCTATTTTTCTGCCAACCAAAGCAGCGGCTTGAATTTTGACCAGCCAGCGCCAACAACGCAAAGCGTGCCAGCGCCTGCTGCGGCACCTGCGACTGGTCAAGTCGTACCAGATTAAACAATTATTGCCGACGTGGTGGAATTGGTAGACACGCCATCTTGAGGGGGTGGTGACCGTAAGGTTGTATGAGTTCGAGTCTCATCGTCGGCACCAAAAATAAAAAAAGACAGCTTTTGAGCTGTCTTTTTTTATTTTTAATTTATGTTTATCTAAATGAAGTGATCTTCAATGAAGTGTGGTTTCCTGTGTATATTACAGGACGCTTTTTAAAAAAATCTAAAAAAATCATAATAGTAATTCAAATAATAATCATTATCAACAACTTATTAACAATATGAATTTATTTGAATTTTTTTAAACCGTTATGGGTTGCTTTTCTGCGATTGCTTAAAATTTAAGCAATAAATGTTAGCATAGGTAAATACCATCAAAATACAAGACTTTAAATCACTGATTTAATTAGATACAATAGATAGGATTATCTTGATTTTCGTTTAGGTCGTACAGCCATGCTAGCGAATTACTTTCCAGTATTACTGTTTATAGTCATCGGCCTTGTTGCTGGTGGCGCGTTCATTACTTTGGGTTCTTTATTGGCCCCAAGTCGTCCATATGAAGAAAAACTCTCTCCTTATGAGTGTGGTTTTGAGGCGTTCGAGAACGCCCGTATGCGATTTGATGTGCGTTATTACCTTGTTGCCATCCTGTTTATTTTGTTCGATTTGGAAGTGGCATTCATGTTCCCTTGGGCTGTTGTGTTCAAGGAATTGGGTGCATTTGGCTTTTGGTCAATGTTGGTCTTCCTTGTCATCCTAACAGTTGGCTTTGTTTATGAGTGGAAAAAAGGCGCTTTGGAATGGGAATAGATGGCGTTTTAGAAAAAGGTTTCATCACCACCAGTGCTGATACCGTTTTGAATTACATGCGTACTGGCTCTATGTGGCCAGTTACTTTTGGTTTGGCTTGTTGTGCCGTTGAAATGATGCATGCCGGTATGGCACGTTATGACTTGGACCGTTTCGGTATTATTTTCCGTCCAAGTCCTCGTCAAGCTGACTTGATGATTGTTGCAGGTACTTTGTGCAACAAAATGGCCCCAGCATTGCGCAAAGTATACGACCAAATGACCGAGCCTCGTTGGGTGGTGTCTATGGGTTCTTGCGCCAATGGTGGTGGTTACTACCATTATTCATACTCTGTGGTGCGCGGTTGTGATCGAGTGGTACCTGTGGACGTTTATGTACCAGGTTGCCCTCCGACATCAGAAGCGTTGATTTATGGTTTATTGCAATTGCAAAACAAAATCAAACGTACGCAAACCATTGCGCGTAACTAAGAGGCAGACGTATGACGAAATTAGAAACTTTACAGGCCGCCTTAAAAGAAGCGTTGGGCGAAAAAATCAGCCACATGAAGGCTGATTTGGGTCGTGTGACGATTGAATGTCGTGCTGCTGATTATTTGGATGTGATGCAAATTTTGCGTGACCATCCAAAATTGCAATTTGAGCAATTGATTGATTTGTGCGGTATGGATTACAGCCAATACCGTGAAGAAGCTTGGGATGGTTTCCGCTTTGCAGCGGTGTCTCAATTATTGTCTGTGGCTTTGAATCAGCGTTTGTGCGTGAAAGTCTTTGCTGAAGACGATGATTTGCCTATCGTGGATTCGGTGACTGCCATTTACAACTCAGCAGATTGGTATGAACGTGAAGCCTTCGATTTGTATGGCATTTTGTTCAACAACCATCCTGACTTGCGTCGCATTTTGACCGATTATGGTTTTGTGGGTCATCCATTCCGCAAAGATTTCCCTATCTCAGGTTACGTAGAAGTGATTTACGATCAAGAACAAGAACGTGTGGTTTACCAACCTGTAACCATTGAGCCGCGTGAGATTACCCCACGCATCGTTCGAGAGGAGCAGTACGGTGGCTAAACTTAGAAATTACACCATTAACTTCGGCCCACAACACCCGTCTGCGCACGGTGTGTTGCGTTTGATTTTGGAACTAGAAGGTGAAACGATCGTTCGTGCGGATCCGCACATCGGTTTGTTGCACCGTGGTACTGAAAAATTAGCCGAAACCCGCACTTTCATTCAAAACTTACCATACATGGACCGCTTGGACTATGTATCGATGATGTGTAATGAACAAGCTTATTGCTTGGCGATTGAAAAAATGGCTGGCATTGAAGTGCCAATTCGTGCGCAATACATCCGTGTGATGTTTGCTGAAATCACCCGTATCTTGAACCATTTGATGAATATTGGTGCACAAGGTTTGGACGTGGGCGCGATGACGGTGATTTTGTATTGCTTCCGTGAACGCGAAGATTTGATGGACATGTACGAGGCTGTTTCTGGCGCACGTTTACATGCCGCTTATTTCCGTCCAGGTGGTGTGTACCGTGATTTGCCTGATTTCATGCCTAAGTATGAAAGCAACAAATTCCACAGTGCCAAGCAATTGAAACAAATGAACCAAGCGCGTGAAGGCTCTTTGTTAGATTTCATCGAAGACTTTACCAACCGTTTCCCAGCGTGTGTGGACGAGTATGAAAACTTGTTGACCGACAACCGTATTTGGAAGCAGCGTTTGGTGAATATTGGTGTGGTAACGCCTGAACGTGCTTTGAACAAAGGTTTCACGGGCGTGATGTTGCGTGGTTCTGGCATTGAATGGGATGTGCGTAAAACGCAACCTTACGATGTTTATGCCAATATGGATTTCGACATTCCTGTAGGTGTTAATGGTGATTGTTACGACCGTTACTTGTGCCGTATCCAAGAAATGCGCGAATCTAACAAAATCATCAAACAGTGTATCCAATGGTTGCGTGCAAACCCAGGTCCTGTGATTACCCAAGACCATAAATTTGCGCCGCCTAGCCGTGTTTCGATGAAAGAAAACATGGAAGAGTTGATTCACCACTTTAAATTCTTTACCGAAGGCATGCACATTCCTGAAGGCGAGATTTATGTGGGTACTGAACATCCTAAAGGTGAGTTTGGTGTGTATGTGGTGTCTGATGGCGCTAACAAACCATACCGTTTAAAAATCCGTGCACCTGGTTTTGCACACTTGCAAGGTATTGATGAGATGTCACGCGGTCACATGATTTCTGACGTGGTGGCGATTATCGGTACCCAAGACATCGTATTTGGGGAGGTTGACCGATAATGTTGTCAGCTGAATCGTTAAAACAAATTGACTTTGAATTGGCCAAATACCCGAAAGAACGCAATCGTTCTGCCATTATGGGTGCATTGCGCATTGCGCAAGTAGAATTGGGCTATTTGTCTGTTGAAACCATCGACTACGTGGCTGAATATGTAGGCATTCCTGCAGCTCAGGCTTTGGAAGTGGCGACTTTCTACAATATGTACGACCTGAAACCTGTTGGCGCACAAAAAATTACTGTGTGTACCAATTTGCCGTGCGCTTTGCGTGGCGGTATGGCTGCTGGTGAGTATTTGAAAGAGAAATTGGGCATTGGCTATGGTGAAACCTCAGCTGATGGCAAATTCACTTTGGTAGAAGGCGAATGCATGGGTGCTTGCGGTGATGCGCCAGTGTTGATTGTAAACAATCACAAAATGTGCAGCTTCATGACCAAAGACGCAATTGATGCAAAATTGGCAGAGTGGGGTGTGAAGTAATGGCTATTTTTAAATCTGGTGTGATTTTCAATGGCGTTGATACTCAAGATCCTAACTGTTGGACTTTGGAATCATATGTTGCTCGCGGTGGTTATGAGGGCTTGAAAAAATTGTTGAGTACCGGCATGACTCAAGACGACGTGATTTCTGAAGTGAAAGCTTCAGGTTTACGTGGTCGTGGTGGTGCAGGTTTCCCAACCGGCCTGAAATGGAGTTTCATGCCGCGTTCGTTCCCTGGTGAAAAATACGTCGTTTGTAATACAGACGAAGGTGAGCCAGGTACGTTCAAAGACCGTGATATCATGAAATACAACCCACATGCCTTGATTGAAGGCATGATCATTGCCGGTTTTGCAATGGGTGCGGTTGCAGGTTACAACTATGTTCACGGTGAAATCTTTGAAGACTATGAGCGCTTTGAAGAAGCCTTGGAGCAAGCACGCGTTGCGGGTTTCTTAGGCAAAAACATTTTGGGTTCAGAGTTCAGCTTTGAATTGTATGCTCACCATGGTTATGGCGCTTACATTTGTGGTGAAGAAACGGCATTGTTGGAATCTTTAGAAGGTAAAAAAGGCCAACCACGTTTCAAACCACCATTCCCTGCTTCATTTGGTTTGTATGGCAAACCAACCACCATCAACAATACCGAAACATTTGCTTCTGTGCCATTCATCGTTCGTGATGGTTCAGGCAGCTTCAATCAATTTGGTTTGGAAAACAACTTCGGTACCAAATTGTTCTCGGTTTCAGGCCACGTTGAGCGTCCAGGCAACTATGAAGTGCCATTGGGTACACCATTTTCTGTGTTGTTAGAGATGTGTGGTGGCATGAAAGATGGTCGCAAATTGAAAGCTGTGATTCCGGGCGGTTCATCTTCTCCTGTGATTCCAGGTGATGTGATGATGCAAACCAATATGGATTACGATTCGATTGCCAAAGCAGGCTCGATGTTGGGTTCTGGTGCCGTGATTGTGATGGGTGAAGACGTTTGCATGGTGAAGGCTTTGGAACGTTTGTCTTATTTTTATTTTGAAGAATCTTGTGGTCAATGTACCCCTTGCCGTGAAGGCACAGGTTGGTTGTATCGCATTGTTCATCGAATTGAAAATGGTGAAGGCCGTCCTGAAGATTTGGCTTTGTTGGATTCAGTGGGTAATCAAATGGCGGGTAAAACCATTTGTGCTTTGGCGGATGCTGCTGTGATGCCAGTTCAAGGCATGATGAAGCATTTCCGTGATGAGTTTGAATACCACATTGAACACAAAAAGTGTAAATGCAACCACGAATGGTGCTAAGGCCCGTGTGAAATAGGATTACCTAATATATGTTACAGATTGAAATTGATGGTAAGGAATTATCGGTAGAGCAGGGCAGCACAGTTATTGAAGCTGCTTTGAAATCCGGTACCTATATTCCGCATTTTTGCTACCACAAAAAATTATCAGTTGCTGCCAACTGCCGCATGTGCTTGGTAGAAGTTGAAAAACAACGCAAACCGTTGCCAGCTTGTGCAACGCCAGTGACCGATGGCATGAAAGTATTCACGCAATCGAAAGTGGCGAAAGATGCGCAAAAAGGCGTGATGGAATTCTTGTTGATTAACCACCCATTGGATTGCCCAATTTGCGACCAAGGTGGTGAGTGTCAATTACAAGACTTGTCTGTAGGCTATGGTAAAACCAGCAGTCGCTACGAAGAAGACAAACGTTCTGTTGTTGGCAAAGACATGGGTCCATTGGTGTCTGCTGCTGAGATGTCACGTTGTATTCACTGTACCCGTTGTGTGCGCTTTACTGATGAAGTGGCAGGCTGGCAAGAATTGGCAATGACCAATCGCGGTGAGTTCTCAACGATTGAGCCGATGCGTGGCGCGACTTTGGAAACAGAGTTGTCAGGCAACGTCATTGATTTGTGCCCAGTAGGCGCTTTGACCAGCAAACCATTCCGTTATGACGCTCGTTCTTGGGAATTGTCACGTCGTAAATCGATTTCGGCACATGACGCTTTGGGTTCTAACTTGATTGTTCAAGTGAAATCTCATGTGGTACGTCGTGTCTTGCCTTTGGAAAATGAAGCTGTGAACGAATGCTGGTTGTCAGACCGTGACCGCTTTGCTTACGAAGGCTTGAATCATGCTGATCGTTTGGGTGTTCCAATGATTAAACATGGTGGTGAATGGCATGAAACCGATTGGTCAACTGCGTTGGAATACGTTGCCAAAGGTTTGCGTGGCGTTTCTGCCGATCATGGTGCTGATGCAATATCGATTTTCGCCAATGCCAATAGCACAGTAGAAGATTTGTATTTGGCCAAACAATTGGCGCAAGGCTTAGGTGTGAACAGTATTGACACACGCATGCGTCAACAAGACTTCAATTTAGATGCTGCCCAACAAGGCGCATTGTGGTTGGGTCAAAGCTTGGTTGATTTTGCAGCCAGCGATGCCGTATTGGTAGTCGGTGCAGATTTGCGTCAAGAGCAACCTTTATTGACAGCTCGCATTCGTGCAGCGGTTAAAGAAGGTATGAGCTTGAGCGTGTTGGGTTCGGCAGAGCAAGTATTGCGCATGCCAGCTGCTCAACAAGTATCGCATCCTTACGCTTGGGTGGATGTTTTGGCTCAATTGGCGGCACCAGCTGCAGATGCTTCAGAATTCATTTTGAGTACAGCCAAACAATTGTTGGATGGTGAAAAAGTCAGCATCGTTTTGGGTGCTGAAGCCATGAACCATCCACAGTTTGCGCAAATCTATGCCGCAGCTCAAAGCTTGGCACAAGCAACAGGTGCTACTTTGGGTTTATTGCCACAAGCTGCAAACAGCGTGGGTGCTGACTTGTTAGGCTTTAAAGCCAAAGCAGGTGCAGTGAATCCTGTTAGTGCTTTGAATGGCAGCCAAAAAGCGGTGATGTTGCTCAACATCGAACCTG
This sequence comes from Vitreoscilla stercoraria DSM 513, assembly GCF_000382305.1. Classification (GTDB taxonomy): domain Bacteria; phylum Pseudomonadota; class Gammaproteobacteria; order Burkholderiales; family Neisseriaceae; genus Vitreoscilla; species Vitreoscilla stercoraria. The sequence goes on from NZ_KB908022.1 coordinate 67,328, forward strand.
ATATGGATTGGGCTGGTAGTGAGGCGACTCGCCAAGCATTGTTAAAAGCACAAACTGTGATTGCTTTGACACCTTATCAAAGTGAAGCTTTGCGTGAAGTGGCTGATGTGATGTTACCTGTGGCGCCATCAACAGAAACTTCAGGCAGCTTTGTTAGCATGGAAGGTCGTTTGCAAAGTTTCCATGGTGTGGTGAAAGCTTACGCACAATCTCGTCCAACTTGGAAAGTCTTGCGTGTATTGGGCAATCAGTTGGGTTTAAAAGGTTTTGATTACACCTCTAGCGAAGAAGTTTTGGTACGTTCTGGTTTGAACAGCGATACTATCGCCAGTCAATTGAACAACCAAGTGAAACAAGTGAATCCTGTACAAACTTTACAGGCCGCTTCTTTGGTTCGTGTGGGTGGTGTGGGCATTTACCAAACTGATTCTGTGGTACGTCGCTCATTGCCATTGCAAGCAACAGTGCACGCACAAGTGCCAACGGCTTTGGTTCATCCAAATACTTTGGCGGCATTGCAATTGAGTGATGCTGCACAAGCTGTGGTGAAATCGGCTCAAGCACAAGTGATTGTGGCATTGCAAGCAGATGCAAGCGTGGCTGAAAATGTGGTGTCTTTGACATTACATCCACAAAACAAAGCGTTGGGTGCCATGATGAACACAATTGAATTGGTTAGAGGATAATCATGGAAGCTTGGTTTATTGGTTTATTAGGTCCAACTTGGGGCTTTGTGGTTTCATCGTTGGCTAAAATCGTCATCATTTTGGCACCGCTGATTTTGTGCGTTGCCTATATGACGTATTTTGAACGTAAAGTCATTGGTTTCATGCAATTGCGCGTGGGTCCAAATGTGACTGGTCCGTTTGGTTTGATTCAGCCTTTTGCCGACGTGGTGAAATTGTTGATGAAAGAAATCATTCGCCCAACTTTGGCTAATAAAGGTTTGTTCTTGTTGGCGCCAGTGTTGTCATTGATGCCAGCATTTGCCGCTTGGGCAGTGATTCCATTTTCACCAGATTGGTTTTTGACCAATGTAGATGCAGGTTTACTTTATATCATGGCTATCACCTCTTTCGGTGTCTATGGTGTGATTATCGCAGGTTGGGCATCTAACTCTAAATACGGTTTCTTGGGTGCAATGCGTTCTTCTGCGCAAATCATCTCTTATGAAATCGCAATGGGTTTTGCATTGGTTGGTGTGGTGATGGTTACAGGCAGCTTGAACTTTGTGGAGATTGTGAACCAACAAGGTCAAGGCATTGCAGGTGGTTCAGTATTGTCTTGGAACTGGTTGTCTTTATTCCCATTGTTTGTGGTGTATTTGATTTCAGGTGTCGCCGAGACCAACCGTGCACCATTTGACGTGGCCGAAGGTGAGTCTGAGATTGTGGCAGGTTTCCACGTTGAATACTCAGGCATGGCATTTGCCTTGTTCTTCTTGGCTGAATACATCAACATGATTTTGATTGCAGCTTTAACTGCTTTGTTGTTCTTAGGCGGTTGGTTGTCTCCATTCCCAGCAAGTTGGGGCATTATTGGTGCTGCCAGTCCTGTATGGATGTTCATCAAAATGGCGATGGTTTTGTACAGCTTCTTATGGTTCCGTGCAACCTTCCCGCGTTACCGTTACGACCAAATCATGCGTTTGGGTTGGAAAGTATTCATTCCTGTAACTTTAGTGGCGGTCATTTTGTTGGGCGCATGGATGATTTCTCCATGGTCACTGTGGTAAGGAATAAGAGAGTAGAGCAATGGCTAATTTAGTTAAATCATTTTTATTGACAGAGCTTCTCAAGGGTATGTCGATTACGTTGAAAAACTTCTTTTCACCGAAATTGACTTTGATGTTCCCTGAAGAAACCACGCCACAGTCAGTTCGTTTCCGTGGTTTGCATGCACAACGTCGTTATCCAAATGGTGAGGAACGTTGTATTGCATGTAAATTGTGTGAGGCGGTTTGTCCTGCCATGGCCATTTCGATTGAGTCAGAAAAACGTGAAGATGGTACACGCCGTACCACTCAATACGACATCGACTTGACCAAATGTATTTTCTGCGGTTTCTGTGAAGAAGCTTGTCCAGTGGATGCAATTGTTGAGACGCACATCCTTCAATACCATGGTGAAAAACGCGGTGATTTGTATTACACCAAACCGATGTTGTTAGCAGTAGGTGATCGCTATGAAGAAGAGATTGCCCAACGCAAAGCAGCTGACGCGCCATATCGTTAAGGGAAGATCATGTTTCAAACAGTCTTATTTTATATTTTTGCAGCTGTGGTTTTGTTCGGTGCGGTGCAAACTGTCACTACCAAAAGTCCAGTTCATGCAACCTTGTACTTGGTATTGACCTTCTGTACCAGTGCGTTGTTGTGGATGCTAATGCAGGCCGAATTCTTGGGCATTGTATTGGTATTGGTTTATGTCGGTGCGGTGATGGTGTTGTTCCTCTTTGTGGTGATGATGCTGAACATCGACGTCGAAGAAATGCGAGCGGGTTTTTGGAAAAACTTGCCAGTATCAGGTACGGTAGGTGCTTTATTGGCCATCGTGTTGATTTTGGCATTGATTGATCCTAAAACCAATTTGGCTGCATTTGGTGCGATGGAAACCATTCCTGCTGATTACAGCAATGTTCGTGAATTAGGCCGTGAAATGTACACCACTTACTTGTTGCCATTTGAATTGGCGGCGGTATTGTTGGTATTGGGTATGGTTGCTGCGATTGCATTGACCCATCGTCCAAACAAAAATCCACGTTATATTGATCCAGCTGATCAAGTTAAAGTACAAGCCAAAGATCGTATGCGTTTGGTTAAAATGAAGCCACAAGTCGAAGATGCGGCAGAAGCAGACGCAGACAACACAGAGGTGAAATCATGATTTCGATTACTCATTATCTAGTTTTAGGTGCCTTGTTGTTTGGCGTCAGCGCCATGGGTATTTTCATGAACCGTAAAAACGTCTTGGTCATCTTGATGTCGATTGAGTTGATGTTGTTGGCGGTGAATTTTAACTTTGTGGCTTTTTCACAGTATCTCGGCGACATTGCAGGTCAAGTGTTCGTATTTTTCATCTTGACTGTGGCTGCGGCAGAAGCTGCAATTGGTTTGGCTATTTTGGTATTGATTTACCGTAATCGTCAAAGCATTAACGTACGAGATTTGGACAGCCTGAAGGGCTAACATTCACCCAAGAAGAAATCAATCATTATGGATAAAATGAGTTTATATTTAGTGATTGCCCTTGCCCCGCTGGTAGGTTCGATACTGGCGGGTATCTTTGGCAAGGCAATCGGCCGCAAAGGTGCCCATATCGTGACGATTTTGGGCGTGGCCATTTCATTTGTGCTGTCTTGTGACGTCTTGTACGACTTCTGGACAGGCAAAGGTCAAGTCTTTGACCAAAACCTCTACACATGGTTGACCATGGGTGGTATTGATTTTGGCATTGGCTTTTTAGTAGACAGTTTGACTGCGTTGATGTTGGTGGTGGTAACGAGCGTATCTTTGATGGTACACATTTATACCATTGGCTATATGAGCGAAGATGATGGCTACCAACGCTTTTTCTCTTACATTTCATTGTTTACATTCTCAATGTTGATGTTGGTGATGAGTAACAACTTTGTACAGTTGTTCTTCGGTTGGGAAGCTGTAGGTTTGGTGTCTTATTTGTTGATTGGTTTTTACTTCAATCGTGATACGGCAATTTTCGCCAACTTGAAAGCATTCTTGGTTAACCGTGTTGGTGACTTTGGCTTTGTTTTGGGTATTGCTTTGGTATTGGCTTACTTCGGTGGCAGCTTGCACTACGGTGATGTGTTTGCCGCAGCGCCTGCATTGAAAGATGCAACTATTCAATTGATTCCAGGTGTGGAATGGTCTTTGATGACTGTGACTTGCTTGTTGTTATTTGTTGGTGCGATGGGTAAATCTGCACAGTTTCCATTGCATGTTTGGTTGCCAGACTCAATGGAAGGCCCAACGCCAATTTCGGCATTGATTCACGCGGCAACGATGGTAACGGCAGGCATCTTCATGGTGTCACGTATGTCACCATTGTATGAAATGTCGACTGTGGCATTGAATACCATCATTGTGATTGGTTCGATTACTGCGTTGTTCATGGGTTTCTTAGGTTTGATTCAAACCGATATCAAACGTGTAGTGGCTTACTCTACATTGTCACAATTGGGTTACATGACGGTTGCTTTGGGCGTTTCTGCTTATTCAATCGCAATGTTCCACGTGATGACGCATGCATTCTTTAAAGCATTGTTGTTCTTAGCGGCAGGTTCTGTGATCATTGGTATGCACCACGATCAAGACATGCGTAACATGGGTGGCTTGCGTAAATACATGCCAATTACCCACATTACCATGTTGCTAGGTTCATTGGCTTTGATTGGTACACCGTTTTTCTCAGGTTTCTATTCAAAAGATTCGATTATTGAAGCGGTGCATGCATCGACTTTGCCAGCAGCAGGTTTTGCTTATGTTGCGTTGATCATTTCTGTGTTTGTGACTGCTTTGTACTGTTTCCGTCAATATTTCATGGTTTTCTGGGGCAAAGAGCGTTGGCGCGAACACAAAGCTGACCACCATGATCATCATGATGACCACGGTCACCATCATGGTTTGACACCAGATCAAAACCCACACGAAAGCCCATGGGTTGTGACATTGCCATTGGTATTGTTAGCGATTCCATCTGTGTTGGCAGGTTACTTGATTGACCATTTTGTGTATGGCGATTTCTTTAAAGGTGTAATTTACAACAACTTGGAAGCACATCCTGCAATGGGTGTGATGGCAGAGCATTTCCACGGTTGGTGGGCAATGACTTTGCATGGTTTGTTGGCATTACCCGTGATTTTGTCAGCTTTGGGTGTTTTGACAGCTTGGTTCTTGTATATCAAAGCGCCACACATTCCTGCCAAAATTGTTAGCAATATTCAGCCAATTTACAAATTGTTGGAAAACAAATATTTCTTGGACGATATCTATTTTGCAGTGTTTGCCAAAGGTTCACGTGCTTTGGGTACTTTGTTCTGGAAAGTAGGCGACAGCTTCTTGATTGACAACTGCATCGTAAATGGCAGTGCCAAATTAGTGGGCTTGATTGCCAGCGGTGTACGTCGTTTCCAAACCGGTTTTGTTTATACCTACGCAACAGCCATGGTATTCGGTGTGTTGGTATTGGCTGTGTACTGGTTGAAACCATTGATTTTGGGTTAATCAATTTGAATTGGGTTATTTAGGCTAATAATATGTTAGATCATTTACTAAGTTTGGCAATTTGGGTTCCCATCATCGCTGGTATCATCGTGGCGTTGGTTGGCTCAAATGGCGCGCGCGCCAATATTGCGCGCTGGGTAGCCTTGGTGGGAGCCATTGCTGGTTTCTTGGTGACCTTGCCTCTATTCAGCGGTTTCGACCGTTTGAATGGTGGCATGCAGTTTGTCGAGTTTGCCAGCTGGATTCCAGCATTGGGTTTGAACTACCATTTGGGTGTTGATGGTATTTCTGTTTTGTTTGTGATTTTGAATGCGTTTACAACCATTTTGGTTGTAATGGCTGGCTGGCAGGTGATTCAAAAACAACCTGCACAGTATTTTGCTGCGTTCTTAATCATGTCTGGTTTGATTAACGGTGCGTTTGCAGCGTTGGATGCCATTTTATTCTATGTGTTCTTTGAGGGCATGTTGATTCCGATGTACTTAATCATCGGTGTATGGGGTGGTGCTCGTCGTGTTTACGCTTCGATCAAATTCTTCTTGTACACTTTGTTGGGTTCGTTGTTGATGTTGGTGGCTTTGGTTTACTTGTCACGCATGGCAGGCAGTTTCGCCATCTTGGACATGCAAGCCATTCCACAAATTGCACAAACCACGCAAATTTTGATTTTCATCGCATTCTTCATGTCGTTTGCAGTAAAAGTACCAATGTGGCCTGTACACACTTGGTTGCCTGATGCTCACGTGGAAGCACCTACTGGTGGTTCTATGGTATTGGCTGCAATCACATTGAAAATCGGTGCGTATGGTTTCTTGCGTTTTATATTGCCTATCGTTCCTGATGCTGCACGTTTCTTTGCTCCTGTCATCATTGTGTTGTCTTTGATTGCTGTGGTGTATGTGGGTATGGTGGCTTTGGTACAAACCGATATGAAAAAATTGGTGGCTTATTCTTCGATTAGCCACATGGGTTTTGTAACTTTGGGTATGTTCTTGTTTGTGAACGGTTACTTGAATGATTGGGGCTTGAAAGGCGCCATCATGCAAATGATTTCTCACGGCTTCGTATCTGCTGCAATGTTTATGTGTATCGGTGTGATGTATGACCGCATGCACACACGTAATATTGCCGATTACGGTGGTGTTGTGAACACCATGCCTAAATTTGCTGCGTTCATGATGTTGTTTGCCATGGCCAATGCAGGCTTGCCTGCTACGTCTGGTTTCATCGGTGAATTCATGGTCATCATGGGTGCGACCGAGTACAACTTCTGGGTAGGTATGTTGGCTGCCACCACTTTGATTTTCGGTGCTGCTTATACTTTGTGGATGTACAAACGTGTGATTTTTGGTGCGATTGCCAACGAAGAAGTGCGTCAGTTAAAAGACGTCAATGGTCGTGAATTGCTGATCTTATCGATTTTGGCTGCGGCTGTATTGGGAATGGGTATTTATCCTGAGCCGTTTATTGCGGTAGTGCATCAAGCGGCCAATACCTTAATTGAACAAGTCGCACAAAGCAAAATTTAAGGACGTATTGAATGAATTGGGCAGAATTAAATTTAACTCCCGCTATACCTGAAATCACACTCTTGTGTGCTTTGGGTGTAGTGTTGCTGGTTGACTTGTTTTTGACAGACCGCCAACGTGGCATCACTTACGCTTTGAGCTTGGTGAGTGTGGCTTTGGTTGCAGCGGTTCAGTTGGCAATATGGCAAGGTCAACCTGCTGAAGCGTTTAACAACTTGTTTGTGAACGACGGCATTTCTCAAGTTGCCAAATTGATGATGTATTTGGGCGTGTTTTTAGTGTTCATTTACAGCCGCAATTACTTGGCCAACCGTGACATCTTCAAAGGTGAGTTTTACACCTTGACCTTGTTCGCCTTGTTGGGCATGAACATCATGGTGTCAGCGAACCACTTCTTGACCTTGTATGTGGGTTTGGAATTGTTGTCGTTGGCGATGTATGCGATGGTGGCTTTGCGTCGTGACAACTTGCAAGCGACTGAAGCGGCCTTAAAATACTTTGTATTGGGTGCTTTGGCTTCTGGTTTGTTGTTATACGGTATTTCGTTTGTATATGGCGCAACGGGTCATTTGCAATTGAATGCGGTATTGGGCGCATTGCAAGGTAGCGATGTTAACCCTTGGTTGATGACTTTGGGCTTAATCTTCATCGTGGTAGGCGTGGCGTTCAAATTGGGCGTGGTACCATTCCACATGTGGGTACCAGACGTTTACGAAGGTGCACCAACTGCAGTGACTGCTTTTATCGGTTCTGCACCTAAAATTGCAGCGACTGTGTTTGCATTCCGTATTGTCGGTACTGGCTTGCCAACATTGGCTGAAGACTGGAGCCAAATGTTTGCTTTGTTGGCGGTGGCTTCATTGTTCGTCGGTAACTTGGCAGCCATCATGCAAACCAACATCAAACGTATGTTGGCTTACTCAACCGTTTCGCACATGGGTTTTGTGATGTTGGCCTTCTTGGGCGGCTTCCAAAACGGTGGTTATGCAGCGGCTTTGTATTACAGCATTGTTTACATGTTGACTGGTTTGGTAGCATTTGGCGTGTTGATGGCTTTGTCTAACAAAGAACATGAATGCGAAAAAATCAGCGATTTGGCTGGTTTGAACCAAAAAAGCCCATTCTTGGCATTGATGATGTTGTTGGCGATGTTCTCTATGGCAGGTATCCCACCATTAATGGGTTTTTACGCCAAATTAAGCGTGTTGCAAGCTTTGGTTGCTACTGGCGGCGCTTACTTGTGGGTGGCTGTATTTGCAGTAGTGATGTCATTGATTGGCGCATTCTATTACTTGCGCGTGGTTAAAGTGATGTATTTTGACGAACCAGAAAATGACATCAAAGGCGATATGCGTGCTGATGCCATCGTATTCTTGGGCTTGAACGGTTTGGCCTTGTTGGTGTTGGGCATCTTGCCAACATCAGTGGTTGAGTGGTGTGTACGCGCTTTGCAAATGACTTTGTAATTCTCAGCTTCGCATTGAACAAAACGGCAGCCTTTAAGGTTGCCGTTTTTGTATGAGGAATAAATATGACAGTTGCCATGTGGGTTTTGCTGTTGATTGCCATAGTGTGTGCCAATAGTCCATTTTTAACTACTAAATGGTTTGGCATTAAAACCGTTGCACGTAAACATTTTGGTCATCATGTGTTGGAATGGATGACAGGTTTGGTATTGGTCGCTGCTTTGGCTTATGTTTTTGAGGCGCAAACAGGACCTGTACATCAGCAAGGCTGGGAGTTTTTCGTGATTGCCATTACTTTATATGCGGTATTGGCATTTCCTGCTTTGGTGTGGCGTTATTTTTGGAATGTTAAAAGCCCTGATTGAGTGTGTCCTGTAAACGGTGTGAGCTTATATGGTTTGTTGAAATCCATTATAAAAGCGTCCTGTAACCTTACAGGACGCTTTTTAAAGCTTCATACCATCTTGGATTAATACCAATGGGCTTCGCCTTCAGGGCGGGTTTTAAAGCGTTTGTGCAGCCAAAAATATTGTGCAGGCTGTTCGCGCACGCGCGCTTCAATAAAATCGTTCATCCGCTGTGTATCAGCCACCACATCTTCGGATGGAAAATGTTCCCAAGCAGGATAAAAACGCAATTCAAACGTACCATCATTTAAACGCGTCGGAATGGCAGGGATAACTTTGGCGCCTGTCATTTGTGCAATGCGTGACAAACCTGTGATGGTGGCGGTTTGTTGACCAAAAAAGTCTACAAAAATGGAGTCTTTGGCACCAAAATCTTGGTCAGGCAAATACAAAAATGGTGCATCAGGACGCTTGCGCATCATGCGGATTAAACCACGCAAACCTTCTTGGCGTGCCACCAAAAACACATTGTCAAAGCGGTGGCGACCGACACGGATTTGTTCGTCTAAGGCTTGGTTTTTTTGATGCCCATACATGCTGACCAAAGGTACATCTTGGTTAAGTTTGTATACTGCCATTTCAAAAGCGGTGAAATGTGGGTATAGCAAAATCACTTTTTCGCCGCGCTCTAACACCTCATCCAAATGGTGTTTGTCCACATAGCGCACCAATTGTTGCAGGCGCTCAGCTTTGCCATACCAACACACGCCATATTCCAAAATCAAACATGCCATGTGATAAAAATGGTCTTTTAAAATACGATCACGCTCGGTTTGTGACAGTTCAGGATAGCATTTAGCCAAATTGATTTGACCCACTTTGCGGCGAGGTTTGACCAAGTAATAACACAAACGTCCCACCACACGAGCCAACAAATGAATGGCTTGGATAGGAAGCAGTTGTAATACATATAAAAATGCAAAAGCAGCACGCATAATTAATCTTTCAGGACGCTTGAAGGTTTGGGTTCTGCACCCGCAGGGGTTTTAAAACGGTTGTAACTGAATAAATATTGTTGTGGAAATATGCGAATTAATTTTTCGACATTGTCATTAATTATTTGAACATTTTCCAATTTATCCCGTCCTATCTTGCCTTCTAGAGGATAAACATGCAAATCAAAGCCTTGGCCGTTGGGTAAACGCTCACCGACAAAGAACAAAGTGGCGACATCTGACATTTGCGCTAGGCGAGCCGCAAGCGTCATAGAATAAGCGTCTTGACCAAAAAACTTAGCCCAAACACCATCACCGCCTGTGGGCACTTGGTCGGGTAAGACTATGGTGGCTTCTTTATTTTTTAAGGCTTTTAAAATGATTTTGACCCCTTGAGCATTGGCAGGAGCGGTGCGACCTTGGTCGCGTTCACGCCCTGATTGCATGATGGGTTCTAGCCATGACAATTTGGGTGGTCGGTACATGGCGGTCAATGGGAATGGCAAACGTTCAGAAATGAAACGTCCTGCCAAATCATAGCTGCCAATGTGAGGCGTGATGAACAGCAAGCCTTTGTCTTGGGCAATGGCCGCTTCAACATGTTCCCAACCGTGAACTTGTCGAAACAATTTGACCACATCTTGTGAATCACGACACCATGCAATCGGCAATTCCAAACCCGATTTGGCGGTTTCTTGCAGTGTTGATTTGACTAGGCAGTTAATACTTTGATAGTCTTCATTGATTTGACTGATGCGGATGTTTTCTTGAGTGCGGGCGCGTGTTTTCGCGCTGACATAAAAAGTCAACGAACCGAGCAATGTTCCGAGAAAATGCAAAATGGGCAGTGGTAAAGCTGCAAAAAATCGAAAAATCAGCCGAAGCAATAGTTGCATGGGTGTGATCACTTGTAAAAGCAAAGTGGTCATTTTAACACAGGCAAGCTAACAGTTTTTGAATACGAAAGAAGCACAATGGGCGAATATTTATTTACTTCAGAATCGGTTTCTGAAGGTCATCCAGACAAAGTGGCAGACCAAATTTCCGATGCGATTTTGGATGCGATTTTAGAACAAGATCCGACGGCACGCGTGGCAGCGGAAACCTTGGTGAACACAGGTTTGGCCGTTTTAGCTGGCGAAGTGACCACCACAGCAGTGGTCGACTATATCAAGGTGGCACGTCAGACCATTACTGAAATTGGTTACAACAGCTCTGAATTGGGTTTTGATGCCAATGGTTGTGCGGTTTTGGTGGGTTACGATCAGCAATCTCCCGATATCGCTCAAGGTGTGAACGAAGGTGAAGGCATTGATTTGGACCAAGGCGCGGGTGACCAAGGTTTGATGTTTGGTTATGCGTGTGATGAAACCGATACTTTGATGCCATTTGCTATTTATTATTCTCATCGCTTGATGCAACGCCAAAGCGAAGTGCGTAAAAATGGCATATTGCCTTGGTTGCGTCCTGATGCCAAAGCCCAATTAACCGTGGTGTATGACCAAAAAACAGGTCAAGTCAAACGCATCGACACCGTGGTTTTGTCAACGCAACACAATCCTGAAATCGATTACGATACATTGAAACAAGCAGTGATTGAACACATCATCAAGCCTGTATTGCCAGCTGATATGTTGACGGACGAAACCAAATACTTGATTAATCCTACAGGCCGCTTTGTGATTGGTGGTCCTCAAGGCGATTGTGGTTTAACAGGTCGTAAAATTATTGTGGATACATACGGTGGTGCGGCACCTCACGGTGGTGGCGCATTCTCAGGTAAAGATCCTACCAAAGTAGACCGTTCAGCCGCTTACGCAGGTCGTTATGTGGCGAAAAACATTGTTGCGGCAGGCTTGGCAAAACAATGTCAAATTCAAGTTTCATATGCCATCGGTGTGGCTGAGCCAACTTCTATCAGTGTGGACACATTTGGTACTGGTGTGATTTCTGAAGCACGTTTGATTGAATTGGTGCGTGAGCATTTTGATTTGCGTCCTAAAGGCATTGTGAAAATGTTGGATTTGTTGCGTCCGATTTACCGTAAAACCGCAGCTTATGGTCACTTCGGTCGTGAAGAACCTGAATTCACTTGGGAAAAAACCGACAAAGCAGCGGCATTGCGCGCGGCAGCTGGTTTGTAATCTGTAGTTTGTTTGAGTATAAAAGCCACACGGTTTGAGTGTGGCTTTTTGCATATGAAGCGTCCTGTAAAGGACTGTGATGCGGTATTAAATGGTTAGATTGTTAATTATGGTTAATTTTAAACAGATTCTTACCATCAAAACCCAAGTTTTTTTTAATCTTGGGCAGATTGTTTACAATTAATTATTCATTTTGAAATGAATTACCTTTCTTGTGAATGAATATTGCGAAAGTGTGGATTTATTGCATTTAAATTGGCATGATATTGCTGATAATAAATACCATGTAGCAGAAAGAGAAGTTTTCATGTCAGCATCTACCACACAATCACAAGAGGCGCAGCCTCAAAACTCCAAAGCTCGGGTTTTGATGGCGAGCTTGATTGGTACCACCATTGAGTTTTACGATTTTTACATCTATGCCACTGCGGCAGTATTGGTTTTCCCAAAATTATTTTTCCAACAAGGTGATCCAACTTCGGCATTATTGCAATCGTTTGCCACATTTGCGATTGCCTTTTTTGCTCGTCCAATTGGCTCGGCAATTTTTGGTCACTTTGGTGACCGTGTGGGTCGTAAAGCGACATTGGTAGCGGCTTTGTTGACCATGGGTATTTCAACCGTGGTCATTGGTTTATTACCAACGTATGCACAAGTGGGCATTTTGGCACCGTTGTTATTGGCTTTGTGTCGCATGGGTCAAGGCTTGGGCTTGGGTGGTGAGTGGAGTGGTGCGGTATTGATGGCGACAGAAAATGCGCCTGAAGGCAAACGTGCTTGGTATGGTATGTACCCACAATTGGGTGCGCCTATTGGTTTTATTTTGTCAGCCAGCTCATTTTTATTGTTGGGTCATTTTTTGACTGATGAACAGTTTTTTGCTTGGGGCTGGCGTGTGCCGTTCATTGCTTCGGCATTGTTGGTATTCATGGGTTTGTACATTCGTTTGAAATTGCATGAAACGCCAGCATTCCAAAAAGTTTTGGACAGCAAAAAAGACGTGAAAGTCCCATTCACAGAAGTGTTTAAAAATCATTTCCGTACTTTGGTATTGGGTACGATTGCGGGTATTTGTACATTCGTATTGTTTTACTTAATGACGGTTTATGCTTTGACTTGGGGTACTTCGCCTGATGGTGGCAATTATCCGCGCGCAGTGTTCTTAGAGTGGCAATTGTGGGCGATTTTGTGTTTTGCTTTGTTCATTCCTGTGTCTGCCATCATGGCTGAAAAAATGGGTCGCAAAGCCACATCCATGCTGGTATGTGCCATTTGTATCGTATTTGGTTTCTTCTTCCAACCGTTGTTGGCTTCAGGCAATCCTGTGGCAGTGATTGCATTTTTGTGCATTGGTTTGGGTTTGATGGGTTTGACTTACGGTCCAATTGGTACGGTGTTGTCTGAAATTTTTCCAACTTCAGTACGCTACACTGGTTCTGCTTTGACATTTAATTTGGCCAGTATTTTAGGTGCATCGTTTGCACCATTTATCGCAGCGAAATTGAATGCCACATATGGCTTGGAATATGTTGGTTATTATTTGTCGATTGCATCGTTCATTTCTTTGGTGGCATTTTTCTTGTTGAAAGAAACCAAAACAGAAGATGTGAACAATCAAATGTAATCATCATATGATTTAAGAAAGCGACCATCAGGTCGCTTTTTTTATGCTCGCTTAATACAAAATAGATGTGCAAATGTAGACATTTATAGATTATAATCATTCTCGTTTGTATTTAATAACCTATTCACAATTTTGATGCGGAAGGTAAATTATGAGTTTCTTAGCAAAAAGTGCAGTGGCAGCAACTTTGACATTGGTAAGCGGTGCGGTATTGGCATCTTCTTATGCAAATGAAAGCAAGTTTTCAATCAATGGCAAAGACATGCAAGTAACAGAAACTTCAATGCGTTTCTTGTCTACGCCAGACAATACTGCACCTTTGTTGGTAGAAGACATTACCGATGGCTTGGGCAAGAAAACCCCGGGCTTTAAAGTAATGTTGATGACGCGCGCGATTTCAACTGCTTACAATGCACGTCAAAAAGACGATGGCACCGTGGAAGCTTTGAAAACCGTACACCGTGGCGGCAAAGTATTGTTCGGTATTCCAGTGAAAAATGGTCAAATGCAATTGAACGAAGCCAAAGTATTGAGCTTGGGTTTGATTAGCGACGATGGCAAAACTTTCACCATCAATAACAAAGATACCCGTCCATCTGGTGAGCAAAAATTCAACAATGACAGCAAAGTGTCACAATTGTCTTACAAATTGAACAGCTTGAGCTTCCCTAATTTGGTGGCAGGTGAGCGTGTGGGTGGTGGTGTGAATTACCAATTGAGCGTGGTCGTTGATGGTGTCAAATACGATGTGTCTGCCAACACCGTATTCCCAGTGGTAGAACCTAAAGGTCAGCCAAAACATTTGAAAGCGTTCCCTGCTAAAGAAAACGTATTCAAAGCAAATTAATGGTATTTAAAGCGTCCTGTAAGCATTTACAGGACGCTATTTGATATGGAAAACAGTATATGAAAAAATCAGTATTGGCCAGCATTTTAGGCTTGAGCTTGGGTTTGGCATCTTTGAATGCTATGGCATTTTATGACACGGTTTCTTTGACGTATGACAATCAACCATTGGTGATTCAAGAGGTTTCAGGTCGTGTTTTGGGTGATGAAAAAGCCACTCAAGCGGTGTTGGTAGATGATATTTTGGCAGGTCAAGGCAAAAAAGCAGTGCCTGGTTACCGTGTGATGTTCATGAGCCGCACGGCTTCTGTGTTGGTAGAATCTAAAAAGAACAAAGAAGGTCAATTTGCGGATGACCGCATGATTCATCGTGGTGTGAAAGCTGCATTTGGCATTCCTGTTGTGGATGGCAAAATGGATTTTAACAATGTCAAAGTTTTGAACGTGGCATTGATTTCTGATTTGAATAGAGAATTCAAAGAAGAAGACAAAATTCGTCCACGTGGCGAGCAATTGATTAAAAAAGATGCCAAAATCAAAAATGTACAGTTGAAAGTGACTGAGTTGAAAATGCCTCAACCTAAAGAAACTTCTGGCGGTGGCATCACTTATCAATTGAGTTTTGATGTGGATGGCAAAAAAGTGGTTTCTGAGGGCAATTCAACCTTCCGCGATTGGAATATTGCGCCTGCAGCGATGGGCGATCGTTTGTTCAAAGTGGACGAACGCGTCATCAAAGCACAAAAATAATATTTGAATTTAAACAAGCGTCCTGTAACTGTTTACAGGACGCTTGTTTTGATGCTGAGTTATTTCAAGCAGTTTAAGCTTAATGTGCTTGCCATATTTATCGCCTCAATCATTTTAAAATCAAGCGAACGGCTATTCAAACCAACGATAAAGTGGTTTTTATAGCCATTTTGCCTCGTGAAACTTTAATGGTTTGGTTTTATTGCACATTTGAAATGTTGAAATGAGCACCTGTTTTAACCATGTTCTTCAGAAATACCTGTGCGAATGGGGCTGAGTTTTTTGGTTTCTTCTTCGGTAAACAAGCGTGAGCGAATGATAAAACGCACGCCTTCAGGAATTTCCAAAGAAAAACTTGCGCCCCGACCTTCTACCACATCCAAAGTCAAATGCGTGTGTTGCCAATATTCAAATTGCGCCACGCTCATGTAAAACGGCACCTCGCCCACATCACCTAGCCACACATCTGCCGCGCCCACTTTGAATTCCCCCAAAGGAAAACACATTGGTGCACTGCCATCACAACAGCCACCCGATTGATGAAACATTAATGGGCCATGTTGGGCAGTCAGTTTGGCTATCCAATCCAAGGCAGCAGGTGTTGCGGCAATGCGGGCATGGCTCATGATCAGGTTTCCTTTGCAGTATCAATTATAGAGGCTGGCGTCTTTGAACATATCAGAATCTTTACCAATGACCAAAATGGTCGCACCTAAAGTTTGACGACCATCGCCATGATCTTGAGTGATATCGATGTGGTAATCATTGCAGCGATAGACATAACTTTGACCGTGTTTTTTCCAACCGTGTTTTGGCAATTGAAATGTTTGTAACAAGCGGCGGTGAAAGTGTTCTAAAGGCGTGTCCAAAGTGGCAAACTTGCCATCGGTGAAATTCAATCCATAGGATTCAATCCGCTCGTTACGAGGATTGAGCGCAATGTGCATGGCGGAAGTGACACCTTGGCGTTCTAAAGCAGCATCGGTATTCGAATTTGTAAACTCAATGCGCAAATCATTCTTGCCAAAACTTTGTTTTTTGGCGCTAGGATGTTGGCGTTGGAATTGGGCAAAAGAGCCGTTCAAAGCCACGCCTGCTACATTGATTTGTGACATGGGAATTTCACAAGCTTGGCTCCAAACCAATGGGCTGCTGGTCAAAAGTAAGGCTGTTAAGGCTAAAGTTTTCATTTTCATTGGTTTTCAATAAGACGATTCATGATGAAAAATTATAGCAAAATATTGATTTTGTATGTGTTTTGATATGTTGTTTGGATGAATAAGCGTCCTGTAATCTTTACAGGACGCTTATTTTTATTTAGAAAAAGCCTAAGGCTTTGCCAGAATAACTCACCAATAAGCATTTGGTTTGTTGGTAATGGTCGAGCATCATTTTGTGGTTTTCACGTCCAATGCCCGATTGTTTGTAGCCGCCAAAGGCTGCGTGAGCAGGGTAGGCGTGGTAGCAGTTGGTCCACACGCGTCCTGCTTGAATCCCACGACCCATGCGATAAGCCAACGTGCCATTGCGTGTCCACACGCCTGCGCCCAAGCCATACAAAGTATTGTTGGCGATTTCCAAAGCTTCGTCGGCATCTTTGAACGTGGTGACTGCTACCACAGGGCCGAAAATTTCCTCTTGGAAGATGCGCATATTGTTGGTGCCTTTGAACACCGTCGGTTCTACATAAAAACCGTCTGCCAAATCACCTTCCAATTTGCGCTGATGGCCGCCAGCCAACACTTCTGCGCCTTCTTGTTTGCCGATATCCAAATACGACAAGATTTTTTCCAATTGGTCGGCACTCGCTTGCGCACCAATCATGGTATCGGTGTCGAGTGGGTCGCCGCCTTTAATCGCAGCCACCCGCTTAAGTGCTTTTTCGATGAATTGGTCGTAAATCGATTCTTGAATCAACACGCGCGATGGACATGTACACACTTCGCCTTGATTCAAGGCAAACATCACAAAGCCTTCGATGGCTTTGTCCAAATAATCGTCGTCTTCATCCATCACATCGGCAAAGAAAATGTTCGGCGATTTGCCACCCAATTCCAGTGTCACAGGAATGATGTTTTCGGTGGCGTATTGCATAATCAAGCGGCCTGTGGTGGTTTCGCCTGTGAATGCAATTTTAGAGATGCGTTTGTTGCTGGCCAAGGGTTTGCCCGCTTCCACACCAAAGCCATTGACCACATTCAAAACTCCCGCAGGCAACAAATCGCCAATCAATTCCATCAAGTATAAAATCGAAATCGGTGTTTGTTCGGCAGGCTTTAAGACCACGCAATTACCCGCCGCCAAAGCAGGCGCGAGTTTCCATACTGCCATCAATAAGGGGAAATTCCACGGAATGATTTGCCCAACCACGCCCAAAGGTTCGTGAAAATGGTAAGCAACGGTATCATGGTCAATTTCAGAAATACCGCCTTCTTGGGCGCGCACCGCCCCTGCAAAATAACGGAAATGGTCAATCGCCAAAGGAATGTCAGCATTCAAAGTTTCGCGTACAGGTTTGCCATTTTCCCATGTTTCAACGACGGCAATGTTTTCCAAATTCTCTTGCATGCGGTCGGCGATTTTGAGCAAAATATTGCTGCGCTCGGTGCTTGAGGTTTTGCCCCAAGCATCTTTGGCAGCGTGAGCCGCATCCAATGCCAATTCGATGTCTTCGCTGGTGGAGCGGGCGACTTTAGCAAAGGCTTTGCCTGTAATCGGGCAAATGTCGTCAAAATATTGACCTTTGACGGGAGCGACCCATTGACCGCCAATGTAATTTTCATATTGGGCTTTGAATTGAATGGGGCTGTCAGGACTGTTCGGTACGGGATACTTCATGGTGTGCATCTCCTTCATCGAAAAACAGAAAACTTACAAGACTGAATGACATTCAGGACGCAATTAACATAGCATATTGAAAATACAAAAGCTTTTTGCAGTGCAACAGTAAATCATTGATTTGAAGCAAATAGACATCTGTGAAAACAATATATCGAATTTTTAAAGCTTGTGGTGGATGGTTCTAAAAGGTTTTCGATAAAGCCAACATTGAATTTTATCCATTTTTTTCAAATACATTGGGTCAATCAATATTATGATTTCATGATTTTTAAATCAGATGATTGACTTAATTTAACCTGTTTTTTGTCGCACAAATGAAAAAAGCGTCCTGTAAAGTTTACAGGACGCTTTGGATTGGGTTTTAAAATAGGTTAATGGGCTTCATCCCAATTGGCACCAATGCCGACTTCTGCCACCAACGGCACCCGCAATTTGCCTACATTTGCCATCAATTCAGGCAATTTGGTTTTGACCAAATCCATTTCTTCATCAGCCACTTCCAATACCAATTCGTCATGTACTTGCATGATTAAACGGCTGCGCAAATCTGTTTGTTGGAGCCAAGCGGCCACATCTATCATTGCCAATTTAATCAAATCTGAAGCGGTGCCTTGCATGGGTGCGTTGATCGCGGCACGTTCTGCGCCTGCGCGAATGTTGCCGTTTTTATGGTTGATGTCAGGCAAATATAAGCGGCGACCAAATTCGGTTTCTACAAAACCTTGTTCATGCGCACGGTCTTTTGCCGCTTGCATATATTGCGCCACAGCAGGGTAGCGGGCGAAATAGCGGTTGATGAATTCTTTGGCTTCAAATGGCGTAATTTCCAAATTGTTTGCCAAGCCGTATTCGCCCATGCCATAAATCAAACCAAAATTAATCGTTTTGGCATAACGGCGTTGTTCGCTGGTGACCTCGTTTGGCGCCACATGAAACACTTCGGCAGCAGTGCGACGATGCACGTCTTGCCCTTGTTCAAACGCATCAATCAAGGTTTCATCGCCTGACAAATGCGCCATGATTCGGAGTTCCACTTGCGAATAGTCGGCCGACATGATTTGAAAGCCTTCTGGTGCAATAAATGCTTGGCGCACGCGGCGACCTTCAGCGGTGCGAATCGGAATGTTTTGCAAATTCGGATTGTTGCTCGCTAAGCGTCCTGTAATGGCAACGGCTTGGGCATAATTGGTATGCACACGTCCTGTATCGACACGAATCAATTGCGGCAATTTATCGGTATAAGTGGATTTGAGCTTGGTTAAGCTGCGGTTTTGCAAAATCAATTTTGGCAATGGATAATCAGGTGCCAATTTTTCCAACACCGCTTCATTGGTCGATACGCCGCCCGAAGCGGTTTTTTTCAAACCGCTGGTGGAAATGCCCAATTTATCAAACAAAATTTCTTGCAATTGTTTGGGTGAATTCAAATTGAATGGTTGACCTGCCAATTCGTAGGCTTGTTGCTCGAGCGCCCAAAGCTGGCTGCCTAGTTCATGGCTTTGTGCATCCAATTCTTTTTTATCAATCAAGACGCCTGTGCGCTCCATTTGCCACAAAACTTGCGAGACAGGCAATTCAATTGCTTCGTACAAATGGCGTTGTTTTTCGTCCAATTGCGGCAACATCACCGCATTCAAACGCCAAGTGATGTCAGCGTCTTCTGCGGCATAGCGCACCGCATCGTCCAAAGCCACATCCGCAAACGAAATTTGCTTGGCACCTTTGCCACACAAACTTTCGTAAGTCACCGTTTCCATACCCAAATGGCGCATCGCCAATTCGTCCATGCCGTGACCCATGTGGCTTTCGAGTACGTACGACAACAACATGGTGTCCGCCACCACGCCTTGCAACAAAATGCCGTAATTGGCCAAAATGTGTTGGTCGTATTTGATGTTTTGACCGATTTTGCCCAAATCAGGATTTTCTAAAAACGGTTTCAGGACGCTTAAAGTGTCATCCATTGGCAATTGTTCCGGCGCAGCGGTCATGCTGTGTCCCAGCGGAATATAAACCGCATCGCCTGCGCCAAAAGCGATGGAAATGCCAACCAATTGCGCATCCATGGCGTTCAAACTGGTGGTTTCTGTGTCCAAGGCAATCGCTTGTTTGTGTTGTAAAGCATCCTGTAAACGCATTAACAAGCTGGCCAAATCGGCTTGGCTCAAAATGGCTTGGTAATGGGTTTCGATGTGGTTGCCCAAATCGGGAATGTCGATTTTGGGTGTGATGGTTGTGTTGCTTGAATGGCTTTGGTCGCCAAACAAATCATTTTGTGCGTCATGGTTTGGAGCAGTTCGATTGGCTTTTTTCTGTGCTTCGGCCAGCCATCGTTTGAAGCCTAGCTCAGCAAAACGCAGCACCAATTTGTCCCAATCAGGTTCTTGGCGCAATAAATCGTCGATTTTATTGGGCAAATGCTCGCTAAAGTCCATATCGGTTTTGATGGTAATTAAGGCTTTGGACAAAGGCAAATGGCTTAAAGCGGCCTGTAAATGCTCGCCCACTTTGCCTTTGAATTCGGTAGCGTGCGCGATGATATTGTCTAAAGTGTCATATTGCGCCAACCATTTGGCAGCGGTTTTGGGACCGACTTTGTCCACACCGGGCACGTTGTCG
The DNA here is from genome assembly GCF_000382305.1 of Vitreoscilla stercoraria DSM 513. Lineage (GTDB taxonomy): Bacteria > Pseudomonadota > Gammaproteobacteria > Burkholderiales > Neisseriaceae > Vitreoscilla > Vitreoscilla stercoraria. Next base: position 87,731 of record NZ_KB908022.1, read on the forward strand.
ACTTTGTCGCCTACGAGGGTCAAATAATCGATGATTTGGTCGGCACGCACGCCAAATTTTTGCACCACGCCCGCTTCATCCAGTACATCGCCATTCATGGTGTTGATGCAAGTGATGTTGGGCGTCACCAATTGCGCCATGTCTTTGTCACCGGTGGAAATGATGACTTTGCAGCCATGCGCTTCGGCTTTGACCGCCAAAGAGCCAATCACATCGTCCGCTTCCACGCCTGCAATGCTTAAAACAGGCCAACCCATGTCCGCCACCAATTCTTGGATGCGCTCGATTTGTGGGCGCAAATCGTCAGGCATAGGCGGGCGAGTGGCTTTGTAATCGGGATACATATCGTTGCGAAATGTGGGACCTTTGGCATCGAAAACACAAGTGGCGTAATCGTGTGGGTAATCGATGTGTAGGTTTTTAAGCATGTTCAACACGCCAAACAACGCACCTGTTGGCTCGCCTGTTGGCGAAGTCAGTGGTGCCATGGCGTGAAATGCGCGGTAAATGTAAGACGTGCCGTCTATCAAAAGCAAGGTTTTCATGGCTGGGTTTCTAAAATCTGTCATGCTAGATTGTAGCCGAAAAACCCTTTTCACGATGTCGGTTTTGAAAACGGATGTCCATATCAAAGTACCAATGTTGTGGTGGATAGGCTTTGAAAACGCCTTCAAAAATAGGCACAGAGGCGATTGTGTGTGCTGGTGTCTTGATGGATAAAATACTCAGATAAGTCATGCGATGTGGTTGCAGCATTTGAAATAGATATCAGTTTACGCTGACTTTAAATCATGGCGTTGCGTGGGGTTTAAGCAGTCAGTGAAAGTGCTCGTTTTTTAAGCATCCTAATGGTTTGGTGTTGGTTTGGGTACAACCGAAAAGAAAGAATTTAGAGGGTTTCCAACCCAATTGCCAAATGCTTCATTCAATTGGTTCAAATCTTTGTTATCCATCCCATCATCCCATTCAATCGTTTTTTGCTGCGGCATGAAAATAGCGGTTGCTGTATGAAGTCTTGGATTGAAGAGAGATTTAACTTCACCAAAAAATTCTGTGCTGAAAAAAGGTTCACAATAGTTAGCCAGATGAATCATGAACATATTGAATATTTCAAACTATTGCGTTAAGTCAAGCATTTAATCCATATTAAGTGATTTAAAAAATATATCTGTTAGAACAATTATGAGGTTTATAGATGCTTCGTTTTTTTGAATAATTTGTCTGCATTTCCGATACGCAGAAGCTTGCGTGCGGATGAAAAATTACAAAATTTCAAATAACTTAAAAGACTATTTTAAGGACATAAAGAAGATGAAAACTCAAGTAGCCATCATTGGTGCAGGTCCATCAGGTTTGTTGTTAGGTCAAATTTTGGCGAAAAGCGGCATCGACAATGTGATTTTAGAGCGTCAAACAGGTGAGTATGTTTTAGGTCGTATTCGAGCTGGCGTGTTGGAAAGCGTGACTGTTGACGGTTTGACCCGTGCAGGTGTGACTAAAAATTTGAAAGAGCAAGGCTTGCCGCACGATGGTTGTAAATTGGTTTTCAACGGTCAAGAATACCGTGTGGATTTCAAAGCACAAGTCGGTCGCAATGTGACTGTTTACGGTCAAACAGAAGTGACACGCGATTTAATGGAAGCGCGTGAAGAAATCGGTGCAACCACTGTTTACGAAGCCAAAAATGTGGCTTTGCATGATGTAGATGGTGAATCTCCATATGTCACTTATGAAAAAGATGGTGAAACCCACCGTTTGGATTGTGATTTCATTGCAGGTTGTGATGGTTACCATGGTGTTTCTCGTCCAACCATTCCTGCCGATGTATTGAAAACTTACGAACGCGTGTATCCATTTGGCTGGTTGGGCTTGCTCGCTGACGTGCCACCTTGCGACCACGAATTGATTTACGGTAAGAGCGACAAAGGTTTTTATTTGTGCAGCCAACGTTCTGAAACCCGCAGCCGTTACTACTTGCAAGTGCCTTTGACTGAAAATGTAGAAGACTGGTCTGATGAGCGTTTCTGGGACGAATTGAAATCTCGCATGTTGCCTGAAGATGCGGCTAAAGTGACCACTGGTCCTAGCTTGGAAAAATCGATTGCGCCACTTCGCAGCTTTGTGTCTGAGCCGATGCGTTACAAAAAATTGTTCTTGGCAGGCGATGCTGCGCACATCGTACCACCGACAGGTGCCAAAGGTTTGAATTTGGCGGCAAGTGACGTTTTGTATTTGGCGGATGCGTTTGAAGATTTCTACCAAAATAACAGCGAAGCAGGCATTGATGGTTATTCTGCACGTTGTTTGGCTCGTATTTGGGGCGCAGAACGTTTCTCTTGGTATATGACGAAAATGTTGCACACCTTCCCAGAAAACGATGCTTGGGACAACAAAATGCAAGAAGCTGAATTCAATCAATTGATCAATTCAGAAAATGGTGCCAAATTGTTGGCTGAAAACTACGCAGGTTTGCCATACTAATTGCAATACAATAAATAAACACACACATTGAAAACCGCTGCTGAGGCAGCGGTTTTTTGTGGGCGCAGGCTTTACAGGACGCTTGAGAATGACTGCGCTACAATGTTTGATTTTGCGGCATAAGAAGCGATTGAGGCAAATGATGGAACAAGATTGGAAGAGTTTGGGCTTGGATGCCCGTTTGGCTTGGGTGGCATCACAAGTGCGCTCTGATGTGTGTGTCATTGATGTGGGTACCGATCACGCACGTTTGCCGATTGCTTTGGTGCAAAGCGGCAAAACTCAGCAAGCGATTGCCGCAGATGTTGCAAAACAGCCATTGCAACAAGCCCAAATACATATTGCCGCTGCCAATTTGTCTGCGCAAATCAGTACCATTTTGAGCGATGGTTTGGCGCAAATTAAGCTGCCTGAACAAGCCGATATTACCATTTGTGGGATGGGTGGCGACACGATTGTGCGCATGATGCAAGCGCAAGCGTCCTTAAAGCAAGCAGGCGTGCGCCTGATTTTGCAGCCACAGACCGAAATCGCTGCATTGCGTCAATATTTGGCGCAACAAGGCTTTGAAGTTGAGGCTGAAACCATTTTGGCAGCCGAGGGACGTATTTACCAAGCGTTGGTGGTGCAATTTACAGGCCGCCCTTATTCACTCAGTTTGATGGAAGCGGAATTAGGATCAATCAATTTGGCGCAGCGCAGCGAAGTGTTGTTGCAATACGTTCGCAAACGTCAAGCAGTGGTGAAAAAATGGCAGCAAGCCAAGTTCAAAGCGGGTCAAGATGCGGCTTGGGAAACCGAATTTATCTTGTTATACCAACAGATTTTGCAATCTTCATAAAAACATGTATTGTAAATATTGTTTTTATGGTTGGATAACGTGTATCGTTAAGATGATTGATTTAAAATCCAATAGATATTTTGCATAAGTTTATGATATTGATTTAAATTTCTTTTATGGGTTGGGGGCGTGAATGAACCATCTTAATCTTTTAAAAGGCACGTGGCCTGAAGCTTATAAGCATGGACATCACGCTTTGCAAGCGGCGAAAACCCAGCGCAATGATGTGGCTTTATTGTGTTTGCGAGCTTATTTGAGCGCCATTGTAGAGCGGGTCTATGAGGTTTTGTATTTGAAAAAGCCTGTGGAAAATACGCTGTTTGCACATTTGAGCAGTCACAGTTTTACCCAATTATTCGATGAAAAAATCATTGCCAGCATGCATCAAATCCGTTTGCATGGCAACAAAGCGGCTCATGCACAAGACATAGGCGACAGTGATATTCAATCATTGTTACAAGAAGCCGACAAATTGGCTTTGTGGTTTGCACAAATTATGTCTAGGCAATTGCCTGTCACTTTGCCCAAATTAGGCTTGCCCAATCAACCCCTTCAAACCGAAACCATGTCTGCAAGTTTGCAGCGTGTATCTGATTTAATGCAAGAAGACGATGAGTTACATGACGCTTCTATTGCCGTACTTAAACCGCCTGTTTCTGAAACCACTGTAACGACATTATTGACACAAACTCAGCAAAATGCCGCAATGCAATACGAATTGTCACAACAATATTGGCAAGACAATCAGTTTTTAAAAGGATTGATTTGGTTGAAAAAAGCAGCTGAAAACCAACATGCTCAAGCCCAATATGATTTGGCAATGCAATATGCCGATGGTCAAAAAATCAAAGCCAATCGTGATTTGTATTTGCATTGGATTGAGCGCAGTGCTGACAGCGGTTATGCCGTGGCGCAATTGGAATTGGGGCGGGTGTATTTAGAATTGGATGCTGTGGCGGATCATTTTGAAGTGGCTTTGTTGTGGTTTCATGAAGCGGCAGAGCAAGATTGCATTGAAGCGCAATTGGAGTTGGCACAAATGTATGCCAAAGGATATGGCATCAATCAAGACTTACAACAGGCGTTTGCCATTTTAAAACAAGCGGCCTTAAGCCAAAACCCCGAAGCTTTATACCAATTGGCTATGATGTATGCCAATGGTGTTGGCGTCAAACAAGATGCTTATGCGGCCTTGGAAACATTGGCGCAAGCAGCTGAGCAAGGCTCGGATAAGGCGATGTATCAATTGGCAAATTGGTATGGGCATGGGCATGTGGTGTTGGAGAGTGTGGACGAGGCTTTGGTGTGGTATCGGCAAGCGGCAGAAAAAGGCCATATCGGCGCACAATATTATTTAGGCTATGCTTATGATGAAGGCGAGGGTGTGGCCGCGGACAGCACAGAGGCGGTGAAATGGTATCTTTTGGCGGCACAACAAGGTCATGCCGATGCCCAATACCGTTTGGCATGTGCATATGATTTTGGTGATGGCGTGCTCACCGATAAAAGAAAATCGGTGTATTGGTATCGATTGGCTGCCGAACAAGGTCATATGGATGCGCAAAACAATTTGGCTTGTGCTTATAACTGGGGCGAGGGGGTAGTAAAAAACCAGCAAGAAGCGGCCAAATGGTACCGCTTGGCGGCCATGCAAGACGATGTAGATGCGCAGTTTGATTTGGGCTGTTTGTATGAGTTGGGCGAAGGCGTGGCACAAGATTTTGCAGAAGCGGTGAAATGGTATCGTTTGGCAGCGGAACAAGATCATGCGGGTGCTCAATACCGTTTAGGGCGTGCATATGATTTTGGGTTGGGTGTGAATGAACATGCCCAACGAGCCGTAGAATGGTATTTGTTGGCAGCAGCTAAAAATCATATGGATGCCCAATTTGATTTGGGTCGCTCGTATAGTTTTGGTGAGGGCGTGGGGCAAAATGCCCAAGAGGCATTGAAATGGTACCGTTTGGCGGCAGAGCAAGGTCATGCCGATGCCCAATATTATTTGGCTTACGCTTATGATACGGGTGAGGGCGTGTTGACCGATGCCAAAGAAGCGATGAAATGGTATCGCTTGGCAGCAGCGCAAGGGCATGAAGATGCTCAATACAATTTGGCATATGCATATGAGTTTGGTGAAGGGGTGAAAGTCAATCGCAAACAAGCACTCAAATGGTATCGTTTGGCTGACAAAATGGGCTCTTGAAATTACACGAATATGGGCATTTAAACAGCAGCGTCCTGTAACTTACAGGACGCTGATTTTTTATCCATTGTTTTAAAAATGCATGAATTGAGGATTTTTATATGCTTATTTTATGATTTTTGTATATTTAAATTGGCGCTTTGTTATGATGCTTATCCAATTGCATACTCATTTTACAGGACGCTTAGCATGAAAATTTTAAACCGCACACAAGCTAAAAAATGGGGACTTGTGGCGATGGTGGCGGTGTTGTTAAGCCAAACAGTGGCGGGCGTCACGTGTTATCAACAAGACATGTTGACTTTGCTCAGCAGCATCGGATTTTTTATTTTGCCACCTTTGCTACCCGCTATTGTGGCTTGGCTTTTTTTGAATCCTTTGCGCGCTGTTGTCGGTTGTGTATTTTTCGTGCCGTGGTTATTGCTGGCATATTACATCGATTGCATCGCCCCGTATGAGGGCGGAGGGGCATCGATGGTATTTGTGGTGGTGTTGTTTGGCGGGTTTGTGACGAGTTTGTTGGGCGTGTTGTTGGGTGCTTGGGTCATGAGAAAATTTGGAATTGTCGTGACCATGAATTAATTGAGTGTTTAAAAGCGTCCTGTAAAGATTACAGGACGCTTATTACATATTGGAAAGCGATTAAAATTCTTCTGTGTCAATTTCTAATTGCGTTGCCGCAGGATAGCGTGTACCTGTCACGGTTTGTTGGTTGATCAGTTTGCCCGCTTGGGTCAAAATGTCAGCTGCAATATTCAATTCAGATACAGCAATATTGTCTGCCAAATGTTGCAATTGGGTGGTGCCCGGAATGGCGACGATGTTGTCTGCTTGTGCCAAAACCCAATACAAAGCCAATTGCGCAGGCGTGCAGCCAGCTTCTTGTGCCAACGCGACGTAAGCAGGCAACAAATTCAAATTGGCAGCAAAATTTTCGCCTTTGAAGCGTGGCATACCCAAGCGAATGTCATTGCTAGGCAAAGTGGCTGTGTCGTGCAACACATTGCCTAAAAAACCGCGTGCGACAGGGCTAAATGCCACCAGCGTTGCGCCTATGTCTTTACAGGCCGCTATCGTGCCCAATTCTGGATTGCGTGTCCACAATGAGTATTCGTTTTGCACGGCGGCAATGGCGTGTTCTTGGTGCGCTTTGTACAAAGTTTCGGCAGAGACTTCCGACAAGCCTAAAAAGCGTACTTTGCCCGCTTCGACCATGCGACCCATTTCGCCAACGCTCTCTTCAATTGGCACGCTTTTGTCAAAGCGGTGCAAGTAATACAAATCAATCACGTCGGTTTGCAAGCGTTTTAATGATTCGTCGATTTGGCGGCGCAAGGTTTCAGGACGCCCATCAATCACACGTTTGCCATCGACGCCGCCCATGCCGCATTTGCTGGCCAAGAAAAATTGTTGGCGTTGGCTTTTTAAAGTGTTGCCAATTAAGGTTTCGTTTTTGCCAAAACCGTAAAGTGTGGCGGTGTCTAAATGGTTGTAACCCAAATCCAAAGCCTTGAAGAGCAAGGTTTGCGCTTCGGATTGTGTCGGTGGGACGCCATAAGCGTGGCTCAAATTCATGCAGCCCAAACCAATAGGGTTAACCTGAGTGTCGGCCAAAGTGCGTGGTGCAAACATGCCAAATCCTTTTGAATGTATGAAGATAAAAAACACCCATTAGGCGACCTGTACGCAACCTAATGGGTGTTTGTTTACACGCTTAAATAAGATTTAAGCCTGTAATTGTTGCTCTAAAGCATGCAAAGTGCGGTAGCAATCCATCACCGATTGAACCGATGAATTTGGCTCACGACCTTCGATAATGGCTGCCACAAATTCGCGGTCTTGCAATTCGATACCGTTGTTGGATACAGTCACGCCTGTCAAATCAATTGGCTCTTCTTTGCCAGTGACCAAATCGTCGTAACGGGCGATGTAAGTGCCGTTGTCGCCGATGTAGCGGAAGAATGTGCCTAAAGGGCCGTCGTTGTTGAACGACAAAGACAAGGTGCAAATCGCGCCGTTTTCAGCTTGCAATTGAATCGACATGTCCAACGCAATGCCCAATTCAGGGTGAATCGGACCTTGTACCGCGTTGGCTTTTACAATGGGAGAGCCTGCTTGGTAGCGGAACAAGTCAACGGTGTGCGCGGCATGGTGCCACAACAAATGGTCGGTCCAAGAGCGTGGTTCGCCTTTGGCATTGATGTTTTTACGGCGGAAGAAGTAAGTTTGCACGTCCATTTGTTGGATGTTCAATTCGCCTGCCGTGATTTTGTTGTGCACGTATTGGTGTGATGGGTTAAAGCGGCGAGTGTGGCCAACCATCGCTACCAATTTGGTTTCTTGTTGCAACGCCAACACTTCTTCAGCACCAGCCAAAGTGTCTGCCAATGGAATTTCCACTTGCACGTGTTTACCCGCTTTCAAGCAAGCCACAGATTGTGCTGCGTGCATTTGTGTAGGCGTACACAAAATCACCGCGTCCACTTGGTCTGAAGCCAAAGCTTCGTCCAAGCTGCCTGAAGCGTTAGGAATACCGTATTGATCGGCAACCACTTGTGCTTTTTCTTTGGAAGAGCCAACGACAAAAGTCACTTCTGCGTTGTCGATGTTTTTCAAGCCATCTAAGTGTTTGATACCGAATGCACCGGTACCGACTAAGGCGATACGTACTTTTTGAGTCATGTCGTCTTTCCTAAATTATTGGTTTTCTAAAATCAAGTGACCCACTGCGGTGTTGGACGCTGGCACATGGTAAAAACGGTGCGTCACTTTTGGCGCTTTGTCTTCGTCCATGGCACCGCGAGCGATCAACCACATCACCAATTCCACGCCTTCAGAACCTGCTTCACGCAAATATTCCACGTAGTTTTTCTCAGCCAACTCAGCAGGCGTGTTGATCAAATCGTCCAAGAATTGGTTGTCCCATTCTGGATTGATCAAACCTGCGCGAGGGCCTTGCAATTGGTGGCTCATACCGCCTGTGCCCCAAATGTGTACGTTCAAATCTTCGTCGTAAGATTCAACCGCGCGGCGAATGGCTTTGCCCAATTCGTAGCAACGGCGGCCTGAAGGAATCGGGTATTGCACCACGTTCACGTGCAAAGGAATCACTTTCACTGGCCATTGTTCAACATCGCCAAACATCAAGCTCATTGGCACGGTCAAACCGTGGTCCAATTTCATTTTGTTGCACAAAGTCAAATCGAAGTCTTGCGTGATCACAGAATGCGCAATGTGTGCCGCCAAATCAGGTGCACCTTCAATATCAGGTACAGGACGCGGGCCCCAACCTTCGTCGCAGGTTTCAAAATTGGCAGCGGTACCCAACGCGAATGTTGGAATCAATTCCAAGCTGAAATTGTTGGCGTGGTCGTTGTAAACCAAGAATACCACGTCAGGCTTGTTGTCTTTGTGCCATTGTTTGGAAAACTCATAACCATCGAACACTTTTTTCCAATAGGGTTCTTCGTGTTTTTTCAAGTCCCAAGCCGCGCCGATTGCTGGCACGTGTGAGGTGTACACGCTTGCAGTGATTTTAGCCATTATTTGTCTTCCTTTGCTTTGTCTTCCCATTCATGGATGTAACGGTTGCCGTCAATTTTGCGACCGCCACCGAGCATCATGTCGCGGTATGCTTCTTCGCTCATACCGGTCATAGAGCCTGCCATTTGTTGGAAAGAATGACCATCGGTTGCACCGATTTTGGCCAAAAAGTAAATGTTGCCACCCAAGTCCATGCAGCGGTTCAAATCGCGCGCCAAAACCGCTTGTTTTTGGTCTTCGCTCATTGGCCATTCGTCCAAATACGCACGCTCATCGGCTTTGAAGCGCGCACGGTTCTCTGCACTCATCAACGACATGCAAAATTGGTTCAAATGGTAACCTTTGCGTGATTGCTCAGAGTCAAACACGATGGTACCTGGAATGTCTTTATACGGTTTTTCAATTGCCATGGTATCTCTCTTCTATATAAAACACAGTGTTTTAAGCGACTTCTTCAGGCCAGTACAAACGCATCGGATTGTCGACCAACAATTGTTGGCGTTCAGTCTCGGTTGGTGCAATTTGTGCAATGTATTCCACCAACAAACCGTCGTCTGGCATGTGGTCTTTTAAGTTAGGATGCGGCCAATCTGTGCCCCACAACACGCGCTCTGGGAACAATTCCATCAAGCGACGGGCAAATGGTGCCACATCTGTGTAAGGACGGGTTTCACTATCCAAAGCCTTAGGACCGGTCACGCTCAAGCGTTCTGGGCAAGACAATTTCGACCAAATGTTGCTGTGCTCGCGCATCAACTTCACGAACAATTCAAATTCTTCGCCGTTCACATCTTTGCTCACGTCAGGGCGACCCATGTGGTCTACCACGACTGTTGTTGGCAAGTTGGTGAAGAAGTCCCACAGCTCAGGCAAATCTGGGGCTTCAAAGTAAATCACAATATGCCAGCCGAACGGTGCAATTTTAGCAGCAATCGCTTCCAAATCCGCTTTGGGCATGAAATCTACCAAGCGTTTGACGAAGTTAAAACGCACACCACGCACGCCAGCGTCATGTAAGGCTTGGATTTCTTCGGTGGTGATGTTCACACCAACGGTGGCTACGCCACGCGCTTTGCCGTTGGATGCAATCAGTGCGTCTACCAAAGCGCGGTTGTCTTTGCCGTGGCAGGTTGCTTGCACAATCACGTTGCGCGCAAAACCCAAATGGTCGCGCAAAGCAAACAATTGGTCTTTGGAGGCATCGCAAGGCGTGTATTTGCGTTCAGGTGCGTAAGGGAATTCGTCGCCTGGGCCAAACACGTGACAATGTGCATCTACTGCGCCTACTGGCAATGTCAAAGAGGGTTTGGTTGGACCTTGGTACCAGTCTAACCAACCGGGAGTTTTTTCAAATGTTGTGCTCATGATGTGTCCTTTGCTTAGTCGATGTATTTCAAGCCAGCTTTTTCCAAAGGCTCACGCATTTTGTACATGTCCAAGCCCAATTCGCCTGCTTCAAAACGTGCGCGTTTTTCGCCTTCGAACGATTCGCGTTTTTCAGCCGCGTCAGCGACTTCTTGCGCGCGTTCACGCGGCACCACGACCACGCCGTCTACGTCAGCAACCACCACGTCGCCTGGATTGACCAACATGCCTGCACAAACAACTGGCACGTTTACCGAACCCAAAGTGGCTTTGATCGTGCCCTTAGCATGAATGGCTTTGGCAAACACAGGGAAACCCATTTGCTCCAAATCCGCCACGTCGCGCACGCCACCGTCAATGATCAAGCCCTTCGCGCCGCGCGCTTTGAAAGAGGTCGCCAACAAGTCGCCAAAAAAGCCATCGGCGTTGTCAGTAGTACAAGCAGCCACAGCCACGTCGCCCGGTTGCAATTGTTCAGCGGCAACGTGCATCATCCAGTTGTCACCTGGTTGCAACAATACCGTTACCGCCGTGCCACAAATTTTCGCGCCGTTGTATACAGGACGCATGTAAGGTTTCATCAAGCCAATGCGGCCCATCGCTTCGTGGATGGTTGCCACGCCAAAGCGTGATAATTTTTCAACTGCAGCAGCATCCGCACGTTCAATATTGCGTTTAACCACGCCCAATTGGTTTAAAGTCACTTCCATGATTACAATCCTTTCGCTTTCAATTGCGCATCCAAACGTGGGAACACACGACGGGTGTTGGCTTCGTAAATATTGTGTTTTTCTTCAGCGGTGATTTTGGCTTTTTCGATGTATTGTTTGGTGTCATCGAAGTAATGACCTGTGCGTGGGTCAATGTCGCGCACCGCACCAATCATTTCGGATGCAAACAACACGTTTTTGTTTGGAACGACATCGAGCAACAAATCAATGCCAGGCTGATGGTAAACGCAAGTATCGAAGAAGATGTTGTTCATCAAATGTTCTTCGATTTCTGGTTTTTTCATAATCATCGCCAAGCCGCGGAAACGACCCCAGTGGTAAGGCACTGCGCCACCGCCATGAGGAATTAAGAAACGCAAGGTTGGGAAGTCGCTGAACAAATCACCTGTCAAACATTGCATGAAGGCCGTGGTGTCTGCTGCCAAGTAATGCGCGCCTGTGGTGTGGAAGGCTGGGTTGCAGCTGGTGCTCACGTGTACCATCGCAGGGATGTCGTGCTCGACCATTTTTTCGTAAATGGGATACCAGTATTTGTCGGTCAACGGCGGCGATGTCCAATGACCGCCTGATGGGTCTGGATTCAAGTTCAAGCCCACATTACCGTATTCGTTCACACAACGGTCTAATTCAGCGATACACGTCTCAATCGGTACGCCAGGAGACTGTGGCAACATCGCAGCAGGCACAAAACGGTCTGGGTACAATTGAGAGACGCGGTAGCACAATTCATTACAAATGGCCGCCCAAGTGGCAGACACTTGATAGTCACCAATGTGGTGTGCCATGAAGCTTGCGCGTGGTGAGAAAATCGTCAAGTCCGAGCCACGCTCGTTCATGAATTTTAATTGGTTGGATTCTAAAGTTTCGCGGATTTCATCGTCACTGATTTTCAAATCAGCCACTTTAGGCATTTGACTTGGGCTGTTAACCGCAGCGATTTGTTTTTCACGCCAGTCAGCCAAAGCTTTAGGAGCGGTCGTGTAGTGACCGTGACAGTCAATGATTAAACTCATGTTCTCTTCAACCTTTTATTGTGAATGTGTGCTCGTTGTGTGGACAACGGGCAAACTGAAAGAAGCGTTATCTTGCTGATTTTTATTTGGAAAATAACCGACTAAGTGTCTGTTGTAATAGAAAAATCGAGCATGAACGAAGCTAGCTGATATTAGCCGCAAACAAAGCTTAGAAAAAAGAAGACGATGCGACTACTAGATATGCTGAAATGACATAGAACCGTTTGCATAATTCATGCAAACGGTTCCATTTTTTGAGATAACTTTTACAGGACGCTTTATGCCAGTCGGTTTGGAATCATCACTTCGCCACGCATAATCAAGCGGGCAGTGCGAAGCAAGGCTGCACTCAAAACATTGGTGGAATCGTTGGCATCAGTGGTCAATTCCACGCTGAATTCGCCGCTTGGGTGTTCAATTGACATCAAGCTGCTGTTACCAGAAACTTGTCCTGCCACGGCCAAACCATCGGCAACCGAGTTAGGCAACACGCAAGCGGTTGCCACAGTCACTGCCGCCAACACGCCAATGGCATCGTGGCACACATGCGGAATATAGCAACGGGTGTGAATCGCGCCGCCGTTAATAGGATGGTTGAGCAAACACATTTTCGGATAATTTTTGCCTGACACATCGCCCAAACCCATTTTCAAAGCGGCCTGTAAACGCAATTGTTCGATTTTGGCTTTCAAATCGGCATCTTGGTTTAAATCTGCCACGCTTTCATACGCAGTGCGTTTAACATCAGCTGCGCGTACCAAAACCATTGGCATGCCGTTGTCGATACAGGTCGCTTCCAATGCGCCAATGCCGTCAATGTCAAATGTGTCGATGACATTGCCCGTTGGCAACAATGAACCTGCTACCGAGCCTGCGGTGTCCAAGAAATTGATTTTGATTGGTGCATTGGTGCCCGGTGCGCCATCAATACGTGCATCGCCTTCGTAAGCAATTTCGCCATTAGGCGTTTGTACGGTGATTTCAGCGACCATGCCAGTGTTGACGGTCAAAACTTTCACCGTGGTGGTGTCGCCTTGCGCCTGAATCAAGCCTTTTTCTAACGCAAATGGCACGACTGCTGCAAGCATATTGCCGCAGTTAGGCGTGGTGTCTACTGTGTCTTTTTCAGGTTGTAATTGGGCAAACAAAAAGCTCAAATCCGCGTCCGAGCCGTCATGTAAATCCACAATGCCGACTTTGCTGGTCAACGAATGCGCGCCGCCCAAACCATCAATTTGGCGTTTGTCAGGCGAGCCGACCGCAGCCAATAAAACCGCATCGCGTTTGGCAATGTCGCTAGGCAAGTCTTTGGCGTAGAAAAAAGGACCTTTTGAGGTGCCGCCACGCATGAACAGGCAAGGCACAGCAGTTTGATTGGCCATCTTCGATTGCTCCAATGTAAGTTTATTGCATCAATATCATTTATAATGTTGCAACGATGCCGTTTTGTAAGGCGGAACATGCAGTCGCAACGATTCTATCTTGTATTATCAAAGGTGGCTGCTTGGCAAAACAGCACAGTGACAATCTATTTGTTATGTATTTTTGTTATAGAAAGTGGTGGTGAGCGGTGGAGCTGAAGCAACTTAAGTATTTCATGCACGTGGCAGAATTGGGGAGTTACACTCGTGCGGCAGAGGTGATTGATGTGGCGCAGCCTGTGTTGAGCCGCCAAATTCGCCAATTGGAAATTGAGTTGCGTCAAAATCTGCTCATTCGTCATGGTCGTGGTGTGGTGTTGACCGATGCAGGACGCACTTTGTTGCAACACGTCAATGTCATTATGGATCAAATCGACCAAGCGTATGAAGACTTGAGTTTGTCTGATGGCAAATTGTCAGGACACATCACCATCGGCTTGCCGCCAACAGTCGCCAAGCTCATTGCCATTGATTTGGTGCGTTTGTTCAAACAGCGTTTGCCTTTGGCGAGCTTGACCATCGAAGAAGGTTTGACGGTGCACATTGAGGAAAATTTGGGTTTGGGGCGCATGGATATTGGTTTGCTCAACAATCCGACTTTCTCTCCCCATATCGATACCAGATTGATTGTCGAAGAAGAGCTGTATTTGATTGCTCAAAAAGGTGCTTTCCCACAAGAACAAGAAGTGATTGATTTGAAAGATTTGGCCAATATTTCGTTGATTATGCCGACATTGCCCAATCCATTTCGAGTATTGGTGCAAGCGCAATTGGCAGAAATCGGCTTAAAGCCAAAAATCGATTGGGAAATTAACAGCGTCGGCACCATCGTCAAATTGGTGAATGAAGGTGTCGGTTGTGCGGTGTTGTCGAAATATTGTTTGGCCTTGGTGAAAAATGGCGACGATATGATGGCGGTGCGCATTCAAAATCCTAGCTTGGTGAATCGTTTGTACGTTGGCTATTCTGCCAAACGTTCGACCACACGTTTGCAAAAAGAAACGCTCAAAATATTAGAAGAAATTTGTCAGAAGTATTTTTAATTCAACATATTTGTCATCTGGTTTACAGGACGCTTAAAGCGTCCTGTAATTTTTTGGGTGGGTGAATGTGCTTGTTGTGTGATGGTGGTGCCTTTTTTGACTACGATGTCATGGATAAAGAGAGTAACATCTTTGTTATGATTCATTTGTCCTGATGGATTTCAATATGCCTTGGCAGTCTTTGTGGGAAGCCACGCAATTTTCTTTGTCGGTGACTTTGCCCAATTTGATTTTATTGAGTTTGGGCTTGTGGTTGCGTTATCGCCAACAAGTTGACCATCACTTTTGTGCCCAAGCATCGAATTTGGTCTTCAATTGGTCGTTGCCATTGTTGATGTTTTTCAGCATTGTCGGTTCGGATGCCGATTACCGCTCTCAAGTGGATATGGTCATTGCGGGTGTGATTTGTGCGTTGATTTTGTTTTTTGCATGTGAATGGTTGGCGAAAAAAATCATTCCCGAAGTGCGAGACCGTGGAGTGTTTGTGCAAGGCGTGTATCGAGGCAATACGGGCATTGTGGGTTTGGCATTTTGTGCCAATGCTTATGGTGCAGAAGGGATTGCTATCGGTGCGGTGATGACTGGAGCCATGACTTTTTTGTACAATATTTTGGCGGTCATTACCTTAACCCGTTCGCTAAACCCCGGTAAAAAAGTGCAATGGGGACACATGTTGCTGCAAATGGTGAAAAATCCGCTGATTTTATCGATTTTGATAGCGATTGTTTGGAAATATTTTGCCGTTCCTGTGCCAATGGTATTGAATCAAACAGGACATTTTTTGGCATCGATGGCATTGCCTTTGGCCTTGCTTTGCGCAGGAGCGGCATTTGATGTCAAATCGGTGCTGAAAGTCAGTGGCGTGTCACAATGGTCTAGCGTGGGGCGTTTGGTCGCAGCGCCTGTGTTGGCGGTAATGGTTGGCAAAGCGATGGGCTTGGAAGGCGTGCAGTTTGGCGTGTTGTTCATGATGAGCGCCACACCTGTGGCGGCAGCCAGTTATGTGATGGTCAAAGCGATGGGCGGCAACGATGTGGCCGCTGCCAATATTGTCGGTATCACCACGTTTGGTGCGATGTTCAGCGCAGCCATTGGTTTGGGCTTGATGCGACCTTTGGGTTGGTTGTAAAAAATGGTTATCCAATTAAAACAAGCGTCCTGTAAACCGTTTACAGGACGCTTGTTTGTAAATATCCAACAAGGTTTAAGCTTGGAACGACCACGCTAAAATGTGCGTGTGTTTTTGTCCTTGTGACATTTCCAAAACTTGAATGTGCGGCACTTTGCGCTTTTTCAATTCTTTTTTCAATGGCGGCACATGGTTGAGGTTAGACACGATCGAGGTGAACCAGCCGACTTGTTTGGCATAATGCACGCTTTCGTCAATCATGCTGCGCAAAAAGGCCAATTCGCCACCTTCGCACCACAATTCTTGTTGTTGACCACCAAAATTGCGCACGCTAGAAGATTTTGCGCCTTTCAGATTGCGCCATTTGCGCGCTGCTTGGGCGTTGGCTTCATCTTGCGACCTGAAAAATGGCGGGTTACACAGCGTGATATCAAAATATTCGCCTGTTTGAATGATGCTATTGAAAATGTGTTCAGGCCGCTTTTGTTGGCGCAATTGTATGTTTTGCAATAATGGATGCGCATCAATCAATTTTTGAGCGTGTTTGAGTGCGCTTGGGCTGACTTCGCTGCCAACCATTTCCCAATTTAAAGCTCGATGGGCGATGATGGGATAAATCAAATTGGCGCCTGTGCCAATATCCAAAGCCTTAATTGGCAAGGCTTGGCGGTTTACAGGACGCTGTTGTAATAAATCAGCGATGTGGTGAATGTAATCGGCACGTCCCGGAATCGGTGGGCACAAAAATCCTTGTGGCAGCGTCCATTGGTCGATGCCATAAAAATGTTTGAGCAAGGCTTTGTTCAAACACACCACCGCTTTGGCATTGGCAAAAGCTATACTGGCTTCGCCTTTGGGTGTTTGGATGATGAAGCCTTTTAATTCAGGCAAGGTTTTGACCAACGCAGCCAAATCATAACGTCCGTGATGCGGATTGTTAGGGTGCAATGTATTGGTTTTGGCTTGAGGTGGCGTGTTGTGCGCAGAGGTTTGAGCAGGTTTCATGGTCAGTTTGCAAATCGATTAAGGCTTTATTTTAGCATGGATGCGTGTTGGCTTCGTTGACTTACTGCGAGGCGAGCGCTTTGGCATTGGGTTTGCATGTATGGCTTGGTTGAGATGGATGTGATTGAAAGTATACAAAAATGCAGTGGTTTTGGATGGAATTGATTGCCGTGAGTGTGACAGCATTGCAAGGCTATGTGTTGCAACAATATGCACAATCATTAGAGCCAGAAACATCGACTCAAAACACGAATGGTAAGCCGTGGTTGGGTGTGGGTATTTCGGTTGTGTTGTTGTCGGGCTTGGTGTGGCTGTTACAGCAAGGTTGGTTGGAATGATGGTGTTGGGATTTGTTTAGCCCATGAAAAACAGCGTCCTGTAACTTACAGGACGCTGTTTGATGTGATTTGATTTTATTCTGATGCAGATGGTGTGTCGGTATCGATGACATCATCGTTGTCGGACACAACAGGCAAAGCATTAAACCAGCTTTGTACGGTTTGTTCCACTTCTTCGATGCCTTGTTTTTTCAGGCTAGAGAACAATTGCACCGTCACTTGTTGGCGTTCCATATAAGGTTTCAACGCTTTTTTGACCACGCCCAAAGCTTTGATTTGTTCGTTTTTAGATAATTTGTCGGCTTTAGAAAGCAAAATGTGGACAGGTTGACCCGTTTCGGCAAAGAAATCCAACATTTTTTTGTCCAATTCTTTCAATGGATGGCGCACATCCATAATCAAAATCAGACCAATCAAACTTTCGCGTGTTTGCAAGTATTGACCGAGTAAACGCACCCAATGCGCACGCACATCTTCAGGCACTTGCGCATAACCGTAGCCGGGCAAATCCGCTAAAAAATAACCATTGCGCAACTCAAAAAAGTTGATGTGTTGCGTGCGTCCCGGTGTTTTGGACACGTAAGCCAAACGCACATGGTTGGTCAAAGTGTTGATAGCACTGGATTTGCCAGCATTCGAGCGACCCACAAAGGCAATTTCTGCCTTGGTGTAAGGCAAATCTTTTAAGTGGTTCACTGTGGTAAAAAATTGGGCGTTTTGGAATAAAGACATAGTGAGGTATATACCAATCAAACAAGGCATACAGTTTAGCACGTTTTAACCCTGTGATAATTTTGACTTTATTGTAAGTGTGCTGGCAAAAGGCGGCGTGGTCGCGGTTTTGAAGGGCAATAATGGTAAACTGCCGCCGATTGTGATGAAAAACATATTGTTGCTATGGCTTGAGTTAGGATGAAAACAGGCAGCAAACGCTGCTCAAACAGACTGAATGTGATGAAGAAAAAAATACCTTTGAGGCACCGTCCATGGTTTGAATTTTTAAGTTCCATGCGTTTTGCGGTGGCTTTGCTAACTTTGTTGGCGATAGCGTCCATGATAGGCACTGTGTTGCAACAAAATCAGCCTATGACAGATTATGTGGTCAAATTTGGTCCATTTTGGTTTCCCATCTTCAAAACTTTGGGCTTGTTTGATGTGTATGCTGCGCCTTGGTTTGTGGTTATTTTGTTGTTTTTGGTGGTGTCTATCAGTTTGTGCGTGTGGCGGCACACGCCTGCATTTTTGCGTCAAATGCGCTCTTTTCGTTTGAATGCTAGTGCCAAATCCTTGGCAGCCATGAAACACACCGTTTTGTTAGAAGGTGAATTGCCTGTGGCGGTATTGCAGCGTTATTGGCAAGTGCAAGGATTTCAAGTCAAAACCCAAGCCCATGCAGATGGCAGCGTGATGGTGGCAGCGAAAAAAGGCAGCGCCAGCAAACTCGGTTATATATTTGCACACGTTGCGATTGTGGTGATTTGTATTGGCGGCTTGATAGACAGCAATATGGATTTGAATTGGGGGCGTTTGCTTGGGAATATTGTGCCTGACAATCAAACCATCCTAGCCAAAGATTTCGCGCCTGAAGCTCGTTTGGATGCAAAAACTTTGTCGTTTCGTGGCAATGTCACCATAGCGGAAGGGCAAGCCACCGATGTGGTGTTTTTGAATGCGGGCGATGGTTTGGTGGTGCAGGATTTGCCATTTGTCGTCCAATTGGAACGGTTTCATGTGGATTTTTATGAAACAGGCATGCCTAAAAACTTTGCCAGCGATTTGTTGATTACCGATAAACAAAGCGGTCAAACCGAACAGGCAACAATCAAAGTCAATCAACCGTTTATTCAAGATGGCGTGGCGATTTTTCAATCCAGTTTTGGCGATGGCGGTTCAGATTTGGTTTTGCAAGCTTGGGATGTGCGCAGACCTTGGGCAAACTCGGCAAGCGTCCAAGCCAAATCATTGCAAAACTTGCCTTTGGTTTTGGACAATCAAGATTATCAAATTGAATTGGAACAATTGCGGGTTTTGAATGTAGAGGATGCCAATGATACGCCAGCAAGCGTCCTGAAACCTGTCATGCACGATGTGCGCAATGTCAATTCAGCGCAAACGCTGCACAATGTGGGTCCCACTATCACATATAAGGTGCGAAATACCACAGGAGTGGCGCATGAATATTTGTCTTATATGTTGCCGCTTACGCGTGAGGGTGAGCGATATTTTGTGATTGGTGAACGGGCATCGGTGGCAGAGGATTACCGTTGGGTGAAATTGCCAGCCGACCAAGAGGGTGAATTGAAAACGGTAATGTGGTTGCGCCAAGGCTTTGCCAATCCAGCGGTGCGAGACAAAGCGGTGGCGGCGGCATTACAAGACATGGACACAGCGACAGCGGCAAGATTGAAACCTGTGGTCGAACAGGTGTTGCATTTGTTTTCGCAAGGCGGTTATGTGGCGTTGAATGGTTTTGTTGCGACGAATTTTACTGCAACAGAACAGCCGCACATGCAAAAATTATTCACCGACATTTTGCAAATCAGCAGTGTGGTGGTGTTGAATGAAGTGTTGCAAGCCAATGGTGAGGCAGCTTGGCAAGATACGCCTGAACGGGCGCATTTCATGGCGATGGCTTTGGAAGGATTGACCGATTTTAGTCAAATGCAAGCACCGATTTATTTGCAATTGACTGATTTCAAGCAAGTTCAAGCATCTGGTTTGCAAATGGCCAAATCTCCAGGACGCTATTGGGTATATTTAGGCTCGCTGTTGTTGATTTTGGGAACGGTTTGTATGTTTTATGTGCGTGAAAAACGGGTTTGGGTATGGATTGCAAAGGGATCGATGCGGGTGGCGATGAGCGCGAATAAAGACAGCGGTACAGAAATTCAATTGGCTGAGCATGTGCAGCGTTTGCAAAAATTACAGCAGGATTTGTCATCATGAAGCCTGATTTGATGCTTGAACACGAGTATTTACAACAAAAACGTTGGTGGCAGCGTTTGCAAGTGCAAGATGTGGTGTTTGCGTGTGCGGTATTGTTGGTGGCAGTGTGGGTGCAATGCTTTGCAGGCAATGTTCACATGGATGTTTATGACGCAGGCGTGTTGTGGTTGTCGGTTATTTCAGGCATTGCTTTGGCATGGTTTTTCAGGCCGCTACAAGCTTTTGCGCTAGCGTGCACATTGTTATTTGGCTTGGCTTGGTATGCGTATGGCGGGGATTTTGAACGCTCACAAACGGCGTTTGTATTGCAATATTTTGTAGCCAGTCAATCGGCGATGATGTGGTTGTGTGTGTGTAATGTGTTGGCGTTTGTGTGTTATGTGTTGGCTTTGTTGCAAGCTGCGTGGCGGCCTGTAAACCAAAATACGTTGTCTTTGAGTTTGGCGATTGCTTTGTCATGGGCTGGAGCAGTTTTTGGGATGGTGGGTTTATTGGTGCGTTGGCATGAAAGTTATTTGCTGCGTCCTGAAGCTGGTCACATGCCTGTTTCAAATTTGTACGAAGTGTTTATTTTGTTCATGGTGATGATGGCGTTGATGTTTTTGTATTACGCTCGTCGTCATCAGGCTGAGAAATTGGGCGCATTTGTGTATGCTTTGATGGTGGTTTTGGTGGCGTTTGTGTTGTGGTATAGCGCAGTGCGTGGCGCACATCAAATTCAGCCTTTGATTCCTGCCTTACAATCTTGGTGGATGAAAATCCATGTGCCCGCCAATTTTGTCGGTTATGGTGCTTTTTGTATTGCGGCGGTTTTGGGTGTGGCGCAATTGTGGGTTTTGAAGCGTCCTGAACAAACCATCTTGCCTGATGCCAACGTGATTGATGAAATCATGTACCGCGCCATTGCAGTGGGATTTTTGTTTTTCACGATTGCCACTGTTTTGGGTGCTTTGTGGGCGGCCGAGGCGTGGGGGCGTTATTGGTCTTGGGATCCCAAAGAAACTTGGGCTTTGATTGTGTGGCTTAATTATGCAGTATGGCTGCATTTGCGTTTGGTGTCAGGTTGGCGTGGGCGCTTATTGGCTTGGTGGGCGATTGTTGGTTTTTTTATCACTGCGTTTGCTTTTTTGGGTGTGAATATGCTTTTAAGTGGCTTGCATTCTTATGGTAGTTTGTAAAGTTATCCCAAAACTTGCTTAAATTGAAAACAAGCTGTTACACTTCTAAACATGATTATTACATGGGAGGTGACAGCAATATGAACGAAGATGGTTCGAGTCGACAGACGATACGAGCAGTTTTCTTTTATTTTTTTGTTGTTGCGCCCTAACTATTTGCAGGCAACCTAATCTATGTGATTAGGTTGCCTGTTTTTGTTTATTTTTATTTGGAATAAATACACATGGATTTAAGTTGGGTATTGGAACCTGCGACACTGGCAGGCTTCTTCACCTTATTGATTTTAGAAGTGGTGCTGGGCATTGATAACTTGGTGTTCGTGGCGATTTTGGCGAACAAAGTCAAACCCCAACACCGAGACAAAGCCCGTTTGATTGGTTTGGGCTTGGCCGTCGTAATGCGCGTTATCATGTTGGGTTTGATGGCGTATGTGATGACTTGGCAAGAGCCTCTATTTACAGTGTTGGGCAATGAAATTTCTGGCAAAGACCTCATCATGCTTGGTGGTGGTTTGTTCTTATTGTACAAAGCGACAACCGAGTTACATGAGCGTTTAGAAGGCCATGCTGAATACGCAGATGTGAAACAAAAGAAAGGTCATGCTTCTTTCGGTTCTGTAGTGGCACAAATTGTCATCTTGGATTTGGTGTTTTCTGTCGATGCGGTGATTACCGCTGCGGCGATGGTAGAGCACATTACCATTGCGATGGCAGCTGTGATTGTGGCGATGGGCATCATGATTTGGGCATCTAAACCATTGACCGATTTTGTCAACAAACACCCAACTGTCGTGATGTTGTGTTTGGGCTTCTTGTTGATGATTGGTTTCAGTTTGATTGCCGAAGGTTTGGGCTTCAAGATTCCTAAAGGTTATTTGTATGCGGCGATTGGTTTCTCTATTTTGATTGAAATCTTCAATCAAGTATCGACTAAAAACCGTAAGAAAAATGATTTTTCGGTTAAAACTTGGCGCTCTCGTGCTGCTGACAATGTTTTGGGTATGATGGGCATTCGTGAAACTTTACTGGCCAAAGACGGTGCGGTTAATGGTGATAGCAGCCGTTTTGAAGATAATGAAAAATGGATGATTAAGAGCGTGTTGACCTTGGCTGAGCGTCCGATTTTGGGCGTGATGACACCGCGTCCTGAAATCGAGCGTTTGGACATTTCTCAAAGCCAAGAGCAACAAAATACCCAATTGCAAAGAACACCGTTCTCTCGTTTGATGGTGGTGGGTAAGGCTGGTATTGATGAACCTTTGGGTTATATCAATAAAAAAGATTTGTTGGCACAAGTGTTGAGCGATGGCGCTTTCAGTGTGCACAAAGCTTTGCGTCAACCCTTAATTTTGACCGAAAACGCAACCGTCCTGAATGCCATGGAATTGTTCCGAGCGCAAAGTGCTGATTTGGCTTTGGTGGTCGATGAGTTTGGTGCGATTTTGGGTATGGTGACGATGAAAGATTTGATGGAAACCATCGCAGGTGATTTTCCGGAAGAATACGAGCGTGAAGATTCACCGAGCTTGGAAGAGCATGAAGACCACAGCTTCACCGTTGACGGTAGTTTGGAATACACCACCTTGGCACAGCAAATTCAATTGCCGCCTTTGGATGATTCTGTCGATTACCACACGGTCGCAGGCTTGATGATGGATGAATTGCAAGCGATTGCCAATGTGGGCGACAAAGTCGATTACCACCAATACCGTTTTACTGTGTTGGAAAAAGTCGGTCAACGCATTGAGCGCATCAAAGTGGAACGCATTTCTGACGAAGAGTGGTTTCAAAACAACGAATGATGCAGATGTAAAACATTGGCATCTATCTATAACAGGCGGCTGAGGCTGCCTGTTTTTTTGTGAGAACTACAGATGTCTGAAAACACAGAGTGGATAGTGAAAAAATGGTGTGTTTATTTGATTGAATGTGCCAATGGTGCTTATTATTGTGGCATTACGACCGATGTAAAGCGTCGTTGGCAGCAACATTTGGCTGGCAAAGGTGCCAAATACACCCGAGCCCATCGACCTGTGGCTATGAAAATGTTACAGGACGCTTTGAGCCACACAGACGCTTTGCGACAAGAATACCGTATCAAGCAATTGCCACGTGCGCGCAAGCAGATATTGTGGAATGCTGCGGTATGGTGTTTTCAATCCATTCTTAATAGGAAGAATTTTATGTACCAAGTCCATCAAGTGAACCAAAGTGGTTTGCTAGCGGTATCCGACACCCATCAAATGTATTGGGAAGATTGTGGCAATCCCAACGGTAAACCGGTGATTTTTTTGCATGGTGGCCCCGGTGGTGGTTCGTCACCTGCTACTCGTGGTTTTTTCAATCCTGAGGTATACCGCATCATTCAAATTGACCAACGTGGTTGTGGTCAGTCTTTGCCGCATGCATGTGTAGAGGACAACGATACTTGGAAGATTGTGGCTGATATTGAGGCTTTGCGTGAGCATTTGGGCATTGATAAATGGATGGTGTTTGGCGGCTCTTGGGGTTCCACTTTGTCGTTGGTATATGCTCAAGCGCATCCTGAGCGGGTAACCGAATTGGTGTTGCGTGGTATTTTCTTGTTCCGTGATTTTGAAAGCGATTGGTTGTACAAGCGTGGCGGGGCTTCACAAATTTTCCCTGAAGCATGGGAAGCATTTGAACAATTCATTGCGCCTGAACATCGTGGTGATTTGATCAAAGCGTATCACGATATTTTGTTTGGTGAGGGTGTGTCAGCGAGTTTGAAAATACAGGCCGCTCGTCAATGGTGCGAGTGGGAAGAGCACATTGTGTTTTTGAATCCTCGTGAGCCTGATTCTGATGATGCGCATGTATTGGCCATTTCGAGCATGGAAAACCACTATTTTTATCATCAAGGTTTTATTGGTGAGGACAAAATCATTTTGAACCACATCGATAAAATTCGTCACATTCCGACCATTATTGTGCAAGGTCGTTACGACATTTGTACGCCTATACGCTCGGCTTATGATTTGAAGCAAGCGTTTCCTGAAGCCAGTTTGCGCGTGGTCATTGGTGGGCATTCTAGCTTTGATACTGAGGTGAACAAGGCATTGGTAGCGGCTACCGATGAGTTTGCGCAACATATTTAAATTCAATATGGTTTAACCATTTTAAAGCGTCCTGTAAATTTTTACAGGATGCTTTTTGTATATAAATAAAGATTTTATAAATGAATGGTAAATTTGACGCAATCGGTTTGTTGCGCCAATTCATTGTACAAATCAAGGTTGGCTGGGCGGTGTTTGGATGATGCGTGCCAATACACCAAGCAGCAATTGCGTTCTTGTGCCAACAGCCTTGTTGCCGTAATCAACGCTTTTTCCAATGGTAAAGCGTCGCTGTCACTGGCTGCATGAACATGTAAATCTTCTACATAACAACAATCTCGTGCATCCCAAGTATTGTGATGAAACACCAAGTGGGCGAAACCTTGTAGCTTGTTATTGGCATACACACCCAAGCCAATTAAATTGGTTTCATTGGCGCTTAAAATGTATTTCCAAGTATTTAATGTGGTGTCATGAGACAGATTGGCTTGGTGAGTTTGTAGATATTGTTGCCAAAGTGTTAGCCAGTCGTTGTAGTCGTGTAGTTGTAAGGCTTGCGTTTGTATCATGATGGCGGCTCTTTTTTGAAATGGGTTGGTGTTTCTTTAAGGCGCAAACCATCTGCCAAAAGTTCCAAGGTTGGACGGCAATATGAAGCGTATAGGGATAGAAATGGCGTTTGGAAAAATTTGAATTTGAGGCAGTTAAATGGAATTTTTAAACAGAAATTTTTTGGCGGTTTGGTGTCAATTAAATAATTGATTTTATTATTTAATTCAATCTTAATGAGCTGAATGTATCAACCATATACCATATGACATATTTTTATATATGTCGAGCTGATAATACAAATGAACTTAATCATAAAAATCAATCAAAAATATGACTTGTGAGTTTGATTTTTAAGTCATATATTTTTAGTATGAGCTCCATCAAACAAAATTGTTTTAATTGTTTTTATTGGTAAAAAACCTTTCTGTAGGTCAGATAATCAGGTTATCTTGATGAGTCCAAAAGGTTGTTTTATTGGTAGTGAACACATTTCCTCATAATTCACGGAGTTTTAGAGATGACTGATCATTCAAAAGCCAACGGTTGCCCATTCCAAAATGGTGCCCAAACGACTCAAGCCGCTCCAGACAATGCATTTTGGTGGCCTAATGCCTTAAATTTGGATATTTTGTCGCAACATGACAAAAAAACCAATCCACTAGATCCAGATTTCAACTATGCACAAGCGTTCCAATCTTTGGATTTGGAAGCCATTAAAAATGACCTTCGTGAGTTGATTAACAGCAGCCAAGATTGGTGGCCATCTGATTATGGCAGCTATATCGGTATGTTCGTGCGTACTGCGTGGCATTTGGCAGGCTCTTACCGCAAGCAAGACGGTCGTGGTGGCGCTAATACGGGTAATCAACGTTTTGCACCACTGAACAGTTGGCCTGACAATGTGAACACTGATAAGGGTCGTCGCTTGTTGTGGCCTATCAAGAAAAAATATGGCAACAAGATTTCTTGGGGCGATTTGATTGTGTTGGCGGGTACGGTCGCTTATGAAGAAGCAGGTTTGAAAACCTATGGTTTTGCGGGCGGTCGTGAAGACATTTGGCATCCTGAAAAAGACATTTACTGGGGTACTGAGCGCAAATGGTTGGATGAAACCAAAAACCGTTATGACGATGTAGACAATCGTGACACTTTGGAAAATCCTTTGGCTGCGGTGCAAATGGGTTTGATTTATGTGAATCCAGAAGGTGTGGATGGTGTACAAGACCCATTGCGTACGGCACAAGACATGCGTGTGACCTTCGATCGCATGGGTATGGATGATGAAGAAACTGTGGCCTTGACCGCAGGTGGTCATACGGTTGGTAAGTGTCATGGCAATGGTAAGGCTGAAAACTTGGGCGCAGACGTTGAAGGTGCCGATGTTGAGTTTCAAGGTTTGGGTTGGCACAATCCTGAAGGCTCAGGCAATGGTTCAAATACCATGGTCAGCGGCTTGGAAGGCGCTTGGACGACGCATCCAACCAAATGGGACAATGGTTTCTTCCATTTGTTATTGAGTTATGAGTGGGAAAAAACCTTGAGTCCAGCCGGCGCCAAGCAGTGGGAACCTGTGAACATCAAAGAAGAAGACAAACCTGTTGATGCTCACAATCCAGACATCCGTCGCAACCCAATGATGACGGATGCGGATATGGCGTTAAAAATTGACCCTGAATACCGCAAAATTTCTGAGCGTTTCCATCAAGACCCAGCTTACTTCTCTGAAGTGTTTGCACGTGCTTGGTTCAAATTGACTCACCGTGATATGGGTCCTAAATCTCGCTACTTGGGCGCAGATGTACCTGCTGAAGATTTGATTTGGCAAGACCCGATTCCTGCGGTGGATTACACTTTGTCAGACAGCGACGTGGCAGAATTGAAAGCCACTTTGTTAAATAGTGGTTTGAGCACGGCTGAATTGGTGGCGACGGCTTGGGACAGCGCGCGTACCTTCCGTGGTTCGGATTTCCGTGGTGGTGCCAACGGTGCGCGCATTCGTTTGGAGCCACAACGCCAATGGCAAGGCAACGAGCCTGAGCGTTTGAACAAAGTATTGGCGAAATTGGAAGAAATCCAAGCGAGCTTGCCTAAAAAAGTCAGCATTGCCGATTTGATTGTTTTGGGTGGTACGGCTGCGGTTGAAAAAGCCGCCAAAGCTGCGGGCGTTGACATTGTAGTGCCATTCACCGCAGGTCGTGGTGATGCGACACAAGAGCAAACCGATGTGTATTCGTTTGAAGATTTGGAACCTAAAGCAGACGGTTTCCGTAACTTCATCAAAGCCGATTACGTGGTGCAGCCTGAAGAAATGTTGTTAGACCGTGCGCAATTGCAAGGTTTGACTGCGCCTGAAATGACAGTGTTGGTAGGTGGTTTGCGTGTATTGGGTGCCAATTATGGCGATTGCAAACATGGTGTGTTCACTGACAACGTCGGCGTTTTGAGCAATGACTTCTTTGCAGTGTTGACCGACATGGCTTATAACTGGAAACCAACGGGCAAAAACTCTTACAACATTGTTGACCGTGCTTCAGGCGCAACCAAATACACCGCTTCTCGTGTGGATTTGGTGTTTGGTTCTAACTCAATTTTGCGCTCTTACGCTGAAGTGTATGCACAAGACGACAACAAAGCGAAATTTGTGAAAGACTTTGTTGCCGCTTGGGTCAAAGTAATGGATGCAGACCGTTTTGATGTATAAGTCAACATAGCACAATCCATCAACCGTCCTGTAAAGGGCGGTTTTTTTTGGATTGGAATACCATAAAAATGGTTTACAGGCCGCTTGATAGCGTTTTGGGTATCTACTTGACGCGCATCTTGATAACAGATGTTATAAGTTGATTTTGTATTGGATGAAGTTGGTTTGAGTGGCCAATTGGTCATACACAATTTGTGCATGGTGATTGTCTTTGGCGGTGACCCAATACAGGCGACAACAATTTTGTTCGATGGCAATTTGTTGCGCGGCTTTAATTAAGGTTTTCCCTAAGCCTTGGGAGCGATGGTCAGGGCTGACAAATAAATCTTCTAAATAGCAACAAGGTTGGGTGCTCCAAGTATTCGGATGCAACACCAAATGCGTAAAACCTTGTAACACGCCATCGACAAATACGCCCAAGCCTAACATGGCTGTATTTGAATTTTCTGTCAGACGCTGCCAAGTATGTAGCGTCACTTCTTCTGGCAATGACGTTTCGTAAAATACCAAATATTGTTGCCACAAATTGTTCCACATTGCAAAATCATTGGCTTGTAAAACTCGGATGGTGACCATATTCAAAGCGTCCTGTAAAAAGATTTTGGGATAAAAAAAGCGTCCTGTAAAGGTTTACAGGACGCTTTTTTAGGCTTAAACCATCCATTGCCAAATCATTAAAATGGCGGCTACGGCAAAGCAATAATAAGAAAAATACAGCAATTTGCCTTTTTGCATGATGCCCATGAACCATTGCAAAGCATAATAAGTGGTGATGGTGGTGACGACAAAAGTGACTGCGTAATAAAACATTTGCTCACCGCTCACGCTCATGTCGAGCAATTTTTTAGCGCCTAAAACCAAGCCACCAATGCTGACAGGAATGTACAACATGAACGAATATTTTAAAGCAGCCGCAGGATTGAGTTGACGCGCCAAACCTGCAACCACCGTCGCACCAGAACGGCTGATGCCGGGAGTTAAAGCCACTGCTTGAGCCAAACCAATGATGATTGCATCTTTAATAGTCATGGAGTCCGTTTGGCGTTGACCACGTTGGCGGCTGATAATCAATAAGGCAATGCCTGTGATGGTTAAAGTCACGGCAATGACGCTCAGGGTGATGTCGGTTTCCAATGCATCTTTGAATAAAATGCCCAGCACGCCCGCAGGAATGGTGCCGATGATGACCCACAACACAAAGCGAAAGCTATGACGGTCTTCAGGACGCTTGTGGCTGATATAGCGTGCGCTTTCTTGGGTGATGGTCAATAAATCTTTGCGGTAAAAAAACAAAATCGCCACCAAAGAAGCGGTATTGGTTAACAAAGCAAAGAAAAAGCTGCTGTCGGCAAAGCCTAAAATATGGCTGGCAATCATCACATGACCGCTAGATGAAACGGGAATTGGCTCGGTCAGACCTTGTACCAAACCAATGATGATGTATTTCAAACTCTCTAACAAAATATCCAAAACTGCTCCTTCATACAGTCAATGCGTGTTTGACCAATGGGTTTTGGTCAAACAAAGCAGGTTGGTTTCTAGTTGAAACAGTGGCTGTATGGTGTTTGTTTTAAAAGTGCAAGTATCAGTCTTGCTGTTTTCGTGGATGACAAAGCTTTTGGTGTGAGGCACAACTGGCTCTATGCCAAGAGGAATTTGTCGATGGGTCGATATTGTAGCGGCAGGGTTGGTGAATTGAAAATATTTTGCACAGAAATAACATGACATGTGCTGAAAAATGTTTTGGGAAATGCTGCATAAAAGAGTGTATTTCCATGAAAAACCAAGCGTCCTGTAAAGATGGATTGTATTTTTTGTTTCTGGTATTGGCTATAATGAAGTATTAAATGAGCACTTAAGCAATTGATAAAAGATATTAAACATGAGTTTTGATACAGATTAACTCTGACAGAAACTTAAGTTTGGCGTAAAATAAAGCCCATTTTATTTGCGAAATTTGGGTCCATGATTTACCCCACAGTTTATGATGTGATCGTCGTTGGTGGCGGTCATGCAGGTACAGAAGCGGCTTTGGCGGCTGCTCGTATGGGTGCCAAAACCTTATTGTTAAGCCATAATATTGAAACTTTAGGTGCCATGTCGTGCAATCCGTCTATTGGCGGGATAGGCAAAGGACATTTGGTGCGTGAAGTGGATGCTTTAGGCGGCGCGATGGCCTTAGCAACCGACAAAAGCGGCATTCAATTTCGCCGCTTAAATGCATCCAAAGGTCCTGCGGTACGAGCCACTCGTGCACAAGCGGACCGAGTGCTTTATAAAGCTGCGATACGCTATATGTTGGAAAACCAAGAAAACTTGGATTTGTTTCAACAGCAAGTGGAAGATGTGACGCTAGATGGCGACCGTATTGATGGCGTGATCACGTCTATGGGCGTGATTTTCAAAGCGCGTTCAGTGGTGTTGACTGCGGGCACATTCTTGTCAGGTAAAATTCACATTGGTTTGGAAAACTACCAAGGTGGTCGTGCAGGGGATCCTGCTGCAATGGGTTTGGGCAGCCGTTTGCGTGAATTGCAATTGCCACAAGGCCGCCTGAAAACAGGTACGCCACCTCGCATTGATGGTCGCACGATTGATTTTTCACAATTGACCGAACAACCGGGTGACACGCCAACGCCGATTTTCTCGGTGCGTGGTTCACGTGCGATGCATCCGCGCCAAGTGTCTTGTTGGATTACACACACCAATTTGCAAACGCACGACATCATTCGCAGTGGTTTTGACCGCAGTCCAATGTTCACCGGCAAAATTGAAGGTGTGGGTCCGCGTTATTGCCCGTCGATTGAAGACAAAATCAACCGTTTTGCCGACAAAGAATCGCATCAAATTTTCTTAGAGCCAGAAGGTTTGGATACGCATGAATATTATCCAAATGGTATTTCTACTTCTTTGCCATTTGACATTCAAATTGCATTGGTGCGTTCAATGACAGGTTTGGAAAATGCGCACATTTTGCGTCCAGGCTACGCGATTGAGTATGATTATTTCGATCCACGCAATTTGAAAGCCAGTTTGGAAACCAAAACGATTGCAGGCTTATTTTTTGCAGGTCAAATCAACGGTACGACAGGTTACGAAGAAGCGGCGGCGCAAGGCTTGTTAGCAGGTGCCAATGCGGTGCGCTTTGTGCGTGATTTGGAGCCATTGGTATTGCACCGTGAAGAAGCATATTTAGGCGTGTTGGTCGATGATTTGATTACCAAAGGGGTGAATGAACCATATCGCATGTTCACCAGCCGTGCCGAATACCGTTTGCAATTGCGTGAAGACAATGCTGACATGCGTTTGACGGCAATTGGTCATGAGGCAGGTTTGATTGGTGAGGCGCAATGGCGTTCGTTTAACGAAAAACGTGAAGCCGTTGAACAAGAAGTACAGCGTTTGCGTTCGACTTGGTTTACACCGAAAACCTTACCGGAAGCGGATCAAGTTCGTGTCTTGGGTCAAACCATTACGCATGAATACAATTTGTATGAATTGTTGCGTCGTCCAAACGTAGATTATGCAAGTTTAATGAGTTTACCAAATGCCGATACTGAAACTGAGTTTTCAGAAGAGGTAATGGATCAAGTTGAAATTCAGGTGAAATACCAAGGTTATATCGACAGACAGAACGAAGAAATTGTGCGCCGCAAAGAATTGGAAGATTTGCGTTTGCCAAATGACATCGATTATGCCAAAGTCAAGGGATTGTCAGCTGAAGTACAGCAAAAATTGAATTTACATCGACCTGAAACCGTGGGGCAAGCGTCGCGCATTTCAGGCATCACGCCAGCAGCAGTGGCTTTGCTGATGGTTCATATCAAACGGGGTTTTCAGGAAGCGCGTTCATCATGAGTTTAGCATTACCGTATTTGCAAATGGGCTTGCAGCAAATGCAAGTTGAATTGTCATCAGAACAACAACAAAAATTATTGGATTACGTAGCTTTATTGTTGAAGTGGAACAGCACTTACAATTTGACTGCTTTGCGTCAAGAAGACCAAATGTTGACCCATCATGTTTTGGACAGTTTGACTTTGTTGCCATATTTGGATGGCATCAATACTTTGATTGATGTTGGTTCAGGTGGTGGCATGCCTGGCATTCCAACAGCGATTTGACGTCCTGAAATTCAAATTACTTTATTGGATGCCAACAGCAAAAAAACTTCGTTTTTAAGCCAAGCGGTGATTGAATTGGGTTTGAAGAACGTCAAAGTTATTACAGGACGCGTTGAAGCTTTGGAAGGTGTGCAGTTTGATGCTGTGACCAGTCGTGCATTTGCAGAGTTGAAAGACTTTGTGAATTTGACAGGTCAATTATTGCGTCCTGAAGGTTCATGGTTGGCGATGAAGGGCGTGTATCCATACGAAGAAATTGCCCAATTGCCTGAAGGTGTGCATGTGGAAAAAGTGGAAAAAATGATGGTGCCATCTTTGGAAGCAGAACGTCACATGGTCATTGTTAAACAAGGCGCAGCTGTATGACGGCCCAAGTTTGGGCGGTAGCCAATCAAAAGGGTGGGGTGGGTAAAACCACCACCGTGGTGAATGTGGCTGCCTCCCTAGTGCACTTGGGTAAGAAAGTGTTGATTGTGGATCTCGATCCACAAGGCAACGCCACGACAGGCAGTGGCGTTAATAAAACCAGCATCAAACACGGTGTTTATGGTGTGTTGTTGTGTGAGGCTGAGGTTCACGAAGCTGTGAGCCACAGCAAAACAGGTGCTTACGATGTTTTGGGTGCCAACCGAGCTTTGGCAGGTGCGGAAGTGGAGTTGGTGCAAGAAATTGCTCGTGAAATGCGCTTGAAAAATGCTTTGGCGCAAGTTGCCGATCAATACGACTATATATTGATTGATTGCCCACCGACTTTGACGTTATTAACATTGAATGGCTTGGTCGCTGCTGACAAAGTGTTGGTGCCGATGGTGTGCGAATACTATTCGCTAGAAGGCATTTCGGATTTGGTGGCGACTGTGCGCAAGATACGCATGGCGATTAATCCTAAATTAGCGATTGGTGGTGTGGTGCGGACGATGTTTGATAAGCGTAGTTTGTTGGCGCAAGAAGTGTCTGAGCAATTGACTGAGCATTTTGGCAAAGAATTGTTTGAGACGGTGATTCCACGCAACGTGCGTTTGGCAGAAGCACCTAGCCATGGTATGCCTGCTTTGATGTATGACCCGAAAGCGCGTGGTACTTTGGCATATTTGGATTTGGCACAAGAATTATTGGCTCGAGCAGAGGCGTAAATGGCAAAATTAAAAGGGTTGGGTCGGGTTTGGAGTCGTTGCTTGCCAGTGGCGATGCCGGTGCGGATGATAAATTGACCAGTTTGAATGTGGCACAAATTCGCCCAGGTCGTTATCAACCTCGTTTGGTGATGGATGATGATGAATTGGCAGATTTGGCTGAATCCATTCGAGCGCAAGGTTTGATTCAACCTGTGATTGTGCGTGAATTGGGTTTGTCTGATTATGAGTTGATTGCAGGCGAACGTCGTTGGCGTGCATGTCAATTGGCGGGCTTAACCGAAATCCCTGCGGTGATTAAGGCTGTCAATGATGAAGCGGCGTTGGCGATGGGCATCATCGAAAATATTCAGCGTGCCGATTTAAATCCGATTGAAGAAGCGATGGGTTTTAAGCGTTTGATTGATGAGTTTGGTTTGACGCACGAAGCTTTGGCGCATGCAGTCGGACGTAGTCGCAGTGGCGTGAGCAACAGTTTGCGTTTGTTGTCGTTACCCAATCAAATACAAGACATGGTGGCAGCCAATCAATTGGAAATGGGTCATGCACGCGTACTGGTTGCATTGCCGATTTTAGGACAGTTGGAATTGGCAGCTAAGGCAGTAGAGCAAGGCTGGAGCGTGCGTGAAATAGAGCAACAGGCCGCTTCTTGGAGTCAATCGACTGCGGCTTACAAAACACCAAAAATGCCTAATCAGGATTTGTTGCGTCTGCAAGAAATGTTAGCAGAACAGTTGGGTTTGAAAGTCAGTATTCAGGCCAATCAGAAACAAAAAGGCAAACTTGTTTTACATTTTAATAATATCGATGAATTTCAGCATTTATTGTCCGTGTTAAAGTTAGAGGAAATGTCCTAATTTTTGAAGCAAAGGTGTCGTTTTGTTGCAACTGCAAACCATGCCTTTGTAAGCCTCTAAATCATTCAATTTCTTGTTTTTTTCGGCATCGGGTTCACAAAAATTTACTGATTATCTTGACTAGGCAAAGTGCTTTCATTATAGTACGGGGGCTTTGAAAGGCCTACCAAGACATGAAGAAAGTAATTTCATATCAACTTGTTGTTATTGCTTGTTATGCTTTAGGCCTTTACTTGGTCTGGGGACAGGTGGCAGCAGTCTCTGGATTAGCAGGTGCATTAAGTTACGCTATTCCCAATATGGTCGCGGTGTTAATTTTAAGTCTTTTTTCCATCAATCCTGTGATGTCATATGCCGCATTTATGGTGGCAGAAGGCTTAAAAATAACACTGGCAGCAGTGATGATGCTCTTAATTATGTATTTTTTCCACACGCAAATCATGTGGCTACCATTCATAATTGGACTCATCATCTCCAGTCATATCGTTTTTATTGTTTTTTGGAAATTAAATCATGGCGAGTGAAAGCAGCGGCAACTGGGCCGCGGATTACATCAATCACCACTTGGTGAACTACACGAATCAGCCAGAAGCACAAAAAAGCATCGTTGATTTCTCTTATTGGAATATCGACAGTATTGTTGTTTCCATTGTATTGGGTGCGATTTCTTTATTTGTATTGTGGCGTGGTGCGAAAGCAGCAACTTCTGGTGTGCCAGGACGTTTTCAGGCCGCTTGTGAATTGATGGTTGAATTTGTTGATGATATGTGTAAATCGGTTATCGACAACGCAGAATCACGCAAAGCCATTGGCCCATTGGGTTTGACTTTGTTTGTATGGATCATCGCGATGAATACCATGGACTTGTTGCCATTGGACTTGTTGCCAGTGATTTGGCAAATGATTCAAGGCGATCATCATGCTTACTTGCGTGTGGTACCGACTGCTGACTTGAACGTGCCATTGGCATTGGCAATTGGCGTATTGTTGATTTGCTTCTACTACAACATCAAGATCAAAGGCTTTGGCGGTTGGATGCATGAATTGTTCTCTGCACCATTCGGTCCTGCGGTTGGTCCGATTAACTTTTTAATGCAAATTATTGAATTTATTTCAAAAACCGTTTCTCACGGTATGCGATTGTTCGGTAATATGTATGCTGGTGAATTGATTTTCATGTTGATCGCTTTGTTGGGTGGTTCTTGGGCAGTGGGTGGTTCTATCGGTATTTTGGATCCGTTCTTGTTCTTGGTACACATCTTGGCAGGTTCTGCTTGGGCAATCTTCCACATTTTGGTTATTGTTTTGCAAGCGTTCATTTTCATGGTTTTGACTTTTGTTTACATTGGCCAAGCCCACGACCATCACTAAGCTTGAAGCTGGTGACGAGTTGAATAGAATTTTTGTATAGAATTTCATTAGTTGAAATATTTTGTAGTTTTTTTTGATCCCTTTCTTTATCTAGGAGTTTTAAAATGGGTTTGATCGCTATCGCTTGTGGTTTGATCGTTGCTTTTGGTGCTATGGGCGCTGCTATTGGTATCGCTATGGTTGGTTCTAAATACTTGGAATCTTCTGCACGTCAACCTGAATTGATGGGTCCATTGCAAACTAAATTGTTCTTGATCGCTGGTTTGATCGATGCTGCGTTCTTGATCGGTGTTGCTATCGCATTGTTATTCGCATTCGTTAACCCATTTGCAGGCTAATTCAAATAAGTGTTTCTAAAAACGCTATTTTGATTAACACTACCAAAAGGTTAAGACCGTGAATATTAATGCAACCTTATTCGCTCAGATAATCGTCTTCTTTGTATTGGTGTGGTTTACGATGAAATTCGTATGGCCTCCAATCGTGCAGGCGTTGGACGAGCGTGCCAACAAGATCGCTGAAGGTTTGGCTGCGGCTGAACGTGGTAAAAGCGATGCTGAAGCGGCAGAAAAACGTGTTGCAGAAACTTTAGCCGAAGGTCGTCAGCAAGTTGCCGAATTGGTAACCAACGCTGACAAACGTGCAGCTCAAATTGTCGAAGAAGCTCGTACACAAGCTCAGGAAGAAGCGGCTCGCATCGTGGCTCAAGCCCGTGCAGAAGTGGAAACTGAAACCAACCGTGCACGTGAAGTATTGCGTGAACAAGTAGGTTTATTGGCTGTGAAAGGCGCAGAGAAAATCTTGCGTCGCGAAGTTGACGCGGCAAAACATGCTGACATTTTGAGCACCTTGAAACAGGAGCTGTGACCTTATGGCTGAGTTGGCAACCGTAGCCAGACCGTATGCGAAAGCGCTGTACAGTTTGGCAATAGAACACAATAAGACCAGTGATTGGGTCACTGTCTTAGAAAATCTGGCTCAAGCCGTTGCGGTGCCAAAAGTAGCCGCTGCCATTGATCGACCTGAACAAAGTGCTGATGCGAAAGCGGAAGTTTTGTTGGGTTTATTGCCTGAAGGTGCTTCAGATGAAAGCTTTAAAGCGTTCTTGAGCACCGTGGCTGAAAATGATCGTTTGAATGCTTTGCCAGAAATTTTCACTCAATTTCAAGCCCTGTATCTGTCTGCCAGTAACATTCAACAAGCTGTTATTTACAGTGCTTTCCCGTTAACGGAAGCACAATTTTCTCAATTGGTATTGGATTTACAAGCCAAATTGGGCAGCAAATTGAATGCAAAAGTAGAGGTAGACCCAGAATTAATCGGCGGCGTAAAAGTTGAAGTGGGTGACCAAGTGCTGGATCTGTCCGTACAAGCTGAATTACAAAAGCTGTACGCGGCAATGACTAATTAGGAGACGTTTCATGCAGCTTAATCCTGCTGAAATCAGCGATTTGATTAAAGCCAAAATCGAAAGCTTGTCTGTTGCAGAAGAAATCCGTACCCGTGGTACTGTGATTTCTGTGACTGACGGTATCGTTCGTGTACATGGCTTGTCAGACGTAATGCAAGGTGAGATGCTTGCATTCCCAGGTAATACCTTCGGTTTGGCGATGAACTTAGAGCGCGATTCTGTTGGTGTGGTAATCTTGGGTGAATACGAGCACATCAAAGAAGGTGACGAAGTAACCTGTACAGGCCGCATTCTGGAAGTTCCAGTAGGTCCTGAATTGGTTGGTCGTGTTGTCAATGCATTGGGTCAGCCTATCGATGGTAAAGGTCCAATCAATGCAACCGCTTCTTCACCAATCGAAAAAATTGCCCCTGGCGTGATTGCACGTCAATCTGTTGACGAACCAATGCAAACTGGTTTGAAAGCCATTGACTCTATGGTTCCAGTTGGCCGTGGTCAACGTGAGTTGATCATTGGTGACCGTCAAACAGGTAAAACGGCAGTGGCTTTGGATGCGATTGTGAACCAAAAAGGTACAGGCGTTATTTGTATCTATGTTGCAATCGGTCAAAAAGCTTCTTCTATCGCCAACGTTGTGCGCCAATTGGAGCAAAACGGTGCGTTAGGCCATACCATTATTGTTGCAGCGACTGCTTCTGAAGCAGCTGCATTACAATACATTGCACCTTACTCTGGTTGTGCAATGGGTGAATATTTCCGTGACCGCGGTGAAGATGCTTTGATTGTATACGATGACTTGTCTAAACAAGCCGTTGCTTACCGTCAAATTTCTTTGTTGTTGCGTCGCCCACCGGGTCGTGAAGCTTATCCTGGTGATGTATTCTACTTGCATTCTCGTTTGTTAGAACGTGCTTCTCGCATCAACCCAGTTGAAGTAGAGAAATTGACCAATGGTGAAGTAAAAGGCAAAACTGGTTCTTTGACTGCGTTGCCAATTATTGAAACCCAAGCAGGTGACGTTTCTGCATTCGTACCTACCAATGTGATTTCGATTACTGACGGTCAGATTTTCTTGGAAACTGACTTGTTCAACTCTGGTATTCGTCCAGCAATCAACGCAGGTATTTCGGTATCTCGTGTAGGTGGTGCAGCGCAAACCAAAGTCATCAAAAAATTGGGCGGTGGTATTCGTTTGGCATTGGCTCAATACCGTGAATTGGCAGCGTTCTCTCAGTTTGCTTCTGATTTGGACGAAGCGACTCGCAAACAATTGCGTCATGGTGAAATCGTGACTGAATTGATGAAACAAAAACAATTCAACGTTTTGTCTACGGGCGAAATGGCATTGACTTTGTGGGCGATTAACAATGGCTCTTACGATGGCGTTCCTGTGAGCAAAGCTTTGGCATTTGAAGCTGAGTTCTTGTCAAATGTTAAGACTCAATTGCCTAATGTAATCAAAGACATGGATGCTTCTGGCAAAATGTCTGACGCTGATGAAGAAGCTTTGAAAAAAGCGGTCGCATCTTTCCGTGCGTCAACTGATTACGTTCAAGCGTAATAAGCTAAAAGGAGTCTTAAGATGGCAGTAGGAAAGGAAATTCTCACCCAGATTCGCAGTGTTCAAAATACCCAAAAGATCACTAAAGCGATGCAAATGGTGTCTACTTCCAAAATGCGTAAGACTCAAGAGCGGATGCGCCAAGCGCGTCCGTACGCAGACAAAGTTCGCAGCGTCATGGCTCACTTGGCTGATTCCAACAATGAAATTACGGTTCCATTGTTGGAAAAACATACAGGTTCAGGCCGTGTTGGTTTTATTTTAATCACCACTGACAAAGGTTTGTGTGGTGGTTTGAATGCCAACTCACTCAAACGTTTTTTCGCAAAAGTCAGCGAATTTGACGAGCAAGGCATCCAAAGTGATGTCGTGTGTTTGGGTAGCAAAGGTTTGGCTGCATGCCAGCGTGCGCAAGTGAACGTGGTTGCCAGTGAAGTGGCTTTGGGTGATACGCCTCGTATGGAGCCTTTGTTGGGCGCCATTGGTGTGTTGTTCGAGCGTTATAAAAAAGGTGAGTTGGATTCAATTCACTTGGTGTATTCAAAATTTGTGAACACCATGCGCCAAGAGCCTCGTGTAGAACAGTTGTTGCCTTTGTCTGACGATGTGTTGGAAGAGGGCGATACAGCTTCTCACAACTGGGACTATAACTACGAACCTGACCCTTTGTCTGTACTTGAATTCTTAGTACGTCGATATGTAGAGTCTGTGGTGTATCAATCTGTAAGTGAAAACATGGCATCTGAACAAGCTGCGCGTATGGTTGCGATGAAAGCTGCAACCGATAACGCAGGCAATGCCATCAAATCTTTGCGTTTGGTATACAACAAGTCGCGTCAAGCGGCTATTACCACAGAGTTGTCAGAAATTGTGGCGGGTGCAGCTGCTGTATAAGCGGCCTGTAAACGCATTAAATTAGGATACGATAATGAG
Organism: Vitreoscilla stercoraria DSM 513; assembly: GCF_000382305.1. GTDB lineage: Bacteria > Pseudomonadota > Gammaproteobacteria > Burkholderiales > Neisseriaceae > Vitreoscilla > Vitreoscilla stercoraria. The sequence continues at coordinate 126,688 of NZ_KB908022.1, forward strand.
CCAAGGCAAAATCGTTCAGATCATTGGTCCTGTAGTTGACGTGGAATTTCCACGCGACTCAATTCCAAATGTATTTGACGCCCTGAAATTGGTTGAAACTGATCTGACCCTTGAAGTCCAACAGTTGTTGGGTGACGGCGTGGTACGTACCATTGCCATGGGTAGTTCAGATGGTTTGAAACGTGGTTTGACAGTAACCAATACCGGTAACCCAATCAGCGTACCTGTAGGTGTAAAAACCTTGGGTCGTATTATGGACGTATTGGGTAACCCAATTGATGAGGCTGGCCCTATTGGTGCTGAGGCTGATTGGGCTATTCACCGTTCTGCGCCAAAATTCGATGAGTTGTCTAGCGCATCTGAATTGTTGGAAACTGGTATTAAAGTGATTGACTTGCTTTGCCCATTTGCAAAAGGCGGTAAAGTAGGCTTGTTCGGTGGTGCCGGTGTAGGCAAAACCGTAAACATGATGGAATTGATTAACAACATCGCTAAAGCTCACAGTGGTTTGTCTGTGTTCGCTGGTGTAGGTGAGCGTACTCGTGAGGGTAACGACTTCTACCACGAGATGAAAGACTCTAACGTCTTGGACAAAGTGGCGATGGTTTACGGTCAGATGAACGAACCTCCTGGTAACCGCTTGCGCGTTGCTTTGACTGGTTTGACCATGGCTGAATACTTCCGTGATCAAAAAGATGCTGAAGGTAAAGGCCGTGACGTATTGTTGTTCATCGACAACATTTACCGTTACACATTGGCTGGTACTGAAGTATCTGCATTGTTGGGTCGTATGCCTTCTGCAGTGGGTTACCAACCGACTTTGGCCGAAGAAATGGGTCGTTTGCAAGAGCGTATTGCTTCTACACAAACAGGTTCTATTACTTCGATTCAAGCCGTTTACGTACCTGCCGATGACTTGACTGACCCGTCTCCAGCTACTACGTTTGCTCACTTGGATGCAACTGTCGTATTGAGCCGTGACATCGCTTCTTTGGGTATTTACCCAGCAGTGGATCCATTGGACTCAACTTCACGTCAATTGGACCCAGCAATTTTGGGTGACGAACACTATGCAGTGGCTCGTGGCGTACAAGCTACGTTGCAAAAATACAAAGAATTGCGTGATATTATCGCGATTTTGGGTATGGACGAGTTGTCTGAAGAAGACAAATTGACTGTGATGCGTGCTCGTAAGATCCAACGTTTCTTGTCTCAACCTTTCCACGTTGCAGAAGTGTTTACTGGTTCTCCAGGCAAATATGTATCATTGCGTGACACCATCAAAGGCTTTAAAGCTATTTTGTCTGGTGAATACGACCATTTGCCAGAACAAGCATTCTACATGGTAGGTGGCATTGAAGAGGCTGCAGCTAAAGCTGAAACCTTAAACTAAGGAGGCAAGCATGAAAACCATGCAAGTTGAAGTGGTGAGTAACGAAGCCACCATTTATTCGGGTGAAGCCAGTTTTGTTGTGGTTCCAACCGAAAACGGTGAGTTAGGTATTTATCCACAACACGTGCCGATTTTGAGTATGGTTCGTCCAGGCGTTTTGCGTATGCAAATACCTGGTCAAGCTGGAGAAACGACAGTAGCGATTGCTGGCGGTTTGTTAGAAGTTCAACCTTCTAAATTGACTGTTTTGGCAGACGTGGCTGTGCGCAGTGAAAACTTAGATGCCGAACGTGCGAAGAAAGCTTTGGACATCGCTCAGCAACAATTGAAAGCCGCAACAGATGACAAGTCAACTGCTGCAGCGCGTGCCGCTTTGGCCGCAGCGATTGCTGAGTTGAAAACCTTGGAATACTTGCGCAATCGTCGCTAAGACTGTGTTGCTTGAAAAAACCGCCTTCGGGCGGTTTTTTGCTATGTATCACACCATCAAAATTGGAGTAATCCCATGTCAGAACAAGATTTACATGACCATATTATGGAGTTGGAAATCCGCTTGGCTTTGCAAGACGACACCATTGATGTCTTGAGCAGACAAGTGAGTGAGTTATACCAACAATTAGAATCACAGCAACTGCAATTGCAATTGTTGTATCGCAAAATGAGTGAAGCCTCAGAAAACAATATGTCTACCAGCGGCCACGAACCACCACCGCATTACTAAAAAGGGCAAGACATGGCACAAACAAGCAGTTGGAAAGAAGCATTGCGCTTAAGCATGCCTGTGGCTATGGGTTATATTCCCGCAGGGATGGCATTTGGTGTGTTGAGCAGCGCGGCTGGTTTGCCTTGGTGGTGGTCGGTTTTGCTGAGCGTGTGTTTGTATGCAGGTGCCGCGCAATATGCCGCCATTCCGATGTTGGCAGCTGGTGCGCCGACGGTGTCATTGAGCGTCAATACCTTGGTGATTAATTTGCGTCATATTTTTTATGCATTGCCTTTGCTAGAGGCTTTGCCTAAAAACAGTTTGCGTCGTTGGTATGCTTTGTTTGCGCTGACCGATGAAAGTTTTTCGGTTTTAACCACGATTTTGCCCGAGCAAGCCAAACGTTTGTTTGTGAAAATCGTTTTGCTCAATCAATCGTATTGGATTTTAGGAACGGTAGTGGGCATCGGTTTGGGTGCAGGACTCAATCAATTGATTCCTCATTTGGATTTTGCATTGCCATGCTTGTTTGTGGTGTTGGCATACGAGCAATATCAAGCTAAAAAAGTGTGGTGGCCTTGCGTGATTGCGGCAGCGGCATTTGTGTTTGCCAGCTTGTTGACGGTGAATTATTTGCTGCTTTTGGCGGTGGCAGGATGTGCGGCCTGTATTTTGCTGTGGGAAGCTTCAGGACGCTTAAAAACCTCTGATAAAGGTGGAGTGGCATGAACGATACCACGTTTTTAATCGCTTTATTGTGTATGAGTGCGTTGACGTTTTTTTTGCGTGCCGCACCAACTTTATTGCCTAGAAAAATTCTCGAATCACGTTGGTTAAGTGCGTTGAATTTTGCCCTGCCTTTGAGCGTGATGGTGGTGTTGATTTTGGCTTCTTTGTCATTTAATAACGCCATTAAGACTCAAGAATGGACTTTTTTAATCTCACAAATCATGGCTTTGGTATTGGTTTTGTTGATTTATATGCGCAGCCGCAATGTTTTGGTCGCGATGGTTGTGGGCGTGGCTTCTTTGAATGGCTTGCTATATTTATTAACTTAGATTGATGAAATAAGAGACAAGCGTCCTGAAGGCTTCCGGACGCTTTTTTTGCGAAATTTAAACCATTTTATTGATGAAAATTGCATAAATTGACTTTTTTTTACTTAAAAATCCCATTTTTTCTCAATATGAGAAAAGTTTTATTTTTGAGTTATTTTTATATTAATAAAAATTTTATGAAAATTTCGCTGTGCGGAAATAGGACAAATAGACTGAAAAATATTGTTCAATGAAATCAATCTCGTTTCGCTTTGCGAAATGATATTTTGTATTTCGGAATATATTAATAAGGGATTTTTCATATCATATTGATATTGCGTGTTTTTTTATTGGTACGTATATTGGCTTCTCAAATTTGAGACAGTAAATGGCACTACCAGTTGGTTTTGAAATAGATTTTTTAAGAAATATGTATTTTAAGCAAGGCTTCAGACACACGTTTTAGGAGTTTCGGTATGAGCGGTTCTAGTCAATTACAAGGCGGATTGAAATCTCGCCATTTAACCATGTTGTCGATTGCAGGCGTAATCGGTGCAGGTTTGTTTGTTGGTTCTGGCAAGGTGATTGCCAATGCAGGCCCTGCTGCTATTTTGGCTTATTTGGGTGGTGGTATTTTGGTGGTATTGGTGATGCGCATGCTGGGCGAGATGGCTGTCGCGCAACCTGATAGTGGTTCGTTTTCAACGTATGCCGACCGTGCGATTGGTCGTTGGGCTGGTTTTACCATCGGTTGGTTGTATTGGAGCTTTTGGTCTTTGCTCATGGGCTGGGAGGCATATGTTGCAGGCGCAATTTTGAATCAGTGGTTCCCGATTATCCCGCTTTGGGGTTATATGACCATCGTTACTGTGGCTTTGATGTGTGTGAATTTCTTACCTGTTAAAAGCTATGGTGAGTTTGAATTTTGGTTTGCATTGGTCAAAGTGGTGGCGATTGTCGCTTTCATCATCATCGGTTCTTTGGCGATTGTGAATTTGTGGCCTTTGGGCGATGCAGTTGGTGGTTTTACCCATTTGACCAGCCAAGGCTTTATGCCTAATGGTTTTGATGCTGTCGTCGTCGCTTTGCTCGGTGCGATGTTTGCGTTTATTGGCGCTGAGATTGTGACTGTGGCTGCTGCAGAATCTCAAAATCCAAGCAAAGAAATCATTCGTACCACCCGTTCAGTGGTATGGCGCATTTCTTTGTTTTATGTAGGCTCGATTTTCATCGTGGTATGTTTGATTCCTTACACCGATCCTGGTTTGAAATTGTCGACTGAAGGTACATATGCGGTGACCTTGAAAGCTTTGGGCATTCCATATGCCAATACGATTGTAAATTTTGTGGTATTGACTTCGGTTTGCAGTTGCTTTAATTCAGCGTTGTATACTTCTAGTCGTATGTTGTTTTCTTTGTCTCGCCGAGGAGACGCACCAAAAGCTTTCCAAATCTTGGGTCAAAGTTCAAAAGCACCGTATATTGGCGTATTGGCATCAACCGTTTTGGCATTCATCACCATCGTATTGACTGCAACCGACCGTATGGATGTATTCGATGTATTGATGGCGGCTACGGGTTCTATCGCTTTGTTGGTTTATTTGTGCATTGCCGTATCGCAATTGAACATGCGCCGCAAATTGGATGCTTCTGGCAAAGAGGTGGTTTTGAAAATGTGGTTGTTCCCATGGTTAACTTATGCGGTGATTTTTGTCATCATTGCATCTTTGATTACGATGGTGGTAGAGGGCACGTACCGCACTGAAGTGGTTTACACCAGTATTTTTGGCGGCATCTTGATTGTGATTGGTGCGTTGGCACAAAAATACGGCTGGGGTCGTGAGCAACGTGAGAAATTAGAACACGAGCAAGCGCAAGTTCGTTTACAGGCCGCTAAACAAGAGTCTTAATCGAATACCATCCCAACCAAAGCCCGCTTGAAGCGGGCTTTTTTAATGTTTATCGATGTTCAAATGTGTTCGCCAAACCAAGCCAATTGTTCATGCAAAGACACCACTTCACCAATCACAATCAAAGCAGGTGATGGCGCGTTGCTTGTCAATTGCGGCAAATCTTTCAGGACGCCTTTGTTGGTGCTTTGATTTTCGCGCGTGCCATTGCTAATCACTGCGACAGGTGTATCGCTGCTGCGTCCGTGTTGTTGTAATTGTTCGGCAATAGTCGCTGCATTAATCGTGCCCATGTATACGACCAAAGTGTGGCGGCTCAAAGCCAAACTTTGCCAATCGATATCCGAACCATCGGCTTGGCAGTGACCTGTGATGAAGGTTGCAGTTTGTGCCAATTTTCGATGTGTTAATGGAATGCCTGCGTAAGCCGTCGCACCCAAGCCTGCGGTGATGCCCGGAATGACGCGGTAAGCGATGCCTGCTTGCTGCAATACTTGCAATTCTTCGCCACCACGACCAAATACAAATGGGTCGCCGCCTTTAAGACGCACCACGCGTTTGCCTTCAAGGGCGTACTGCACCAACAATTCGTTGGTTTTTTCTTGCATCACGCTGTGATTGCCTGCACGTTTGCCCACGCTGATGCGCTGCGCATCTTTGCGTATTAAATTCAAAATGTCATCGCTGACCAAAGCGTCATACAAAACAATGTCAGCGTCCTGTAAAGCTTGTAAGCCTTTGAGCGTCATCAAACCCACATCACCCGGACCTGCGCCCACCAACACCACTTGACCATTTTGTTGCGGTGGATTTTGCAATTGCGTTTCGATTTCGTTTTCCGCTTCAGTGAGTTTGCCTTGTGCCGTCAAGGTATCAAAACGGCTGTGAAACAAGCGTTCCCAAAATTGGCGGCGTGCGCTCATTGAATGAATGCGCTCTTTGACTTTGCCACGCCAACGACCTGCAATATTGGCTGCATCAGACAAATGTTCAGGCAATAAAGCTTCGATTTTTTGACGCCAAATGCGTGCCAAAACAGGCGCTTTGCCACCTGTTGAAATCGCGATTTGCAATGCGCCTCGGTCAATCAACGCAGGGACAATAAAATTGCAGTTTTGTAAATCATCCACCACATTGCACAAAGTATGCGCCGCTTCCGCTGCTGCGAAAATCTGTTGGTTTAATGCTGCATCATTGGTTGCCGCAACGACCAAAAACACGTTTTGAATGTGTTCTGGTGCAAATTCGGTTGCAATGTGTTCAATGCGTCCTGCATCTAGCCATTGTTGCAACACCGCATTGAGTTCAGGCGCAACGAGGCGTACGATGGCACCGCTTTGTAGTAAACTGTCGACCTTGCGTTCAGCGACTTGACCTGCGCCCACTACCAAAACAGGGCGTTGTTGTAAACGAGCAAACAATGGGTAGTAATCCATAAATCATCCTTTAGAGCATGACGGGCATTGTAAGTGATGCACCTTGAGAAATGGAAAGAAGCAATATTTGTGAACTTAGTCAGAATGGTTATAAAGCCTGTGAAATCACTTCCTGTTTCTCGGGCGTTTAAAACAATGGTTTGGTGTTTGGTGAGCGGTTTGGTGTTGAGTGCTTGCGCCGACAGCAGTGAAGTGACGGCTCAAGCGCCTTCCCATAGCAGCCAAGTGACAGCGTCAGCATCAACGCCTTTGTCACAAGTGTCAGAACCGAACGCTACACAAGTTTCTGCTGAGATTTTGTCCAGCAGTGCTGTTGCCAATATACAGACGGAAGAGTCGCGCAATGTGAGCGTGCGTGAATTCAATCCTGCTGATTTTCCCGATGCGTGTAACGACTATATTGATGAAGTGTTGCAATGTATTAAGGTGATGGATCAAGCGGGCATGGAAGGCACGGCGAGCATGCAAATGCAATTGTCAGAAATGCAAGCGTCTTGGCTCAATACATCTGATAGCAATGCATTGAACCAAACCTGCAAATTGGCTTTGCTAGACGTAGAGCCTGTCTTGCAGGATTTGGGCTGTTAAGCGTCCTGTAAACAAGGACAGCGAAAAAGTAAGGAAAACAAATGATGAAATCAATCAGCTGGGTGTGTGTGAGCTTGATGTTGGCAGCTTGTAGCGGTGCCGATGAAGCAGCGAAAACCAATGCCAAGCAAGCTGCTTCTGGTGTGGCAGCATCGACACCTGTTGCGGTGGCCAGCGCGCCTGTGGTGGCGTTGCCTGCATCGTGCCAACAAATGATCGCCAATATTGAAAAATGTGTGGTCAAATACGAGAAAGAAAATCCTGCCGAAGGTTTGGCTTTGCGCACTGAGTTGGAACAATTGCGTGGGCAAATCAGCAGCGGTACCGATGCCCAAGCTTTGGATCAAGCTTGTAGCGAAAGCAATCGCCAAAGCGCACAAATTCCCGAAACCCAATGTTAAGCGTCCTGTAATATTCTGTGTCGCTTAGATAAATTGGCTATAAAGACATAAGCAGATATTCTTTCGTAATTTCTGAGCACATTGTTACACTGAGCCCCATCTGTACATATGGGGCTTTGTCATGTCTTTTTTTCAAGGTTGGGTCATTCCACAAGTGGATGATGCCACACGCCAAAATGTGTTGTCTAAAACGGCTGTTTTAGAACAACGTCTACAAGACATTGCCCAACGTTTTGATGAGGCACGTTTTGCCTCTAGCTTGGCAGTAGAAGATATGGTCATTACCGATGTCATTGCCCGCTTGCAATTGCCCATTCAAATTTTCACTTTACAAACAGGCCGCTTGAATGTGGAAACTTCAGCCTTGATTCCACAAACCGAACAGCGTTATGGCATTGCATTAAAAGTGATGGAACCTGTGGCTGAGGCGGTGAGTGAATATGAGCACACACACGGTCGTGATGCGTTTTATGAAAGCGTAGATTTGCGCCGTGAATGTTGTCGCATTCGCAAAATTGAGCCGTTGAACCGTGCGATTGTGGGTGCGGATGCTTGGCTCACCGGTCAACGCCGTGAGCAATCTGCCACGCGTGAAGAATTGCCATTGGAACAACACGATGCCAACCACAATATTGCCAAATTCAACCCGATTTTTGATTGGACGGAATTAGACGTATGGGCGTATGTGGCCGCTTATGATGTGCCTGTCAATGATTTATACCATCAACATTATCCAAGCATAGGCTGCGAGCCATGCACCAAACCTGTGCGTTTGGGCGAAGACATTCGTGCAGGACGTTGGTGGTGGGAAAACAAAGACACCAAAGAATGTGGTTTGCATAAATAAAACCATTTTAAGCGTCCTGTAAGCTTTACAGGACGCGCTTCACAACCGATTTAACTTGAATAAAGAAGCAAACATGAGTGATGCAATCAGTAACAAACATTTGGATTGGCTCGAAGCGGAGTCCATTTATATCATCCGTGAGGTGATTGCCGAATCGAAAAATCCTGCCTTGTTGTTTTCAGGCGGCAAAGATTCGGTGGTGTTGCTCGCGTTGGCATGCAAAGCGTTCACATATGGTGAGCGTGCGTTGCAATTGCCATTCAAATTATTGCATGTGGACACAGGTCACAATTACCAAGAAGTGATTGATTTTCGTGATCAAACCGTGGCACGTTTGGGTGTGGAATTGGTGGTCGGACATGTGGAAGATTCGATTGCCAAGGGTACGGTGGTGTTGCGCAGTGAATTGGATTCACGCAATGCAGCGCAAGCGGTGACTTTGCTTGAAGCAATCGAAGAACATGAATTTGACGCTTTGATGGGCGGCGCACGTCGTGACGAAGAAAAAGCACGTGCCAAAGAGCGTATTTTTTCGTTCCGTGATGAGTTTGGTCAGTGGGATCCCAAAGCTCAGCGTCCTGAATTGTGGAGTTTGTACAACACGCGTTTATTCAAAGGCGAAAACATGCGTGTGTTCCCGATTTCCAATTGGACGGAAATGGACATTTGGCAATACATCGAGCGTGAAGGTTTGGCTTTGCCACCGATTTACTTTGCGCATGAACGTGAAGTGGTGGAAAAAAATGGTTTGCTCGTGCCTGTGACACGTTTGACACCGAAAAAAGACGGTGACGTGAGCGAGATTCGTTCGGTGCGTTTCCGTACTGTGGGCGATATTTCGTGTACTTGTCCTGTGGCATCGACTGCGGCAAATCCTGTCGACATTATCGCCGAAACCGCCCAAACCACGATTTCAGAACGCAGCGCCACGCGCATGGACGACCAAGTGTCTGAGTCTGCGATGGAAGAGCGCAAAAAAGCCGGTTATTTCTGATTATTGCACTGAATATGAATGTTTTTCAGGACGCTTCTATCCATCATTAAGCGCCCTGAACAAAGGATGACACAGCATGACAACCCCTGTTTCTGTATTGCGTTTTATCACCGCAGGTAGCGTGGACGATGGCAAATCGACTTTGATCGGTCGCTTGCTTTACGACAGCCAAGCCTTACTTGCCGACCAAGTGGCACAATTGAACAAACGCAGCGCTGGTGGCACGTTGGATTTGGCCAGCCTCACCGATGGCTTGGAAGCCGAGCGTGAGCAAGGCATTACCATTGATGTGGCGTATCGTTATTTCAGCACGCCAAAACGCAAATTCATCATTGCCGACACACCCGGACACGAACAATACACGCGCAACATGGTTACAGGTGCATCGACTGCGGACGCTGCGATTGTATTGGTCGATGCCACCCGTTTGGATTTTGAGCAATCGCCATTGCAATTGTTGTCACAAACCAAACGCCATTCTACTTTGCTTAAGCAAATCGGTTGCCGCCATATTATTGTCGCGGTGAACAAATTGGATTTGCTTGATTACAGCCAAGAAAAATTCAAACAAATTGTCACAGCTTACCGTCAATTGGCTGATACTATTGGTTTAAAAGATGTGTATTACGTGCCCATCTCGGCTTTGAATGGTGACAATATTGTCAATTCATCTGAGCACATGCCTTGGTTTGAAGGTGCGCCTTTGTTGACTTTGCTCGAAGGCTTGCCTGCGGCAGCGGATGAACAAATTAGCGATACGCCTGAAGAAGCTTATTTGCCTGTGCAACGTGTGGCACGCCAAGATGGCAGCGCAGCAGATGATTTCCGTGGTTATCAAGGTCGCATTGAGGCGGGCGTGTTCAGTGTGGGTCAAGCGGTGCGAGTGGAACCTAGCGCACGCACCTCAACCATCAGTGCCATTTATGGTGTGCAAGGTGAAGTCGCACGAGCCAGTCGTGGCGATGTGGTGACCATCACTTTAACCGATGACGTAGACATTTCTCGTGGTGATGTGTTGGTAGCATCGGACAGTATCGTTGTGCCAACCAAATTCTTATCCGCTACATTGAGCTGGTTGGATGAGCGTCCATTGAACACGGCACGCAAATATTGGCTCAAACACGGCACGCAAACCGTGTATGCCAAAGTCAAAGCGATTGATTATGTTTGGGACATGCAAACTTTGGGTCAAACGACTGAAGCGAATGATTTGAAAATGAATGACATCGGTCATGTGCGTTTGAGTTTGATGAAACCGATTGCCGCTTTAGAATATGCCAACAATCGTGCGGCAGGTGCTTTCATTTTGATTGATGATGCTACCAATCACACCGTGGCTGCGGGCATGATTGTGGCGACACAAGACCAAGATGATTGGGCGATTTGATTGCTTGATGAACCAAGAGCGTCCTGTAAATGTTTACAGGACGCTTCAAAATAAAAAAGTTTGAATTAAGGAACGCACGATGCAAACTGTATTACCGTTGACACCTGAGTGGCAGCAACAACTCGAGCAATTTTCGCCAACGCAATTGGCATGGTTGTCAGGTTATTGCTGGGCAAAAAGCCAAGACAGCAATGCCGTAGCCGCTGCCACAGGCGTAGCGCCAAACGCCATTGCGACTGCTGTGGAAGCTACTGCGGCTGCACCTGCTCGCAAAATCACTGTTTTGTCTGTGTCGCAAACAGGCAATGCGCGCCGTGTGGCAGAACAATTATTGGTGCAATTGCAAGAAGCGCAGTTGGATGCACAAATCATTGCTGCGGGCGACTACAAAGCCAAAAACATTGCCTCTGAAGACATTGTTTTGATGGTGACGTCGACTCAAGGCGAAGGCGAAGCGCCTGAAGAAGGCGTGAGCTTGCACAAATTCTTGCATGGCAAAAAAGCGCCACAATTGAATGGTGTGTCGTTTGCAGTGTTGGGCTTGGGTGACAGCTCGTATCCGAATTTTTGCCAAGCAGGCAAAGATTTTGATGCTGTGCTAGAGAAATTGGGCGCAACCCGTTTGGCGCCTCGTGTAGATTGTGATTTGGATTTTCAAGCTGCCGCAGATGCATGGCGCAACGATGTGGCGCAAACCGTGGTCGCTTTGGCGCAGCAAACATCGGTTTCAGCCGCAGTTGCCAGCAGTGCCGCGGTCGCTGTAGCCGTCACTGAGCAGCATTACACCAAAGAAAATCCATTCACAGCGACTTTGTCTGTGAGCCAAAAAATCACGGCCAATGAAGCGAACAAAGATGTGCGCCACATTGAAATTGATTTGGGCGATTCTGGTATTCAATACACCGCAGGCGATGCTTTGGGTGTGTGGTTTGGCAATGATGAGGCTTTGGTCGATGAAGTATTGCGTTTGTCGGTGTTAGAAGGCAGCGAAAACGTGGTGTTGAGCAATGGTGAAAGTGTCAGCATTCGTGAAGCTTTGCTTCATCAAGATGAATTGACACAAAACACGCCACAATTTATCAAAGGTTTTGCACAAATCAGCCAAAATGCCGATTTATTGGCTTTGATTGAAGACAATAAAGCTTTACAGGCCGCTGTCGATTGCACACCGATTGTGGGCATTTTGAATGATTATCCACATCCATTGACTGCCGAACAATTGCACGGCTTGCTCCGTCCATTGACACCACGCATGTATTCGATTGCATCTGCTCAAGCTGAAGTCGATGGCGAAGTGCATTTGACGGTCGGGCGTGTGGCGTATGAGCACCATGGCAATGCGTATACAGGTGGTGCATCGGGCTTTTTGTCTGACCGCTTGCAAGAGGGCGGTGATGTCAAAGTATTTGTTGAACCGAATAAAAACTTCCGTTTGCCTGAAAATGGTGACACGCCGATTATCATGATTGGTGCAGGTACAGGCGTGGCACCGTTTCGTGCGTTTATGCAACAACGTGATAACAATGGCGACACTGGCGCGAACTGGTTGGTGTTTGGCAATCAAAAATTCACCGATGACTTTTTGTATCAAGCCGAATGGTTGCAATACCGCAAGAGTGGTTTGTTGACGGCTGTATCGACTGCTTGGAGCCGTCAAGGTTCTGAGAAAGTGTATGTGCAACACAAATTGCGTGAAAATGCGGCAGCGGTATGGCAATGGTTGCAGCAAGGCGCGCATGTGTATGTGTGTGGTGATGCTTTGCGCATGGCAAAAGACGTGGAACAAGCATTGCTCGACATCATCAGTGAGCAAGGTCAAATGAGTTTGGACGACGCGGACGAATATTTGAGCCAATTGCGTGAAGACAAGCGTTACCAACGTGATGTTTATTAAATTTGAATTTGAATAAAAAATGAAGATTTTACAGGACGCTTGTAATGTCAGCGTCCTGTAAACACAAGGAACACAAAATGAGCACAAAAGACCCTCGCGCCAAATTGCCCGATGCACCGTTGTCTGACAATGAACGTTTGAAAAGTCAAAGCCATTTGTTGCGTGGCACCATCAAAGAAGATTTGGGCGATGAATTGACAGGCGGCTTTAATGGCGACAATTTCCAATTGATTCGTTTTCATGGCATGTACGAACAAGATGACCGTGACATTCGTGCCGAGCGTGTTGAGCAAAAATTAGAGCCGTTGAAAAACGTGATGTTGCGTTGCCGTTTGCCCGGCGGCATCATTCAGCCACAACAATGGTTGGGCATTGATGCGTTTGCTACCGAACACACGATGTATGGTTCGATTCGTTTGACCAACCGTCAAACATTTCAATTTCATGGCGTCCTGAAACAAGACATCAAACCAATGCACCAATGGCTTAACCAATTGGGCTTGGATTCGATTGCTACCGCAGGCGATGTGAATCGCAATGTGTTGTGTACATCCAATCCTGTGGAATCGTCTTTGCACCAAGAGGCGTATGAATGGGCGAAGAAAATTTCGGAACATTTGCTGCCTCGCACGCATGCGTATGCGGAAATTTGGCTCGATGGCGAAAAATTTGCGTCCAGCGAAGACGGTGTGGAGCGTGAGCCGATTTTGGGCGAAACCTATTTGCCACGCAAATTCAAAACCACCGTGGTGGTACCACCGACCAATGACATTGATGTACACGCCAACGATTTGAACTTTGTGGCGATTGCTGAAAATGGCAAATTGATCGGCTTCAATGTGTTGGTCGGCGGCGGTTTGTCGATGGAACATGGCAATACCAAAACGTACCCTAACACCGCGCGCGATTTGGGTTATGTGCCTTTGGAATACACTTTGAAGGCCGCTGAAGGCGTGGTGTCGGTACAGCGTGATTGGGGCAATCGCTCTGACCGTAAAAATGCCAAAACCCGCTATACTTTAGAACGTGTGGGTGTGGATGTATTCCGTGAGGAAGTGGAAAACCGCATGGGCGTGAAATTTGAGCCAACACGCCCATACGAATTCACGCATCGTGGCGATCGCATAGGTTGGGTTGAAGGCGAAGACAAAAAATGGCATTTGACTTTGTTCATTGAAAACGGTCGTTTGCTCGATTATCCAAACAAACCATTGAAAACAGGCATGCGTGAAATTGCCAAAATTCACACAGGCGATTTCCGTTTGACTGCCAACCAAAATTTAATCGTGGCGGGCGTGGCGAAAAAAGACAAAGCCAAAATCGAAAAATTGGCGCGTGAACACGGCTTGATGGCGGACAACATCAGCCGCCAGCGTGAAGCGTCGATGGCGTGTGTGTCTTATCCGACTTGCCCATTGGCGATGGCCGAAGCGGAGCGTTTCTTGCCTGACTTTACCACAGCGATTGAGCAATTATTGAGCAAACACGGTGTGGCGGACGAAGCGATTATTTTGCGCATCACCGGTTGCCCAAATGGTTGTGGTCGAGCCATGCTCGCGGAAGTGGGTTTGGTTGGCAAAGCGCAAGGTCGTTACAATTTGCATGTGGGCGGCAACACAGCGGGTACACGCATTCCACGTTTGTACAAAGAAAACATCACGCCTGATGAAATTTTGTTGATTTTGGATGCGTGGATTGGCGCGTGGGCAAAAGAGCGTTTAGATGGTGAATGTTTTGGTGATTTTGCCATTCGCAGTGGCATTGTGAAACCTGTGGTGAATGCACCCGTAGATTTTTGGGATGTCAGCCAAGTGACGGTGTAAGCCATTTGATGATGTGTCACAAGCGTCCTGTAAGTATTTACAGGACGCTTGTTTTTTTAGCGTTGCGCTGTGGTGACATGAAACAAACGTGTGGCAACGCTTTGGTCTTTGCGTGTGACTTCGTCGTGAAAGCTTTTGGTGGTGATATTTTGAAAGCCTGTTTGCGTAAGCAATGCTTCTAATTTGTTGGGTGCATAAGGCTTAAATTGATGACCGACAAATGGCAAGGTTTGCAAAAATTCAGGATCCATATACACCAAAGCCAAGCGACCTAAAGCGCTCAATTGTTGTTTGAGCTGGAGCAGCAAAAATTGGGGTTGATCCCAAAAATAAATGGTATTGACGCTCAAAATGCCATCGAATGCTTGTATGAACGAAGGAATATATTGACCATCGTAATGCCAAAACGTGGCGCGGTAATGGTTGACCATTTCTTGATTGAGCAGATGCGCTTGTTCGCACATCAATTCGGAAATTTCCAAGCCTGTGTAATGGATGTCGCTGCGTTTTTTTAATAAAGGCGTGACATGGGCAGCATTGCCATGTCCGAGTTCTAAGACACGCCCATTGGGCGCCAAACGCATGCATTGCCAACCATTTAAGGTCATATTGATGTTGGTGGCGTGCATCATGTCGGCGATGTCTAAACCTTGTTCGCCTTGAGGGCAGGCTAATTGTTGTTCGATGGCTTGTAATTGTGGGGTGGTGGCCATAATGATGTATTCTAAAAAATGATGATAGTGGGCATGATGCGGTGGTTGGGTTATTGTTATGATAACAGAATGAAGGCGGAGGTTTGGATGAAAGCAAGCTTATTGGTGGTGTATTTGTTCCACAATGAGGTAAAAGTTTTGGCTTCAGACCAAAAAGCTTGGAATTTGGCATTGGCGTTTGCCCATCCACGCAGTTTGGTAGGGAATGTTCCTATTTTAGAACAAGGTTTGCGTTTGTTGTTGCAAGATTATTGGCATGAGCAGACTTATTTACAGCGTTATGTTGGTGTACAGAAAATAGTGTGGGTGTTACCGCCACAAATAGGTGGTTTGAGCTTTTTGGAACTGCGCGTATTAAAAGAATTGTCGCATGTTTTGTTGGGTGGGCGAATGTATGCTTATGTAATTGAGTCTGAGCCATTGAATTATGCGTATTGGCAGGCGAAAATACCCACTTTAAAACGGCTTTGAACTAGGGAAGAAGGTAAGGGGCATGAAGCAAATATTGGCAGCAGGTGTGTTGATGGTGGCAACGGCGTTTGCCCAAGCACAAAACTATAACAATGGCGAAGATTTATCGCGTTTTGTCACCAGTGAAGCGTTTGGAAAAATGTCGGCAGCTGAATTGAAACCGATACAAAAAAAAGTACAAGCGCATTTGGACAAATGTGTAGCGGCAACGGTCAAGCATTTACAGCAAGATTCTAAAAGCCATGATGGCGTGACAGCAGCGATGGTGCAAAAACACTATCAAGTGTGGGTGCCATATTACAAAACTGGGTGTGAAATTTATGCTGCTGAGCATGAAGAAGAGGCACAAAGCCGTGCTAATTTGCAAATGCGCTGCGAAGTGTTTAGCCAATCGTCTTTTTACAGCAATTTATTGGCTTATCAACACAAACCATTGGAATCTTGCCAATAATAGCGTCCTGTAAAGATGAAAAAAGATGCCGATCAAGCATCTTTTTTATTTCGATGAGGTTCATGGTATAGATTAACGCAGGAATACAGACAAAATCACATTGCTTAAGGTGTTAATCAAAATATAATTTTGATCTACTTTGACCCAGCGTTGGTTTTTACCTGCTTTGGGTAAATGACGTTGTTCTTTGCTATCTGCCCAATATGCTTTGCCACGGTAGTTTTTGTTTAATACCTGCCCACGCTTCCAAGTTTGGTGTGCTTGTGTTTTTTTAGGTACAATTTTTTGTTGGTCTTGATATTGATTGTTGTTTTTGTGTGAGTATGATGGGTGGGGTTTTGTATGTGACGAATGAGATTGGCTGTGTTGTGGCGCGGCCATGGCAGGTATGGCAACCATGCTCATTAGACTGGCAATGATAGCGGTGGTGATCAATTTCTTCATGAGTAACTCCTTAGGTTCTATCTGCTGTGGATGGAAACCATCTTAAGCGGTGAAACTTAGAGTTCACTTAGAGAAATATAAAACTAGGTTAATCAATGCTGCATAAAATTTACATATTGTGCAGATGATTTTTTTGGCTCATGGGTGGGTCAATTTATTGTTTTACTTAAAGCGTAAATTTCAATATTAAATTTATCTAAAATAGGATATATTGAAAAAACATAACAATATCATGCGCAAATGACAGATTGAGATGAAATGAATAATAAGCTTTATCGTAAGCAAGTGCCTTCAACGCATGCGATGCGTTGCTTTGAAGCTGCTGCGCGACATTTGAGTTTTACCTTGGCAGCAGAAGAATTGAATATGACGCAAAGTGCGGTTAGCAAACAAGTTGCCATGCTCGAGTACACCTTGAAAATTCAATTGTTTATCCGAGTACGTCAACGTTTGCAACTGGCGCCACCTGGACAATTGTATTTTCAAGAGGTCACACGTATTTTGGCTTTGATTGAAGAAGCTTCTTTGGAAATGTTGTCTTATGATGATCGTGCTGACAGCATTCGCATCGCGACCCATCCTAGTTTTGGTACCAATTGGCTGATTCCCGCCTTGCAAGGCTTTCGAGAGCGACATCAGTATATTGAATTGACTTTTCAGGATTATGTGGATCCAAGCGACTTGGGCGCCGCAGACATTGATGTGGCATTCATTCATGGTGAAGGACATTGGGAAAATCTGAAGACCATCAAATTGTTTGATGAAGTGATGGTGCCGGTGTGTTCGCCTGATATGTTAGAGCGATATGGCTCAGATGGCATAGAGCAATTGTATTTAGAACAGCCTTTATTGCAATGTCGTACTCGAGTGGATGCTTGGTCAGAGTTTTTTGATTGTATGGATTTGGAGCATCCTAATGGTTATCGTGGCCCACGTTTTGAAACTTGGTCATCGTTGATGGCTGCGGCAGAGCATGATTTTGGCGTGGGGTTGGTGCCAGAATTTTTATTGCAAAAATATTTGAAGACGGGGCGTTTGGTGAAAATGTCGGCGCACAAATTAGAAAGTGCTGGTGCTTATTACATGGCGTATCCAGAACATTTTGCGGCAGAACCGAAAATCATGGCGATTGCCGATTGGATTCAAGAACACTTGTATGAAAAAAGCGCATGAACCAAGCACTAAAATTCGTTTGAAGACTGTTACAGGACGCTTGATACTCTTTGTTCACACATGATTAAAACAAACGGACTCAAAATGAATATCGTGGTAGTTGGAGCGGGAATTGCAGGCGTGTGTACGGCTTGGTATTTGACCAAAGCAGGGCATCAAGTGACGGTGGTAGAGGCTTTGTCAGAAGTGGCACAAGAAACCAGTTTTGCCAATGCAGGTATGTTAACGCAAGGTTATGCAGCCCCTTGGGCAGCTCCCAATGTGGTTAAGCAATCGTGGAAAATGTTGCGTGAGCCGAGCAAGCCTTTGTGTATCAAGCCCGAT
The DNA here is from genome assembly GCF_000382305.1 of Vitreoscilla stercoraria DSM 513. Taxonomy (GTDB): domain Bacteria; phylum Pseudomonadota; class Gammaproteobacteria; order Burkholderiales; family Neisseriaceae; genus Vitreoscilla; species Vitreoscilla stercoraria. The sequence goes on from NZ_KB908022.1 coordinate 144,677, forward strand.
GGCAGCTTGGAGCAAGTCAAATGGTTGTGGAAAATGTATGGTTATTGCAATGCCGAAGACTTTTCTCGCAACCGTCAACACATGTATCAATTGGGCAAACGCAATTTGCAATTGTTGCATCAATTGAAAAATGAATTGGCATTGGATTATGCAGGTCGTGCGCAAGGGACGTTGGAGGTTTTTCGTGCCAGCGGCGATTATCAAGCTTGTGTTGATGACACTGATTTTTTAAACCAACAAGGCATTGCCCATGTATTGCTAGAGCCGCAAAATTGCAATGAGTTTGAGCCTGCCATCGCCACTGACCAATTCAGTGGCGCTTTGCGTTTGAATGAGGATGAAACGGGCGATTGTCATTTGTTTGCGCAACAATTGAAACAATATTGTGAGCAGTTTGGCGTCAAATTTTTGTTTGAACATGCCGTCAGTGCCATTTTAAATGATGGTCAAAGTGTCACAGGCGTGGTTGCAGCTGGCAAAACCTTATTGGCAGACCATGTGGTCTTAACCACAGGTTGTCAAACCAAGCGTTTGTTACAAAGCATCGGTTTGGATGCAATGATTTATCCTGTGAAAGGTTATTCGATTACGGTGCCGATTAAAGATGAAAGTCGCGCGCCACAATCTACTATTTTAGACTATCAATACAAAGTGGCAATTACACGCATGGGTGACCATATTCGGGTCGGTGGCATTGCAGAAATTTCTGGTTGGGACAAAATCAAAATCAGTCACAATGAAGAGACTTTGAAAATGGTGTTGAACGATTTGTTTCCCGGCTCGGCAGATTTGGAAGAAACCCAATTTTGGATGGGCATGCGTCCGATGACACCTGATGGTCCGCCTTTGATTGGTCGAATGCCATTGGCAGGTTTGTCGGTGAATGCAGGTCATGGTACGTTTGGTTGGACGTTTGGCTTGGCGGCAGCAAAATTATTGCAAGAATCTTTGTCGGTGGATTATGCCGTACAAAAGCAAAGCCCGTTTTATCCTAGTCGTTATCAAGCGTGATGGTCTGAGTTGGTAAGGTTTACAGGACGCTCTAAGCGTCCTGTAATGTTTTAAATAAGCGTATTAGATTTTTTACAGGACGCTTTAAGCGTCCTGTAAATTGAATCTTAATTGACCAAATTCAAACATTGACCCAAATGGTATGCGCTGAAGCTGGTTTCATAAAACAAAGATTTCAAATTGCTGTTTTTGCATTCGCATTCGCTCACGCCTTTGAATGGCAATGGCAAAATATCTGGATTGCCTTCGATGACGTATTCTGCCATCAAGCGACCCATTAATGTGCCTGTGGTGACGCCACGACCGTTATAGCCTGTGGCTGCAACCACGCCTAATTCAGGTTCAAACAAGCGTGGAATATGGTCGTCGGTAAAGCCAATGCGCCCACTCCAAACATATTCCCATTCAACATTTTTACCCAGTTGTGGGTAGTAAAATTGTTGTACGCGATCGGCCCATTTCTTTAAGAACCATTCAGGTTTGTTGTCGCCACGACCCAAGCTGCCCAAAATCAAACGGCCGTCTTTATCACGACGAATGCTGGATAAAACGGTGCGTGTGTCCCAAGAGCCTTGTTTGTGCGGCAAAATACTGTCGGCAGCTGCGCCTGTTAATGGTTTGGACGCAACTTGATAATAATAGCCTGGATACAAAGCCGAGGTGATATTGGTCCAATCGCCTTCGGTGTAAGCATTGCTGGCAATGATGATTTTGTCGGCTAAAACGCTGTGGCCATTGGAAGTTTGTACCAACCATTGAGAACCTTGGCGTTCAATTTTAACCACTTTGGTGTGTTCGTGTAGGTGTGCACCCAATTTGTGGGCAGCTTCAGACAAAGATTTGGCATAAGCAAATGGATTGACCGTACCACAACGCAAATCCAATAAGGCACTTGGAATTTTATCTGTGCCACAATATTCTTGGCACTCAGCACCTGTGAGCAAGCGCATGTTTGCACCACGACGCGTCCATTGATGATAGCGGTCTGCAATGTCGGCAGAGCCTTTGGCATTGTGCGCCATGTGCAAGGTGCCTGTGTGGGTGTGTTGCGCATCAAGTTGGTATTTTTCAATCATTTCAAATACCAAATACGGCACTTCGCCAAAGGCTTTATTGAATTTTTGACCTGCTTTTTCACCTAAGATTTTTTCAAATTCGTCAGGTTTAATCCAAGAGCCTGCATTGACCAAGCCGACATTGCGTCCTGAACCACCATAAGCCAAATGGGTGGCCTCCAAAACGCGAACATCTTTGCCCAATTCACGCAAGCGAATGGCAGCGTTCAAGCCTGTAAATCCTGCACCAATCACGCAAACATCGGTGCGTACGTCTTCTTTGAGTGCTGCATAAGTAGGAATGTGGTCTACCAAATCCGGCCACAAACATTTGTGTTTCAAGTCCATTGAGTGTTCCTTCTACTGCATAGATTGCGGTGTGTCAGTTGGCAAGTGTCAGTAAATTTTGTAAATCGGCATACAAATTGTCATCCAATTCAATATAGCCTTGTTGTTGGTTTTGGGCGCGTGCTTTGAAGCGGCGTTGTGAAGGCAAGCGTGCACCTGAGGCATTGAATTGGTTTAAGAAGTCTTCGCCACGCTGTTGGTGGGCAGTCCAGTCATCGCCTAACAATATTTTAGGATCAATGGCGATGATGATTTCACCACCATAAGGCAATGTTGGCGTGCCATCGGCAAAAGCCATCGATTCTTGACTGGTCATGTCGCCAATGGCAATGCCTGCGAGCAATTCCACCATGGTCGAAATGGCCGAGCCTTTGTGACCACCAAAAGTCAGCATCGCCCCTTGCATCGCAGCAGCAGGGTCAGTAGTGGGATTGCCTTGGGCATCAATGGCCAAACCTTCAGGCATTTGGGTGCCATGGCGGTGGTGCAATTGAATTTCGCCGCGCGCGGTGGCACTGGTGGCAAAATCAAATACATAAGGCTCTTGTGGATTGATGCGTGGAAAGCCAAAACCCAATGGGTTGGTGCCTAATAAGGGTTTGGTACTGCCAGCAGGGGCGACCCACGCATGGCTAGGTGTGGAATTGATGGCAATCAAACCTGCTTGGGTCAATTGCTCAATTTCTACCCATAATGCTGAAAAGTGGACGCAATGGTTAATGGCCAATAAAGCGATGCCATTTTGTTGGGCTTTTTCGATCAGACGTGGCAAACCCACAGAAAATGCTGTGGTAGCTGAACCCATGTGTGCATCGATTTTGACAATCGAGCCGACATCTTGTGTGATAGTTGGGGTGGCGGTAGCGGAAATTTTGCCATGTTTTAACGTGTCAATCAGACCTAATAAACGCCAAACGCCATGTGAATGGCATTGATCTTGTTGGGCAGTGACCAAAGTATGGGTAATGCTTTTTTGGTGCTCTGGTGTGAAGCCGTAAGCCGCCAGAATATCGTGACTTAATTGTGTTAATTGCGTTGGGGTGATGTGCATATTATTGTCCTTAGTGTTACAAAACCTTCCCAAACGTAGTTTGGGAAGGTTGCTTCATCAGCTGATTAAAGACTCTGCGTGACGAGCTGTTTGCAGTTGCTCTTTGGAAACAGGCTCCGTACGTGGTACAAACCAACCAGTTAATGCATATAAAATACCGAATAAAGGCGACAACCAACAGAAAATAGCGAATGGTGCGTACACAATGGTTGGAACACCTAAGGTGGCAGTCACAAAACCACCGCCCATATTCCAAGGAATCAATGGAGATACCAAGGTGCCACAATCTTCTAAGGTTCGAGACAAGGTTGTGCGGTCATAACCCAGCTCTTTGTATTTTCCTTGCAACAAGCGACCTGGCAATACCAAGGAAGTATAAACCTCACCCAAAATCAAGCTCACAGCCAAGCCACTACCATAAGTGGCTGACAACAAGCTCATGCGAGATTTGATGATGTTTTCCAATTTACCCAAAATCGCATCAAACGTGCCATAAGTTTCCAAAGCACCAACAAATGCCAATGAGAACATGGTCAAAGTCACGGTCCATGTCATCGACATGACACCACCTTTAGACAGCAAACTGTCAACGGTGCTGATGCCTGTTTGCGCTTTGTAACCATTTTGTAAAATATTAAAGATATCCTTAACTGGAACATCTTGAACAAATATTGCAATCAATGCACCCAAAGCCACACCCAAACAAATGGTACCCATGGCTGAGTATTTGCGGTAACCCATGTAAATCACTACCGCAGCAGGAATCAAAGTTAACCAACCCAATTGGAAATTGGCATTCATGGCGTTTTTGATGGTGTCAGTCGTGGTTATGGCAGCATTGGCTTCACTGTAACCTTGACCAATATAAGCATAAATCAATACTGAAATCACCAAAGCTGGAACGGTACATGGCAACATACCACGAATGTGATCCCACAGATTCACATCGGCCACAGCAGGCGTTAAATTGGTTGTGTCAGACAAAGGTGACATTTTGTCACCAAAAAAGCTGCCTGAAACCACCGCACCAGCTGTCCAATATAAAGGGATGCCCATTGCATCCCCAATACCCATCATCGCCAAGCCAACAGTACCGACTGTACCCCAAGATGTACCTGTTGCTAAGGATACCAAACATGCCAAGATACAGGTCGCAGGCAAGAAAATACTTGGTGACAACACTGCTAAACCAGCATTGACGATGGTTGGTACAGTGCCAGCAGCAATCCAAACCGAAATCAACATACCCACACACATCAAAATGAGTACAGCAGGTAAGCCTACTTTCATGACGGTGAACATTTGTTTTTCCATATGGCTCCAAGTTTGACCTTTTAGAGCCATGAATAAGCCAGTAATGCAAATACCAATAATCAAAGGAATATGGGGAGTGAAATCTTTAAAGATGAAAAATTGCACTGCCATGATGGCAGTGGTAATAAGTAAAGGTGTGACATCAAACCAAAAAGGATACTGCTTAAGATGGTGATACTTCTTAATCATGTGATGCTCCTTAAAAAAGGACAATACCATTCCTAGGCTGCTGTTTTTGAAGACAGCACCCTGAGGTTTTTTGTGAGAGAAATGGGACTTACAGGCCGCCTAAATCCATGATTTAGTCAAATTTGATGCCTTGTGCCAATGGCAACTCACGTGAGTAATTGATGGTATTGGTTTGACGACGCATATAGCCTTTCCATGCATCAGAACCTGATTCACGGCCGCCACCAGTTTCTTTTTCACCACCGAATGCGCCACCGATTTCAGCACCGCTGGTACCGATATTGACGTTGGCAATGCCACAATCGCTGCCAACTGCGCTTTGGAAGATTTCTGCTTCGCGTACGTCAGTGGTGAATACGCAAGAAGACAAGCCTTGAGGCACTTCATTGTTCAAGCGCAAAGCATCTTCAAAGTTTTCGTATTCCAACACATACAAAATTGGGGCAAAGGTTTCGTGTTTCACCACGTCGGTTTGCGCTGGCATTTCTGCAATGGCAGGTGCCACATAGTATGCATCTGGATACACATCCGCCAATTGACGCTCACCACCGAATACTTCACCACCTTGTTCTTTGGCTTGAGCCAAAGCGTCCTGCATGGCGTTGAAGCTGGCCTCATCTACCAATGGACCGACCAAATTGTTTTCAGTTGGATTGCCAATGGATACGGTTTGGTAAGATTTTTTCAATTTTTCCAATACTTGGGCTTTAACGTCTTTGTGAACAATCAAGCGACGCAAAGTAGTACAACGTTGACCCGCTGTGCCTACTGCGCTGAATAAAATCGCACGAGTGGCCAATTCCAAATCTGCGCTTGGTGTCAAAATCATGGCATTGTTGCCGCCCAATTCCAAAATAGAACGACCAAAGCGAGCAGCTACTGCTTTACCTACTTCACGACCCATGCGAGTGCTGCCTGTTGCGCTGATTAATGGTACGCGTTCGTCATTAACCAAAGCTTCACCAGCATCACGGTCACCAACAATCAAGCTAGACAAATTGGCAGGCGCATCACTGCCAAAACGAGCAACTGCTTTTTCAAACAAGGCTTGGCAAGCGATGGCTGTCAATGGGGTTTTTTCAGATGGTTTCCAAACAATAGAGTTGCCTGCAATCAAAGCCAAGGCTGCATTCCAAGACCAAACGGCAACAGGGAAATTGAATGCACTGATGATGCCGACAGGGCCGACTGGATGCCAAGTTTCACGCATGTGGTGACCTGGACGTTCTGATGCGATGGTCAGACCATACAATTGACGCGACAAACCGACTGCGAAATCACAAATATCAATCATTTCTTGCACTTCACCCAAAGCTTCTTGAGTGATTTTGCCTGCTTCTAGTGTGACTACTTGTGCCAAATCTTCTTTGTGCTCACGCAGAACCTCACCCAATATGCGTACCAATTCACCACGGCGTGGAGCCGGGATTTTACGCCATTGTTCAAATGCCGCTTGTGACTGGTCGATCACAGCGGCCACATCAGCTGCAGGTAAATAGTTAACCAAGCCGATGGTGCTGCCATCAATAGGACTGCGTACGATTTGATCACCGCCTTGGTAAATGTTTTTATCTACGTTTAATGCACTGAAAAGGGTGATATCGACAGTATTTAATGTGGTTTGCGTCATGTGTGTCTCCGTGATGTGAGTCAAATTAAATTTGGTCTTTGAAGCATGTATGAATTGGCTTGAAGCCATCATGGTTTGATGGACATCAAATTTTCTGCCTAAGCAGAGTATTACAGCCGTATTTATTTTCGCAAACGAAGTATTAGACTGTACTCATTCTTTTTTGGAATGGCGATAGGATATTTTCTATTGGCAGTCGGTACTTTTTCTACTTTGTGTATTACAACATTTTTTGAGTATTTATCATGCCATTAAATTTATTTTTCATCAGCATGAAATGTAGGTTTATTTAAATTATTTGGATGGTACGGTCTTATTTTGTGTATTGGCTTTAAAAATGATGAGATTGTTTCAATATTAAAAACATAAAAAGCAATATGGAAATATGTTTTTAGAATTTTATATAAAGGTTTTGTTCGATTTTAATATTCATTTTGAGTTTTATAAAAATTAGAAATAGGAAAAAATAGAATGAAGTGAGGTTTTATTTTCGTTTGTCATCTGATGGGTAATTTTGGTTTGATAACAGTCCACACAAGAGATTGACTCAGATAACAGACCGTATCCACGCCATCGGTCAAACCCATCAAGGAAGTTTTATGCAAACAGCAATTTGTTCGGCTTTGTCTATTGTTCATCCTATTGAATTGATTAAAGGTCAAAATGCCCATGTTTGGGATGTATCGGGTAAGCAATACATTGATTTTGTCGGTGGTATTGGCGTATTGAATTTAGGACATTGTCACCCACGCATTGTCGCTGCGATTCAAAATCAAGCCTCACAATTGATTCATTCTGCTTTTAATGCTGTCCCACATCAGCCTTATATGCAACTCGCACAAGCATTGAGCAATTTCATTCCAAGCAAGACACCGTTTGATGTGTTGTTGGCCAATAGTGGCGCTGAAGCCACCGAAAATGCCTTGAAAATTGCTCGTTTGAAAACTGGGCGTACAGGCGTGATTGCATTTGATGGTGGTTTTCATGGCCGTACTTTGGCTGCGGTGAATTTGAATGGCAAAGTTGCGGCTTACAAAACCAAATTGGGATCTTTGCCGGGTCCTGTTTACCACATTCCATATCCAAGTGAAGACAACGGCATCACAGCCGCGCAAGCAAAAATCGCTTTAGAGCGTGTTTTGAGTGTGGAAGTAGACATCAATAATATTGCTGCCATCATCGTAGAACCAATTATTGGTGAAGGTGGTTTTCAATTGTTAAATCCAGAATTTGCGGTCTATTTGCGCCGTTTTTGTGATGAAAATGGCATTGCGCTGATTTTTGATGAGGTGCAATCAGGCTTTGGTCGCAGCGGCAAACGCTTTGCGTTTGAACATTTGAATGTGGCGCCAGATTTATTATTGATGGGTAAAAGTATTGCAGGTGGCGTGCCTTTGGGTGCTGTGGCAGGTGATGTTAAATGGATGGGCGATTTGCCTAAAGGCAGTTTGGGCGGCACATATTCAGGCAATCCTTTGGCGTGTGCGGCGGCATTGGCAACAATAGACATCATGTCGCAAGAGGATTTTTTTGCACAAGTGGCACACAACTATTCTGAAGTAGTGAGTGCTTACCATCAAAAATGGCAAGAGCAAGGTTTGCCTGTGGGACGTTTGACCGGTGTCGGCTCGATGCGTGGCATTGAATTGGTGGATGCTGAGGGTCAGCCCGATACAGATTTGTTGGCGAAAATTTTGCCAGCAGCGCGTGAGCAAGGTTTGTTGTTGATGCCATCTGGTAAATACCGCAACGTGATTCGCTTGTTGCCGCCTTTGACGATTGAAACCGATGTGTTGGTTGAAGGTTTGGAATTGCTGGGTCGCTTGTTGGCAGAGCAAACTGTCGCAACGCTTGCATAAGGTAGCACTGCGATGATTCCGATTCATGTGGCAGCAAAACCATTGACCGAACAGTTTTTAAGCGTCCTGAAACAACAAGGATTTGATGGCGACATTGAAACCAGCGATGCACAACGGACGGTTTATGCAACCGACAATTCGGTGTATGAGCGTACGCCACAAGCAATTGTGTTGCCCAAAACCACGCAAGACTTGCAGGCAATCACACGTTTGTTGGCACAGCCACATTTTCAAAGTGTGACCATCACGGCTCGTGGTGGTGGTACGGGGACGAATGGTCAGTCTTTGACCGATGGCATTGTCGTGGATGTGTCGCGTCACATGAATCAGATTTTAAACATTGATGTGGCCAAGCGTCAGGTTACAGTACAAGCAGGTGTGGTCAAAGACCAATTGAATGCGGCCTTAAAACCATATGGCTTGTTTTTTGCGCCCGAATTGTCCACCTCCAACCGCGCCACCGTCGGTGGCATGATCAATACCGATGCCAGCGGTCAAGGCAGTTGCACATATGGCAAAACGCGTGACCATGTTTTGGGTTTAAAAACCGTATTGCTTGGCGGCGAAGTTTTGGAATCCAAAGCTTTGTCGGTTTCATCTTGGCAACAAGACATTGTGCAGTTGCCTGAGTCATTACAAAACAAATTCAAATCCTTATATGAATTGGTCCATCAAAATCAGCAAGCGATACAAGACGCTTTTCCTGAGCTCAATCGCTGTTTGACGGGCTACGATTTGCCGCATGTGTTGGAGCGCGATCAATTCAATATCAACAGTGTGTTGTGTGGCGCAGAAGGATCACTTGGCTTGATCGCCGAAGCCACGCTCAACGTGTTGCCCATTCCAACTCAGCGCATATTGGTCAATATCAGTTATGCCAACTTTCAGGACGCTTTGAACGATGCCAATGCATTAATGGCCAAGCAGCCGTTGTCGATTGAAACAGTAGATTCCAAAGTATTGGGTTTGGCTAAAGCCGATATTGTTTGGAACCAAGTAGCGGAATTTTTCCCTGAACAAGCAGGCAAAGCGGCGGTGATGGGCATCAATTTGGTTGAGTTTGCAGGCGATGATGCGCCGCAATTGCAGCAAACTGTGCAGAAATTTTTACAGCATTTACAGGACGATTCAAGCGTTGAACGTTTGAATGTGACGCAAGCGCAAGGTGCGGTAGCGATTGAGCGGGTATACAGCATGCGCAAGCGTTCGGTGGGTTTGCTTGGCAATGTGCAAGGCGAGCGTCGTCCGCAGCCATTTGTGGAAGACACCGCTGTACCACCACAAAATTTGGCCGCTTACATTGCCGAATTTCGCCAAGTTTTGGATGACATGCAAGTTGAATATGGCATGTTTGGGCATGTGGATGCAGGCGTGTTGCATGTGCGTCCTGCATTGGACATGAAAAATTCAAGCGATGCGGCCAAAATCAAACCGATTACCGATGCGGTGGTGGCTTTGGTGCACAAACACGGTGGCGTGTTGTGGGGCGAGCATGGCAAAGGTTTGCGTTCTGAATATGCGCCGACGTTTTTTGGTGCGGTGTATCCGTTGATTCAACAAGTTAAAGCTTTGTTTGATCCACACAACCAATTTAATCCGGGAAAAATCGCCACGCCTACCACGCAACCACACGCGCGTTTGACGGCAGTGGATGAAGTGACGTTTCGAGGTGAATTAGACCAAAAAATTGCCACGCCTGTGTGGAACAGTTTTCACAATGCGGTGCATTGCAATGGCAATGGTGCGTGCTACAACTACGACACCCATGATGCGATGTGTCCATCTTGGAAAGCTTTGCGTGATCGTGTGCATTCGCCCAAAGGGCGTGCAAGTTTGATGAAAACGTGGTTGCGTGAGCAAGGCGATGTGTTGGCGCAAGAAAACCACATTCAAAACCAATCGACTTTTCAATCTGTCATGCATCAAATCGCTTTGCGCTTTCAGGACGCTTCTAAAGGCAGCGATGATTTTTCGCATGAAGTGTATGACGCGATGAAAGGCTGTTTGTCGTGTAAGTCTTGCGCAGGACAATGTCCTGTCAAAGTGAATGTACCAGACTTCAAAGCGCGTTTTTTACAGCTTTATCATCATCAAAATCCCCGTCCATTGCGTGACTTTGCCATCGGACAATTGGAAACAGGTTTGCCGATTCTGACGCGTTTTCCAAAAGCTTACAACATGGTGATGGACAACGCTTGGGTGCAACGTTTGCAAGAAAAAGTGTTGAAATTGGTCGATGCACCACGCATGAGCGATGAAGCGGTGCTCGATTGGGCACATTTCAATGTGACGGTTTTGGATGAAAAATCTTTGGCACAGTTTGATGCGCACCGTTTTAATTCTAGCAACAGCGTGTTGTTATTACAGGACGCTTTCACACGTTATTTTGATACGCCTGTATGGATGGCGTGGTTGCGTTTGTTGCAACGCTTGAGCATTAAAGTGTTTGTGTTGCCGTTTGCTGCCAATGGCAAGCCCTTGCAAGTGCATGGTTTTTTGGGCCAGTTTGAGCGTTTGGTGCGCAAAAATACCGCATTTTTAGAACGTGCGGCACAAACAGGTTTGCCGCTAGTGGGTTTGGACCCTGCGATGACTTTGGTGTATCGCCAAGAATATCCCAAAGCTTTGAACATGCGTGAATTGCCATTTGAAGTGTTGTTGCCGCAAGAATGGTTGGCGACGCGTTTGGATGAATTGACTTTGCGCTCGCCACATCCGAATGAAGTCTTCACATTGGCAGGGCATTGCACCGAAAAAACCAATGCACCGAACGCCACACGCCAATGGCAGCAAATTTTCACCCATTTTGGTCTGACCTTAAATACTGTCAACACAGGTTGTTGTGGCATGTCAGGCACTTATGGTCACGAAGCCGAACACCAAGACACTTCCAAAAAAATTTACAGCCAATCTTGGCAGCCAATGTTGGCACAAGCATTGGATACCAAACGGGTTTTGGCAACAGGCTATTCTTGCCGCAGCCAAGTCAAACGATTGAGCCACACCCGTTTGCAACATCCCGTAGAAGCTTTATTGAAACACCTTTCGTAAACCATAACGACATTGATTTTTCAGGAGCCACCCATGACACAATTGACCGCTCAACGCAGCGATACCATTAGCCCAGACCAAATCCGTGCGCGTTTTTCGCAAGCGATGTCGGACATGTACCAACAAGAAGTGCCTTTGTATGGCGATTTGATTCAGTTGGTTGCGGATGTGAATGCCGATTATTTGACCAAAAATCCGCAAGAAGAATTGATTTTGGCCAATAGCCAAGAGTTGTCACGCTTAAATTTAGAGCGTCATGGCGCCATTCGTGTGGGCAAGCCTGAAGAATTGTTCAATATTCGCCGTGTGTTTGCGGTGATGGGTATGTATCCTGTGGCGTATTACGATTTGGCTTCAGCGGGCGTGCCTGTGCATTCAACGGCTTTTCGTGCGGTAACGGCTGAAGCCATGACTGAAAGTCCGTTTCGTGTATTTTGTTCGTTGTTGCGTTTGGAATTGATTGATGACGAAGATTTGCGTGAACGTGCGCAAGCGATTTTGGACAAACGCAATATCTTTACTGAAGAAGCTTTGCGCTTGGTCGATGTGGCGGAACAAAATGGTGGTTTGACAGAAGAAGAAGCGAATGTGTTTGTCAATGAAGCTTTGGAGACATTCCGTTGGCATTCAGATGCCACCGTTACCGCAGATGAATACGATGCGTTGAGCAGCCAGCACCGTTTGATTGCGGATGTGGTGGCATTCAAAGGACCGCATATTAATCATTTGACCCCGCGCACGTTGGACATTGACGAAGTGCAGCGTTTGATGCCTGAGCGTGGCATTGATGCTAAATTGTCAGTAGAAGGCCCACCACGTCGTCACTGCCCGATTTTATTGCGCCAAACCAGTTTCAAAGCGTTGAACGAAGACATCCGCTTTACCGATCAAGCTGAAGGTGAAATGGGCAAACATTCGGCGCGTTTTGGTGAAATCGAACAACGTGGTGTTGCGTTGACTGCCAAAGGTCGTGCGCTGTATGACCAATTGTTAGAAGAAGTGCGTGTGAAAATTGGTGGTGCGCCAACGGCGGCCAATTTGGACACGTATTACACGGAATTGGCACAGATTTTCAGCGTGTTGCCTGATACGCATCAGCAATTGCATGACCAAGGTTTAGCGTTTTACCATTATCGCGCCACTGCCAAAGGCATCGAGGCAGCAGGACAATTGGATGCGTCTTTGAACAAAGCGCAATTGTTGGAACAAGGTTATTTGAGTATTGAACCGATGACTTATGAAGACTTTTTACCAGTGTCTGCGGCAGGCATTTTCCAGTCGAATTTGGGCGATGCGGCACGTGGTTCGGCTTATGGTTCTATGTCAAACCAAGATTTGTTTGAGCGCGATTTGGGTCAAAAAGTATTGAGCGAAATGGATTTGTACGCACAAGACAGTGCACAATCTTTACAGGACGCTTTGAAAGTTTTGGGTTTGTAAGACTGAATGGATTTTTTTGCTTGGGTCCCTTAATTCTTTAAGGGTTGGTAGCACAACAGTGGATGACATCACGCTGTTGTGCTTTTTTATCTGTTGTGCTTATTTAAAATGAATCAAGCGTCCTGTAAACATTACAGGACGCTTGATCATGTGCTTAATAAAAATTGGATGCTGTTTTATTTGTTACAGGATGCTGCACTGTGACAAGCGGATTTTGGTCGCCATTTGCGCCAAACGGTATCGCCAAATTGAATACATGCTACGCCAATTAATAAAATCAAAATACCGATGCTTTGCATCAAATTGATGGTTTCGCCTGCAAACATATAGCCTATCACCAGAGCGACCACAGGCGGCAAGTAAGTCGAAGTCGATGCCAAGACTGCACCCATGGTTTCAATCAAATAATAATAAGCCAAATAAGCGATGCCTGTGCCCATCACGCCCAAGCCTAAAATTAAGGCGATGGTGGCGTGGGTGGATTGGAACACATTGCCCAAATTGGCAGTGGGTGTGGTGAATAATAAGCTGAGAAAAGCAAAAACCATTTGATAAGCTGACAAAGCGATGGGCTTGATTTTCAAAGGTGCCAAATATTTGCGTGCGTATACAAACGACAAGCCAATGAGCAAAGAGCCACTTAATATCGCTGCCACGCCTAATATATTGATACCACCTTCGGCCTTCCAAGGTTCTGCAATGAAAACGATGCCCGCACTTGCCCAAGCCATTCCCAACATGGCCGCACGACTCACACTTTCTTGGCGCAAGAAAATCATACTGCTGATAAAAGTAAACAAAGGAATTGATGCGCTCAAAACACCTGCAATGCCTGAAGGCATGAGTTTGGTGCCATAAGCATATAAGATGTAATACAACGAAGTTGCCAGTAAAGACATGATAAAAAAGTGATGCGCATAGCGCAAATGTTGCCAAGACATGGCTTTGCTGATGATGGCAATGATTAACAGTGGCACCATGCCACACAAAATTCGCCACCAAACCAATTCGATGGGACTCAAATATGGCAGTGCCATTTGTGTGAAATAGGGATTGCATCCCCATACAAGACCTAAAATGACAAAAATAGTCCAAGTCTGTGTTTTCATGAAAAACTTATCCTGTGAAAATAGTCAGATACAGTTAAAAAATACATGCTCACAGGATAAAGGTTTTTGGTTTAGTTTTAATGCGAGTTTTGTTTAGTTTTGCTGTTTAAACCACGCAATCAATTCTTCAGGTAATGGCTTGTGTTTGTCATGAATCAAATAAAAAGCATCTTGTTGAAAATCTGGAAAACTGTCTAAGATTTTCAAGCGTCCTGTTTCTAAGTGTTCTCGGATAAAAAATCTATCTATCAAGCACATACCTAATTTATTTAAGCATGTGTGCATAGATAATGCTGCGGTACTCATGCGAATAGAGCGCATGTTTTGAATCTTCATGGACAAATCGGGAATGTGGGTTTCAAAGTGGTGGCTGTCACCGATAAAAGTTAAGTTTAAATATTTTTCCTCAGCGATATTTTGGTGGTAGACATCGTATAAATCAGCATGACATACCAAAACCCAATCACGATGGTATAAAAGATAAGAGGAGTGCGCCACGCTAAACGGAGGATTGTCTTGGCGAATGGCGATGTCTACGCCATCTTCAATAAAATTGGCACGTTGTGGTGAGGCGATAATGCGGATAGGACCTTGTAAGAGCTGTTGTAAAGATGACAAACGTGGAATCAACCAACATTCGGCAAAAGTGGGCGTACAGCTGATAATCCATTCGCGTTGGTTGATTGTCAGACGTTGGGTAGATTGATCAATCAAGTCGAAAGCACGCCGCAAATCGGCTAAATAAAATCGACCTTGTTCGGTGAGGGACAATTCTTTGCCATGACGTTCAAAAAGCTTCACGTCTAATGTTTGTTCTAATTTATGTAAGTGCTGGGAAACGGCACCTTTGCTAATGCCTAACTCATTGGCAGCACGAGTGATATTGTGAAAGCGACCGACTGAGGTAAATACTCGCAGTGCGGTTAAGGAGGGATGTTGGGATTCATAATTGCTCACATATACCCTTAAGGTTAAGGCACCTTAAAATCAGGTTTAAGGTGCCTAAAGTGCTGAGATGAAGTCTGTTAAAATTGCATCTTTATGGTAAATGCATTATTACATAGCCACTTCCCATTTGTCGCCTTTGGCGATGTAAACGGTTTGAGCGCTGTCTTTTAAATCACCTTTTTCATCAAATGCAATCGCACCAGTGATGCCTTGCATTTGGGTTTTGCGAATCAATGGCGCGTATTTGGCAGGGTCGGCACTTTTGGCTTGATCCATAGCTGCAATGATGACATGGGTAGCATCGTAAGAGTAAGGTGCAAATGTGGCAATCGGTTGGTTGTAAGCGGCTTGATAGCGTGTAGCAAACTCGCTGTAACCAGGCATTTTGTCCGTGGTCGCACCTGCTGTTGAGGCGTATACACCATCAATTGGACCAATCATCTTCAACATTTCTTCGCTTTTAATGCCATCAGAACCCATAAATTGAGCAGTCACACCTTGTTTGCGCAATTCTTTTGCCAAAGGACCAGCTTGTGCATCCATGCCACCGTATAAGACAAAATCAGGTTGTTTGGTTTTAATCGCAGTTGCAACCGAGCTGAATTCAGCCGAGGTTGTGGTGGTGAATTCGGTTGACAACATTTTGGCGCCTAATTTTTCAGCTTCTTTACCAAAGTCAGTTGCCAAACCTTCGCCATAAGCACCTTTGTCATGTACCAAGCTGAAGGTTTTGATGCCTAATTTTTCAACCGCAAATTTAGCCATGCCAACAGCTTGTTGCGCATCACTGGCAATCACACGATAAACATGTTCAAAACCTTGTTGGGTGTATTTGGCACCAGTGACAGAATAAGTGATGTGTGGAATTTTGGCAGTATCATAAGTCATACTCGCAGGAATGGCAGTACTGGAAGTAAAGTGACCTACCACCGCACTGACTTTTTTGTCGACCAAACGATCTGCCATTTGCGTGGCAACACGAGGATCTGCCATATCGTCTTCTGAAATCAATTCAAATGTGACAGGTTTACCATCCCAAACCAATTTTTTGTTGTTGGCATCTTCAATCGCCAATTTAATACCATTGGCAGAATCTACGCCCCAGTGAGTCAATGGGCCTGTTAATGGATTCACCGTACCAATCAAAACTGTAATGCCTTCTCCTGAAGTGGCACTAGCAGGCTTAGCATCTGCTGACGCAGCAGCTTTTTCTGTGTTTTGACCACAGGCAGCTAAAGCCAGAGCCATGATACTTAAACTACCCAAATACAATCCTGATTTGATGATGTGCATAGCCTGTCTTCCTATTACATTGAGGGTTGTTGTTTGGATTCAGGCTAATATTCTAAACAATTCAATTCAAACGAAAAAATAGACAATACTCATTCCAATTAGGAATCATAAGACATGCATATGTATTTATTCATTTTGAAATAAATTGACTAAGGATTGATTTGTATGGTGAAGGCATTTATTCATAGATTATTAAGATTTTTTTAAAAATAGATATCTGCTAAAAAAAAAAGTCAAAATAAATGTTATTTTTTGTTAAAAAAATCAAAATTAGTCGTACATAACGTGATGTTTGGCGAGGTATATTTGAGGTAGATGGTATGGTGAATGTCGAGTATTGGAAGACAGCTTGTCTTGAGCTGTGTTATTTGGGTTGAATTTTCCAATTGTTTCATCTGTTGCAATCGATAGCAAGCCGCCTGATTGTCAGTCACATCGGAGCTGTCAACAGATTGATTCATGTACCCACTTTGGGGTGTATTGCTGCTCATTGACCATAGCAACAATGGCTGTTCATTGTATCGGATGTTCAATCATTGCGCTGTTTGGGATCAATACGAGCCACTCGCTGTAATATTTCAAATGAGTAAGTATGATTCATTTGAATATGTTCTCAGAAAACGAGGTTTCTGAGAACATAGGGATGGTCATTCTGTAAACACCAAATAAGCTCTTTCAATGTCTTTCAGGACGCTTGTAAATACTGATTCAACATGTCTTTGATGTCTTGTTGCAAGCTGCGTGGGCTGATAATGGTGATATGTGGCAACCAGTATTTCACCATAGGCAATACCTCTACAGGATTGATGTCTCGACATTGAATAATCAAATCACCATTGGGCAAGGTTTCGAGTATATCTTGATTGGGAAACTGTGCTTGGCGGCGAAAATACGGTGCAATATTGTGATTGACCTGTAAAGTGATTTGTTGAATTTGATTACCATGATACAAACTGTCACTGTGACGCAGTTTTTCTTTCAAATTTTGGTCACATTCAAAAGTTGTCGACAAAATTTCAACATTGGATATTTGTTTGAAATTGTAGGTTTTTTCTTTGTCTTGATCAAGACCGATGACATACCAAATGCCGTTTTTATTCACCAAGCCATATGGGGCGATGGTATAAGGTTTGGCTTGTTTTTCATTGATTTTGCAATAATCAAAATACACCATATGACACGAATCAATGGCTTGTTCTAATTGTAAAAACTGTTGTTTTAAACCTTGAATATTTTCATATTTTAGACCTTTGACCAAGATGTGGTCTTTCAGCAAATTGTCTAAGAATGCTTGGTCTATGGGTGGAAACAATTCTTTAATTGCAGCAAACCGACAAAAACGGGTTAAGGTTTCCAAATTGGTATGCTGCATTTTTTGGGTGTCGAGGCGATAAAATTGCGGACCTGTTTCCAACCATGGCAGATTATCGAGTCGCTGACCCAAATCGCGCTTGATGGTTTTGAGGGACACTCCATATTTTTCTGCCAAACCGTGGGCAGATAAGCGCTGGCCAGAGTGCAAATCCACCAAGATGGCACTCAATCGCTCCGCTAGTTTTTTGGTATTGGCTGACATAGATTTAAAGTTTTGATATGTATTGTTCAAACAGCTGATCTAATATGTGAACAGGCTGGCGTTCTAATGGTGTGTTATCACAATTGAAGCATTCTAAAGGTCCAGTGATGGTCTCTGATTTTTGAATGGGACCACGCAATTGACATTTTGGGCAAGTTAATTGAAATGAGTGAGCGCCGAATGACATGTTATTTACTCCCAATGGTAGTGAAACAAATAAAATGAACCAATTACTTTAAATATTAGCTCATTATTCAGCATAATACTTTCTTGTAAAGAATTTTTTATGACAAACAGGAAAATTTGTCATAAAAATTTAGCTTTTATGTCGCTTAAGCAGGTTATTTAACATAGAAATGTTTTATTCAATATTTTTAGGATTGGAGCCGAATTGGTTGTCATCTGGTGTGCCATCGGTACACATTAAAATAATGAACCAAATACCGCCTACCAATGGTATTAAACCAATCAATATCCACCAACCTGATTTGTTGATGTCATGTAATCTGCGTACGCTGACCGCAAGTTGAGGTAAAAAAACTGCCACACAAAATAACCAATAAGGTAAAGATAAGACACTTGCAGTTTCTTCGGAAATGGTTGACCCGACCAGAACCAAATACAACAACCCTAAAGAAATCAGATTGAAAAATAAGAAAAATCCCCAGTATTCACGGCGACGTGAACGTCCTGTAAATTGGGTGTATTTGTCTTTGACGGCGGTCACTGCATGTTGCCATAGGCTGATGGCATCGGGTGTGGTTGTGGCTGTGCGAGTCGCTGTGTGTGCAAATTGAATTTTTTGAGTTGGCTCAGGTGAAGGTTTTTTTATGGTCAGAATAGGGTGTACTTGAATGGCAAATTTTTCATCCGCTGCCACAAACTCAACCACCTGCCCCGCGGATGGATCATTGGTATGCTGCCATTCAGAGGCACGAAACAAATAGCGTTTGCCATCTTCGGCTTGAATCAAACCGCCACCTTTTTGTAGTGAAAAATCTAAAATTTGACCTTTCATAGAATATCCTTTTGTGTTGTTAAAATGCATATGGCGTTTTTATAGATGGCGTGTTGATATGGCGGTAGCAATGCCGTATGAAAAAAGTATTTTAATGGTTCGTCTTTTGAGAAGCGATTGAAAGGCAGTGTAAGAGCAACGTTGGACAAGATGTGTCCATGGTGATGACATGAATGTTAAAGGCATGAAAAAAGCGTCCTGTAAGTTTACAGGACGCTTTTAGTAATATTGGCAGAGAGGAAGTCTGTCGAACCTTTGTAATCAATCATTGATTTATAAGGGTTTTATTTTATTATTTACGATTAGTAACCCAACCTGTAACCCAAAAAATAAAAATGCCTCCAAAACAGGAGGCTTTTTGTTGCAATTAGGCTTCAATAGGATATGGTATAAATTCGTTGGTATCGTTGATTAGTATATCAACTAATTTGGGGTGAAGAAATAATTTATCTCTACCTTGTTGAACTTCACGCAATACACCAATATTTACCAATTCTTTTAAATACTTAGATGCCGTTTGTCTGCTTACAATTTCTAGTTTTTCTAGATAAACGATCCTTGTGTAAGGTTGTTTAAATAATAAATTTACTAGCTCATAGGTATATATCTTAGGACTGGTTTGTTTAATATATTGAACTGTATGTTCTTGCAAGGCACGAATCGTTTCTATTTTAAGTCTTGTCCAATTAGCAGTTTCTTCGATGCCTTTGAGTATGTATAAAATCCATTCTTCCCATGCTTGATTTTGAGTTACATTTAACAGGCCTGAATAATAATCATTTTTTGTTTGGATAATATAACGACTTAGATAAAGGATAGGCAATGTTAATAATCCTTTGTCTATCAGCATTAGACTATTAAGTATTCGTCCGGTGCGTCCATTGCCATCTGAAAAAGGATGGATGGCTTCAAATTGGTAATGGGCAATAGCCATGATGATAAGGGGGTCTAACTCTTCATTCTCATTAATGAATTTTTCCCAATCAGATAGTTTATCCCTTATGATACTTTCACCCTCAGGTGGCGTATAAATGGTATGCCCATCTTGGGTAGACTTTAAAGCAGTACCTGTTACCTTGCGAATATCCATGTCAGCACCTTTGATTTCACTACAAACCAAAATGGCTGTTTGAGTACACAAAGGTCTCTTGTCTAATGATTTAAAGCCTTTGAATAGAGCTGTTCTGTACCTTAATGCTTCTTTTGTTACGGGGTCTGCTTGAGACTCAGAATCCATAAATTGAAAAAGTTTATCTGTGGTTGTCACAATGTTTTCAATCTCAGAACTGGCTTGAGCTTCCATGATAGGAAGGGTGTTAATAAGCATACTTTGATTGGGTATTAATTCTGCTGCTTGTTTTAACTCAGCTAATGCGGCTCTAGATTTAACCACTTGTTTAAGAATTGCCTTCGTTTCAACATCTTGTGACGGTGGAAGACAAGGAAGGGCATTATAGGGCTGATTTGCATTCCAATTAGTCATGTTGAAAATTCCTATTTTTTAAACATGTTTTCAGTATATGTTTACAGCGTGTACATATCAATCAAACATAGTTAATTTTTGGCATTTTTTAAACA
>NZ_KB908023.1 GCF_000382305.1 Vitreoscilla stercoraria DSM 513
GCAGTTTCTTGGGTGAATGTTGTTCCAGCAAAATCTGCAATTCGGTTTCAACCGCTTTGGCAATCAACTCCCTGGCTCCCTGACGCAGCAAATCGGTCAATGGGTCATTGAATGTTTGCTGTGGTTGTACGAATGCATTTGGGTTAAAATCAGTCATGGCGTATTCCTTTTGTTGGTTGAAATCTTGGCGGAAATCAATCAACAGGATACGCCTTCTTCATTTGTACGTCATACACCAGAAATGACTATAGCTCCATGGTTTTTAGCTACGCCTTGATGAACGATCGGTACTTGAGCCGTAATGTTTTCAATCATTAATGGTTGATTCATGACCAAACTCAAAAAATCTACCATACGATGGCAAACAACTTTCAAATCTTGTAATGGTCTTGCCGTTTCACTGTAGACATTCAAACGTACACTTTGTACGATTCTCGCCTCAAAATGATTAATAAAAGCTGGACAATAAAAAACCATTTCTAATACCAAACCATCACCCAACTCAAAGCGTTTAGTAGGCAATTTTTTATATGAAATAATGATTTCTTCATTATCCGACTGATTTGCTAATTGTCCTCTATCGAATCCTGATAATTCTACCCAATCATCCAAATTCTCTACCATAAAACGCATACTTTGAATGTGGATTGCCTCATCTTCATCAAATGACAAGCCACTTACAACCATTTGAGATGAAATCCAAATCGTATGAATACCTTTCATATTAATACTGGATTTAAATTGAGAACATTCGTCTAAAGTCACATAACCTTCATTAGCTACATGACCAATAATACGAATGCTGTTATTTGTGGTTTTAAACGATTGCAATGCATCAGGTAAATCAACAGTTAGTTCAAGTTCAATCACCCCACCATCAGAAATGGTTAAAATTCCCGGATATTTATTTTGCTCATCAGCGACTTTCCAAAAAAAGCCTTTCATCACTTTCTGCTCTCTAATACGCATATTTCTCCCTTGTTTTATCCAATATAGTTATTATTTTTTATAGTTGGAATATTAATATAAAAAAGCGTCCTGTAAACCTTACAGGACGCTTCATCTTACCTAAAACAATCAAATGATTTAAGCAACTTTGCTTTGAACCCAAGCCACAACGCCTGCCAATGCAGCAGGCAAAGCCGCCACATTAGAGCCGCCCGCTTGTGCCAAATCAGGGCGACCGCCGCCTTTACCGCCAACTTGCTCAGCAACGGTTTTCACCAAGTCGCCCGCTTTAACGGTTTTGCTCAAGGCTTTGGATACGCCTGCGCACAAGCTGATTTTGTCGTCGACAACGGAAGCGAGCAACACGACAATGTCGTCGCCTTTACCAGTCAAATCGGTGGTGATGTCACGAATGGCAGCAGCATCCACGCCGTCCATTTGTTTCACAATCACACGCGCATTACCAACCGCTTGTGCTTCATTCAACAAAGCAGCGCCTGCGTGAGCTGCCAATTTGCTGTTAGCGTCAGCCAAGGCTTTTTCCAATTGTTTGGTGTGCGCTTGGTTGGCGTGAACTTTGGCGATGATGTCGTCAGCGGTTTGTGCTTTGACTTCGGCCACCACGTTTTTCACCAATTGTTCTTGTTCTTGCGCCCAAGCCAAAGCGTTCAAACCTGTCACCGCTTCGACGCGGCGCACGCCTGCAGCAATGCCTTGCTCCATCACAATTTTGAACAAGCCAATGTCGCCTGTGCGTGACACATGCGTGCCGCCACACAATTCGGTAGAAAACTCGCCCATTTGCAATACACGCACTTCGTCGCCGTATTTCTCGCCAAACAAAGCCATCGCGCCCGCTTCAATCGCATCATCAAACGACATGTGCGCCGCTTTCACTTCCACGTTCGCCAAAATCGCTTGGTTCACCATCGCTTCCACTTGCGCGATTTCTTCGGCAGTGATGGCTTGTTGGTGTGAAATGTCAAAACGGGTGCGCTCAGCTGTTACCAACGAGCCTTTTTGCTCAACGTGTGTGCCCAAAACTTCACGCAACGCCGCGTGCATCAAATGCGTCGCTGAATGGTTACGCATGTTGGCGTTGCGAATGTCGCTGTCGATGGTTGCAGTCACGCTTTCGCCCACTTTAATCGAGCCTGCCGCCACTTTACCGTATTGACCAAACACCGCAGCTTTGATTTTTTGCGTATCCGACACTTCAAAGCGTCCTGAAACCGCTGCAATCACGCCTGTGTCACCAATTTGACCACCGCTTTCAGCATAGAAAGGCGTATTGTCCAACACCACAATGCCTTCTTCGCCTTCGTTCAATTCGTCCACAGACTCGTTGTCACGGAACAAAGCCAAGATGGTCGCTTGGGTTTCACGCTCGGTATAGCCTTCAAATTGGCTGTCTGCACCTTCGTAATCCAATTGTACGTTGGCTTTGAATGATTTGGCTGAACGAGCACGATTGCGCTGCGCTTCCATTTCACGGTTAAAGCCTTCTTCGTCCAATTCGATTTCACGCTCGCGACAAATATCAGCAGTCAAATCGTATGGAAAACCGTAAGTGTCGTAGAGTTTGAAAATCACTTCGCCTGCCAATACTTTTTGGTCACCTGCCAAAGCTTGTTCCAACAAGCCCATGCCAGTTTCCAAAGTTTGTGCAAAGCGGGTTTCTTCCAAACGCAATTGTTCGGTAATCAAAGCTTGGCGTTCGCGCAATTCAGGGTAAGCATCGCCCATGATATTCGCCAAATCTGCCACCAATTTGTGGAAAAATGGTTTGCTTTGACCCAATTTGTAACCATGACGCACAGCGCGGCGAATGATGCGGCGCAACACATAACCACGACCTTCATTTGACGGCAACACGCCATCGGCAATCAAGAATGAACACGCGCGAATGTGATCGGCAATCACTTTCAAGCTTGGTGTATCTTGGTTGTAAGGCACGCCTGTTTCACGAGCAGCGGCCTGTAACAAATCCACAAACAAGTCGATTTCGTAATTGGCATGTACGTGTTGCAATACGGCAGTGATGCGCTCCAAACCCATGCCTGTGTCTACAGATGGTTTTGGCAATGGGTGCATGGTGCCGCTTTCATCGCGGTTGAACTGCATGAACACGTTGTTCCAAATTTCAATGAAACGGTCGCCATCTTCTTCAGGACTTCCCGGAGGGCCTCCCCAAATGTCTGCGCCATGATCATAGAAAATTTCAGAGCAAGGACCACAAGGACCTGTGTCACCCATCGTCCAGAAATTGTCTGAGGCGTATTTTTCGCCTTTGTTGTCACCAATGCGGATGATTTTTTCCGCAGGCAAACCAATGTCGTTCAACCAAATATTGTAGGCTTCGTCGTCTTCTGCATACACCGTTGCCAACAATTTGTCTTTAGGCAGATTCAAGTATTCAGGTGAAGTCAAAAATTCCCATGCAAATTTAATCGCATCGTGTTTGAAATAATCACCAAAACTGAAGTTACCCATCATTTCAAAGAAAGTATGGTGACGTGCGGTATAGCCCACGTTTTCCAAGTCATTGTGTTTACCACCTGCACGCACACATTTTTGAGCTGTCGTGGCGCGGGTATAAGGGCGTTTGTCAAAGCCCAAAAACACATCTTTGAACTGGTTCATACCAGCGTTGGTGAACAATAAAGTCGCGTCGTTGTGTGGCACAAGCGAGCTAGAAGGGACAATTGCATGTCCTTTGCTCTCGAAAAACGAGAGAAATTTTTGGCGTATTTCGGCTGTTTTCATGCTGAATTCTTATGTTTATGAAAGTTAATCGACACTCATCGCCATCAGGCGAAACGCTTTCAATACTATCATATCTGTGCTTAAGATTAAGCAATGATTTAAGATTTTCTCTATCGGCAAAATAAAGCGTTTTCAAACGCACAAAAAATTACAGGACGCTTGATTTTAAGCGTCCTGTAAATGCATTCAAAAATAAATATGCGGCAGCAAATGTTTCACCGTGGTATCAATGACGATACCTAAGCTGAACATCATCATGACTTTGATGGAATAAAAGAAAAACTTTCTTGCCCATTGATCGTTGTCCTCTGCATCAAAACCTTGCCAACCAATGTATCCCCAACGCAAGCCATAATAGCCAAAAATAGCTAAAAAGACCCAACCTACTGTGCCATAAGCATACAAAGCCACACCACTTGCCATGTACAAAGCCCAATAAGCAATCATGGCTTTTTTGGTATGCCACACGCCTTTAACCAATGGCAACAAGGGAATTTGTGCGTTGGCATAATCTTGTTGGCGGAAAACCGCAATGGCATAAGAATGTGGAATTTGCCAAAAAGCAAACAGCATGAAAATGAAGAAAGCGTCGATGTTGAAGACACCACTGATGCTGCAATAACCCATCACAGGCGGACATGCCCCTGAGAAACTGCCCAAAGTGGTTTGATGAATGGAGCGGCGTTTCAAAAGCATGGTGTAAATCAATACATACACCACAAATCCAAAAATACCGACCAATAAAGTCACGACATTCATGGCTGCCAAAATGCCCATGGCAGCAAAAAACAATGCCAAAGCAATGCCCATCACCTGCCATTTGGGTACAGATTCTTGCACCAACAAGCGGTTTTGGGTTCGCGACATCAATCCATCAATGTCACGTTCATAATAATTGTTGAACACACATGCTGAGCCTACCAAACAGAAGGTGGCCAACATCACCCAAAGCAATGTTGGCCAATCTTTCCAACTTGGTTCAGCCAGTAAGAAGCCACCCAACACAGGAATCATGTTACCAAACACGATTCCTGGTTTGATTAAGCCCCAATAGCGCTTAAACGTCGTTGTTTGCACAGCTCTTACATCATGAAAGAATGCAATTCAGACAAAATCCAAACCGAGCCAACGAACAAAATGGCGATGGTCAAGAAAGTGTACCAAAAAGAGGCAATGTGCCATCTTTGAGCGTCTTCTCGTTTCATGTGTAAGAAGAACACCAACTGCACCCAAACCTGAGCAAACATGGTAATCACCAAAGTCGCTACGGTAATGCCTTTAGGCATGCCACCCATCACCATACCGAATGGAATCACGGTCAAGATGATAGAGATGATAAAGCCCACAACATATTGTTTGACTGAGCCGGCATCATGATTGTTATGTGAACTCATTGAATGGCTCCCAATAAGTAAACTTCAGTGTAAACACACACCCAAACGATGTCCAAAAAGTGCCAGAAAATACTCAACATCATCAAACGACGGTTCACCGCTGGATTATCCAAGCCAAACTTGCCCACTTGTACAATCAACACCGCCAACCAAATCAAACCTGAAGTCACGTGCAAGCCGTGAGTACCTACCAAGCTGAAATATGAAGTCAAGAAAGCACTGCTTTGTGGCGTATGACCAGCATGAATCAAATGAGAGAACTCATACACTTCCATGCCGATGAAGATGGCACCCAAAACAAAGGTTGCAATCAACCAAAATTGCAATTTCGCCACATTCTTTTGTGCTTGGGCAAAATGCGCCATGCCAAAAGTAAAGCTACTGGCTAACAATACGATGGTTTCAACAAACACAAAACCCAAAGTATCTTTGAAAATTTCGTATTCAGTCGCACCACCGGCTGAATGTTCACGCAACACTTGAAAGCCAATGAACAAGGTACAGAACAAAATCAAGTCGGTCATGATGTAAATCCAAAAGCCCAAAGAGGCATTGGCATTTACCACCGCATCATGATCGTGATGGTCATCGTGGTGATGAGCATCATTTACATTAGTAGTTGTTGTCATAATTAACCTCGAGATTCTTGGTATTCACGAACACGTTTTAACTGTGCTTCTTCTGTCTTTTTAACAGTGTCCACATCAACATAGTAGTCGTGTTTGGTGTTGAATGAAGAGATGATGAAAGCGCCGATGGTCGCAATCAAACTCACTGCTACCAACCACCAGATATGCCATACAAACGCGAAACCAAATACAGTCAACAAGCCAGCCATCACCACACCAACAGTACGGTTTTTCGGCATGTGGATTTCTTCGTATTTCACATTGCTTGGATACGCTTTACCGTGTTCTTTGTCATACCAGAATTGATCAATGTCGTTGATTTCTGGCAATTTAGCAAAGTTGTAGAATGGAGGCGGTGAAGAAGTTGCCCAATCCAAAGTACGACCTCCCCATGGATCACCAGTCACATCAGCATTGCTCTTATCGGTCAAGTACACTTTGATAGACCACAAGATGTTCAACACAGTCAAACCAATACCGATGGCAATCACAACAGCACCAACAAACGCAATGTGTAAGTAAATCGCCCATTCAGGATGATCTAAGCCGATTGTATTCATACGGCGAGTCATACCCATGAAGCCCAAGATGTACAACGGAACGAATGCCAACCAGAAGCCCCAGAACCAACACCAGAAAGAAGCGCGGCCCAAACGGTCATTCAACTTGAAGCCAAACATTTTTGGCCACCAGAACGTCAAACCAGCCATCAAACCAAATACCACACCACCGATAATGGTGTTATGGAAGTGAGCTACTAAGAACAAAGAGTTGTGTACTACAAAGTCAGCAGGCGGAATAGACAACAATACGCCCGTCATACCACCAACAGTAAATGTTACCAAGAAACCCACTGCCCACAACATTGGCACTTCAAAGCGAATTTTGCCTTTGTACATGGTGAAGATCCAGTTAAAGATTTTCACACCAGTAGGAATGGCAATGACCATGGTCATGATACCAAAGAATGCATTCACGCTAGGACCTGCGCCCATGGTGAAGAAGTGATGCACCCATACAATCATCGACAATACTGCAATCGCGCCAGAAGCATAAACCATGCCTCTGTAACCGAACAAACGCTTGCCTGAGAAAGTAGATACCACTTCAGAGAAAATACCAAATGCTGGCAATACCAAGATGTAAACCTCAGGATGACCCCAAGTCCAAATCAAGTTCACATACAACATTGGGCTACCACCCAAGTCATTAGTGAAGAAATGGAAGTCCATCACACGGTCCACAGTCAACATAGCCAAAGTCGCAGTCAACACAGGGAAAGTTGCCAAAATCATCATGGCAGCCACCAAAGTGGTCCAAGTGAAGATAGGCATTTGCATCAAAGACATGCTAGGTGTACGCATGCGCAAGATGGTTACAACCATGTTCACACCAGTCAACAAGGTAC
This sequence comes from Vitreoscilla stercoraria DSM 513, assembly GCF_000382305.1. GTDB lineage: Bacteria > Pseudomonadota > Gammaproteobacteria > Burkholderiales > Neisseriaceae > Vitreoscilla > Vitreoscilla stercoraria. Next base: position 7,146 of record NZ_KB908023.1, read on the forward strand.
CCAAACCTGACAATTGCAATGCCCAGATATAGTAATCCACACCCACGCCAGGACTGTAATCAATACCTGACAATGGTGGATAAGCCAACCAACCTACAGCTGCAAACTCACCGATGACCAAAGATGCCATCACCAAAATGACGCCAGACACGAATAGCCAAAAACTGAAATTGTTCAGCAATGGGTAAGCTACGTCACGTGCACCAATTTGCAAAGGTACCACCACGTTCATCAAACCCACAACCAAGCCCATCGCCACGAAGAAAATCATGATGACGCCATGGGCAGTAAAGATTTGGTCGTAATGTTCAGGTGTTAAATAGCCTGGTCCACCGCTGGCAGCCATAGACAATTGCAAACGCATCATAAATGCATCGGCAAAACCACGCACCAACATCACCAAAGAAACGATGATGTACATGATGCCCAAACGTTTGTGGTCAACCGATGTGAACCACTCGCTCCACAAATAGCCCCACTTTTTAAAGTAAGTCAGAGCTCCTACTACGGCGATACCGCCCAGTGCCATCGCGATCATCGTCACAATGACGATAGGATCTCCGGGGATGGCACTCCAATCGAGTTTACCTAACATAGATTAATTTCCTCCTGCAGCAGATGCAGCAACTGGCGCACTGGTGGCAACCGGCTCACTGCTACTGTTAACAGATTGACTCAAATGTTTTGAACGCATGTATTGGTCAACAATGTTTTGGAACAGATTGTTTTCCACAGTACCGAAGTATTGCACTGGCTCTGGTTTAGGAGACTCAGTACGTTTTACATGTGGCACACCAACAGTGGTTTGACGCACAGGTTCTTGCAAAGACTTGAATTTTTGCATAGTCAAAGTGTTTTGAGACGCTTTAACTTGTTTAATCCAATTCTCATATTCAGCACCACTTACAGCATGGGCTTTGAATTTCATTTTAGAGAAACCGTGACCACTGTAGTTAGCTGATGTGCCTTCATAGACACCTTGCTCATTCGCGATCAAATGCAATTGGGTTTTCATACCCGCCATTGCATACACTTGACCACCCAATTGAGGGATGAAGAATGAGTTCATTGAAAAATCAGATGTGATGACAAAATTCACAGGCTGATTATCAGGGAAATAGATTTCATTTACGGTTGCAATGTTTTCATTTGGATATACAAATACCCATTGATAAGGCGCTGCAATCGCTTGAATCTGAATGTGCTCTTTATCAGAATCCAATGGACGGTATGGATCCAATTTGTGAGTGGCACGCCATGAAATGACTGCCATAATCAAAATAATGATACACGGTACAGCCCAAACCCACATTTCAATCTTGTGAGAATAGTCCCAATTTGGTGCGTACTCTTTTTCTACTGCCTTGTTGTTATGGCGATACTTCCATGCAAACCACAATGACATCGCGATGGCGGGAATCACCACCAACAACATCATCACAATTTGGATGTAGATCAAATTACGCTGTTCGATACCAACCTGTCCTTTGGAATCGATCAGCACATACCCCTCACCACAACCAGCAAGCAATGCCGCCAACGTGATAAAAGATAAGACCTGAATCATCTGCTTCATGAGCGTGACCTCAAATAATCTTTGATTTTTACAAAAGCACTAAAACCTCACCATGTCCACTTACTGAAATTTACCGTTTTTACGACAATAAACCCAAATAAATCAACATCATGAGGTCAAATGCAGCCAAGTTATTAACTTATAACTCCGTAATTCTATCAGGAAGTTAACGAAATTTCATGGTTTAAACCCATAAGCAGTTGCTCAATTTGACTCTAATTTGATTTTGGTTAAGTAAAAAACGGAACTATTTTACTTAAGGCACTTATATCAATCGCAATAAAATCAACCACACCATGCTGATAAAAAATGGCTATACACCCTGTTTACAAAAACTAACACCCTGAATATTTAAATGTAAATTATTTTTCGAGCCTTAACTTTAACGATATCAGCCCATGCCATCAAAAATCTGTGGCTAAATGCCGCTTCATAATTCTTCAATGTTACAATACCCTTTGTTTTTTTGACGAAATACCCACAATGCTCAGTTACCGCCACGCCTTTCACGCCGGCAATCATGCCGACATGCTCAAACACTTGGTTTTGTATTTGGTGATGCAATATTACAATCGCAAAGACAAAGCTTATACCTATGTCGATACCCATTCTGGCGCAGGCTTGTATGATTTACAGGACGCTTATGCGCAAAAAATTGGTGAATACAAACAAGGCTGGGCTTTGCTGCAACAAGCTCAAAACCTCCCTCCCCTCTTGGGTGATTTTGTGAGTCATGTCAATTCGATTTTAGAAAGTGACCAGCATTATTGCGGTTCACCTTGGCTCGCAGCTTCGATGCTGCGCGAACACGACAAAGCCAAGCTGTATGAATTGCATCCCAGTGATTTTGATATTTTGCGCCACAATATCGGCACTTTGCATCGTGGTCGTCAAATCCAATTGAGCAAAGACAATGGTTATCAAGGTTTGATTGCCACCATGCCACCAGCGAGCCGTCGTGGCGTGGTGCTGATTGACCCACCGTATGAAACCGCACAAGACTATCGTGATGTCATCAGCACTTTACAGGACGCTCAAAAACGCTTTGCCACAGGTACGTATTTATTGTGGTATCCCTTACTCAGTCGTGAAGCCAGCCAAAAATTGGTTAAACAATTGCCTGCCTTAAGCCCAAACAATTATTTGCAAGCACATTTGTCTGTGCATGCGCCACGTGCGGATGGTTTTGGCATGTTTGGCAGCGGTATGTTTGTCATCAACCCGCCATTTATGTTGGTCGAACAATTACAGGACGCTTTGCCTGTATTGACCCAAATTTTGGCACAAGACAACAGCGCCAACTTCACGCTGGAACACAAAATTGCCTAAGACAAATAGATTAAAAACATGGGCGATATGACGCAGCTGTACTAAAATAGCGCCCTGTAATATCGTTTCTTCAGATTCAGCAAACAAGGACAGAACCACCATGGCACAAAACTTACGTGCATTTTTACAAGAACACGCCAGCGCCCACCAAATTGACGCCGCTTTGATTGATGTGATGAACACGGTTGCGGACACCTGTGTGGCCATCAGCAGCAAAGTCCGTTTGGGTGATTTGGCTGGCATCATCGGCGAAGCAGGCAGCGGCAATGTACAAGGCGAAGACCAAAAAAAATTGGACGTGATTGCCAACAATATGTTGGTAGAGGCTTTACAGGGCAATAAGCATGTAGCGGGTTTGGCCTCTGAAGAAGAAGACAACTTTGTAGCGGGCAATGTCGATGGCAAATATTTGGTGTTGTTCGACCCATTAGACGGCTCATCTAACATTGATGTGAATATTTCAATTGGTACGATTTTTTCCATTTTACCACACGAAGGCACATTGGAATTGGACAGCTTTTTACAAGCAGGTAACCAACAAGTGGCCAGCGGTTATGCTTTGTATGGCCCTCAAACTTTGTTCGTTTTGACTTTGCGCCATGGTGTATTTGTATTCACATTGAACGATGCCAACGAATTTGTGTTGACGCGCGATACTTGCCAAATCAGCCCAAGCACCAAAGAATTTGCCATCAATATGTCTAACCAACGCCATTGGCAATCGGCGATGCAAACGTATGTCGCAGAATTGTTAGAAGGCAAAACGGGCAAACGTGGCAAAGATTACAATATGCGCTGGGTTGCATCGATGGTTGCCGAAGTACACCGCATTTTGATGCGCAGCGGTGTGTTCATGTATCCCAAAGACAGCCGTGACCCAAGCAAAGCAGGCAAATTGCGTTTGATGTACGAAGCCAATCCAATGAGTTTGTTGGTAGTACAAGCAGGCGGTGCTTCAACCAATGCCCACGAAAATATTTTGGACATCCAACCACAAGGCTTACACCAACGCGTATCTGTGGTTTTAGGCAGCACAGATGAAGTGTCGTATGTCACCGAAAAACATGTCAGCAGCAATATGCAAGCTTAATACAAGGAAAACGTGATGATGAAAAAAAGTCTGTTTGCAAGTTTGTTACTGAGCGTGGCCATGAGCAGTTTTGCCGCCACACCTGTGCGCATTGAAACTTCAGTGGGCAATATTGATTTGGTGTTAGATGAGAAAAAAGCACCGACGACTGTGAAAAACTTTGTCAGCTATGCCAACAAAGGTTTTTACAACGGCACCATTTTTCACCGTGTGATTGATGGCTTCATGATTCAAGGCGGTGGTTTTACCTCAGACATGGCACAAAAACCAACAGACAAACCCATTAACAATGAAGCCAGCAATGGTTTGAAAAACAACTCATACACCATCGCCATGGCTCGTACCCAAGCGCCACACTCGGCTACCAGCCAATTTTTCATCAACACCAAAAACAACGATGCCTTGAATTACCGTGGTCCAACACCATCTGGTGCTGGCTATGCGGTGTTTGGTTACGTCAGCAATGATGCCAGTAAAAAAGTGGTCGACCAAATTTCTAAAACCAAAACTTCCCGCAAAAATGGTCACAGCGATGTGCCTGTTACCCCTATTGTGATTAGAAAAGTCACAGTTTTAAAAACCCAATAATCCTTGAAAGAAGACGATTATGATTAAATTCCATACCAACTTCGGCGTGATCGCCATCGAATTGGACCATGAAAAAGCCCCTGTCACTGCAGCCAACTTTGAACAATATGTTAAAGATGGTTTTTACGATGGCGTGATTTTCCACCGTGTCATCAAAGGTTTCATGATTCAAGGCGGCGGCATGGATGCTGACATGAATGAAAAAGCCACTCGTGCAACCATCGAAAACGAAGCAGCAAATGGTTTGACTAACGACAAATATACCATTGCTATGGCTCGTACTTCTGCGCCTCACTCAGCATCCGCTCAATTTTTCATCAACACAGCTAACAACAGCTTCTTGAACTTCAAAGCTCCAAATCCACAAGGTTTCGGCTATGCGGTATTCGGTAAAGTGGTTGAAGGTTTTGATGTAGTTGACCAAATCGAATTGGTGAAAACAGGCAACAAAGGCTACCACCAAGATGTGCCTAAAGAAGCGGTAGTGATTACCAAAGCGGAAATTGTGTAACTGCACACAACCCACACTGAATGGCTTGAATACAAACTGTTGTTGATAAAAAGGACTATTGCATGGAATATACTTTGATTGAAGTACAAAAACAATTGACCGATTTGATTGCACAAAAACGCAGTTTTGTCGTGACCAGCTTGAGCGGTGACATGCTCGACACCAGCAAATTGCTGGAGTCAGCCATCGAAGCGCAAGGTTTGCGTTGCCGTGTTTACACACGCAACCGCATTGCAGCAGCAGGAGCCAGCATTTTAGTCGGTGCAGGTGCGCTTTCTTTTGCTGGCATCGCTGCACACAATTTGCTGACGCTCAATCCCGATTATGAAATCGGGCGCGACATCGTCAACAACAAAATTTATGTAGATTACAAGAAATAAACCATTCATACCTAAAAGCGTCCTGTAAATGCTTACAGGACGCTTTTTTTAATCCATCTCAATCAGGAATGACAAATTGAGTCGTGTGTATCATGCCCATTTTGCCGCAATAATCTGTGTAATACCATTCTCCATTCGAATCTTCCATCCCACTAGAACCAAACAAGCGAATGTGCCCTTCCTTGCGTACCACACACTGAATTTTGCCATTCGGTGACGCACGAATATTGGTAGGCGGCGTATGTACCCAACCCATCAATCCCACTTTGTCTGGATTTTCCACACCGCGCGGCTGTGCTTGAACCGACGGTATCGCAGCGACCGATAATACAGACCAAACCACCATCCATTTCCATTTTTGCATTGTATTCTCCTCAAATTCAATCATATCCATTGCTCAGCCAAGCATCTCAATCCCTGTTTGCATTTGGTTCACAAACAGACCCCACACTGTTGAATGACTGCTTCATACAACCAAGTGCACATTAACCATTTATGTTTCCCCTTGCCAACCACATTTTTTCATGGTGCAAAATTCGCACCTATCGGTATAAGCCCGTATAATTTGTGCCATATTGTTTACAGGACGCTTTGCTACCATGAGCCCCAAATTAGATTTACACCACATTCAAGCTTTTGCATTCGATTTAGACGGCACTTTGGTCGATTCTATTAAAGATTTGGCCATTTCTGCCAACGCCATGCGCGAGGCTTTGGGCATGGAACACTTGCCTTTGGAAACTTTAAAAAGCTTTGTCGGCGATGGTATGGGTCGTTTGGTACACCGCGCCTTGACCAATGACCACGAGGCTTTGGCAGAAGGCCATTTGTGGCAACAAGGTTTTGCTTTGTTTGCCAAGCATTATTACGAACACATTGCCGACTACAGCAGCCCTTATGCAGGTGTGGTAGATGGTGTGACTTTATTGCGTTCTCAAAATCTACCTGTGGTCGTTGTTACCAACAAAGCCGAGCGTTTTGCAGTCAAATTATTGGCAGATTTGGGCTTATTGGATGAATTCAGTTTGGTCATCGGTGGTGACACTTTGTCTGAGAAAAAACCATCGGCTTTGCCTTTGCAACATGTTGCCGAAGTTTTAAATGTCGATGCGAATAAAATTGCCATGATTGGCGATTCACACAATGACATTTTGTCTGCGCGCGCTGCGGGTGCTATGGCCATTGGTGTCGATTATGGTTATGAAGACATGAATCTATTGGCACAAGACCCACAAACCCGTGCAGATGTGGTCATTCATTCGATTGTGCAATTGTACGACGCCGTGCGCCAAGACGATCCGCAACGATGAAACCAGAAAAAACCCTGCGTTTTCGCGCTTTTGAGCTACTCAGTCGAGGCGAATACAGCCGCTTGCAACTGCGGCAAAAATTGTCCAAATATTGTGAAGATGTACAAGAAATCGACACATTACTAGACCATTTAGAAGCAGCTGGTTGGCAATCAGACCAACGCTTTGCCGAAACGCTGATACACAGCAAAAGCAGGCGTTTGGGCAATCGGCGTTTGCAACAAGAATTGCAACAAAAAGGGGTAGATGCTGATTTGTTTCAGGACGCTTTGCCATCCAAATCAGCACAAATTGAAACCGCTTTAGAAGTCGTGTCTAAGAAATTCAAGGTTTATGACAGCGAAGCCACGATGAAGCTCAAATACATGCATTTTTTGGCTTATCGTGGTTTTGATATGGATGTCATCCATTCGGCATTGCGCTTGTGGCAAGAAACAGACGAGCAAACCGATTAAGGCATGAATTTGGCTAAATTGTCCATGCCATGTAAAAATAATTTTATCCCTTCTTTGCATGGCACTGCATTACCAAGATTGCCTTTTAAAGCAGCACCAAAATTGCCTTCATACACTTTGGTGCCTTGATGGGTCAATTTGCTCAAAGCATCAATGTAAATTTTTTCACCCATGCCTTCCCACAAACGACAAAATCCGTAATCCTCTGACAAATAACGTTTGGTTTCAGGATCTACCATGACATCAAAAAACCGATAATGCAGACCTGTGTTTTCAAAACCAATGCTGTCTGACTGATACTGTAATTCTGGATAATGCTGCATCATGCGCTCAAATACTTGTCGCTTAATCACCATAAAACCAGTTGGCGCTTCACTCATGGCAATAAAACCATCGTCTTGTACATGCAAATGAAATTCCGTTGCATCAGACTCACAACGCGCATTAACCGTATAACGCTGATACAAAGCTTGGTAAGCTTCTTTGGTCATACCTGTCGGGAAGCCCTCTTTAGGCCAAAACTCCGCTTTCAATGGATAGACACCTGCGGCAATGTCATAATCTGCCGCCAACAAACGCAAAGCTGCCTCAGGGCTAAAACCAATGTCAGAATCAATCCAAAACAAATGCGTCCACTCAGGATTGGACAAAAACTGTGCCACACAATTATTACGCGCACGAGTCACCAAGCTTTCACCTTGTTGCAATAAAAATTGCATTGGCATACCAATACTCATGGCAGTATTTTGTAAATTCAATATCGATAAAACATAATTGTAAAAAAACTTGCCATCATGGCTAGGGGTCACAATCAACGGATAACATTTTCTTAATTGTTCAACATTCAACATATCTATTCCCTTGTATTTTTAGTGGCGTTTTGAATCAAAAAATATTATGAATTGCCTTTAAAACTGTCCGCTCGTGCCAAACTCCACATGCGTGCATAAAATGGGCTTTTAGATCTCCCGTTCAATAATTCACCATCACGCATAAAATAATGCATCTGACGGTAACTTTTAATCTCTATTTCAGACACCCTCGCCACCAAATGCTCCGCTTTGATTTGACTAGGATGCTCCAAACCAGAAGCAGCAATCATATCAGCCAAGGCTTTTAAGGTATTGTGTTGAAAATGGTAAACCCGTGATGATTTGTCTTCCACGACCAAGGCTTTTTGTCTGTCTTCGTCTTGCGTCGCCACACCTGTCGGGCAACGATTGGTATGACAACTTTGTGATTGTATGCATCCCAAAGCAAACATAAACCCACGCGCAGAATTGACCCAATCGGCTCCTACTGCCAAAGTCCGCGCAATTTCAAATGCCGAAACAATTTTACCGCTGGCACCAATTTTAATATGCTCACGCAAACCCGCACCCACCAAAGTATTGTGTACAAACAGCAGACCTTCGCGCAAAGGTGTGCCCAAATAATCTGTGAACTCAATCGGCGCCGCACCCGTACCGCCTTCAGAGCCATCCACGACAATAAAATCAGGATAAATTTTTGTTTCCAACATGGCTTTGACCATGCTCATAAATTCCCATGGCTGCCCGATACACAATTTAAAGCCAACGGGCTTGCCACCAGATAGCTCACGCAATTGAGCAATAAAACGCATCATCTCCAGAGGCGTCCTGAAAGCTGAATGAGAGGCAGGCGAAACACAATCTCTATCTTGCGGTACGCCACGCACTTGTGAAATCAATGGTGTGATTTTTTCTTTGGGTAAAATCCCACCGTGACCTGGTTTAGCACCTTGGCTCATTTTGATTTCAATCATTTTGACGCTGGGTAAAGCTGCTTGTTTGGCAAAACGCTCAGGATCAAATTGTCCTTTTTCATCGCGACAACCAAAATAACCACTGCCCAATTCCCACACCAAATCGCCACCTGCTTCCAAATGATAAGGACTGATGCTGCCCTCGCCCGTATCATGGTAAAAATGCCCACGCGCGGCCCCTGCATTCAAAGCTCGAATGGCATTGGCACTGAGGCTGCCAAAACTCATGGCTGAAATATTGAAAATAGAAGCAGAATACGGCTGTTGACATTGTTCATTGCCAATTTGAATCCGAAAATCATCCACATTGGCATGTTTGGCAGGCACGACCGAATGCAACATAAATTCATAGCCTGTTTGATAGACATCGATAATTGTGCCAAAAGGCTTATCAGCACTCACAGACTTGGCCCGTTGGTATACCAACGAGCGTTGTGCACGGGTAAACGGCAAAGCCTCGTTGTCTGCTTCAATCAGATATTGGCGAATTTCAGGACGGATGGCTTCAAATATCCAACGAAAATGACCAATGACTGGATAATTGCGCCAAATGCTGTGTTTTTTTTGCTGTACATCATAAAACCCAAGCAGCATAGCCAAACAAGCGATGACAAACACCACGTTTTGTGTGCCTGTACTGAAAAAAAAGCCCAATAAATGGTCGCTAAACAAATGACATACAACAATCAACATGCTCAATACCCAAACCCCATAACGTATAGAGTAAGAGCTAGGAAAGCGGTTAAGCCAACGGCTGTGTTGTTTGGGTGTAGATGATGCACTCATAATAAAACTCCTTACCCCCACCCAAATATTGATTTCATCACCAGCATCGCAAGCAATGCTACAAAATCATAACTGCCAATCAATAACTGACTGCTGATTTTGCTCTAAATAAGCATTTGCTTGTGAAAAATGGCGACAACCAAAGAAACCTCGGTGGGCTGATAATGGTGATGGATGAACAGCATTCAAGACCAAATGACGCGAGCGGTCTATCATGGCACCTTTTTTTGTGCATGCGCACCCCACAATAAAAATACCACATGCTCTTTTTCATGATTCAACACATCGATAATCTTATCGGTAAATCGTTCCCAACCCCATTTAGCATGTGAACCTGCTTTACCTGCTTCCACGGTCAAAACCGTATTGAGCAATAATACCCCTTGTTGCGCCCACGCATCCAATTGCCCGTACATCGGAATTTGAAAACCCTCAATGTCTGTCATCAATTCTTTGTAAATATTACGCAATGATGGCGGGATAGCAACACCTTCTGGTACAGAAAATGCCAAACCATGCGCTTGATGCGGACCGTGATAAGGATCTTGTCCCAAAATCACCACTTTGACCGTGTGTAAAGGTGTCACATCTAAAGCATAAAAAACTTCATTGGCAGGCGGATACACTGCTAACCCTTGGGCACGCGCGGCAGCCACTTGGCTTTGTAATTGTACAAAATATGCTTGTTGCTGTTCCAATTCTAATGCTGTTGCCCAAGTCAACCCACTTGTATCCATCGCTTTTTTACTCAATTTCATTACAATAACGTCATTTTACCGCAGCCATATTGAACTTGTATGCTTATTACATTCTCGTAAGAACATCCTTCAAGCGGTTTGTACAGGACGGTTTTTTATGAATATCACCACATTACCGGCATTTGAATTGACCGGCTTGCACATCCATACCACTTGGCACAATAACCAAGCCAAGAATGATTTGGCCAAATTATGGCGGCGTTTTTATTTGGAAGACGTACCTGAGCAACTGGATTTCAGCCTCAACGATGATGTGTTTTTGATTTACACCGATTACCATCCAAACAGCGAAAAAGGTTTTAGTGTCTGGTTAGGCATGCAAACCGATACAGAAGCGCCCTTGCCTAGCGGTTTTCGCCGCTTGAAAATTCCTGAGCTAACCTATTGCCAATTTGAAGCCACTTCGGAATTGGTTGAAGATGTCAAACAACTTTGGAACGACATCCACGCTCAAGAAGCCGCTTTACAACGCAATTACCGTTTTGACTTAGAAATCTATCCTGATGGTGAAAATGCTCAGATTTTGGTATCGACCAATCAGTAAATCACAGCAAACTGATGCAATCGGTGTGGGTCATTGGAGCAATTGAGGTACAATTGCGGCTGTTAAAACCAATGGGATGGATGAATGATGTTGCCACTGCATGTACCGGTCATCATTGTGGGCGCAGGCCCTGTCGGCATGTTGCTCAGCTTGCAATTACAGCAACAAGGGCAACAAATCTTATTATTAGAAGCTCGTCCTAAAGCCGTCCCACCTCAAGACAAACGCACACTGGCACTGTCGTACAATAGCGTGATGGCATTTCAAGATGCAGGCGTCAATTTGACCAACACTGCCATGACTGCCATTTCTCAAGTGCATATCTCGCAACAAAATGCTTATGGTCGCACCTTATTAAGCCATACGGATTTGAATCTGCCATTTATGGGTCAAGTCATAGACTATGCACAATTAATGCGTGCAAGCATGCAGGCATTGGATGCACAAAATGTCCCTAGCCATTGGGGCATGGCCGTCAGCAACGTCCAAACCTTGTCTTCTTGGGCACAAGTGACTTTAGCCGATGGCACGCAAATCACTTGTGATTGGTTGATTTTGGCAGAAGGTGGCGAATTGACTGCCCAAATTCCTCATCTGAACCCAACCCAATACAATTACCACCAGCACGCTTACATCACCACAGCTTATTTTGACCAAGCACAAAATGGGGTGGCATATGAGCGTTTTGCCCAAGCGGGTCCATTTGCCTTATTGCCTTATGGTGAACATTACCGCTTGATTTGGACACGCACTCCTAGCGAAGCACAGCGTTTGGCACACTTACCTTTTGCCGATTTCAAACAAGAATTTGACAGCGCATTTGGTACTCGTGCAGGCGAATTATTAGCGGTCGACGAAGCGATTCAATTTCCATTGGCATTAAAACAATTGCAATCGGTGACTTCAGGACGCGTGATTTGCATCGGCAATGCTGCACAAACCATGCACCCTGTTGCCGCACAAGGTTTGAATTTGGGCGTACGCGATGCCCAAGCTTTAGCACAGGCTTTCCAAAACACCACCCAAATGAAAAATGGGCAACTGGGACAAACCTATGCCCGCAGCCGTCGCTTGGACGCCAAAACCATCGTCGGTTTCACCCATTCTTTGGTCACCGTTTTTGACCAACCACATGCTTTCTTGCAAGTCGGTCGTGGCGCAATCATGAGCGTATTGAACACGTCTTTACCATTGCGACAAAAATTCTCTGAACACCTGATTTTTGGTTTATAAGGCGTCCTGTAAATATGAATACACAGTATTTTGATGGTTTGATTGTGGGTGGCGGCTTGGTTGGTGCAGCCATGGCTTTGTCTTTGGCAGAACAAGGCAAGCACATTGCATTGCTAGAACCTTCCCCGCCATCATTGGATTTGCAATCCACCGACAAGCATTGGGATGCACGCATTTACGCCATCAGTCCCAGCAACGAAGCTTTTTTACGCTCATTGCAAGCATGGCCTGAAGCCCAACGCACTCAAAGCGTCCTGAAAATGGATGTCCAAGGTGATGCAGGTGGGCGCATTGAATTTGATGCCCAAGCCATACACACACCACACCTGACTTCGATTGTAGAAAACCGATGGTTGCTACAAGCTTTGTGGCAACGCTTGCATGCTTATTGCAATGTCACCATTTTTGCTCATACTGCCACCACCTTAACACAAGAAATCGACGCCATCAGTTTGCATTTGGACAATGGTGATATTTTGTCTGCGCCGTTATTAATGGCTGCCGATGGTGCCAATTCTTGGGTGCGCTCGCAAACCGATATTCACACCGATTCCAAGCCTTATCACCATCATGGCATCGTCGCCAATTATCAAGTGCAAAAGCCGCACGGTGCCACAGCAAGACAATGGTTTAAAGATGGTGATGTTTTAGCCTATTTGCCGCTGCCTGAACAACAAATTTCCATCGTCTGGTCTAGCCACCAAGCCCAAGCGTTAATGGCTTTAAGCGATGCAGAATTTGCCGAACAAGTTGCCGCTCAAGGCGAACACAGCTTGGGCAAACTCACGCCTATTGGCAAACGCTTTGCGTTTGAACTGATTTTACGCCGCCCTGCCAATATGTATGCGCCACGCATTGCCTTATTAGGCGATGCCGCCCACACCATTCATCCATTGGCAGGTCAAGGTGTGAATCTGGGCTTTGGTGATGTACAAGCCTTAAGCCAATTGTTACGCCTTGCCAAAGATTGGGGCAGCCTCAAAACCTTGCGCAGCTACGAAGCGCAACGCTTGCATGCAGTGCGCAGCATGCAAATGGGTTGCGATGGCTTATTCCACTTGTTCAAGCCCCAAAACACCCCTTTAAGTTGGGTACGCAATAGCGGCCTGAATATGGTGAATCAATTAAGCGGCCTGAAAAACCATTTGATACGCCAAGCCATGGGTTTATAACATTCCGCCTTAACCCACAGTGGCGCCACAGACAGTTTTCTTGTTTCTTGCGCCGCTTTGCCCTACACTTGAATAACGTTACACTCTCATATTGACTCACCATGACAGACCAAATCAACCATTGGGGCGGTAAACGCCAAGGTGCTGGCCGCAAATGCCAGCCCGAAACCTTGGCCACTGTGGTCAAACGCGTCCCTAAAGCATTGGTGCCGATGCTAGACAATGCCATTGCACAACTCAAACGCCAACAACGCCTTGCTTGCCAACAAGATACCGTCTTGCCTGAACAAATTTTCAAACTTTTGCCGAGCAATTTATTGCAGCAAACAGCAGCCAATATTCCTTTAGCCACCGAAAAAATCCCCGCAGGCATCCCCTCACCGATTGAAACCCATGTTGAAGAATATGTGGATTTAAACCGCTATTTGGTTGAGCATCCCGAACACACTTTCATGGTGCGTGCAGGTGGTGATTCGATGCAAGATGCTGGCATAGACAAAGAAGATTTACTCATCATAGACCGCTCTTTGACACCGCGCCACCGTGATATTGTCATGGCCGATACGGGCAACGACTTCACCATCAAACGCTTGCATTTACATGCTGCACACTTTGAATTACATCCTGAAAACGCACAAGCGCGCTATTCAATACTCAAACCCCAAGCACACGATCAATGGCAAATCGTCGGTGTGGTCACCTCCATCATCAAAACGCTACGATAAAAAGTTTAGCCCAATATGAATCACCGCTGTCACCACAGCGGTTTTTTCATGCTCATAAAAAACCACAGCTGCGGCACAATTACACCAGCTCATTTTACAAATCCAAACGACTTTTGTTAAACTTGATTTAAGTTACACATTTCAAAAAGGCGGTTGTATGTTACCTAAATCAGCCCAAAACCACGCACCTATGTTTTATCAAAGCGCCAAAACATTGCCCAAACACATCAGCTTGCCGAAAAAAGCCCAAAAATGGCTGTATACAAAACGCATCCACTATTTGCAACAACGCATTGATGCGATACAAGACGCTTTGCGCTATGAGCTCAAGCAAAATTATCCTGTTCACGAGCAACAATTGCTCATTGCCCGTGCCACACACATGCGCTTGAGCCTCGCCCACAAACAACAACGCTTGCTACAAAAATTGTGATATTTATCATTGCTTCAAGCCATGTGTCATCCTCATTCAGCGTCCTGTAAACCTTACAGGACGCTTATACGCTCAAAATACATATGAATGGCTTAATATGCCATCCTATTTGATTGTGTCACAACCAATAACAAACAACTTTGTTGAGATGTATTGTTCGCTTTAAATTTTTCTTTTTTATTGCCAGAAAATGTGTCAGTAATCTTATATCGCATCCACACCAAACAATACATCTAAGTATTCCAATTTGGCCCGATGACTTTCATATTGATGGTGAGTTGTATCGAATGGAGATTTGCCTAATGTTCCCAAGTTTGACATGTTACGAGCGTGAATTCGGTCAATATTTCAATTGCCATAGATTTGATTGCTTGAATGCATCTAGCATAGGCAAAGTCGATAATGTCGCCTAGACACAGATTTTTCAAAACAGATACACTTTAATATTGCTTCACTGTAACACAGATTGATTGCATCGCTTAAGCAGCGATGTTTTGTGAGATTAGTCTGAATATCGAAGAATTTACTTTGGATGGGTCTGATTCGCCTACAATGATTTTTCAGCGATGACCAATTAAATAGGCATAAAAATAGCCGCTTAAGCGGCTTTTTTATGTATTAAAGTGGTGCCCGGAGCCGGAATCGAACCGGCACGACCTGTTTAGGGTCGACGGATTTTAAGTCCGTTGTGTCTACCTATTTCACCACCCGGGCATACTTTAAAACTTGAAACTGGAGGCGGGGGCGCGGATTTAAACCGGCCTGCACAGCTTTGCAAACTGTGGCATAGTCACTCTGCCACCCCGCCATGATATATGATTTCAATGAATATTCAACATCAAAATCAGTTTGCTAAACTGGAGGCGGAAGCCGGAATCGAACCGGCGTCTACGGCTTTGCAGGCCGCTGCATAACCACTTTGCTATCCCGCCATTTAAACTGCTATTTAATCGAAGTGGTTAACTCGATCAAACTTTGAAACTGGAGCGGGAAACGAGGTTCGAACTCGCGACCTATACCTTGGCAAGGTATCGCTCTACCAACTGAGCTATTCCCGCAGAAATCTGCTTGTTCAAAAGTTTAGTGGAGCGGGAAACGAGGTTCGAACTCGCGACCTATACCTTGGCAAGGTATCGCTCTACCAACTGAGCTATTCCCGCAGAAATCTGCTTGTTCAAAAGTTTAGTGGAGCGGGAAACGAGGTTCGAACTCGCGACCTATACCTTGGCAAGGTATCGCTCTACCAACTGAGCTATTCCCGCACTGAAACTTCTGAAACTTTTAAATTGTAATTTGGAGCGGGAAACGAGGTTCGAACTCGCGACCTATACCTTGGCAAGGTATCGCTCTACCAACTGAGCTATTCCCGCCTCTCTGTCTTGCTAATCACTTCATCGCTGAAGAGATGTGCATTATAAGGCATCTATAATTTATGTCAACACCCTTTTTCAATAAAAATCACTCTTTGTAATCAGCAAAAGCGACCTTTAAATAGTAACACATTGACCAAACAGTTAAAATCACTGCAGCAGCCATTAAAATATTACCAAAAAAAATCAAATTCATTCCAAAAAAATCTTCAGAACCCACCAAAAGCATCACAATCGCTGCCATTTGCGCCGCTGTTTTAAACTTACCAATCTGTGCCACAGCAACATTATTGCGTCGACCCAATTGCGCCATCCATTCTCTTAGCGCAGAGATAGTGATTTCTCGGCCAATGATAATCATCGCAAAAAAAGCATAAGTGCGGTCGAGGCTCACCAACAAAATCAATGCCACAGCCACCATCAATTTGTCTGCCACAGGATCTAAAAAAGCACCGAAACTAGAGGTTTGATTCCATTTACGCGCCAAATAACCATCTAACCAATCGGTCACTGCTGCCACAGTAAAAATAATCGCAGCCCACCAATTGACCGACTCTTCACTGAGCCAGCTATCAGGCAAATAAAATAAAACCGTAAATACCGGTATCAGCCACACACGCAGCCACGTCAATAAAATAGGGATGTTCCACTTCATAACAAAATCACGATCAAGATGAATGTAAGGTGTCGTATATTATTTGCGCCAATTGGGCACTGATGCCATCAACTTGCGCAATATCGTCTTTACTTGCCGCCATCATACCTCTTAAACCACCAAAACGGGTGAGCAAATTCTTGCGTCTCTTCGGTCCGATACCAGGAATATCAAGTAAATTAGACTGTAATCGTGTCTTAGCACGTTTATTGCGGTGCCCTGTAATGGCAAATCGATGTGCTTCATCCCGAATGGTTTGCAACAAATGCAACGCAGGATGTTGCGCAGGCAAGCTAAAAACTTCGTTGGTTTGCGCCAAAATCAGCTCTTCTAAACCTGCTTTGCGCTCAGGTCCTTTGGCAATGCCGACAATCATCACATTTAAATCCAACTCTTGCCATACCTGCATTGCCATCGCAACTTGACCTTTGCCACCATCAATCAACACCACATCAGGCCAAACCACAGTTTCACCATTACTTGCCGCTTCTTTCAGGCCGCCATAGCGGCGCAATAAGACTTCTTTCATCGCAGCGTAATCATCACCTGCCGCCGTCGTTTGAATATTAAAGCGGCGGTATTGCGAAGGCTGCATGGCGCCATCGTCATACACCACGCAAGAGGCCACCGTCGCCTCACCTTGAGTATGGCTGATATCAAAACATTCCAAACGTTGTATGTCTTGCCTATTTAACACACTCGCCAATGCATCCAAACGCATCAATTGGGTATTTTTTTGTTGTAGCTTTTGGGTAATCGCAATGCGCGCATTTTGCTGCGCCATTTCTAACCACACTTTACGTTGACCTGTGGTTTGAGTAATAAAAACCACATTCTGCGAAGATTCTTGATTCAAAGCGGCCTGTAAATCTGGTGCGATGACAAAATCACTGAGAATGATTTTAGGTTTGTCTTTGCCTAAATAATGTTGCGCGACGAAACTTTGCGCACTGTCTTCCAAACTTTGCCAAGAGGCATCAAATTGTTCTGGAAAGAAATGACGATCTCCCACCAAACGCCCACCACGCACACTACTCCAATGCACACACAACAAACCTTGCTCTAATACGGCTGACAAAATATCAATGTCTTGAATTTTTTGTCCCGCTTGCATATCAACATATTGTTGTGATTGCAAAGTGCCCAACGCCACAATTTGGTCACGCAATACCGCCGCTTTTTCAAACTCAAACTCTTCCGCAGCTTGCTGCATTTTTTCTTGTAATTGCAACAACAATTGGTCGGTTTTGCCTTGTAAAAATTGAATGGCTTGCTGCACCACTTCTTGATACCTACTTGCCTCAATCAAACCCACGCAAGGCGCGCTGCATCTTTTGATTTGATGTAACAAACAAGGTCGTTGGCGATTGGCAAAAACGCTGTCCTCACAAGTACGCAATTGAAACACTTTTTGCAACACTTCCATACTTTGTCGCACTGCTTGGCCATTAGGATAAGGACCAAAAAAATGTTTGCGTCCGATGACACTGCCACGGTGATAAACCATGCGTGCAAATTCATGCTCACTCAAAATCAAATAAGGATAGGTTTTGTCATCACGAAACAAGATATTGTATTTGGGCGACAGCGCTTTGATGAAGTTGTTTTCCAATACCAAAGCTTCGGCTTCAGAGCGCGTCACTGTGATTTCAATATGTGCCACTTGCTTAAGCATCAATTGAATTCGTGGCGACAAATCGGTTTTTTGAAAATAACTGCCCACCCTTTTTTTCAAATTAACCGCTTTGCCCACATAAAGGACTTGCCCGGCGGCATCAAACATACGATACACACCGGGCAATTGTGGCAAGCTGCTGACAAATATTGCAATATCAAAAGACATATGCCCAACAGCCCATCAAATTAATTACAGAATTTTTGGATGTCAGCTTGATAGCCTGCTACCAAAGCTTCGCGATTGTTCACACGACTACTGGTTTGCACGTTTTGCAAATTCATTTTTGCACTGGTGCAGTTTTGAGAACGCATTTGCTTATTTTGTTCTTCTACTTTTTTATTTTCTTCTTCTTGACGCTTGTTTTCAAGTGCCACTTTGGCATTGAGCGCTGCTTGTTGGTCAGCCAAACTCGCATCACTGCCTACTGGTGCCGTGGTACCAATTTGTCCGCCAGCAGGGCTGCCTGAAACACCTGAATCGACTTTGTTCACTGTCTGTGAGCGCACATTCATGGTACTGATATTGTGGGTCGTCAAGTTGCGCGGTGTGTCTGAATACACAGCATTACCACTTTGCCCTTTCCACGTAAAAACAGTCGACGCAGATGCCATACCGATAGCACCCATCAAAGCGATTGTTAAAATGCTTTTTACTGACTTTTTCATGTCACCCGTTCCCTTTGACGATTATTATGTATTGATTGATGTCTATTTTAGCCTCAAAGCACAATAGATGTCATGGGTATGTCACGCTACACTTTGAAAAGCTTAACGCCAAGGCACAAATTTGATACAATTTCGCTTTGTGACCACGAAAGAAGCTTCAAATGCGCATAGTCGAAAAAGCCTATACTTTCGACGACGTTTTATTGGTACCGGCCCATTCTACCGTCTTACCTCGCGACGTCTCTCTAAAAACCCCTTTGACCCGCAATATTTCTTTAAATATCCCGCTCGTGTCTGCTGCTATGGACACTGTCACTGAAGCCAAATTGGCCATTGCCATCGCCCAAGAAGGCGGCATCGGCATCATGCACAAAAACATGACCATCGAACGCCAAGCTCGTGCTGTAGCCAAAGTGAAGCGTCATGAAAGTGGTATTGTCAAAGAGCCTGTGACCATTGCACCAAATTTATTGGTTCGCGATTTGATTGATTTGATTCGCAAACACAAAATTTCTGGCTTGCCAGTGATAGAAGACGGCAAAGTCGTTGGTTTGGTAACCAATCGTGACTTGCGTTTTGAAAAACGTTTGGATCAAACCGTGGCTTCTATCATGACGCCTAAAGAACGTTTGGTCACTGTGCCTGAAGGCAGTTCAATCGAAGAAGCTCGTGAAATCATGCACGAACACAAAGTAGAACGTGTGTTGGTGATTAACGATGCTTGGGAATTGAAAGGCTTAATCACAGTTAAAGACATCTTGAAAACCTCAACCTTCCCAAGTGCCAATAAAGATGCCAATGGCAGCTTGCGTGTCGGTGCTGCTGTCGGTGTGGGTGCGGAAACTGACGAACGTGTAGCGGCTTTAGTGGCAGCAGGCGTGGATGTGATTGTCGTGGATACGGCTCACGGCCACAGCCAAGGTGTGATTGACCGCGTGCGCTGGGTCAAAGAAACCTACCCTCAAGTAGATGTGATTGGTGGCAACATCGCCACTGCCAAAGCCGCTTTGGATTTGGTTGCAGCAGGCGCAGACGGCGTGAAAGTCGGTATCGGCCCTGGTTCTATTTGTACCACGCGTATTGTTGCAGGTGTGGGCGTACCTCAATTGACGGCCATTCACAATGTTTCAGAAGCTTTAAAAGACACTGGCGTACCTTTGATTGCTGACGGTGGTATTCGTTTTTCAGGCGATGTGTCTAAAGCATTGGCAGCAGGTGCTTCTGCGGTGATGCTTGGCGGCATGTTTGCAGGTACCGATGAAGCTCCTGGTGAAATCGAATTGTACCAAGGTCGTTCGTACAAATCTTACCGTGGTATGGGTTCTTTGGGTGCGATGAGCCAAGGTTCTTCTGATCGTTACTTCCAAGACACGGTGTCTAGCAGCGACAAATACGTTCCTGAAGGCATTGAAGGCCGCGTGCCTTACAAAGGCCCTATCGTGAACATCATTCACCAATTGGTAGGCGGTTTGCGCTCTAGCATGGGTTATTTGGGTTGCGAATCCATCAAAGCAATGCACGAACGTGCAGAATTTGTGGAAATCACAGCAGCAGGTATGAGTGAGTCGCACGTACATGATGTGCAAATCACCAAAGAAGCACCAAACTACCACGCACGTTAATATGAACGAACCATTCGGTCTGTTTATATGAATCAAGCGTCCTGTAAATATTTACAGGACGCTTTTTTAATCAGCATAAAAAAATAAGGCCTATATCAGACCTTATTTAGAGATTGAACGATTTTACATTGTCTTGTTTTTTTGACGCTTGCGCCACCAATGACTCAACAACAACACCGCGCCAATGCCCAATAAAACGAAAATCACCATCTGAAATTGATGTACTTTTGCCATCAGCCAATCGCGGTTTTCAGCGCCAAACTCGCCCAAATATACCCAAATTGGTACCGATATCAAAGCTGCAAAACCATCCATCAGCAAAAATCGCGTATATGAAACTTTGCCACTGATGCCTGCAGAAATAAAAATCGGTGTGCGCAAGCCTGGTAAGAATCGCGCCACAAACAACACCCAATTGCCATATTTTTCAAATTTCTCTTGCACCTGAAGATAGCGCTCAGGCGTCATAATGCGAGCAATCAAACGAAAGCGCAAAATGCGTGTGCCAAAGACTTTTCCAGCTGTGAACATCAAACCATCACCCACCAACACACCTACCAAACCCACGACTACCATCCAGTGTACATTGGCATGGCCTAAGCCAGCCATAACACCACCAGCAACCAAGGTAATGTCTTCTGGAATCGGCACACCAAAACCACAAGCGACCAAGACGCCAAATACGGCGATATAACCATACTCAGCAAAAAAACTTTCTAATAAATCAATCAAACTCATAATGATTCAACTTCACGACACGACAGCTTGACGAATCGCTTCGGCAATTTGTTGTGCGCTTTGTTCGGCCAATAACGCATCTTGCGCCTCAACCATGACCCGCACAACAGGCTCAGTACCTGAAGCACGTAAAACCACACGTCCATTTTCACCCAAGCGCGCTTCTACTTCTGCCAAAACAGGCTGCGCTGCAGGCTCCCATACCGCACCTTTTTCAATGCGAACATTGATCATGGTTTGTGGATAAGCATCCCAATCGCTCAATACTTCAGCCAATTCACTATCCAAACTGCGCAAAGCTGCAAACACTTGCAAAGCTGAAATAATACCATCACCTGTATTGTGTTTATCCATGCACAATACATGACCAGAAGCCTCACCACCCACTTGCCAACCACGTTGGTACAATTGTTCTAGCACATAGCGATCACCCACTTTGGCACGGCAAAACTCAATCCCGCGTTGTTTCAATGCCAACTCCATCGCCAAATTGGTCATGACTGTGCCAACCACGCCGCCCACCAAAGTGTGATTTTGTGCACGGGCTTTGGCAATCACATAAATCAAGCTGTCACCATCGAATACACGTCCATGACGATCGACCATCATCAAACGATCACCATCACCATCTAAGGCAATGCCAAAATCAGCCTGATGTGCCACTACGGCCGCTTCTAAGGCCTTGGTATGCGTGGCACCCACTTCATCATTGATATTAAAACCATTAGGTTCGCAACCAATCGTGATCACTTGTGCACCCAACTCATGAAACACTTTTGGTGCCACATGATAGCCCGCACCATTGGCACAATCGACCACAATTTTTAAACCATGTAAGTCATATTCATTAGGAAAAGTCGATTTACAAAACTCGATATAACGATCATCTGCACCAGAAATACGCTTAGCCCTACCTAAATCCATCGATTCCATCGTATTCATAGGCTGGTCTAATACAGCTTCAATTGCCAATTCCATTTCATCATTGAGTTTGACGCCGCCTTTGGCAAAAAATTTAATACCATTATCATAGAAAGCATTGTGAGATGCAGAAATCATCACACCCGCATCCACACGCATAGCACGAGTCAAATAAGCGATACCTGGAGTTGGCAAGGGACCAGTCAAACGCACATCCACACCAGCGGCAGTGAAACCAGCTTGCAAAGCCGCTTCTAACATATAGCCTGAAATACGAGTGTCTTTACCAATCAAAACCATTGGGCGGTGACCATGTTCACGTTCCACCAATATTTTGCCTGCTGCATAGCCCAATTTCAATACAAATTCAGGGGTAATAGGATCTTTACCAACCAAACCACGCACACCATCTGTACCAAAATATTTCCTTGCCATCCATTAATCCATTATTTTTTAATTATTGAAGACAGTCATTGTAAATCCATAATGACCTCATGGACAGTAAAAATTCCACAGAAAAATTCAAATGCCCAACTTCTGCCAAACTTTTACTGCTTGAACCGTTTCTTTAACATCATGTACCCTCACAATATGTGCACCTCGTGCAATCGATGCCACAGCAGCCATGACCGAAGCCACCATACGCTCAGCAGGAATTTCTTCACCAATGATTTGCCCCAACATGGTTTTGCGTGAAATGCCAATCAAAACAGGGTAAGAAATGGCTTTAATCCAAGCATTTAAGTCATGCATCAGCGCAATATTGTGTTCTAAAGTCTTGCCAAAACCAAAACCAGGATCTAACAACAAACGTTCCGCACCGATACCGTCCTGTAAACATGTTGCTACACGTTCTTGTAAATATTTGAAGACTTCTGCACTGACGTCACTATAATGCGGATTGCTTTGCATGGTTTGCGGAATGCCTTGCATGTGCATCAAACACACGCCTATTTTCGGATATTGTGCCAACAATGCTACCGCGCCTTCATCACTCAAAGCCGCTACATCATTGATAGCATCGACACAACCTTGCTGCAAAGCTTTTTGCATCACCCAAGTACGGCGACTGTCTAAAGTAATGGGTACATTCCATTGATACAAAGCTTCCAAAACGGGCTCAACCCGTGCCCATTCATCCTCAGGCGAAACAGGATCACTGCCTGGGCGAGTCGACTCACCGCCAATATCCAAAATATCCGCACCATCATCCAAGAGTTTTTGAGCATGTGCCAAAACTTGCTCTAAACTAGATGAATAACGACCGCCATCAGAAAAAGAATCTGGTGTCACATTCACAATACCCATTACTTTAGGTTCAGACAAATCCAACTCAAAACGACCACATTGCCAATACATGTTTTACCCTCATCCAAAAATCAAAAACGGCAGCTTTAATAAGCTGCCGTTGTTATATCAGAACCGATTACTGTGGTCGAGATGGATTTTGTGTATCGTCTTTTTTAGACTCAACATCGTCAGAAGTAACAGTCGTTTCTGGTGTGGCTTCTACATCAGCAGCTTTCGCTGCGTCTGCATCGTCTTTCACCAAACTAACTGCCTCTACCTCTACTACCTCTTCTGTGATTTCAGGCTCATCAGTACGCAAATTATGACTGTAATCTTTAGGAGGACTAGGCTGTTTGTCTGCCATGATTTCCTTCACTTGGTCTGCATCAATGGTTTCCCACTGCATCAAAGCGTTGGTCATCACTTCCATTTTATTGCGATTTTCATCAATCAACTTATAAGCCAATGCATATTGTTCATCCAAAATGCGACGAACTTCTGCATCCACTTGCTGCTGCGTGTTTTCAGAAATGTTTTTGGTATTGGTTACAGAACGGCCCAAAAACACTTCGCCCTCATTCTCAGCATAAACCATCACACCCATTTTGTCCGACATACCATAACGGGTCACCATGTCACGAGCAATGCCCGTAGCACGTTCAAAGTCATTAGATGCGCCAGTAGACACTCGACCTAAGAAAATATCTTCAGCAATACGACCACCAAACAAAATGGCAATATTGTGTAACATTTGGTCTTTGTACATGCTGATGCGATCGCGCTCAGGCAATTGCCAAGTCAAACCCAAAGCACGGCCACGAGGTACGATGGTGACTTTGTGTACAGGGTCAGTGCCAGGTAACAAACTTGCAACCACAGCATGGCCTGACTCATGGTAAGCCGTTGCACGTTTTTCATCTTCGTGCATCACCATAGAGCGACGCTCAGGACCCATGTAGATTTTGTCTTTGGCATCTTCAAAATCACTTTGATCAACTTTGGTTTTATTACGGCGGCCTGCAAACAAAGCAGCCTCATTAACCAAGTTAGCCAAATCTGCACCCGAAAAACCCGGTGTACCACGAGCCAATTCAGACAATTGTACCGAACTGTCCAAAGGTACTTTTTTAGCATGAACTTTTAAAATTTGCTCGCGACCACGAATATCAGGCAAAGGTACAACCACTTGACGGTCAAAGCGGCCTGGACGTTGTAACGCAGGATCCAAAACATCAGGACGGTTGGTAGCAGCAATCACAATCACAGTTTGATTGCTTTCAAAGCCATCCATTTCAACCAATAATTGGTTCAATGTTTGCTCGCGCTCATCGTTACCACCGCCTAAACCAGCACCACGTTGGCGACCCACCGCATCAATCTCATCGATAAAGATAATGCTCGGTGAATTTTTCTTCGCTTGCTCAAACATATCGCGCACACGAGAAGCACCCACACCGACAAACATTTCTACGAAATCAGAACCGGAAATACTGTAAAACGGCACTTTTGCTTCACCAGCAATGGCTTTAGCCAATAAGGTTTTACCTGTACCTGGAGAACCTGCTAACAACACGCCACGTGGTACACGACCACCTAAAGTTTGATAACGAGTCGGTGCTTTCAGATAATCCACAATTTCTTGCACTTCTTCTTTGGCTTCATCACAACCTGCCACATCCGCAAATGTAATGGCATTGGTGTCTTTGTCCAATAATTTGGCACGAGACTTACCAAACGAAAACGCACCGCCTTTTCCACCGCCACCAGCTTGTTGACGCATGAAGTAAAACCAAACACCTAGCAGTAACAAAATTGGCAACAAGCTTAAGAAGATGCCACCTAAAACACTAGGGCGCTCTTCTGGAGTCACTTTCACGCGCACATCGCTTTGCAGCAATTTTGGTACTAATTGATCATCCAACGGTGCATTGGTCGTAAAAGTTGTCTTGTCTTTACGCTCACCCGAGATTTCATAACCACGTGCAATCGAACCTTCGATGTGCACATTCTCAATTTTCCCCGCTTCCACTTCTTGCATGAAAAGCGAATACTCAACTTGTTGTTTGGTTTCTTTGGACCCTTGCAATGCGTTGAAAGCCAAAATGACCACCATCAACAAAACAAGCCAAACCAAAAGATTCTTAACCGTATTACCCACTAAATGAGGCTCCCATTAAAATACAAGAGATATGAACGAATTTGCATTGTAAAACACTCACCCTAGCTTGTCAGTGCAAATCTTTCGCCAATAAATAAATTTCATTAGACCTATCGCGAGAAGCTTTTGGCTTGCGAATGAGCACTTGCCCAAACGAGGCTCGCAATAAACTGACATACTCTTGATAACCAGCACCTTGAAACACTTTGATTAAAAAATGTCCACCGGGTTTCAAATGTTCGATGGCAAATTCATAGGCCAACTCACACAAATAAAAACTGCGTGCTTGGTCTGTGACTGAATTACCAGTCATATTTGGGGCAATATCTGAAATCACAAGGTCTAATTTTTGACCTTGTAAGGTTTCGACCAATTGTTGCAGGACGGTTTCTTCACGAAAATCTCCTTGTATGAATTCTACGCCCTCAATTGGTTCCATAGGCAAAATATCCAAAGCAAATATACGACCTTTATCGCCAATCATTTGTGCCGCCACTTGCGACCAGCTACCGGGCGCACTACCCAAATCCGCCAATAACGTATCTTTTTGAATTAATTTATATTTTTCATTAATTTCCAGCAATTTAAATGCTGCACGCGCACGATAACCGTGTTTTTGCGCCAATTTTACATAAGGGTCATGAACATGTTCATTGAGCCAAGCCCCTGAAGATTTTGTGCGTTTAGGCATAAAGATAATCCATTATTTTGATGAGTTTTTTCATCCAAATTCTAGTACAATACATGTTTTCTAGGAAAGCTGCAGATGTCTAAAAAAACTTTAAGCAGTGTCGAAAAAGCGGCACTTAAACAACAAGCACACACTTTACAACCCGTGGTTATGATAGGCCAAAACGGTTTGACCGAATCGGTGGTTAAAGAAGTCGATGCCAATTTGTTAGCACATGAATTAATCAAAGTACGTATTTTGGGCGATGATCGCGATGATCGCAAACTGTGGTCTGTACAATTGTGTGAACAAACAGGCGCTGAATTGGTGCAAAGCATTGGTAAGATTTTGGTGTTATACCGTCAAAACGAACAATAAGTTCTTTTGAATTCAAAGCGTCCTGTAAATATTTTTACAGGACGCTTTTTTAATTGGAATCAATAACGACTTTTAACTTGTAAACGCTGCCATGTTAAAACCATCAATAAAATACTGATAAGCAAATACAGTGATGATGAAATGCCATGCCACATACCGAAACTACCGCCAACCCAATTCAATAACCAATGACTTTGCTGTTGTTTAATGGCCACGATAACAGGTGTCACCACAAACTGGCTCATGATTAACAAACCCAATAAAGCTTTAGCCAAACGGTTAGATCCATTTTGTTGGCGCAAATACACACACCACCACAAACTGACCACCAAGCCCAGATACATCACGCAATCAAACAAATCTCCTGCAATATTGCCAACCACTTGTTTATCGAGCAAACCATCATTTGCATAAGCAAATAAAAAAGGTGCCACCACATAACCTACCATCAAGTGTGCGCCAAACCAAAGCGCATGCAATAAAGTGAAAACCGTTTTCATAAATGCGTTACCTTGGTTATCAAGTCAAAATTTCATCGATATTGAAAGATTAAATATATTGCACAGTCACAATTTCATATTCACGCACGCCACCTGGTGCTTGCACTTCCGCTACATCGCCTTCGTACTTACCAATCAAAGCACGAGCAATCGGCGAAGACACCGATACTTTACCTTGTTTAATGTCGGCTTCATCATCGCCCACAATTTGGTAAGTCATCTGGTCTTCAGTATCGCAATCTTCAATGGTCACAGTCGCTGCAAAAACGATTTTGCCATCGGCATCCAACTCTTTGGGATCGACAATGTGCGCATAAGACAATTTGCCTTCTAAATCAGCAATACGGCCTTCGATAAAGCCTTGACGCTCTTTGGCAGCATCGTATTCTGCATTCTCAGACAAATCGCCGTGGGAACGGGCTTCCGCAATCGCCTCAATGACCGATGGACGCTCCACCGATTTCAAGTGCTGCAACTCATCTTTTAATAATTGGGCACCACGAACGGTCAATGGTACTTTTTGCATGACTGTCTCCTACATTCAACGTCATTTAGGCAACAAAAATACAAGCCGCCGAATAAACGGCGGCTTGTTTCGAAATATTTAGAGTCTATTGTAACAAACTAAAAAAAAATAGCAATCACTACCAAACTTTAAAATATTAGAACGGAATATCATCATTCAAATCGTCCACCTCAACTTTAGGCGGCTGATTCATAGAACGACTTGGCGCAGCAGGTACTTCTTGACGCACAGGTGCAGCTGGACTACCTGCATTAGACGCATATTGATTGCCACTGCCATAAGAACCTGAATGACTAGCACCACTGTATTGGCTGCTATTGTCTTCATAAGGTGCACCCATACCATCATCGTAAGAAGACGATGATGCATCAGAGCGACCACCTAACATTTTCATTTCTGAGCCTACGATTTCATAAGCTGTGCGCTCAATGCCATCTTTACCCATGTATTTACGGCTTTGAATTTTACCTTCGATGTAAACTTGGCTGCCTTTTTTCAAATATTGGCCTGCAATTTCTGCCAATTTGCGATACAAAGTCACATTGTGCCACTCCGTACGCTCTTGTTTTTGACCATCGCGGCCTTTCCAAGACTCGCTGGTGGCCACACCAAAATTGGTCACTGCCTCACCATTGGTCATGTAACGCACTTCAGGATCTTTTCCCAAGCGGCCCACTAAAATCACTTTATTTACAGACATCACGTCCTCCTACAAACTATTAAAATTTTAATCTGGCGACAGTATAAACAGTCACCGTCACAGCGTCACGCTTGACGTACTTGTGGTGCTTGTCCCGTATAGGCAATCGCCCACCACGCCAACATCAACACTGTGGCAAAAATGAACACACCACTCAAACCCATTTGGCTCAATAACAAACCGCCGACCAAACCGCCGACAAAAATACCCAATGATTGCGCCGTGCTGTAAAAACCCATCGCTGCACCACGCTGCTCAGGTGGCGCAAATTTAGCGACCATAGATGGCAAAATGGCTTCTAAAACATTGAATGCAATGGCGTACAATACCAAAGCTGTCATCAAGACGATTGTCCCGACGCTTTGCCATGCCAAAACACCTTGCGCCACAATCATCATGCCAATGGCCAATAACAAAGTGGGTTTTAATTGGCGTTTTTTCTCACCAAACATGATAATGGGCACCATCAAAAACATGCCAAACAAGACCATTGGTGCATACACTTTCCATTGCTCTTCTTGCGCCCAACCCATTTGCAACAATAAAAATGGCAAACAAATGAACAAGGACATTTGTCCTGCATGCAAAGCAAAAATACCAAAATTCAAGCGCCACAATTGCGGCTGCAAACCAATTTGCAAAGCAGGCAAACGATTGCGTACAGTCACTTGTTCTGGGTCTGGCACAAAACGGTGTACCGCATACATCGCAGCGAGCATCGCCACACCCGTCAATACAAACAAACCCTCAACACCAATCAGCCCCGATAGTAACGGTGCAGCCACCAAACTTCCTGCAAAAGTCAAGCCGATACTCATGCCAACCATCGCCATTGCGCGAGTACGCACTTGCTCACGAATCAAATCCGCCATCATTGCCGTAATCACCGCACTGATGGCACCTGCGCCCTGTAAAGCCCGCGCCAACATCAAGACCCACAGTGTTTCAGCGATTGCCGCCAAAAAACTGCCCACCACAAAAATCAACATGCCTATGTAAATGGTTTTTTTACGCCCAATTTTGTCTGACAACATGCCAAAGGGCAGTTGCAAACATGCTTGGGTCAAGCCATAAGCACCCATAATCCAACCAATCCACATAGACTGGTCAGAACCTGCCAAGGCCGCAGCATGCAAAGCCAAAACTGGCAAAACCAAAAACAATCCCAACATGCGCAGCGCATACACGCCCGACAATACGCCACTGGTGCGCCACTCTTGCGGGGTCAATTGGTTGTCAGAACGAACTTCTTTGTGCTTCAAATCACAAGACTCCGTGATACGTCCAGTGGCGGTTTAAGGCCGCATAAACTTTATTAGGATAAGTCATTCGCCCCAAACTGCCGTTATAGCGAGCCAAAGCACGCATGACATCGCCTTTTTCTCGATCGATGTAATAACGCAAAATGGTACAGCCATAACGCAAATTGGTACGAATATCGAATAAATTGTGTTGCTGTGTGCCGATGTGACGCGCCCAAAAAGGCATCACTTGCATCAAACCTCGAGCACCCACACCGCTAATAGCATAACGCCTAAACATCGATTCTACTTCAATCAAACCCAAAACCAATTGCACATCTAGACCTGCACGTTTGGCTTCGTATTGCACATTGATTAAAATGGTTTCACGCTCACGCGCATCAGCAATGAATTTAGACAAACGTGCCGACATTTCCGCCAACCATGCCTGTCCTGCTTGTCGTGTCGAAAACACCAATCGCGCAGGGCTCACATTGTTTACTGAGCGGCGCATGGTCGAAGCGACATTGTCAGCCAGCTGCTCCTCCCGCTGTGACGCCCACACACCAGTGGGCGCAACTAACAAAGCTGCAGTACCCAGCAATAAATGTCTTCTGCGTCGATTGATGCTCATCACACGTCCATCAATCGGCAAAGCCTGCAAACGACCAAGTCAAAGACTCGCCCGCACGCATCGGAATCAAGCGGCCTGTAACATAATCCACATATTCAGGTACGGCTTGCGGGCGTTTTTCCAATACAATGCGGCGGCTGTTTTCAGGCAAGCCATAAAAACGTGCACCGTTTTGAGAAGCAAACGCTTCCAATTTGTCCAAAGCATTCACGCTTTCAAACGCTTCGGCATACAATTCCATTGCCGTCAAAGCACTGAACACGCCCGCACAACCGCAAGCGCACTCTTTGGTGCCTTGCTCGTGTGGCGCACTGTCGGTACCTAAGAAAAATTTGTGTGATTTGTCACCAGAAACCGCTGCCAACAAAGCTTCTTGATGGCTACGACGTTTTAAAATTGGCAAGCAATACAAATGCGGACGCACGCCACCGACCAACATATCATTGCGATTGTGCAATAAATGTTGTGGTGTCACCGTTGCGACCAAATTTTCACCTGACTCTTGCACCAATTTGGCAGCTTCTGCGGTGGTGATGTGTTCAAACACAATTTTTAAAGTCGGCACTTTGGCCATAATCGGCAACAACACTTCATCAATGAACACCGCTTCACGGTCAAAAATATCCACATCACTGTGCGTCACTTCGCCATGCACCAACAGTAATACGCCCTCTTGCGCCATCGCTTCCAACACAGGCAACAATGCAAACAAATCGGTCACGCCCGAGTCGGAATTGGTGGTCGCGCCCGCAGGATACAATTTGAACGCCACAATGCCCGCCGCTTTGGCTTCTTTAACCGTTGCCACATCGGTTTTGTCGGTCAAATACAAACTCATCAAAGGCGTAAAATCCAAACCTTGTGGTACGGCTGCCAAAATTTCATCACGGTAAGCCAAAGCTTGCGCCACTTGGGTGACAGGTGGTTTCAAGTTGGGCATCACCAAAGCGCGCGCCATTTGACGGGCTGTGTGTGGCACCACGGCTTTTAAAGCATCACCATTTCTAAAATGCACGTGAAAATCATCTGGCTGTAACAAGGTCAGACGTTCGGTCATGATCAATCCTTTGAATGAAATACGAGGGTGTTTCTGAAGTTACAGGCCGCTTCAAGCGTCCTGTAAACCACATTGAAGATTATTTGTGACGCAATACCAAAGTAAAACTACCATCGGCCAAAGCCTCAGATGACAACAACACATGACCTGTATGACGACAAAAAGCCGCAAAATCTTCTTGTACACTCGCATCGGTGGCATACACGGTTAATTCATCCCCACTTTGCAAATTCGCCAACGCTTTTTTAGCCCTAAGCATCGGCATGGGGCATTTCAAACCTTTCACATCTAATTGTGCTTGAGTCATGTTGATTCCATCTTAATGCAAAACGATAAAATTATAACATTGTTAAGGAAGCGAACACAGGCTACATTTGCAAGCAGTTGCGCTACAATACCGTTTTCATCTTGTTACGAAGGAATTGTCAATGCGCACTCGTCTGAGCTGTTTGTCTTTATGCGCTCTCGCTTTCATCAGCACCCAAGCCATAGCTGACAACAAACGGAGCTTCAGTCAAAACATTGAAGAACCAGACTACGCTTTCCAAGAACAAGAAGTGTCTTTGCCTGAATACCCAACTGAAAATGGCGATTGGATAGAGCTATACGTTCACCCTACTTTCAAAAACAAACCCAAATTGCTGCGCTCTAGCGTCAAAGTCTTGAGCAATGCTTCTGTTTCTTATGTTTTAAACAATCAATCTGCCAACGGCATCGACAATATCAGCTTTGAAAATTTGCGTTGCAGCACCCAATCTTTTCGTTCTGAATACAATAATGGCGTGCGCCAAATCGCTTTTGCCGACACCTATAACAAGCGTTGGTTAGAAAGCCGCAATGCACAATGGCGTGATGTGGGCAGCAATCTAAACACCAACACACCAGTACAAGAAATGCTCAGCCGTGTGTTCTGTGATGGCGGTCTGCCACGCAACGACAAAGAAATTGATGCCCGTTTGACCAAAATCGGCACTTACCACCCGTCTCAAAACCGTGGTGCCCACGAATACGATTAAGTAGCCTGAAACCCAATCATGACTGAATTATTATGGATGTGCCTGTTTGCCTTTTTAGCAGGTATGATGGATGCCGCTGTCGGTGGCGGCGGTTTGGTACAAATCCCCGCTTTGTTTGGCTTACTGCCTGCCAACACACCTATTGCCACAGTAATGGGCACCAATAAATTTGCGTCAATGTGTGGCACTTTAACCGCAGGTTGGCAATATGTGCGCAAAATCAACGTGCCTTGGAAAATGTTATTGCCCGCAGCTGCATTGGCATTTATCACATCCTATTTCGGCTCCATGTTGGTGTCACACATTCCCGTGCATTGGTTCAAGCCATTTATTTTGTTGATTTTGGTGGTCATGGCCATTTACACCTTTTGCAAAAAAGATTTTGGTCAAAAAGAACGCCAATTGAGCTTAAGCCAAAAAGAATGGTTAATCGGTTTGGCGTGTGGCGCTTTGATTGGTTTTTATGATGGCGTGATTGGCCCGGGCACAGGCAGTTTTTTAACCTTCATGTTCATTCGCCTGTTTGCGTTTGATTTTTTGACCGCAGTCGCTTCTTCTAAAATCATTAACATCACGACTAATTTGGCTGCTCTGAGCTTTTTCATCCCCAATGATTATATTTTATGGGCATGGGCAATTCCATTAGCGGCCTGTAATTTAAGCGGTGGCTTCATTGGCACTCAAATCGCTTTGCGTGGTGGTTCAGGCTTTTTGCGCTATGGTTTTATGCTGCTATTGGTCATTTTAATCGCCAAATTTGCTTATGATTTGCTGCCTTTATGGCAAACATGGTGATTTTTAGAGCATTGCATCTGATTGCTTGGTTGGGTGAGCCAGCTTACTCATGTTAGAGTCATTTTATAAATCACCAAGGAGTCAGACTGCATGAACCCACAAACCGTCAGCATTGCACTGCCCAACGGGCAAAATCTCAGTGGCACTTTATTTCATCGCGCCGATATAAGATTCAATCAAGCAATTGTGATTTGTAGCGGTACAGGCTTCTTGCAAACCTATTACGCCGCTTTTGCCACTTGGTTGGCAGCACAAGGCTATACGGTTCTGACTTTTGATTACGATGGCATTGGCCCATCCTTGCAAGGCGACCTGAAACATTGCTCCGTGGGCTTACAAGATTGGGGCACACGCGACATTCCTGCCGCTGTGGATTTTTTATTGGCACACACAGGTTTACCACAAGCTTTATTAATCGGTCACAGCGCAGGCAGTCAAATGTTAGGCGTCATGCCCAATCATGCCAAAATAGCCAAAGTGATTGCCATTGCCGGTTCAACAGGACACCTTGCCAATATGCGCCCTGAATTTGCCCGCAAAGCCAATTTTCTGTTCACGGTTTACATGCCGCTGTCGAATTTGGTATTTGGTTACGCCAAACTCAAAGCCATCAAATGGGGCGAAGATTTGCCACGCCATGTCGCTCGGCAGTGGGCGCAGTGGTGTAAAAACGGGCATTATGTCCGAACTGCCATTGACCGTGGTGACATTGAACACGATTTTCATACGCAAATCACCCAACCGATTACCGTGATTCATGCCGAAGACGATGACATTGCCAACGCAGCCAATGTGGCAGAATTTCTCAGCACTTTCCCCAACGCCATCAAAACCACCCGTTGCTTGAATCCACAAACATATGGCTTTAAGCACATCGGACACAACCACATTTTGCGCCCTAGCCACCAAAAACTCTGGGACATCGTGTTACAAGAAATTCAATTGCTGTAAAACGCTTTGCCAAGCGTCCTGTAAACCTTTCAGGACGCTTGATTGGCCTTCCAAGTTTGAATAATGTGTTGATTGTGATGATTCGAACCACCATAACTGACCAAGATGACATCCAAACTCATGCCAGAAACGCGTTGAGCCGCTTTCAATATCGCCGCATCAATCCACTCATCAGGATTGCCAAATGCACCACCGCCCAAACGGGTTAAATACAATTTTCGACTCGAACTATTGGCGGCGATGATGAAAGTGGCTTCATACGCCGCTTCCAAAACCAAGCGTGCAAAAGTTTCCCAACTCGTCACATCTCGCCCCAATGGCGAATAAGCCATAGGCAAAGCTGAAGCATATACTTGCGTGACCACATGTTCACAATGTGGCAAAGTCACTTGTGTATCTTGCTGCACACCCACTTTCACCAAAGAGCGATACTCTGCAAGATGGTGATGCAATTGTGTGGCAATGCGCTCTAAAGCCTGTGCGCTTTGAGGCAAAACATAGCCATTTTGGGTGTGCCAAAGTTCGTCATTTTCATTACCAAGCGCACGACCTAAATCTGCCAAAGTATCGATTTGATGGTGTTCGCTTTGCCCCATTTGCACGCCAACAGGCACAAAATAATGGCGATAAATCAACCCTGCCGCACAAGCCATCGCACAAGCAGGACCCTGCGTACGGTCGTTTTGATAACGTATGACACCATCTTCTGGCGTTTGATTGGGCGAAATCATTTCCAATAAATTGGTTTGCGATGCCACTTGAAACACCGCACCTGCATTAGCAGAATCCGCATGCAATGCTTGCACATCGGCCACCACTTCAGAAAACACAATCTGCCCGCCATCTTTTTGATAAGTCAAGCTGCCCAAATTGGGCATATTCAAGTGTCCTGCCTGCAACGAAATTTGCGCATGGCTTTTGCCATACAAATACCCATCTTCATATCTCAAACCATTCCAAACAGCCGCATGGCTGTCTGAATGTAAACCTGTTAATTGCGTAAACCAGTTCATATTATGGGCTTTCAAATATATGAAGAAACAGCGTAACACATTAAAAAAGCGTCCTGTAAGTTACAGGACGCTTGAATATATCAATTGGTTATTTGCCAAAATTCAACAAATCATGTTCTAGCAAACGTTGGCTCTTCACCACCGCATCCAACTGTTTCATGGAAGACAACAATTCTTTCATGTACGCCATCGGCACAGCATTAGGACCATCGCTTTTGGCTTCGCATGGATTTGGGTGTGTTTCCATGAACACACCTGACACGCCTGCCGCAATCGCTGCGCGCGCCAACACAGGTACAAATTCACGACGACCACCTGAAGCATTGCCCAAACCACCCGGCATTTGCACCGAATGCGTCGCATCAAACACCACAGGACATTGCGTGTCACGCATAATCATCAAACTGCGCATGTCAGAAACCAAATTGTGATAACCGAAACTTGCGCCACGCTCACACACCATAAAGTCCGCAGGCAAGCCTTTTTCAGCCGCCGCCGCACGCGCTTTGTCAATCACATTGCCCATGTCTTCAGGTGCCATGAATTGACCTTTTTTGATGTTCACAGGCTTGCCCGATTGCGCCACCGCACGAATGAAGTCGGTTTGGCGCGCCAAAAATGCAGGCGTTTGCAACACATCTACCACGCTAGCGACTTCTGGCACTTCCGCTTCGGTATGCACATCAGTTAACACCGATACACCAATTTGACGTTTGACTTCGTCCAAAATGCGCAAGCCTTCAGCCATGCCCAAACCACGAAACGATGTACCGCTAGAACGATTGGCTTTGTCAAAACTGGATTTGTAAATAAATGGAATGCCCAATTCATCGGTGATTTCTTTCAAATAGCCTGCTGTGTCCAAAGCCATTTGTTCGCTTTCAATCACGCAAGGACCCGCAATCAAGAAAAATGGTTGGTCCAAGCCCACATCAAAACCGCATAATTTCATGTCTTTATCCTTATCAAGGCGTCCTGTAAAACAAAACTGCCAATAGTCTATCTATTGGCAGTGAGTGTAACAGCTTAAAATTTATTTATCAGCTATCGTTTTGCTTTTTAACGCAGCTTTAACAAATGCGCTGAACAATGGATGACCATTACGTGGGGTTGACGTGAATTCAGGATGGAATTGCGCCGCAAAGAACCAAGGATGCTCTTCTTGTGGCAATTCGATGGTTTCCACCAAATGCTCATGGCCACTAGAATAACCTGCAACCACCAAGCCAGCTTCTTCCAATTTAGGAACATACTTGCCATTGACTTCATAACGATGGCGATGGCGTTCTTTGATTTCGGTCGCACCGTAAATGCGTGCCGCCAAAGAGCCTTCTGTCAATTCGCAAGTTTGTGCACCCAAACGCATGGTGCCACCCAAATCGGTGTTTTCATCGCGTTTTTCAACTTGACCGTCTTCATTCACCCATTCTTCAACCAAAGCCACCACAGGATATGGAGACTTCAAATCAAATTCGGTGGAATTCGCACCAGCCATGCCAGCGACATTGCGAGCGTATTCAATCAAAGCGATTTGCATACCCAAGCAAATACCCAAATAAGGGACTTTGTTGGTACGAGCATATTCTACCGCTTTGATTTTGCCTTCGACACCACGCAAACCAAAACCACCTGGCACCAAAATCGCATCCATGCTTTCTAATGCTGCGGTACCATCTTTTTCGATTTGTTCGCTGTCAAAATACGTGATTTGTACATTGGTTTCGGTGTGAATGCCCGCGTGTTTCAAAGCTTCTGACAAAGATTTGTAAGATTCAATCAAATCCACATATTTACCAACCATACCGATTTTAACGGTGTGTTTTGGATTTTCAATGGCATGGACAATTTTCTTCCAAGTGGTCAAATCGGCTTCAGCAACGTTCAATTGCAATTGCTCGCAAATGATCTTATCGATGCCTTGGTTGTGCAACACTTCAGGAATTTTGTAAATACTGTCTTTGTCAGGGCAACTGATCACCGCACGCTCTTCGACGTTACAGAACAACGCAATCTTGCGTTTTTCGTCTTCTGGCAACATGTCTTTCAAACGGCACACCAAAATGTCTGGTTGCAAACCAATAGAACGCATTTCTTTAACAGAGTGTTGCGTTGGCTTGGTTTTGATTTCGCCTGCCGCTTCAATGAATGGCACATAAGACAAATGCACGAACAAGGTATTAGCACGACCCAATTGGCTGCGCATTTGGCGAATCGATTCCAAAAATGGCAAAGATTCAATGTCACCAACGGTACCGCCAATTTCAACAATCGCCACTTGGTTGTCGGCTGCGCCAACGTGCACTTTGCGTTTGATTTCGTCGGTAATGTGAGGAATCACTTGTACTGTGCCGCCCAAATAATCACCACGACGCTCTTTTGCCAATACTTCTTCATACACTTGGCCAGTAGTGAAATTATTAGACTTGCGCATGGTAGAACTGATGAAACGCTCATAGTGACCCAAATCCAAGTCGGTTTCAGCACCGTCCTCGGTCACAAACACTTCACCGTGTTGAAGCGGGCTCATCGTACCCGGGTCTACGTTAATGTAAGGATCTAATTTGAGCATGGTGACTTTTAAACCACGCGCTTCAAGAATGGCAGCAATTGACGCTGCAGCAATGCCTTTACCCAAAGAAGAAACGACACCGCCGGTCACAAAGATAAACTTGGTCATGACGAAACACACAGAATGGAATTGCAAATTATAGCATGATTTAAGGTAACAATTAAACCACTAGCGTGCATCAATTTGTGTCAAGTTCACACATTAACTATCTGCACCATCTACCCTCCAATCATTTACAGGACGCTTTTAAAATACATCCGCGCAAGCCACCATCAAAACGCCACCATCACGCCCAAATAACCAACCATGCCGCTATCACCACCAAAACCAAGCCCCAATGGTCTGCTTTGGCCAATTTTTCTTTGAAGAAAAATACCGAAATGAGCAAACTGAACACGATTTCAATTTGCCCTAAAGTTTTGACTATCGGCACTGATTGCATGCTCATGGCACTGAACCATCCAAGCGATGCCATAAAACTGCACACACTGACTTTCAATGTCAAACCCAAACGTTGCCACATTGCCACCAAAGTATGGCGACGCCACAAACCCAAATACAGCAACATCAATACACATTGAAAACCAATCACCGATACCAACACCCAAGCAGCACGGTGTAAATAAGGCAATTGGTTCAATTCCAAACTGGCCTCACGCACCAACAAAGACGTGATGGCAAAACTTAAACCACTGCCCAAACCAATCCACAAAGTAGACCAAGACAAGGCTTCACCACGCTTGCCTTTACTCAGCAAGAATACCGCCACACCACCGATAGCCACACCCACCCAAGCCAAGATGCTCAAAGCATCCTGTAAAAACACCACCGCCACTATCGCAGCCAAAATCGCTTCGCTTTTCGCCAATCCGACACCAATGGCATAGTTTTTTTGCTTGAACAATTGCACCATCAAAACAGTCGCCACAATTTGGCTCAGCCCGCCCATGACAATATAAATCCAATACAAATTGGTAAACTCAGTCACGACATTGACAGGGCGCATGTGGTACAAGCACCACACATACACCACCGCCAAAGGCAAACCAAAAATAAACCGTGCCAACGTCACGCCATACACATCGACCGTACTGCTCAATTGCTTTTGAAACGCATTGCGCCATGCTTGCATGAACGCCGCCATCAAGGTCAATCCTACCCACGCTGAAAGCATTTTCACCCCGTCTTTTTTTATTTATATCAATATGAAATCCATCACCAAACGCATTGTGTGCCCAAATGTAAAAATTTGAACAGCATTTTTAGCTTCATCAAAAAAATGATGCCAATACATAAAAACAACAATGCTTTGAAATTTTGATTCATAGGATGAAATTCTACTGTGATTGTCGCTACAATCAGCGCCACAACCCACTTTAAAGCTTGTTATCCTATGTTGCCTCGCTCTCAAATCAAAGCCGAATTTTTTCTAGTGTTTGCAACATTAGGGTGGGGCATCAATTATCCCTTGATGAAAATGGGCTTGCAGCTTGAACAAGGCACTTGGTTTTTGTTCATGCGCTTTTTGTTGAGTTTTTTATTGTTATCACCGCTGTTATGGCTTCATCGCCAATACATCAATCGCCATAGTTTCAAAGCAGGCTTGATTTGCGGCTTAATTTTCATTCCTTGTGTGCAATTGATGAACTGGGGCTTACACCACACCACCGCATCCAATGCAGGTTTTATTTTTGCCTTGTTTATTTTGTGGGTGCCCATTACCAATGCCTTGTTTTTCAAAACCCCCATCAGCAATCCCATCAAAGTCAGCATGGCATTGGGCATTGTCGGTTTGGCCATCATTGCGCAAGTTCACAAACTGCATTTGAACATGGGCGATTTGGCCATTTTGATTTGTTCTTTGGGCTACACGTTTTACATTTTGGCCTTAGATCGTTACAGCACGCCCAAAGAAAGTACCGTCATTACCGTGATTCAATTATTGGTTTTGAGCATCGGTTGCATGGCCATTTATGGCGTCACCAAACCCGAAATACACCACATCAATTGGTCATGGCAATTGATAGGCATTTTGGTTTTGTCGACTTTATTGCCATCTACTTTTGCCACATGGGCGCAAACCCGTTACCAACCAGACACCACACCTGAACGCGCCACTTTGATTTTCAATTTAGAGCCTGTTTTCGCCACTATTTTTGCCGTTTGGTGGCTGCATGAAGCCTTGACCATCAATATGTTAATTGGTGGCAGCTTGATTTTAGCCGCCATGGTTTGGCCCAATCTTGCCGAATATTTTCACCACCATAAATTCAAGAAAAATCAGCCTTTAAGCTAAGACCATCCCGCCAAAAAAATGGGCAATTTTTCTATTTTTAAAATGGTTTGGTTTGGGATTAACAGATAAAACCATACCAAAGCGCCAACATAGCCGAATACAAAACCGCAGCCTCATATGAAACAGAATCCCCATATAAAGACCGAAATTGCAGCAAGACCAACATTAAATAAGTAAAATCAACAAATGAACTTGAATAATCAGCCGTTTTTATGATATAAATCTCGTTTCTACTAATTCGGTAATTTGGAGTCTAACCATGGCACGAGTATGTGTAGTGACCGGCAAACGCCCTATGACGGGTAATAACGTGTCACATGCCAACAACAAAACCAAACGCCGCTTTTTACCTAACTTGCAATCACGTCGTTTTTGGGTTGAAAGCGAAAACCGTTGGGTACGCATCCGCGTTTCTAACGCTGCTTTGCGCACTATTGATAAATTAGGCATTGACGCTGTATTGGCTGATTTGCGTGCACGCGGCGAAGCGTAATTAAGGAACAAGCAAAATGCGCGATAAAATCAAATTGGAATCATCTGCGGGTACTGGTCATTTCTACACCACTACCAAAAACAAACGCAACATGCCTGGCAAAATGGAAATCAAAAAATTTGATCCAGTAGTACGCAAGCATGTGATTTACAAAGAAACCAAATTGAAATAATCTTTCGATACGGTTTTAGATAAAATTGCCTTTGTTTGTATAAAGGCTTTTTTATTGGATAAAAGCGTCCTGTAATTTTTACAGGACGCTTTTTTGCATCTGAATCTGGCTTCATCCAAGCCCAAGATTACACTTTCTTGCCCATCTTAATACCACGAATCTTGTAATACACCCACAAAACCACAATGGCAAAAATCACTGAAGCAATCCAACCAGCAGCTTCACCAGGTTGATACCAACCCACAGCACTGCCCACAAACGTTGCCACAAACGAGCCTGCAATGCCCAATAAGATGGTCCAAATCCAACCGATATTGTCATCCCCTGGATGCAAAGCCCGTGCCAACAAACCCACAATAAAACCCACTAAAATGGTAGAAATCATGATTCATCCTCCTGTGCTTCAACATATAACAGAGATGGGCAATGGTATTTGGTTCCACCATCACACCCATTCCACTATTCATTATGAATCACTTAACGGCAATAAAAAAGCGTCCTGTAAACTTTACAGGACGCTGATACCAGCTAATCTATCAATCGTGGTAAACAAACCGTGCACGTTTCACATTGCACAAAATTTCATAGCTGATGGTGCCTGCCACCGCTGCCACCGTATTGGCGCTGACATGCTCACCCCACAACTCCACTTCGCTGCCGATGCCTTGCGCATCATCATTCAAGTCCACCATCGTCATGTCCATAGACACACGACCAATGATGCGTGATGGCTTACCATCAATCATAACCGGGCTGTCATTGGATGCCAAACGTGGGTAGCCATCAGCATAACCGACCGCAATCAAACCCACACGCGTCATGCGCTCGGTTTTAAAGATAGAACCGTAACCAATCACTTCACCAATAGGCAACTCACGCACGCCAAAGACTTTGGTTTTGAGCGTCATGACTGGTTTTAAATTGGCATCAGGATAAGCCATCGGCGACAAACCATACAAAGCCAAACCCGCACGTCCCCAGTCGCGGTGTGAATCAGGATGTGCCAAAATACCCGCAGAATTGGCCATGCTCTCTTCGATTTTGTCATCTGTTACCACAGAATCGAATGCCGCAATTTGCTGCGCTGTCATCAATTGCTCAGGTTCGTCTGCACGAGCAAAATGGGTCATTTTGATGACTTTGGCTACTTGTGGTGCGGCCTGTAATTGAGCAAATGCCTTCACATAGTCTTGTGGGAAAAAACCTGCTCGGTGCATGCCACTGTCCATCTTCAGCCATACGGTCAACGGTTTTTTCGCTTCATACGCTAGCAAACCATCCAATTGATTTTGGTTTTGCACCACTGGCCACAAATCATGCTGCTCAATCAATTCGTATTCCGAAGCCTCAAACACGCCTTCTAACAAGACGATAGGCAACGTAATGCCTGCTGAGCGCAAGGTCAACGCCTCTTCAATTGCAGCAACGGCAAAACCATCTGCCAAATCACTCAAAGCCTTGGCACATTGCACCGCACCATGACCATAAGCATTGGCTTTGATGACAGCCAAAACTTTATTGCCGTGTAAACCTTTTAAATATTGGTAATTGTGGCGCAAATTCGCCAAATGAATGTGTGCTTCCAAAAAACGCATGATCGAATTCTCTTTCTTCAAAAACATTCAGGCCGCTTGTGTGTGACCTCAAGACGACCTGAATTTAAGCATTGTGTTGTGACAATATTACAATTGAATTGGTTTAGCCAATACTTTGCCGCCTTTGGCATAACGTTGCAAAGACAAATCGTGCGCATCGATTTCAGGACGCTTGCCTGAAAGCAAATCCGCCATCACTTTGCCAGAACCCAAACTCATCGTCCAACCCAAAGTGCCGTGACCGCAGTTAAATGCCAAATTATTGTAGCTAGAGCCACCAATAATCGGTGTACTGTCAGGCGTTACAGGACGCAAGCCCGACCAGAACGAAGCACGTGACACATCGCCACCATCTGGGAACAAATCGGTAACCGACATTTCCAAAGTTTGACGGCGTTTTTCACTCAATTTGGTGTAATAACCTGACAACTCCGCCATACCACCAACGCGAATGCGGTCATCAAAACGGGTAATAGCGATTTTGTAGGTTTCGTCCATCACGGTAGATACTGGTGCAGCTGAAGTATCGGTAATCGGCACAGTCAAAGAATAGCCTTTGATTGGGTAAATCGGCAAATCAATGCCCAAATTCAAGAACAAATCACGGCTGTAAGAACCCAAACAACACACATAATAGTCGCCTGTAAACGCAGTACTGTTTGCCCAAACTGCTTTCACTTCTTTGCCATCATGCTCAACACGGTCAATGCGGTGATCATAGAAAAATTCAACACCTGCTTCTTCACACATTTTAGCCAAACGATTGGTGAACATATAGCAATCACCCGTTTCGTCTTGTGGCAAACGCAAACCACCGGTTAATTTGTGTTGCACACGAGCCAAAGCAGGCTCAACAGCGGCACAAGCTTCTGGCGATAATTTTTCAAATGGAATGCCACACTCTGCCAAGACTTTCATGTCTTGTTCCACCACTTCCAATTGTTTTTGGTTGCGGAACACTTGCAAAGTGCCTTGTTGACGACCTTCGTATTCGATACCTGTCGTTTCACGCAAAGCTGCAAATTGTTGGCGACTGTAATCAGCAATGCGCAACATGCGCTCTTTGTTGACTTCATACACTTTCTCGCCACAGTTTTGCAACATCATCATCATC
Organism: Vitreoscilla stercoraria DSM 513; assembly: GCF_000382305.1. GTDB lineage: Bacteria > Pseudomonadota > Gammaproteobacteria > Burkholderiales > Neisseriaceae > Vitreoscilla > Vitreoscilla stercoraria. The sequence goes on from NZ_KB908023.1 coordinate 50,639, forward strand.
CATTTCAATTGGTATATAGATGCATCAGGACGCATTAACAATGGAGAATGTTCAGAAAACATCCATTTGATGGCTTTTTGAGGGATGCCAGGTGCTGCCCAAGGCGTAGAATATCCAAAAGAGATTTGACCTGCATTGGCAAAACTGGTGTCACATGCAGCATGACCGTGACGCTCAATCACCTGTACTTGATGGCCTGCTTGGCTCAAATACCATGCTGTCGCGGTACCAATCACGCCCGCACCTAAAATCACGATTTTCATAAATTCGTCCTTGATGAGATGTAATGCTGCATTGCAATCATTTTGCGCAGTTATTTTTCTAGTGTAATGCAGAATATATAGCTATTTTCACTAAAAATAATGATTTCTAATGTATATTAATGATTATTTTTAACTACAAATGTGGATTTTCACCATGAATACTTCAATTTCAGAATTAGACAAAATAGACACCAAAATCATTCACATCTTGCAACAAAATGCACGCATCAGTATCGCAGAACTTTCCGAAAAAGTAGGCTTATCTGCCACACCAGTCAAAGAACGCATGAAAAGACTACAAGAATCAGGTGTCATTACAGGATTTCATGCCAAAATTAATCCACACCTTATCGGACAAGGTTTATTGGTGTTTGTAGAAATCAAACTTAAAGACAAATCGGCAACTTTGTTTGCAGAATTCAAACGCGATGTGTTGCGTACACCACAAATCATGGAATGCCATTTGGTTTCAGGTGAGTATGATTATTTGATTAAAGTACGCATGACCGACATCGCCGCTTACCGTCAAATGTTGGGAGACATTCTGCTGCAATTGCCAGCTATTTTAGAAAGCCGCTCTTATATTGTGATGGAAGAAGTCAAAGAAACGCATTTACTGCCTATGTTATGACAACCAGACACCACTGCAATGCAACAATCTATTGCAACTTAATCCAATTGCAGCAGTCTTTGAGTTCATATTGATATTTTATTATTTAAATACCAAGATACAAGATAGTATGAAGTTTGTTTTTAGAACAAAAAAATGCGCACATTTAATCAAATGTGCGCCAAGTCTACAAAGGAGAAATAGAGGAGAAACTGTTGAACCAAATATGCAATTGATTCAACAGTTCCTATTATCCATACTCTAAAATTTAAAGTCAATGTATTAATGGTAAATTTTTGATAAAAATGACATTACAATCAAGATACCAACAATACCACAACAAGATGATGATTTATATAAATTATTTTCACACAAAACAGACAATTGAATCATGCCTTCATTCTAAATTCATAATAATGAACACACATAAACAATATAAAAAATCTGATGAATATCAAGTCTCGGCAGCATGAATCAGCCAAAAAATAGACAAAAAAATGCGCACATTTAATCAAATGTGCGCCAAGTCTACAAAGGAGAAATAGAAGAGAAACTATTAAGTAGGTCATTGCAACCACTCAATGAAAGCTATTATGAACATTAACGAAGCTTCTGTCAAACAATATTTTCGATTTATTATTTAAAGTTATGTTAACTGAAAAATAAACGTTTTAAAACATCAAAATATTGTTGTTTTATTTTCGATTAAATTCAAATATAATCAAATTATAGAAAAATATGAATTTATAATTCTTAAATGAACAATTGCAGTCGTTTTAAGCACCATTTCATGGTTTAAAAAACGAATTCACACTCACAAAAACAACAAAGCGCCCTGTAAGCCACAGAACGCCTTGGATTTTTCTCAAATAGAGAATGATTCGAAACCGAACTTATTACGCTTGCGAACCACCGACAATCAAACCAGAATCGATACGCAAAGTAGGCTGACCCACACCCACAGGGACGCTTTGACCTTCTTTACCACACACCCCCACGCCGCTGTCTAAAGCCATATCATTGCCAATCATAGAGATATGATTCATGACATCGGGGCCATTGCCAATGATGGTTGCGCCTTTCACAGGGTATTGCAGCTTACCGTTTTCAATCCACCACGCTTCTGATGCAGAGAATACAAATTTACCACTGGTAATATCCACTTGACCGCCACCGAAATTCACCGCGTAAATGCCTTTGTCCACCGAAGCCAAAATTTCCTCAGCATCATACTCACCATTGGCCATAAACGTATTGGTCATACGAGGCATCACCGTCGAAGCATAGCTTTCACGGCGACCATTACCTGTGACTGCCATGCCCATCAAACGTGCGTTGGTTTCGTCTTGCAAATAGTTTTTCAAAATGCCGTCTTCAATCAACACCGTCGCTTGCGTAGCATTGCCCTCATCGTCCAAAGTCAAAGAACCACGACGTTGCTCAATATTGCCTTGATCAATCACCGTCACACCTTTGGCCGCCACTTGTTGACCAATTTTGTCTGAAAACGCGCTGGTTTGCTTGCGGTTAAAATCGCCTTCCAAACCATGGCCAACCGCCTCATGTAACAATACGCCCGGCCAGCCATTGCCCAAGACAATTTTCATGGCACCTGCAGGCGCAGGACGCGACTCTAAATTCACCAAAGCTTGACTCACCGCTTTGTCCACATAATATTGCACCATATTGGTATCAAAATAAGCAAAATCGAAGCGACCACCGCCGCCACTGCTGCCTTGCTCACGACGACCGTTTTGCTCCACAATCACCGTCACCGACAAACGCACCAATGGACGCACATCCGCTGCATGACGCCCATCTAAACGCGCCACATATACAATGTCATGCTCACACGCCAATGTCGCCATCACTTGTACCACGCGAGGGTCTTTGGCTCTGGCTAAGCATTCCACTTGTTCTAATAATTTGATTTTTTGTGCCGCATCCAAAGAATGCATCGGATTGGCCAATGAATATTGCACTTTGGCTTCGGCTATCACACGCGCACCACAATGGGCATTGCTTTGACCTTGGCGAGCAATGGCACGCACGGTACTGGCCGCTTGTTGCAAACTGGCCAAATGAATGGAATCGGCATAAGCAAAAGCGGTTTTATCCCCAACAATTGCACGAATACCAAAACCTTCATCGATGTTAAACGTACCACTTTTAACAATGCCTTCTTCCAATTGCCAGCTTTCAAATGCCGAATGTTGGCAATAGACGTCGGCGAAATCAACTTGATGCTGCCCTACTTCAGACAAGACTTGGTCCAATACTGCTGCGGAAATGTCATTGCGCGCCAACAAATGTGCGCTGGCGTGCTGAAAAACGTCATGGGTGTTCATTGAATTCGCAATCCAAATCTAAAGATAATTAGGGTCTATTGTAACGGATTTCATTCAATCTCAACGAAAGCGGCCTGTAATAAACTTTATGATGCCCATCATCAAAAACAATGTTTTGCACATTTTCAATTTCAACATCACAAAGCCGCTTGTTGCAGATGCACACAAGCGGCCTGTAAATCGTCAGATTCAATGCTTATTTGGCACAAGCACTGCGCTGCAAGCGACCATAACGACCCAAAACTTCTTGAATCCGGCTGACATCTTGACCGCTGACATCGCTGAAAGTCACAGTGTAATTGGCAGAAGTCAACGCAGCGGCTTCTTCATTACCACGCTCATTGATAACCACACCCGCCACACCTGCCGCAATGGCACGTTGGCGCACAGCTTGCGCTTTATCAGCACTGCTAAACACACCCAAAGACAAACTGGCACCTTGCACTGTGGCGTTAATGCCTGCTTTATTCAAAGCAGCCATCGACTCTTCACTGCTGCCTGCTGCCAAAACTTGGTATTGCAATTTAGGCTTTTTGGTGGCTTGTTTGTTTTCTACCACATTGCGTGCTACGGCATGACGATAACCACCAATAAAATTCTTCAAGCGGTGATAAGCATCTTCAGGCAATGTAATTTGTGCCGAACAATTTGGCGCTATTTTAGCTGCCACCACAGGCGCGGCTTCACGGCGTATATTTTGAGATGGCGCAGCCGAGATGTGTGCCGCTGGCGCTGCTCCAGTAGTGGTATTGGCAGTTGTTTCAGCCGCAATCCCTGTACCAATAGGCACAGCCACCACCGCAGGACTTTGAGTAGGACGGTTACCATTCATTTTTTGTGTCACCACATTGGCAAACACTGCAATATTCAAAATAACCAATATCGCAAACAACCATTTCAATAATTGCATGTATGCTCTACCCAGTTTTTTAATCCAAATAAAACCAAATTATCCACAATTTGCACAGCACTGTCTAAAATTAACGCTTTGGGCAGGTGTTGTTCGATTTTTGCCGCACCGCCGCCAGTTAAAATGATGTCGACCTTGCCACCTTGTTGACGCTCTTTCAAACGCTGTTGCATCAAAATCACCGCACCACAAGCAGCGTCTTGCATGCCGCTTGCCAAAGCATTAGATGTGGATGTGGCAAAAGGATACGCTTTGCCAATAGGCTGATTCAAATTGGCTGTTTTGACCGCCATCGCTTCTTTCATCAAATTGAATCCCGGCATAATACTACCGCCCAAATAATGATGGTCTTGCGTCACTGCATCAATAGTGATGGCTGTACCACACGACACCACCACACAAGAATTTTGACTGAACAAACGACTGCCCAAAACATTGAACCAACGATCAGAGCCATGTTGTTGGACTTTATAATAATGATTGGTCACACCCAAAGCATGACGCATAGATGGCAACCAACGAATTGAGCGGCCTGAAGCAGCTTGTTCCACTGCTGCAATTTTTTTCGCACCACACACCGCACAACCCAAAATAGGAAAATCTCGAGGAAATTGACGCAAAAAATCAGCGAACGCTTGCAAATTGGCATATGGCGCACGTCCACCAAAATGCAATTGACGGTCTTGGTCAACCCAAGCCCATTTTAATTGGCTGTTACCACCATCTAATAACAAATAACGAGCATCTTTTTTATGTGTTGCAGTTAAAACCATTGGTTGACTCTTGTGTTGCTGATTGTCTGAATTGTGAACGCCAGTTTCTGGCAAAATGGGCATTATTGGTGCCGCATCGTGAAGGCGGCGTACTGAAATCTCACCTTGTCTGTGAATTTGAATGTGTCCTTGGGCATTTTGCAGTTGCAGGCCGCCCAAAGTGTCCACGCCAACAATCATACCACTGTCAACACACTCGCCACGCTCATACACCACCACTTCTTGACCCACATCACGCAATTGCTGCACATAAGCGTCCTGAAAGGCCAAAAAACCTTGCTCAAAAAAGCGTGGCAAATCGCGGTTTAATTGTTGCAGCAATGCACTTAAAAAAGCCACGCTGTTAAATTGTGGCTGTTGCGCTTGGCACGATGTCGCCAAATATTTCACATCTTCGTGCAGCGGCAACATGACATTCATGCCAATGCCAATAACCGCATGAAAACGCTCACCACGAATTTTGCTTTCCACCAAAATGCCGCCAAGTTTCAAATCACCCACCACCACATCATTAGGCCATTTTAACTGAGCTTGTATGTGTTGTTGCGCCAAAACTTGTTGCACCGCCAAACCGACAATCAAAGGCAAAGACGCAATATGCGCATTGTTCAAAGGCAGGCGATAAGCCAAACTGAACATCAACGCTTGTCCTGCTTGATTGTGCCAAGTACGCTGCATGCGTCCACGACCTTGACTTTGGCTCAATGCCACCACCGCTTGCTGATGAATGTCTTGCCCTTCTTGCCAATGCTGCCACAACACATCATTGCTCGATGTGGTTTCGGCCAGCGCTTGAACAGCAAAACCCGTCTCCAAGCCAATTTGTTGCGCTTGCAATGGCGACACTACCGCCATTGCCGCCTTAAATTGCCACCAACCATCTTGTTGGCGCAAGTTTTTTTTGGCATATTCAGGCAATTGATGGGCATATACGTTCAATTGTGCCAAGTCGCAAGACAACGCCGCAGCCAAATCTTTGACATGATGCGCTTTGCCATCCGCCAATTGTGCCCACAATGCCCAAGCTTTTAGCGGCAAGGCTTTCACTTTTGCGCCTCACGGATTTTTGCCAATGTTTGCGTGGTCGATGTCGCATGTTCAAATGCAATCGACACCACTTTGCCGCCACGCGCTTGGGTTTCTTGGGATCCGACAATATTCTCTATTGCCCAATCACCACCTTTCACCAACACATCAGGCTTGACCAATTCAATCAAATCCGCTGGCGTATCCGCATCAAACCATGTCACCACATCCACGCTTTGCAAAGCTGCCATCACCGCCGCGCGATTTTCCAAACCATTAATGGGTCTGTCATCGCCCTTGCCTTGACGCTTGACTGAAGCATCGGTATTCAAAGCCAATACCAAAGAGCCGCCCAAAGCGCGCGCTTGTGCCAAATACGTCACATGCCCACGGTGCACAATGTCAAAACAACCATTGGTAAACACAATCGGACGTGGCAAATGCGCCAAGTGTTCAGCCAAAGTTTCAGGTGCGCAAATTTTTTGTTCAAACTCAGGTGGTGGAAATTGTTGCATGGTTTTTCTTTCACAAAGACAGCAAGCGGCCTGTAAAGCTTACAGGACGCTTGCTGATTCATTTATCACAAAGGCATTTTAAAGGGTTTGAAACGATGTGGTAGCAAAAGTTTGTCCATTTTCGAGCATCACCGTTTGCTCGGGCCATCTTAACGCAGCCAAATGGTATTTCGATTGGCTCTCAGCAATATCAGAGCGGCGATCGCGCCAACGTGCACCTACTGAAAAATCAATGCAATACACATTTTTTTGAGCACCAAACCACTCACGACCATCGGCAGGCATCAAACCTGCATGACGGTGAGTGGCCTCGATTTTATTTTGCCACAAACGCCAATAATGACCCATGATGACAGGCACATCATCATGGTAATTGTTCCACCAAGCTGAGCGGCCTGTAAAACGCCAGCGCGCACCTGAGTAAAATGGCGTCTCAACGGCTTCTTCGCTACCTGACAACAAAGCCCGCACAGGATTTTGACGCCAACGGCTCAAATCAAATTCGGTATAACCTTTGAGCAAAGGCGGATTTAACTGTTCTTGCCCCAATACCGCTTCATACGCATCGTATTCTTGTAGATATTGTGGGTACCAAACGTCTTGATTCACCAATTCATGGACATGGTTATCAAAATAATGGTACCACTGCGAGACATTTTTCTCAGATGACAAAGCCTTCAATTGCGCCACAGATTCAGGCAACCATGCAGCATGCACCAAACGCAAATCGTCACGCTCTAAAATCACAGGCCATGTTTGCAATTGCTCTAATAAAGCGGCACGATGCTCTACTGCCAAGCGTTGATAAGGCTGGTATTGCTCATCTTCAGGAATGCGACTGTCAAAAAACCAAGCCGAACCATCTTTAGGGTCGCCTGCCAAAATATTGACTTCATGGTTGCCCAAAAGACTTAACACACCATGTTGCTCACGCGCACGATTGACCCAAGCCAAAGCCGCAGGCGAATCAGGACCTCGATCGCACACATCACCAATAAAAACCAAACGACGACCTTGTGGGTGTTCGCCGCGTTCGTCATAACCCAAATGGGTCAATAATTGTTGTAACACCGCCCACTCGCCGTGCACATCACCCACAATGTCCAACGGTCCACTAGGTAAAGTTTGAATGAATTGATTGATTGGCATAAATACTCCATTGTCCTTTAATAGGACTGGTTGTTATTATTTAGTTCATATTATTGTGTTTACATACTAGCACGCGCCTTTTCTTGCGCCAAAAAAAACCGCACCAAATGACTGGTGCGGCCCCTGAAGTCCAGAGTAGAGAGAGGTTCTTTTACTCGACACGCTCGCCGTGAGTAGTGATGTCCATACCTTGACGTTCGTCTTCGGCATCGATGCGCAATCCTACTGTTTTATCGATGATTTTTAACAAGACAAAGCTCACCAAACCGCTATAAACCACTGTAATGATGATGCCTTCAATTTGTGCAAACCAATTCACTTCTGCACCACTGATGGTTGTCGATACAAAAACACCTGTTAATACCGCACCAATGATGCCGCCAATACCGTGAATGCCGAATGCATCCATAGAATCATCGTATTTCATCATTGCTTTGAGTTTGGTTACGGCAAAGAAACAACCTGCTGCTGTTAACAAACCAATTGCCAAAGCAGGAACGGGTGCCACAAAACCTGCCGCTGGCGTAATGCCCACCAAACCCGACAACGCACCTGAAGCCAAACCCAAAGCCGATGGTTTTTGACCAAACAATTTCTCACACAACATCCAAGCCAAAGCACCGCCCGCTGTTGCCACTTGCGTGGTCACCATCGCCATACCTGCGCGGCCATCAGCTGCACCTGCAGAGCCTGCATTAAAACCAAACCAACCTACCCACAACATGCCCACACCAATCAAGGTCAAAGTCAAATTGTGTGGTGCCATTGGTTCTTTGCCAAAACCCAAGCGTTTGCCCACCAACATACAGCCAACCAAACCTGCAATACCCGCGTTGATGTGGACTACCGTACCACCTGCATAATCCAATACGCCATCTGCTGCCAACCAACCATCGCTGCCCCAAACCCAGTGTGCCGTTGGTGCGTACACAATCAACACCCAAAACGTGATGAAAATCATGATGGCAGAAAATTTCATGCGTTCCGCAAAAGCACCCGTAATGATGGCTGAGCTAATGATGGCAAACGTCATTTGGAAGAAGAAAAATACGCTTTCAGGAATGGTTGGCAAACCCGGATAAATCGTCAATTTTTCGTCTTCTGCAATGAACGTCATGCCTTGCAAAAACACGCGGTCAAAGCCGCCTAAAAAGCCATTATTAGGCGTGAACGCAATGCTGTAACCGACAATCATCCACAGCACCGATACCAACGATGCCACCGCAAAACTTTGTACCATCATCGCCAACACGTTTTTCTTGCGTGCCATACCACCGTAAAACAACGCCAAGCCCGGCAAGGTCATAAACAATACCAATGCTGCCGAAATCATCATCCACGCACTGTCACCCGTATCCAAATTGGCAACAGGTTGCAACCAGTCCGCCGTACCATTGGCCATCGCCGCCGCAGGCACTGTCAACACCGCTGCCGCCACCCATTTTTTTACATTACATAAAGCCATGTTCATTCTCCCTTACAAAGCATCTGCGCCGACTTCAGACGTACGGATGCGAATCACTTGATCCAAATCGAAAACAAATACCTTGCCATCGCCAGTTTTGCCTGTGTAAGCGGCCTGAACAATGGCTTCACACACTTGTTCAACCATCTCAGCACTCACAGCAGTTTCAATTTTGATTTTGGGGAGAAAATCCACAGCGTATTCTGCGCCGCGATAGATTTCTGTGTGTCCTTTTTGACGACCAAAACCTTTGACTTCGGTCACGGTCATGCCAGAAACGCCCAATTCGGTCAGTGCTTCACGCACTTCATCCAATTTAAACGGTTTGATTACCGCACTGATCAATTTCATGTGTCACCTCTCAAGCAAGATATATTGTCTGCCCTACTGCTTGGTCTTGAGCCTGCCATGCCAAACAGTTGGTGTGGTCTTGTATAAAACGATTGATGTGTTCGTATTGCGGCGCCGCAATGTTCTATTCAACATACCTGTGCTTTTTTTGCGCTGCAATATTTTTCACATCACAACAATCAATTCGCCACAATCTGCTCATTCTGATTCACAATTTGAAACTAACATTATTTTACAAATGCAAATACAGCCCTTTATTAAAATTAAATTGCATTTTTATTATTTTTAATAAATTTAATCTCGAAAAATCTTTTTTTTTAAAATAAAAGTCTATATGATAGGTAAAAATAAAAACAACAATCACTCGAGAACCGTCTCAATTTATTGCCAAATTGAGCATAAATCACTTTTCCCTGTATCCTTAACTTGTGTTCGGTGGTTATATTCTCATTGTGAATATTTCAATCGAAATAATATTCAAAACAATTAAAATCCATTTAATAAAGACGATAAAAAAAGCGTCCTGTAAGTTACAGGACGCTTGTTTGAGTTTCAGATAAAGTACCGATTAGCTGCGATATTCGGCATTGATTTTCACATAATCATACGAAAAATCGCAGGTGTACATTTTGCCACTGGCATCCCCTCGCGCCAAATCCACCGTCACGGTAATGTCGCTTTGCTGCATCACTGCCGCACCTGCCTCCTCCACATAACTTGTCGCACGTCCGCCTTTTTCAGCCACCAACACGTCTCCCAACCACATTTGCACTTGCGACACATCCAAGTCCTCAATGCCCGCATAACCAACCGCGCACAACAAACGACCCAAATTCGGATCGCTGGCAAAAAACGCGGTTTTCACCAATGGCGAACGGGCAATGGCATCTGCCACCAAACGCGCTTCTGCTTTGGTTTTGGCGTGTTGTACGTCAACCGTGATGAATTTGGTTGCACCTTCGCCATCGCGCACAATCGCTTGCGCCAATTCCAAAGACAAATCCAATAAGGCCGCTTTAATGGCTTCGTAAGCCGCGCCTTCTGTTGCGGTTATCACAGGCAAAGCCGAGGTGCCTGTTGCCATGATGATGAAGCTGTCATTGGTCGAAGTGTCGCCATCAACGCTGATACAGTTAAAGGTTTCGTCCGCCACTTCTTTGACCAACACTTGCAACACCTCTTTGGCAATCGCCGCATCGGTAGCCACAAAACCCAGCATCGTCGCCATATTGGGATGAATCATGCCCGAACCTTTAGACATGCCCGTAATCTTGATGCTCACGCCATCTATGTCAATTTGGCGACTGCCTGATTTGGCCACCGTATCAGTCGTCATGATGGCAGCTGCCGCCACATCCCAATGTACAGGCTGCACATTCGGAATCACCGCAGCAATTTTTTCATACGGCAATGGCTCTAAAATCACGCCGGTTGAAAACGGCAATACTTGCTTTTCTGCACAACCAACATGAGACGCTACTGCTTGACACACCGCGCGCGCGCGCATCAAACCATCCGCACCCGTTCCTGCGTTCGCGTTGCCTGTATTGACCACCAAAGCACGAATGTCGGAACTTGGTAACAATTCTTGGCACACCCGCACAGGCGCAGCACAAAAACGGTTTTGAGTGAAAACGCCAGCAACTTGTGTTTCAGGACGCAATACCAACAAAGTCACATCGTTGTGATTGGCTTTTTTCACACCAGCTTGACCTACAAACAAATCCACACCCTCAATGGCCAACAATTCTTGGGCGTTTTTGGGTTTCAAATCAACTGCCATAACCGTTTTTCCTTTATTCATCATTTTCTGTGTACGCAACATCTGTGCAAGCTGCGTTTATACTACTTTTTTTTGCCAACGCACAGAGCCTACCGTATAAAACAGCATCAAATACTTGCGAGCGGTCTATGGCTGATGCAGTATGTATTGATTGTGATTTGAATCTAAAGGATGTTGCTATGCTGGTCGTTGCCATAGATGTTGATGCCCAACGCACGTTTACCCCATTGTGTCCGAATGAATTGCCCGTCACAGGTGGCGATGAAATCGTGGGTCAATTGAATGCGCAAGCCGCTTTGGCACATTTGCGCGTGTTAACCAAAGATGCCCACAATCCCAACGCCGCTTGGGTGGTCGATAGCCATGATAAAATCGGCACGCCCATTGGTTTACCCGATTCGGACATCGGCTGGGTGCGCCATGCCGAAGTCGGCACCGATGGCTTCAAAGCCTTGCCCGGCTTGCCTGAACCTGAACAATATGATTTTTTGGTTTACAAAGGCGTAGAAAACCACATGCACCCTTATGGCGCCTGTTACCACGATTTGGCAGGACGCATCAGCACAGGTTTATTGGAATGGCTCACCGTCAAACAAGCCACACATATTTTTGTGGGCGGCTTGGCAACCGATTATTGTGTCAAAAACACCGTATTACAATTGTGTGCTTATTCAAAAAATTGGCAAGTGTGGGTGAATTTGGGTGCGTGTCGCGGCATTGCAGACGATACCGTCATCACCGCCATTGAAGACATGCGCCTAGCAGGTGCACAAATCGTAGACGATAGCAGCCAATTGCCTACTTAATTTAAATCATTTGAATCATCTAACAAGCGTCCTGTAAAGCTTACAGGACGCTTGTTTGGTTTGGTATTTTCATCCGAATATCACTCATCAAAACCACTGCGGCAGTAATTTTTTTCAATTTCATCGCACCCTTTTGAAGATTCACAGTCTATTGCATCTCAATGTCATTTACCCTAATAACATAAGGATTATCATATGTCTGCCAAACTGTTGATGCTCGTCGGTGATTATGCTGAAGATTACCAAGTCATGGTGCCATTTCAGGCCTTTTGGGCAATTGGCTATCAAGTTGATGCCATTTGCCCAAACAAATCCACGGGCGATGTCATTAAAACCATCATTCGCAATCTGGCCAGCGATCAAGTTTACAGTGAACAATCCGGTCATGATTTCACATTGAACGCTGACTTCAATCACATTAATACAAGTGAATATCAAGGTTTAATCATTCCAGGCGGTCGTGCGCCTGAATATTTACGCTTGAATCCCAAAGTCATCAATATTGTACGTGAATTTGATGCTGCCAAAAAACCGATTGCCGCAATGTGCCATGGTGTACAGGTGTTGGCGGCGGCACGGGTGATACACAATCGCTATATTGCTTCTTTTCATACCTGCGCCCACGACATTCACCTTGTTGGTGGCAAATACATCGAAGTGCCTAATGACAATGCAATGGCCGATGGGCATATTATTACCGCACCGTCTTGGCTGGCACAACCTGCTTGGATGGCGCAATTGTTGATGGCTTTGGGTACTAAAATTGAAATTCCATAACAAAGCGTCCTGTAAACATTTACAGGACGCTTATCAGTTTTATTTTGGTTACAACACCATTACATATTTAACACTGCATCGGTTTTGGCGGCACAAATAAAATCATTTTTGTGTAAGCCGTTAATGGCATGCGTCCACCATGTAATGGTCAAACTGCCCCATTCCAATAATAAAGCAGGATGATGGCCTTCTGCCTCTGCCAATTCTGCTACTTTTTGATGCGCTGCCCATGCTTGTTTGAAATTTCTAAATGAGTATTGACGCTGCAACTGCATCACACCATCGACCACAATTGGCTGCCAATCGGGAATTTGACGCAATAATTCAGGCAATTCTTGTTCGTCTACTTGCGGTGCGCCAGCTTGGCACGCTTCACATTGCATTTGGTTCAAAGTTTCGGTGGCGCTCATTGAAGATTTCCTATTGATAATCATGTAAATGGTTTAATGGCTGATGGCTTCAGGCAAAGGAAACAAGCCCAAAGCTTGGGCTTTGCGCACTTCGCTCATGATGTCGATATGAGCCAAATCATACAAATCGTTGACGTCAGTTAAATGGTAATAAATCGGTTGCAATACATCAATGCGATAACGGGTGCGCAATACATCGGACAAATGGAACATGCGGCGCTCAGGCACTTGAGAGGCAAAAGCATAATCGGTTTCTTGCGGCGAAGACAAAATACCACCACCATAAATCTTGCGGCCTTGTGAGGTTTCGAGCAAACCGAATTCCACAGTAAACCAATACAAACGCGCCAAATATGCCCGCTCTTGCTTGCTCGCTGCCATGCCTAACTTACCATATTGTGCGGTAAAATCTGCAAACGCAGGATGGGTCAACATGGCACAATGCCCAAAAATTTCATGAAAAATATCAGGCTCTTGCAAATAATCCATGTCTTCAGGACGGCGAATAAAGGTCGCTACTGGAAATTTGCGCTCAGACAACAATTTAAAAAAGCGGTCAAAACTGATTAAAGCAGGCACTTCCGCACATTGCCAACCTGTCGCTTGGTACAAAACACGACTAATGTCTTGCAAATTGGGAATATGGTCTTGTGGCAAATCTAAGCGTTCCAAACCCAACAAATATTCATCACAAGCTTTGTCTTGTAAATGGCTCAATTGACGTGTCAATAAACGTTGCCAAGTCTCATCTTCCACCTCAGTCCATGCAATATGACCATGTGCATCGCTTTGTTTGGCAGTGTAAACGTGTTGCGTTTCCATCTCAGGCTCCTGAGTATGTAATTATTTTAATAATATGTTTTTTAAAAACATATAAATTCATATTTTTATATTTTTTTAAATTTATACATTACAAAATTAAAATTATCAACACTATTAAACCAACAATAAAATAAAAATATCTCTAAATCTCCTTAAAACCAATCCATCCATGCAAAAAAACCCAACAACCATCAGGTTCTTGGGTTAGATACAGCTCAAACACATCGGTTCTGACCAGCCACTTACATGCTTTTCATCAGTGGCAATTATCCCAACATAAGGGCTTTCCATACATATCAGCATCAAAAGGCATCGAATCAATCACAGCATAATCAGCCAAAAAAACAGCGCCCTGTCAATTTACAGGACGCTGTAGTGTCAAAAATGCCGCTTAATCTGCATCCACCACATAAGTCTTGGCAATCAAATCTTGCAAAGTTTGGCGATTGCGATCAATCAAGAACAACATCACCAAGCACGCAATCCAAAAACCAAACTGTATGATGCCGCCAATAAAAGGAATCATGGCAATCACGGTCAATGCCAAATTAGGTACGATTTCGCGCATCAATACCACGCCTTTGAAACCTGGATTTTCTCCTTCTTCATCCACCACTTTGATTTTCATGATACGTTTGCCCAAAGATTGACCTGTTTTACTCATCAACACCGCTTGAAAAATCAAAAATCCCAAAATCAACACACCGCCTAACATTGTCAGACCAATACCAAAACCACTGAGCTCGGGTTGAATATTGCTCTCAGGATTCATGCCTGAATAGCCGCCAGCTATTTCAACCACGCCCCAAATCAAAGGAATATAAGCCACCGCACCAATCAAATAATTGAGAATATAAGCTGCGATACGCTTACCTGGATTGGCGAGCTCAAACTCATCGTAATCATCCTCAATATGGCTTTTTTCTAGTTGGGTGGATTGATAAATTTCCTTAAAGTCTTGCATGGTGGACTCCTCTATCGATTTTAATCTACATTCAAAGCATTTTTACAACGACATATTGTGATTTTAACATCAACGTAAAAACTGGCTCGCTCATCCATCAACATCATCAATATTGCACTTACAGCCGCTATTTTAGGTTAATTACTATTACATTCCAATAAAATAACAATCATTCTCAAAAAAAACATTTCATATTCAAAATGAAAACGATTTCCCGACAATTCTGATAATTTATTAAAATATTTTCACTGTTTTCTGCAATTTGAACGCATTTTCGGTTATGATTTTCGATTCGTATCCATATGTGAAAAATTATCCCGTTTAAGGAGCAAGAAGTGAAAGTTGGTTTTGTTGGTTGGCGTGGTATGGTGGGTTCTGTCTTGATGCAACGCATGCAAGAAGAACAAGATTTCAAACACATTCCGGAAAGCGTGTTTTTCACGACATCGAATGTCGGCGGCACTGCTCCTGATTTCGGTCAAACGGAAAAAACTTTGCAAGATGCCAACGACATCGAAGCATTGGCAAAAATGGACATCATTGTCACATGCCAAGGCGGCGATTATACCAAAGCGGTATTTGAACCTTTGCGCACAACTGGCTGGGATGGTTATTGGATCGATGCGGCTTCTTCTTTGCGCATGAAAGACGACGCAATCATCATTTTAGACCCTGTTAACCGTGATGTGATTGATGCAGGCTTACAAAACGGCGTGAAAAACTACATCGGCGGCAATTGTACCGTCTCTTTGATGTTGATGGCTTTGGGTGGCTTGTTCCAAAACGATTTGGTTGAGTGGGCTTCTAGCATGACTTACCAAGCGGCTTCTGGCGCAGGTGCTAAAAACATGCGTGAATTGATTTCAGGTATGGGCGCCATTGAAAACGAAGTGGCGGCTGAATTGGCAGATCCAGCGAGCGCGATTTTGGAAATCGACCGCAAAGTATCAGACTTCTTGCGCTCAGATGCTTATCCAAAAGACAATTTTGGCGTGCCATTGGCAGGTAGCTTGATTCCTTGGATTGATGCGGACTTGGGCAATGGCCAATCCAAAGAAGAGTGGAAAGGCGGCGTTGAAACCAACAAAATTTTGGGCAACAGCGACAATCCAACCGTCATCGACGGTTTGTGCGTACGCGTGGGCGCAATGCGTTGTCACAGCCAAGCAATCACTTTGAAATTGAAAAAAGATTTGCCTATCGAAGAAATCGAAGCATTATTGGCTTCTGCCAACGATTGGGTGAAAGTCGTTCCTAACGAAAAACAAGCATCTATCGAAGAATTAACCCCTGCTAAAGTGACAGGCACTTTGTCTGTGCCAGTGGGTCGTATCCGCAAAATGGGTATGGGCGGCGAGTATATTTCTGCGTTCACCGTCGGTGACCAATTGTTGTGGGGCGCGGCTGAACCATTGCGTCGCATGTTGCGCATCGTTTTGGGCAATTTAGACCAATAATTTGGTCAATTTTGAAAAGCCTGAATCTGTTTCAGGCTTTTTTTATACCCATGTTTACGCAAATTCACTTACAGGACGCTTGAAATATGGATAGTTTGCTTATATTTTTAAAGCCTGTAACAGCATATTTTTAATTAAAAGACAGGGCTCATACATGCGTTATCTTGGTTGGTTGTTTCCGGCCTTTTTGATATTAGAAGTGGTTTCCATCGTCATGGTCAGCCAATGGTTAGGTATTTGGACTTTGGTATTGATGGCTTTGCAATTTTTCACAGGCATCTTTTTAATGCGCAATTTGGGTTTTTCCAGCGTGTTGATGGCAGGTGAAACCTTGCGTAAAAATCCACAAGGCTTGTCCGTGTATCAATTGATGTGGCCGATTCGCTTTATCATTTCTGCCATTTTGCTCATTAGCCCGGGCTTTGTATCGACAGCCATTGCCGCAGGTCTGATGTTGCCATTAAAAGGTGGTCCCAAAACCAATATCGGCTCAGAACAAGCCCAACAAGCGTATCAACAATACCGCCAACGCCAAAACAACCATGCCGATGGTGATATTATCGATGGTGATTACAGCGAAGTGAAACCATCACCTTCACGCCCATCCAATGATGTGCCACGCATCGAACCTTAATCTAGTTAGATTCCAACAAGACTCACCCAATATACAGGACGCTTCAAGCGTCCTGTATACCATTGCAATATAGCAACCTTTCTTAAAACAGCCTAAAATACCGTTTTAATCCCATTTAACCCACGTTTGTTATCCGACAGCGCTGTGTTTGTAAGTTGTGAAGACCTAACCATGATTGCACTACGTCCACTGATTTTAACCATTGGCACCTGCCTCTTATTGCAAGGCTGCGTTACCTCCTTGGTCACCGCACCCGTAAAAGCGGTTTATACCGTTGGCAAATACACCGTTAAAGGAACTGCCGCTGTCGTTGGTGCCATGATTCCCGATGGCGATGACGATAAAGACCAAGACAAACATGCCAATGATTCAAAGCCACTTCCACAAGAGTAAGCCCAAGTATTGGCATGCTGCGCTTAAAAAAAAACAGGACGCTTCAAGCGTCCTGTCAATATATGATTAATCAATCTGGTTTGTTTTGATGTGTTCTCAATTGCTTGATAGCAAAATACATCATCCATGCATACATCGCCAATGGAAACACCTGCATCCCCATAAAATAAGTGTCAAACTCAGGTTTGGTTTGAATATCATAAATGCTCAAGCTCACGGTCGCACCGAAAAATACCAAGCCTGCAAACGCACAAAAACCCTGCACTTTTGGCATGCGTTGATTGCCTGTAATCAAAGTCAAAATACACAAACCGATACCGCTGATACACAGCAAAAACCACATGATGTAAACACCCATTTTTCATTTCCTTTTTTTAATGACCTGACGTTGCCTGCATCGCAGCCACACACATCCAACACACAAACAATGCCGGATACATGATTAACACCATCGGCATTGCCATAAAATACACCCATTTTTGCGCTTGGCGCACATGGTAAAAATAGACCAAACGGTGTGCATAACAAAATAAAAATGCCACCCAAGCGGTTAAAGCATAGACAGCACTTTCATCCAAATCCAACAAATAGCACCACATGCCTACAACCGTTACAGGCACCGACACCAACAATAACAGCAACGGCCACATAGGTGGTTTTGTCATCTGCCAACACCTTGACACAAAGCTCGCATTTTACCTCACCCACGTCAACGTATGGGCATGGCAATATGACCAGTTAACAATTGTTTGAGCATCCACAACCAATCTCGTTTGGTTAAAACAGGTCTTTGCGTGAACACATCATATTCAACCGCCATCAGTTTACGCACAATGCGCTCGCCACCCAACACAATCATGCTCAATTCCCAACGCAAGCGACTGGGTAATTTGCCAATCAAAGGTGAGCCGTCCTGTAACATTTGAAAAGCACGCTGACATTGTGCTGCCATCATATTTTGAAACGCAGGTGTGAGCTTGTGTTGCGCAATGTCAGACTCAGACACATGAAATTGCTGCAAACTCGTTTGCGGTAAATACACACGGTTTTTTTGCCAATCAATCGCCACATCTTGCCAAAAATTAATCAACTGCAAAGCGGTACAAATGGCATCGCTTTGCTGCAAAGACTGTTCATCATTGACACCATACAAACACAATAACAAACGCCCAATTGGATTGGCAGAACGACGCGAATAATCGACCAATTCGTCAAATTCTTGGTAACGCTTTTTCACCACATCTTGGCGAAAAGCATCCAGTAAATCTTCAAACAATGCTGTTGGCAATTGATGTGGCGCAATCGCTTCATCAAGCAAACGCTGCATCAATGCACTTACAGGCCGCTTGCCTTGTTCAATCAAAAGCAATTCATCGCTCAAAGCTTGCAAATTAGCCAAGCGCACTTCATCGCTGTCATCGCCCTCATCGGCATAATCATCCGCCACGCGAGAAAACGCATAAATGGCATGGATAGGACGGCGCAAATGTTTGGGTACCAATATCGAACCAACAGGAAAGTTTTCGTAATGATCTACTGCCATAGCCTGCTTTCTTGTTTTTTCAGCTGCTCGTATCTCATTAAAATTCTAATGGATATTTGCTTTTTCAATATGCATAAAGGCGTCCTGAAATGGTTTCAGGACGCCTTCAATCCTATTTTTTAATGCGAACGCAATTGGCTCAAAAATTGTTTGGCACGTTCGTGTTTTGGATTGGTGAAAAATTCTTCTGGTGTCGCCTCTTCGATGATTTCACCATGATCGACAAATACCACTCGATCGGCCACTTCTCGCGCAAAACCCATTTCATGCGTCACACACATCATGGTCATGCCACTCAAAGCCAAATCCTTCATCACTTTCAACACTTCGCCAATCATTTCAGGGTCTAGCGCCGAAGTTGGCTCATCGAACAACATCACTTTCGGTTGCATCGCCAAACCACGGGCAATGGCAACACGTTGTTGTTGACCACCTGACAATTGACTCGGGAAAGATTCGGCTTTGTGAGCCAAACCCACTTTTTCCAACAAACCCATAGCCAATTCACGCGCTTCGGTTTCTTTCATGCCACGCACTTTCATAGGCGATAACATGATGTTGTCAATGGCGCTTAAGTGTGGGTACAAATTGAAATGCTGAAATACAAAACCTACTTCTGCACGCAATTTATTCAAATCGGTTTTGTGATCGTTCACACACACACCATCGATGTAAATATTGCCTTCTTGAATGGTTTCCAATTGGTTCACTGTACGAATCAACGTCGATTTGCCTGAACCAGACGGACCACACACCACCACCACTTCACCTTTGGCAATTTCCAAATTCACACCATTAATTGCGTGTAAATCCTTGCCAAACCATTTGTGGATATTTTCAAAACGGATCATTGCATCAGCCATGGTTCATCCTGTCTTCAAACGTTTGCTGCGTTTTTGCGCAACAAATAATTACTCAATTGAACATATTCTTCTGGAGCGACGTGTTCCGCACGCAAAGTTGGGTCTAATCCCACTGCGGCAAAATCTTCGTCGTTCATCCATTCTTTTAAATTGTTGCGCAAAGTCTTGCGGCGTTGTTGAAACGCTTGTTGCAACATGCGACTCAAATGATTGAAATCATCGGCAATGCCAATACGACCTTTATTGGGAATCATACGAATGACAGCTGAATCTACTTTTGGCGCAGGGTCAAAAGATTCAGGCGGCACATCAATGATTTTTTCCATCTCAAAATAGTATTGCAACACCACACTCAAGCGACCGTAATCATTGGTTCTGTGTTCGGCAACCATGCGCTCTACCACTTCTTTTTGCAACATGAAATGCATGTCTACCACTTCATCTGCCACTTCCACCAATTGGAACAACAATGGCGTGGAAATATTGTAAGGCAAGTTGCCCACAATTTTTTTCATGCCAGCAATGCTGCGAAAATCCAATTGCAACACGTCGCCTTCATGTATCACCAATTTATCGGCAAATGGCAAACGTTTCAAACGTTTGATGATGTCACGGTCAATTTCCACCACATGCAATTGTTTCAGTGGACGCGCTAAAGGCTCGGTAATCGCTGCCAAACCAGGACCGATTTCAATGACCACATCATCCGCTTGCGGACGCACTGCGTTGACAATATCGCTGATAATGCGCGTGTCTTGTAAAAAATTTTGCCCGAATCGTTTGCGGGCTTTGTGTTCTGCCATAACTTCCTTCTACCAACTTTGAGCTTGGCTCAAAGCCTTGTTTATGCAATCACTTGCAGTGTACCAAAAATCAACACACCATAACGTGCAAATTTGCCTATTGTCAGCATTAACGCGCTCAAAAATACATTCAAACGCAACCAACCTGCCGCAATAGCCAAACCATCACCAATAAATGGCACCCACGACATCAATAAAGCCCAATAGCCATATTTGTAAATCCACGTAATCATTTTGTCAGGCGCACGGTGTTTGTGTGGCAATAAGCGTCCCATATAATACGAAACCACCCCACCCATGCTGTTACCGATGGTAGCAATGAGCCAAGCCCAACCCCACCATTGCGGATGTTGGTGTATCATCGCCACCAACACCACGTCGGACGTCCCTGGCAAAATCGTTGCCGAGCTAAAAGCCGAAAACCACAAGCCTAACCATTGCCACCAAATTTCATTCATCATCCACGCTCACTTTGAGCAATCGTAATTTCCATGGTCGCAATGATATCCGCGCGATGGTCTCGCTCTGATTGGCTGTAACCACCAAAATCATCGCTGTTTTTGATGTGATTCCAATCCGTTGCCGCATAAACAGCTTGGCGATATTGTGTGGCATCTAAGGTTTCAGCCACAAATGCCTCCGCCAAAGCCACTTCTTTGTCCCACCAAGGGTATTTTTTGCTGTCACGCAAACTCTTCGCAAACTTCCATGCTTTGGCTCGCGGCGAAATAGATTCTGAAGCAAACCATGATTTCATGCTGATTCCTTTTACAGGACGCCTCTTTTATCAGGCATCTTTTGACATGGTATTATAACTGTATTGATGACGGACAACATACATGAAAACAATCTTCATTACTGGCTGCTCTAGCGGCATCGGCTATGCCACCGCCCACTTACTCAAACAACAAGGCTGGCGTGTGATTGCAAGTTGCCGCCAAGCGCAAGATGTACAACGCTTACAAAGCGAAGGCTTGGAATGTCTACAAGTAGATGTGCGCTGTTCTGAAGATTACCGTGCCGCCATCGCTTACATCCAACGAGAAGTAGGCACTTTGGACGCGTTTTTTGCCAATGCAGGCTTTGGGCAAAATGGTGCGGTCGACGATGTGTCTTTGGCTGCAATCAAAGCCCAATTCGATACCAATGTCTTTGGCACTTGGGATGGCATTTTGCACGTTTTGCCCTTGTTTCGCCAACAAGGTTTTGGACGAATTTTGGTTAATTCCAGTGTTTTGGGTTTTGCTGCCATGTCTTTGCGTGCGCCATACAACAGCAGTAAGTTTGCTTTAGAAGGCTTGTGTGACACTTTGCGTTTGGAATTACATGGCACTTCTATTCACGTCAGCTTATTGCAACCGGGTCCCATCAAAAGCCGTTTTCGTGACAATACCTTGCAACATTTTTTAGCCCATGTGAACCCAGATTCCCCTCATGCCAATTACACAGGTTTGCTCAAACGCTTGCGTGGCGAAGGCAAACCTCATCCTTTGGCATTGAGCAGCGAAGCTTGTGCTGCCGTATGCGCCCAAGCTTTAAATACCCCTCGCCCCAAAGCCCGTTACCGTGTGACGATGGTAACCCATAGCTTGGCCTATTTAAAACGAGCGCTACCGACCGTCCTTTTAGACCGCCTGTTAATTGGCGGCAATGACAAAGCCTAACCTTATCAAGATACAGAAAGATGTGATTTATGGATTTATTTTTAGCCTCAGGCAGCCCTCGCCGTTTGCAATTATTACAACAATTGGGTTTTCAAGCCCAAAAAATCAGCAGTGACATCGATGAAACGCCACATGACAATGAAGATGCCCAAGCTTATACCGAACGCATGGCATGGCAAAAATCAGAACAGGCTTTAGAATTATTCACTCAAGCACATGGGCAAGCCCCTGCCATCCCTGTTTTAACCGCAGACACCTCAGTGGCCGTTGATGGCCAAATTTTGGGCAAACCTAACGACCGTCAAGATGCTTACCAAATGCTCAAACAACTTTCAGGCCGCTCACATCAAGTCATCAGCGCAGTAGTCGTTTGGCATCAAGGTACACGCCACCGTACCACTCAAATCAGCGATGTGACGTTTAAAACTTTGTCAGATGCAGAAATTTATGCTTATCTTGCCAGCGGAGAAGCCGACGACAAAGCGGGTGCTTATGGCATACAAGGCTTGGCAGCGGTGTTTATCAGCCATTTAGATGGCAGTTTTAGTGGCGTGATGGGCTTGCCTTTGTTTGAAACCACACAATTATTACAGTTGTGCCATTTGAATTGCCTCGACATCTAAATCAAGACAATTGACACCATGATGGCGAACACGGTAAAACACTTGCCATCGTGGTAACTCACACGATATTTACAGTATTTTATTTGAATATTTCAGGACGCTTGATAAGAACACTAAAATAGCGTTTTTATCATGCCAAATGCGCTTGTAAAATATCGATCATGTCCCCATCAAATAAAGTATGGCAATCCATCTTAATGGCTATCGAGCGGTTAATTTGTTGTTACACGCCTGATAAAAGCTTGTGATAAGATGAAGCGCAGCCAAGTAGTGTCGTTTGTTAAGTATGTTGCACTTATCGCATACTCAACAAACCACATTGAAAATCAAAGGACGACCATGTTGCAAAATGCTATTGCCTTGGCTAAGGATGTGCCACGCCCACCTGAAACGGTTCTCGTTAACGTCACTCCCCAAGAAACCCGTGTTGCTATTTTAGAAAATTCAACTGTTTGTGAATTGCATATTGAGCGCAACTCCGATCTTGGTTTGGTTGGTAATATTTATTTAGGCGTGGTCAAGCGTGTTTTACCAGGCATGCAAAGTGCTTTTATCGACATTGGTTTAGACCGTGCTGCCTTTTTACATATTGTTGATATCTTAGAACAACGCCAACAACCCACTGAAACCCAACGCATCGAGCACATGTTATTTGAGGGTCAAAGTGTCATGGTGCAAGTCATCAAAGACCCAATTAACAGCAAAGGCGCTCGCCTTTCTACCCAAATTTCATTGGCAGGTCGCTTTTTGGTTCATTTACCACAAGATGAACACATTGGTATTTCACAGCGAATTGAAGATGAAGAAGAACGAGCTTTATTGCGCAAGCGCTTGGAAGACTTGTTGCCAGAAGACTCTTGCCACGGTTATATCATTCGCACCAGTGCCGAAACCGCTACCGATGCAGAGTTACAGGCCGACATCGATTATTTAACTCGCTTATGGGACAACATTCGCAAGCGCAGTAAAACCGTGAAGCCCGAAACCTTGTTATACCAAGATTTGCCTTTAAGTCGCCGTGTTTTGCGTGACATGTTCAGCGACAACACCCAACGCATCTTGATTGACTCCACTGAAAACTACGAGTCCATGCTCGAGTTTGCACAAATGTATGTGCACAATGCCGTCAATAAAATTGAAAAATTCGATGGTGCGCGCCCCTTGTTTGAAACTTATGGTGTCGAAGACGAAATTGGCAAGGCTTTGCAACCGCGCGTGAATTTGAAGTTTGGTGGTTATTTAATCATAGACCCAACCGAAGCCATGACAACCATAGATGTCAATACTGGCGGCTTTGTGGGTACGCGCAATTTTGACGAAACCATTTACAAAACCAATTTAGAAGCTTGTCATGCCATTGCGCGCGAATTGCGTTTACGCAATATTGGCGGCATTGTCATCATCGATTTCATCGACATGGAACAAGCCCAACACCGCGAATCGGTTTTAAATGAATTGACCCGTGTTCTAAGTCTAGACCGCACCCGCGTCACCTTAAACGGCTTTACCAGCTTGGGTTTGATTGAATTAACGCGCAAACGCACACGCGAAAGCCTCAGCCATTTATTAAGCGAGCCTTGTTCTTGTTGCAAAGGACGTGGCACTGTCAAAACAGCACAAACAGTTTGTTACGAAATCCAACGTGAAATTGTCGGTGAAGCACGCCGCTACAAAGCCAACAGCTACAAGATTTTAGCTGCCCAATCGGTAATAGATTTGTTTTTAGACGAAGAGGCGCAATCTTTAGCCATGTTGATTGATTTCATTGGCTCGCCTATCACCTTGGCAGTTGAAACCTCATACACACAAGAACAATTTGACATCATTTTGATGTAGTCCAATTGGAGAACAAATCTTGACGGCAGCACACACACCAGAGCAAGTTTGGCAAACCATTTTAGCCGAAACAGTTGAAGCAGTTGAAAATGAACCTTTATTAGCCAGTTTTTTACATCTTAGCGTTTTACGCCACAGCTCTTTTGATCGTGTTTTGGCGTTTCACCTGTCTAGTAAATTGGCCAGTGCAGTGATGGATGCGCGCACATTGTATGAAATGTACCACCAAGCTCTGAAAACCGATACCACCATTCATGATGCTGCCATTGCAGACATCATTGCTTACTATGAGCGCGATCCTGCTTGTGATGCGTACTCTTTACCTTTGTTATATTTCAAAGGTTATCATGCAATTCAAGCACATCGAATTAATCACCATCTGTGGCTACAAGGTAGAAAGACATTGGCATACTTCTTGCAGAATCGCTCTTCAGAAGTATTTGGTGTAGACATTCATCCTGCTGCTACATTTGGTAAAGGTATTATGATTGATCATGGTACTGGTATTGTGATTGGTGAAACAGCGGTTTTAGGTGATGACATCTCTATGTTACATGGTGTGACTTTAGGTGGTTCAGGCAAAGAGTCTGGTGACCGCCACCCTAAAATTGGCAACGGCGTCATGATAGGTGCTAATGCCTCAGTTTTGGGCAATATTAGAATCCATGAATGTGCCAAAATTGGTGCTGGCAGTGTGGTTGTTAACGATGTTCCTGCTCGGACTACAGTGGTAGGCGTACCTGCCAAAGAGGTGGGGAAATTAGGTTCTATTCCTTCTCAAGAGATGGATCAAACCTTATCATAGAGGTCATGATATACAAATAAAAAAAGCCCTCAATCTGCGGAACCAATTGCAATAATAAAGTCAACTTTGATACCAATCTAGATTATCTCAATAATCTGTATTAGATTGATTGAAAGATGATTTTAGTATGATACTATGAGAATGTACGGTTTTGAGGCTTATTGATTTCAGGCCATTACCAATGACTATTTATGGAATTAAAAACCGTCAATATCAACGACATTTTCATTGCATCACCTTTGTAGCAGACCTTTTAATTTATTTATGCAACGAAAAGGATTTACCATGAATTTTGATAAAACAATCACTGAATTATTGAATGTAGACGGTGCTCTTGCGGCTGCAGTTGTAGATTATTCAAGTGGCATGTTGCTTGCAGGTGGCGGCACAGCTTCTATCGATTTGGAGATTGCAGCAGCTGGCAATACTGAGGTGATGCGCGCAAAAATGAAAACCATGGGCATGCTAGGCTTAAATGATGTCATTGATGACATCTTGATTACACTGGGCGAGCAATACCATTTGTTGCGTCCTTTGCAAAAACATGATGGTTTGTTTTTGTACCAAGTATTGGACAAGGGAAAATCCAACTTAGCCTTGGCGCGCCGTGCCTTACGCGATGCAGAAAAACACTTAGCTTAATTGGTGTTTTCTAGATTGTCTTCGTTTCTACACTCGCCTCGGTAATATATTATTGCCGAGGCTATCTTGCTTGAGCGAGAACAAATGTCCGCTAAAAATTTAAATATAAAACTGAATTTGGTTGGTTTCAACTCAGATTTAACCGATAAGTTTACCAAACAAATTGATGCTATTAACCGCATGAATACAGCTCAAAACCATCTCCAATACCGTTGGGAGATTGGTCAAAACGCATACCAATGTCAGGTACATTTTGTCATTGATTCAACATTACCACATTACCTCCACCAGTCTAAAGCCCCTATCTTAAGCAATCAAGACCTTGTGGCGGATAATTTCATTCCTTGCCCTCACCCTATCACCACTTTTGATTTGATTGATGTTTTAAAAAATATTGAACAAGTCTTTTTTACAGAACCGCCTGCTCAACATTCTAACGTCTCAAGCGACAAACCCAATATCACTTTTTGGCGTGATGGTGCGATGATTGTCCCTGCTAACACAGAAGAAACTCTTACACCCCCAAATCAGACCAATAACAATAAAAAAACTGATCCCACTCAAACCGAGGAAGACAAGCCGGTTTTTTATACTTATGGCTCATTTCGAAAAAACCAAACCACACCACAGCCCAATGCGACTGAAACAGCTCAAGAAGCCACTTCAACCAAACAAAACACCCAAATCCCATCCAATGGTACAGACAGTTTATCTGCGTCTTCTAAAGTATCTTCAGAAACCAAGACACATGAAAACTCAAAAGAAAAATTCATTTTATATGGTAGTTTAAAAAATAATACCAATCAAAAAAAAACAACTGACCTAGCTTCCTCTCAAGAAAATACGCCAGCTGAAGACACAAATCATAAAAATTCAGACAATGTCGCTCACCCTCAGATTGACATAAACTCAAGCACCAACCCATCTGTATCTACCGAACAGACTGTTGTAATCCCTACGATTGAAACCCAAGTCCAAGATGTCTGGGAAAGCCTGTCTCAACAAAACAGCGGTATGATTTGTCTTAAAAAATTGGGTGTTTATGTAGATTATGATAATCAAATGATTGCAGCTTCTGTCAATCATGCAAACGAGTTGGCTAACATCTTGCTTCAGGTTAATACTGAGCCAGCAGAAACAACAAATAATATTCCAAATACATTAAAACATTTTTCATTACCAGCAGTCTTATGGTCATATGGCTTGCACACACCAAAATGTGATGAAAAAAGTCAAAACTTGGATTTGGAAAACCAAGAATGGAAACTCAAGGGTTTCCCAAGATTTGGTCAATGGGAAACACATCCCACTTGGTTATTTTTAGCGACTTTATTTGCTCAAAACTATCACAGTATTTATGCTGCACAAGCCAAAGGAAAAGCATCTCACCAACAAATCAAACATTTTATTTATGCTGCACATTTAGCAGGCTTAACTTGGCAAACCCAAGCACTACCTCAAAGCACAAAACAACAACAAAATTCATTACAAAAAAATGCGTCTGAAAAATCATCATGGATTACCAGACTGCGCGAAAAGCTACATACTAATGAACATTTTGAATCATCTTTAGATTAATTTATCGATATATATTTTATACAGAAAGTTCGCCATGTCAGTCAGCAACGAACCCAATCTCACAGGCCCTTTACTTAAAATTTTATTTATCGGTCCAATGGGTGCAGGCAAAACCACTGCCATTCATTGCATCAGCGACACCAACCCTATTGGCACAGAGGCCAGCAACTCAGACTCGGAACAATCCAACAAATCCACGACCACAGTGGCAATGGATTACGGCAGTATTGAATTAGGCCCTGATGAAGTGGTTCATTTATATGGCATTCCAGGGCAAGATCGTTTCAAATTCATGTGGCCTATTCTTGCCAAAGGCTCTATGGGTTGTATCTTGCTCATTGATGATACACGCGAAAATCCTATTGAAGACTTAAAACTTTATTTACATGAGTTTCGTGATTTAATCAGCAAACAAGCTTTTGTCGTTGGCATAGGTAAAACCAAAAAAGACAGCCATGCTTTGGACAAATATACCCAATATTTTGCCGAACGCGACATGTACGCACCCATTATGGAAGTCGATGTGCGTGAAAAAGCAGATGTTTTAATGTTATTAGAAGTGATACTAGCGAATTCAGAAATCAAAGGGGAATAAAATCCATGGATAACAGCGAAGCTGTCCGCAAACATCAATATATTATGGCGCGCCAAGACATGTTTGCCCGCCATGTGCGTGCTTTAAAGAAAAATTTCAGTGATATTGAATTTATCGTGATTGCCAGTGACGATGGTTTTCCCATTACCCATACATTGGCAGATGACCGTGATGCAGCACGCAAAGCGGCCATGTGCGCTTCTTTAGGTGGATTAAGCGACTCTGTCAGTGCAGAATCAGGATTCAATCATACTATGGCCACAACCATCGAATGTGAAAATGGTTTAATCTTCAGCCGCCGTGTGGCATTGGATACCGACAAATCCATCGAAATATTGGTCGCTTGCTCACGCACAGCCAATTATGCTACGGCATTATGGACCATCAAAAAGACCATCAATGACATTGTCGAAGAATTCAACAAACGCTGATATACAGCTGACAATCGGTGGCGCAATCAATAAAAGCGTCCTGTAAACATTTACAGGACGCTTTTTTATTCAATCAAGCAATCAGTCTTGCAATACAGCAACAAATGCATTGGCAACGTAATCGATGTTTTTAGTGTTCAAGCCAGCCACACACATGCGACCGTTGCTCACCAAATAAATACCGAATTCAGAAGCCAAACGAGCCACTTGTTCTGGGCTCAAGCCTGAGAAGCTGAACATACCACGTTGAGCCGTGATGTAAGAGAAATCACGACCTGGTACTTTGGCAGTCAATACTTCAAACAAACGCTGACGCATTTCTTTGATGCGCACGCGCATTTGAGCCACTTCTTCTGTCCACAAAGCAAACAATTCATCGCTGTTCAAAACATCAGATGCGATGGTTGCAGGGTGGCAAGGAGGGTTAGAGTACAAACGACGCACGATGTATTGCAATTGGCTGAACACCAAACGCTTTTCTTCAGCCGTAGCTGACACCACAGACAAAGCACCCAAACGCTCGCCGTAGAACGACAAGTTTTTAGAGAATGAGCTGCTGACAAAATAGCTCAAACCCAAAGCTTCTGCTTTGCGAATGGCGTACACGTCGGTTTCAAAGTCATCGCCAAAACCTTGGTAAGCGATGTCCATGAATGCCAACAATTCACGCTCTTTCACCACATCTAACAACACATCCCATTGTGCAGGCGTCAAATCAACGCCAGTTGGGTTGTGGCAGCAAGGGTGTAACAAAACTACATCGTGTTTGTTATAACCTTTGAATGCTTCTAATAAAGCATCAAATTTCACACCACCTGTTTGAGCATCGTAGTAAGGGTATTCGCCCACTTCCAAACCAGCTGCTTCAAAAATGCTGATGTGGTTGCCCCAAGTTGGTTTGCTCACATACACTTTGCTTTGTGGGAAGTATTGTTTCACAAACTCCGCACCCACACGCAATGCACCAGAACCGCCGATAGATTGGATGGTTGCAATGCGACCTTCGGTCACAGCTGCACTGTCAGCACCAAACAACAAGCGTTGTACCGCAGTGTTATAAGAAGCCAAACCGCTCATAGGCAAATATGGACGAGCTTGAGGCGCTTTGGCACGCTCAGCTTCGGCTTTCAATACCGAGTCGAGCAAAGGCAAATTGCCATCTTCGTCATAATACACACCCACGCCCAAATTTACTTTTTCAGCGCGTGTGTCTTTGTTATACAAGTCATTCAAACCCAAAATAGGGTCGCCTGGATAATAATCAACATGATTAAACATGAGGTTTTTGTCCTAAAGTTGCAGATTAAAACAGTCCAAGTTGTCGTTTATATGGCAACCTGCACCCATCAAAAACAAGACCCATACTTTAACACGTTTACAAACTTGTGTTGAGCTTGGTCTAATTTTTATTTTATTTCAATAAACACCAACGGTATCACACAAAAAAAGCGTCCTGTAAATTTACAGGACGCTTGATAAAACAACATCAATCAACGCGCTTCAAAACCAAAGTACCATTGGTACCACCGAAGCCGAACGAATTAGAAATGGCGGCACGAACTTCCATTTTGCGTGCACCATCTTTGTTGTAATCCAAATCACAACCTGCTTCAATGTCTTGGTTGTCGATATTAATGGTTGGAGGGGCTATTTGGTTTTTAATCACCAAAGCAGTCACCACCGCTTCCAAACCACCAGCACCACCTAATAAGTGACCTGTCATGGATTTGGTAGAGTTGACCACCATTTTGTAAGCATGCTCACCAAACGCAGATTTCAATGCATTGGTTTCATTGGCATCACCCAAAGGTGTAGATGTACCATGTGCATTGACATAATCAATGTCACTTGGCTCTAAACCCGCATCTTTCAAAGCACGGTTAATCGCCAAAGCAGGGCCATCTACAGTAGGTGCGGTAATATGATGTGCATCTGAGCTCATACCAAAACCGACTAACTCAGCATAAATATTTGCACCACGCGCCACAGCAGAATCATAAGATTCCAATACCATCACACCAGCACCCTCACCCATCACAAAACCATCACGGTCTTTGTCCCACGGGCGAGATGCTTTGGTTGGATCATCGTTGCGAGTAGACAAAGCCTTCATCGCCGCAAAACCACCCATGCCCAAAGTCGAAATCGCACCTTCAGCACCACCTGCAACCATGATGTCTGCATCGCCATAAGCAATCATACGCGCCGCATCACCAATACAATGTGCACCTGTCGTACAAGCAGACACAATGCCGTAACTCGGACCTTGATAACCTTTTAAAATGGTCACATGGCCTGCAATCAAATTAATCAATGAACCTGGAATAAAGAAAGGATTGATTTTGCGTGTACCACCAGCAATCACATCAGCACCCGTATCTTCAATCAATGGCAAACCACCAATACCAGCACCAATATTCACACCCACGCGGGTTTTGTCCAAGCCTTCAATATGATCCAAGCCTGCATCTTCAATCGCTTGCAATGCCGCAGCAATACCATAATGAATGAACACATCCATACGACGTGCTTCTTTGGCTGGAATGTATTGGGTGATGTCAAAATCTTTGACTTCACCAGCAATCTGACAATTCAAGGTCGATGCATCAAAACGAGTCACAGGGCCAATACCGCTGACACCAGCGAGCAAATTTTCCCAGTTTTCGGCCACACTATTACCCAATGGTGATACAACACCCAAACCGGTAATGACGATCCTTTTTTTATTCATGCGTTTGAAATCCATAGTAAAAACCTCTGCACAGCAAACCGATGTGCTCTGCAGAGGCTAAAATATTGAGGCTAAGAAAAATTACTCAGCAGCTGTCAAGAAGTCGATAGCTTGTTGTACAGTAGTGATGTTTTCTGCTTCTTCATCAGGAATTTCAGTATCGAAAGCTTCTTCCAAAGCCATTACCAATTCAACGATATCCAAAGAGTCAGCGCCCAAGTCTTCTTGGAATGAAGATTCGTTTTTCACTTCAGCTTCATTCACACCCAATTGTTCAGCAACAATTTTCTTTACGCGCTGTTCGATATTTTCCATGTTACTTCCTTTACCTTGATCTTAAATAAGGGTTTATTTCAGATAGAATTAATTGTTAATAATGGTCGACTACCAAAATCCAGCGCTCATTCTACTGAATTTAAATAGAGCTTTCCATCCATAAGCATGCATATTGTAAGCACATTCCACATATTTTGACTAGCTTCATGTGCGAACTGCATGGATAGGCTGCCATTTTCGCCAATATTAACACAAGCCTAAATCCTGACTCAACACACAAGAACCATCCAATTTCATTTAAAGCATTGTGGCACAAACACCCTCTTTTAATCGTCAATGGTATGATTCTAACCATCACTTTAAATATTTGCTTTTTTTCAATTGGCAGTAAAGGTTATCCGATGAAAATTACCGTTTTAGGCGCAGGGGCATGGGGCACGGCTCTTGCCATCCATTTTGCCCAACAAAACCACCAAGTATGTTTGTGGGCACGCAATGCCGAACACGTCACACAAATGCAACAAACCCGTGAAAATCAGCGTTATTTAAAAAACTGCCACTTTCCTGACAACTTAAACTTACAAAATCATTTACAGGACGCTTTGGATCAAACCGAATTGGTCTTGATTGTGACACCTGTTTCAGGTTTGCGCCCTATTTTAGAAGCCATCCAGCCATTCATAGACAATAACATGCCGATTATGACTGCGTGTAAAGGCTTTGAAGTTTCGACAGGTCAATTGCCACATCAAGTGGTTACCAGTATGTTGCCCGAACAAAAACACGTGGCTTTGTTATCAGGTCCTAGCTTTGCGCAAGAATTGGCGCAACAACTGCCTTGTGCCGTCACTTTGGCATCTGAAAACCAAGCTTGGATTGAACAAATGTGCCGCAATTTGAACAGTTCCGTATTGCGCTTATACGCCTCTAGCGATGTCATCGGTGTGGCAGTAGGTGGTGCGTTGAAAAACGTGATGGCAATTGCCACAGGTTTGTGTGATGGTTTGCATTATGGCTTGAACGCACGGGCGGCATTGATGACACGCGGCTTGGCTGAAATCAGCCGTTTGGCGCAACATTTGGGCGCACAAGAAGCCACTTTAATGGGTCTTTCGGGTTTGGGTGATTTGATTTTAACTTGTACAGGCGGCTTATCTCGCAATCGCCAAGTCGGCCTGAAACTGGCCGAAGACAAAAATCTAGACACCATTTTAGAAGAGTTAGGACATGTGGCTGAGGGCGTATATACCATTTCTGAAGCCTATCGCCTGTCACAATTACACCATATCAGTATGCCCATTACTGAAACCTTGTTTCAATTGCTCAATGGTCAATTGAACAGCGCTCAAGTGGCATATGCTTTAATGATGCGCAGCCCCACACTGGAACACAAATCCTAAATACTCACATCTTATTTGATTTTTTTATCCCCCTAAGCAAACCACAAATTCCAAGCCAACAGTTTCAAAATAAAGTGGTTTGCTTTACCATTCAGGTCGCTTTAAATTTCAAAACAGGTCAGTCAAAAGGAAAATAATATGAATAAATTAAACATGAAAACCACCAGTATGAGCTTGATGGTGGCTTTGGCGCTGGCAGCTTGCGGCGGTCAAAACAGTGGTAGCGACGCTGCCAAAACAACTTCGTCAGCCCCTGCTGCCAATGGCAACAATGAAATCGTAATTGGCTTTGCCGCACCTTTAACAGGTCCACAATCACATTACGGTGAAGAATACAAAAACGGCGTGCAATTGGCCATTGACGAAGCCAACGAGCAAAAATTAACCATCAATGGCGCACCCGCCACGTTCAAATTGATGGCTGAAGACGATGCTGCGGACCCAAAACAAGCCACACAAGTGGCTGAGCGTTTCGTGGATGCCAAAGTGGCGGGGGTGATTGGTCACTTTAACTCAGGCACCGCCATTCCAGCATCTGAAGTTTACGAAGACAACCAAATTCCAAATATTGCGATGGCAACCAGCCCAACCTTATCTGGTCGTGGCTTGCAATACGTGTTCCGCTCTATGACTTCAGACAGCCAACAAGGCACTGTTTTGGGCAAATATGCGGTTGAAAAACTGGGTTACAAAAACATCGCCATCATTGACGACCGCACCGCTTACGGTCAAGGCTTGGCAGACGAATTTGAAAAATCAGCCAAAGCCGCAGGCGCCAACATTTTGCCGCGCCAATTTACCAATGACAAAGCCACTGATTTCCAATCTATTTTGACAGGCTACAAAACCCAACAACCTGACGTGATTTTCTACGGTGGTGCAGACACGCAATCAGCGCCGATGATCAAACAAATCCGCCGTTTGGGCATTACTGTGCCATTTATGTCGGGTGAAATGACCAAAACACCGACATTCTTAGAAATTGCAGCAGCTGATGGCGAAGGTGTGTTCACTTCTTTGGCAGGTTTCCCATTAGACAAAATGCCTAAAGGTACTGAATACGCAACCAAATACAAAGCCAAATATGGCAAAGACGTCGCCACTTATTCTCCATATGGTTATGACGCAACTTGGGCGATGATTACCGCCATGAAAGACGCCAACTCATCGAAAGCGGCAGACTATTTAAGCAAATTGAAAGCCGTGAGTTTGAATGGTGTGACCAGTGGAACATTCTCATACGACGACAAAGGCGATTTAAAAGACATTGCCATCACCGTTTATAAAGTAGAACAAGGAAAATGGGTGCCTGTGGACAGCATCTCTAGCGGCAATTAATGCAATATTAATATAGTCATGCTTTTACAGGACGCTTGCAAGCGTCCTGTAATACTTGAAAGCTAAGCTGCGCTATTGACTGTGTTACAATCATCTCGCTGTTTCAGAAACGGGAAGTTAGGTGAAAATCCCACACTGCCCCCGCAGCGGTAAAGCTCATAAAACTGTTCAATACAAGTCACTGTTACCAAGATAATGGGAAGGCATTGAAATCAGCGAGCCAAGTCCGAAGACCGACTGAACAGTCTTAATTTCGAGTATCGCGGGGAGGCGATATTTGACTGTTTTGTCTTTTTACATTGCGGTTAAATACACATTCTTTTCGCACTCGGTATTTACAAAATACTTGGAGTGTTCCTCATGCAAACCAAAACCTTGGCAGCAAGCTTATTGCTATTGTCTGCTGCGCCCTTGGCATTGGCCAATGACAGCCACAATGATACGGCTTTAGAAGAAGTGGTCATCACTGCCACACGCATCAGCCAAAATCCACTTAAAAGCTTAAACGATGTCAGCATCATTACTCGTGCCGACATCGAAAAAAGCAATGCCCAATTTTTGCCTGAATTACTACAACAAAGCATAGGCTTAGAAACGGTCAGCAATGGCGGTGTAGGCTCTGTCGGCAGCTTGTTCACGCGTGGCACCAACACCAACCAAACCATCATTTTGATTGATGGCGTGCGCTTGGTGTCTGCCACCACAGGCACTGCTTCTTACAACCACATTCCGTTGAATCAAATTGAGCGCATTGAAGTCGTGCGCGGTGCCAGTAGCTCCGTGTATGGCGCAGATGCCATTGGTGGCGTGGTACAAATTTTTACCCGCAAAGCTGAAAATCAACCGTTCGGCGGCGATATTGGTGTCAAAATCGGCACCGAAGGTCAACGTGGTATCGATGCCAACCTGAGCGGCAACACACATGGCGTAAGCTATCAATTAAGTGCAGGCACAGAGCGTACCGATGGCGGCATTTCTGCTACCAATACCGACTATCCATTTGGTCACCATCCTGATGAAGATGGTTATCAAAACCAAAATGTTTCAGGACGCTTGGCATATGAATGGGCAGAAGGACAAGAATTGAGCATGCGTGCTTTGCGTTATAAAGGCGAGGCTCAATACGACGGTGGTGGTTCAGACCCGATTACGTGGGCACCTATTGCCAGAGACGATGAAAACTACATCACCCATTTGACTCAATTTAGCATCGCTTCTAAAAACCGCATCAACGAGCAATTGGAATCCAATTTACAATTTTCCACCAGCCGTGACGAAGGCAAAAGCGTCACCCAAGGCAGCACAGATTACTTTATCAAGAGCAAAGACACGCGTGCGCAATGGACATTGAGCGGTCAACACAAGCACATACAATGGCAAACAGGTGCAGAATGGCTCAAACAAAACATTGATTCCGATACCGATTATGTGGTCGATTCTCGCAAAAATTGGGCATTTTTTGGAGCGATGAATGCCGATTACAACCGCTTTTTAATCGAATCGTCTTTGCGCCAAGACCGTGACAGCCAATATGGTCATCACACTACAGGACGCTTGGCGCTGGGTTATCAATTGACCGATGCTTTGGTCGGTCGCATCAGCTACGGCACTGCTTTTCGTGTACCCACTTTCAACGAGTTGTATTACCCATACGGTGGCGGCAACCCGTTGCTTAAACCAGAAAAAAGCCGTTCTTGGGAAGCGGGCTTAAAATACCATCAATCAGATTTCAGCGTGGATTGGACAGTATTTCAAACCCAATTGGAAGAAATGATTAACGGTTGGCCTGCTCAAAACATCAATGAAGCGACCTTGGTCGGCACCAGTTTGGCAGCGAGCAAGCAATGGCAACATTTCAAACTCTATAGCAACGTCACTTACCAAGACCCTCGTGACGATAGCAATGACAAATTATTGATTCAACGTGCGCGCGTATTTGGTAATATTGGTATTGATTATCAACCACATGAAAAATGGTCTATTAATACCCATTTGCATGTACACGGTCGCAGTTTTGCCGATGCTGCCAATACCACCAGCTTAGGCGGTTATGGTTTATTGGGGATGAGTGTTGCTTACAAACCCAACCAACAATGGCAGTTGCGTTTAAGCGGCAGCAATTTGTTGGACAAACAATACACCACCGTTCGTGGTTACCATACCCAAGGTCGCAGCGTGGTGGCTTCAGGACGCTATCAGTTTTAATCCGCAATGATTCATTGCCATTACGGTTTACAGGACGCTTGGGTCATACTAAGCGTCCTGTAAAATTCAAAGCCTATGTTCCCATCTATTCGTTTCGGTTTATTATTTGCCCTATTGTCTTTATGGCTATTGCCCGCTTATGCGCAATGGCAAGTGCAAGACGGCACAGGGCAAACTGTCACCCTCAAACAACCATTGCGCAAAGTCGTATCATTGGCACCACACACCACCGAACTTTTATATAGCGCAGGTGCAGGCAGCAAAATTGTGGGTGTCACGCAAGAAAGCGATTATCCTCAACCGATTTTAAACCTACCCAAAGTCGGAGCTTACAACCAAATCAATGTGGAACAAATCATTGCGTTGAAGCCTGATTTGGTCGTGGCATGGCAAGACGGTGGACAACAACGCTTGATTGAACATTTGAAACAATTGGGCATTGCCGTCTTTGTTTCTAATCCTGTGAGTTTACTATCGATTTCCGATGAAATTCATGCTTTAGGCATCCTCAATAGCACGCCCAATATTGCCAAACAAAATACCTATCCGTTTCGCCAATTGGTATTGGCACAACAAAAACAGACGTATCCAAATCGCATTTCCAGTGCTTTTTTGGTCAGTTTGCAGCCAATTTATGCCATCAGCAATCGCAGTTTTTTAGGGCAATTATTACAAACTTGCGGTGCCGACAATGTTTTTGGCAACTTGTCTATGCCTGCGGTGCCCATTAATCATGAAGCCTTATTACAACAACAAACTGAAATTGTGTTTGTCAGCGGTGAGCAAAATTTGTCACAATGGCAACAGCTGTATGCACACAGTCGTAAGCGACCTGAAATACATATCATACAAGCGGATTTGCGCCCCAGTTTGCGTATTAAGTCGTCATTAGAGCAAATGTGCCTTATAATCGAGTCCAAACGCCGAAAACGGCATTGATTTCATCATTCCAATTTACGTTATTGTCTGAGCCATGGAAAATCAATTAGAACACTTATATAACTGCGTCAATACTTTGGTCGCTAAGTTTAATACGCTCAATGCCGACAATGCTTCTTTAAACCAACGCATCACAGCTTTAGAGCAAGAAAAACGTCAATTAATTGAGCAATATAATGCGCAATTAAGCAGCAAAGAGCAATTGCATACCGAACATGTCAATACTTTACAAAACTTATCTGACAAACAGATCAATGATTTGAAAGTTGAAAATACGGTTTTGCGTGCCACGTTAATCGACACATCCGACGCCATCAAAACCTTGATGTCCCGTTTGCCGAAAGTGGTGCAAGAGGAGATTGAACAATGAGTATTTCACAAGTTGATGTGAATATTTTAGGTCGCCAATTTACCATTGGTACGCCAACAGACGAAGCTGAAACCTTGCGTCAAGCCGTTTATTTATTAAATCAAAAAATCGCCGCTATCCAAGATACAGGCCGCATCGTAGAAACTGACAAAATTGTCATCATGGCAGCTTTGAACTTGGCGCATGATTTTTTAAAAATGACGACCAAAGATGGCTTGGAATTTACTCAGTTTGAGCGTAAAATAAGCGACATGATTCAAGCATGCGAAACCGCTCTCAAGGTTTAAGCTGCTTAGTAAACGAGTTTTAAGTTTTCCCCTGCAGTGTTCGAACGGGCTTATATTCCTTTGAACCAATAAGTTCGCTTTATAGTTGCACCGTGGTGTATGGGCGCGAACGTTCCTTAGTCGAACGTACCCGAAATATACCCATGTGACTAGCCTTGTCCCCAAGGTTCAAGCGAATTGTGCCTAACCGACACAGGCGGGGGATTCCCTCCTCTTCAAAACCATCTTCAACAAGCCTCTTATAGCAAGCAACTCAAATCCAATTATCACTATTTTGACCATTTTGGTCGATTTCACATAAAACTTCATCGCAAGCCCTTTGTTTATATTGACAAGTACCGTCACACTCACATAAAATCGTTGGTTTACAGTATTCACTATTTTTGGAACTATTCCTATGAAAACCTTTTCAGCTAAACCCCATGAGGTGAAGCGCGAATGGTACGTAGTTGATGCTCAAGACAAAGTTTTGGGTCGTTTGGCTGCTGAAATCGCTCACCGCTTGCGCGGTAAACACAAACCAGAATACACTCCTCACATCGATACTGGCGATTACATCGTCGTGATCAATGCTGACAAATTGCGTGTGACTGGTAACAAAGCATTGGACAAAAAATACTACCGTCACTCTGGCTACCCTGGTGGTATCTACGAGCGTAACTTCGCTGAAATGCAACAACAGTTCCCAGAACGTGTGTTGGAAAAAGCAGTGAAAGGCATGTTGCCTAAAGGTCCTTTGGGTTACGCCATGATCAAGAAATTGAAAGTGTACGCTGGTGCAGAGCACACGCACGAAGCTCAACAACCTAAAGTTTTGGATATTTAAGGATACACGATGAACGGTAAATATTACTACGGCACAGGCCGTCGCAAAAGTTCAGTAGCGCGTGTATTTTTGCAAAAAGGTACAGGCCAAATCATTGTTAACGGTCGTCCAGTAGATGAGTTCTTTGCTCGCGAAACTGGCCGCATGGTTGTTCGTCAGCCATTGGCTTTGACTGAAAACTTGGAAAGCTTCGACATCAAAGTAAACGTATGCGGTGGTGGCGAAACTGGTCAATCTGGTGCGATCCGTCACGGTATCACTCGCGCTTTGATCGACTTTGATGCAGCTTTGAAACCTGCATTGTCACAAGCTGGTTACGTAACTCGCGATGCTCGTGAAGTTGAACGTAAAAAACCAGGTTTGCGCAAAGCACGTCGTGCAAAACAATTCTCAAAACGTTAATATTTACGTTTTGTGTACAAAAAGCCGCCTTCGGGTGGCTTTTTGTTTGTCAAAAGCAATCAGATTCATACATGTAAAGCATACCGTTATGCTGCAATACAGCGTAAAATGACTGTGATATTTGAGCACAGGATGGATGATGAGCGAGACCAAAACCAAAGTAGGCATTGTAGGCGCAACAGGCTATACCGGCGTGGAATTGTTGCGTTTGTTGGCACACCACCCTCAGGTGAGTGTAGCTGCCATAACCAGTCGCCAAGAGGCAGGCAAACACATTGCAGATTATTTCCCAAGCTTGCGCGGCGTATATGATTTGACTTTTCAAGCACCAGACGATGCGCAACTAGATCAATGTGATGTGGTCTTTTTTGCAACACCTAATGGTGTGGCGATGAAAGAAGCTCCTGCATTGCTGGCACAAGGCATTAAAGTCATAGACTTGTCAGCAGACTATCGCATCGACGACATTACGACTTGGCAACATTATTACAAAATGGAACATGCCAGTGAAGAATGGGTTGCAAAAGCAGTCTACGGCTTATCAGAATGGAAGCATGCAGACATTGCTCAAGCACAATTGATTGCCAATCCTGGCTGTTATCCAACTTGCGTCGGCTTGCCTCTATTGGCTTTATTACAAGCCAATGCGTTAAACAGCTCAAGTCATATCATTGCGGACTGTAAATCTGGTGTTTCTGGTGCAGGGCGAAAAGCCGAAATTGGAACACTTTTTAGCGAGGCTGGCGACAATTTCAAAGCCTACGGTGTCTCAGGTCATCGCCATTTGCCTGAAATTCGCCAAACAATTGCTGCATTCAATCCAGACATTGCCAAAAAATTTACCTTTGTTCCACACTTGACCCCCTTGATTCGTGGCATGCATGCCACCATTTATGTTGAATTGAATGAAGGTATCGATGCTTTACAAGTGTTACAGGAAGCTTACCAAGACAGCTTGTTTGTCGATGTTATGCCAAACGGTAGCTTGCCTGAAACCCGATCTGTACGTGGTGCCAATATTTGCCGCATCACAGCTTACCGAGCGCCTGAAACCGAAAATAATCAATGGATTATTTTGTCTGTCATCGACAATTTGGTCAAAGGTGCAGCAGGTCAAGCCGTACAAAATATGAACATCATGCTAGGGCTGCCTGAGAACACTGCATTAAATTGCATGCCTTTGCTACCCTAACCCACACATACATGAAAAAAGGACGCACTCATGAGCGAACAACAAACTGATAACAACCCTATCATCTTCACTGAAAATTGCTGCGTGAAAGTACGCGATTTGATTGCGGAAGAAAACAATCCCGATTTGAAATTGCGTGTTTTCGTCAACGGTGGCGGCTGCTCAGGCTTTCAATACGGCTTTACATTTGATGAAATCGTCAATGACGATGACTTCCAAATCAGCAAAGACGAATTGACTTTCTTGGTAGACCCAATGAGTTACCAATATTTAATCGGTGCCGAAATCGATTACACCGAAAGCTTGCATGGTTCACAATTTGTGATTCGCAATCCAAACGCGACCACCACTTGTGGCTGTGGCTCTTCTTTCTCGGTATAAACATT
Source organism: Vitreoscilla stercoraria DSM 513 (assembly GCF_000382305.1). GTDB lineage: Bacteria > Pseudomonadota > Gammaproteobacteria > Burkholderiales > Neisseriaceae > Vitreoscilla > Vitreoscilla stercoraria. Next base: position 91,830 of record NZ_KB908023.1, read on the forward strand.
TAAGATGACAAAGCGTCCTGTAATTTACAGGACGCTTTTTTAATTGCTACAAAAAATGCCCAATCAACAGATTGGGCATTCAAACACTTCTTATGAATGATATTAAAACAATTCATCTACATTCTGTGACTGCGCAGGTGTATTGTGTTGAGGACGAGTAGAACCTGCTTGCCCACTGTTTTGTGCAGGCGCTGTATTGATAGGTTTCACCTCTTGTGGACCTGCTCCCGATTGAATAGGCTCTACGGTCGTTCCACCACCAGGTTGTCCTAAGCCATTAATCGGATCCACTGTCACACCACCACCGTTACTATTGATATCTGTATCTCGCTCTTCAGGCTTAATAGGTGCGCTAGAACGATTGTCAATATTTAACTTAGTATTGGTGCTTTGTTGCTCTTCATAGAAATATTCACCACCACGCTGCACCATGCCTTTAGGCATTTTCATGTCTTCGTTTGGCATACCTTTTAAAGCAAAACGCATATAGTCCATCCATACAGGCAATGCAATCACACCACCATAACCTGCACGACCTAAGCTGCGTGGCTGGTCAAATCCGACATAAACCGCCGTCACAATTTTCGGGTTATAACCTACAAACCAAGCATCTTTCATATCATTGGTGGTACCTGTTTTACCTGCAATATCAGTACGACCCATTGAGTTGGCACGCGCTGCTGTACCACGACGTGTCACATCTTTCAAAATGCTGGTCATGATATAAGCATTACGCGGGTCAATAGCTTGTGTGGCATTTTGTCCCGCTACCAAAGGCTGTGTTTGAGCACGCAAGCGGCCTGAACCATCGTAAACCTTATCAATGACATAAGCCGTCACCTTATAACCACCATTGGCAAATACGGCATAACCTTCAGCCATTTGTAAAGGTGTGGCCGAACCTGAGCCCAAAGCCATAGACAAGCTGCTTGGATGGTCTTTGTCTGCAAAACCAAAACGCTGTAAATAATCTTTGGTATTTTTAATACCCAACATCATCAACAAACGGACTGTCACCACGTTTTTAGATGCAACCAATGCTTGGCGCATGCTGATATAACCTGCATAACGACCATCTGAATTTTTAGGCTCCCATGCTTTGCCACCACTGCCCATACCCGGCAAAGACAAAGGTGCGTCATTCAAAGAAGTTGCGGCTGTCACGCCTTTAGCCAAAGCTGCGGAATAAATGAATGGCTTAAATGTGGAGCCTGGTTGACGCCAAGCCTGCGTTGCACGGTTAAAGGTTCGGCGGTGGAAATCATAACCACCCACCAACGCACGCACCGCACCTGTGCGCACATCCAAAGCGACCAAAGCGCCCTGTAACTCTGGTTGTTGCACGACCCGCCACGCGTCTTTGTTTTTCGATACACGAATCAAAGAACCAGGTGTGACTTCTCGTGCTTTGGCCTTGCTATTGTTCAAAACCGATTTGATTAAAGACAAATTGGTACCACTGATATCCGTCAAACCATGACCTGCAACATAAACCGTTACTTTGTTATTGCCTTGAATTTTGGTCACAATAGCAGGTCTCTCGCCACGCACAGTATGAAATGGGCTTAATACTTGTTCCAAATCATCTAAATACGCTTCGTCACTGCTTTGATCCAATTCAGACAAATCAATTTGTGCTTCAGGACCATGGAAACGAGCACCTCGGTCAAAATTTTCCAAAGCGGTACGCAATGCCTTAGTCGCTACTTCTTGATGTGCCGTAGACGCAGTGGTATAGACACGGAAGCCTTGTGTATAAGCTTCCTCACCATATTTATCTACCATAGCTTGGCGTGCCATTTCAGCCACATACAAAGAATTTTCATCAATATTGGCAACCGCACGCTCAAACACCAATTTTTCGGCCATCGCTTCATCTCGCTGTGCCGCTGTAATCATGCCCAACTCTTGCATATTTCTTAAAATATAGTGTTGGCGCTGTTTGGCACGCTCATAATTAACAATGGGATTGAAAGCGGATGGTGCTTTTGGCAAACCAGCTAGCATCGCAGCCTCTGCAATACTCAGTTTTTCAACTGGCTTGTTATAGTAAGCATAAGATGCAGCCGCAAAACCGTACGAGCGCTGACCCAAATAAATTTGGTTGAAATACAACTCTAAAATTTGGTCTTTACTCAGATTTTGTTCAATCTTATAAGCCAGCAAAGCCTCATTGAATTTTCGCTTCAATGTTTGTTCATTGGTTAAATAAAAATTGCGCGCCACTTGTTGGGTAATAGTACTGGCACCCGAACGGACGCCGCCCGTCAGATTACCCACCATCGCACGAGCCACCCCAACCACATCAACGCCCCAATGTTCATAAAAGCGTTGGTCTTCTGCAGCAATCACCGCATTTTTTAAAGACTCAGGGAACTCATCAATTTGAGTAAAATTACGGCGCTCTTCGCCATACATACCAATAAGCTTTTCATCCGATGAATAAATAAGCAATGGCATCTTCGGTTGGTAATTGGTCACCGATTCTAAATTTGGGAGTTTGGGATATGTGACCAAAACTGCAATGGCTAGCAAGCCAATAGCAAAAAAAATAAGCCCTAAAGTCAATCCAATTAGGGTACTGATTAGTTTTTTTAACATCAGGAGAATTATTTCAGCAAAATGATTGCGCAAAGTATAAGGTTAAAGCTAACCTTATGCTAGATAAAAAAATTAACGTTTCTAAAGGTTAATTTTCAAACGGGGATAATTGCAATGAAATTCAAAAAGAAACCCGCAGCATCAAGCCCAAAGAATAGCAAGGCTTCAACTGGACGCGGTTTATTAACCATAGATATTACTGATCAAAATGTAAAAATTGCGCATATTTCAGGACGCTCTCCTGAACAATTGGTGCTGGAAAATTACAAAATTTTTCCAATACCTCAAGGTTATGTACAAGATGGTAAAATCAACAATGAAGAACAATTCACTGTCATATTGCAACAGGCATGCAGCCAGTTCAAAGGTAGTGGCAAACAAGTTGTTGCTGCTTTACCACACAATGTCGTAACCACGCAAAATTTTAGCTATACATTGGATTCAGGCACCACACTAGAGGACGCAGCCAATTTTGAAGCTGCCCAAATCGCGACGATTGAAGAAGTGGACTTAGACTATCAAGTCATCAATACTGCTTCAGACAGCGAGGAAGTTCTGATGGTCATCGCCCTGAAAAGCGATACCAAGCCTTACTTAGACTGCTTAGAAGAAGCTGGTTTTGGCATACCTAAATTTTTGGATGTGGAACCATATGCCATCGTCAATGCATTTTCTAACTGGATTAACACTCAATCTCCCGATTTAGAAAACCAAATCTTAGCCATTTTTGACATTGGTAGTTTAAAAACCCAATGCTTGATTGTACAAGCGGGCAAAGTCTTGTTCAAACAAGAAGTCTTGTTTGGTGGTGAACAATTAACGCGTGAAATTCAACGAAATTACCAAGTTGACCAAGAAGGTGCTGAAAAAATCAAAGTATCTTCTGAGCAGCCTATTGACTACGAAGAATTTACTGTCAGTGGTTACAACCAAGAATTAGCTATGGAAATTCAACGTGTCTTACAGTTTTTCTATACCAGCTCACATTCTAATGGTAAAGAAAAAATCAACAAAATCCTTTTAACAGGTGGTTCTGCTGTTTTGCCAAATTTAAGCAAAGTCGTAGAAGAACAATGCACTATTGATACCGTGGTCGTCAATCCTTTGCAATTTTTAGGTATTGCAAGCCACATTGACCCATTATCGTTGGTACAAGATGCGGGCCGTTTAACTGTATGCTGCGGCTTGGCTGTGCGAGGTGTTGCATGATTAAGATAGTTAAATTAAACCTGCTCGATTACCGTGCAGAAGCCAAAAAAGAGCAGCTGAAAAAATTCCAAATTTTAATGGGTGCTGCTGCGTTAACCGGTTTAGGCTTGGGTATTATGGTTTGGATAGGTTTGGCAGGCTTGGTTGAAACCCAACAAGAGCGCAACACCTTACTTAAGAACGAAACCGCTAAACTGGAAAATGAAATCAAAGAAGTGGCTGCACTACAATTGACTCGAGACAGTTTCTTGCAACGCAAGCAAAAAATTGAAGAGTTACAAAATCAACGCTTTGAAGCAGCCAAACTTTTGGATGATTTGAATATCTTGGCGCCTGAAGGTGTGTATTTGACTTCGATTGATGGTGATAGCAAGCGCAATTATAAACTGATTGGTCATGCCACGAGCGACAGTAAGGTAGCTATTTTTATGAAAACCTTACCAAGTACGGGCGTGTTTGAAACACCTCAATTAACCAGTATTACCAAAAAAGAAAAAGCACAAGAATTTATTTTGAGTGCCAAATTGGTTGACCACAGTGCAATTAAAGATGGGGCACCTGCTGAGACTGGCTCTATTTTGGAGGGCAATTAATCATGGCATCGTCAAAAGAATTTAATTTACAGGAAATGTATAAGCAATCTCTTCCAGTACAGTTAGGGATTGCAGTAGCAGTGGTGGTCATCATTTTGGGCTTAGGCTACTTTTTTGTTTTCAGTGATCAACGTGCTGCTTTAGAATCTGCTGAACAAGCAGAAGTCAAACTCAAAGAAGATTTTTCTAAAAAAGCCAAAGAAGCGGCACAATTGCCTGCTTTGAAAAAACAATTAGAACAAATCAACGAGTCTTTTTCTGTATTGTTACGCCAATTGCCAACCGATGCAGAAGTGCCTAACTTGATTCAAGAATTACATGACGCTGCTTCTTCTAGCGGCATGCGTTTAAATACAGTGACGCCTCAAGCCATCGTTAACGACGGTCCTATCGATATTTTGCCATACAAAATTGCGTTGACAGGAACCCATCAAGAAATCAGTGCATTTGCTCGCAGCGTTGGCAAACTGTCTCGTATCATTACACTGAGTCAAATCCAGTTAAAATCTGATGCAAAAGATGAAAAATCCAATACCTTCACGTTGACAGCGATGGCCAATACCTATAAAGCGGTTGATCCAAATGCCCAATTGAATGCTCAAGCAGAACAAGATTCAGGTAAAGCTAAAGCCAATACCAAAGCTAAAGGCAAAGATAAGTCTGAATCAGATGGAGCAAACAAAAAATGAATAAGTCATTAAAATACAAATACTTTGCTTTAGGGTTAAGTTGCATCATGCTAAGTGCTTGCTCAGAGCATGGTGACTTACAAAAATGGATGGCTGATGTCAAAGCCAAAGCCATCAAATCCTATCCAGAACAAGATGTGCCTAGTATCAATGCTATGGCGACCTATACGCCTCCAGCTTATACTGGCTTACATTCTTTTGATTCTGCTCGATTACAAGCTGGTAATGCTATCAATAATGCAAATGGTCCTAATGGCAATCGCCCCAAAGAGGTCTTAGAAGCTTTTGGTTTAGAAAAATTAGAATATGTAGGTTCTATGGTTCAAGCAGGTAAAACCATAGGCTTTATTCGAGTAGATGGACACATTTACACCATTCAAAATGGTAATTATTTAGGCCAAGACTTCGGTAAAGTAACTGCTATCGAACCCGACCGCATAGTATTAAAAGAGTTGGTAGAAAATACTGAAGGCGCATGGGAGCACCGAGAAGGCAGTATTGTCCGTGCCGATACCGGAAAATAACAGTGATAAAAGAAAATAAGGGATGAATATGAAACACATTCAAGCAACCGTTAAACTGCTCTCTGGTTTAAGCTTGGGTTTAATGCTACAAACAGCCTGGGCAGGCAATATTACGGATATCAAAGTCACTTCTTTAACTGACAATAAAAAAATTGTCAAAATTAAGTTTGATAGCGATGTCACCGAACCCAAAGGTTTTGTAACAGGTACACCTCCTACTATTGCATTAGATTTTCCAAATACCAGTTTGAATTTGTCTCAGACGGATTTTGCCTACAATGACAGCTTGCTAGGTAAAATATTAGCCGCAGAAACCAGCGGCCGCTCTCGTTTGGCCATCGATTTACGCGAAGGCAGTGAATATTATACTGAACGCAAAGGCGATGAGATTTGGGTGCATATCAGTTCTAAAAGTGCATCACCAAAAAGCTTGACTACCCAAAGTGAGCCAGCCATTAAAACATCCAGTGCTCCTATTGGCAATGCTGCACAACTGCCCTCTAATGAAAATGAATATGCTCACAGCGGCGTTAGCATAGACTTCAAAAAAGGCTCAGCTAGCCGTGGTGAAATTACTTTAAATCTACCTAATCCAAAAACCAAATTTGATATCAAACGCTTAGCCGACCGTCTAATTGTGACCTTGCCAAATACCAGCATTAGTACTGCTGAGCAAAAGAAATTGGATGTTTCTACATTTGGTACACCTGTTCGTTTCATTAACTTGACTCGCAACAACTCACAAACCCAATTGGAAATCATAACTACTGGTGGCTGGTCATACCAAAACAAATTGGAGAATGGTCGTCAAGTATTCCACATCATTCCTCAAAGCAATGTGAGCCAAGCTGGTTTAAGCTCTAAAAACCAAAAATTCAAAGGCAGCAATGTCACTTTGGACTTCCAAAATGTCGAAGTGCGCACCATCTTGCAAATTTTGGCCAAAGAATCAGGTATGAATATTGTTGCCAGTGACTCTGTTCAAGGCAGCATGACCATCAGCTTAAAAGACGTGCCTTGGGATCAAGCATTACAATTGGTTTTAGATGCCCGCGATTTAGACAAACGTCAAAATGGCAACATCATTAATGTAGCGCCTCGCGAAGAACTATTGTCTAAAGACAAGCGTAATTTGACTGCCGCCAAAGAATTGGAAGAGCTGGGTCCATTGATTTCACAGTCTTTCCAATTAAAATATAAGAGTGTGGAAGAATTCCGTACAGTTTTGAATATTCCAGTTAGCGGTGCAACCAGTACCAGTGATCGTAACTCTATTTTATCTAGCCGTGGTTCAGCATTAATTGATCCTGCAACTAACACACTTATCATTAATGATGTGATTTCATCTTTGCGTAAAATTCAAACTCTAATTGAAGAATTAGATGTTCCTTCGCAACAAGTTATGGTTGAAGCTCGAATTGTTGAAGCTGGTACAGGTTTCTCTCGTGAGCTAGGTACTCGTTGGTTTGGTCAACAAACTCACATAGGCTCTAGCGGCAACACTGCTACAGGGATTGGTGCAGGTATTGTTGGCTCCGCAGGCAACTCAGGTTCCAATAATGCATGGGCAGGCCCAATGAATTTTGCTAATATTCCTAGCGTTAATTTAGGTGCCAGCGCTCCAACCAGCAGCATCGCAGTGGTACGCCAAACATTGTCAGGTGCTTTAGGCTTAGAATTATCCGCATCCGAAGCGACTAACAAAACCAAAACCATTTCTAGCCCACGTGTTTTAACACAAAACGGCAAAAAAGCAGAAATCAAATCTGGTACCGAAATTCCTTACCAAGAGGCCAGCTCAAGTGGCGCAACCTCTACTTCATTTAAAGAAGCTGTATTGGGATTAGTAGTCACGCCTCGTATTACGCCAGATGGCAATATCATTATGGATTTGGATATTACCAATGACTCAGTTGATAACAGCTGCCGCGCGTCTGAACCATGTATTTCTACCAACAATTTGAACAGTACAGTCATGGTTGAAAATGGTGGAACTATTATTGTCGGTGGTATTTATCGTCGAAGTAATGGTGGCGTACATGATAAAGTGCCTTTATTGGGTGATATTCCAGTATTGGGCAATTTATTCAAACGTCAAACCAAAAACGATGAGCAACGTGAATTGTTGATTTTCATCACACCTCGCATCATGAGCGCGACAGGTACAAACTTGCGTTATTGATATATCCGATTGGTTTAAGTTCGGTTACAATGCCTGCTATGGACTACATAGCAGGCAATCTTATTTTTATCGGTTTGATGGGCGCAGGCAAAACCACCATAGGTAAATGCTTGGCGCAGCGTCTTGGCTGGCAGTTTTATGATTCAGACCAAGAAATCGTAAAACGTTCTGGCGTTCCCATCAGTACTATTTTTGAACTCGAAGGCGAAGCCAGTTTTCGTGAGCGCGAACACGCCGTCATACAAGATTTAAGTGCTATGAAGCGTTGTGTGATTGCCACAGGTGGTGGCGCAATTTTACAGGCCGCCAATCGTGAATTGCTCCAAGCATCCGGCACCGTCATTTATCTAAGCACCAGCATAGACTGCATCTTAAAGCGCACCTCACAAGACAAATCACGACCTTTATTACAAGTGGAAAATCCACGAGAACAATTGGAAAAACTCTTTCAATTGCGCGACCCTTTGTACCATGAAATTGCCGATGTCATCATCGAAACCCACACACAGCCTATTTCCGCTGTCGTCAGCCAATTAATCCAACAACTGAAATTGTATGAAGCCACTGACTCTGACTGTTGATGCACCCTCTCACCAATATCCTATTTTCATTGAATCCAGTTTACAGGACGCTTTGATGCGTCAATTGGCACAATACAGCTCTAAAAAAGCCGCCATTGTGACCAACCATACCATTGCACCTTTGTATTTAGAACAAGTACAAGCGGCCTGTAAAGCAGCTGGTGTGGATGCATTCAGCATTATTTTACCAGATGGTGAAGAATACAAAACGTGGGAAAGTTTGAATTTGATTTTCGATGGTTTGCTGACAAACCATGCTGAACGTTCCACCACATTGATTGCTTTGGGCGGTGGTGTGATTGGAGACATGGTCGGTTTTGCCGCTGCTACCTACCAACGTGGTGCGCCATTCATTCAAATTCCAACCACATTGTTGAGCCAAGTCGACTCTTCCGTCGGAGGCAAAACAGCCATCAACCATCCTTTGGGCAAAAACATGATTGGGGCGTTTTACCAGCCTCAAGCGGTGTTCATTGGTTTAGACACTTTGAAAACCTTGCCTGAACGTGAATTTGCAGCAGGTATGGCCGAAGTGATCAAATACGCATTATTAGGCGATGCTGAATTTTTGAATACTTTGGAACAAAACATCTCTGCCATTCAAGCGCAAGAACAAGACATTTTGGCGCAAGTGATTTTCCATTGTTGCAAAATGAAAGCCAACATTGTCGCTCAAGATGAAAAAGAGCATGGCGTGCGCGCTTATTTGAATTTGGGTCATACTTTTGGCCACGCCATCGAAACGGAAATGGGTTATGGCGTGTGGTTACATGGCGAAGCAGTGGCTGCGGGCATGGTGTTAGCATGCCACTTGTCTGAGCATTTAGGACACATCAATGCTGAAGACACAGCACGTGTCATTCGCTTATTAGAACAAGCCCAATTGCCAACACAAGCACCTGATTTTGATTTAGACACATGGATTGCCCACATGCAACATGACAAAAAAGTCATCAATGGTGAAATGCGTTTTGTGGTTTTAGAGCGTTTGGGTAAAGCGGCAATGGCCAAAGGCATCACGGCGGAAATCCTAGCGAACGTCATCCCTCACGTTTAAACAATATCAGCCATATTCAACATAAAAAAGGCGTCTTGAGCTTACAGGACGCCTTTGTTTCGTTTGATTATTATATTCACAAAACTTGATACAACATATACAAATAACATATTGTTTTCAGGTAGAATATCTCAATAGCCATTACTGAGATCCGCCAAATGAAACCACACTATTTGCATGATTTATTCAATCCCAAGCACATTGCCGTGGTTGGTGCCAGTGATCGGCCGCACAGCACGGGTCAAATCATCTTTACCCAATTATTAAGCGGTGAATTTAAGGGGCAATTGAGCCCTGTCAACCTTCGCCATCCAATGGTGGCTGGCATTGCTGCTGTTGCCAATTTGAATCAATTGACGACTCAAGTCGATGTGGTGATTGTCACCACGACACCCACATCATACGACAGCTTGATTCGTGACTGTGCCAAATTAAAAATACGCTTTGTGGTGTTGATTAAAAATCTAGATGAACCTAATCCCAAAGATTTGCAATTGTTACACAAAGCCGTCAAGTTGGCGAAGCGTTTGAAAATCCGATTATTGGGTCCCAGTATTTTAGGCTTGATACGCCCCAGCAAAAACTTGCAAGCCTCTACCTATCCAGGCGTCCTGAAACAAGGCAGCCTAGCCTTAATCACCCAGTCTAGCGGTTTGAGTTCTGCTTTATTAGACTGGGCTGATTCGCGCCAAATTGGTTTTTCAACCGTTTTGTCATTGGGTATTGAATCTTTAGACATTGATTATGGCGAAATCTTAGATTTTTTGGTCAGCGATGCAGGTACCAAAGCCATTTTGTTACACATCCATCACATACAAGATGGACGGCGTTTTATGAGTGCTTTGCGCTCAGCGGCACGCTTAAAACCTGTCGTTGTCTTAAAATCAGGACGAGATGAAGATCATATTGATGGTTTGTCCACTGCCAGCAGCTTATTAGACAGCAATGATATTTTTAACAGTGCTTTGAGCCGCGCAGGTGTGTTGCAAGTGCAAACCATGTCACAAATGTTTACCGCAGCACGCATGTTAACCGCCAACTATCGCGCAGCAGGCAATCGTTTGGCCATTATATCCAATGGCATTGGTTTGGGTGTTTTGGCCGTAGACAATGCACACGATGCCAAAGTGCCATTAGCCAAATTGGCTCCCGAAACCCAGCAATTGCTACAACAAGTTTTACCTGCTCACTTTCAAATTCAAAATCCAATAGATATTGGCAACGATGCGTCTCCTGCTCGCTTTCGCTCAGTGACTAAAATTTGCATGGACGATTCTAATGTGGATGGGGTGTTGGTGATTTTTTCACCTCAACAAGCCAGTGATGACATTGGTACTGCCAAAATGATGCTGCAATTGGCAAGGCAAACCAGCAAACCTTTGCTACTGGCATGGATGGGCAATGACAAGGTTAAAAACAGCAATTTATTATTGGCACAAGCCCAAGCCATCCGTTTCAAATCGCCTGAGTTTGCCATTGAAGTATTCAGCAGTTTGGCCAAGTTTCAACAAAACCAAGCCTTGTTATGGCAAACACCCAACCCTTTAGAAGGCAAAACCGTGGCTGCTGATGACAAGCAAGCCAAACAATTGATTGCTTCGGCCCAAGCACAAAATTTGACGGTCTTACCAGAATACACTTCTAAAAGTCTGTTAAATTGTTTTCACATTCACACCAATCCAACCCATTTGGCCAAAAGCGAAGATGAAGCGGTGCAATTGGCACAAAAAATGGGTTACCCCGTCGTCTTAAAAATCGACTCGCCCGATATTTTTTACAAATCCAATGTCGACGGTGTGCGTTTGAACATTCCCGATGAAGTCAATTTGCGTGAATCTTATCGTCAAATTCTGGAACGAGCCCGTTTACTCGCTCCCTCAGCACGCATCGAAGGCTTGACCGTACAACCAATGTTGCAACAAAAAAGCACACGTGAAGCAATGATCAGTGTGACGCGCGACAAAATATTCGGCCCTGTCATCACTTTTGGTGCAGGTGGGGTATCAGCGGTGATTCAAAAAGACAATGCAACGGCATTACCACCTTTGAATAAATTCATCATCCAAGACATGATAGACCGTACCAAAATTGGTCAAACTTTGGGTGCATTCAAACATATGCCTGCCATTGATTTTGAAGCATTGCAAAAAGTGTTGCTACGAGTGTCAGATTTGGTCAGCGACATGCCCGAAATCATTGAAGTAGAAATCAACCCACTGCTCTTAAGCCCACAAGGCGCTATTGCAGTGGATGCTCGTATCATTATTGATAAACAATCTACCGCAACCCAAAATGTGCAACGCTATCAACACATGGCCATCATGCCTTATCCTGCTTATTTAGAGGAAACCTTGCAACTGAAAAATGGAATGCCTGTGGCATTGCGCCCATTGCGGCCTGAAGATGCGGATATGGTACAAGAATTTGTACGCAATTTATCCGACCAAAGTCGTTACAACCGCTTTATGTCTAGCATCAAACAATTGTCACAACAAGTTTTGGTACGTTTTACGCAATTGGATTATGACCGTGAAATGGCTTTGGCTTTGGTGCGTACCGATGAAAATGGTCAAGAAGAAGTATTGGGCATGAGCCGTTATACCACAGACCCAGATATGGAAGTGTGTGAGTTTGCCATTTCAATTGCGGATACTTGGCAAGGTCATGGTATTGGTACGATTTTAATGAACAAACTGTTCGCAGTTGCCAGCGAACAAGGCTTACTCAGTATGCGCGGTGAAGTTTTAGTCAGCAACAAAGGTATGCAATTTTTGGTTAAAAAATTAGGCTTCAAACTGAAAAAAGACCCCGAAGACCATAATATTTACATCGTTACTCGCCCTTTGAATGTTGAAACCGTCAGTTAAATTCAGCAGCTTGCGATTAAGAGCTTGCCATTAAAGCTATTTTTAGCCTAAAATTGCGGGTTTACTTCTATTGATTTTTAAGGAATACACATGGTTGTCATTCGTTTGTCTCGCGGTGGTTCTAAACACCGTCCTTTCTACAACGTTGTTGTTGCTGACTCTCGTAACCGTCGTGACGGTCGTTTCATCGAGCGCGTTGGTTTTTACAACCCAGTTGCGAACGAAAAACAAGAACGCGTACGTTTGAACAACGACCGTTTGAACCACTGGGTTAGCCAAGGCGCACAATTGAGCGACGCGGTTGCCAAATTGGTTAAAGAACAAGCTTAATTCACGATGACTGATGCGGTTTTAACCCTGCCAGATGGCAGTGCATTGATTACCATGGGCTTTGTCCGTGGTGCCGTTGGTATCAGAGGCTGGGTCAAAATCGGTAGCGATACCGAGTATCTCGACAGTTTGCTGGATTATGGTACTTGGTACCTGATTAAAGGCAAACAACGTGTTGAAATCGAAGTTGAAACCGGCAAAGTCGTGAACAATAAAGAACTGCAGGTTAAATTCGCAGGTTGCGATGATCGTAACCAAGCTGAATTGTGGCAAGGTTATACTATTGCCATTGCTCGCGCGGATTTTGAAGAAACCGAAGATGGTGAATATTACTGGACAGATTTGATTGGCATGAGTGTCATCAATAAAGAAGGTATTGTTCTTGGCAACGTCCACAGTTTGTTGCAAACAGGTGCACATGATGTGTTGGTGATTCGTGGTGGTGAACACGGCGAAAAACTGATTCCATTCATTGAACACTTTGTTGGCGAAGTGAACTTGGAAGCCAAAACCATTGAAGTGGAATGGGGTTTGGATTACTGATGCACATTCAAGTCATCAGTATACTGCCAGAGATGTTTGCCGCACTCACCGATTATGGTGTGACCTCGCGCGCATTAAACCAAGGCTTGTGGCAATTTAGCGCGATCAATCCGCGTCAATTTGCTGATAACAAACTCGGTTATATCGATGACAGACCTTATGGTGGTGGACCTGGTATGGTGATGATGGCGCCGCCTTTGGCAGCTGCAATCGAACATGCTAAAGCCCAACATCAAGGCCAAAAAACTCCTCGTGTGGTGTATTTGAGCCCTCAAGGCACACCGCTAACACATGCCAAAACGCAAGAATTGGCACAATTAGATGGTTTGATTTTACTGTGTGGTCGCTATGAAGGCGTGGATGAACGCTTGATTGACAGCCATGTAGATGAAGAAATCTCAATTGGTGATTTTGTGGTCACAGGCGGCGAACTGCCTGCCATGATGTTAATGGATTCTGTATTGCGTCAAATTGATGGCACACTCGGAAAACAAGCATCGGCAGAACAAGATTCATTTGCCAACGGCTTACTCGATTGCCCACATTACACGCGGCCTGAAAGCTTTGCAAACATGAATGTTCCTGAAGTTTTACTCTCAGGAAATCATGCCAAGATTGCAAAATGGCGAGCCCAGCAAGCCACTTTGCGCACTGAACAACGCAGACCTGATTTGATTGCTGCGTTGAAATTACAGGCGTCTGAACTCGATTCATCGAGTCAACAGACAAGGCCATATGATATTTAGGATATTAAATGAACATTATTGAACAATTAGAGCAAGAAGAAATTGCTCGCTTGAACAAAGAAATCCCTGCATTTGCACCAGGTGACACTGTAATCGTATCTGTATCTGTAACTGAGGGTACTCGTACTCGTTTGCAGGCTTACGAAGGCGTTGTTATCGCTCGTCGTAACCGTGGTTTGAACTCTAGCTTCATCGTTCGTAAAATCTCTAACGGTGAAGGCGTTGAACGTACATTCCAATTGTACGCTCCTTCAGTAGCTAAAATTGAAGTGAAACGTCGTGGTGACGTTCGTCGCGCTAAATTGTACTACTTACGTGGTTTGACTGGTAAAGCTGCTCGTATTAAAGAGAAATTGCCAGCACGTAAAGTGGCTAAATAATTCAGTATTTGCTAAAAATACGTTAAAAACGGTGCCAAATGGCACCGTTTTTTTTATGATGCTTCCACCCACAATCAAAGGTCGTTTATGCGTCATTCGGTTTTATTCAGCATGGCTTTGTTATGTTTGAGCCACAGCATTTATGCCAACTGGACTCTTAGCCCTGATAAATGGTTACAACAACAATGCCACCAATACCTCAGCCAATTGCCACAATTGAAGCTTTCTAGCAGCCAACACACGCCCATCTGCCGTTGTATGGTCACACAAGCCAAGCAACAATTGTCTGTACGTGATTTGTGGCGCTTAACGCAATTATCCCAAGCGCAGTTACAACAACAATACAGCCAGTCCACCCAAGCAGCTTTTCAAATATGTCGAGCCCAAATATTACCCAAAAACAAATAAAGCGTCCTGTATGGTTACAGGACGCTTATTGAAGGCTGATTATTTGTTTTTAATTCTGGGTTTAGACACAATTTTATTGTCTACCCCTTTAATGGCTTTGACATCCTTACCCGGATAATCCAAAGCATGTAAAAAATGACGAATACAATTCAAACGCGCCCGTTTTTTGTCATCCGATTTGATGACCATCCACGGCGCATCGCCTGTATGGGTATGGAAAAACATTTGGTTTTTCGCTTCAGTGTAATCATCCCAACGGTCTAAAGATTGGATGTCAATCGGCGACAATTTCCAATGTTTTAATGGGTCATCACGGCGTGAAATAAAACGGCGCAATTGCTCTTCACGACTGACTGAAAACCAAAATTTAAAAATATGAATGCCATCATTGACCAACATGCGCTCCACTTCAGGCGCTTGGCGCATGAATTGTAAATATTCATGCGATTCACAAAAACCCATCACCTTTTCCACGCCAGCACGGTTATACCAAGAACGGTCAAACAACACCATTTCACCTGCTGTTGGCAAATGATTTAAATAGCGTTGAAAATACCATTGACCGCGCTCGACTTCAGTCGGCTTTTCCAACGCCACCACACGCGCACCACGCGGATTTAAATGCTCCATAAAGCGTTTGATGGTACCGCCCTTGCCCGCTGCATCACGACCTTCAAACAAACATACAATGCGCTGACCCGTTTCTTTGACCCAAGATTGCACTTTTAACAATTCAATTTGCAACAATTGTTTGTCATGCTCATACACTTTACGACTTATGCGGTTTTTGTACGGATAATTTTTAGGTAAAGGTGCCCGATCAGCATTTTCTTGGCTCAAAGGCGTATGCAACACGCTTTCGGTGAAAATGGACAGACCATCTTCATCGATATCAGCCAGCTCCTCCACCAATTCATTGACAAGCACCATGTCTACTGTGTCTTTTTCCTCAACAACAACCGCATCGTCTTGCACGACATCTTGCGAAACTTCCACTACTTCAGATAACGACGTACCCATATATCGACCTTCGTGATTTGTGTGATAAATGATTTTAATGACATTTTTATGAATATTATAAGCCGATTATCACCACAATTAAGCACTTAAACAATATGCTTTTGTGTTATGTCAAATGAATCAAGCAAATCCACTTCCATCAAGCCACGCAAGGCATTGCTCATATAAATATGAGCAGCGTCCTGTAACATTACCCAATCAATACAAGCCGATTCTTGTACACCATGCTCAAAACCGTATTGTGCAGGATTGTGCAAAACAGCTTGGCGCATCACACCATTCAAAATATCCAAATCCAAACTTGGCGTATACACACGTCCATCAGCCATTTGCACAAACACATTCGAGCGACCACCTTCAAGCAGATAGCCTGCTTGATTAAACAGCAAACCATCAAAACAGTCTTGCACCATCGCAGCTTGCCACACGCTGTCCAAAACATGTCGCTGCGTGGTTTTATGGCGGCGCAACACGTCTTGAATAGGCAATACCACCTCGCTGACACACACACGCTGTTTGCCTTGCAAAGGGATTAATGGGGCATCCGTCCACACCACTTCGCCATTAGGCAAAACTTCACATTTCACCCGAAAGCGTCCTTGTGCATATTTTTGCACACAAGCGTCCTGTAAATCTTGCCACACCTGTTCTACATTCACAGGCACACTCAAAGCCTTGCTGCTGTGGTGCAAACGCTGTTTGTGCCAATCCAATAGCGCACACACGCCATCTTCGACCAACATCGTTTCCATCAAGCCTATCGCTGAGGGCAATTGCTGTACAAAACGGGCTTTCCACAAACATTCGTCCCATTCATCTTCTGCCACGCTATCGATAACAATGCCCGAACCAATGCCCATATTCAAATCATAATGTGGGCTGTTTTGTTGTTGTGTCAAACTCAAAGAACGGATGATGACATTCCACACACCTTCAAAGCCCAAACCGCCATCACAAGGCTCTAAATAACCAATACTGCCTGTGTACATACCACGCTTGCGCTGCTCCAAATCGGCAATCACTTGCATCGCCATGCGTTTGGGCGCACCTGTAATCGAGCCACAAGGAAAAGCGGCCTGTAAAATGTCTGCAACCTTGGTTTCAGGACGCATCGTGGCGGTGACGGTGGAAGTCATTTGCCACACCGAACCGAACGCATTGACTTCAAACGCTTGCGGCACAGCCACACCGCCCACAGTGGCCAATTTGCCCAAATCATTGCGCAATAAATCCACAATCATCACGTTTTCAGCACGATTTTTGGCATCGTTTTGCAAAGCGTGTGCACGCGCTTCATCTAAGCCGTCCTGTAAAATCGGTGCCGTGCCTTTCATGGGCTTGGTAAGCATGGTGCCATCATCTTGCAATTGCAAAAACAATTCAGGCGAAAAACCCAAATGCCAAGCTGCGCCACCATTGACTTCAGGCGGCACATGCGCCAAAACGCCATAAGGCACTTGTTGGCGTTCACGCAAACGCTGATACAAAGCCACAGGCTCGCCATAAGCCGTCCCTGTCCAAGCAGTGGTGTAATTGATTTGATACACATCCCCCCGACCGATGGCCGCATGAATCTCTGCAATGTGGCGCAAATAATCCTCTTGCTCGGTGGTATTGCACAAATCCACAATACCAGCATGGTCTTGTACCGCACGCCAAGGCAAACTTTCATCGGCCTCATCCACCACATCGCAACGCTCAAACCACAACAAATACATGGCATGCTCATGGTCACCAAACATCACATCGACACCAAAATCATATGATTGCCACAACACCACATGCCAAGATTTGTCCCACCCTTGCCGCAATAAGCCATCTATTTGATGCAATTGATCGGCAGTGATGGTATCCAAACCAACCCAGTTTTGGTAATAACGACAACGCTTGGTTTGGGCATCGTCCAAAACCACAAAATACGGTCTTTCTAATGATTTCATGCTTTGACTTTATTCATTTTAAAAATTAACAACAACACTAACACGTTCCCGCTCGAATGATTTGTGCCATTTTTGCCCGATAATCATCAGGCGTATACAAATTGACGATTTTACAAGTATCGCCACTGCATGCCACCGCAAAATCAATTTCAAATGTTTGACCAAAATTCCGGCCTTTGGCTTTGATGCGACCATTGGCCAACGGTGTGAATGTCATTTGATTCAAACGAGTGTCATAGTCATTGCCCGGAATTAGTGGATACGCATCATAGACCCATTCACACATTTCACCTTCATGCGCATCGGCAATGCGATCGCGCTCTTCAATCAAGCGGCGCAATTGCGGTGCGGCATGCAATTTAATCGTATCAATGCCTAATAAATCTTCATTCAAGTGATCGGCATACACTTTTTTGACAAATCCCGCAGGCGATTGCGCGCCCGCTACCGTGATACAGGCACACAACAACAACCCAAAAATAATTTGCACTTTCTGTTTACACAACATGTGTTTTCCTTCATTAATGGCGATTGTCCTATCAAATCAAGCGGCCTGTAAGCCGCTTGTCAAAGTTTTCAGGACGCTTTTACAAGTGCTGCAAAATTTCCGCAACTTTGTCTTTGGCATCTCCAAAATACATAAAGCTGTTGTCATTGAAAAACAATGGGTTTTGCACACCTGCATAGCCTGCATTCATCGAACGCTTGAACACCACCACATTTTTAGCATCCCACACATGCAAAACAGGCATGCCTGCAATAGGGCTGTGCGGGTCAGAGGCAGCAGCAGGATTGACCGTGTCATTGGCACCAATGACTAACACCACATCGGTGTCACCAAAATCATCGTTGATTTCATCCATTTCCAACACAATGTCGTAAGGTACTTTCGCTTCAGCGAGCAACACATTCATGTGTCCAGGCAAACGCCCTGCCACAGGATGAATACCAAAGCGCACGTTAATCCCTTTGGCACGCAATTTTTGCGTTAATTCAGCCACAGGATATTGCGCTTGTGCCACCGCCATGCCATAACCCGGTGTAATGATGACGCTGCTGGCTTCTTTGAGCATGGCAGCCAACGCATCGGCTTGAATTTCTTTGTGCTCGCCCGTCACTTCTTCGGCATTGGCACTGGTTTCATTGCCAAAACCGCCTGCAATCACCGAAATAAACGAGCGGTTCATGGCTTTACACATGATGTATGACAAAATCGCCCCTGAAGAGCCGACCAAAGCACCTGTGACAATCA
Organism: Vitreoscilla stercoraria DSM 513; assembly: GCF_000382305.1. Lineage (GTDB taxonomy): Bacteria > Pseudomonadota > Gammaproteobacteria > Burkholderiales > Neisseriaceae > Vitreoscilla > Vitreoscilla stercoraria. The sequence continues at coordinate 110,752 of NZ_KB908023.1, forward strand.
ACAAATCATTCGACAACATAAAACCTGTTGCTGCGGCAGCCCAACCTGAATACGAATTGAGCATGGAAATGACCACAGGCATGTCAGCACCACCAATAGACGCCACTAAATGCCAACCGAAACCCATAGCAATCACGGTCATCAACAACAAACACGCCGTACCCCACCAAGCGCCGCCCGCACCCAAGAATAAAACCAACAAAATCACGCCAGACACCAAAGCCGCAATATTGAGCAAATTTTTATTGGGCAAGGTCAAGGCTTTGGAGCTGATTTTACCATTGAGCTTACCAAATGCGACCAACGAACCCGTAAATGTCACCGCGCCAATGAACATGCCTAAAAACACTTCGACCATATGGATGGTGTGCATGTCAGCGGCAATATTGCCGGGTTCAATATAGCTGTTAAAGCCTACAAACACCGCTGCCAAACCGACAAAACTGTGTAAAATCGCGATGAGTTCGGGCATTTGTGTCATTTCAACTTTGCTGGCACGGTAAATACCAACAGCGGCACCTGCCAACATCGCAATCAAAATCCAAACCAAGCCTTGCGTGTTTTGACCAAACACCGTCACCACCAACGCAATAGTCATTCCCAACATACCAAAAACATTGCCACGCTTAGCAGTTTCTTGTTTGGACAAACCTGCCAAACTGGCGATGAATAAAACGGCCGCAATAATGTAAGCGGCACTGACAAATCCTGAAGACATGAGTTTTCCCCTTAACCTTTACGGAACATATTGAGCATGCGGCGAGTGACAAAAAAACCGCCAAAAATATTGATACTGACCAAAAATACGGCGACAAAAGCCAATATACTGACCAAGAAATGCCCTTGTCCGATTTGCAAAATCACGCCCAAAATCACAATGCCTGAAATGGCATTGGTCACTGACATCAAAGGTGTGTGCAAAGAGTGTGACACATTCCACACCACGTAATAACCAACCACACACGCAAGCACAAACACAATAAAATGATTTAAAAACTCAGTCGGTGCCAATGCGCCTACCCATAAAATCGCCATAGCTGCGAGTATGGCAGGCAACATTTTTTTCCATGCGGCAACCGGTTTAGGTGCTGGTTTTTCTATGGTTTCGGTTTTGACTGTTTGAGGCTGTACTGAAACTTGAATCGGCGGTGGTGGAAATGTTACTGCTTCGTCATGCGTCACCATCATATTGCGCACAATCACGTCTTCCGTATTCAAAACGATTTCACCATTTTTCTCAGGTGTAATAAGTTTGGTCAAATTCAGCAAATTAGTAGCGTATAGCTGTGAAGACTGTCCTGCCAAGCGATTGGACAAATCGGTGTAACCAATCACTTTCACACCGCCTGTTGTCACAATCAATTCACCCGGCACGGTATATTCACAATTGCCACCGCCCACCGCGGCCAAATCCACAATCACCGATCCTGGTTTCATGCTGTCGACCATCGCTTTGGTAATCAATTTGGGTGAAGGCTTACCTGGAATGGCTGCGGTTGTGATGATAATGTCCACCTCTTGGGCTTGCTGGGTAAACAATTTCATTTCAGCTGCGATGAACTCTTCCGACATCACTTTGGCATAACCATCAGCACTGCCACCTGCTTCATTCGGAAAATCCAATTTCAAAAACTGCCCACCCATGGATTCAATTTGTTCTGCCACCTCCAAACGGGTATCAAATGCCCTAACGATGGCTCCCAAAGAATTTGCTGCCCCAATAGCCGCCAAACCCGCCACGCCCGCACCAATCACCAAAACTTTTGCCGGTGGTACTTTGCCTGCAGCGGTAATTTGCCCTGTAAAAAAACGCCCAAATTCATGCGCCGCTTCTATCACCGCCCTGTAACCACTGATATTGGCCAAAGACGACAACGCATCCATAGACTGGGCGCGAGAAATACGCGGCACCATTTCCATCGCCAAGGCCGTCACACCTTGAGCACGCAATTTTTCAAGCAAATCAGGATTTTGAGCGGCCTGTATGAAACTGACCAATACTGCGCCTTTTTGCATTTTTTCGACTTCTGTAAAAGTCGGTGGATTGACCTTTAAAAGCATGTTTGCTCGCCAGACCTGCTCTGCATCCACCACCAAAGCGCCTGCATTGACATAAGCCAAATCATCAAAACTCGCTCCCATCCCCGCTTGGGTTTCGACTTCCACTGCAAAACCCAATTTTACCAATTGCGCTACCGTGGTGGGTGTAGCCGCAACACGCAACTCACGACTCAAACTTTCCTTAGGTATCCCGATTTTCATCGCATGCCTCCTTCATAAAATGGTGTGATTGATCACAATAACTATCGTTCAAAAGATATGACTCACATCCACAACCATGACATTTGAATCAAAACCATCCATCATTTTGTAAATTGAATCTGTCCCATCATGCGAGTTTCACCAATTCAACCCAAAATTTCAATGAGTTGATAGCATATTTTTTCATTAGCACATTATTCAAAATATGTTATAATTCATTCACTTATTATTAAAAATATACACATCAAACTAGGAAACCACTGTGGATATGCCATTAGTCTTGTTTTCAACCATTCCAACATCCCACAATCAATTTATTGCCATCGCAACATTAAATCGACCTAAAGCCTTGAATGCGCAAAACACAGCGTTGATTATTCAGCTGCGTCAACAATTAGAAACTTGGCAAAATGACGACAGTATTGCCATGATTTGGTTAGATGGCAGTGGTGACAAAGCTTTTTGTGCAGGCGGTGACATTCGTGAATTGCGTCAAGGTGTGGTGGATGCGCTAAATGAACAACAAGCGCACGAACATGTGCATGAATTTTTTGCTGCTGAATATTATTTGTGTGAATACTTGAGCCGCTATCCCAAGCCTGTGGTGTGTTGGGCAAGCGGGATTGTGATGGGCGGTGGCATGGGTTTGGCCAATGCCGCCAGCCACACGATTGTGACCGAAACGACCATGATGGCGATGCCTGAAATCAGCATAGGCTTGTATCCTGATGCAGGCGGCACATGGTTTTTGCAAAAATTCCCGTTTGGCAGTGGTCGCTTTTTAGGCTTAACAGGCGCGCGCTTCAATGGTCGCGATGCCTTGTTGGGCAATTTAGCCGCCTATTCACGCCCAAGCGACAGCCGCCAAGAAACTTTAGAAGCTTTGATTGCTGCCGATTGGTCTATGCCTGCGCATCAAGTGGTGCGCCAGACCTTGAATCCATTGCAAGCTGCGGCATTGCCTGAGAGCCAGATTTTGGCCAACCATGCCGTTTTGCAAGAAATTGTCAGCCAAGCTACCTTTCAGGACGCCTTAACCATCTTGGCACACAATCACGCTGACAATAATTGGTTGGCACAAGCGCATGAAAATACCCAAAATGGTTGCCCAACCAGCATGGGTTTGATTTGGCGTTTGATGGAAGATTTGAAACATGCATCGCTCGCTGAATGCATCGAGCAAGAATTAATCGTGTCGCAACAATGCTGTACCCGTCCCGATTTTCTAGAAGGCGTGCGTGCGTTGCTGATTGATAAAGATAAAAATCCGCAATGGGTCAAATCCATCGCGCAAGTGAATCGAGCATGGTTGGATACTTTTTTTGAGAGCAGTGAATATTTAGCCAAAACATCGATTGAATCTGTCACTTTGGCATAAAGCCATGCCATTCATCTTGAAACGCCTTCACTGTTGCCGCTAACACACAATTTTACTTGTTTGTGAGCGGCAACATGCCATTTAGATGGGGTCACTGTTATCCTCAAACCACCACACCATACCTATACTGAACAAAAAACGGTGTGCTGACCCATCTATCAAGGAGTTTTCATGAGTAACCCTGTTTCACAAGCAGTCGTTTTAAGCCAATTATTGCCAACATTCGATGGCAAACACATCGGCATTTTAAGTATCAATCGCCCTAAAGCCTTAAATTCTTTGAATTTAGAAGTCATCCAAGCCATGCGCGCACAATTGCAAACATGGGAGCAAGATGCCAACATCGTAGCAGTTTGGTTAGAAGGCAATGAGCGGGCTTTGTGTGCAGGTGGTGACATTCGTGCATTGCAACAATGTGTCGGACAAGAAGATGCCGCAGCACAAGTTGCCCATTTTTTCCAACATGAATATGGTTTGTACGCTTACATGGCGCATTATGCCAAACCCATCATCACTTGGTGTAGCGGCATCGTCATGGGCGGTGGCTTGGGTTTGGCTGCAGCGTCCACTGTACGCATCGTCACCGAAACCACACAAATGGCAATGCCTGAAATCAGCATAGGCTTGTTTCCCGATGCCGGCGCGAATGCTTTTTTACAAAAATTCCCATTCAAAAGTGGCGTATTTTTGGGATTGAGTGGCGCACGATTCAATGGCAACGATGCCATATTGGGCAATTTGGCTGAATTTGCTTTTGCCAGCGACAGTAAAGAGCGCATTTTACAAACTTTACAACAAGCCAAATGGCATCAAAAACCGTTGGTTGCCATCAAACAAGCTTTGTTGGATTTACCCGCAGCCACCTTACCTGAAGGCCATTTGCTCGCCCATCAACACACCATTACCCAAATTACCCAGCAAGCAACGTTTCAGGACGCTTTGAATCTGATTTTGGCGCACCGCCACGACAGCGATTGGATGGAAAATGCTGCTCATTTTATCGAACAAGGTTGCGCTACCAGTGCCGCTTTGCATTGGGAATTGATGCAAAAATGCCGTCATTTGTCGCTCAAAGACATTTTAAATTTAGAACATACGGTTGCAACCCATTGTGTGTTGATGCCTGATTTTAGCGAAGGTGTGCGCGCTTTGCTCATCGACAAAGACAAAAATCCAAAATGGCAAAAAACCGCAGCTGAAATAGATGATGCGTGGCTCACACCATTTTTTAATCCATTAAGCATAGAGATGATTTTGTAATACACATTTAAAAGCGTCCTGTAACATTTACAGGACGCTTGAATGGTTTTTAAAACCTCACTTTGTCTATCAAGCTTTGGATTTTAAATGAGCCTAAAATACCGAGAATGCTCAAAGTCACACACACCATCCATGCTTGCTCCCAACCGCCCCACCATGTCACCAACACGCCCATTAATGGTGGCAAACAAAACTGTCCGAGCGAAGACCATTGTTGTATCCAACCGATGCTGCCTGCTACCAATTGTGGGCTTGGTGCAAAGACGCCTGCATAAGCGAATACCACCCCGGGAATCAAACCACCGACCATAGAAAAAGCCAAGACGCCGACATATTGCCATATAAATGGCAAGTCGTTCACGCCTGCAAACATCATAATGGTACCGACTATCATCACAACAAAACCTGTGCTTAATAAGCTCAACGCACGGCGACCTTGTTGCAATAAAACACCTGACAACACCGAGCCCAAAACATTGCTCAAACACACCAATGCCGTCAACATACCCGCATGTGCTGCGGCAACATTCGCTTGTATATAAATAGATGGTAAAAAGCCCATAATGGCAAACCATTGGCTGGTATAACAAGCAAATACCAAACCCAATAACCATGATGGTGCATGAGACAAAATCTGACGGAACAATTGCCCTAGCGATTGTTGCTGATGATGAGACACCTGCACCACAGGAACCACCCGCCACACCCACAGCCCCATCACAAAAGCCAACGCAGCAAAACCCAACCACACATAAGACCAATGAAACGCTTGCAAACCCAGTGGTGTGATTAACAAACTCAAAGCCACGCCCAAACCCATATACGCGCCCCAATATGCCATCATGGCTTTGAGTTTGTCTAAAGAGACCAATTGTCTGAGCAAAGCCGGTGCGGGCAAAATCACACACAAAAAGCCAAATCCTTCTAACAATCTTGCTGCAAACAACGCATAAAAATGTTGAGAAAAAGCGCCCAAGGTACTGGCCACCATCAAAATTCCCAAACCGCCCATTAACATTTTTTTTAAGCCAATTTTGCCAGCGGCCATGCCCAAACTCAATGCGCACAACATACCTGCTGCTTGAATGGCCGAAAGTAAAAATCCCACTTGATTCAAATTCAAATCCAATTGTTGCTGCAAAATCGGAATGGTCGGCGGCAATTTACCAATGTGCATGGCCGCAACCACGCCCGCCATAATGATTAACCATGGCGCAAATTTATGTTGTTTCAAACCACGACTCCTTTGATGCTTGTGTTTTAAATGCAGTGCTTCAATCTCATTTTATTTTTATGATGAATGGTGATACCAAGCCATTAAAAAGCGGCCTGTAAATATGACAGGACGCTGATTAAAAAGATAACATCAATCATTCATTTTAGACTGACACTCATCACGCATCGTCTCTACAAACACTTGTTTTAACATGGCGACTTCTGACTCATTTAAAGCAGCCAATTCATCTGCATCCAAATCTATGTCATATACCCCATTCACAACCGCATTCAACAATTGCCCCGCCACAATGCGCTCCTCACCACGAACATCTTTGAGCGCATCTTTAACCAAACTCAAAGCAGTATCACGTCCCACACCCAATTGACGCAATTCAAAAACTTCGCCGCCAAACTCTGCTGAATCGGTACAAACTTCATGCATCTCATTGGCCATAGCCGACATAGAGCAGCACAATACAACCACGCCTAACCATTTTTTCATTTTTTCTCCCTTTTGTAGTGTAACTTGATGTCATCAAGCGTCCTGTAAAAATACAATGGACTGGATTATTTTTTTAATGAATCTGTTTGCATTTGATATACCAGCTGCGCATAAATACGATCTGCTGCAATCAAATCAAATTTCTTCATCACCTCAACCTTATCGCCATTTTTCAAAGTCACACTTAATTTTGGGAAAACCTTACCCAACATATAAAACCGCGCTATGGTCAAACCGATTAATATACCCACAGCCAATTTAATCGATTCACTTTGGTGTTGCGATGCCAAAACAATCCAAGCTGCCAATGCAACCGTTGCCAGCGTCGTCAAAAAGCGAATCAATGCCCGCTTTTTTGGTTTCAAATAATGAATGCTGGCAATATCGGCATAAGGATAACGCGCCCCTGCCACAGTCATCGCCACAGCATCAAACTGCACATCGTATTTTGCCAAACTGGCATTCAATTTTTCTAATTCCATTGTTCTTCAATCTTATTCAAACCCTTACTACTTTAACAAAAGTTACCATTGTCGCCAAACCTCGTTTGCAAATAAAAAAACATCCTGTATTCATACAGGATGTCTGAATTAAAAAACCCAAGTTTTAAGAACTGGTTTTTTGATTTGGTGCTGCCACGCCATCACTAGAACCTGCCTCAATGGCAGCGGTATTGTCAGAAATAATCGACAAATCACCTTCGTCACGCGCTGCTGCGTTGGTACGCTCAATTAACAAATACAATACCACACCAACCACAATTGCATAAATGGTCGCACGTGGATCGGGCATGGTCAAAGTCACCGCCACAATACCTGCCACACCACGCTCCGCCGAATTTTTCAATTCTTCCATACCAACCATAATACAAATATAAGCCGTCAAAATCATGGTCAACGACAAAGCCAAAGGCAAAACAGGTTTGAACATGGTTACCAATGGCAATACAAACAAAGCCAAGAAACCTGAAATCCAAAACGTACCTTGACCACTGTAAATCGAATCCATAGATTTGCGACCCAAAGCATAACGCTCAGCAGTAGAAGCCTGAATAGGCGTCCATAACGGACCTGCTAAACCAGGCCAAGGTGCAAACAAAGCATGAATGGCATTGCGAATGGCAGTTACCAAATGCACACGAGTGACATTGATTTCAACTGTTTCATCAGGACGCTGGTGCTCTGCACGCTTAATCAAAGTAGAACCCACCAAAATATCACCAAATGCAATCACATAAGCAATGATTGCTGTTGGTACTGCTAATAAAAACATACTGGCAGTAGGCCAACCCACACTAAAGCCCAAATGCGCATACAACAAACCAAAATCAGGCTGTGTGACACCCCATTCAATATTCGGCAATGCAAATTCGCCCAAACTCCAACCAACTATCATGGCAATCACAATACCGGGCACCATACCAAAATTGGAAATCTGTTTGGCAAATGCATTGCGCAACACCACATTTTTAAACGACAGTGAAAATAAAATGTAAGCGGCAATAATTGCACCCAAAATAATCGAAATTGGTGCACCCTCCACACGACCACCCGCTTTCAATTCTCCCATCATGGCGGCGATACCCGCACCAATAATCACGCCACATTTCAAAGAATTGGGAATAGCATTAACCAATTTACTGCCTAAACCAGTAATGCCCAAAATCAAGAAAATCAAAAATACAATCACTTGCAAAGCAATCATCGCTTTGATGGCTTCAGGACCTGGCTCAAAGCTTTGCAAATATAACAAAGTCACTGGAATCGCTGGCGTAATCCAACCGGGCACCATAGGCACGCCTAATAATGCTGGCAACATAAAACCAATACCACACACCACAACACCAGCCAAAGCCGCTTCGTATGGCAAACCCAAATATTGCTGCAATAGCGGAATCATACCCAAACTGACTACAAACATGATGAATGCTTGAATCATTTCAGGGAACTCCCAACGGTAATGAATGAATGGCAATCTGACTTTAAAAGGTCCTAATGGCCAATATGGATGTTCTTGCCCGTGTTCTCTTTTTAATGGCATAGATGTTTTCCTTTGTAGCTTGATTCGTAAATGCTGCATGTTTTTGGCACACAGCGACGCTCCTCTTTGTCTGCACATTCAATCTCAATGAAACAACTGTTATTTTTAATATCGTATCGTATGCAAACAACCAAGCTAAGCTATCAAATCATGAATTTAAATTCAATTATTTTTTATAGATTCACTATTTTAATATAGCTAAAAATATGCCATATCAATCAATTTAAAACATTTGATTGAACAATTTAAATCACTTAAAAACAAATACTTATATTAAAAAAATCCAAAATAAATTCTTTTTATTCACCAATAAATCATTTGCATAAAATATGTGACATTTTTGTCCATTCCCAATAATACTGACGCTATTAAACAATTAAAATTAAATCAAAAAATCAATGTCATATATTCACAAATTGAAATAACCAATAAAAAGCGTCCTGTAAATATTTACAGGACGCTTTTTAACACGCTTTTCCCAATTTCAATTTAAATATCTCAAGCATGACCCATAAAAATCTTGCATGAATGTATATTTAAATGCCAAGGCCGCCTCAGCATCCGAAGTCATGGTGGCTTGTTCAGGTAAATCATACACACCAGCCACCATACCTTGAAACAAATTGGTAAACACCGCTCTTTCATTACCATGTAAATTTGCCACAGCACTATTAACCATTGCCAAGGATTGCAAACGGCTATAACCTGCCCGACGTGCTTCAAATACCTCACCACCGAAATAGCTTACAGTGCCACACAATTGCACAGATTGATTGGCCGATGCCATCATGGGCCAAATCCATATCGTACTAAGCAAACATCCCATCATCCATTTTTTCATTTGACTCCTCCTTATTTTCCCATTTTGAATCAATGCTAAATGATTATTTTGGACATGTCATATTGCTTAAAAATTCCTTTTAAATATTTCAATAAGACCTGTTTATTACATCAATCTACTTTTTCATTTCCTTAAAGCAATAATAAAAAGCACCTTGCAACGACACAAGACGCTCATTGGTATTTTTACAGGAGAATATTGGATTACGAATTTTGTCTGATACACTCCACATGCAAACTGTTGACGAAATTACGTCGGAATGTATCCGAATCGGTTTTATGCTTAAAATGAACTTGAGATGAAGGTAAGCTATAAACTATCCCCACCATGCCTCTCAATAAATTTCCAAATATTTGCTTTTCAGACCCATTTAAACCCACTGTAATCTGCTCAACAACATTCAATGCATCTGTATTATGTACGCCTGCTTTGCGTGCATCTAAAATGCCGCCTGCAAAATCACTGGCAGATCGACACAAAGCACTCAATTCATTGGCAGAAGCTGTCATAGGCATCAATAACGACATACTGACGTACAAAGTTAAAAGCCACTTTTTCATTTGAATCTCCCATCATATTCGTTTTGAATGACTTTTGACTTCTGTCTTTTCATAAAAATTCCTTTTCAATATTCCTATGACGTAAGATATTTTTTTAACATGAAAAAAGCATCCTATCATTTTGATAAGATGCTTTTAAAAAACCAAAATTAATTTTTAATTAGCGCAATTGCTTGCGGCACTCTAAATCAAAACCTTTAACAAATTCACGCTTGAAAATACGGGCTTCAGATGCATTAGAGGTTGAAATTTCAGATGATGACAATTCATACACGCTTTGTACCACCCCAGTGAGCAATTCATTGACCATTTGCTTCTCTTCGCCACGCAAATCGGCAACAGATTCACGAACAATACCCATCGCTTCAGACCGACTCAAACCCTCTTTACGACCATCTAAAATCTCACCAGCAAACTCACCTAAAGATTGGCACAATTCATTGACTTCATTAGCCGATGCAGTCACAGGCATGGTCAATGAAACCCCCAACAACAAAGCTAAAAACCATTTTTTCATTCCATTCCCCTTTGAATTTTAAAAATAAGAGTCCTCATTCTAACATCATCACAAACCATTGATTTAGAATATTGATTGATATTCCATCTGACATATCAAAAAAGATTTTCATACCACAAAAGCATAAAAAAGCGTCCTGTAAACCTTACAGGACGCTTTGTATTTCATCGCTTAAATCAAGTGATTATTTTTTCAATTCTTTAGCCAAGTACAACCATGTTTCAATCACAGTGTCTGGATTCAAAGAAATGGTTTCGATACCTTGCTCAACCAACCATTTGGCCAAATCAGGATGATCCGATGGACCTTGACCACAAATACCCACGTATTTGTTCAACTTACGGCAAGCATTGATCGCCAAGCTCAACATGACTTTCACAGCAGGATCGCGTTCGTCGAATGTTGAAGCAATTGGGCCACCACTGTCGCGGTCCACGCCCAAAGTCAATTGGGTCATGTCGTTAGAGCCGATAGAGAAGCCGTCAAAGAATTGTAAGAATTGCTCAGCCAAAACCGCGTTGGTTGGCAATTCGCACATCATGATCAAACGCAAGCCGTTTTTGCCACGCTCTAAACCATTTTCACGCAACAAATTCACCACAGCTTCCGCTTCGCGCAAAGTACGCACGAAAGGAATCATGATTTCCACATTGGTGAAGCCCATTTCATCACGAACACGTTTCAACGCTTCGCATTCCATCGCGAAACAGTCTTTAAATTCTTCAGAAACATAACGCGCCGCACCACGGAAGCCCAACATTGGGTTTTCTTCGTGAGGCTCGTAAATGCTGCCGCCAATCAAGTTAGCATATTCATTTGATTTGAAGTCTGAGGTACGAACAATGACTTTTTTCGGGTACATTGCCGCAGCCAAAGTCGCCACACCTTCAGCGATTTTGTCTATGTAGAAATCACGTGGAGACGCGTAGCCAGAAATGCGTTCTTTGATGGTCGCTTGCAAATCAGCTTCTTGTTCAGCCAAATCCAACAACGCACGTGGGTGAATACCGATTTGACGGTTGATGATGAATTCCATGCGCGCCAAACCAATGCCTTCATTAGGCAAAGAGGCAAAACCAAATGCCAATTCAGGGTTGCCGACGTTCATCATGATTTTAGCAGGTGCTTCTGGCATAGAATCCAATTGCAAATCGATGATTTCCACTTCCAATTTGCCTTCGTATACCAAACCAGTGTCACCTTCAGCACAAGACACAGTCACTTCTTGGCCTTCGGTCAACAATTCGGTTGCGTTACCACAACCGACTACTGCAGGAATACCCAATTCACGCGCAATGATCGCTGCGTGACAAGTACGGCCACCACGATTGGTCACAATCGCAGCCGCACGTTTCATCACTGGCTCCCAATCTGGGTCAGTCATGTCTGTTACCAAAACGTCACCAGCTTTTACGGTGTCCATTTCAGAAGCATCTTTGATCAAACGAACTTGACCTTGACCGACTTTTTGACCAATGGCACGGCCTTCAGCCAATACAGTGCCTTTTTCGTTGATGCGGTAGCGGCGCAAAGTGTCTTGACGACCTTCTTGTGATTTCACTGTTTCAGGACGTGCTTGCAAAATGTAGATTTTGCCATCAATGCCATCACGACCCCATTCGATGTCCATCGCGCGGCCATAATGCTCTTCGATGGTCAAAGCGTATTTGCCCAACTCTTCGATTTCTGCATTAGAAATAGAAAATTCATTGCGCAAATTGGCTTCTACGTCTTCTACTTTGACAGATTTACCTGCAGAAGCATCCTCCGTGAAGACCATTTTGATTAATTTAGAACCCATCACTTTGCGCAAAACGGCTGGACGACCTTCACGCAAGTTGTTTTTATGTACGTAGAATTCATCAGGATTCACCGCACCTTGAACAACCATTTCGCCCAAACCATAAGACGAAGTCACAAACACCACTTGGTCAAAACCAGATTCGGTGTCGATGGTGAACATCACGCCTGACGCACCTGAATCAGAACGAACCATACGTTGTACACCAGCAGACAAAGCCACATCAGCGTGCGCAAAGCCTTTGTGTACACGGTAAGAAATCGCACGGTCATTGTACAAAGAAGCGAATACATGGTGCATCGCTTCTTTAACGTTATCCAAACCTTTAATGTTCAAGAATGTTTCTTGTTGACCGGCAAATGAAGCATCTGGCAAGTCTTCTGCGGTAGCAGAGGAACGAACCGCAACAGAAATCTCTTCTGTACCTGCATCAGCAACCATTTTTTCCCAAGCCGTTTTAACATCTTCGTCTAACTCAGCTGGAAATGGAGTATCCATAATCCACTGGCGAATGTTTTTACCACATTCAACCAAGGCATTCACATCTTCAACATCCAAAGCGTCCAAAGCCGCATTGATACGAGTGTCTAAGCCCTCATGTGCGATAAATTTGCGGAAAGCATCAGCAGTTGTCGCAAAACCACCAGGTACGCGTACACCTTTCGAAGCCAATTGGCTAATCATTTCACCCAAAGAAGCATTCTTACCACCTACTTGCTCCACATCGGTCATGCGCAGATTTTCGAACCAGATTACGTTATTACCGGACATAATATATTGTTTCCAAATACATTGATAAAAAAAGTTGAGGTGCCTTTAACGGCCTAAAAATTCCTGCGTATTTTAGCCGCAACAACCCTAACATGTCAGCTTTTATTATTTAAACAACCGACACTTATCCATAATTTTGCCATAAAACCACATATTTTTCTACGGATTAGAACTTATACAATCGAAAATAAATTTTTTTAGAATTTAATACGCAGTTTAACGAAATTTAAAATGTTTAAATTCACAACCACATTCAATTTGTTACCATAAAACAGTGTGATATTATGTTCATAATCTCTTATCGGAAGTTTTGTTTATGAGCCACACTCGCTATGCCTTTATCATTTCAGACCGCACAGGCATTACCTCAGAAAGTATGGGACAAGCCTTATTGAATCAATTTTCTCATATTGAATTCAAACGCAGCATGCATCCTTTCATTGATACAGTCGAAAAAGCCGACAAAATGGTGGACATCATCAACCAAGCTGCTGCCGAATCTACTGCGCGTCCATTAATTTTTTCTAGCATCGTAGACAAAGACGTTCGTGAAGTCGTACACCAAAGCAATGGTTTGCATTTGGATTTTTTTGATGCATTTATCAGCAGATTAGAAGAAGAATTACAAACCGCAGCGTCTCATATTGTTGGCAACATTCACGGCATCACTGACGAAGAAAAATACCATGCACGCATGGAAGCGGTGAATTTCAGCTTGGCACACGACGATGGCGCAACAGACAAAGAAATGCGCAAAGCCGATGTGATTTTGGTCGGTGTGTCTCGCTCAGGCAAAACCCCAACGTGTTTGTATTTGGCATTGCAATATGGTTTGCGTGCCGCCAATTATCCGCTCACACCAGATGATTTGGGCAGCACCGACTTGCCACGCATGCTCAAGCCATTCAAAAATAAACTGTTTGGTTTGACCATCGATGCCGAACGCTTACATCATATTCGTGAACAACGTCGCCCTAATTCCAAATATTCCAGCATCGAAAACTGCCGCTCAGAAGTACGCGAAGCCGAATCGATGTTCCGCCAACATGGCATCCCGTTTTTAAGTACCACTCACAAGTCGGTAGAAGAATTGGCCGCCAATATTTTGATTGAAACCGGCATCAAGCGCCGCTCTTAATGAAGCCCATGAGCAGAAGTGTTTTGTTCATTGCCGATTTGCATTTGTCTTGCGAACATCCTCGATTGACTCGAGGATTTTTGTCTTTGTTAAATACTTACAAAACCCAAGCCATCGATTTGTATATTTTGGGCGACTGGTTCAATGCATGGTTAGATGACCAAGACGATAATGAGTGGTTAATCCCCATCGTGACAGCATTACAAGATTTCACCCATTCAGGCAATCAAATATTTGCATTGGTCGGCAATCGGGATTTTGTATTGGGACAAGGCTTTTTAGACCGTTTTGGCGGTGTTTTATTACCAGAATCTTATTTGTGGCAACACCAAGGCAAAATTTGGCGCTTAGAACACGGTGATGCTTTGTGTACGGATGATATTGCTTATCAACGTTTCAAACGCATCATTCGCCATCCTTGGCTATTGGGCAGTTTGAAACGTTTGCCTTTTCATATCAAACAACGCATTGCCCACATTTTGCGCCGCAAAAGTCGCCAACGCCAAACCCACAAACATTACCAACCTGTGGACGTCAACAAAGCTTATGTGCGCGAGCAAATGCAAGGTGTGGATGTGTTGCTGCATGGGCACACACACCGTCCTGAAATAGAATATTTTGAAAATGGCTCTGTGCGCATAGTATTGGGTGATTGGCGTGAAGAAACAGGCGAGGCACAAATTTTGTGGCTAGATGCACAAGCCACACAACCAGCACCGATACAATTGAGCACTTGGCACTTTTAACACCAATCATCATCCAATTCATTAGCGTCCTGTAAATCTTTACAGGACGCTTTTTCATGCTATTGTATTGATTAAAATATCAAAACAAGGAGGATACAGAATGGTTCGTCGTATTATCAGTATCGGTTTATTGGGTTTAAGTATGAACATGGCCCATGCCGACAGCGCACCACCACATTATGTTTCCACCCATCCCGATCAAGCTTATGAGCAGAAAATCACGCAAAAACAAGCCAGCGTAGAGCGGTTTTTCCAACAATTCATACGGCTGCGCAGCTTATTAGAAGAAGACCGTGCTGAGGTTCAAGACGATAACATTGCCGATGAAGCCCATTATTGGGTCTGTGTGCGCATTCAACAATTGCATACTTTGTTTCAAAACAACACCGCTTACCAATCGGCATTCAATCAGCATTTCAAAGACATGGATTTCAATACCATGATGGGCTATTGGCATAGCGATATGCAAAGTCATCGTGAGATTTGTTATCAATCTGAAAAGTCATATAGCGACAGACCTTAATACAAACAAGCGTCCTGTAAGCTTTACAGGACGCTTGTTTTGTTACAAATCTTCCATTTGTTTTTCAGGGCTAGAAAGCAGCCATTTTTGAGCTTCTTCGGCAGTTTTGAAGTATTTGGCATGTTGCAATGACAATAAATTAGACAAACGAGTGCCCAACTCTATCCACCAATCATTAACCACGATGGCCAACAAACCAAACTCACCAATGTGTTGACGGGTAAAGCGCACTTGTTCCCATGCCATGTCGATGGTGAAGTCTTTCATCAAAGACAAATCCAATAACAAATCAGGCTTGTCTTGGGCTTTCAAAACTTCCAAAACACTTTGCTCTAACAATTTGAAATCATCCAAGGTGAATTCATTGAACAAAGCCACATTCAAACCATACGATTGTTGTCTGATTGAAATCATTGCCACACCTCCCTCTGTCAAAATTTTGTTATTTTTTCTTAGGTAATACACTGCCAAGGATACCACTAATAATGATAATGGCAATTCCGACAAGTTCCTGCCAATGTAGGACTTCCGCAAACCACAACACACCCAATACAGTCGAAAATACCACTGTCAAATACGAAAACGAAGCGACCACAAATTTGCGTCCGACTTTATAAGCTCGCGTCATACTCAATTGGGCAATCAACGCGGTCACACCAATACCCAATAAAATCAAAACTTGCTGCCCATTTTGTGGCATATGCCAACCATCTACAAACGCCAATATGCCTGCAATGAATGCGGAAACAGCTGAAAAATAAAAAACCACCCGCCATTCAGGCTCACCCAACAAAGCCAATTCACGCACTTGCAAATAAGCCCAACCAGCAAACGCACCCGCGCTTAAGCCTACCAATCCTGCGACAAATTGCTCACCACCAATACTCGGACGCAGCAAAATAATCACACCCATAAAGCCCAGTAACAATACTGCCGCCGTTGCTCGATTGATACGCTCTTTTAAAATCACAAACGACAAAATCGCCAAGAAAATCGGTGAAGTGTAATTCAATGTGACCGCAGTTGCCAAAGGCAAATGGATTAAAGCGTAAAAAAACAACATGATGCCCATGGTTCCTGCCACGCCACGTCCCAAATGGGCTTTGATGTATGGTGTTGCCAAAGATTTACCTGTCACCACCGCCACACCACCCAAAACCACAACCGATAAAATGGTTCGATAAAACACCATTTCCATCGCTGAAAAATACGGTGCGCCAATCTTAACCAATGCGCCCATAATGGCAAAAAACAAAGCAGCGATGACCATCCACCCTGAGCCCAAACGTTTTATCACTGTCATTCCTTTTTATCTATGTAAAAACAGCTTTCAGGTCGCCCTGAAAGCTGTTTGATTCTCATATCATGGTTGTGTGGTTGCATCTATATCATCAGCATGTGGATCTTCCAATGTGACTTTGGGAACGATACGGTAAAAAACTTCACCATCGCCAATATAACCCAACTCAAATCGAGCCAACTCACCAATCGCATCGCCACCACTGCCCAAATCTTCCAATTCAGCTTGTAACGTAGCATTGCGTTGACCAGCGTCTTCATTGGTCGCTAATTGAACCTTCAAACGCTCTTGCAAATGCAGATGGTGATCCCATCCATCTTTGCCTAGCCACAAATGAAAATGCACATATGCCAATGCGGCAATCAATACCAGTGAAACCCACTTCATTTAATTCACAACCATTCGTCTGTGATTATTTGGTCAATTGGTAAAACGCAGCACGACCTGGGTAGTAAGCTGCTGAACCCAATTCCTCTTCGATGCGCAACAATTGATTGTATTTAGACATACGATCTGAACGAGACAAAGAGCCTGTTTTGATTTGCATGCAATTGGTCGCCACAGCCAAGTCCGCAATCGTGTTGTCTTCGGTTTCGCCTGAGCGGTGGCTCATCACAGAAGTGTAACGGTTGCGTTTGGCCAAATCAACGGCTTTCAAAGTTTCAGTCAAAGTACCGATTTGGTTCACTTTCACCAACAATGCATTCGCCAAACCTTGTTCGATGCCTTCAGCCAAAATCGCAGGATTGGTCACAAACAAATCATCACCCACCAATTGAACGGTTTTGCCCAATTTGTCGGTCAAGATTTTCCAACCTGCCCAGTCGTGTTCGCTCATACCGTCTTCAATGGACACGATAGGATATTGTTCAGCCAAGTTTGCCAAATAAGACGCGAATTGTTCGCTGGTCAATTGCAAGCCTTCAGCTGCCAAATGGTATTTGCCGTCTTTGTAAAATTCGCTAGAAGCGCAATCTAAAGCCAACACCACATCGTCGCCTGCGGTGTAACCTGCTGCGTCAATCGCTTCCAAAATCAATTTGATGGCCGCTTCATGGCTTTCCAAATTAGGTGCAAAACCACCTTCGTCGCCTACTGTGGTTGAATAACCTTTGTCATCACACAATTTTTTCAAGTGATGGAAAATTTCAGCGCCACAACGCAAAGCTTCACGGAAGGTTTCTGCGCCCACAGGCATAATCATGAATTCTTGGATGTCCAAGCTGTTGTTCGCATGCGCACCGCCATTGATCACGTTCATCATTGGAACTGGCATCGCCATCGGGCCTGCACCGCCCAAATAACGGTACAAAGGCAAACCAGCATCTTCTGCCGCAGCACGAGCCACTGCCATAGACACTGCCAACATCGCGTTTGCGCCCAAGTTACCTTTGTTGTCAGTACCATCCAAATCCAACATCACTTGGTCGATGTAAGATTGTTCAGACGCATCCAAACCAATCAAAGCTTCTGCAATTTGACCATTCACGTTTTCAACCGCTTTTAAAACACCTTTACCCAAATAACGGCTTTTGTCGCCATCGCGCAATTCCAAAGCTTCTTTTTCACCAGTTGATGCACCAGATGGAACGGCTGCACGGCCCATCACACCTGACTCCAACAAAACATCACATTCAACGGTTGGGTTACCACGAGAATCCAAAACTTCACGCGCAAAAATATCGATAATGGCTGACATTGCGTCAAACTCCTACTGTATTTAAAGTCAAAAAGCGAGTGCCCTGAGGAAGCGGCCTGAAAGATACGTGGGCGACATTTTAGCAGAAATTGGCAAGGCTCAGAATCCACATTGAATGATTTGAGTAAAAATATATTTTCTAGACTGAATTTACAGGACGCTTCCTCAACATTTATTCTTGAGTAACGAAAAAAAACAGCCATGTTTGAATGAACATGGCTGCTCGATAAGATTGAATCCATCAATTCACATACAAATGCATCGGATAAGTCAAATACGAAATGCCATCGAGCTTGTCTACGGTCACCAAACCCGCAGGTGCTGTCAACACGCTTGGAATGCGATTGACCACAGAAGCACACGTTAACGCCACCGTATCAGGATTGTGCACTTGAAAATGCATGTCTGGCTCACCTGTGAATTTCCACTCACACAAATCGCCTTCGCCAGGCTTATACACTTTACCAATGCACTGCACTTCCAATTCAATGCCTTGATGGGTATGAATCGTGGTCACTGCCGACATGCCAATGGCTTGACCTACCTCAATGGTGCGTCCCAAAGTCGAGGACTCTATCGGCTCATCCAAAGTGATGGCGACATTTTTTTGTGAAATCGACGCAATCGTCCAATTCATGCGTGCACAAATGGCTTCGGCAGCATTCCACATATAAGAAGGCAAACTTTCAGCTTGCGCAATCTCGGTTTCAAATTTGTCCAAATCGTAACCTGCACCATGCGCCTCAGCCAAAGCCAAACCATAGTCTTCGACGTTATAGCTGGCTGAACCTTGAATTTTGGTGATTTTATTCACGCCAGCTGCAACCAAAACCGGCATGTGTATCCAATAAATGTCTTGCATGCCGCTGCCTGTTAAGGTTGCGTCATAATCTTTGCCCAAACGATCCAAACGGTTGGCAATGGCAGGCGCAGTATTCCAAGGATAAATCGCCTCTTCCGATGTCGTCACGACGTTGATACCGCGTGACAAACATTTTTCAAAAAATTCAGTGCAGTCTTCCATATAGCTTGCAATCGCGACAATGGCAATGTGCGCATCTGACGCATCCAAAACCTCATCAGCATTATTGCTGACAATCACACCTGTTTTGAAACCCAACTCGGCAAATTCACCCACATCTTTGCCCACCACTTTGGCATTGCGCCCAATCGCCCCCACGATTTCTGCGCCGTGATCATGCAAATATTTGGCCATCACTTTCGCCATTTTGCCGCATCCGTATAACACCACTCGTACTTTTTCATTGACCATGCTTGTAACCTTCTGTGTGAACATTAAAAAGACTGCATCAACATATGAAAAAGCCCTCATTGCCAACACAATCAGGGCTGATTTTCAATCAAATCAAGCAGGACTCACCGTGTCGTGCTCAAACGGATATTGCAAATTCGGCATCCATTGTTGCCATAAAGCTTTCAAAGTACCGTCTTCTTTCAAAGCTTTTAAAGCAGCATCGACTTTCTCCAAAGTTTCAGGACGCTCTTTAGAAATGGCAATGCCCCATTTGTTTTGCGTAGGCGCGGTGTACACAATCGCCAAATCAGGCTCATTGGCCAAAGGCACCAACGCCACATCATCGTCCACAAACGCATCCACTTCGCCTGCACGCAACGCCGCCACCATTTCACCCATGATGTCGTCAGTCGTACCCACAAATGGCACCGCAATCACGCCATCAAACGTTTCTACCAACGTCATATTCATGCTATTGGCAATGGCACCAATGCGTTTGCCTTTCAAATCTTCCATAGATTTGTATGGCGAATCGTTCAATACCATCACCGCTTCATCAAACACACCATAAGGCGCAGTGAAATTTGCCAAAGTTTTGCGATACTCAGAAATGCCTTGGCCACACAACAAAATGTCGCCTTTGTTTTCGTTCAAGCTTGGGTAAAAATCGCCCCATTGTTGGTACACAAACTCACATTCCAAACCTAATTTGGCCGCAATGGCACGCGCCACATCCGATTCATAACCAAAACGGGTTTCGCCTTCTCGCCAAAACAACGGCGGCGCAGGCAAATCAGCACAAATCACTTTCAATACAGATGAATCACTCATTTTTGACTCCTATTTTAGTGTGGTTTGGTCATGGGTAAGTTACAGGACGCTTACCCATGTGCTTTAGATGTTGCAGTTTGAATCCAAATTATGGCAAGTATTCCAAGTACATATTGTATTCCCAGTCGGTCACCGCGCTACAAGCACGTGCCCATTCATCCGCCTTCAAATCACGGTATAAATTCGCCATTTCAGCAGGCAAAGCGCCAAACATCACGCTGTCATTTTCAAACTCTTTGATTGCATCCCCCAAAGTCAATGGCAACACGCGACCTGATTCTGCATAGCTGTCACGGCTACTAGGCATGCCAGGATCCATTTTATGGACAATACCGTCATCCATCGCAGCAAGCATCAATGCATGTGACAAATAAGGGTTCACACTAGAGTCAGGTGTTTTGTATTCCAATCGACCGTTGGCAGACAAACGCACCGTACAACTCTTGTTGTCCATGCCCCAATTGACAATGCTCGGCGCAAACAAACCTGTGTCCCAAAAACGCTTGTAAGAGTTAACCGTAGAAGCCATCACCATCATCGCGCCTGAAGCATGGTTCAGGACGCCACCCAAAGCATGATGACCAACATCGGTTAAATGCAATTCACGGCGACCTTTTTCCATCAATACATTGTCACCATGAGCATCCCACAAACTGAAGTTGTGGTGGCAGCCATTGCCCATAGAGCTGGTATAAGGTTTTGGCATGAAGCTGGCAATCACACCATGTTCGCGCGCCACTTGGCGACAAATCAAACGGTAGGTAATCAAACGGTCTGCGGTCAATTCGCAATCGTCAAACATCCAGTTCAATTCCAATTGCGTTGGGTCTTCATAATCGCCTTCAATCATGTCCAAACCCATTGCGCTGGCATATTCCATCACTTTTTTGTAAATCGGACGCATGATTTCAAAACTGCCCATATGGTAAGCTGGGCTCGCACCTGGACGCACATGCACTTTGATATCATCGCCAATCCAACTCATCTCAGGCTCGCAACCTGTTTTCAACGTCAACCCATGTTTGTTTTTGAATTGTTGGTGCACATGACGCAAATTGGCACGCGCATCCGTACCCAAAATTTGACCACCGATTTCAGGTACATGCTCAGGCTCATAAGCGGTACAGAAAAACGAACCCATTTGCTTGTCCCAAGGCAGAACATTGAAGGTATCAATATCAGGTAAGGCAATCAATTCCGAAGCTTGCACACCACCACCTAACAACACCCCCGCTCGAGTGGCCTGTAAATCACTCATGGCTGTGCGGTGAAACTGAATGCCTTTTTCCAAATTGCGCATCAATTGTTTGGCTGGCACAGCCTTCGCCACCACTCGACCTGATAAGGCCACTACTTGGTAGTAAATATAGTCCACACCCGAATCTTTGACTTTTTTCAAAATGTCTTCGGTCTTTTGCGATTGGGTATTCAGATGTTTGTGTACATCCAATGCAGTGGTGTTGGATATAGAAGTAGGTTGATTCAAAACGGTGGTACTCATGGTGTTGCCTCCGAAATAGATGTGTGTGGTTTTAACTCAATGCGATCAAATACTGCTCCATTACTGACTGCGGTTAGCACAACTTAAGTTGGCCAGATTCGTTTGAAAAAATGCGATAACTTCTTGAGCGAAAGCTTGATTGTTCAAGCAAGCACTAGGTAAATGTGCCAAAGCGGCTTGGGCTTGGTCGATGCCAACGGTGTCTTGGTATTGCAGCAATAAGTCTTGTACCAAAGCTGGATTGAATTCAGGATGAAATTGGGTCGATTTGGCCGCAAAATCATATTCCAAAGCCCCATATTCACAATGCGCAGATTGTCCTATGACATGGGCAGTTTCAGGCAACACCACCACTTGGTCTTGATGAACCACCAATACTTCTTGTGACTGACCATCGGCAAATTGATATGTATCGGTACCAAAACCCCAACCTTTAGATGATTTTTCGACTTTGCCACCAAAAGCTTCTGCCATCAATTGATGCCCAAAACAAATACCAAACATCGGAATATTTTTGTGTCTTAATTCATTCAAAAACAGTTTGCTATCATGTATCCATGGTAAATCTTCATACACGCTGTGCTTAGAACCTGAAATCACATAGGCATCGAATGCCTCCGCTTGCGGCAAATCATCACGATTACAAATACTAAAACGCTGAAAACTGATTTCAACCATAGCTTCTTGGGCTGCTGCGCCCAACCATGTTTGAATCATGCTAAAGAAATGACCATGCTTTTCTTCTAAGGCTTCAGGCAAAATGCCCATTTCCAATACAGCAATATGGATGTGTGTCTTCATCATTTCACCTTATGATTGTGCCAATGCCGTCAATGCAGGAATCAGTTGCTCATCAGCCCAACTTAAAGCCGCATCAGTGGGAATTTCGCCAGAAGACGCATCGTGCACACCGACTTGACCCAATTGTTGTGCACCCAATGATAATAAATGCTCTTTGAATATTTTGGCACCATTATTGAACGTTGCATAATAACTGTCGCCTAAACCAAACACCGCAAATCGAATGCCATTCAAATCAGGCATTTGTTCTTGCAATTGACCATAAAATGGCTGCGCACTATTAGGCAACTCTCCATCACCATAGGTCGAACAAACCAACACATAAGTATCACCAACATTCAAATCAGCTGCTGAAAAATAAGCCATATCAGCCACATCAGCATCCAAATCAGACTGCTTCAAACAATCGACAATATCGTCTGCAACCAACTCCGCATTGCCTGTTTCTGTTCCAAATAACACATGTATCATGACGATATCCTTTCTTATACAGATTGCTTGGCAATATTCAGCCATTGTAAAACTTGCTCAGTAGACTTGATTTTCAAACGGTGGCGTCCTGTAACCGCTTGACTGATTTCAAATTGATTCAAACGCAACCAATCATCAAAATCAGTATGAGGCTGGTGTAAATTGCTTAATAAATCTTTCAGGCCGCCTTTATTGCCAATGTCTTGCGTTTGCAAAGCCGCGACAATCACATCGGCAACCAATTTTGCATCTTTGCGGTTTTCAGGAATCGTTCCCACAGGACCACGACGCGCCCAACCGACGCAATACACATTGTGTTGCAAGAAACCACAATTCAAATCGGTGTCATCCGTATGCAAATCACGCAATTGCAAAGGATGTTTACAGGACGCTTCAAAACCAATGGCGCTGATTAAAGTATCGGCAGAAAAAACGATTTCTTCACCTTGTGCATTGGTAAAAACTGCCGCTTGAAGATGTGCATCGCCCTGTAAATATTGCGGCGTCAAACCATAATGAAACACAATGTCTGTGCCTTGTTGGTCATGGCTTTGTTCTGCCAATTGCGTCAACAACATGCTTTTTTCATGCTCACCTTGAGCGTTGTGCCCTAACACCAAACGCACGCCTTCGGTTTTGAGCAATTCTTTGACCATCACCGCATCGTATTTGGCTGCATCCATCTCGGAACGGCTCACAATGTCAATGTGTTTCACTGCTGCTTTTTGAATGTGTGCCACCGTTTCAGGACGCATCTCGCTGCCTTCAAAATCCGCTGCATTTTTGCTTAACAAGCGCGCCACATCCATCGCCACATTGCCATTACCAATGATGAGCACACGCTCACCAATATCAATGAATTCTGGTGTATCAGGATGGTCATTGCTCCAACGTGTCAATACCCCCGAACCGATGACTCCTTGCAATGATTCACCTTCAATATTGAGTGCACGGTCTTGTGACAAGCCACTGGCAAACACCACCACATCAAACATCGCTTGCAATTGCGCCAAACTGATATCAACACCCACATCCACATGACCGATAAAATGCACATTGTCTTGTGCAAACAAACGCTCAAACTGTTTGGTGACATTTTTAGTACCCACATGATCAGGTGCCACACCATAACGCACCAAACCAAATGGCACCGGCAAACGATCCATCACACAAATTTCCGCCTCAGGCAAAGCCTTGTTCAAAAATTGCGCCGTGTAACAACCTGAAGGTCCAGAACCGATGATGGCGATTTTAGCGGCAGTCATGATTAACCTTTCACCGCATCAAAACGAATGTGCAAATGATTCAAACCCGTATTACCACTGTCTGGCATATAGCTCGGTTCGGCTGCGTATTGCACATTGTGTAAACGCTGTGCAAGCAATGCCAAAGCTTCTTTCATGTCGCCTCGAGCGATAAAGTGACCAATACAATGGTGTGCGCCTGCGCCAAAACCAAAATGCGCTTTGCGTTTTTGGGTGATGTCAAACGCCACATCGCCAAACGCACGCGGGTCATTGTCGGCCGCTTGGCTGATCAAATGCACGGTAGTGCCTTGTTTGATGAACACGCCTTGAAATTCAAAATCTTCCAACGCCTCACGCGTCACCCACGTCACCGTTGGTCTAAAGCGCATGATTTCTTCCACCGCATTGGCAGCCAAATCAGGTTGCTCACCCAAAATTTGCCACTGCGCAGGGTTTTGTACAAACGTGTCCATCGCCAAAGACAGTTGGTTGCGCGTGGTATCGATGCCACCAAAAATCGCCAAAACCATCATGTCAAACAATTCTTCATCGCTTAAATCGGCTTGATTTTCATTGGCTTTAACCAACATGCTCAAAAAGTTGTCACCCAAACCCTCTTCTTTCAAGCGGCGCACAGCTTCGTAGCAATACTCAAACATTTCGTCAGTAGCACCATTGACCAAGTTTTGATCACGCTCATACGTCACACCCAAAGCCACACCCATGTCTACCGCCAATTCAGCCAATCGCTTGGCTTCACTCAGCGGAATCCCCAATAGGCAGCAAATCACTTGCGTGGCATACGGCGCAGCAAAATCACCCACAAATTCACATTTGCCTTGATCGATGAATTGATTGATTAAGTCATTGGCCAATTGAAAAAATACAGGTTGCATCGAGCGAACCAATTTTGGTGAGAACGCAGGATTGGCCAAACGGCGCAAGCGTGAATGATTGGGACCTTCTTTACTGAGCAACATGCGTGTCCACCAATCGGCAAAAGCACCTGTGGCATTACAATGCTTGGGCCATGCATAACTGCCTTGGCGCAAACGTTGATCGCGCACCAAAGCATTGACTTCGTCATAACGTAAAATGGCCAAACCATAAGGGGTTTTGGCATACCAACTGGCATCTTGCGCTTGCTTGACTGCATCAGAACGAATAGAAAAACTCGGATCTGCAAAATTCAAAAACGGGACTTCTACAATCAAACTGTTATCCATGTCATGACCTCGTTGGTATTGGGTTCTGGTTCAGAAAACTGCGTAACCACTTGTTAATTCACTATACAAGAGAGCACTGAAAAATTGCAAAATGACATTATTCTAAAAAAGAGATAAAACCCTGCTTTAAGAAACAAAAAATGCGAAACTGCTGCGTTTTTCGCAAAAAGTTTCGCATTAGGAATCTTATTTTAACAGAATGAATAATTTTTCTACTGAAAAATCATCATTTTATTTTTTTGAATTTTTTTTAAAAACTCACTGTGAGAAATGTTTCATTTTCACGACAATATAATTTGTTATCAAATTTCAACACACAGTTTCCGCCTTCACCATGTGCATATAAGCTTGTAACAAAGCCACCAAACGTGCCAAAGCAATGCTTTCATCATCGACAAATTTTTGTTTTAACAAAGAAATTTCCGTTTGATACAGTTCTAAAAAATGTTGTCCTGTTTGACTTTGTTGCCAAATTTTCAACCAACCCTCAAACATATCGCTGTTGATTTCAGGATGAAATTGCACAGCCATGGTTTTTCCCAATACATAAGCTTGATTGGCCAATGACGTTGCGCCCAATAATTTGGCTTGTGGCGGCAATTCAAATGCATCAAAGTGAAATGAAAACCAAGGTCCTGAAGGCAAACCCAGCGCTTGTGCTGCCTCATTCAATTGCACCCAAGCATTTTCAAAATCCGTGTTTTTTTGCACACTGCCACCCAAAGTTCGCGCAATGATTTGGCTGCCAAAACAAATACCAAACATTGGAATTTGAGCGTCCTGTAAAGCCTGAATATAAGCCATCTCACGCCCTAGCCATGGCAAAGTATCATCGTAAGCGGCTTCAGTGCATCCCAAAAACATCGCCCACTCCAAAGCATGCAATGGCGGTAAATCTTGTGACAAATCGGTAATGTCATGGACATGGGTTTTCACGCCCAATTGCGCCAATGCTTGCGGTAATAAACCCAAAGAATCTTGTGGGCCATGTCTGAAAATATGGACTGTTTGCATCATTCAAAACCTACTACTTTCTTCATATTGATATGGATTGACATCAAAAAACAACCAACACTGACACGCCGTATCAGTGTTGGCACGGTATGACCAAAACACTCATTACTCCGCAGGTGTTACCGCTACTGCTGAATTGTCTATTTGGGTTTGTGGTTTTTGGTTTCTGGCGCGCAGCGGCAACAACACAGCTGCATACGTCAAAATCACCAACACCACAATCGACATCGCCACAGCAGCAAACCCACCGACAGACAACAACCAGCCTGAAAATGCAGGACCGACAGCAATGCCCAAAGTCAAAAAGCTGCTACTGGCCGCCACAATCTTGCCCTCTTTATCCAATTGTGCTGCCAAGCTGGTGAAATATGCCAAAGCATAGAAGTAAGTCAAAACGATTAACAATACTGCGATGGTATACATGGTTTTGGAATATTCACCCAAAACATAGCCCAAGCTGACAGCACCTGTGGTCACAATCGAAATAATCAATGGCGTTTTCAGCCCATATTTCGCCCCCACCAATGCAGCAATAAAAGGTCCTGCCAAACCAATAAACGCTTGCGTAGAAAACAATTGCCCCAATTGCTCATCGTTATAACCAACATTCAAACCCACTTGCCATGAAAATGCCCATCCCATAGTGTCGCGCATCGAAAACAAAAACATCGCAATCATCATACTGATGGCAACAGGCGTAATCATTTTGACTTTCTCTTCTGCCACCACATCGCTATTTTCTTGTAGCGCTTCAATGCGATTGGGCATACCAAACATGAACGCCATCATCACCAAAGTATTCACTGCCAAAGCGTAATACACCCCACTTAGACCATAAGCAGTCATCACTTTAGAAAACGACAACATCACAATAATCATCAAAGCCACAAACAACACATTCATATATGCCGCTGTTTTATCTGGGTCTGATGACAAAGACACACATGCATTGCCACACGCCAACGCAATGCCACATGCAAAACCCACCACACAACGCACCAAAGTCAGCAAATAAATATCCGTAATATTGGCTGAAGCCACATTGCCCACCAATACAATGACCGCAGCGAGCCAAGTCAAATTGCGCTTAGGCACTTTCCCCATAATCGGTGCTAACAACAAAGACGAAACCATCATGGCTAAAAACTCAGCCGACACCAAAAAACCTGCTTGCGCTTCATTCAAACCCAAATCACTGATAATGGCCGTGATGATGAATGGCAGCGCAATCAAACAAATCAAGCCCACCCCATATGCAGCCGAAAACGCTGCAAACACGATGCCCCAACTACTGGGCATCAAAGATTTGATGCGTGACATTGCGATCTCCTTGTTCAAAGATGTGCGTGTTTCTAAATACCCAAAAGAATGATTACAAACAAATACCACGCAATCATTTTGTTAAATTCAAGGTAGCGCTGCAACTAAAATCTTTAAACAAGCTAAATCTCATTTTTTTGTACCATAGGATAAAGTCAATTAACGCTATTTAACACCATGAAACCGCCGATTTTTGCTTCACATATGGAAAAAAAGCTGCATCATAGGAAAATTTATTTCATAAATCGCCGATTTTCACAGGTGTTGCATCAACAACACAGCGCAAATTAATCTCAAAAATCACATAAATATCAAATACTTCAACACCATCACTCTCAAAATTGGTATGGCTTAAAATGCCTGTGATTTCATTAAAATCAAACCAACCTTATAACCATAACAAACATCATGCTTTGAAACGGCTAATCTTATTTTCAAGCTTAATCATTTATCATCTTAATGTAAGCAAACACATTCTATTGCGCCCAAATGATTACAGGACGCTTTCAAAGCGTCCTGTAATCTTCATGCAAGTAGGATAAATTTAGCACTCAAATGAATATGCGCCCAATTGTGTCTGCGTAATGACCCCTCGTTGACACAATATTTGCGCCACCCATTGCCAATCCAAATACAATCCATCTATCAATTTTGCACCCAACATGGTGTCATCAATGATGATATTGCCATAAGCTTTGGGCGAAGCTGTCCATGCCGATTGCTCAGGATGGGTTTGTATGCCATACAAAACAATGCCATTTTGCGCAAACCATGCCAATGCATCGTCCAAATAATTCATCGGCGAGCGCATGGTAAACAAAATCAATTGATGCCCATTAGCGACCACATCACGCAATACTTGCTGCGCCCCAATGTCATGCCCAACACGTGGATATTGGTGTGCCACACACGTACCATCAAAATCCAATAAAATTGTTTGCACATTATTCCTTTTGAAAGCGTCCTGTAAACCTTGCCACCATCGCCCAACGTTCACGATGCCGAAGTTTCCGTTTTTTGCTTCATCAAGCGATTGACCCACCATACCAATACCAATACTGGCAAACCGACCAACATCGCCAAATAAAAGAAATTCGGATAACCAATATTGCTGACAATCGCCCCTGAATAACCACCAATGATTTTAGGCAATAACGTCATTAGCGAGCTGAAAATAGCATATTGCACCGCCGTAAATGACACGCTGGTCAAGCTAGACAAAAAGGCAATGAACGCGGCTCCTGCCAAACCCGCTGCCAAATTATCAATAATGATTGCCGCATACAACCACACATCACTGTATTGTTTAATCACTTTGCCCGATACGGTATACATATACTCCCCAGCTTCAATCAAAGGCAAAGCATCCAGATGTTGCTCTAAACGCTCACTCGGCGCTTTGTCAGCGACTTCATATGCCAATGACGACTCTAACACTTGTCCTTCTTGATTTTGATAGCGAGCAGTTAATTGTGGGTGTTGGGCAGTAGCCAAAGTTTCACCACTCAAAGCCACACTAAAACGCCCATTGGGCTCTAGTTTAGCGGCATGGGCTTCGCCATCCAATACAATGTCCAACATACCAGATGCAGTAGCAACGCCTTGACCTAACAACTGACCTTCCAGCACGATGAATTTTTCAGCTTGCTCATGAGGAGTTAAAACACCGTCTTGTGTCAATGGCAATAATTGCAATTGTACTGGCATGTCTTTGTCTGCTTTCAAATACGGCAATGCTTGCTGTAAAGACACTGCTCCATTTTGCAAAGCCACGTGGGTCTGTATTTGAGTGTCTGCCAACAAATATTGGCTTGGTACATCTACTTTCCAAAAACCCACTTCATCGGTCGGCACCAAGGCTTCAAACGAGCCCACTTTGACAGTAACATCAGTGGTTTTGCTACCAGAATGAACCAAACCAACAAACGCCAAATTGGTGGTACTTGCCAAAACCGCACCGACAAACATCACTTTCATAATATCAAAACGCTGCGACAACAAACCGCCTAAAAAACCACCCACCAACGAAAAAATTACCCCGTAAATTTTCACCGCTTCGGCAATTTGTTCTTTGGTGAAATTCATGTCTTGGTAAAAAACATTGGAAATCACGCCCGCAATAATATCTGAAATGCGGAAAAAGCCAATTAACAACAACAATGCCAACGCCACCTTGGTGCCATAGCGTTTGAAAAAATCGCTCACGGGTACAACCCAAGTTTCTAGCGCCATCTCTTTGTTGACCGCACCAAACTTAACCATGCCCCAACCCGCAGCCAATGCCAATGCCGCCGCACCAATAAAACGCACACTCTCTACTAAAAATGCTAAAAATGGGTCTTTGACATTGAAATGCGCAGTCAAATTGCCCAAATACATAAAACACACCACAAACGCCACCACTGCCAACGCAAACACGCCAACCAAACGACCATATTCACGTTTTGGGTAATGCTTGCGGACACGTTTTGACCCAGGCTCATGAATCCACAAAGTCGTGGCCACACCAATGAGCATGACCGCAGCCATAATCCAATAGGTTTGTTGCCATGCTTGATAGACATAATTGCCTTTTGCCGTCCCAAACCCTGAGGCTAAAAACAATGCGCCTGCACCCGCGACAATCATGCCAATGCGGTAACCTGCATTGTAAGTGGATGCCAAAACGGTTTGCATATTCGTGTCTGCCAACTCAATCCGATAAGCATCGATCACAATGTCTTGCGTCGCCGAAGCAAAACCCAACAACACCGCGCCAATTGCCATTTGTATTAAAGCATTGGTGCCTGCGGCGGGATCGGTCATGGCCATAATCACAATGGCAACAATGATGAAAAGTTGCGCCACCAGTAACCACGCCCTACGCCGCCCTAAAGTCTTGGTCAAATAAGGCACAGGCAACGCATCAATCAATGGTGCCCACACAAATTTAAACGAATAGCCCAAAGCTGCCCAAGAAAACATCGTCACCGCACTTTTATTGACACCAGCTTCGCCCAACCACAATGACAGGCTCGAAAAAATCAATAAAATCGGGATACCCGCAGAAAAACCCAAGAACAGCATGATGATGGCACGGCGGTCTAAAAAAGCAGCAAACGCGCTGCGCCATTGATTGGTTTGTACAGTCATTGAACACGGTCTTAGAAAAATTACTTAGGCTGCGATTGTAAGCCATAACACCAGTCAATACATCTTTTATGCTCGACACTTTTACACAAAACAAAAGCGTCCTGTAAATTTTACAGGACGCTTTGAATCAATACCGCTGCCTTATTCAGCCGCAATACGCACTTCTACACAACGCTCTTCTGCTGATGCACCACTTTGACCTTCCATTTTTTGTGGTTTCACCAATTCAATTTGTGCTGCAGGCACGCCTGAATTGCGCAAGAAACTGCGCACCGCTTGCGCACGTTTTTTCGCCAACCATTCGTTGCTTTCTGCTTTGCCTGTCGCATCATTGAATCCACTCACGACCAATTTTTTGCCTTCTTTAGCCGCTGCCAACATTGCAGCTGCTGCTTCTTTGGCTTCAGGGGCTATTTTGGCGCTGCCTGTTGCAAAATAAAATTTCAATACATCAGCTTCAGCAACCACACGATCGATAGGATTGTGCTCGTCCACCACCGCACTGGCAGCTGCAGGCATACTGGCCGCTACAGGTGTAGATGCCGCTACCGCAGAAGCTGCCACCACATCACTGGCGATGGTTTTTGGTGCGATTTGTGGCGCAGAAGCCGCCACAGGTGTCGCTGTTTGATTGTTTTGCGGCTGTGGCAACAAATAGGTATAAGCCAACCAAGCTGCAATACCCACAACCATCAAAGCCAATAACCATTTCACCCAGCCATTGTTGGATGATTCAGACACAGTCGCCACGGTTTCTTCCACAGGTGGTGGCGTCGTACGTGCCGCAGTTTCAATGATTTCTTCCTGTTGCGCAGCCACACCACTTGGACGACTGGTGAAATAACTGTCACCCCAAGTACGCACGCCAGCGACCAATGCCGAAGCACTTGGAATACCAATGGCTGCCAACAATTTCGGGCTGAAAATCTTCGCAAAAAATGACTCTTGCGCCACCAACTGCCCATAAAACTGATGTTGGCCATATTGATTGCTTTGAATATATTGCTTAAGCGAAGCCAAAACAGCAGGAATGGCAAATGCCAACACATCGCCCGCTTGATCTGGATTCAAATCTGCGTCTTGCGCCACAGCATTTTGCACTTCTGCTGCTTGATGACCGAATAATAAACCCATCCATTGACGACCCACAGCCACCACTTTTTTCACATCTTCGTGCTGTAAAATCTCTGGTTTTAACCACTGTGTATCGACATTGGTGCCAGTGAGCAAATTGAAAAATCGCTTGGCAGCATGTTCGTCACGCACATGGCTAATCACACCAGCTAATACAGCAGGAATGCTTTTTTCAACAGCTTTAAATGAGGCGGCTTGTTCTAAGCCCACATGGTTTTGCGCATATTGAACCAAAATTGGTCCCACATATTGCGCCAACACTTCTTGCAAGTGTGCAGCCACTGAGTTCTCCTTTTAAAATGAGTACGCTTTACGCTACGATTATCTGATTTTAAATACTATTTACTGTCAGCACGTACGTAAGGATTGCTGACTTTTTCACGCCCGATGGTGGTCATCGGTCCATGGCCTGGTATCACTTCTGTTTCATCAGGCAAGATATACAATTTTTGTTGGATATTCTGAATCAAATCCGCATGATTGCCACGTGGAAAATCGGTACGGCCAATGGAGCCAGCAAACAAAATATCACCACCAATAATGACGCCATATTCTTCTGAATAAAACACCACATGCCCCGGCGTGTGTCCGGGAATGTGTAAGGTTTTAAATTGGTGACTGCCCACACTTAACACATCCCCTTCATTGAGCCACTGACTTGGCACCACAATCGGTGAATGCGGGAAACCATATTTGGCCGTCACTTCTGGCAATTGCTGTAACCAAAAATCATCGTCAATATGAGGACCCAATACAGGCATTTCTTGATAAGCACACATATCCGCCACGCCAGCGGCATGATCGACATGCCCATGCGTCAACCAAATGGCTTGCAAATTCAAACCCAAATCTTGCACACGTTGCCACAACATATCCGCATTGCCACCAACATCGGTCAAAACCGCATCCAAACTCACATCATCCCACAACAAACAACAGTTTTGCTGAAATGCCGTCACAGGAATTATTTCTATTTTCAATGCCATTATTGCATTCCTATTTCATGTCTCGTGTCATGTTGACTGACGCTGTGGGCTGATTTTAACCTGTTATGGTATTTTGACATACCCATTGCTTGGCCACTTGGTCTGCTTCCCAAGAACGAACATATACCAATTGAATTTTCGCATGCCCGGCAGCATCGGCTTTAAATACCCACAATTGTTGGTTTGGTACGCCGACTAAGGGCATATTAGAATCAGATGGACTGCTTTGAATCCGATTGCTAACCACAGTCACATTGTCGGTTTTTTCATGGATTTGCCATTGAAACCCAGTACTAGCATTGGTTTCCAAAGATACTTCAAAAGTATCCCCCACTTTCATAGTCTGAGGACATTTTGCATCATCCGCAGCATAAGCTTGACTTGCGGCCACAGTGGCTAAAGTTAAAACCGCCAAACGATTGACAAACTTCATCTGAATCTCTTTTCTGTTGTATCAACAAAAATGGCCGCCATTGTTCTCAACAGCGACCATTTTCATTCAATCAAATCAATGACGGAAATGACGCACGCCAGTCACAATCATGGCAATACCATGCTCATTGGCAGCGGCAACGACTTCATCGTCACGCATAGAGCCACCTGGCTGAATAATAGCTTTAATACCTTGCTCAGCAATCACATCGATACCATCGCGGAATGGGAAGAATGCATCAGATGCCGCAACGGCTGCATCTAAAGAGAACTGGCCATCTTCAGCTTTGCGAGCAGCAATACGGGTTGAATCCACACGGCTCATTTGACCTGCGCCCACGCCGTAAGTTTGACCATCTTTACAGAATACAATCGCGTTGGATTTCACGTATTTGGCCACATTCCAAGCGAACAACAAATCATTCCATTCTTGTTCAGTTGGTTGACGCTCAGTCACGACTTTGCAATCTTCACGAGTCAATACATGTAAATCAGGCGTTTGTACCAACAAACCACCACCCACACGTTTGATTTCGAAACGGTTCGCGCCTTCGCTCAAAGCCACTTCCAATACACGCACGTTTTTCTTCGCTTCCAACACTGCCAATGCTTCGTCAGTGAATTTAGGCGCCATCAATACTTCCATGAATTGGCGAGAAGTGATGGCTTCGGCTGTTTGAGCATCGACTTCGCGGTTAAACGCAATGATGCCACCGAAAGCGCTGGTGGTGTCGGTTGAATACGCTTTCAAATAAGCTTGTTCAGTAGATTTAGCCACTGCAACACCGCAAGGATTCGCATGTTTGACAATCACGCAAGCGGTAGTGTCGAATGATTTCACCGCTTCCCAAGCTGCATCCGCGTCAGCGATATTGTTGTAAGACAATTCTTTGCCTTGCAATTGTTTGTAACGTGCCAAAGAACCTTGTGCAGGTTGCAAATCACGGTAAAAAGCGGCTTGTTGATGCGGGTTTTCACCGTAACGCAAATCTTGTACTTTGACAAAATTGGCGTTCAAGCTTTGTGGAAATTCACCAATTTTAGGCTCGCCAGTCAATACTTCATCGTCCAAGCTGGTCAAGTAATTGCTGATCATGCTGTCGTATTGCGCAGTGTGCGTAAAGGCTTTGCGAGACAAATTAAAGCGGGTTTTGTCGCTCAACGCAGCCTCATTGGCTTGCATCTCGTTCACAATCGCTTCGAAATCGCTGTTGTCAGTCACAATCGCCACACCACGCCAGTTTTTCGCTGCCGAGCGCACCATGGTTGGACCACCGATGTCGATGTTTTCAATCGCATCTTCTACTGTACAGCCCGCTTTGGCGATGGTTGCAGCAAATGGGTACAAATTCACACACACCAAATCAATATTGCCAATTTCATATTCCGCCATTTTCGCCACATGTTCTGGCAAATCACGACGACCCAAAATACCGCCATGAATTTTCGGGTGCAAAGTTTTCACACGACCGTCTAACATTTCAGGAAAGCCGGTGTAATCAGCCACTTCGATTACAGGGATGTCCGCCGCTGCAAGCATAGATGCAGTACCGCCGGTTGAAAGGATTTCCACGCCCATTTGAGATAATGCACGAGCGAAATCTACCACACCTTGTTTTTCAGACACGCTGATAAGTGCGCGTTTGATTGCCACCATTTTGCTATTCCTTTTATTGATTAAATCAAGCCATGTAACTGCATTTTTTTACGCAGGGTATTACGGTTCAAACCCAGTACTGCAGCGGCTTTCGTTTGATTACCGTCGCAATACGCCAAAACGCGAATCAAAAGTGGTTTTTCCACTTTCAAAATCACCATATCATAAACACCACAGGCAGCTTCGCCACCCAAAGTGTCAAAATATTCATCTAAGCTGGCATGAATGCATTTTTCGATGACATCGATGCGTTCATTCATTCAAGTGCTCCTAAAAAGCGGCCGCCCAAGCTTGTTATTGTTCGCGGCGCGGCCATGTATCGTGCTGAAAAGACAATTGATGGAGTAACTCAGCCACTTTTTCATATTGTAAAGACGTTTGCGCCACTTGATTTAACTCGCTGCGCTGACCCTGATAACACTCAAAACCACCCAAATACCACAACAAATGTTTGCGCGCGATTTTCACGCCATGCTCGCCATAAAACCCATGTATCGCCGTCAAATGCTCTAAAACCACATTTGCAGCGTCCTGAAACAACAAAGCCTCAGGCAACACACCAGTTTGCAACACCGCTTTCACATCTCGAAACAACCACGGCTGCCCTTGCGCACCACGACCTATCATCACGCCATCAGCACCGGTTTGCTCCAACACTTGTACCGCTTTTGCCGCAGAAGTAATATCGCCATTGACCCACAAAGGGATGTCAATTTGCTTTTTAACTTCAGCAATCAATTCATAACGGGCATGACCTGTATACATTTGTGTGCGGCTGCGACCATGTATTGCCAAAGCTTGAATGCCCGCATCCATAGCGATGCTTGCCACTTTGGGCACATTCAAATGTTCATCGTCCCAGCCCAAACGGGTTTTGAGCGTCACAGGCACATCCACGCTTTGCACCACTGCTTGCAAAATGGCTTTGACCAAACCTTCATCTTTCAGCAACGCACTGCCTGCCAAAACATTACAGACTTTTTTGGCAGGACAACCCATATTGATGTCGATGATTTGCGCGCCACGGGCCACATTCAATTGTGCCGCTTCAGCCATCACTTCAGGAATATTACCCACAATTTGCACTGAACGAATACCCGTTTCACCTTCGTGATTGGCGCGCTGCAAAGTCTTGCGTGTGTTTTGCAAACTCGGGTCTGATGTGGTCATTTCACTGCTGGCCAAACCCGCGCCAAAACGCCGCGCCAACATACGAAATGGCTTGTCGGTAATACCAGCCATGGGCGCCAATGCCAAAGGCGCGTTTAGCTCAATACTGCCTATGCGCATAAGGATTTATCAATCAAAACAAATAGGGTGGCAATTGTACATTTTTTAAGCAATATTCGAAAGGTTTTTACTCATAAAAAAAGCGTCCTGTAAACTTACAGGACGCTTGTAACCAGTCAAACTCAGTCTAAATTAAGACTTTGTTTTCATGCCATTTTCAATTTTCTTGTTGATATACCATTGTTGGGCAATCGACAAGATGTTGTTCACGACATAGTACAACACCAAACCAGCTGGGAAGAAGAAGAACATGAACGAGAACACCAAAGGCATAATCTTGATCATTTTCGCTTGCATCGGATCGGTTGGAGGTGGGTTCAAAGTCGTTTGGAACCACATCGTCAAAGCCATGATAATCGGCAATACAAACCAAGGGTCAGGACGTGCCAAGTCGGTAATCCAACCCATCCACGGCGCTTGGCGCAACTCTACCGAGTTGAACAATGCCCAGTACAAACCCAAGAACACAGGAATTTGCAATAACATTGGCAAACAACCACCCAAAGGATTGATTTTTTCCTTCTTGTACAAGGCCATCATTTCTTGTTGCATCTTCATGCGGTCGTCACCGTATTGCGCTTTGAGTTCATTCAAGCGCGGTGCAACTGCACGCATTTTAGCCATAGACTTATAAGAAGCATTGGTCAATGGGAACAACACTGCTTTCACAATGATGGTCAACAAAATGATAGACCAACCCCAGTTACCTACAAAACCATGTAACCAGTTCAACAATTTGAACAATGGTGAAGCAAACACGTGCAACATACCAAAGTCTTTGCTCAACTCAAAGTTGTCAGCCAACGGGGTAATACGATTATATTCAGCAGGACCCACATACAAAGTCATAGGCAATACACTGCTTTGACCTGCTGCCAATGCCGCAGGGCTGTTCACACGCACGCCCGCTTCATACAAGCCATCGCTACGCTTGCGCACAACCATATTACAACCATCTGCTTGAGTACCACACACGCTAGGTTGATTTTGGCGATTCAGAATCCAAGATGACACGAAATAATGCTGGATAATGCCCACCCAACCATCGGTCGTTTTGCGCTGGTAATCTGCGGTGTCTTTGCCACTTTGAGCATCGCTGTCCAACTCTTTAAACGGTACTTTTTGGTATTTGCTTTCAGAAGTGTAAACCACAGGGCCGGTATAGCTTTGTACAAACCAGCTCTCACCTTCTGGCGTTGAACCATCACGCAACATACGATACATCGCATCGTAAGCCACAGGCTGACCACTGTTGTTTTTCACATCAAAGCTAACATCAATGGCATAGCTATCACGATGGAAAGTATAAATTTTGCTGACTTGAACACCATTGACTTCAGGTGCAGTCAAACGCACGCTGATTTTGTCATTGTTGCCCAAATCATATTGTTTTTGATCGGCGACAAATTTGGTGCCTTCAGGCAACAAATAACTCGCTTCACCTTTTTTCAACAAAGCCGCTTGTGCGATATAAGTGTAATCTTTGGCATCATTCAACAACACCAAATTTTTGCTGGCATCACTGGTAGCATCGTGTTTGAGCAAGGTCATGTGACGAATGTCACCTGTCGCTTGGTCAATGTCGATGTCAAACACATCGGTTTTGACTTTAATCGGATCGGTTGCAGTCAATATGCCTTGAGCAGCTGCATCTGCTTGGGCAGCGGGCTTGCCTGCTTCAGTTTGTGCCACATCCGGTGTCGGTTTTTTGGCAGGAGGGAACATATAATTCCAACCAAACAAAATGGACAACGAAATCACGGCAAAGGCAAAAAGTCTTTTGATTTCCATCGAATATCAATCTTTAAGTCTATTGTTTAAGGAACAGGATCATAACCACTGCCACCAAAAGGATGGCAACGACAAATCCGACGCAATGCCAACACAGAGCCACGAGTGGCACCATGTTTTTGTAAGGCTTCAATCGCATATTGCGAACAAGTCGGCGTATAACGACAACGAGGTGGCAACATCGGACTGATGGCCACCTGATAAAATCGAACACATTTCAATAAACATTTTTGCATGTTCAATCAGTCGACTTATGACGTAATAAACGTTGCATTTCGGCACACACAGCATCAAATTCTGCATGTTCAAATTTTAATTTGGTCCGAACCACAATATCTTGCGCTGGGAGGTTTTGCTTGTTCAAGCGAAACCATTCGCGTAACACGCGCTTCATATAATTACGCTCATGTGCCCGCTTGGCAACTTTTTTCGCCACCACCAAACCCAAACGCGGATGTGGTGAAGCTTCACCAAGCAAAACCTGCACATAACGCCCATGGCGCGAGCGGCGCAATGCAAAAACGGATGAAAATTCATCCGTTTTCAACAGTCGCTCTGTCTTGCTAAAGCCTTGATTCAAAGCTTACACAGCCAAGCGTTTACGGCCTTTAGCGCGACGAGCTGCCAATACAGCACGACCACCGCGGGTTTTAGAGCGAACCAAGAAACCGTGAGTGCGTTTGCGTTTGGTAACAGAAGGTTGGAAAGTGCGTTTCATTTGTTGCTTCCTTAAAAATGGAATCTGACGATAAATAAACGTGCTATTACAAAGGATTTTATGAGCTTTGTCAATGCTTTTATACCTGATTTATCCACATTCGCCTGTGGATAAATAGTGTCTCATCAGCTATAATAGCCTCTTATTGCTACCCCTTGTTTTTTCTTGGGTAGCGTCCTGTAACATCATCCAGAACACTCTAAATCACTTATGCTCCAAGCCGATTTAAGCCAATTTATGGCCGTATGGCCACATGCGCTGCTTGCTTTGCGTGACACCCTCTCCAGTCAGCAATACCAAATGTGGATTGCTCCGTTGACCATAGGCAACGAAAACAACACTTGGACGGTGTATGCCAAAAACAACTTCGTATTTGGCTTCGTCAAAAGCCATTTTTGGCAACACATTGAGGCGAGCGTCGCCGCTTTGACTCAAGACAGCCCAGGCTTACAGTTAAAAATTGGCCAAGGTGAAAGTGTGGCTATCGCCAGCGCACCTTTAATGACGACTGCGCCGATTGCCACGCCTCAACCACAAAAAACCAGCCCAAAAACACCTGCCAAGGTCAATGCAAAAGCGGCTACTGACGATTTGTTTGCCGATGATTTATTGCCTGACGACGTGATTGATGGTCCCATGCCAACACCTGCACCCACATCAGGTCGCGGCATGAGCGCCAAAGACATTATTCAGCGAAATTTAGAGCGCCCACGCAAACCTCGCGCCAATGAAGTCAGCGGCAGCACCTCGCTTAGCAATGCCGGTATCATCTTGCCAACGCAAGCACCGATTGTCACTCCCAGTGCACCGAGCATCATTAAATCTGCCAGTGACCATATGCCAGCCATTGGCAGCCATGCCGAACAAACCCGTTTGAATTCCAGTTACACGTTTGAAACCTTGGTACAAGGCAAAGGCAACCGCATGGCATATGCGGGCGCGCAAACCATTGCTGAAAATCCAGGCTCAAGCATGTATAACCCGTATTTTATTTACGGCTCGACAGGTTACGGCAAAACCCATTTGATACAAGCCATAGGCAATCGCATTTACCAACGTAACCCGCGTGCCAAAATTCGCTATATTCATGCCGAAACCTATGTGCGCGACATCATGAAAGCGTTTCGTTCTAGCTCGTTTGATGAATTCAAAAAACATTATCATTCATTGGATTTGCTATTGATTGATGATGTGCAATTTATCTCAGGCAAAGACCGCACCATGGAAGAATTTTTCTATTTGTTTAACCACCTTTTAGATGGTAAAAAACAAGTGGTGATGACGTGTGATACTTTGCCTGCCAATATCAAAAATATGGATGACCGTTTGAAATCCCGCTTTTCGTGGGGTTTGACTGTCGAATTAGAGCCGCCTGAATTGGAAATGCGTGTGGCGATTTTGCAAAAAAAAGCCGAAATGGCCAATGTGCAAATGCAAGAAAAAGCCGCATTTTTCATCGCCCAACACATTCGCTCTAACGTGCGTGAATTGGAAGGCGCATTCAAACGCGTGGCGGCACACAGCTTGTTCCAGCATAAACCGA
Source organism: Vitreoscilla stercoraria DSM 513 (assembly GCF_000382305.1). Taxonomy (GTDB): domain Bacteria; phylum Pseudomonadota; class Gammaproteobacteria; order Burkholderiales; family Neisseriaceae; genus Vitreoscilla; species Vitreoscilla stercoraria. The sequence goes on from NZ_KB908023.1 coordinate 151,657, forward strand.
TTGACATTGCCTTAGCCACCGAAGCCTTGCAAGATATTTTGGTTGAGGCACAGCGCCAATTGACCGTCGAGCACATCATGAAAACCGTTGCCGACTTTTACCAATTGAAAATTGCCGACTTGGTGGGTAAAAAACGCTCTCGCCCTATTGCTCGACCACGCCAAATGGCGATGGCTTTGGCCAAAGATTTGACCCAACAAAGCTTGCCTTCCATTGGCAATGTCTTTGGTGGACGCGATCACACCACTGTGATGCACGCCCACAAAACCATACACGACTTAAAACACGGCGATGCCAAATTGGCACAAGATTATGATTACTTGTCTGCCATGTTACAAAAATAAATCAGGGATGACTTTATGTTAATTTTACAAGCAACTCGCGACGAATTATTAAAACCATTACAAACCGTGACCGGCATTGTAGAACGCCGTCACACTTTGCCGATTTTGTCGAATGTGTTGATTGAAGCACAAGCAGGTCAAACCAAATTATTGGCAACCGATTTGGAAATCCAAATCAACACTTCAGGTCCTGCAACCAATGCCGAAGATTTTCGCATCACCACCAGCGCTAAAAAGTTACAAGACATTTTGCGTGCTTTGCCTGAAAGTGCCATTATCAAATTGGACTGGGCAGACAACCGTTTGACATTGACTGCAGGCAAATCACGTTTTAATTTGCAAACCTTGCCTGCCGAAGATTTCCCGACCATGAACGTGGCGCAAGAAATCAGCGCACGCTTTGACATACCACAAGACCAATTAAAATTGATGTTGTCACAAGTGCAATACGCGATGGCCATTCAAGACATTCGCTATTATTTGAATGGTTTGTTGTTGCAAACCGAAGGCAATCAATTGCGCTTGGTTTCAACCGATGGTCACCGTTTGGCTTTGGCCAGTGTGTCATTGGAAAACGCTGACTTGCCTAAAACCGAAGTCATCGTCCCTCGCAAAACCATTTTGGAATTGTTCAAACAATTGGGCAATCCTGATGCACAAATCAGCATTGAATTGTTGTCTAACCAAGTGCGCATCATCAGTGGTGACACGGTGATTGTGTCCAAAGTGGTTGATGGTAAATTCCCTGATTTCACGCGCGTGATTCCACAAGACAACAACAAAATTTTCTTGCTCAATCGCACTTTATTATTAGGTGCTTTGGAGCGTGCTGCTATTTTAGCCAATGAGAAATTCCGTGGCGTGCGTTTGCAAGTCAAACCAGGCTTATTGAGCATTTTGTGTAGCAACAACGAACAAGAAGAAGCGCAAGAAGATTTAGAAATTGCTTACCAAGGCGAAGCTTTGGAAGTGGGCTTTAACATCACTTACTTGATGGATGTATTGCGCAACGTACAAGTAGAAGATTTCCAATTGGCATTTGGCAATGCCAACCAATCAACTTTATTTACCATTCCAGGCAATCCTGACTTCAAATACATCGTAATGCCAATGCGCATCTAAACTTTGTGAAGTCATGCGTCCTGTAAACCTTTACAGGACGCCTTTGTGGTTTATTGATTTAGAGAAAAAGTGACTTATGACTCAACCAGAAGAATACGGTGCCGACAGTATCAAAGTATTAAAAGGTTTGGACGCAGTACGCAAGCGTCCGGGCATGTACATCGGCGACACCCAAGACGGTAGTGGTTTACATCACATGGTGTTTGAAGTATTGGACAATGCCATCGACGAAGCCTTAGCAGGCCATTGTGACCACATCACTGTGGCGATTCATGCAGACAATTCCATTTCTGTGGAAGACAACGGTCGCGGCATCCCAACCGACATGCACCCTGAAGAAAACCGCTCGGCTGCTGAAGTCATCATGACGATTTTGCATGCAGGCGGTAAGTTTGATAACAACTCTTACAAGATTTCAGGCGGCCTGCATGGCGTGGGCGTGTCTGTGGTCAATGCCTTGTCCGATTGGTTGACCCTCAATATTTATCGCAATGGCAAAGAACATTTTGTTGAGTTTAACCGTGGTGAAACGGTGCAACCAACCAAAATGATTGGCGACACCGAGAAAAAAGGCACGCGCGTGCACTTTTTAGCCAGCGAAGAGACCTTTGGCAAAGTGGTGTTCAATTTTGATATTTTGGCAAAACGCATCCGTGAATTGTCATTTTTGAACAATGGCGTGGCCATTGAGTTGCTCGACAAACGTGATGGTCGCCATGAAGATTTTGCGTTTTCAGGTGGTGTCGCGGGCTTTGTCAAATACATCAACCGCACCAAAACCGCTTTGCATGAAAAAATCTTCTACGCCACAGGAGAATCTGAAGATGGCATGAGCGTGGAAGTAGCGATGCAATGGAACGACTCTTATCAAGAGCAAGTTTTGTGCTTCACCAACAACATCGGACAACGCGATGGTGGCTCACACTTAACCGCTTTGCGCCAAGTGATGACACGCACATTGAATCAGTACATTGACGACAACGACATTTCTAAAAAATCCAAAGTACAAACTTCGGGTGACGACATGCGCGAAGGTTTAACTTGCGTGTTATCGGTAAAATTACCAGATCCGAAATTCAGCTCACAAACCAAAGACAAATTGGTTTCCAGCGAAATTGGTCCTTTGGTCAACGAAGTCATCAATGCGTCCTTAAAAGAATTTTTGGAAGAAAATCCAAACGAAGCGAAAATCATCACGGGTAAAATCGTGGATGCCGCTCGTGCGCGCGAAGCAGCGCGCAAAGCACGTGAAATCACCCGTCGCAAAGGCGTGATGGACGGTTTGGGCTTGCCAGGCAAATTGGCAGATTGCCAAGAAAAAGACCCTGCTTTGTCAGAATTGTACTTGGTCGAAGGTGACTCTGCGGGCGGCTCTGCCAAACAAGGGCGTGATCGCAAATTCCAAGCCATTTTGCCTTTAAAAGGCAAGATTTTGAACGTGGAAAAAGCCCGTTTTGAAAAAATGCTTGCCAGCCAAGAAGTGGCGACCTTAATCACCGCTTTGGGCTGTGGCATTGGCAAAGACGAATACAATATCGAAAAATTGCGCTACCACCGCATCATCATCATGACCGATGCCGACGTCGATGGCGCACACATTCGCACTTTGTTGTTAACGTTCTTCTACCGTCAAATGCCAGAATTGGTCGAGCGTGGTCATATTTATATCGCTCAGCCACCGTTGTACAAAGCCAAACACGGCAAGCAAGAGCGTTATTTGAAAGACGATTTTGAATTGAACCAATTTTTGCTCAATTCCGCTTTGCAAAACGCCAAAATTGTTTCAGGCGAACAAGTCTTAGAAGACGAAGCATTGGCGACTATTGCCAAACAATTCATGCTCACTCGTGGCGCTATCAATCGCGAAAGCCGTGCAGTAGACCATGCTGTGTTGACACAATTGGTTTACATGCCTGAGATTTCCTTTGCCACCAACGAAGATTTGGTACAGGCCGAGGCGTTGTTAAAGCAACATGTTACCGACCCTGATATCCATTTTGATGCGATTGCAGGCGATGAGCAACACTTTGGCAAAATCAAAATCACCCGCCGTTTACATGGCAATACCATGGTCACTTATTTGACCCAAGGTTTCTTGGAAAGCAAAGATTACCAGTCCATCAAACAAATGGCGGTCACTTTGAAAGACTTGATTCAAAGCGGTTCGGTTTTGCACAAAGGTGATAAAACCATCCCTGTCGATTCTTTTGCCCAAGCTTTGGATTGGTTATTGGCCGATGCACAACGTGGTTTATCGATTCAGCGCTACAAAGGTTTGGGTGAGATGAATCCTGAACAATTGTGGGAAACCACTATGGATCCGAACGTGCGCCGCTTGTTGAAAGTGAAAATCGACGATGCCATTGCTGCTGATGAAGTTTTTGTCACCTTAATGGGTGATGAAGTAGAACCTCGCCGCGCCTTCATTGAAAACAATGCTTTGACCGCGGAAATCGATATCTAATCTTTTATTCAGACTGTCATCAAGCGTCCTGTAAAACATTTACAGGACGCTTTTTATGTTTTTAGGATAAAAGCTTAAGTAAGCTTTGACAGCCTGCATAATGCTGTTAAGCTTATACAACATGCTCCCATAATATTTTTATTCAATATTTTCAAAGGCTGCCATGCTTCATATTTTGCACACTTCAGATTGGCATTTGGGTCGTCAATTGTATGGTCAAAACCGCCACGCTGAATTTCAAGCCTTTTTACAATGGCTACAACAAACCATGCAAGCTCAACATACCGATGTTTTGCTCATTGCAGGCGATGTGTTTGATACCATCACACCCAATCATGCTGCCCAAGAATTGTATTACCAATTTTTAGCCCATTGCGCCGCTGAAAATTTATGTCAACATATTGTGATTATCGGTGGTAACCACGATTCAGCTAGCTTTTTGAATGCGCCCAAATCATTATTAAGCGCCTTGAACGTAACGGTGATTGGCGCTGCGACCGAACATTTGGAAGATGAAGTCTTGGTATTGCGGCACACCGACCATACACCAATGGCCATTGTATGCGCCGTACCGTATTTGCGTGATAGAGATGTGCGTTTGAATTTAGAAAACCAAAGCATAGACAACAAACAACAAGCTTTATTACAAGGCATACGTCAGCATTACCAAAACATTTATCTACATGCCCAAAACATACGTGAACAACTGGCAGCAGACATTCCCATCATCGCGATGGGGCATTTGTTCACCCAAGGCGGCGTGACGATAGATGCCGATGGTGTGCGTGAATTGTATGTGGGCACGCTCGCTCATATTGGCGTGGATGTGTTTGCAGGTTTTGATTATGTGGCATTGGGTCATTTGCACGTGCCACAAACCGTCGCCAAGACCGAACACATTCGTTATTGCGGCTCTCCTATTGCCATGGGTTTTGGCGAGGCTGGACAACAAAAACAAGTGGTGTCAGTGACTTTTACAGGACGCTCACCTCAAATTCATTGCATCGACATTCCTGTGTTTCATGTATTAAAACGCATTACCGGCAATGAAGCGAGCTTGCGCCAACAATTACAATATTTGATAGCCCAAGCGCAGCCTATCTATATTGAAGCGGTTTACCAAGGCAATGAAATGGTGGCGGATTTGAGCCAACAATTGCATGATTTGGTGAAAAACAGTGTGGTGACGATTTTACGTGTACACAATCGCCAATTCATACACCAAGTCTTACCACACCAAACCGAGGTTTACGCCCTACCCGATTTGACCCCAGAAGAAGTGTTTGATGCTTGTTTGCAGCAACACGACATTGCTGATACTGAAAAAACCGCTTTGCGTCTGAGCCACCAACAGGTGTTACAACAAATTCAGCAACAGGATGCTGATTCATGAAAATATTACGTTTGCGTTTCCAAAACCTCAACTCTTTGGTCGGTGAGTGGCACATTGATTTTGAACATGAAGATTATGTACAAAACGGTTTGTTTGCGATTACAGGTCCCACAGGTGCAGGTAAATCGACTATTTTAGATGCCATTTGCTTAGGCTTGTTTGGTGAAACACCACGCCTAGCCAATATCAGCAAAAGCGAAAATGAAATCATGTCACGCCACCAAGCACAATGTTTGGCAGAAGTGACTTTTGCAGTAGACGACAAAATATACCGCAGTACGTGGAGCCAAACCCGCGCACGCAAGCTCAAAACCGGCAAATTGCAAGACAGCAAACACGAATTGGCCGATGCCATCAGCGGCAACATCATTGAAGACAAGAAAAGCCGCACCATTGCCGCCATCGAAGACATCACCCATTTGAATTTCAAACGCTTCACCCGCTCAGTTTTGTTGGCTCAAGGCAGTTTTGCTGCTTTTTTACAAGCGAGCGTAGATGAACGTTCTGATATGTTGCAGCAAATCACAGGCACAGAAATCTACGAAACCATTTCCAAGCAAGTGCATATGAATAAGCGCGAAGCTGAAAGCCAGTTGCAATTATTACAGGCCGCTGCCAATGCGGTGGTTTTGCTCGACGATGATGCGCTGCAACAGATTCAACAACAATGGCAACAAACCCAACAAGACAATGCCCAAACCGAGTATGCCTTAGAGCAAACACGCCAACACATTCATACCCACGAACAACACGCCAAACTGCACACGCAACAGCAATTATTGACCGCACAATGGCAAGCTCACGAACAAGCCCAACAAGCGATGCAAGCAGATGTACAGCGTTTACAGGTCGCTGAAAAAGCGCAAGTGTTGCAAGCGGATTTTCAACACCTAGAACATTTGCGCCAACGCCAAAATACGGCTCAAACCGATATGGCGCAATTACAAAATGCATTGCCACCTTTACAAGAACAAATTGATGTTGCGCTGACGCATTACCAAAAGACACTGCAACAATACCAAGAACATGCTCAACAAACGGAATCTCAACAAAAAAAATGGCAACACGCAGCGGTTTTAGATGCGGCTTTGCGATCAGAAGCACAACAACAAAACCAAATCACTGCGCAGCAACAAGATTTAAAAACACATCATAAACAACAGCAACAAGCCGAAATCAATTTGCGTCAACAATGTGAACAAGCACAGCAACAATTGCAAGCGGTTCATGATTGGGCAAACGAACATCCATATTTGTCGCAAGCCCAAAAATGGCTGCCGACAGGGCAAAAACAATGGCAAGACATTCAAATTTTGGCGTCTAAACTGGAGTCTTGGCAACAACAACAAAATTTTTTCAAACAAAATATTGCCCGACATGAAAGTTCGCAACACGAATTGCAAACATTCATTCATCACACATTTGATCGCAAACAGCAATTATTACAAGAAATTACGCAAGAAGAGCAAGCCATTGCGCTGTTACTGGGCGACAAAACCATTTCTGAATACCAAACCGAGCAAGATTTATTATTACAACAGCAAAGATTGCTACACAAAATTGAATCACTTGAAGCCGAACGCCAGCATCTAAGCGATGGTGACGCCTGCCCTTTGTGTGGTGCGACCAGCCATCCTTATATTCACAATGAACATGTGATTCCAAGCATGTCTGCCACCCAAGAACGCTTACAAGAATTAGACAGTTTTTTTAAACATCTACAAGAACACGAGCGCCGTATTCACGGTAAACAAACCAATTATGCCACGCTCAAACAACAATACGATTTCAAACAAATACAAACCCAACAATTGCAACAAGAGCAACGTGAGTGGGGTATCCAATTGCTCAGTATTCACCAAGAAATCCAAAACACCCAACAACAATCCGATCATCTGCTCAATCAATTGCAACACTCATGGCAAGAAATAGGCTTGCCTGAACATGTTGATTGGAATAAAGCTTTTGAGCAACTACAACGACGCATCGAACAATATCAAAATCATGCTCAAAAAGAACAAAGCTACAAAGAAAAATTGGCTTTGTTAAACAAAGACCTTGAACACTTATTGCCACAATTGCAAAAAGATAGTGAACGCTTGCAACAATTGGCAACCCAGATGCAAGACAGCCAAAATCAGCAACAAGATTTACAGCAACAACGCCAACAATTATTGGGAACGCAAAGCATAGAACAAGCCCAAAATAGATGGCAAACCATGTTACAGGACGCTCAAAAGCAGCAAGAGCAGCAATACCAAACTTGGCAGCTGGCGCTCAATCAACTCACACAAGCCCAACAACGCCTAACCAATGCCCAAGCCCAAGCCCAATCTTGGCAACAAGAATTGGAGCAAACCCAGCATCAATGGCAACAATTGCTGGTACAACATGCATTTCAAGACGAAGCGCAGTGGCAAAGCTTATGCTTGAGTTTGCATATGATGGAAGCGCTACGCACCCAACAAAAACAATGGGAGCATACCCATATTCAATTGCAACAAAGCATGCATCACAACCAAGCTGCTTTGGATGCTTTGAATATGGAGACGCTCAAAAATACGGATTTGTCTACGTTACAACAACAGTTAAAAAGTTTACAGGACGCAAATCAAAGCCAAAACCAGCGTATCGGTGCTTTAGCGCAGCAAATACAGCAACAAGAGCAAGCCAAGCAGCAATTCGCCCAACACCACGCACGCATCCAAGCCATGCAGCAAGAGTGTCAACGTTGGCAAAATCTCTACAAATTGATAGGCAGCAGCGATGGCAAAAAATACCGTGTGTTTGCGCAAAGTCTGACTTTCAACCATTTGGTGCAACAAGCCAATCGCCAATTGCAAAAAATGAATGAGCGTTATTTGCTCAAACAAAACAGCGAGGCTTTATTGCAATTGGATGTCATTGACCAATTTCAAGGCAATGAAGTGCGGTCGGCTAAAAATCTTTCTGGTGGAGAAAGCTTTATTGTGTCTTTGGCACTGGCTTTGGGCTTGTCGCAGCTTTCAGGTCACAATACTCGCATAGAATCACTCTTTTTAGACGAAGGCTTTGGCACTTTGGATGAAGATGCGCTAGAGGTGGCTTTGAATGCTTTGGCAAGCTTGCAACAAGACGGTAAGATGATTGGCATCATTTCACACGTTGCGGCTTTGAAAGAGCGCATCAGCACCCAAATTCAGGTTGAACCACGTCAAGGTGGTGTCAGCTCATTGCGAGGCAGTGGTATCAGCCATTTGTCGTAACTTTTACAGGACGCTGTTATGGCACATTCCCACGACCACAGCCATCATGGACACGCTCATACCAACAATCAAAAAATATTGTGGTATTCATTTTTAATCATCAGCGGCTATATGGTGATTGAAGCAGTAGGCGGCGTATTGACCAACAGTTTGGCCTTGCTGTCAGATGCGGGACATATGTTGTCCGATGCCATCGCTTTGGGCATCGCTTTATTGGCTTTTAAATTTGGCAGCAAACAAGCCAATGCCAACAAAACTTTTGGCTACCAACGGTTCGAAATTTTGGCGGCAGCTTTAAATGGCTTGACCTTGATTTTGGTCGCGGTGTGGGTGATTTACGAGGCGATAGGTCGCTTTGTCAATCCATTACCCATACAAAGTACAGGCATGCTCATCATCGCGACTATCGGCTTAATCGTCAATATTGTTGTGGCATGGATGATGTTCAAAGGTGGTGATACCGAAGAAAATTTGAACATGCGCGGGGCTTTTTTACATGTTTTGGGCGATTTATTGGGTTCGGTAGCCGCCATCATTGCCGCTTTGGCAGTCAAGTTTTATGGTTGGGCTTGGGCAGATCCATTAATCAGTGTGTTGGTCTCGATTTTGATTTTAAAAAGCGGCTATGGCATCCTGAAAGAGGCATTGCATGTCTTAATGGAAGGCACGCCCAAAAATTTGGACATGGATGTCATCCGCCAAAATTTATTGTCCCAAGCTGAAATCGCCAACATCCATGATTTGCATCTGTGGAGCATTACCAGCGGTCAACACGTTTTAACTTGCCACTTGGTGATGCGTGAAGATGTACGCATCAGCCAAGTACAAGAAGTATTGCACCGTTTAGAAAAATTATTACAAGCGCAAGGCGTTCAACATGTGACCTTGCAAGCCGAAAGCTTGCATCATGGGCATGACGAAGCTGCTCTTTGCAGCCACACCGCATCCCAAAACCCTTCCCACTCACATGACGAAACCACACACGAACATTCTCATACACATTAACCCCATCAATAAAAGCGACTTTAAAAGTCGCTTTTTCATGGTTCAAACTTTGGCATTCACTTATTTAATCATTGATTACATAACCTTCATCCACAATCGCATCATGGATATTGGCCAAGCTGACCTTGCTTTCATCAAATTGCACATCCACTTGCGCATTGGCCAAGTTCACAGCTACCGCACTCACGCCATCGAGCTTACTCACACGTTTTTCAATGGCTTTAACGCAATGTTGGCACGTTATTCCTTGTACTTTCAAGATGCGACTGCTCATTTTAAAATCCTTTACAATGCCATTAACGTGGTGTATTGACAATCACCATTGATTATATGAATGGCGACTTCTTGAGCTTTGAGCATATCATAACTGCATATAAAGAGGTACGCATACCAGCAATATATTAAATTATCTTAAACTATTATGGTAGCTGAGATGCTTCACGCAATTTCAATAATCCCAGCAAAGCCGTATCACGCTCTTGGCGCAAATTCACACCGCCTAAACTCTCTAACCAAGCACCAACTTGGGTATCCAAAGTATCAATCAAAGCCTCATCCACGGTCACCGAACCCAAATCATTCCACCAAGAGGTCATCGGTGGACCCAAATGTTCCATCGCATGGGCAAAACCTGCATTGTTCGCCAATTGCATATTCAAATAAGGACCCAACAATGCCCAACGCAAACCCGGTCCTGCAGTAATAGCCGTATCAACATCTTGTGCCGAACATACGCCTTGCTCGACCAAATAAAACGCCTCACGCCACAAAGCGGCCTGTAAACGGTTGGCAACATGTCCGGGCACTTCTTTGTGAATGCGAATCGCTTTTTTACCCAAGCTTTGATAAAACGCCATGGTTTGTTCCACCACCGCCGCATCGGTTTGCGCACCACCAATGACTTCTACCAGCGGTAATAAATGTGGCGGATTAAACGGGTGTCCTAACACCACACGTTCAGGATGCTGGCACACGCTTTGAATGTCTGAAATTTTCAAGCCTGAAGAAGAACTCGCAAAAATCGCCTGTGTAGGTGCGGCAGCGTCCATTTGCGTATACAAAGCCTGTTTCAATTCTAAGCGTTCAGGACCATTTTCTTGCACAAAATCCGCATGCTGTACGGCTTGGCTCAAATCGGTTTCAAAACGCAAACGGTTTAAACTGGCTCCTGCCACCAAACCCATTTCACTCAAATCTTGCCAAAATGTGTTGACCCATTCTTGCAAACGCTGTTGCGCACCTTCTGCGGGGTCATAGGCCACCACATCAAAACCTTTTGCCAAATAAAAAGCCGCCCAACTGGCTCCAATCACACCACAACCGACAATCGCTACTGTTTTAATAGATTCAAATTGCATAGAAATTCCTCATACAAATGTAAAAAGATTTTTGTTAAGGGCTTGCAGAAAAGCCTTATGATGATTTTGTTTCAAAACGCAGACATAAAAAAACAGGTCAGCACCCACTGACCTGTTGTGATTCTTATTTAACGGTGTTCCAAAGCGTCCTGTAACGCTTTTTCAATTTTATCCGCATCAAATGATTTGGCAATCAACTCAAAACGGCTATCTCGTCGCCACGACACTTGATTGGCACCCCAATGACCATCCACCCAATTGAGCCATACATGCGTTCCCAAAACGCGAAACACGCCTTTGGCACGTACCAATCCTTCAGTCATGCTTGGCAACGCATCAAAAAATTGGGTCAAACGCTCACCGTCAAAATCACTGGTGTGCGGGAAAGTAAAACCTTGAGTTTGATAACCCATCGTATTGTCAGGCAAAGAGGTGATGCGATAACGTGGTTTTTGTATCACTTCAGTATCGAGCCATGCCAATTTCATTTGCGCATTGTCCACCTCAGCAACAAAAGCCTTAGGTGGGAACAATTTTGCCGCACGTTCACGAAAACGGTTCATCACATCATCACTGCACAAATCTACTTTGCTCGCCACCAACACATCACACACACCAATTTGGTCTTGGTATAAAGCCTGCAAATTAAAATCAGAATCGATAAATTGGCTCGGATCCACCACCGTAAACACCGCGCCAACGGTCAAAGAATTGGCCAATGGTGGTGTGTTCAACTCATCAATCACACTGGCCGCATGCGCCAAACCGCTCGCTTCAATGATTAAACGATCAGGACGGTTTTCACGCAACATTTTGGTCACAGTCACAGTCATTTGTGGTCCCGCCACACAACACAAACAACCGCCTGAAATCTCTGCCACAGGCACTTCATCTCCGCTCAAAACCGCGCCATCAATGCCAATTTCTCCAAACTCATTGACAATAATGACCCATTTTTCATGTTCGGGTTTTTGAGCCAACAAAGATTTGATAGCGGTAGTTTTACCCGTTCCCAAGAATCCTGAGAACAAATGGACAATAGTATTTAATTCGGGTTTTGCTGCTGACATTGCTGACATATTCCTGTTAATACGACGTGTTCGTCATCTAATTGAAAACCTGTGCGTTGCAGGCCTTGTTGTAATTGCTGCCATTCATGTGTTCTTTGTTCATCGACTGAATGACATTGTGTGCATACTAAAATAATCGCTTGCTCATGCGGCTCATGTGTACAATGTCCACTGGCATGATGCTCGTGTTCACCACTATGGCGGCACACAATGTAACCATTGACCGCTGCCACTTTGTGCAAAACACCTTGCTCGACCCAAAAATCCAAAGCACGGTAAGCCGTCGGCGGCGCCACAATAGAAGTAGCAGCAGCCTGTAATTGTGCCAAAATATCATATGCTTTAATGACACCATGTTTTGCCAAAATCAAATCCAAGACTTGCTCACGCAATGCAGTGACTTGGGCTTTATGATGCCGACAATTGGCCAAAATTTGTTGCTTTAACTGATTCGGATTCAAATCAAAACAGCCTTTTCAAGATAGATCACAAACCAAAGATGATACCGCTTCACCCTTGCTCTGACAAATCACTAAGGATGATTTTGATACTTAACAACATATCAGACTCATTGTTTCTTTTATAATAACCATCAATCTATCTGATTTTAATTTAAAAAGACTTTAACTTCATTAATTTTTAAACCAGTGAGCCAATATGAAATGTGATTGGAATTTAATTTATGCCATATTATTAATACTCGAAGAGAAAGGCTCAGCCGCCCTTCCATCCAATCAAATTAAAATTGAGAACTTTAGCACTGAACAAATTCATTATCATTGCCAATTATTATACGAACGGGAATTCATCAGCGGTAAAAAGATGTCTAATGGCAATGAAAAATATATTAACATCATCAATATGACATGGGAAGGACATGAGTTCTTAGACAGCCTTCGCGCTGAACCAATATGAAATAAACAGGCATGCAGCTACATTACCATTAAATACCAAAATATTGAATTAATATAATCTGTATTTAAACCAACAAGCGTCCTGTAAAGTTTACAGGACGCTTGTTTATGTGAATGTGTATTATATTTAAAGCTATCTTTAAGAATGAATAAAGCCCTGATGCGTTTGCATCAGGGCTTTAGAATGGGGCGTTTGACGATGACCTACTTTCACATGGGTAATCCACACTATCATCGGCGCTAAGTCGTTTCACGGTCCTGTTCGGGATGGGAAGGCGTGGGACCAACTCGCTATGGTCGTCAAACATAAACTTTAAAATCAGAAAGCCGTCTGTGTTACAGAGCTTTGAAATAGGGCTGTATTATACTGTCTA